>NZ_FMCV01000018.1 GCF_900091565.1 Micromonospora marina | reverse complement strand
ATGCAGCTCGCGGCGCGGTTGCGTGACTCACTCGGCCGGGACGTGCCGGTGCGGTGGGTGTTCGAGCATCCCACGGTGGCCGCGCTCGCCGCGCACCTCGACACCACCACCGGGCAACCCGCCCATCTCGACGCCGGTCCCCGCGCGGGGACGGCCCGAGCCCCGTACCGACCGTCGTTCGCGCAGCGCCGACTCTGGCTGGCCCAGCAACTCGCCCCCTCGCGTACCGACTACCACGTGCCGTTGCTCGCCCGCCTGCACGGACCGCTCGACGCCGCCGCCCTGCGCGGTGCCCTCACCGCCCTGGTCGCCCGGCACGACGTGTTGCGCACCCGCTTCACGCTGACCGGCGACGGGTTGTCGCAGGTCGTCGACCAGCCCGCTCCGCTCGCCGTGAGCGAGGACGCGATGCCGGACCACGGGGCCGAGTCCGACCTGCCGGCCCGGCTCGGCCGACCGTTCGACCTGGGCGACGAGTGGCCGATCCGGGCTCACCTGCGCCGCGAGGGGCCGGATCGACACCTGTTGCTGCTTCTGCTGCACCACGTCGCCTCGGACGGCTGGTCGGGCGGGGTGCTGCTGCGTGACCTGGCCGAGCTGTACCGCGCCGCCCGCGACGGCACACCAGCGACGTTGCCGCAGGTACCGCTCCGCTTCGTCGACTACGCCGCGTGGGAGACCGACCCGGAGCGGACGGCCGGCTGGGAGGGGCAGCTCGGACACTGGCGGGACCACTTCACCGACATCCCGACCGTGGGGCTGACCCGGCCGCCGGCGGTTCCGCCGCCGGCGGACCGGCCCGGGTCGAGTGTGCCGATCCCGATCGACGACCGGCTCCGCGCCAGCATCGCCGATCTGGCCAGCCAGGCGTCGGTGACCGTGTTCAGCGTGCTGCACGCGGCGCTCGCCGTCCTGATCGCCCGCGAATCGGGCACGGCCCAGGTCCGGGTCGGCACCGACGTGGCACGCCGGGACCGCCCGGAACTGCTCGACCTGGTGGGACCACTGGTCAACCAGGCTGTCCTGGCCACCGACCTCCGGCCGGGGACAACCCCCCGCGCCGCCGTACGGGCCGCCGCCGACGCCCGCTCGATCGCGCTGGCGCATGCCGAGGTGCCGTACGAGCAGGTGGCGCGCAGCGCCGGCCGGCAGGGTGAACCACTGTTCACCACCAAGATCGTGTACGAGGACTCGATCCTGCCCCGCCAACTCGGCGATCTGACAGTCGAGTTCGTCACGGTGCCCCAGCAGCGGGCGAAGTTCGACACCACGCTCTTTTTCTGGGCCGACGACGACACCCTCACCGGCGTGCTCCAGTTCGCCCACGACGTGCTCGACGAGGCCGGCGCGGTACGCGTCCGGGATGCCTACCTGGAGACCCTTCGCCGGTTCGTGACCTCACCGGACGGCTCGATCGACGGTTGGGAAGGAAACGACACACCCATGCAGCAGCCCTCGCCACAGCCCACGGGACCGGTCGGCCTGCGCGCCGTACGTCCCCGCCCGGTCGCCCTCACCGACGCCACCCCGCCGCCGGAAACCGCACCGCCGGTCCCGGTGACGGCGGACGGCGTGCTGCCCCGACTGGTGACCGCCCCGCCGGACCGGCCCGGCCTGGCCGCCTTCGCCGCGCGGCACCGCGGCCGGATCGACGAGTGGCTGCCGGTCGCTGGTGCGGTGCTGTTCCGCGGCTTCGCCGTCGACTCGGCCGAGACCTTCGAGGCCGCCGCCGCGCAACTCTGCACGGACCTGTTCACCGAGAACGGCGAGCACGTTCCGGTGCTCGACTCCGGCCACGTGCAGACCCCGGTCTTCTTCCCGCCCGAGCGCAAACTGCTCTGGCACAACGAGAACTCCTTCAACGCGCGGTGGCCGCACCGGCTGGTCTTCTGCTGCCTGCGGCCGGCGGACTCCGGCGGTGCGACGCCCCTGGTCGACGGCCGCAAGCTGTACGCACGCCTCGACCCCGCGCTGCGCCGGCGGTTCAGCGAACGGCAGGTCCGCTACGAGCGCTGCTACCAGCGGGGCGTCGGACTTACGTGGCAGCAGGTCTTCGGCACCGACGACCGGGCCGAGGTGGAGCGGGTCTGCGCCGCGCAGGACATGCGGTACGAGTGGCTTCCGGGTGACCGGCTGCGCACCACCTGCGTCCGCCCTGCCGTGGTGGCTCACCCGGTCACCGGTGAGCCCTGCTGGTTCACCCAGGCCCAGCACTGGCACCCGTACTGTCTCGACGAGGCCACCCGGGCCGGGCTGCGGGCCATGTACGGCGACGACGCACTGCCCCGGGACTGCCGGTACGGCGACGGATCGCCGATTCCCGACGAGGACATGGCCGAGGTGCTGGCCGCGTACGCCGACCTGGAGGTCACCTTCGCGTGGCAACCCGGCGACGTGCTGCTTGTCGACAACGTCGCCACCGCGCACGCCCGCAATCCGTTCCACGGCGAACGCACCCTGCTGGTCGCCCTCGGCGATCCCGGATCATTCGCCGACGTTCGACTGTCGAGGGAGACCGGCGGCCTGCCGGAGGAGGCATCATGACCGAGACCCTGCCGGCGTACCGGACGTCGCGTCAGCAACGGGACCGGTTCGCCGCCGGCCCGCCCCGGCCCGTCTCCGCCCGGATCACCATCGACGGGCCGGTCGACGCCGCGCGGTTGCGGGCAGCCGTCGCCGCCGTGGTCGAACGGCACGAAGCGGTTCGCACGGTGCTGCTTTCCGCTGCCGTGCCCGACGGTGTCGTCCAGCAGATCCTGCCGACCGCGCGGGCGTGGGCGTGGGGCGAGGGCCCGCTCGACGCCGAACGGGGGCCGCTGCTGCGGGCGGTCCTCACACCGGCCGCCACCGGCGCGGGGGAGCTGGTGCTCACCACGTACGACCGCAACGCCGACCCGGCCAGCCTGGTCACCCTCGCTGGTGAGGTGGCATGCGGTCACGCCGGGCAGGTTCCGACCGACGAGGTGGTGCAGTACCCGCAGTACGCGCAGTGGCAGCACGACCTGGCGCACGAGCCTCTCCCGCCGACCGAGCCGGTGAGCGGGCCACCGCTGCCGTTCGCCGTCGACGGCGAGGACGACGAGCCGGACCAGGACCACCCGGTCGTGGTCGACGGGATCGAATCCGCGCTTGCCGGTCTGCACCGGGACGACCTCGGGGCCACGGTCCTGGCCGCGTGGGCCGCCCTGCTGGCCCGGCTCGGTGACACCACCAGGGTCACGGTGGCGGTGCTCGGCGACGGTCGCGCCGGGGCGGAACTCGACGGGGCGGTCGGCCCGTACGCGCACCATCTGCCGGTCACCGTGCCGGTACCCGAGCAGGTCAGCGGCGGCGCACTCGTCGCCGCCGGAAGCGCCGGGGTCCGTGCGGCGCGGAGCTGGCAGGACCGCTCGGACGCCCCCGAGCTGCCGCCGGACCTGCCGGCCCTGGCCCTGGTCGACCTGGCCGGGACCCCGCCGGTCGCCGGCCACCGGGTGACCGGGGTGTCCTGCCCACCGCCGCCCGGCCCGATCGGTCTGATCGTCGAGCGTACCGGCGACGCCGTGGCGCTGCGGGTCCACCTGCGCCCGGGTCGGTTCCTACCGGGGACCGGACCGGTGCTCGCCGACCAGCTCGGGGCGGTGCTGTCCCACCTGCTCTGCGCGCCGGACCGCCCGGTCGGGGCCGCCGACCTGTTCACCGTCCGCACCCGGAACCTGCTCGACACGGTGCGGGCACAACCCTCGGAGTCGCCGGACGGCCCCGCCGACATCCTCGGTCAGCTCGCCGAGCAGGTCCGGCGCGATCCACAGCGGACCGCGGTCGGCGACGCTCAGCGGACGCTCAGCTACGCCCAACTCGACGACGAGTCGATGCGGCTCGCGGCGCACCTGCGTGGGCGGGGGGTCGGCCCCGGCGAGCTGGTGGCGATCTGCCTCGAACCCGGATGCGACGCACTGGTCGCGATCGTCGCGGTCATGCGCGTCGGCGCCGCCTGGCTGCCGGTCGACCCGGAGTGGCCGGTCGCCCGGACTCGGCGCGTCATCCGCAGCTCCGGCAGCTCGGTGCTGGTCAGCACCGATCGTCTGCTGACCGCCGGTGCACCGGCCGCCGCGGATGGCACGGTCGTCCGGTTGGACCACGACGACTGGCGTGAGGCGGTGCCGGCGGCGGGAGCCCTCACCGTGCCGGACGGCTCCGACCTGGCGTACGTCATGTACACCTCCGGGTCCACCGGGACGCCGAAGGGCGTCGCGGTCACCCACCGGGGGCTCGGGAACTACCTACGGTGGGCGCGGCAGGCGTACCGGCTCGGCCCGGACACGGTCTCCCTGGCGCACTCCCCGTTGAGTTTCGACCTGACCGTCACCTCCCTGCTGGCGCCCCTGACGGCCGGCGGCCGGGTGCACGCCGGTCCGGGTGGGGTGCGGGGACTGGTACGCGGACTGGCCGAGCAGCCGGTCACGCTGCTCAAGCTCACCCCGGCGCACCTGGGTCTGCTCAGCCGGGCGGTGCCGGCGGAGCACCTGGCCGCCCTGCGTACGGTGGTGGTCGGTGGCGAGGCGCTGACCGAGGCGGCCGTCGCGCCGTGGCGTGCGCTCGCCCCCGACGCGCTGCTGGTCAACGAGTACGGCCCGACCGAGACGGTGGTGGGCTGCTGTGTGCATCCGTCCCGCAGGTCGACCGGCCGGCCCTCGGTACCGATCGGCCGACCGATCGCCAGCACCCAGGTGCACCTGCTCGACCCGGCCGGCCGCCGGGTCGGACTGGGCTGCGTGGGTGAGCTGTACGTCGGTGGTGCCGGTGTCGCCCGGGGCTACCACCGGGCACCGGACGCCACCGCGGAACGCTTCGTGCCCGACCCGTTCGACGCCGGCCGGCGGTTGTACCGCACCGGCGACCTGGCCCGCTACCTCCCGTCGGGCGACCTGGAGTACGTCGGGCGCACCGACGACCAGGTGCAGATTCGTGGGTACCGGGTGGAGCTCGGTGAGGTCGAGTCGGTCCTCGGGCGGCATCCGGACGTCGCCGAGGCGGCGGCGACGGTCCGCTCGGACCCACCGACACTGCACGGCTATGTGGTCGCGGCACCAGGTGCCCGTCCCGATCCGGCGGAGTTGCGCAGCTTCCTGGCCAACCGGCTGCCGGCGTACCTGGTCCCCGCCTCGGTCACGGTGGTCGCGTCGCTGCCGACGACCGCCAACGGCAAGGTGGACCGGTCCCGGCTGCCCGACCCCGGCGGCGCCACCGTCGAGGCGCGCGCGGACGCGCACGACGCGTCGGCCGACACGCTGGAGCAGCGGATCGCCGGTATCTGGGCGAGCACCCTCGGGGTGACCGAGGTCGGCCTCCACGACAACTTCTTCGACCTCGGTGGGCACTCGTTCCTCCTGGTCGAGTTGGCCGGTCGGCTCCGGGAGGAGTTCGGACCGGCGGTGACCGTGTTGACCGTCGTCGAGCACCCCACCGTCGCGTCGTTGGCCGCCGCCATCGGCGCCCGGAGAGGTACACCCGCAGACGGTCCGGGCCGGCAGCCCGAAGCGACCATCGAACCACCAACCGCGGACAGCCGCGCAGACCTCCGTCGCCGCGCCCAGGCCGCGGCCCGTGAACGGCATGGGAGCACCCGATGAGTACGCCGCAGACACCCCCCACCGATTCCGTGGTGCCCGCCGACGCCATCGCGGTGGTGGGTATGGCGGCCAAGCTGCCCGGCGCGCCCGACCTGCCGACCTTCTGGACGAACCTGCGCCACGGGGTGGAGTCGATCAGCTTCTTCGGCGAGGCGGAACTGCTCGCCGATGGGTACCTCGTGGACGACATCCGGCACCCGCAGTTCGTGGCCGCGCACGGCGCGCTCGCCGACAGCGGCCACTTCGACGCGGCCTTCTTCGGCTACGCGGCCCGGGAAGCCGAACTGATCGACCCGCAGCACCGGGTGTTCCTGGAATGCGCCCACCACGCGCTGGAGGACGCCAACCTCGTGCCGCACCGGTACCCGGGCCGGATCGGGGTCTTCGCCGGTGCGGGGCTGAACACGTACTTCCTGCGCAACGTGCTGAGCCGTCCCGACGTACTCGACGCCGCCGGTCCGACCCAGGTCGTCCTGGGCAGCGACAAGGACTACCTGGCCACCCGGGTCGCCTACAAGCTCGGCCTGACCGGGCCCGGCATCGCCGTGCAGAGCGCCTGTTCGACGTCGCTGACCGCGGTCGCCCTCGGTTGCCAGAGCCTGCTGAGCTACCAGTGCGACGCGGTCCTGGCCGGCGGGGTCCGGATCAGCTCCCCCCGCCGGGTCGGCTACCGCTACCTGCCGGGCGGGGTGGCCTCCGCCGACGGCCACTGCCGCGCGTACGACGTGGCGGCGCAGGGCACGGTGGGCGGCGACGGCGCGGGCGTGGTGGTGCTCAAGCGCCTGGCCGACGCGCTCGCGGCCGGTGACCACGTCCACGGGGTGATCCTCGGTTCGGCGATCAACAACGACGGTTCGGCCAAGGCGGGTTTCACCGCACCGTCGGTGGCCGCGCAGGCCGACGTCATCGGCGAGGCGCTGGAGGTCGCCGGGGTCGACGCGCGGACCATCTCCTTCGTCGAGGGCCACGGGACCGCGACCGCGCTCGGCGACGTGGTCGAGGTCGCCGCCCTGACCCGCGCGTTCCGCCGGCACACCGACGACGTCAGCTTCTGCGCGCTGGGCTCGGTGAAGACGAACATCGGCCACCTCGACGCGGCGGCCGGCATCGCCGGCCTGCTCAAGGCGTTGCTGGCCCTGCGGCACCGGGAGATCCCGCCCCACCTGCACTTCACCGCGCCGAACCCGGCGTTGGCGCTGGACGACAGCCCTTTCCGGGTGAACCGCACCCTCGTCGACTGGCCGGACGACGGTCGGCCGCGCCGGGCCGGGGTCAGCTCCTTCGGGCTCGGCGGCACCAACGTCCACCTGGTGTTGCAGGAGGCGCCCCGGCCCGGTCCGGTCCGGCGGGAACCGGCGCAGCCGGAGCTGATCGTCGTCTCCGCCCGCTCGGCGGCGGCGTTGAACCGGTCGTCGGCGGCCCTGGCGGGGCTGCTGCGCGGTGCCGACGCCCCGGCTCTGGCCGACGTGGCCCGGACCAGCCGGACCGGCCGGCGGGTCCTGCCGTGGCGACGGGTGGTCGTCGCCGACGACCCTGGTGCGGCGGCCGACGCGTTGGCCGCCGAGATCCCGGAGGCGGTCTTCGAGGAGTCCACCGCCCGGCCAGTCGCCCTTCTGCTGCCCGGCCTCACCGGCTTCGAGCCGGGAACGGGGCGCGACCTGTACGACCACGTTCCCGGCTACCGGGACGACGTGGACCACTGCGCCGACCTGCTCGCCGGTGACCTCGGTCTGGACCTGCGCACGGTGATGTATCCGGCCGACGGGGCCGACGAGCGCGCCCGCGCCGCGTTGACCCGCAACGCCGTCTCGGTGCCGGCCCTGGTGGTCACCCAGTACGCGTTGACCCGTCAACTGCTGCGGACCGGGGTGCGACCGGAGGCGGCGATCGGGTTCTCGCTCGGTGAGTACGTCGCGGCGACCCTGGCCGGTGTCCTCTCCGTCGAGGACTGCATGCGGCTGGTCGCCGTGCGCGGGCGGCTCTATGACACGTTGCCGCCGGGCGGTGCCCTCGCCGTCGGGCTCGCCGCCGAGGTGGTCGCGGCGGAGCTGCCCGGGACACTGACCGTGGCGGCGTTCACCGGTCCGTCGTCGTGCACCGTCTCCGGACCGCCGGGCGAGCTGGCGGACCTCCGGGCCCGGCTGGACGCGCGGGACGTGCCGACCACGCCGGTGCGGACCACGGTGGCCGTCCACTCACCCGCCCTCGACGGCATCCTGGACGCGTACCGGCAGGTCTGCGCGACGGTCCGGTTCACCCACCCGGCGAGCCCGTACGTGTCCACACTGACCGGTGACTGGGCGACCGCCGAGCTGGTCACCGACCCCGAGTACTGGGTCCGGCAGTTCCGCGAGCCGGTCCGGTTCAGTGCCGCGCTGCGCCGCCTGCGCGACCGGTTGCCCGAGGCCGTGCTGCTGGAGGTCGGGCTGGGACACGGCCTCGGTGCGCTGGCCCGCCAGCAGGGCGACGTCCCACCGGCCACCGTGTCCACCCTGCACCGGAGGGCCGCGAGGGTGACCGACCGCACCGCCCTGGTCTCCGCTCTCGGGCAGCTCTGGTTGCTCGGTGTGGACGTGGACCGGCAGCCGCCGCCGGCCGGCCCACCGGTGCGGTTGCCCGGCTACCCGTTCGAGCGCGACGAGTTCTGGCTCAGCCCGGGGTCTGTGGTTCCGGGGCAGGCCACCCCCGGCGCGGTGCGTCCGGTGCCGGCGACTCCGCCGGCCCCGCCGGCCCGCGCCGACCGCGCCGACCCTGCCACCTGGTTCACCATCCCCGTCTGGCGGCAGCGCCCCCGCACGGACGCCGTGGCCGTGCGCCCCGGCGGGGAACGGTGGCTGGTGCTGCGCGGACACCACCCGCTCGGCGACAGCGTCGTGGCGGAGCTGCGTGCCCGGGGTGCCGAGGTGGTGGAGGTCGCGCCCGGTCCGGCCTTCGGCGCGGGCGGCCTCGATCCGGGCGGCGACGGGCCGTTGCTGGTGAATCCCGACCGGCCGGCCGACTACCGGACGCTGCTGGACCGGCTGGCCGGCGCGGGCCGGCAGCCCGACCAGATACTGCACCTGTGGTCGCTGGACGTGCCGGCACCGGACCTCAGCACGGAGACCACCACCGAGACCATCGCTGCCGTCGAGACCGGGCAGGTGCTCTCCTTCTACAGTCTGCTCTTCCTCGGACAGGCGATGGAGACCCTGCCGACCGCCGGCGCCGTCGCGCTGCGGATCGTCGCCGCCGGCCTGCACTCGATCAGCGGCACCGAACGGCTCAACCCGATCACCCGCACCGTGACCGGGGCCGCCCTGGTCCTGCCCCAGGAGAACGCCGAGCTGCCCTGCCAGGTGTTCGACCTGGACCCGGACCCGGCCACCGAGGATCCCGACCGGGTGGCGCGACGGCTGCTCGACGAGTGCGGCGAACCGTCGCCGGACCCGGTCGCCTGGCGCGGTGGTCGGCGCTGGATACCCGACTGGGACGCCCTCGACCTGCCCGAGCCGGTGACGGACCCGTTCCGGCCCGCCGGCGTCTACCTGATCACGGGTGGTGCCGACGAGTACGCCGACTCCTTCACCCGCGTGCTGGTCGACGACTACGCCGCCGACGTCACCATCGTCGAGCGGCCTGGTTTTCCCGCCGAGCAGCAGTGGGACGACTGGCTCGACACCCATCCCCGGCACGACGACACCAGCGAGCGGATCCGCCGCGTCCGCGCTGGACGGGCCGCCGGTGGCCACGTCTCGGTGGTGACCGCCGACGTCGCCGCCCCGGCGCAGTTGCGCCAGGCCGTCCGATCGGTCATCGAACGGGCCGGCCGCCTCGACGGGGTGCTGCACACCGCCGGGCTGGCCGAGGAACGGGTGCACTACCTGGTCCGGGACACCACGCGGGCGGTGTGCCAGGAGCGCTTCCGCCGCCGGCTGCACGGTACGGTCGCGCTCGGCGCGGCCCTGGCCGGACTGCCGGTCGGGTTCTGCCTGGTGCAGTCGACGCTGAGTCCCCAACTGGGTGGGCTGGGCCGGATGGCGAGCGCGGCGGCGGCAACCTTCGCCCACGGCTGGGTCGATCTGCTTTCCCGTACCACCCCCACCCGCTGGTTCAGCACCGACTGGGACGACGGTGAGTACGAGGTGGCCGCCGACCGGGAGACCGGTCTCGGCCCGCCGTTCAGCGCCGCCGAGGCGGTCGGGGCGATGCGGCGGATCCTGGCCCTGCCGGACCCGGGCCACCTCGTCGTCCTCGCCGACGACCTGCGGCCCCGCATCGACTACTGGCGGTACGGCCAGCACCGGGGAGTGGCACCGGTCGGGGGGCTGAGCGCCGCTCATCCCCGGCCACCGCTGGCCACCCCGTACGCGGCGCCGCGCAACGACATCGAGGAACGGATCGCCGCGATCTGGCAGCTCCTGCTGGGCATCGAGAAGGTCGGCGTCGACGACGACTTCTTCGCCCTCGGCGGGCACTCGCTGCTCGGCGTGCAACTCGTCTCGCGGCTCCGGTCCGGTTTCGACATCGACTTCCCGCTACGCACCCTGTTCGAGGCGCCGACGGTGGCAGGTATGGCACAGCAGGTCGTGCAGATCCAGGCCCGGCACACCGACATCGACGACCTGGAAGCCCTCCTCGACGAGTTGGAGAACATGGACGACGACCATGACGGGAGCGCGCCGTGACGGTGTCGGCCCACAGTGACGCCAGCTCCGGCACCTCCGTGGCCCGGCTGGCCGAGCGGGGTGTGGACCTGCTGCGGCAGGAGGACCCGGCCCTGCACGCGATCCTGGACCGGGAGAACCGGCGGCAGGAACGTTCGCTGGTCATGGTCGCCTCGTCAAGCGTGGTCGACCCGTCGGCGCTGGCCTGCCTGGCGTCACCGGTGGTGAACGTGACGGCGGAGGGTTACCCGGGCCGTCGATACCACGCCGGCTGCGTACAGGTAGACGAGATCGAACAGCTCGCGATCGACCGGGCCCGCCGCCTCTTCGGAGCCGAGTACGCGAACGTGCAACCGCACTCGGCCTCGGTCGCCAACGAACTGGTGCTCAGTGCCCTGCTGCGGCCGGGGGACGTGATCCTCGGGATGGACCTGCACCAGGGCGGCCACCTCACGCACGGATCGCGGGCGTCCTTCTCGGGGCAGTACTTCCAGGCCCACGGGTACGGGCTGGACGAGCACGGTCGCATCGACGTCGGCGCGGTCCGCGCGCTGGCGCGCCGGACCCGGCCCCGACTGATCATCTGCGGGGCGACGGCGTACTCCCGCATGGTCGACTTCGCCGCCTTCCGAGCGGTGGCCGACGAGGTGGGTGCGCTGCTGCTGGCGGACATCTCCCACGTCGCGGGGCTGGTGGTGGCCGGGCTGCACCCCAGCCCGGTCGACCACGCGCACATCACCACCACCTGCACCCACAAGCAACTCTTCGGCCCGCGCGGCGGTCTGGTGCTGCTCGGCCGGGACGCGACGACGCCCGTGCCGGGTGGTCGCGGCACCCTGGCCGAGGCGATGCAGCGTTCGGTCTTCCCGTTCTTCCAGGGAGCACCGGCGGTCAACGTGATCGCGGCGAAGGCGCGGGCCTTCGACCGGTGCGCCACCACGGAGTTCCGGGACCTGGCCGCACGCATCGTCGACGACGCCCGGGCGCTCGCCGACGCGTTCGCCCGGCTCGGGTACCGAGTGGTCTCCGGGGGCACGGACAACCACATCGTGCTGCTCGACCTGAGCGACACCGGGTTGAGCGGGCTGGTCGCCCAGAACGCCCTGGAATCGGTGGGGATCCTGGTCAACAAGAACCACGTACCCGGCGACCGACGGCCCGCCTCGGTCACCAGCGGACTCCGGCTGGGCACCAACACCCTCGCGGTACGCGGAGCCGGGCCGGTCGACATGCCGACCTGCGCCCAGCTGGCGGACCGGGTGCTGCGGGCGGTACAGCCTCGCGGGGACCGGGACTTCCACCTCGACGCCGGGACCGCTGCGCAGGTGTCGGCCGACGTGGCGGCGCTCTGCGAGCGCTGGCCGTTACCGCGCTACCCGGCCGACGGCCGTGCCTGCACCACGCCCGCCTGGCCGAGTTGACCCCGACAAGGAGAACCTCCATGGACCTGGATTCCGAGACGCTGACCAGAATCTCGGCGTTGTCCCCACGTAAGCAGGCGCTGCTGGCCGAGCGGCTCCGGCGACCGGTGGGAACGGAGCACGCACCGATCGGGCGCCGGCCGGACGGCCCCGTCCCGCTCTCCTTCGCCCAGCAGCGGCTGTGGTTCCTGGACCAGCTCGACCCGGGCACGGCGCACTACAACATCCCCCTCGCCGCCACCATCCGGGGCCCGATCGACGTACCGGTGCTCGAACGCAGCCTCAACGTGCTCGTCGAGCGGCACGAGAGCCTGCGTACCAGCTTCGTCCTCGGTGACGACGGTCCGGTCCAGATCGTGCACGAACGAACCTGGGTGCCGCTGGAGGGGCACGACCTGGCCGACCTGCCCGAGCCGGACCGGAGCGCCGCCCTGGACGACCTGGTGGTGAAACACGCCAACCGGCCGTTCGCCCTCGACCGGGCGCCGTTGCTGCGGGTCGGGCTGGTGCGTCTTGGACCCGCCGAACACGTGTTGATGGCCTCGATCCACCACATCATCGCCGACACCTGGTCGATGGAGCTGGTGCTGCGGGAGCTGTCGGTGACCTACGAGGCGCTGACCCACGGGCAACGCCCGCCTCTGGACGACCTCGCCGTGCAGTACCCCGACTACGCCTACTGGCAGCGGTCGGCCCTGCAAGGGGAGGCACTCGACGCGCAGGTCGCGTACTGGCGGGACCAGCTCGCCGGAGAGGTGCCGGTGCTGGACCTGCCCACCGACCGGGCCCGCCCGGCACAGCAGAGCTACCGGGGCGCGCAGTACGTCGAGTGGCTGCCGGCGGATCTCGCCGAGCGGGCACGGGAACTGGGCCGCGAGGCGCGTACCGGAACGTTCAGTGTCTTCCTCGCCGGCCTCGCCGCGCTGCTGGGCCGGTACAGCGGCCAGGACCGGGTCGGCATCGGCACCCCGGTGGCGAACCGGGGCCGACCGGAGCTCACCGGCATGGTCGGCTACCTGTCGAACACGGTGCTGTTGCGGACGGACCTGCGTGACGACCCGACCTTCACGGAGCTGTTGGCCCGCGCCCACCGGACGAACCTCGGGGCCCTGGCCAACCAGGACCTACCCTTCGACCGGATCGTGGAGATCGCCCAGCCCGACCGGGATCTCAGCCGGACGCCGCTGATCCAGGTGATGTTCGTCTTCCGGGCCGGCGACGGCCCCGAGCCCGGGGCACCGGCCGTCCTTCCCGGGCTCGACGAGGCACTGGCGATCGACAACCACACCGCCAAGTTCGATCTGACCTTCGGCTTGGAGGAGAACGGCGGCACCTTCCGGCTCGCGGTCGAGTACAGCACCGACCTGTTCGACGAGGCGACCGTCGTCCGGATGGTCGGGCACCTGACCACCCTGCTCACCGCCGCACTGGCCGACCCGACGCTCCGGCTGGCCGACCTGCCGCTGCTGACGGCGCCGGAGGAGGAACAGCTCGTCGTCGAGTGGAACCGCACCGACACCGCGTACCCGTCCGACCGCTGCCTGCACGAGCTGATCGAGGAACAGGTCGACCGAGACCCCGAAGCGCTCGCCGTGGTCACCGGCACGGGACGGCTGACGTACGCCGAGCTGGACGCCCGGGCGAACCAGCTCGCCCACCACCTGATCGCCCGCGGCGCCGGGCCGGACGTGCCGGTGGGGATCTGCCTGGAGAAGTCCCTCGACCTGGTCGTCGGTCTGCTGGGTATCGCCAAGGCCGGCTCGGCCTACCTGCCGTTGGACCCGACGTACCCGGCGGAGCGGCTGCGGTACATGCTGGACACCGCCGCCGCACCGCTGGTGGTGGGTACGGCCGCGAGCGCCCCGTGGGCTGCCTCGGTCCCCGGCGTCCGGCTCGTCGACGTCGAGGCGGACCGGGCGGCCGTCGCGGCGGAGCCGAACCGGCGGCCGCGCCCGGCCGTCACCCCGGAGAACCTGGCGTACGTCATCTTCACCTCGGGCTCCACCGGGCGGCCGAAGGGGGTGCTCCTCGACCACCGCGGCCGGGTCAACAACTTCAGCGACTTCAACCGCCGATTCGGGATCGGACCCGGCGACCGCCTGCTCGGGCTGGCCGCCACCGGGTTCGACATGTCCGCCTACGACGTGTTCGGCACGCTGATGGCTGGGGCCACCCTGGCGCTGCCGGACCCGGGCACGGAACGCGACCCGGAACACTGGCACCGGGTGGTCGCCGAGCACCGGGTGACGGTGTGGCACACCGTGCCGGCCCTGCTGGAGATGTTCGTCGAGGCGGGTGAGTCGGTCGGGGCCGGTCCGCTGCCGATCCGGCTCGCGCTGCTCGGCGGGGACTGGATCCCGCTCAGCCTCCCCGACCGGCTCCGGGCCCTGGCACCCGGTGTGCGGGTGGTCAGCCTCGGTGGCGCCACCGAGGTGTCGATGGACTCGACGATCTACCTCGTCGACGAGGTGGACCCCACCTGGCGCAGCATCCCGTACGGCCGGCCGATGGCCAACCAGCGGTGCTTCGTCCTGGACTCGCGGATGCGACCGGTGCCGGTCGGGGTGCCGGGCGACCTGTACCTGGCCGGCGTCGGCGTCGGCCGCGGCTACCTCGGCGACACCGAGTTGACCCGCGCCAAGTTCCTTCCCAGCCCGCTGCCGCAGTGGCCCGACGAGCGGCTCTACCGCACCGGCGACCGGGCCCGGTACCGCTCCGACGGCAACCTGGAACTCCTCGGCCGCAGCGACTTCCAGGTCAAGATCCGGGGCTGGCGGATCGAGCCCGGTGAGGTGGAGAGCGCGCTGCGCGCCCAGGACGGTGTCAAGGAGGCCCTGGTCACCGTCTCACCCGACGACGGTACGCCCCGACGGCTGATCGCTTACCTGGTCGCCGAACCGGGCGGCTCACTGGACCCGGCCGTGGTCCGGGCGGCGGCGCAAGAGATCCTTCCCGACTACCTGGTCCCGGCCGTGCTGATGCCGCTGGAGTCGTTCCCGCTGACCCCGAACGGCAAGATCGATCGAGGTCGGTTGCCCGCCCCCGACGCCGGCGGCGAGGCCGCCGGAACCCCGTACGTCGCCCCCCGGGACCGCACCGAACAGGTTCTCGCCGACATCTGGTCGGAGCTTCTCGGGCTGGACCGGGTGGGGATCGAGGACAACTTCTTCGCCCTCGGTGGCGACTCCATCACCACCATCCAGGTGGTGTCCAGGGCCCGGCGGGTCGGCGTGTCCCTCTCACCCCGGCAGATGTTCCAGCACCAGACGATCGCCGAGTTGGCCCGGGACGCGTCGACCGTCTCCGACGAGGAGCCCGGCGCTCCGGACGAACTGCCGCCGCTGACCGCACCGACCCCGGCGGAACTGGCCCGGCTGCGGGCTGAGATTCCCGACCTGGTCGACGTGTACCCGTTGCCGCCGATGCAGCGACACATGCTGCGCCGGCAGTTGGCCCACCCCCGTCCCGGGCAGTACGTCATCCAGGCCGACTACCTCTTCGTCCGCGACGGGCTCGACCTGGACGCGCTCACCGAGGCGTGGCAGTACGTGGTGCGTCGCCACCCCACCCTGCGTACCTCCTTCCACTGGGCGGGCCTGGCCGAGCCGGTGCAGGTCGTCCACGCCGACGCGACCATCCGGATCAGCCGTCACGACCTGCGGGGTCTCGACACCGCCGGGCAGGTCGCCCGGCAGGACGAGATCGTCGATGCGGACCGGGCGGCGGGCTTCGACCTGGGCGCCGCGCCGCTGCTGCGCCTGCACCTGTTGCAGATCGACGACGGCACCTACAAGTACGTCTGCACCAACCACCACATCGTGCTCGACGGTTGGTCCCGGGCCATCGTGCAGCAGGAGGTCTTCGCGGTCTACCAGGCGATCCTCGACGGCGAGACGCCACGGCTGCCGACCCTGACCCCGTTCCGGGACTACGTCGCCTGGCTGCGCGGGCGGGACCTGGACACGGCGGCCCGGTTCTGGCGTGACCACCTGGCCGGCTTCGACGGGCCCACCCCCGTGGTGGCCGCCGTGGGGCGGCCGGACCCGGTCGTGGGAACCGAATTCGCCAAGCAGCGGATCCCACTGGACCCGGTCACCCACGAGGCACTGGCCGAGTACTGCCGGGTGCACCGGCTCACCGTCAACACCGTGATCCAGGGAGCGTGGCTGCTGCTCATGGCGGCCTACACCGGGCGCAGGGACGTCGTGCTCGGGGTCACCTCGTCCGGCCGGGCGACGGAGTTCCCGGGCGTGGACACGGTCTCCGGGCTGTGCATGAACACGCTTCCGGTACGCGTCACGGTGGACCCGGACCGGAAGGCAAGGGAATGGCTGGCCGACCTTCAGGCGGATCAGGTGGAGCTGCGGCAGTACGAGTACAGCTCGGTGGAGGAGGCGCTGGGTGTGGAACTGCTCGACCTCTTCGAGTGCATGATGGTCTTCGAGAACTATCCCTGGGACGGCTCACTGAACAACCTCGCCTCCCGCGTCGACCTGGAGCATCCCCTCGCCCAGGCCGACTACCAGGTGGCCCAGTTCGAGTTCCCGCTCCGGGTCGAGGTGGTGCCGGGTGCCGACACGCTCCTGATCATGCACTACTACCCGGGTGTGTTCGACCACGACACGGTGACCGCGATGATCGCCGACTGGGACGCCACCATCGCCGGCCTGGCCGCTCGTGGGGACGGGCCGCTCGGCGGCGTCGCCGTCACCACCGTTCGGCCCGGAGCAGGCCGGTGAGCCCGGTGACCTGGCGGCTCTGCCTGGCCGGCGCCGGCAACGTGGGCCGCTCACTGATCGACCTGCTCGACGAGCGTGGTCCGGACCTGGCCGCTCGGTACGGCGTACGCCTGGCGGTGGTCGGTGTCGCCGAACTCGGCGGCGCCGCGCTGCACCTGGACGGGCTGGACCTGTCGACGCTGCGCGCCACCCTGTCCGGCGGGCGGGCGCTGGCCGACCTGCCCGGCGTGGGCAGACCAGGGCTGGAGCCGCTGCCGCTGCTCGCCGAGTGCGGCGCGGACATCCTGGTCGAGGCGACCCCGGTGAACCTGACCGACGGCCGGCCGGCCCTGGACACGGTCCGGTACGCCCTCACCCACGGCGTCCACGCCGTACTCGCCAACAAGGCGCCCCTCGCCCTGCGCTACGCGGAGCTGGCTGCCCTGTCCCACCCGGCCGACCGGTGGCCGGCCGGGCCGGCCGCAGCCGCTGCGACCCCGTCGGCCGGCCGGCTCCGCTTCAGCGCCACCGTCGCGGGCGCCCTGCCGGTGGTCACCATCGGCCGCCGGGACCTGGCCGGCGCCCGGATCGACCGGGTCGAAGCAATATTCAACGGCACGTCGCAGAGCGTGCTGCGCGCGATGGAGGCAGGCGTCGACTTCGCGGACGCGGTCCGGGACGCCCAACGACGTGGCATCGCCGAGGCCGACCCGAGCCTCGACGTCGGCGGACACGACGCCGCCTGCAAGCTGGCTATCCTGGCCAACGCGGTCCTCGGCCAGCCGACCGCCCTCGCCGACATCGCCGTCACCGGCATCGACGCCTGCACCCCGGCAGACCTTGCCGCCGCCCGCGACCGGGGGGAGCGGATCGTGCCGCTCTGCCTGGCCGAGCGAACGGACACCGGCTACCACCTGGCCGTACGACCGGCTCCACTGCCGCAGGACCACCCGCTGGCGATGATCGGTCCGGACGAGATGGCGGTGTCGTTCACCACCGACCGGGTCGACCGGCTGGTGGCGGTCAGCCTGGAGCCGGGCCCCGAGCCGGCGGCGGCGGCCCTGCTCCGGGACATCCTCGACATCGCCGGCGCACAGCCGACCGGCCCGACATCCGGCGGTACACATGCGCAGTGAGCAGCACACGACCGGCGCTCCGGTGCTGGTGGGACCGGGTCGGCTCGACCTCACCCCCGAGGAGGCCGCCCAGGTCCACGACCTGGTCGACACCCTTCGGGCGGCGCACGGCACGGCGGACTCATCGGCTTTCCTGCGGGACGTGGCGGTGGCCGGCGGCCAGTTACCGGCCCGACTACGCCGGTTCCTGACCGAGCTGCGGACCGCGGAGCAGCACGCCACCTGCGTCATCTCCGGTTTCCAGGTCGACGACGCGTCGATCGGGCCGACGCCGGCGGGCTGGTCCCACCAGCCCGACCGCCGGACCACCCTGACCGAGGAGATGTGGCTGGTGCTCTGCGCCACGGCACTCGGGGACGTGTTCGGCTGGGCTACCCAGCAGGAGGGAGCCCTGGTCCACGACATCTGCCCCGCACCCGGCTTCGAGCACAGCCAGCTCGGCAGCGGTAGCACCGAACTGCTGTGGTGGCACACGGAGGAGGCCTTCCACCCGTTGAAGTGCGACTACCTGGGGCTTCTCTGCCTGCGTAATGACGCCCGCGTCCCCACCACCTTCGCCACCGTGGAGAATCTCCACCTCGACGAGGCGACCCGCGAGGTGCTCTTCGAACCGCGTTTCGTCATCCGGCCCGACGACTCGCACCTGGAGCAGACCCACGGCTCGTCGACGGCGACCGGACGGACCGCCGTCCTGCTCGACGCGGCCCGTCGGCGGGTCCGGGAGATGAACGAGCGGCCGTTCCCGGTCGCGGTGCTCTCCGGTGACCCGTCGTCGCCGTACCTGTCCATCGACCCGTTTTACATGCGGGTGCCGGAGGACGACCCGGTCGCCGCCGAGGCGCTACGGCGGATCTGCGCGGCCATCGACGGATCCCTCCAGGAGGTGGCGCTGGCACCGGGGGAGATCCTGTTCATCGACAACTTCCGGGCGGTACACGGACGGCGGCCCTTCCAGGCCCGCTACGACGGCCGGGACCGCTGGCTGAAGCGCGTCAACATCACCCGGGACCTGCGCAAGTCCCGGGCGTTCCGGCACCGCACCGACTCGAGGATCATCTACTGATGGACACCCGCCAGGGCGCCCCGTCGCGCCACCTGACCCTGCTTACCGGCGAGTTCGCCGTGCACCGCCTCGCGCCCGACGCGCCCGTACCAGGGTGGGCGCTGGCCGGAAGCACCCCGTTCACGTCGGTCACCCGCACCCGGCACGAACTGTCCCTCATTCTGCCCGTCGAGGCCGTGCCGCCACCCTCGCGTACCGACGCGGTGTGGCATTGCCTGCGCGTCGAAGGACCGTTCGGACTGGACGAGCCGGGAGTCCTGCACAGCGTGGTCGCACCGCTGGCCGCAGCCGGCGTGAGTGTGTTCGCCGTCGCCACCTATGACACTGACCACCTGCTCGTCACCGACCTGCCCGGGGCGCTCGCAGCGCTGACCGGCGCCGGGCACCGGGTGGAACGGGAGGAGCCATGAACGGGCGGCCCGTGCAGACCGGGGCCAACCCGTGGGTGGTGCGGTGGCGGCACGTTCCCCGGCCGCGACTGCGCCTGTTCTGCTTCCCGTACGCCGGTGGCGGCGCGGCGGTGTACCGGGAGTGGCCGGCGCTGCTGCCCGAGGACGTCGAGGTGTGCGCGATCCAGCCGCCGGGGCGCGAGAACCGCTCCGGCGAGCCGCTGCTGGACCGGGTGGAACAGCACCTGCCGCCCCTGACGGAGGTGCTGCAGGCTGCGGGCGACGTTCCCTACGCGACCTTCGGGCACAGCCTCGGCGCGATGGTCAGCTTCGAGGTGGTGCGCCGGCTGCACCGCGCGGGCGGGCGGCTGCCGACCCGGATGTTCGTCTCCGGACGGCCGGCTCCGCAGATCGGGCCCTCCTACACGCCCATCCACGAACTGCCGGACGACGAGTTCTGCGCCAGCATCGTCCGGCTCAACGGCACCGACGCCGACCTGTTCACCCATCCGGAGTTGGCCGCCTACTTCGTCCCGATCCTCCGCGCCGACTTCGCGGTCAGCGAGCGACACCGCCACGTCGCCGGTGCCGCCCTCCCGGTACCGGTCACCGCATACTGCGGGGCGGAGGACCCCACCGTGTCACCGGAGGTGATGGCGGGCTGGGCGGAGCAGACGTCAGCTTCCTTCGCGCTGCGGGTCCTTCCCGGCGACCACTTCTTCCTCCGGTCGGCCCGGTCCCCACTGCTGGCCGACGTGGCCCACCACCTGCGTCCCCGGCCGGCCCCCGCCGGGCGGTCCCAACCGGTCCCGACCTCGACCCGTAAGGAGTAGGCCCATGTGGCCCAGCATCATCACCATCGAGAAGTTCCTCGACGACGACGACCTTGACACCATCCAGGAGAGCATCGACGCAGCGGCGTTCGTCGACGGTGCGGTCTCCGCCGGGGGTGGCAACCTGGACGTGAAGAACAACCGGGAGATGGCCGCCGAACAACCGTACGTCGAGATCGTCAAGCTGGTGGAGCGGGCGATCCGGCGCAGCCTGGAGTTGAACTTCTCCGTATTTCCCCGCGCCATCACTCGGGCCATCGTCAACCGCTACGACGAAGGCATGTCGTACGGCATGCACATCGACTCGCCGGTCATCGGTTTCATGGCCCAGCAGCAGGCGTACGGTTCGTTCGGGCAGAACTACCTGCGCAGCGACTTCTCGATGACCGTCTTCCTGACCGACCCGGCGAGCTACGACGGCGGTGAGCTGACCTTCGCCAGCCCGTGGGGGAGCCGGGTCTACAAGTTGCCGATCGGCTCCGCGGTGATCTATCCGACCGGGATGCCACACGAGGTGACCACGGTGACCCGTGGATCCCGCCTCGCCGCGATCCTGTGGATGCAGAGCATGATCCGCGACCACGAGCAGCGCCGACAGGTCAGTGACCTGAATGTCCTCGCGCAGGAACTCCTCGCCCTCGACCGGACCTCACCGCTGGCGCTCAAGGCCCGCGACCTGGCGGCCAACGCGCTCCGCCTGGCCGCGGACGTCTGACGACGGGTCTCAGCGCAGCCAGTGCTCCAGGGACCGCTGGAGGTTCGCCGGGCAGGACAGGAAGGCCAGGTGTGCTCCCTCCAACTCCTCGTACTCGACCTGCGCACACTCCGTCCAGCCCGGCCGGACCTGGTCGGCCGGCACGACGTCGTCGCCGGTCCAGCCGAGCAGGGTCACCGGCACCGGGACCCGCGCCCCGGCCGGGTAGGAGTAGTCGCGTTGGGTCTCCAGGTCGTGCCGGAGCACCTGGGTCAACAGGTCGACGAAGTCCTCCCGGACAGGAACCCCCGCTCGCGCGAACAACAGCCGGGTCTCGGCGTGCAGGTCCGCCGTCGACAGGTCGACGAAGTTGAGGTAGCCGTACAGGCCACGGTGTGGTGCCCCCCAGGACGAGGCCACCAGCCGCCGGGGCAGCGGGCAGCCCCGGCGTTCCAGCTCGAAGATCGTCTCCAGGGCGTACGGGACCGCGCCGCAGTGCCCCACGAAGTAGTAGTCGCGGTCGAGGTACGGCAGCAGCGCGTCCGCCAGATCGTGGGCGAACGCGCGATGCGTGCGGTGCGCCGGCTCCCGTGTGCGGTTCTCCCGCCCGGGGGGTTGCACCGCCACCACCGCCACCTCACCGATCCGCGCCGGCCAGGGACGGTACGACGAGGCACCCACCCCGGCGTACGGAAAGGCGAATGCGAGGGGGCCGGCCGGCGGGGCGGGCACGAACCACCGGCCCGGCCGGACGACGGGAACCGCGGTTCTCGGTTCGGGTGCCATCGCGCCATGGTAGCCCGGATCGGGGCGGGAAACGGTGGCCCCGCTTCGCTTGACCTGTTCTTTCGCATGGACCAGGCTGGCCCGATGGAGGCGGCGACGTACCTGGCGGCCATCCGCACGGACAGTGACCGGCTGGTCCGGGCCGCGGTCCGTGATCTCCACGCCCCGGTGGCCTGTTGTCCGGGCTGGACGGTGCGGGACGTCGTCGAGCACCTCGCCGTGGTCTACCTGGACAAGATCGCTCAGACCCGGTTGCTGCGGGAACCGTCGCCGTGGCCACCCCCGGCACCGCCGGATCCGATCAAATGGCTGACCGACGCCCGGGACGATCTGGTCGACCTGTTCGCCCGGCTGGGGCCGGCCGCGCCGTCGCACACCTGGCATGCGCCGGACCAGACCGTCGGTTTCTGGCTCCGACGGATGGCTATGGAGACCACCGTCCACGCCGGTGACGTGACTGCGGCGTTCGGCGAGCGTGGCACCGTCGATATGGCGCTGGCGGTCGACGGGATCGACGAGGTGCTCGAAGTGATGCTGGCGGGGGACTGGTCGGACGCGCCGCAGCCCGGACCGGATCACCAGGTGCGGCTGCTGGCCGGCGGTCGCTCCTGGCTGATCTCGCTGGCCACTGAACTCGTGACCGTCGACCGGGATCCACCGCCACCCGGACCGGCGGAGGGAGTCGTCGAGGCCACCGCTTCCGATGTGTTCCTGTGGTTGTGGCGCCGGCTTCCCGACGAAGCGGTCGGCCGCCGGGGAGACCAGGCCGCGGTGGCCCGGCTGCGGGACTGGATGGGTGTCGTCACCGATTGACCGGTCCCGCTGACAGCTTGCGGCTGAGCTGCCTGCCCAACGGCCGCCGCCGCAGCACACATGTGCCGCCTGGGTAGCAGGATGGGGTTCAGGCGCTTCCAGTGCCTCTCGGGCGTGTCCGGTCCTGGTGCAACCACCAGTCTTTCCCGTCGGCGGCGCCACGCGGCCACACGTCGAGAAGATCGCCCGGGGTCAGCCCGAGCGTCCGCTCGATTTCGCCCGGCGTGAGGTCACGTAGCGAGTCGGACAACGACCGGACCAGGTCCAGCCAGTACCCGCGCAGGGTGGACTCGCTGAGGAACAGGCGTTTCGCCACCTGCGCGTAACTGAGCCCGCGGGCCCGGCCGTGCAGGATCTGTCGCTGTCGCTCGCTGAGCACAGTAATGCAGCCGCGTCGGACGAGGACCTCCAAGATGCCGACAACCGGCTGTGGTATGACCGTGCCCCCGGCGGCGACCTCCACGATGAGTTGTTCCGCGCGTTCGGTCGGAAGCGCCTTGGGGACGATACCGCTGGCACCCGCCGCAAGGCAGGCGGCGAGGACGAAGCGGCGTTCCTCCTGGCTGTAGACGCAGACCTGGTAGTTGTGCTCGCGTAGCACGCGGATCGCGGCGACGCCCTGGCGTACGTCGGGCTGCCCGCCGTTGGCCAGGTGCAGGTCGAGCACGACGACGTCCACGTCATGGCGGCCACGGACCAACTCCTCGACCGTCGACACCGACGCGACGACGTCGAGGCGAGTCATGAGCAGCTCGAACGCCTCCCGGATCAGCGGTACGTCGTCGACGATGGCCGCCGTGGGCTTCACGCCACGCCCCTCAACCTCGACCGGTCCTGCTTCTGTCGGGGGGAGGAGATCATCACCGTCGTTCCCTCACCGACAACGGATTCGATCTCCACGTGCAGGCCGAGCCGACGCAGCTCACCGACGACGACCTGCCGCAGCCCGACCCCGAGGGGAGCCGACGACGGATCGAAGCCGACGCCGTCGTCCCGCAGGGTCAACGTCCACGCTCCTGCCTCGTCCCGATCCGCGTGCAGGACGACCTCGCGAGCCCGAGAGTGCGTACGGATGTTGAGCAGCAGGCTTTCCAACGCACGTTCGAGCGCCTCCGCCTGGTCGGGTGGCAGTTCGGTTTCGGCACCCAGGTCGAGCAGCGTATCGACCCGCAGGTCGGCGAACCGGTAGCACACCCGCTCGACCAACGGGCCGAGGGTGACGCGGCCACCGGTGGCGTCGTCGGGGCCGGGACGGCCATTCAGGTAGGAGCGCATGCGGCGCAGTTCCACCTCGGCCTGGTCGATGAGGCGGGCGCGCAGGGCACCGGTGGTGGGTTCGGTGAGCAGCCGCATGAGGGCGACCCCGTTGTGCAGCACCACCTGAGCCCGTCGCTCCTCCTCCCGCCGTGCCAGTTCCGCGGCCAGGGCCCGGGAGGCGTCGGCGTCGCGGGCGATGCGCCGCGTGTAGCCGAAGAACATGCGGCACACCAGCGCGTACACCACGTAGGTGAGGATGTTGCCGGCGGTCGTCGAGGCCATCGCCTCGTACACGCGATCACCCAGATAGATGACGTAGCAGGCGATGACGCCGAGCAGCCCTCCAGCCCACAGGGCGAGGCTGCGGACGCCGCTCGCCGTGATGACGATCGATAGCGCGTACGCGGGCTGAAACCCGATCCAGGTGCCCAAACGCTCCTCGGGCACCAGCACCAGGGGCCCGACGAGCAGCAACACGCATGCCAGCGCGAAGTCGGCCGTCGCGACCGCGGAACCGAGAGGTCGACGCTGCACCAGTGTCGCCGTGCTCACGCCGAGTGACGCCATGACCGCGAGCGTCCAGCAGGCTAGGTAAGCGGTCGGGCGTGGTGACGTCGTCACGCCCGCGTGGACGGACGGAACCATCTGCGCGACCGTTCCCACCCGAACACCGGTGACGAAGTATGAGAATGCCCGCTCAACGCCAGCCCCGGTCGTCGGCATTCCCGTGGCCCGACGCCAGCTCGTCCAGCCCTTCATGTGCTCCGTCCGACTGGTGCTCCAAAGTTCGCGGATCCGTTGGGTCACAGCGCCCCGTCGCAGCCCGACGATGACGGTACTTGAACCGCAGCCGTCGTAGACCGCAGGGAGGTGACCAACGGCCCGCGACCGCCGTACCGGCTGGTGACGTGCGGGTACGGGGGCCACGCGTGACGGTAGGGCGAATGGCCGATGTGTCGGCGGCGACCGGTGAAAGGGCACCCGCTGAGCAGGACCGGCGCCGGCGAGTAGAGGGACTCACCAGGAGGTCGGTGACAGCTCCTTCGAAAGCTGGCCGGCTACACGAGCCGCGATTGATGGGGAGAAACCATGACATATGAGATCGCAGGTTATACACCATTCCGATCCACTACCGATCGGACCCATGTGCGACGCGCTGCAGACCGGGAACGACGGGTGCTCGGCGTCGACATCAACACCGTGCTGCTCGCCGCCGAGGTGTCCGACCTGACGCGGGCCGAACTGCTCATCGTCGCGCCGGTCCCGGCTCAGGTGCCGCTACCCACGGAGGTCTTCGACGAGCTGCGCGGCCGCGACGTCAAGGTGCGGGTTCTCTTCGGGTCCGGCACACAGCCCTTGACGGACCCGGTAGCGACCCTGGCACGCGAGGGGATTGCGCTACCAGCTCCGCTTGCCCTGCCGCATTTCCTCCTGGTGCGCGACCGTACGGCGGTCTACCTGCCGCAACAGGATCCGGGGCGCCCGGGGAACGGCCGGCTGACCCGCGTTCACAGCGTCGTGATGGGTGACTCCCTGGCGACGGCGTGGGGCCTGATGTGGGACACCGCGTCGCGGCGGGCACGGCACGCTCGGACGGCCGCGACGGTCGACGACGGCGAGGAGCTGATCCGCGCGCTGAGCGACGGCCTGACCGACGATCAGGCGGCAGCGACGCTGCACATGAGCCGGCGCACCTTCGCCCGGCGTGCCTCCGAGATGATGCACCGACTTCACGCGCGCACGCGTTTTCAGGCCGGTGTCCACGCTGCGCGGCGCGGCTGGGTCTGATCGAAGGGCCCGGTAGGGCGCCGGCCAGTGCCGCCCACTGCACGTCGGTCGGGTCGAACCGCCTCACCACCGGCACGGTGGCCACGAGGGCTCCGTGCTAAGCGCCTTGCGTTCCCAGCCGCGTAGGGCCAGCGTCATCACGCTCTCGCCGCAGTGGTACGAGGCGCTCGCGGAGCAGCTCGCCGGACGGCCGACCGGCCACCGGCCGGGGCGCGGCGGCGACGGCCCCGTACCCACCCGGACGAGTTGGCGGGAGCCGCCGCTCCGGCGGCGCCCGTCCTGATCCCCAGCCGTGACCCTAGGGCGCTGCCCGTCGTTGACGGTTATAAGGCGCAAAGCGGTTCATTCCGCCTGGTCGGCGCCAGAGGGTGGCACGCGACGTCGGGGGAAGCAGTGAAGATCGTGGTCACCGGCGGGGCCGGCTTCATCGGTTCGAACCTGGTCCGGGCGCTCGCCGAGCAGCCGCAGATCAGCGAGATCGTGGTGGTCGACGACCTGTCGACCGGTTCGCTGGACAACCTGCTGGACGTGCCCGTCCGGGTCCTCGTCGGCTCGGTCTGCGACCCGGACGTGCTGGACGACGCGTTACCGGGCGCCACGAGCGTCGTACACCTGGGTGCCCTCGTTTCGGTGCCGGGGTCGATCGACGATCCAGCGCGCAGCCACCACGTCAACGCCACCGGAACGGTGAACGTGCTGGAGGCGGTGCGCCGCCACGACGTGCCGCATGTGGTGGCGGCCTCCTCCTCCTCGGTGTACGGAGCGGCTCCGGGGATGCCCCGGCACGAGGCGCTGCGGCCGATGCCGGTGAGCCCCTACGCGGTCTCCAAGCTCGCCACCGAGACCTACACCCTCGCCTACGCTGCCTGCTTCCACCTCGCCGTGCTTCCGTTCCGCTTGTTCAACGTGTTCGGGCCGCGGCAGGACCCCGAGCACCCCTACGCCGCCGTGGTGCCGAGGTTCATCGCCGACGCGCTCGACGGCCGACCTCTGACGCTGCACGGCGACGGCCAGCAGACCCGCGACTTCACCTACGTCGCCGATGTCACTGACATCATCACCGACGCCGTCGTGCGCCGCGTCGGTGCGGCCGACGTGGTCAACCTGGCGTTCGGTACCCGGACGTCGCTGCGGGATCTGGTCGCCGAGCTTGAGGTCGTGCTCGGCCGGCGGCTCGACGTGGAGCACGCCCCACCGCGGCCCGGCGACGTCCGCGACTCGCAGGCCGACTGCACCCGGCTGCGTGAGCTGTTCCCCGCCGCCCGGCCGCACTCGCTGCGCGCCGGTCTGACGGCGACCGTCGAGTGGCAGTCCGCTGCCCGCGCGCTGAGTCCGGCCTAGGGCGGCCGACCACGATGCACCCTGCCGTCACGGAGTCGGCCGACGCCCGGACCGCACCGGCCGATCCGGCGGTGGCCGACCGGGGCCGCGACCGGAGGCTGGTGGCCGGCATCGCGACGACGGTGGGCAGCCGGGCGGTCGGGGCCGTCGTGCCGCTGCTGCTGCTCCCGCTTGCCCAGCGGTATCTAGGCGTGGAGCTGTTCGGTCTGTGGCAGGCGGTGACGGCACTCACCGCGATGGCGGCCTTCGCCGACCTCGGCCTGGGTAACGGACTGATGACCAAGCTGGCGGACGCCCATGCTCGGGGCGACACCGTGCGGGCCAGACGCTACGTCTCCACCGCCTACCTGACTCTGGCCGGCGCGGCGGTCGTGGCCTGCGCCGCTCTCTGGATCGGGGCGTTCGCCGTCCCGTGGGCAGCCGTGTTCAATCTGCCCGGCGCCGAGTTGGTGCCGACGGCCCGGGCGATGACGCTGGTCTGCCTGACCGTCTTCATCCTCAACGTGCCGATTTCGCTGGTCGTCCGGGTGCAGTACGGCATCCAGCAGGTCGCCCGCGCCAACTCGTGGCAGCTGGCCGGGTCCCTGCTCTGCCTCCCGCTGACCCTGGTCGCCGTGGCCTTCGACGCCGGGCCGGTACCACTGGTGGCCGCTGCGGTGAGCGGCCCGCTGCTGGGCAACCTGGTGAACAGCCTATGGCTGTACGCCCGGCGGATGCCGGAGCTGGCCCCGTCACTGCGGTACGTGGAGGCATCCGCCGCCCGGGCGCTGCTGCGGTTGGGCGGGATGTTCCTCCTGCTCACGGCGGTGCTGACGGTTGCGACCAACACCGACCCCCTGATCGTCGCCCAGACCCACGGCCTGGCCGAGGTGGCCGTGTTCGCCGTGGCCGCCCGCCTGTTCGCCCAGTTGGGACTGCTCATGTCGATGATGACCACGGCGTTGTGGCCGGCGTACGGTGAGGCGCTGGCCCACGGCCGGGTGGACTGGGTCCGTCGCCTGACCGGCAGGATGACCCTCGTCGCGGCGGTAGCCGTCGGGTTGCCGACCGTCGTGGTGGCGCTCGTCGGCGGGGAGCCGCTGGCCGCGCTGATGGGGATGGCTCACCCACCGGACCGGTGGCTGCTCGCCGGGCTCGGTGCCTGGTGGATGGTGCTCGCGATGGCCTCGCCCCGTTTCATGGTGCAGAACGCCGCCGGGGTGGTCCACCCGCAGCTCGTCGGCTGGACGGCGTACCTCGTTCTGGCGGTGCCGCTGAAAGTGTGGGGAGCCGGGGCGCTGGGGATGGCCGCGGTGCCGTGGCTGGGTGCGGCCGTCGGGCTGGTGACGGTCGTCCCGGCGGCGCTACTGGGGAGTCGCCAGGTGGTGACCCGAGCCCGATCGGCGGCGCACGGGCAGCGGGTGACGGCATGAGCGGGCAGCCCGGCCGGGCTCGCGTCCTCGTCGTCGGGGCGGAGCCCTTCCGAACTAGTACGGGCAGCGGCACCACCCTGGCCAGCCTCTTCGCGGGGTGGCCCCGGGACCGGCTCGCGCAGGTCTACACCGCCGCCGCGGAACCCTCCACCGAAATCTGCTCCCGGTTCCATCGGATCGACCCGCGCAGCAGCCCGATCGACCACTACGGACGGCGGCTTCTCAGCCGTGGCGGCTCGTCGTGGCGACGGGCAGATCCGGCGATCGGGGCGATACCGGTGTCGGCGGGGGCACCCTCGTCGGCCCGGCTGCACGCCGAACTGCGCGCCGTGGCCGACCTGAGCCCGCTGCGGGTCGCCGGCCCGCTGGTCGAGTGGGTCCGGGCGTTCCGCCCCGACGTGATCTACTCGATGCTGGGCAGCGTCCGGATCATGCGGCTGGCCGACCGGCTGGCTGAGTGCAGTGGCGCGCCCCTGGTGCCCCACTTCATGGACGACTGGCCGGCGACCCTCTACGCTTCCGGCGAGTTGCTCGGCCACGGGCAGCGCTCGGTCCGGCGCCACCTGGACCGGGTCATGCGCCGCTGTGTCAGCGGCCTGTGCATCAGCGACGAGATGGCCAGGGAGTACGAGCGGCGGTACGACCGACCGTTCACGGCGTTCGCCAACTGCGTCGACGAGAGCGCCTTCCTCGACCCGGTGGACGGTCGGGCGGAGCCAAGGGTGCTGCGCCTGAGCTATGTGGGGGGCCTGCACCTCGACCGGTGGGCAGTGCTGCGTCAGGTCGGTCTCGCCCTCGGCGAACTGCCCGCGGACCTGCCTCGACCGCGGCTGACGGTGCACGCGCCGGAGGCGGACCTGGTCCACTACCGGGATCGGTTCGCCGACTGCCCGCAGGTCGACCTCGGGGAGTCTCTCAGTGGCGCGGAGGTCACCCGCGCGTTGGCCTGGGCGGACGTCCTGGTGCACGTGGAGTCGTTCCGGGCGGAGCTGCGGCGCTACACCCGTTTCTCACTCTCCACCAAGATCCCCCAGTACCTGGCTGCCGGGCGGCCTGTCCTGGCGTACGGCCCGGGGGAGATCGCCTCGATGCGGCACCTCGACGCCGCGGGGGCCGCAATGGTGGTGGGCGTCGAGAGCCGGGGAGAGCTGCGGCACGCCCTGGAACGGCTGTGTCGGGACGGCGCGCTGCGCGGTCGGTTGGCCCACGCCGGGCACTCCTGGGCGAGTCGCCACCACCGCAAGGACCAGGTGGCTCGGGCCTTCGCCGCCCGCCTGGCAGAAGTCTCCGCCGTACCGGGCCCATTGCCGGAGGGGACGATGCTATGACGGATCCATCCGGGTGGGTGGCGTACGTGGGGCCGTTCCGTTACCCGTGGGGCGAAGCATGCTCCCGGCGGGTCGACGGGATCGCCCGGTCGCTGGCTCTGGCCGGCCGGCACGTGGTGGTGGTCGGCGGGGAGCACACCCCGGCCGCGCCTCGACCGGTCGACGTCGGAATGGGGCCGGGCACGATATCCCACGTCGGGGTGGGCGAGTTGCCGCCCGCCGGGGCGAGCCCGGCGGCCAGAGCGACCCAGGTGCTCCTGCGCTGGGGGGCGCGAACCGTCGCCTGGCTGACGGCGCAACCGACCCGACCGTCACACGTCGTGGTCTACGGCGGCGGGACGCCGTACATGGTCCACCTGCGCCGGTGGTGCCGGCGCCACGGGATCCCGCTGGTCGTCGACGTGGTCGAGTGGTACAGCCCCCGACAACTGGTCGGCGGAGCGCTGGGCCCCCTGAACCTGTCGGCGAAGCTCGCCCTGCGTCACCACTACCCGCGCTGCTCCGGCATCATCGCCATCAGCACCCTCCTCGAGGAGCACTTCCGGCAGCGGGGATGCCCGGTGGTGCGGGTACCGCCGACCCTCGACGTGCGGCAGTTGGCGGGCTCATCGGGCGCCCCGGCCATCGGGCGGGACGGGCTCACCCTGGTCTACGCCGGCACCCCCGGCCGCAAGGACCTGCTCGGCACCGTCGTCGAGGCGGTCGAGGCGGTGGCGCGCGCCGGTGCGCGACTGCGGCTGCGGGTGGTGGGGCCGTCCCTCCGACAGCTGCGGGATCTGCTCGGCGGCGACCCGCCGGAGATGGTGGAGGTGGTCGGTCGCGTGCCGCAGTGGACGGTGCCGCAGTTGCTGCGCGAAGCCGACTTCAGCGTCCTGCTCCGGCCGCTGGCGCGCTACGCGAACGCCGGCTTCCCGACGAAGGTCTGCGAGTCGATGGCGAACGGCACCCCGGTGATCTGCAACCTGACCAGCGACCTGGGCCGCTACCTGGAGGACGGCGTCAATGCCCTGGTCTGCGCCGACCACTCCGTGGCCGCGCTGGCGGCGACGCTGCACCGGGCGCTGCGGCTGACCGCCGAGGAACGGCTGCTCATGCGCAAGGCCGCCCGGGAGCAGGCGCTGGACTCCTTCGACGTCCGGGCGTACGCGCAGCCGCTGGCGCGGCTGCTCGATTCTGTGCAGGAGGTAGCGGGTGCTGGACACTGAGATGCCGGAGCGGATGCGGGTGTGCGTGGTGGGGCCGCTGCCGCCACCGGTCGGAGGCATCGCCCGCGGGGTGGCGATGCTGGTCGACCGGTTCCGCGACGATCCGGAGGTCCGCATCGAGGTGATCGACATCGCCCGGCGGTGGCGCGGCGGGCAAGGCCTTGGGTGGGGCCGGCGCCTGACCGCGGGCGTACGCCAGCTCACGGCCGGCGCCGTGGGACTGCGCCGTGTCCTGGCCGCGGGCCGGACCGACGTCGTGCACCTGCATTCGTCCGGTGGCCCCGGCGTCCTCCGGGACCTGGCGCTACTGCGCATCGCCCGGGTGTACCGGCGACCGGCCGTCTACCACCTGCACTTCGGGCGGATCCCCGAGATCGCGGGGCGCCGCAGCCTGGAGTGGCGGTTGATGGTGCCGGCGATGCGGCTGGCGACCGCCGTTCTGGTCCTCGACGGGGCGTCCGAGTCCACCGTCCGCGACCAGCTCCCCACGGTGTGGGTGCTGCGGATGCCGAACGGAGTGGACCTCGACCGGCTCCCGGTGCCACACCGGGACCCCGCGCCAGCGGAACGCACGGTGCTGTTCGTCGGCTGGCTCCTGCACGCCAAGGGAGTGGAGGACCTGCTGACCGCGTGGCGGACGGCCGCGCAGCCGGGCTGGCGGCTGCTCTTCGTCGGCCCCGCCGACCCGGCCTACCTGCGGTCGGTGACCGTGCGGCACCAGCCGTCGGCGTCGGTGTCCTTCATGGGCGAGCTGCCGCACACGGACGTCCTCGCCATGATGGCCCGCTGCGACCTGTTCGTCCTGCCCAGCCACACCGAGGGGTTCCCCAACGTGATAGTCGAGGCGATGGCGCTCGGTTGCCCGGTCGTCGCCACCGACGTGGGGGCGACCGCCGAGATCCTCGACGACGACAGCGGGGTGATCGTCGCGCCCTCGGACCCCGCCGGCCTCGCCGCGGCGCTGCGGGAGCTGATGACCGACCCGGTGCGCCGTGCTGACCTGGCCGGCCGCGCCCGGGCCCGGGTGCACCGACTCTACGGGCTACAGCGCGTGTTGCGTCAGCACATCGACCTGTGGCGTCGGCTCGCCGGTCCGCCCCGGCCCGACCATCGACCGCCGGCCGCCGCGCCGGGAAAGCACCCCGTCGGGTCCTGACCGGTGGTGCCGGCCGCCGATGCCCTGTGGCCGGTCGGCCGAGAGGGCGGGCACGAGCGAGAACAACGCCAGCGGTAGCCAGGCGGCCAGGGCGTCCTCCCAGTGCCCGGTGAGCCAGATCGGCAGGAACGTCACCAGGAGCAGCCCGGCCAACCGCGCGCCCTGCCGGGAGGCACGCTCGACGGGTCGCACGGCGGCGGCCAGGACGGCTGCGTAGCAGAGCACGCCTACGAGCCCGAGGTCGGCGCCGAGGGTGAGGACCAGACTGTGGGCGCCGATTCCCCAGGAGCTGACCGCCATGAACGCGCCTGCTCCGATCCCGGCGAGCGGGGACTGCTCCCAGGTGGCGACGGCCTCGGGCCAGACCAGCATCCGGCCGGCGAGGTCACCGGTCGCGCGGTCGGCGACGAGGCCGTCGAGCCGCAGCAGCGTCGCCTCGCCCACGCCGAGCGGTACGAGCAGCAGGACCGCCGGGACGGCGACCGCCGCGACCAGCCAGCACGCCCGCGGAGTCGCCCGGCTGCACAGCAGGTAGGCGGCTCCGAGCAGCAGCGCGGCCAGGGCGCCCCGCGTCCCGCTGAGCAGCACCGCGTAGCCCAGCAGCGCCACGATCGCGTAGAGCACGAGGCGTGCCGCGCGGGGCAGTTCACCGACGGTGCCCAGGAGCACCGCCAGCAGGACCCCGGCGACCATCGTGTAGGCGGTCAGGTTGATGTTGAATCCCTCGATGCCGTACCGGACGCTGAGGTCGAAGGCTCCCGCACGGCCCAGGTCGCCGCCGATGGAGGGGTCACGGATCAGCTCGTACGTCCGGACGAGACACCCGGCGAGGAACGAGCCGCCGACCGCAAGCAGGTCCCGGATGGTGGTCACGACGTGTCGCACCGTGACCAGCAGCAGCACGCAGGTGCCGTACAGGTAGACGGAGCTGCGGGTCGCCGCGGTGTCGACCGTCCACCCAAGGCTGGCGACGACCCACACGCCGAGCAGCAGAGCGAGCACGTCGAGCAGCCCGGGCCGGGGACAGCGACCACTGAGGGCGACGGCGACCAGCAGAGCGGGAGCCAGATAGGTCTGATCCACCGACCAGCAGACCAGAAAGGCGACGCCGCTGAGGATCGCCACGCTGGCCAGCGTGGCGTAGCGCCGAGGGGCCCGTCGCAGGTGCGTGCTGAGCGGGCGGGCAGGTCCGGACAGGAAGCCAGGAGGTACGTCTCCCACGCTGCAGCCCTTCGGATTCAGTGACCAGGCGGCGTATCCGCTGTGGTAGACATTCTTCCATCTTTTCCTGATTAATCTGATATTTACAGTTTCTATCGGATGGATGCGGCCCGTCCGGTTCTCATCGGTGAGCCGGTCGCGTCGTTTACCTGCGCGTGGTGACGTGCTGATGGCAGAGAGGCGGGCGTCTACGGTGGCGGACCTGGTCCGAAGCGAAAGAGCAGGTCCGCGGTTTCGTGCTGACGCGGGCCGCGTGTTCGACAACTACATCCGCGAACAGGTCGAACCCCAGGGAACCTGATGCCCGCGCGCACACGCCCCGGCGGCGAAGGCTCCCTTCCCCTACCGCAACGGCTTCGCCGCCGACGTCTGGGTCACCAAGCCCGACGGCAAACGCATCCGCAACACGTCTACCGCATGACCCGTGAGGCGGCGCACGACAAGTGGATCAAGCTGCACGGGCAGCCAAGGCCGGTCCGGTGGCGACCGGCGTCCCGCACCCCGAACTCTCGCCCGATATTCGACTGGGCGGTGGCGTGCCGCGAGCAGGGACCTGAGCGAGAATGGGCCAGTTCGAACTCCGTGCAACCCTGGAAGGAACCTCCCTTGGCCGGTGGACTCGTAGCCCTGCTGGATGACGTGGCGGTGCTGGCCCGAGCCGCTGCCGCGTCGATCGATGACATCGGGGCGGCCGCCGCGAAGGCCGGCGCCAAGGCTGCGGGCGTCGTCGTCGACGATGCTGCCGTCACGCCGCAGTACGTACGGAACCTGGCGGCCGAGCGTGAGTTGCCGATCATCAAGCGTATTGCCCTGGGGTCGCTGCGCAACAAGTTCTTCATCATCCTGCCGGCGGTGCTGCTGCTCAGTCAGTTCGTGCCCTGGCTGCTCACTCCGATCCTCATGCTCGGCGGCGCCTACCTCTGTTACGAAGGCGCGGAGAAGGTGTGGGCCAAGATCGCCCATCACGATGCCCACGGCGCGGGCGAGGAAAAGGTGCAGGACGAGACGACACTGGTGTCCGGGGCGGTACGAACCGACCTGATCCTCTCGGCGGAGATCTTGGTCATCACCCTCAACGAGGTGATCGATGAGGCCTTCTGGTCCCGCCTGGCGATCCTGGCTGTCGTCGCCGTCGTCATGACCGTCCTGGTGTACGGCGCGGTGGCCCTGATCGTGAAGATGGACGACGCCGGGCTGCGCCTGTCGCAACGTTCCGGCGCCGTCGCCACGTTCGGCCGCGGTCTGGTGAGGGCGATGCCGGTAGTCCTCACCGTGCTGACGGTGGTCGGCACCGCGGCGATGCTGTGGGTGGGCGGGCACATCCTGCTGCTGGGCACGAACGAGCTGAACCTGCACTTCCTGTACGAGGCCGTGCACCACGTGGAGGTCGCCGCCCACGACGCCACGGGTGTTCTCGGCGGGCTCGTCGGCTGGCTCGTCAACACGGTGGCCAGCGCGATCCTTGGGCTGATCGTCGGAGCGCTGGTCGTGCTGGTCATGACTCTCACGCTCCACCGCCGCACGTCCAAGCCTGCGGCCGCGACTGCGGCGGCCACGACTCGTACTGACGGCACCGTCCCCGCTCAGCCGAGCCGTGCAGCTCAGCATCGCGACGCTCCTGCGAACCGCGCGCCACGCGGTTGACCGCCGGATCATCGCTGCTCGACCACGGGGGCCAGGCGTTCTGATGCTGAACCGCTCAGTGGACCGCAGCCGGGACCTCGCCGGGTGGCTGGTGACGCCGCTGTTCACCCTTGTGGCCGCGCCGGTGCTCGCCTGCGTCGCCGGCGTGCTGGCGACCTTCGCGGCCGGGAACGACGGGACGCCGGCGCTGTGCGCGGAGAGCAAGGCCTACAACCTGTGCGAGGAGACGATCCTCGGTGTGGCCGCCCTGCATGTGGCGATTGCCGGCGGCATCTGGTTGCTGCTCTGGGTGCTCCCCTGGTGGCGGGGCCTCCGGACCGCCCGGGTCGTGCTCGCCGTCGCCGCCACCGTCGTGCTGGTGCTGCTGCCGGTGCGGATGGCGGCATAGGCCGAGGCGCTGCGGCCCGCGTCGACGGGCTTCTCGTCCGCGACGCCCGGCGCCGGGCCGATGATCGGGCGTCGTCCGGGCCGGGAGCGAGGTGCGAGGGCGTCCCGCTCGGCGGGGTGCGGCCAGCCGGGAGGTGGCACGACGCCGCGCACCGAGCCGTCCATCGACGTTCATCCAACAGATCGATGTGCGTAAGCTCCGCCCGATCAGATCTGGGGAACCTACCGAGGAGGTTCCATGGATCGTCGAGCGATGTTGCGGGCCACTGTTGTCGGTGCGGGCGCTGTCGCCCTGCCGTTCACGGCGTGGTCGGCGGCTTACGGAGCGCCGGCGCAGAACGCCGCCGGCCCCTACGGCGGGCTGCTGTCCGCCGACGCCAACGGCATCCAGTTGCCGGCCGGCTTCACCAGTTCGATCGTCGCGCGTTCCCGCCAGACGGTGCCGGGGACGTCGTACACCTGGCACGACGCTCCGGACGGCGGCGCGGTGTTCCCGAACGGCACCGGGTGGATCTACGTGTCGAACTCCGAAGTGTCGGCCGGTGCGGGCGGCGGTGCGTCACGTCTCCTCTTCAACTCCAGCGGTGCCGTGATCGGGGCGTCGCGGATCCTCTCCGGCAGCAACAACAACTGCGCCGGCGGGAAGACGCCGTGGAACACCTGGCTGTCCTGCGAGGAGGTGTCCCGGGGCCGGGTCTTCGAGACGTACCCGCTCGGCGGGAGCGCCGTGGCGCGTCCCGCGATGGGCCGGTTCAAGCACGAGGCGGCCGCAGCCGACCCGGTCCGCCGGGTCGTCTACCTGACCGAGGACGAGAGCGACGGCAAGTTCTACCGGTTCGTGCCGACCACCTGGGGCGACCTCTCTGCCGGAACCCTCCAGGTCCTCCGCGCCGGTACGGCCACCTCGGGCACGTTCACCTGGGCCACCGTGCCCGACCCGGACGGCTCGCCCACGCCGACCCGGCAGCAGGTGTCCGGCGCGAAGACGTTCAACGGTGGCGAGGGCTGTCACTACGCGGACGACACCGTCTGGTTCACCACGAAGGGCGACAACCGGGTGTGGCAGGTCAACCTGGCGGCCGGCACGTACGAGCTCGCCTACGACGACAGCCTGGTCACCTCCGGCACCGCACCGCTGACCGGTGTCGACAACATCACCGGGTCCACTGCCGGTGACCTGTACGTCGCCGAGGACGGCGGCAACATGGAGATCTGCATGATCACGCCGGACGACAAGATCTCCGTCTTCCTGCGGATCACCGGGCAGAGCGGTTCGGAGATCACGGGACCGGCGTTCACCCCGGCCGGGGACCGGCTGTACTTCTCGTCGCAACGCGGCACGAGCGGCTCGTCCTCCGGCGGCATCACCTACTGCGTCACCGGTCCGTTCCGCCGATGACGGGTTCCCGGCCGCGCTGACCCGCGCGGGCCCCGGGTGGCCGTTCGCGACAGCCTGGGCCGGCGGGCAGCGGCACGGCCGGGAGGGACCTGTCACTTCCCTCCCGGCCGCGGCGTCCCGCCGGTCAGCCGACCGTCGCCACCTGTGCCCGCGGGGCGAGGTGGCGGGCGTACGCGCCGGTGGTGAAGAACGCCGGCAGGTCCTCGCCGAGCGCGGTGTCCTCCACGATCCGCGCCGCCTGCCCGGCGCGCTCGCGGTCGGCGTCGTCGCGGCCGGCGGTCAGCGCGGCCAGTTCCTCGGCGAGGATCGACCGGACGAGGTCCTCGGTGACGCAGCCGCCGCCGGCCAGCGGGGTGCGGTGGTGCAGCCACTGCCAGACCTGGCAGCGGGCGATCTCGGCGGTCGCCGCGTCCTCCATCAGGTTCCACAGTGCCACCGCTCCGGTGCCGGCGAGCCAGGCGTCGACGTAGCGCAGCGCGACCGCGATGTCGGACCGTAGCCCGGCGGCGGTGACCTGGCCCGGGGTCTTGTCGACGGCGAGCAGGTCGGTGGCGGTGACGTCGACGTCGTTGCGGAGCCGGTCGAGCTGGTTCGGGCGGTCGCCCAGCACCGCATCGAACTCCTCCCGGCAGGTGTCGACCAGGCCCGGGTGTGCGACCCAGGAGCCGTCGAATCCGTCGCCGGCCTCGCGCCGCTTGTCCGCGCGTACCCGGCGCAGCGCCGTCTCGTTGACCTCGGCGTCGCGGCTGGGGATGACCGCGGCCATGCCGCCGATCGCGTGCGCGCCGCGCGCACCATCACCCGCCACCACGGCGGCTACAACCAGCCGGGCAAGGTCTACGCGGTCGGGCTGGGCTGCGAGACCCGTCATGCGGACCGGCTCGTCTACTCGGCCGGCATGGACCTGCACGCGGCCGAGGCGGCCACCCCGATCGGCCCCGGCTGCAAGACCTGCGAGCGGATGACCTGCCCCCAGCGCGCGGCGGCTCCGATCAGCGGACGGCTCGACCTGGACGAGAACCGCAGCACGTTCATCCCGTACCCGCTGAAGGGGGCGGGGTTCGTGGGTGGTGCTGCGGGTACGGGTGGCCGCGCGGAGATCAGTACCGGTCGCGGAGGATCCGTTTCATCTGGGTGATCTCCTCTTCCTGCGACTGCACGATCTGGCCGCAGAGGGCGATGATCTCCGGGTCGGTGATGTCGGACTCCTGGCAGACGAGGACCGCCCGGGAATGGTGGGGGATCATCGACTTGAGGAAGTTCTCGTTGCCCACGAAGGGTTCGGTGCGCACCGCCGCGAAACCGGCGACGAAGAGGGCACCCAGCACCGAGTAGAGCACGATGTTGAGACGTCGATCGGTGAACATCTGATGCATGACGCCCATCATGATCACACCCATGACGGCGACCATGATCACCGACATGTAGAAATTGCTCAGATTGAGAAAGAAGTCTGACCACCTGCGGATCTGGGACAGCGTGAGGACGAACATGACGGCCAGGCTGATCAGCAGGACCAGACCGAAGCGGATGTAGTTGCCTCTCATTTTCCCTCCGGCCGTGATGGTTGATTCCGTCCAGGTTCGCCCAGACTAAGGCCGCCACCCGCTCCGATCCTCACGATGGGCGAACCCGTCCTCCCCGTCCTCCCCGTCGCGCCATCTGCCGTACCTGTTGATTCGCCTCGTCCACGGAGCAGCCGGTGGCCCGCATCAGGTCACTGGCGGTCACCCGCACCTGGGTCGCGACGGAGGCGGCGAAGTTCTGCAGTCCGCCTTCCACGGCTCGGCCCGCCTCGTCGGCCGCCCGCAGGATGTGCCGCCGGGTTCGGTCGTGCGGCTTGTCGGCCCCTACCTCCCGCTGCAACTGCTGTACGGCGTCCGCGAGCGCCGCCACGGCGTCGGGAAGATGATCAGGGATCTTCTCCCCGTACTCCACCATCGTCGCCGATTGCCGGGCGAGGTTCTGGCTGTCGGTGATGGCGCGGGTCAGGTGCGCGACGCCGTGGGCGTACCGTTCGTAGTGCTGCCGCCAGTGCCACCTCGCCGGCGCGACCGTGACCACCTCCTCCGCGCCGCTGAGCGCCTCGCGGAGCCGCTCCACGTCCGGTCCCATGGCACGCAGGCCGTCCATCGCCCGCACGGCGCGGCCCGCCTCCCTGGTCCGCATCGCCGCCTCGGCCTCCCGGAGGTACCCCGCGAGCGCGTCGAAGACCGGTGATGCCGCCCGGCGCATGACGCGCAGCGGATGCAGTGGCAGCAGCACCGCCACCACCAGCAGACCCACCAGGCTTCCGGTCGCGGCGTCGACGATCCTGGGCAGTTCCAGGTTCTGCTGGCTGGAGGAGAGCGTGGCGATCAGGACCGCCGTACCACCCACCTGGCTGACCACGGTGCCGCCCCGGCCGGTGAGTCCGAGGGCCACCCCGATGGCCAGGGCGACGATGACACCCGTCTGCCACGGGCCGGTGCCGATGAGCAGGACCAGCCCGTCGCCGATGGCGATGCCCAGGCCCACCCCGAACAGCAGTTCGACCGTACGGCGTGTGCGCTGCCCGATCGCCGCGGCGATCGTGCCGACCGCGGCCGTCGGTGCGAAGACCGGATTCGGGTTGCCCAACAGGGTTGACGCCAGCCACCAGGACAGCGCCGCCGCCAGACCGGCCTGTGCCGCGATCAGTGCGATGATCTCCAGTTGACGCAGCCGCAATCGTCCCGCCCGGCTTGCCCGACTTCGGGTGCCGGTGACCAGGTTCCAGGCCCGGCGAGCCAGCACGACCAGTGGCGCCGGGCTGCCCCGCTTCGGCGGTGGTTCAGTCACGGCCGCGACTACCCGTCAGAAAGCCGCTGAATCGCGCATCCGGGTGCCGGACCCGGGCGCGTCGGCACCCTTCCATGCCTGCTTGCCGCCCCGGACTTCTACGCCTTCCACCGGGGGCAGCGGGATCTGCGGTGAAGCGACCGGGTCGTCTACTCGCCGGGCGTGCCGGTGTACCGCACGTTCGCGCAACGCTCTTCGGTAGGTTCGGCGCATGAGTGACGACACCTTCCGGTCGGTGGAGATCGAGCGCACCAGCGTGGGCAGGTACGTCGTGCGCAACGCCCGTGGCGGCGAGCTGTCGATGGGTACGGGGGAGGACGCGACCTTCACGCCGGTGGAACTGCTGCTGGCGGCGCTCGGCGGCTGCACCGCCGTGGACGTCGACCACGTGACCAGCCGCCGCGCCGAACCGACCGGATTCGCGGTCACGGTGAGCGGCGACAAGATCCGTGACCCGGAAGCCGGGAACCGGATGGAGAACCTCACCGTCACCTTTGCGGTGACGTTCCCGGCGGGTGCGGACGGCGACCGGGCCCGCGAGGCGCTGCCGCGTTCGCTGCGGCAGTCCCACGACCGGCTCTGCACGGTCTCCCGGACCGTGGAGCTGGGCACGCCGGTCTCCATCGTGGACGCGACCGACACGGGTTCGGCCGGGCCGCGATAGCCGGTCAGTCGCGGGGCAGCACGCCCAGGAGGGTTGCGGTCAGGGCCGTGTTCAGCGACTCCGCCATCTCCAGGTGCAGGCGGGCCAGTTCGGGCGCGGCCTGGTAGGCCGCCGCCAGGCTCGGCGGCGGTGTGCTGTACGCCGACAGCGCGCCGGCCAGCACCATGGTCTGGAGGCTGAACAGCGTCGCCTTCTCGCCCAGCTCGGGCAGGTGCCTGCCTATCAGGCCGGTACGCGGGCGTGCCAGCCGGTCGAACGGTTCGACGTGAACCTGCCCCGGCACGCGGTGGAGACGGTGCTGGCGCTGCTCGCCCGGCTCGGAGCGGTCGTCCACGACACCGCCGTCGCCGACGGCCACCTCGACGTGAGCGGCACCCTGCCGTCCGCCCGGGCGGCGACGGACGCGTTCCGGCGATAGGATCACCGGCGCCCGCCGCCGCCCGTACCCGTTGGAGCCCCGCTGTCAGCGCAGCCGGCCACCCACCCCGCCCGGCGTGTCCGCCGGGTGCTGGCAGTCGTGTGCCTGCTCGTCGTGGCCGGGCTGCCCGCCGGGTCGTCGGGCGCCGGCACGACCGGCACGGGAGTGCTGCGGGTGCTCCAGATGAACCTGTGCAACAGCGGCCGGGCCGGCTGTTACTCCGGCCGGGCCGTCCGCCAGGCCGTCGACGTGATCGCCGCCGAGGCGCCCGACGTGGTCACGCTCAACGAGATCTGCCGCGACGACGTGGTGACGCTGGAGAGAACGCTGCGGGCCGCGCGGTCCGGCGGCACCGTGGTGTCCGCGTTCCAGGCCGCAGGTGACCGGCCCTCCGGTGGTCCCACCCGGTGCAACAACGGCGAGCCGTACGGGATCGGGCTGCTGGCCCGCCTCGACGACGGTGACGCCCGGCCGTCGGTGCACCGGGGGACCTATCCGGCGCAGGACTTCGCCGACCCGGAGGAACGGGTGTGGCTGTGCGTCCGGGCCGCCGGGCTGCACGCGTGCACCACGCACCTGGCGAACACCAGTGCCCAGGTCGCGCTGGCCCAGTGCGGGCAGCTGCTCGGCACCGTGGTGCCCGGGGTCCGGGGCGACGCGGTGAGCGCGCCGACCGTCGTCGGCGGTGACCTCAACCTGCGTGCCGGCGGCACACCGGACGTGCGGTCCTGCGTGCCGGTGGGCTACCGCCGGATCGACGACGGGGCCCGGCAGCAGATCCTGGCGTCGAGCGGCGTGACGATCTGCTGCCGCCGCGCGGTGGACATGCGCGGTGCGACCGACCATCCGGCACTGCTGGCGACCATGATCCGTTCGTGGTCACCGCCGCCACCGGGACTGTACTGACCGCCATCGGGACGCGCGGGGTGGGCGCACTTAACGATCCCGGTGACGGTGGGAGCGGCCGCCGTACCCAGTCGCATGCCACCTGGCACCAGGTAGCGCGCGCCGATGCTGATCGCATTGGCGAACACCAGCGCGATCGCCAGGATCACGACGCACGCAGCGCTGTCCGGGGCGCACGCTTGATCCCGCCTGCTGCCGGCGCGGGGTAGCGCCGGCACTACTTGATGGTGCCCGCGCCGCTGGTTATGCTCCGCGCAGCGTCGCGTGCCGGTGGCAGACCGTGTCAGGCATGGAGGCGCCGGATCGAAGGGAGTACGACGATGACACTCGTCGTCCCTTCGCCCCCGCCTCATGGCTGAGGGCGAACAGTCCAGGCTGGTGGCCTGGAGCCGCGAGATGCGAGCCGTCCACGGGCGGCTGCGCGAGGCGCTGGAGGTGACCCGGCGGGCGCTCGCCGGCGGTGAGCCGGCCCGCCCGGCGACGCGTGACCTGCTGTTGTTCTGCCACGGGTTCTGCGCGGCGCTGACCGCGCACCACGAGGGCGAGGACGGGAGTCTCTTCCCGGCGATCGCGGCGCGGCATCCCGAGCTGCGCGACACGCTGGACCGGCTGCGGCAGGACCACTCGATGATCGGGTACCTGCTGACCGGGCTGAGCGCGGCGATGGCCCGCGACGCCCCGCCCGGGGAGCTGGCCCGGCACGTGGAGGGAGTGGCGGCGATCATGGAGTCGCACTTCCGGTACGAGGAACGGCAACTGCTCACCGTGCTGGAGACGCTCTCGCTGGACGCCGACCCGGGCGACGTGTTCGGGCCGTTGTGACGGCGGCCGGGGCCCGGCGGGACGTGCACCGCCGGGCTCCGACCGGGCAGTCAGTCCAGGCCGCAGGTGGCGAGCGCGTCCAGGTCCGGCCGTTGGGCGCCGACCCGGTTGAACGCGATCTCGATGCGGTCGAGCGCCGCGACGCGCTTGCTGCGCAGCGGGCCGAGGACGGCGTTGTCGATGAACGCCGGTCCGCCCTCGGGGCGTACCGCGAGCCGGGCGAGGCGGGCGTTCGCCTCGGCGATCTGCTTGTCCAGCGTGGCCAGTTCGGCCTGCACCTGGGCCGCGGCAGCCGCCGGGACGTCCGGCAGCGTGACCCGGGGGCAGTCGACCGTCCGCGCCGCACCGCCGGCGTCGCCGTTCTGCCCCCCGGCGTCGCCGTTCTGGCCTCCCACGTCGCCGTTCTGGCCGCCGGTGCCGCCCTGGGCTCCGCCGTTGACGGCGCTCGGCACGCCCGGGGCGTTGAGCGAGCAGGTGGCGAGCGCGTCCAGATCGGGGCGCTGCGCGCCGATCCGGTTGAAGGCGATCTCGATCCGGTCGAGCACGGCGATCCGCTTGCTGCGCAACGGGCCGAGGATCGCGTTGTTGACGAAGTTCGGGCCGCCCTCGGGCCGGACCGCGAGCCGGGCCAGCCGCTCGTTCTGCCGGGCGATCTCCTGGTCCAGGTTGGCCAGCTCCCGTTCCACCTGGGCCGATGCCGCTGCCGGTACGGCGGGCAGCTTGTCGCGTACGGTCGGGCAGTTCACGGTCTGCGCGGCGGTGGTGGCCGGGCGGCCGTTCTCGCCCGCCGACGCCAGTTGCAGCCCACCGGCGAACAACAGCGCCGCGAGGACGCCCACCCCGCCGACTTTCAGGACCGCGGTCCTGCGCGTACCCCTGGTCATGCACCTCTCCTCTGGTCGAACCGGGAGGGCCGGCGCGGCGGCTGCCGCCCCGTCTCCACGGTGCGAAGTGACGACTGGAGGAATCGTGCTCGTGCCCGCTCCGGCATCGCGGTTCCGGCCGATGTTCCGGTCGGCAGTGGATACGGACGGCGCGTCGGGATCGTTCAGTGCGACAGAGGTTTGACCGCCAACCATCGAGGACTCCCTCGCGTACGGCAACGGCACGTTGAGCAACGGCACGCAGAGCGGCAACGGTGACCGTAACGGCTTCAAGCTCGGCGGCGAGGACATCGCGGTGAACCACACCGTCCGGCGCACCATCGCGTACCGCAACGGCGAGCACGGGTTCACGTACAACCGCAACCCGGGCACCATGACGATCTCGAACAACCTGAGCATCGACCGCTGCGGCACGTACAACGGTGCCCTGGCCCGGTCTCTCATCACCGACGGCCGCCTCACGGTGACCCTGGGCGGCCGCCCCGTCTCCCTCTAGCTGCGGGTCGCGGCATGCCCGTTCGCGCCGAGTCATCTGGGTGAGCTGACAGGTGCCGTTCGAGATGGTCGATGCGGTCCTCGATCAGACCCGTTGTGTGCAGCGGCAGCGGCGTGCGGGTCTATCCCGCCTCCGGCTACTTCGTCACGCACCCGCCGCCGGAGCCGACGTTCCTGATCGGGTACGCGGCGCTGCCCACCGCCCGGATCAGCGAGGGAGTGGCGCTGCTGGCCGGCGCGGTACGGGAAGCGACGGCTCGGATGAACCGGGGCCGGCGGAACCGGTCCCGCTGGGCGTACGGCACTGTGCAGTCGAACACCGCCTTGGCGGTGCGCCCGTCGGCGGACAGCGACCGGGAGTAGCCGGTGTGCTGGCTCGGGTCCAGCGGGAAGCCCTCCCGTTCGGCAAGCACCCGCAGGTCCTGGTCGGCCTGGAACCGGGTCACCATGGCCCACCACGATCCTGGTCGGACTCCACGTCGACGTCCTCGTCCACGCAGAGCACCAGCTCGTCTTCGCCCGGCTCGTGGACACCGGTGCGTTCGACCGGCACCTGCGCCAGCTGCGCGCCGAGTTCCAGCGCCGCGGCCGGGCGGTACGCCAGCATGTCGCGCGCCACCTGCCCGGCGTGGCGCCGGTCCGTGCTGGTGCGCGGCGGCCGGTTCTACGCCCTGCGCGCCGACGACCGGCCACCGGCACTGGTCATCGGGTACGCCGGGGTACGCGGCGCCGAGTTGGGACGAGGACTGGCCGGGGTCGCCGCCGCCTACCGCGACGTCACCGCGCGCCACGAGACACGTGTCGACGTGCGGCGGGCCGCCGATTCCGACCGAAGGACCGGCTTGACAGCGTGATCGGCGCTTAGGTTAGCCTAACCTCCGTGACGAGCAGAACGGTGCGAGCCGACGGCTTGAGCGGCAACGACCTGCGGCTGGGCTACCACGGCACGACAGTGGTGCACGACGCCGCCATCACGCTGCGGCCCGCAGCAGTGACCGCGTTGGTCGGCCCCAACGGCAGCGGCAAGTCGACGCTGCTGCGCGGGCTGGCCCGCCTGCACCCGCTGGAGCACGGCGAGATCGTGCTCGCCGACGGCACGCCGGCCCGGGCGCTGTCCGCCCGGGACTTCGCCAGGCGGGTCACGCTGCTCGCACAGAGCCGCCCCACCCCCAGCGGGGTGACGGTACGGGACGTGGTCGGCTACGGCCGGCACCCGTACCGGCAGCGGTGGCGCGCGAACGACCTCGACGGACCGGCCGCGATCGACCGGGCCATGCGGGTCACGGGCGTCGACGGCATGGCCGGCCGTCCGGTCGACGAGCTGTCCGGCGGCGAGCTGCAACGGGTCTGGCTGGCCACCTGCCTGGCCCAGGACACCGCGATCCTGCTGCTGGACGAGCCGACCACGTTCCTGGACCTGCGCTACCAGGTGGAGATCCTCGACCTGATGCGCGAACTCGCCGACACCGCCGGCGTCGCCGTCGGTGTGGTGCTGCACGACCTCAACCAGGCCGCCGCCGTCGCCGACCAGGTCGTGCTCCTGCACGAAGGCCGGGTCCGCGGCGCCGGCACTCCGCACGAGGTGTTCACCGAGGCGGCGCTCACCGAGGCGTACGGCATCCGCGTCGAGGTGACGGTCGACCCGCTCACCAACCTGCTCTCCACTCGTCCCGTCGGTCGGCACACGACCCGCGTCTCCGCCTGACCGACTCCTGCCCACAGAAGAGAAACCGATGTTGCGTACCCGTTTGACCCTGCTCGCCGCCGCCGCGGCGGGCGCGCTGCTGATCGCCGGCTGCGGCACCACCGAGGAGCCCGCCGCCGCACCGTCCCCCTCCGACGCCGCTCCCACCGGCCCGGTCACCGTCACCGACAGCCGGGGCAAGACCATCACCCTCAAGAGCCCGGCGAGCAAGGTCGTCGGCCTGGAGTGGGGCGAGGTGGAGATGCTCGTCGGCCTCGGCGTGATGCCGGTCGGCGTGGCCGACCCGACGGGGTACGCCACCTGGGTGACCGCCGCCCCGCTCGACCCGGGCGTCAAGGACGTCGGCACCCGGGGTGAGCCGAGCGTCGACTCGATCGTCGCCCTCCAGCCGGACCTCGTGGTGATGGAGGCCGAGCGCGGCTCCGCCGTCGTCACCCAGCTGGAGAAGTACGTCCCGGTGCTGGTCACCAAGGGCAGCGACGCCGCCGACAACATCGGCCGGATGCGCTCGGACCTGAAGATGATCGCCACCGCGACCGGTCGTACCGCGCAGGCGGACAAGCTGCTCGCCGACTTCGACGCCGCCCTCGCCGACGGCAAGAAGAAGATCGCCGACGCCGGTGCGGCCGGCGAGCAGTTCGCCTTCGCCGACGGTTGGAAGGAGGGCAGCACCGTCTCCATCCGGATGTTCGGCCAGGGCGCGTTCGTGTCCCAGCTCGGCATCCAGCTCGGCCTCGAGAACGCCTGGACCGGCAAGACCGACGAGATGTGGGGCCTCGGTCAGACCGACGTCGAGGGCATGACCGTCCTCAAGGGCCAGGATCTGCACTTCTTCTACAACGCCTCGGACGGCACCGACGTCTTCGCCGACGGCCTCGCCGGCAACGCGATCTGGCGCTCCCTGCCGTTCGTGCAGCAGAGCAAGCTGCACAAGATGCCCAACGGCATCTGGACGTTCGGCGGCACGCTGTCCGCCAAGCAGTACATCGACGAGCTCGTCAAGGTCTACACGGCTTGAGCGCGATGACCGCCCCCGCCCCACCGGGGCCGGCCACCCGGCCGGCCCCGGTCGGGCCGCCGCCCGCCCGGCGCAGCCGGGTCGCCGGCGCGTTCACCCTCGCCGCGGTGCTGCTCGTCACCATCACCGCGGTGCACCTCACCCAGGGCACGTCGTCGGTGGGGGCGCTGGACCTGCTCCGGCTGCTCACCGGCGGCGACGACGAGACCGCCCGGGTGCTGGTCGCCTCCCGTCTGCCCCGGCTGCTCACCGGGCTGGCCGTCGGTGCCGCGCTCGGTTTCGCCGGTGCGGCGTTGCAGTCGACCACCCGCAACCCGCTCGCCTCGCCGGACACGCTCGCCGTCAACGCGGGCGCGCACCTGGCGATCGTCGCCACCGCCGCGTTCGGGATCGCGCTGCCGGCGCTGCCCGCGGGCGGGCTGGCGTTCTGCGGCGGCCTCGCCGCCGCCTCCCTGGTCATGCTGCTCTCGGCCGGCGGCCAGGCCGCCACCACCCGGCTCATTCTCGCCGGCTCGGCCACCGCGATGGCGCTGGCCTCGCTGACCATGCTGCTCCTGCTGCTGTTCGAGCAGTCCACCATCGGCCTGTTCGCCTGGGGCAACGGCTCGCTCGTGCAGGGCGACCTGGTCGCGTTCACCCAGCTCGCCCCCGTGATCGGGGTCGCAGCGCTGCTGCTGGTGGCGCTCGGGCACCGGCTGGACCTGCTCGCCCTCGGCGACGACACCGCCACCGTGCTCGGGCTCAACGTACGCCGTACCCGGCTCTGGGTGGTGCTGCTCGCCGTGCTGCTCTCCGCCGCGGCGGTCACCCTCGCCGGGCCGATCGGGTTCGTCGGCCTCGGCGCTCCGGTGATCGTCCGGCTGCTCGGCCGGTGGGTGCCCGAGGTCCACCGGCACCGCATCCTGATGCCGCTGGCCGGCATCGTCGGCGTCGTCATCGTGCTCGGCTCCGACGTGCTGCTGCGCGCCGTCCTCGGCGGGCAGGCCGGTGTCGACGTGCCGACCGGCGTGGTGACCACACTCTTCGGCGCGGTGCTGCTGATCTGGTTGGCCCGCCGTCACCGCGACGCCGGACCCACCCGGCAGGCGCCGGGCGGCCACGCGGCAGTCCGCTCCCGCGGCTTCGTCGCGGTCGTCGTCGCGGCCTGCGCGGTCGTCGTCACCGCCGCGCTGGTGCTCGGCATGCTGGCCGGGGACACCTGGGTGCTGCTCGGCGACATCGTCAACTGGGTGCAGGGCCGCACCGGCCCGGCGTACACATTCGTGCTGGACGCCCGCTGGCCGCGGGTCGCCGCGGCACTGCTGGCCGGCGCCGCGCTGGCCCTGGCCGGCACCACTGTGCAGGCGGTGTGCCGCAACCCGCTCGCCGAACCGGGCATCCTCGGCATCACCGGCGGCGCCGGCATCGGCGCGGTGTCGCTGCTGACGTTCGCGCCGATGGCCGGCGTGCTCGCCCTGTCCGGCGCCGCCGGTCTCGGCGCGGTCGCCGCGTTCGCGCTGGTCTACGGCCTCGCCCGGCGGCGCGGCCTCAACTCCGACCGGCTGGTGCTGATCGGGTTCGCGGTCTGGCAGGGCGGTACGGCGATCATCACGTTCATCGTGGTCTCGTCCGACCCGTGGAACACCGGCAAGGCACTGACCTGGCTGTCCGGCTCCACCTACGGGCGTACCGCCCCGCAGGTGTTGCCGGTGGCGATCGCGCTGCTGGTCGCGCTGCCGGTGGTGGCCGCCGTACGCCGCGAACTGGACCTGCTCGCGCTCGACGACGACACGCCCCGGGTGCTCGGCGTCCGGCTGGAACGCGCCCGGCTGGTCGCGCTCGGCCTGGCGGCGCTGCTCACCGCCACCGCCGTGTCGGCGGTCGGCGTGATCGGCTTCGTCGGCCTGGTCGCGCCGCACGCCGCCCGGGCACTCGTCGGCGGGCGGCACACCCGCGTCCTACCGGTCGCGGTGCTGCTCGGCGCCACCCTGGTCAGCCTCGCCGACACGCTCGGCCGCAGCGTGATCGCACCCGCCCAGGTTCCCGCCGGTCTGGTCACCGCCATGATCGGCACCCCGTACTTCGTCTGGCTGCTGTGGCGTTCCCGCGCCGCGGCCGCCGCCCGTTGACCCGTTCACCGACGCGCCGCCCGGCGGCCGTGAGAGGAATGACGCATGACCAGCACCCTGGCCGTCGCGCCCTGGCGAGTCTTCTCCGTGGAGGTCCGTGCCCTGCGCCGGCTCGGCCGGTCGTTCCTGCGGGTGACGCTCACCGGCCCGGACCTGGACCGGTTCGCCGACAACGGGTACGACCAGCGGATCAAGCTGGCCCTGCCGCCGGTCGACGGGGCGCCGGGGGAACTGCCCGACGGGCCGGACTGGTTCCCGCGGTGGCGTGAGCTGCCGGACGGGCTGCGCAGCCCGATCCGCACCTACACCGTGCGCGCCGTCCGGCCGGAGGCGTACGAGGTGGACGTGGACATGGCGCTGCACGGCGACGGCGGCCCGGCCACCCGCTGGGCGCGGCGGGCCCGCCTCGGCGACCGGATCGCCGTGGTCGGCCCCGACGCCGGGTGGGACGGCCCGCACGGCGGGGTCGAGTTCCAGCCGCCGGCCGGCGCGACGCTGCTGCTCGTCGGCGACGAGACCGCCGCACCGGCGATCTGCGCGATCCTGGAGCGGCTGCCCGCCGACGCGCGCGGGCACGCGCTGGTGGAGGTGCCGGAGACCGGCGACGAACTGCCCTGCGCGGCGCCGGCCGGCGTCACGGTGACCTGGCTGCCCCGCGACGGCGCCCCGCACGGCAGCCGGCTCACCCCGGCCGTGACGAGCCTGGCCGCCCGGCTGGTGCCCGTACCGGTGGCGGCGGCCGTCGCGCCGCTGGCCGAGGTGGACGTGGACCGGGACGTCCTCTGGGAGGTGCCGGAGCGGCCCGACGGCGCGGCGCTCTACGCCTGGCTGGCCGGGGAGGCGGCGGTGATCCGCGGCCTGCGCCGCCACCTGGTCACCGAGCGGGGCATGGACCGGTGCGCGGTGGCGTTCATGGGCTACTGGCGGGCCGGCCGCGCGGAGAACTGATCGGCCGCACCGGGTGCACCGGTGGAGCGGGCCGGCGCGCCAGGCGCGCCGGCCCGCTCCGTCATCCGCGTGGCGCGTACGGGGCGAGCGGATTGACCAGGGTGCCGGCGAACTGCAACGCGGCCGACGGGTCGGACAGGTCCACCATCTGCTGGTTGTTGCGCAGCTGGAGCCGGTTGAGGCAGGACAGCGTGAACTCCGGCGCGAACAGGTCGTGCCGACGCATCCGGTCGGCCAGGTGCGGCACCGTCGCGGCGTAGTCGGCGGCGCACTCGGCCACCGTGCGCCAGAACCCGTCCTGGTCGAGCACGCCCTGGGTGTGCAGGGCGGCGCTCAGGTGCCGCAGGAAGCAGTCGAAGACGTCGGTGAAGATGGACAGGATCTTCTCGTCCTCTCCGATGGCGGCCCGGATCCGCCGCACCCGCTCCGGCAGGTCCGCGTCCGGGTCCATCACCACGATCTCCTCGGCGATGTCCTTGAACACGACCCGTTCCACCACGCCGCCGTCGAGCACCAGGATGACGTTCTCGCCGTGCGGCATGAACGCCAGGTCGTAGGCGTACAGGCTGTGCAGCAGCGGCACCAGGTAGGCGTCCAGGTAGCGGCGCAACCAGTCGGCCGGGGCCAGCCCGGACTCGTCGATCAGCGCGGCCGCGAGCGACCGGCCGTCGGAGTCCAGGTGCAGCAGCGAGGCCATGGTGGCCAGTCGGTGCCCGGGCTCCAGTCCCGGCACCGGGCTCTCCCGCCACAGCGCCGCCAGCATCTTCCGGTACGGGGAGTACCTGTCGGTCGCCGCCTCGTACTGCCGGTGCCGGTAACCGATCGCGGCCCGCTCCCGGATGATCGACAGGCCGGTGCGCTTGAGCACCGGGTCACCCTCGATCAGCCCGGCCAGCCAGTCGTTGATGGCGGGCGTCGCCTCCATGTACGCGGCGGACAGCCCGCGCATGAAGCCCATGTTCAGCACCGACAGCGCGGTCTTGACGTAGTGCTTGGCCGGGTCGGTGACGTTGAAGAAGGTACGGATCGACTGCTGCGCGAGGTACTCGTCCGGCCCTTCGCCGAGGCAGACCAGCCGGCGCCGGGCCACCTCACCGGCGAACGTGACGGCCAGCTTGTTCCACCACTGCCACGGGTGCACCGGGAAGAACAGGTAGTCGGCCGGGTCCAGGCCCAGCCCGGTGAGCGTGGCGGTGAACCCGGCCAGCGCCTCCTCGCCCAGCTCGGCCCGGACCAGCGTGTCGTAGTCCAGGTCGTCGGCGCAGGTGAAGGTGGTGTGGTCGCGGTGCGCGGCGAGCCAGAGCAGCCGGACCGGCGCGGCGGCCTCCGGGGCGTACGCGTGGTACTCGTGCACGCCGAAGCCGATGCGGCCGTTGTTGGCGACGAAGCAGGGATGCCCCTCGGTCATGCCGGTCTCGATCTCCTGGAAGCCGGCGGCGGCCAGCTCGGCGGCGCTCAGCGCGGGCTTGGCGAGCTTGTACGCGGTCCCGGCGAGCGTGGAGGTGATCTCCTCCAGGTAGACCGGCAGGATCGCGTCGGTGAGGCCGAGCGCGCCGCGCAGCTCCACGCACAGGTCCACGGCGTCGGGCGGCAGGTCCGCGCCGTCGCGGCGGCGCACGATGCTGTCCGCGTCGACCTGCCAGTGGTCCAGTGCCAGCCGCTGCGCGGCGAACCGGTACTCGACGGTGCCGTCGTCGCTGCGGACCAGCCACCGCCCGGGGCCGTCGGGCTCGGGGCTGATCAGGCGCTCGTGGGCGAACTCGGCGAGCGCCTTGCGCACCAGCAGCCGGTTCGCCGTCGCCCACGCCTCGGGGGTCAGATGGTCCACTGATGCGCTGGCGTTCACGCCGGTGCCCCTTCCTCGGTGACGGGCGCGCCGGTGGCGGCCCGGAACTGGTCCCGGGTGCAGACGCTGAGCAGCGCCTCCTTCTCGGGCTTGCGGATCGGGCCGGCGACGGTGAACCCGACCGCGGCGTTGAGCGCGTGCACGGCGGTGTTGCGCACGTCCGGCTCCACCACCACCCGGCGCGTCGCCGGATCGGCGAACAGCCAGGCCATCACCGTGGTGATGACGGCCCGGGTGAAGCCGTGCACCGGCGTGCCGGCCGGTGCGCAGAGGAAGTGCATGCCCACGTCGCCGGGCTCCGGGTCGTAGAGGCCGGCCAGCTCGACGTGGGCCGGGTCGTACCGCTCGGCCAGGAACGCCGGGGTGCCGCGCCACGATCCCAGGTACGCGTCGTGGTGCGGGTGGTCGGCGATGCGCCGGTACTCGGCGGCGACGGCGGCCACGTCGGCGTCCTGCATCAGCCAGAACGCGGACTTGGGATGGGTGACCCAGCGGTGCAGCAGCGCGGCGTCGGCGTCCGGGTCCAGCGGGCGCAGCGTGAACTCGCCGAGCGCGTCGTCGACGCGGGTGAACCCGGTCATGAGGGCATTCCGGCGGGCGCGCCGAACTCCTGGAACGCGATGGCCTTCTCGATCGGGTAGTACTCCCGGCCGGTCAGCTCCCGGATCAGCCACGAGTTGCGGTACGGGCCCATGCCCAGGTCGGGCGAGGTGATGCTGTGCGTGTGGGTGCCGCCGTTCTGGAGGAACACGCCCCGGCCGGTGTGGTCGACGCTGTAGTTGCGGGCCACGTCGAAGCGGCCGTGCGCGTCGAAGCGGAGCCGGTCGCGTACCGGTGTGAGGAACTCCGGCACCCGGTAGTGGTAGCCGGTGGCCAGCACCAGCCCCGCGGTGTCGAGCGTGAACGCGCGGTCCTGCTCGGTGTGGCGCAGCCCGAGCCGGTAGCGGCCGTCGGCGTACGCCGCCTCGACCAGCTCGGTGTTCGTCAGCAGCCGGGTCGGTGCCGGGCCGTGCAGGCTCTTGGCGTACAGCAGGTCGTAGATGTCGTTGATCAGGTCGGCGTTGATGCCCTTGAACAGCGGCTTCTGCGCGGCCTCCAGCGCGTAGCGGGTCGGCTCGGGCAGCGCGTGGAAGTAGTCCACGTAGTCCGGCGAGGTCATCTCCAGCGTGAGCTTGGTGTACTCCAGCGGGAAGAACCGGGGCGAGCGGGTCACCCAGGTGAGCTGGTAGCCGTACGTGTCGATGTCGCCGAGCAGGTCGTGGTAGATCTCGGCGGCGCTCTGGCCGCTGCCGACGACGGTGATGCTGTCCTTGGCCCGCAGCGCGTCCCGGTGCTCCAGGTAGCGCGAGTTGTGGATCATGTCACCGCCCAGCCCGGCGCAGGCCGGCGGCAGGTACGGCGGCGTGCCGGTGCCGAGCACGAGGTGCCGGGCCCGGTGGGTGACCGGCCCGTCCGGGGTGTCCGCGTGCACCACGTACCGGTGGTCGGTCTCGTCGTACTCGACCGCGGTGACGCTGTGCCGGAAGCGCAGGTTCGGCAGCTTGGCGGCGGCCCAGCGGCAGTAGTCGTTGTACTCGGCGCGCAGCGGGAAGAAGCTCTCCCGGATGTAGAACGGGTAGAGCCGGCCGGTCTCCTTGAGGTAGCTCAGGAACGAGTACGGCGAGGTGGGGTCGGCGAGGGTGACCAGGTCGGCGATGAACGGCGTCTGGAGCCGGGTGGATTCGAGCAGCATGCCGGGATGCCAGTCGAAGCTGTCGCGGGCCTCCAGGAACAGGCCGTCGAGGTCGTCGATCGGCGCGGTGAGGCAGGCCAGGCCGAGGTTGTAGGGGCCCAGCCCGACGGCGATGAAGTCGTGGGTCGGCATGTTCTCGTTCTCCTCGGCGGGGGTCAGACCGGGCAGGACAGTTCGGCGGCGGCCGCGGTCCGGGCGTACCAGGCGGCGTGGTCGGCGATGAGGTCCAGCACGTAGGCGATGTCGTCCACTGTGGTCTCGGGGTTGAGCAGGGTGAGCTTGAGGTGGTGGGCGCCGTCGACCTTGGTGCCGGCGACCAGGGCCGCGCCGGAGGCGGCGAGCGCGTCGCGGGCGTGCAGGTTGGCCTCGTCGATCAGGCCGGGCGTGAGACCGGGCTCCCGGTATCGGAAGACCACGGTGCTCAGCTGCGACGGCGCGGCCACCTCGAAGCGCGGGTCGGCGTCGAGCCGGCGCCACGCCTGCGCCGCGAGGTCGACCACCTGGTCGAACAGCGCGCCGATCGCGTCCGGTCCCATGATCCGCAGGGTCAGCCAGAGTTTGCACGCGTCGAACCGGCGGGTGGTCTGGATGCTCTTGTCGACCTGGTTCGGGATGCCCTGCTCGACCGCGCGGGCCGGGTTGAGGTAGTCGGCGTGCCAGGTGGCATGGCGCAGCACCCGGCCGTCGCGGACCAGCAGCGCGCTGGAGCTGACCGGCTGGAAGAACGACTTGTGGTAGTCGACGGTCACCGACGCCGCCCGTTCGATGCCGTCGAGCAGGTGCCGGCGGGTGGGGGAGACCAGCAGCCCGCATCCGTACGCGGCGTCGACGTGCAGCCAGACGCCCGCGGCGGCGCAGATGTCGGCGATCTCCGGCAGCGGGTCGACGGTGCCGAAGTCGGTGGTGCCGGCGGTGGCGACGACGGCCATCACCACCTGGCCGTCGCGGTGGCAGCGGTCGATCGCGCGGGTCAGCTCGTCGGTGCGCATCCGGCGGCCGGCGTCGGTGGGCACGGTGAGCACCGCGTCGGCGGCCAGGCCGAGCAGCTTGGCGGCCTTCTGCACGCTGAAGTGCCCGGCCGCGGAGGTGAGGATGCGCAGCCGGGAGAGCACCTGGGGCCGGTCCGGCCGGGTGGCGGCGCCACCGACCACAGTGCGGTACGCCTCCTCCCGCGCCAGCAGCATCGCCTGGAGGTTCGACTGGGTGCCGCCGCTGGTGAACACGCCGTCGGCGGTCGGCCCCAGCCCGATGCGCCCGGCCGTCCACTCGATCAGGCGCCGCTCCATCAGCGTCGCGCCGGCGCTCTGGTCCCAGGTGTCCAGCGAGGAGTTGACCGCGCTGAGCACCGCCTCGCCGAGCAGCGCCGGGATGACCACCGGGCAGTTCAGGTGGGCGAGGTAGCGGGGGTGATGGAAGTACACCGCGTCACGCAGCCACACGTCGTGCAGCTCGTCCAGGGCGGCGTCGGTGTCGCCCAGCGGCCGGTCGAGGTCGATGGCGTCGATGAGTGGCGCCAGTTCGCCGGGCGTGACGCCGGTGAACGGCCGGTCCGCCTCGCCCACCCGGCGGGCCACCCGGTCGACGCCGCGCGCCAGCACGTCCCGGTACCGCCCGAGCGAGCCGGCGTTGAACAGGTGGCCGCGTGCCGCGGCGGCGGCGCGGCCGGTGTCGGCGGGCGCGGCGCCGGTCGGGCTCCCGATCGAACTCATGCGACTTCCCAGCGTCGTACGGACAGGATGTGCGGCGACAGCCGCGACGATCAGGTTAGGTTAGGGTGCCCTAACTATCAAGCGCGAGTCGGGGTGCCTGGTCCCACACCCGCCGTCGGTTGGCGTCCCACACGTGTCGCGGTAAGGTCGCCCTCGGTTAGGGGAGGTTATCCTAAGTTGACTGTCGAACGGAACCGTCGCCCGGCGCGCCGGGGCGGCGCGGCGCGATGACGAGCGTCGATCGCGACAGGTGGGGTGTGCCCCGGTTGTGGGCCGCCGACGTCGACGCGCTGGCGCGTCTGCAGGGACGCGTCGCCGCGCTGGACCGGGCCTGGCAGATCAGCGTCGAACGATGGCGGGCCGAGGGCCGCCTGGCCGCCCACGTCGGCCCGGCGGAGCTGGCGTGGGACCGGTTCGCCCGCCGCGTACGGCTGGACGACACCGCCCGGCGCTGCTACGAACGGCTGGAACCGGACACCCGGCGGTGGGTCGAGGCGTACGTCGACGGGGTCAACTCGGGACTCGCCGAGGGCGCCGCCGCCGCGCCGGAGTTCGCCGCCACCGGTACCGGGCCCGAACCGTGGCAGCCCTGGTCGCCGCTCGGCGTCTTCCTCGTCCAGCACGTGCTCTTCTCCACCTTCCCGAACAAGCTCTGGCACGCGCACGTGGCCCGGACGCTCGGACCCGGTGCGACCGGGTTGTTCGCGGTCGAGGGACCGGCGTCGGCGGGCAGCAACGCCTGGGCGCTGCCCGCCGACCCGGCCACCGGGCGCGGCCCGGTGATCGCCGGTGACCCGCACCGGCTGCTCGAACTCCCCGGCGTCTACCAGCAGGTCCGGCTGGCCTGTCCGGAGTTCGACGTGGTCGGCCTCGCCTTCCCCGGCGTGCCGGGCGTGCCGCACTTCGGCCACACCGGCCACGTGGCCTGGGCCGTCACCAACGCGATGGCCGACTACCAGGACCTCTACCGCGAACGGCTGCGCCGCGACGGCGACCGGGTGCTGGTGCGCGACGCCGACGGCTGGACCCCCGCCACGCGCCACGTCGAGGAGATCGAGGTTCGCGGCGGCGCCCCGGAGCCGGTCGAGGTGATCGAGACGCCCCGCGGGCCGGTGATCGACCACGACCGGGTCACCGGCGAGGCGATCGCGCTGCGCACCCCGAGCCGGGTCGAGGCCCGCCTCGGCTTCGAGGCGTTGCTGCCGCTGCTGCGCGCGCGGCGTACCGGCGACGTCGCCGACGCGCTGCGGCACTGGGTCGAGCCGGTCAACAGCGTGCTCGCCGCCGACACCGGCGGCGGTGTCCGCCGCCTGGTCGCCGGCCTGGTCCCGGTACGCGACGAGCGGTGCCGCCGGGAACCCGTGCCCGCCTGGGAGCCGCGGTACCGGTGGCGGGGCGACTACCTGCCGCTGGTCGACGAGCCGGTCGACGGCGTGGCGGTCTGCGCCAACGACCGGCGCGACGACGTCGCAGCGCACGGTGCCGACTTCGCCCCGCCGCACCGGGCCCGCCGGATCCGGGCACTGCTCGCCGAGGGCGCCGGGTCGTCCACTGTGCACACCGACGACCGGCTCCCGGCCGGCCCGCTGCACCGGCTGCTCGATCGGCTGGACCCGGACCGGTTCGACGAACCCGCCCGTGCGCTGCTACTGCGGCTGCGCGGATGGGACCGGGCGATGGCGGCCGGCTCGGCCGAGGCCGGCGCGTACGCGGCCTGGCGGGCGGCGCTGGCCCGGCGGTTGCGCGTACACCCGAGGTTGCGTGCCCTCGACGAGCCGTGCGGATTCGACGAACTGTTCGCCCCCTGGACCGGACCGGCGGCCCGGATCGGCCTGGCGCTGGACAACCTGGCGGCCCACCTCGGCGCCGACGTCGTGGAACCGGCCGCCGAGGCGCTGGCCGAGGTGGCCGCCGGTCCGGCGCCCGGCGAGTGGGGCGGCCGGCACGTGCTGCACCCGGTGCACCTCGGCGTCGCGCCGGCGGTCACCGACGCGGTGACGGCGATGCGGCAGCGGGTTGCGCTGGCCGGTGACACCGACTGCGTGCTGGCCACGTCGAGCGTGCCGGGTTTCTCCGACGCCTGCTGGCGCGGCCCGGTGGCCCGCTACGTGTGGGACCTGGCCGACCGGGCGGCCAGCCGGTGGATCGTGCCGTTCGGCGCCTCCGGGCGCCCCGGCGACCCGCACTTCGCCGACCAGCTGGCCCACTGGGCCGCCGGGACGCTGATCCCGGTGCCGGCCGGCCCCCTGCCGGGAGACGAGACGACGTGATCCACGGATCCCCGGCCTCGGCGAGCCGCCGCGGGAGGCGTGACGCTCCCGGCCGCGTCCCGGCCCGGCGCGGAGCCGGTCGGCCAGGTACCGCACCGTACCGGCGTACGCCGGGTCGTCCTCGGACGGCAGGTGGCCCTTGATCGGCGGCGGGGCCGTAGCCGGGCAGCAGCACCCCGTTGCCGCTGCGCACCAGGTAGGTGATGCGCCGGGCCAGTTCCGGCACGGCCCGCTCGGCGTAGCAGGGTGACGCGCGCGGCGCCGACGTCGGCCCGGAGGACCCGGCCGTCGTGGACCGGGCGGCCATACGCCGGTTGGTCGAGGGCGCGCCGCCGGGGAGCACCGGCTCACCCTGCGCGCCGAGCGGCCCGGCCTCCGCGCGTACGTCTTCACGTTCGGTCCCTGACTCGGCCCGAGGGGATGCGGGCCGCCTTCCGGTCCCGGCGCTCGACCGGCGGATGCGGCCGGGCCGGGGCGCCGCCCGGCCGCATCGGTACCTCCGCTGTCAGACCTCGGTCAGCCGGACCGCGTCGGCGATGACCAGTCCGGCGGCGGAACTCCACCGGCTGACCGCGACGCGGTTGGCGTCCCCGGCCGGCAGCGTGAACGTGCCGAGTGAGCGCCACTGCCCGCCGGTCGCGCGCTGGTCGACCGCGACCGTCCGGTTGCCGGTGGTCGTGGCGACGATGTACGGCGTGGCCGCGTTGTAGCCCGCGTTCGCCGGCCACCACGCCTCGACCCGGTAGCTGCCGGTGCGGGGGACGTTGAACTTGTACCAGGCCGCGTCGCTCGCGGCGACCGGGTCCGCGTAGCGGTAGTCGGCGCCGTAGCGCTGCCCGGAGTACGTCGAGGTGCCCCAGTTGGCGCTGGCGGTGAACCGGCCCGCCGTGGCGTTGTCCACGATCGACGTCCAGCCGGTGCCGCCGCCGGCCATCTTGGCGGCCACGTCGGCGCGCATCGTGTTCAGGTCGATGAAGGACGGGTCGATCTTGCCGGTGGTGCTGGTCTCCCGGTGCCCGCGGGCGTAGCTGGAGTCCCGGCCGAGCCGCTTGAGCACGGCGGCGGTGGCCGCGATGCTGGCGTTGTACTGGGCGGTGGTCATCTGCTGGTTGACGCCGTTGTAGTCGATCTCCCACCCGATCATCAGGGTGTTCCCGTCCCCGGCGGGGATGGGGCCGCTGCCGCCGCTGGTGCCGGCGTGGTTGCACCGCCCGGCGGAGATCACGTGGAACACGCCGTGGTAGTCCACGAGGGCCTGGCAGAGCGGGCCGGGCAGGTCGGAGCGGCCGTTGACGCAGATGTTCAGCGCCGGGTGCGGGTTGGAGGCGCTGGAGGTGGCCGCGGTGTGGTGCCAGAGCACACCGATCGGGTCGAACGAGCCGGGGCGCATCCGGTTGAGCCAGTCGCCCTCGACCACGACCTGCACACCGGCGGCGCGCAGCACGTCCACCAGCCAGGGGATGGTGGCCATCACTGCTCTCCGAGAAGGTCGGCGAGGCATTCGGCCTTCGGCGCAGCGTGCGCCGTACCGGGACGGACGGCCACGGCGAGGGCGGCGGCCACCAGGGCGGGTACGCCGAGCAGACCTCGGCGTCGCATACGGGGGGATCGTGACGTGGGCATGGCGCTCCTCGGGTGTCGGCGCCTCACCAATCGACGGAGGTGAGTGCGGGCACGCTATACCGATGCCGGCCCTCTTGTCGATACTCTTCAATGACCGTTCCCAGTGTGAAAACTTTCGCCACCATCATCTGTCGCCATCCGTCGATGCGTGGTAGAAATCCTGCCCAAGTCTCGCCGTCGAGCGAGGAATCCTTCACAGGAGGGGCGCCGATGAGAGCGATCACCACGGCCCTGACGCTTCTCGCCGCCGCCGAGCCGCCGGCCGCCGCAGCCGCGATCGGACCCCAGCCCGGCACCTTCACCGGCAAGGGCTTCGACACCTGCACCGCGCCGTCCCAGGCCGCGATGGACGCCTGGCTGGCCGCGTCGCCGTACCACCGTGCGGCACCCGTACGCCGAAGATGTCCGCCGATCCGGCCACCGCCCGCGGACAGGGGAGGGCCGCGGCGGACAGCGCGGTCGCGGCGGCGCAGGCGCTCGGCATCGGCGCCGGCAGCACGCTCTACAACGACATCGAGCAGTACCCGTCGACCGCCTCCTGCCGGGCCGCGGTGCTCTCCTTCCTCTCCGGCTGGGTCGAGCGCCTGCACACGCGCGGCTACCTCGCCGGCATGTACTCCAGCGGCTCGTCCGGCATCACCGACGTCTGCGGCGCCTACCACGACACCCGGTACCTGCGCCTGGACCAGATCTGGATCGCCTGGTGGAACGGCGTCGCGGACACCGACGGGGGCACATACTGCGCCGACGACCGCTACGCCGACCAGCAGCGCCTGCACCAGTACGCCGGGGACGTCACCGAGACGTGGGGCGGCGTGACCATGAAGATCGACCGAAACTTCCTGGACGTGCGGGCCGGCGCGCCACCCGCGTCGTGGAGCGTCACAGTCGACAACGCCACAGCGGGCGGGTTCACCGCCGGTGCGGCCTGGGGCACCTCCGCGTACTCCGGGCAGCGCCACGGCGCCGACTACCGCTTCGCCGCGCCGGTGGCGGTCAGTGACGTGGCCTGGTTCCGGGCGACACTGCCCGCGACCGGTGCCTACGAGGTCTCGGTGTGGTACCCCGCCGACCCCGGCTACAACGACCGTACGCCGTACCTGGTGGCCACCACGACGGGTAACCGGCCGGTGGCGGTCGACCAGCGCACCGGCGGCGGACGCTGGGTCTCCCTCGGCGTGTTCACACTCGCCGGCGGTACCGGGGACAAGGTCGGGGTGAGCCGCTGGAGCGCCGGCGCCGGCTACGTGGTCGCCGACGCGGTCCGCATCACCCGGGCCTGAGCCTGCCACCGCCGGGAGCCGGCCCCGCCTCGGCGGGGCCGGCTCCCGGCGTCCGGCTCAGTTCAGGTGCGCCAGCAGGGCGGTGGCCATGCCCTGCTCCCCACGGGCGTTGGGGTGGAACGGCGCGGCGGCGTTCTGCGGCACCAGTCCCTCCACCCAGCGGGTGCCGCTGCTCCTGCACGCGTCCCGCCCGATCGACGGGGTGTAGACGTCGGCGTAGCTGGCGCCGCCGGCCGCCGCGGTGTCGGCCAGCATCGTGTTGAGGGCCTTCTGGACGCCACGCAGGTACGGCACGTCCTGGTAGGCGATCGGCACCACCGGCCAGCAGCCGTACCCGCTGTCGGGCAGGATCGCCGGGTATCCGAGCACCACCACGCGCGCGTTCGGCGCGGCCTGGCGGACCGCCCGCAGCACGGCTGCCACCTTCGGCGCGGTCGCGGTGATCCGGGCCCGCAACTGGTCGGTGCCGCCCGCGGTGAACCGGTTCTTGCAGGGCGAGCCGAGCGGGCTGCTGACGCTCGCCTCGGCGCAGTCGCTGATGATGCCGGAGAAGCCGATGTCGTTGCCACCGATCTGGACGGTCACCAGCGCGGTGGTCGACGTGACGGCGTTGACCTGCGGCGGCAGCGCGATGCCCAGCACACCGTCGCCGCCGTACAGGATGTCCTCGGTGGTGGCTCCGGAGCAGCTCACGTCGGCGAACGACGAGGAACCGGCGGACGCGGCGACCAGGGACGGGTAGTTGCGGTTGGAGCGCAGGCAGTTCAGGTCGACCTGGGTGGGCACGAGCGGGGCGGAGGTGTAGGAGTCGCCGAGCGCGACGTAGCGCCCGGCGGGCGCGGCGGCGACGGCGGGTGCGGCGACGGCGAGCAGCATGCCGGCGGCGGCCGCGACGAGCGCGGTCATCCGGCCGGCGGTCCGCAGGAGCGGCAGGCGGGGACGGTTCATGGGGCCCTCCCGGAGGGGTCCTGGTGGTGGTGCTGGGATTCTGTCCGTGCCCGAGGCATGCGTCAATATCGACAACCATCATTAAAAAGCAGTCCATGATGTGGTCCGCAGCCGTGCGCCCGGACGGCCGGAGGTGTCGTGTGCGTCACACTTCTTGACGTCGCCGATGTCAGGTAAGGGGCGGTCGTCGGGCGGCTGATTCGTTGCGTCCCAACGGCCCCCGGGCCGTCACGCCCAAAGGGAGGCGGGGTGTCTGATCCGGGCGCGCACGTACCGCAGTGGCCCCGGCACGGCAGGTGAACGACGCATCGAACGTCGGCGATCGTGAATTTGCAGGCGTCACTACGCTGCGGGTTGGTTGATCGCCGGAACCACGGACGACAGGTGGAAGAACCTCAGATGAGTGACAATCACCCTCCCTACGGAGGCTATCCGGACCCGAATGCCGGAGCGTGGGGCAACCAGCCCGACCCGAACGCCCCGTACGGTGCCCAGCCGGGCTCCGGCATGCCCTACGGTTCGCAGCCGGCGTCGGGCGCCCCGTATGGTGCCCAGCCGGCGTCGGGTGCTCCGTACGGTGCCCAGCCGGGCTCCGGCGTGCCCTACGGTTCGCAGCCGGCGTCGGGTGCCCCGTACGGTGCGCAGCCCGCGGCGCCGTTTCCCGGCCAGCCGGGCTACCCCGGGCCGGCGCCGTACGCGCCCACCCCGCCTCCGAGCGGCGGCAAGAGCAAGGGGCTCATCGTCGGTCTCGCCGCCGGTGCGGTCACGCTGACGCTGCTGTGCTGCGGCGGCGGGCTCGCCTACGTCGCCTTCAACGGCGACGAGGAGGACCCGACGCCGGCGGCCTCGGGCAGCGCCACCCCCGGGCCGGACGGCAGCCCGTCCGCGACCCCCAGCACGAGCGGTCCGGAGTCGGGCGGTCCGGACGGGCCGTCCAACAACAACTCGCTGACGGCGCGTTACGCCAGCGAGATGTCGGCGGTCTGCGACGGGGGCGCGATCCTCAACGCCGCGCCGTACACCGCGCCCGCGGGCTCGAAGGCGTACGTCTTCTCCAACTCCCCGGACCGGCCGTCGTCCTGGTCGCAGAAGACGATCAGCTCGGCCAAGCCGTACTACGCGAGGTCGGCCGACTTCGCCACGGTGTCGGTCATCGGCTGCCTCAAGATGGTCGAGGGCAGCGAGGGCGCGCCGAAGAAGTGCCAGTACAAGAACAGCGAGGACAAGGTCGTCACGGTCGACTACATCTCCTCGCGCTACACCCTGACGTTCCACGCCGCCCAGACCGGCGAGAAGGTCGGCGACGGCGGCACGGTGACCGCGCCCGCCGCCCGGTGCCCGAGCTTCATCTCCTACAACAAGGTGACGATGAAGTCCTACGCGTCCCCGGACAGCGGCACCATCGAGGCCGCGCTGGACCGCTTCCTCAAGTAGCGACACCCGGATCGTGGTGTGCGGGCCGGCCGGCCCGCACACCACGATCGGCGGTTCCGGCCGCCGACAGTGGCCGGCCGTGCGCGTCCACGCACTCGCGGGCGAACAGACGCAGCAGTTCCGGCAGGTGGAAACGCTCGCCCGGATCGCCGGAGTCGACCGGCACCAGCAGGTTGTGCTGGATCAGGTGCTCCACCATCCGGTTGGCCTCCTGCCGGGGCAGGCGCAGGATCTCCACCGCGCTGGACGAGGTGATGGACGAGCCGGCGCGGGCCAGCGCGTGCAGCGCCCGGCGGGCGTCGACGTCCAGCGCCCGGTAGCTGACCGAGAGGCTGTCGCGCACCGAGATGTCCCCGACGGACAGCTCCGACAGCCGGTTCTCCTCGTCCTCCAGATGCGCCGCGAAGCCGGGAAGGGCGACGTCGGGCTGGGTGACGATCCGGCTGCCGACGATCCGCAGTGCCAGCGGCAACTGGTCGCAGGCCGCCGCGATCCGGCCGAACACCTCCGGCTGCTCCCGTACCCGGCGCTCGCCCGCGATCGTGGCCAGCAACTCCACCGCGTCGGCCCGGTCGAGCGCGCCGAGCGTCAACCGCCAGCCGACGTCCAGGTCCAGCAGGCGCTGCCGGCTGTTGATCAGCACCAGGCTGCGTCCCGCCCCGGGCAGCAGCGGGCGCACCTGCTGCGCGCAGTCGACGTCGTCGATGATGAGCAGCAGCCGGCGGCCGGCGAGCGCGCACCGCAGCACGGCCGAGCGCTCCCGGATGTCCTCGGACACGTCGGTCAGCGGCACACCCAGCTCGACCAGCAGCTCCCGGATCAGCTCCCCGCTGCCGCGCGGCGGCTCGTCGCCGCTGTCGAAGCTGACGAAGAGCTGACCGTCGGGAAAGAGGTCGGCCAGGTCGTATCCGCTGGTCACCGAGAACGAGGACTTGCCGACGCCCGGCGCGCCGGAGACGAGCACGACCCCGGCGTGCTCGTCGGCGTCGGCCGGGTCGGCGATCCCCTCGGCGATGGCGCGCAGCTGCCCGGCCGTGGTGTCCCGGCCGACCAGGGACGGCGGCTTCATCGGCAGGGCCTGCGGGCTCGGCGGGGAGCCGGGCGGCCCGGCGCCGACGACGGCCGGCCAGCCGGACGGTTGACGGATCTCGGCGGAGTCCGCGTCCAGTGCGGTCTGCAGGGCGCCCTGGAGGGTGGGCCCGGGGTCCACGCCCAGCTCGTCGACGATGCCGCGCCGGGCCTGCTGGTACGCGGCCAGCGCCTCGGCCACCCGCCCCTCCAGCGTCAGCGCGGTCACCAGTTGCGCCTGCCGGCGCTCGTCCAGCGGCTCCTCGGCCACCATCCGGCGCAGCGACGGGATGACCCGGGCCGGCTGGCCCAGCCGAAGGCGCAGGTCGATCAGCTCGGTCGTCATCTCCCGGTGCTGCTCGCGCAGCGCCGTGACGGTCGCGCCCAGGTCGGTGCCCAGATCCGTCAGATCCTCCAGCGGGTACCCGCCCCACAGCTCGACCGCGCGGTCGAACAGGTCGGCGGCGGCCTCCGGCCGGTCCCCGCGCGCGGCCCGGCGGGCCTCGTCGGCGAGCCGCCGGAACCGCAGCAGGTCCAGTTCGTCCTCGTCGACCCGCAGGTGGTAGCCGGTGCCGTCGTGGACCAGCCGGCCGGCCGAGTCGCCGCCGCGGTCCAGCGTCTGCCGCAGCCGGTGCACGTACGTGCGCAGGTTACGGACCGCCGACGTGGGCGGCGACTCCGGCCAGAGCCCGTCGACCAGCCGGGACGTGGCGACCGTACGCCCCGGGCTCAGCAGCAGCACGGCGAGCAGGAGGCGGGGTTTGGTGCCGGTGAGCGTGACCGGGCGGTCGTCCACATGAACTGTCAACGGGCCTAGAACACTGAACTGCATCGATGCATGCCCCCGCTCCGCAGTACCGTCCACAGTGTGGTGCACCGACGGAATTCCCACCTTCGGCTGGGGAATACCTCGCTCCCAGATGGCGCAAGTAGTCACCGATCGGTGTGTACTTCGTGATCCCGGGTGAGCTGCGCCGTCGCGCACTGCGCCGCGTCGAGCACCGCCACCGCGTCCGCCACCCCGGCACCCGCCGACCGTCCGGCGCGGACCAGCCCGGCGAAGTCCTCCGCCTGGCGGGCCAGGGCCGCGTACATGGTGGCGTCCCCGTCGGCCGGATCGAGGAAGGTCAGCCGCTCGTGGTCCCGGGTGCCGAAGACCTCCACCGTCGCCATGTCGCCGCCCCGGTGGTGCCGACCGAGCGAGACCAGCGCGGTGCCGCCGCCGGACAGGCCGAGCAACGCCTGTGCGCTGTCCACGTCCCGGCCGCGTACCGCCGGGTCGGTGACCGGCCCGGCCGGCTGCACCGCGACCCGGTCGATCTCCTGCCCGGTCAGCCACCGGATCTGGTCGAACTCGTGCACTCCCATGTCCACGAAGATCCCGCCGCTTCCGGTGCGGAACGCCGCCGCCGGCGGCTCGCCGTCCCACTGCGCCGCGGCCACGAAAAGCACCTCGCCCAACTCCCCGGCGGCGATCCGCTCGCGCAGCCGGCGCAGCTGCGGGACGAACCGGCGCCAGTAGGCGACCTGGAACCCGATCCCGGCGGTGGCGGCCACCCGCCCCGCCTCCGCCGCCTCGGCCGGGTCCAGCCCGGCCGGCTTCTCGCACAGCACCGGTAGTCCCGCCTTGGCGGCGACCGCGACCAGCGCGCCGTGCCGCCCGGTGGGCGCGGTCACCAGCAGACCGTCCGGCGCGGCGTCCGCGAGCAGGTCCTCCACGCCCGGGTACGCCGGCAGCCCGGCCGCGGCGACCGCCTCCCGTGCCGCCGGAACCGGGTCGACCACGTACCGGATCCGGACCGTCGGGTGGTCGGACAGGGCCCGCAGGTGGTGGTGGCCCATGCGGCCCGCGCCCACCAGTGCCAGCCGGAACTCATCGCTGCCGGTCATCGCCGGTTCCCCTCTCGTCGTCGTCCGTACCGTCGCGGCCGTCCGTGCCGTCGTCGCCCAGCCAGCCCGCCAGCGCGGCCACGACGGCCGGCGCGCCGGTGGCGAAGACCTCGAACCCGTCGTGGCGCCACCGCCGGCTCACGCCACCGGCGGCCTCGACCAGCGCGGCGCCGGCCGCGATGTCCCACGGCGCGGGGTCGAAGCTGACGAAGGCGTCCAGTTCCCCGCGGGCCACCGCCGCCAGGTCGCAGACGGTGGAGCCGGTGTTGCGCAGATCGGCGACGCGCGGCGCGACACCGGCGAGCGCCTGGTACGCCCGCCGACGCGGATCCGGCGCGTTGGGCACCGCGAACGCCACCAGGGCGTGCCCCGGCTCGGCCTCGCGGTTGACCGCGACCGCGGCGTCGCCGTCGAGCGCGCCCTCGTCGTCGAGCACCAGACAGGCGCCGGTGGCCGGTTGCAGGACGGTGGCCGCGACCACCTGTCCGTCGCCCACGTCGCAGCCGGTCGCCACCGCGATGCTGACCGCGTAGCGGCTCGCCCCGTGGCTGAAGTTCAGCGTGCCGTCGAGCGGGTCGACGATCCAGCGCAGGCCGGAGCAGCCGGCGCTGGCCCCGGACTCCTCGGCCAGGACGGCGTCCTGCGGCCGGTCGCGGGCGAGCAGGCCGAGGATGGCCCGCTCGCTGGCGTGGTCGGCGGTGGTCACCGGGTCCTGGGCCGCGCCGCCCTTGTGCTCGGTCCGCAAGCCCCGGACCCGCGCCTCGCGGATCGCGTCCGCCCCGGCCCGCGCCGCGCGCAGGCTCAGGTGGCGCAGGTCGCCGGGAGCGGCGCCGATGCTCATCGCGCCACCTGCGCTTCCCGCGGCGCGGCGACCCGCGCGTAGTCGCCGTCCACGAACAACAGCGGCGGGGTCGGCCGGAGCAGGCCCGCGGAGCGGACCGCCCCCATCAGCACCGCGTGGTCACCGGCCGGGTCGGTGGAGACCGCCTCGCAGCCGAAGTACGCCACCCCGTCGGTCAGTCGCGGGCAGCCGGTCGCCCGCTCGTCGTCGTAGGCCACGCCCGCGAAGCCGTCGGTGCCCGCCGGACGGCCCCGGCTGGCGAACCAGGCCGCCTCCTCGCGCTGGTCGTCGCCGAGCACGGTCACCGCGAAGCGGCCGGTACGCCGCACCGCGCCGAGCAGCCGGCAGTCCCGCCGCAGGCAGACCAGCAGCATCCGGGGCGACAACGACACGGTGGTGAAGGAGTTGACGGTCATCCCCACCGGGCCGTCGGGTCCGACGGCGGTCGCCACCGCCACTCCGGTGGCGAAGCGCCCGGCCACCGAGCGGAACGCCCGTTCCTGGTCCTGTCCCTTTCCTGTGCCGGTCATCAGCGTGCTCCTCTCGTCGCGCCGCCGACCAGGTCGGCGGCCCGCCGCCGGTCGGTCTTGCCGTTGGCGTTCGTGGGCAGGGCGCCCACGTGGTGGATCCGCGCCGGCACCATGTAGGCGGGCAGGCGGTCCGCGCACCTGCGGGTCAGCTCGCCGGTGATCCCGTCGGCGCCGGTGTATACCGCGCGCAGGGAGACGTCGCCGCCCGCGCCGAACGCCAGCACCACCGCGTCCTGCACCCCCGGGTGGCCGCGCAGGACCATCTCGATCTCGCCCAGTTCGATCCGGTAGCCGCGCAGCTTCACCTGGTCGTCCAGGCGCCCGTGGTGCACGAACGTGCCGCGCTCGCGCCGGACCCGGTCACCGGTGCGGTAGTACCGGCGGCCCGCGTAGGTGACGAACCGGCCCTCGTCGTCGGCCGGGTCGAGGTAGCCGTCGAACCGCTGCGGCCCGTGCACGCACAGCTCACCGTCGTCACCGCCGGCGGTGCCGTCCTCGGCGAGCAGGATCGCGTCGAGCCCGGGGTGCGCGTCGCCGATCGGCACGGTGCCGTTCGCCGTCGCCGGCCAGGCCGCCGGATCCGCCGGCAGCCGATGCCCGGTGCAGGTCACGGTCAGCTCGGTGGGACCGTAGAGGTTCTCCACCACGCTGCCCGGCGCCGCCGCCGACCACGCGCGCGCCTGCTCCAGCGTCAGCGCCTCACCGGCGAAGAGGCTGTGCCGCAGGCCGGGCATGGCGCCGGGGGAGAGCATCCGCATCCGCCGGGCCAGCGAGACCACCGACGGCACCGAGAACCAGTGCGTGATCCGCCGCTCGTTGACGAACCGCACCGGCGTCAGCACCTCGTCCGGCTGCGGCACCACGAGCGTGGCGCCGCCGCCCCAGGCGACGAACATGTCGAACACGGACGGGTCGAAGGTCAGGTCGAAGGTCTGCGACAGCCGGTCACCCGGGCCGACCGGGTAGCGGTCCCGGCAGTACGTGAGGAACGCGTCCACGTTGCGGTGCCGGATCGGCACGCCCTTGGGCCGCCCGGTCGAGCCGGACGTGAACAGCAGGTACGCCACGTCGTCCGCCACCACCGGGGCGGCCGGCGGCGTGACGCCCGGCGCGCCGCCGAGGCGTACCGTCACGGCGCCGCCCGCTACCTGCGCCGCCGTCGCCGCGCCGGCGTCGTCGACCACCAGCGCGTCCACGCCCGCGTCCCGGCACAGCCGGGCGGTGCGGGCCGGCGGGAACGCCGGATTGAGCGGCACCACCACCGCTCCGGCGCGCAGCGCGGCCAGATAACCGGCGTACGCGGGCAGGCTGCGGGCGGCCAGCAGGCCGACCGCGCGGGGGCGCCGGCCCACCTCGGCGTGGATCCGCCCGGCGAGGTCGCCGGCGAGGTCGTGCAGCCGGCGGTAGGTCACCGGCTCCCCGCCGACCTCCAGCGCGACCGCTTCGGGCACGCGTGCCACGGTCCGCTCGAACCAGGAGTAGAGACTCACGGCGTTGCTCCCTTCACTGTGCTGTCGTCGATCGGTTCTTCCGGCGCGCCTCCGCGCTCAGGGCCGCGCGCCCACCAGTTCGTCGGCGTGGTCGGCGATGCCGGCGAGCATCGCGCCGGTGGCGCCTCCGGCGATGCCGAACATGGCCGCCTCGGTGCGCAGCTGCGCCTCCCCGCCGTCACGGAACGCGTCCGCGCCGCGCAGGCGCACCGCCTCTGCGGCGACCCGGTCCACGGTCTCGGCGGCGCTGACCTTGAGCAGCATCCCGGCGACCGCGGACGGGACGGCGGCCGGCGCGTCCAGCAGCGGCGCGCACAGCGCGTCGAGCTGGTGCGTGGCGACCAGGCACCGGGCGTACCGCTCGCGGACCGAAGGGCGGTCCCACAGCGTGCCCACCCCGGCCGGTCGCCGCCGCAGCCAGTCGTGCAGGCCGGCCAGCATCCGGTGACACATCGCCCGGGCCCACAGCGCACCGGCGACCCGTTCGACGCCCACCTGCCGGGCGAACCCGGCCAGCGCCCGGCCGGGGCGGCCCAGCACGGCGTCCGGGCCCAGCGCCACACCGTCGAAGCGCAGGTGGCCCACTCCGGAGCCGGTGAACGCCCGGCCGGCGGACTCGACTGTCACGCCCGGAGCGGCGGCCGGCACCAGCACCCAGCAGAAACTGGTGAAGTGCCGCGCCTCGCGGTGTCGGGCCAGCACCAGCGCCGCGTCACAGCTCGTCGCGTTGGTGATCCAGTCCTTGCCGCCGTCGAGGACCGCCCCGTCGTCGCCCGGCTTCACCCGGGTCGCGGCGTCGAGCAGGTCCGAGCCTGACCCGGCGGCGTCGGTGACGGCAAGCGCCACCACCGTCTCGCCGCGCAGCATCAGGCGCCGCACGCGCTCCGCCGGCCCGGCCGCGCCGGCCAGCAGCGGCAGCACGGTGGCGACCTGGACGCAGACCGACAGCGTCACGCCCAGCGGGCATCGGGCGTCCAGTTCGGTGAGCAGCACCGACAACCGCCGGGGGTCCGGCTGGACGCCGTCCGGGTAGAGCGCCTCGACGATCCCGGCGGCGCCCAGCGCGCGCCACACGGCGCCGGGGTCGGTGGCGTCCACCCCGGACAGCGCGGCGCCCACCGCGTGGTCCCCGGTCGGCGTGGACTCAGACAAGACGCACCCCCGGGTCGCGCAGCGACAGCGCCCCGTTGGCCAGGCGCAGCCGGTCGTTGGCGTAGTTCAGCGAGGCCGAGCGCAGATCCCGGAACGTGCGCTCCAGCGTCAGCGGCGAGTCGGTCAGATATCCGTGGCGCAGGCCGGTCAGCTCGACCAGCTCGTCGGCGGCGGCGAAGGACTCCTCGGCCGCGCGGATCTTCAGCGTGTTGAGCAGCAGTTGCACCGGCGCCGCCGACATGTCCGGTGCGTCGGTGACCACCGAGACGGTGTGCCGCAGCAGCGCGTGCGCCGCGTCCAGCCGGGTGCGGATGCCGGCCAGCCGCAACAGCACCAGCTCGGACGAGGGGGCGAACTGCCGCCGTCCCGCCTCGCTGCGGGCGTGCCGCAGCACCCGGGCGTACGCGCCGGCCGCCGCCCCGATCCAGGCCGCCGACCAGCCGACGTGCGCCAGCGGCGCGAACACGCGGGTGGCGATCTCCCGGAACCCGCCGTGCTCGCCGACCACCTGCCACTGCGGCACCGCGCCGCGCAGCCGCATCGGCACGCTGTGCGTGGCCCGCATGCCCAGCGGGCGCCACCCGCCGGTCACCTCGATCTCCACCTGGTCCCGGTCGGCGTAGACCAGGTCCACCTGGGCGGCCGAACCGGCCCCCGGGGCGCGGGTGGTGATCAGGAAGGCGTCCGCGTACGGGCCGCCGGTCACGATCGGCGCCTGCCGGTCGACGCGCAGCATCTCGCCGTCGTGCTCCAGCGCCGACTCGGCGGTCAGCAGGTGGCCGCCCTTGCCGGCCTCGGTGGTGACCGAGCCGAGATACCGCTCGCCCCGGGCCACCGCCGGCAACACCTCGGCGCGCAGCTTCTCCCCGCCGTACGCGGTGATCGCGGCGACCTGCTGGCAGTGCATGGCGAAGACCATCGCCACCGACATGTCCACCCGGCCCAGCGCCAGCGTGGCGTCGACCAGGTCCGGCAGCGTACCGCCGGTGCCGCCCTCGGTGGCCGGGACGAGCAGCCCCAGCAGGCCGGTACGGCGCATGGCGGCCAGCGCCTCGGTCGGGAAGGCCGCGTCCTCGTCGGCCTGGCGGGCGTGCTCCGCCGCCACCTCGGCGACGGTCTCGACGGCCGGGGCGTACCCGGCGGCCGCGGTCACCGGGAACCACCGCCGACCGGGGCGCGCAGTTCCTCGACCACGCCCCACAGCCCGCCGGCGGTGGCGAATGTCGAGTCGACCAGCTTGTCGTCCGGCACGGCGACGCCGAACGTGTCCTCGATGGCGAACAGCAACTCGATCTCGCGCATGGAGTCCAGCCCGAGGTCGCGCAGGCGGGACTCCTCGGTGATCTCGGCCGGGCCGGCGAACTTGAGGAACGGGCGGAGCAACTCGGTGAATTCGGCGTTCATGACGTCACCTTTCTTCTCGGGTTTCGGCAGTGGTGCCCGGCGGGTCGACCGGGTGCCGGGTCAGGGTCAGCCGGGACGTCTCGACGACGCGGTCGCCGTCGCAGACGACCTCGACCGGCGCCGGATGGCCGAGGAAGGCCAGCAGGCTCGCCGAGAGCCCGTACGCCCCGACGTTCGGCACGGCGAGCACGTCGCCCGGCCGTACGTCGGGCAGGGTCGCGGCGCGGGCCCAGGTGTCCAGCGGGGTGCACAGCGGCCCGGCGACGATCGCGGCCTCCAGCGGCGCGCCGTCGCGCCCGTCGGCGGCGTGCAGGGCCGGTACGAGCGGCGGCAGCCGGCGCAGGCCGGACATCCCGCCGAGGTGGTTGATGCCGGATTCCAGCACCACCACCGGCGTGCCCTGCGACCGCTTGACGTCCAGCACCCGGGTGAGCAGCGTGCCGGCGGTGGCGGTGAGGAACCGCCCCGACTCGAAGGCGACCGTCGGCGTGCCGTCGCGCCAGCCGGGGAAGAGGCCGTCCAGGGCCGCGGCGACCCGGTCGGCGAGGCCGGTCAGGTCCGCGTTGTGTCCGGGCCGGGCGAACGGCGCGCCGAAGCCGCCGCCCAGGTCGAGCAGGGTCAGGTCGACGCCGAGCAGGTCCCGCAGCCGCCGGGCGGTACGCGCCGCGGCGGTGAACTGTGCCACCAGCGCGTCCACCGAGTCGACGTTGCTGCCGGTGTAGAGGTGGAATCCCCGTACCGGGGCCGACGGGCGGGAGCGGAACCGCTGCGGTTCCCGCTCGATCCAGTCGGCGTCGGCGCCGAACTGGGACGCGACGCCGGTCATGGTGAGCCCCTGGCCCGGGTTGGGCACCCGGTCGTTGACGCGCAGCAGGCACCGCAGCTCGACGCCGTGCGCGGTGGCGATCCGGTCGGCCTGGTCCAGGCCCTCGGGCGAGTCGACGGAGAACCAGCGGACACCGGCGCGGACCGCCTCGGCGACCTCGGCGTCGCGCTTGCCGGGTCCGGTGTAGAGCATGCGCTCGCCCGGCACACCGGCCCGCAGCGCGGCGGCCAGCTCACCCGGGGAGCAGATCTCCGCGTCGCAGCCGGCGGCGTGCAGCGCCGCCACCAGCGCCGGGTGCGGGTTGGCCTTGAGCGAGTAGAACAGGCGGCTCGGTGCGGGCAGCGCGGCGACCAGGGTGGCGTGGCTGGTGCGTACCCGGGCCAGGTCGTAGCGGTACGCCGGCGTGTCGAAGGGCAGGTCAGCCATTGTGCTCACCCGCCAGCCGGGCCAGCGCCCGCCGGTCCACCTTGCCGTTGCCGGTCAGCGGCAGGTCGGGCAGCACGACGCAGCGCGCCGGCACCTTCATCTCCTCCAGCTGTTCCCGCAGCCGGCGCAGCACGTCGGCGGGAGGCAGCGCGGCCACCACGAACAGCGTCGCGCCGTCGCGGCCGTCGGCCGGCGGCAGCACCCCGGCCGCGTCCACCCCGTCGACCCGGTACGCGGCGGCCTCCACCTCGGTGGCGCTGACCCGGGTGCCCTTCTCCTTGTAGACGTCGTCGCGCCGGCCGGCGAAGTGGACGTACCCGTCGGTGTCCACGTGGCCGTGGTCGCCGGTGTGCAGCTGCGGGAACAGGCCGTTCGCGCGCCGGAACCGCTGCGCGGTCAGCTCGGGTCGTCGCCAGTACCCGGCCATCACGTGCGGGCCGCGTACCACCAGCTCGCCACGGACGCCCGGTGGCTGACGCCGCCCCTCGGCGTCGACAGTGAAGATCTCGGTGCCGGGCAGCGCCCGCCCGCAGGCACCGGGCCGGCGCAGGTCGGCGTCCGGCGGCATGATCGCCGCGCGTTTGCACTCGGTGAGGCCGAACATGAGCTGGACGGTCAGGCCGGGCAGCAGCCGGCGCAGGCCGGCCAGCACCTCCGGCGGCATGGCGGCGCCGGTGTTGGTGAGCAGGCGCAGCGGCGGACGCGACGCGCCCGCCCGGCCGAGCAGCCGCAGCAGGTTGATCGCGAGCGACGGCACGCAGGGCAGCACTGTGGCGCCGGACTCGACAAGTGTCGCCAGCAGGCGGCCGCCGGTGTCCCCCGGGTCGCCCAGGCGCAGCCGGGCGCCGGCGACGGTGCTGAGGAACACCTGGTAGAGGCCGTAGTCGAACGAGGGCGGCAGCAGGACGTGCACCACGTCGTCGGGCCGGTAGCACAGCTCCGACTGGATCGCCCGCACCGCGAACGTGACCTGGGCGTGCGTGGAGACCACGGCCTTCGGCATGCCGGTGCTGCCCGAGGTGTAGATCAGGCAGACCGGGTCGACCGCGAGCGGGGCCGGGCCGGTGGACGCGCCGCCGATCGTCACGGCGGACGCGGCGTGGCGCACCTCGGCCACGCCGCGCACCGGGACGCCACGGGCGCGGGACAGGCCGGCCAGCACCGGGTCGTCGGTGAGGACCAGGCCCGGTTCGGCGTCGTCGAGCACGTGGGCGAGGGCGACCTCGGGGGCCGGCGTCCGCAGGACGACGAAGACTCCGCCGGCACGGGCGACCGCGTACAGCAGCGCGGGCAGGGTCGCACCGGCAGGCAGTGCCACCAGCACCCGGTCGCCGCGCCGGACGCCCTGCCCGCGCAGCCAGCCGGCCAGCCGCAGGCTGTCGGCCCACACCTGACGGTACGTGAACTCGACGGTCCCGTCCCCGGCGGCGGGCGCGTCGGGGCGCGCCTCGGCGGCGCGGTCCAGCAGGTCGTGCAGCAGTTCGGTACTCATCGGGCACCTCCGGTGGCGGCGCCGAACATGGCGCACAGGGAGCCGACGTCGCGCAGGTCGGCCGCGGACAGCGCGGTGGCCGGAACCTCGACGCCGAGCCGGCGTTCGACCCGGTCGATGACGTCGACCAGCCGGAACGAGTCGAAGCCGGGCAGTTCCCGGAGCACGTCGGTGGTGCGCAGGGCCGAGGAGTCCAGGTCCAGGGTGTCGCCGAGCGCGCCGAGCACCGCCGCGCGTACCCCGTCGTCGCCGGCCCGGCCCGGCGCGGGCGTGCCGTCGCCGCCGGGCGGGACGGCCCGTCCGGCGATCGATTCCAGCGCGGCCAGGTGGTCGTCGATCAGTGTGCCGAGCGCGTCCGCCAGTTCCGGCGCGGCCGGCCGGCCGGCCTGGGCCCGCCGCAGCGCCACGTAGCTGCGCGTGGCGAGCTGCTGCCAGCGCGCGTCCTGCCCGGCCAGTGCGGCGGCGGCCTCCGGCCGGACCGTGGACAGCCAGCGTTCGTGCAGGTCGCGTGCGCGGGCCAGCAGCCAGACGTCGAGCACGAAGCGGTGCAGCCCGGCCACGGTGTCCAGGGCGGCACCGGTGCGGGCCAGGTAGGTGGCGATCTCCGGGCGGGCCCGGCCGGCGCGGGTGGCGTTGCCGGCGAGCATGGCTGGCACGTCGATCGCCGGGGCGGGGTGCGCCGTCGCCGCCAGCGTGTGGGCGCCCCCGGCCAGCGCGGCGTCGAACGCGGCGGCCGGCAGCCGCCACACGCCGGGACGCGCGGGGCCCCAGGCGGTGTCGTTGTGGTACGCGTCGACCACCGTGACCTCGCCCGGCGCGGCGGCCGTGACCAGGAAGCTGTGCCGCATGTGTTCGTGCTCGTGGTACGGGCACCACGGCAGGTCGTACGCGTCGGCGGTGACGTAGAGCGGCTGGCCCGGCGCGCACAGCCGGCGCACCTGCGGGCCGTCGAGCTGCATCCACCGGCCCTCGACCCGCAGGCCGAGCAGGTCGACCGCCTCGGCGGCCCGGTCGTCCGAGGTCGCCTCGACGGTGACCAGACCGTCCCTGTCCCGGGTGCGGAACCCGTACCGGGCGCCGAGGGCGAGGTGACTGCCGGACCCGTTCGCGTGGTCGGCCAGCAGGGCGAAGCTCGTCTGGAGACAGTCCAGCGCGGTGGCGTGCAGACCGGTCAGGATCGGCGTCCACACCGGATCCGTGCTCGGCCGGTCCGGCGCGTTCGGGACGTGGTGGGACATGGGGGACTCCTCGATGCGGGTACGTGGGCGGGGCCGCCGGCGCGGACGGTGCCGCGCCGGCGGCCGGTACGAAGGTCAGCTGTCGCCGTGGCCGTCCAGGCCGTTGGCCCAGGCGGCGAGCGCCTGTGCCTGCTCGGCCAGCGCGTGCTCGTCGGTGCCGATCGGGTCCTTGAAGAAGAACCCCAGCTCCTCGATCGGGCCGACGTGCCCGGCGCGGTGCGCCGCGGCGGTCAGCCGGGCCAGGTCGAGCACCAGCGGCGCGGCCAGTGTCGAGTCGACCCCGCTCCAGGTCAGCTGCATGGACATCCGGACGCCGAGGAACCCCTCGAACGAGACGTGGTCCCACGCGGTCTTGTGGTCGCCCAGGTCCGGCACGTTGTCGATGTGCAGCGGGGCGGTGACGTCCTCACCGAGCAGCGCGGGCAGCACACCCGACTTGGAGCTGAGCTTGCTGCGGGCGTTGCGCGGATCCTCCAGCGTGGCGCCGTCGCCGCCGCCGAGCAGGTTCACCCCGGCCCAAGAGAGCACGTGCAGGGCGCGGCTGGTGAACATCGGCGCCAGGGCGGTGCGCAGCAGCGTCTCCCCGGTCTTGCCGTCGGAGCCGGCGAACGGCACGCGTTCCCGCTGCGCCAGCATCTCCAGCGCGGGCAGGCGGGCGCCGGTGGACGGGGTGAAGTCGACGAAGCCGCAACCGGCCCGGAACGCCGCGTACGCGACCACCGAGCTGGCCGGCAGCGCCTTGTCGTCCGGGTCGGCCAGGGCGCGGGTCAGCGCGTCCAGGTCGTCGTGCTCGGGCCGGTGGTCGGCCGGCGGCTCGGTGGAGGACACGTTGATGACGACGACGCGGGACAGCCCGTGGCGGGCACGGAACTCCTCGATGTCGCCGGCCAGCCGCTCGACCACCTCGGCCAGCGGTCCGGTCTCGGTACGCGCGTCGTAACCGGTGCGCAGGTTCTGCTCGACCTCGGGCAGGCTGCCCCGCACGGCGGCCAGCACCGGCGCTGGGATGACCCCGGAGTCGACGAGCGACTCGGCCTTCTTCTCCAGCGGCGTGTCGACGATGTCGTGCCCGCCGACCACCAGGTCGGTCCAGCTCGCCAGCGGCGCGTCGCGCAGCATGCGGGTGTCGGTGACGCAGCCGGTCGAGTCGGCCATGCCGGCGCGCAGCGCCAGCAGACCGGTGATCGCGGTGGTGGCGACCGAACCGCGGGCGCCGTTGAGCCACAGGCCGACGGGCGCGTCCGTGTCGGGGGACGAGGTCGGGGCGTGCGAGGTCTCGGGATGGGTGACGGTCACGGGAAGTTCCCTTCTCTGGTGCGCCGGGGACGGCGCGGATCAGCGGGCGAGCACCTTGGCGACGGCGGCGGCGATGTCCTCCATGTCCGGTCCGGTGCCGAGGAACGTGCTGTGGTGCGTCTGGACGGTGTGGGCGGCGAGCCATTCGGTGTTCGGGTACGTGCGCCCCCGGTGGATCGCCGCGAAGCGTTCGGCCAGCGGCGCGAGCAGCGGCTTCGTCCACGGCTGGAGCAGCCGGCTGCGGTGCAGCGGCTCGTCGGTGCAGTAGAACCGCCGGCCCAGCTCGGCGGTGAGCGCGGCGGCCACGGCGGTGTTGTCCATGCCGGCCGGCAACTCGTCGAAGACGATCGTGCCCTCGTAGATCGAGAGGCGGGTCTGCTCCGCCGCCGGGCGCAGCAGCCGTACGCCGTCGACGCCGTCCAGCAGCTCGCCGAGCAGCCGGTAGTTGTGGTTGCGGACGTCGTGCTGCTCGTCCAGGGTGGCCAGTTGCGCGCAGGCCACGGCGGCGGAGAACTCACCCAGGCAGAAGTTGGCGCCCTGCACACCGGCGCTCTCCTCCAGGTCCAGTTCGCCCGCCGGAGTCCGGTCGCCGCGGTAGCGGCGCGAGTCGGCCCGCAGCTCCTGGAGCACCGGTGCGAGCGTGTCGTCGTCGGTGACCACGGCCCCGCCCTCGCCGCAGGTGAGCACCTTGCCGTGCTGGAAGCTGAAGCAGCCGAGCCGGCCGAGCGAGCCGGCCTGACGGCCCTGCCAGGTGGCGCCGTGGGCCTGCGCGCAGTCCTCCACGACGGAGATGCCGCGCGGCCGGGTGACCGCGTCGAGCGCCGGCACGTCGGCCATGTTGGAGGCCCAGTGCACGGCGACCACGGCACGCGGGTCCACCGACAGGTCGAGGTCGTCCGGCCGCACACAGCCGGTGTCGCGGTCGACGTCGACGAGCACCGGGACCAGGCCGGCGCGCAGTGCGGCGGTCGCGGAGGCGGTCCAGGTCAGCGCCGGTACGAGCACCGTCTCGCCGTAGCCGAGGCCGAGTGACTCCAGGGCCACCACCAGGGCGCTCGACCCGTGGTCGACCGGCACGCAGTGGCGGGTGCCGACGTAGCGGGCGAAGTCGGCGGCGAAGCGGCGCTCGAACAGGACGGTGTCGCCGACGGACGGGCTGCTGATCGCCCACCGGCCGCCGGTCAGCACCGCGGCGAGGTTGCCGGCGGCGTCCGGCGCGGGGACCGGCCAGCGTGGCCACGGACGGTCGGGTGGGCGGACCGGCCGGCCACCGTCCACGGCGAGCCGCCGGTCGAGAGGGATGGAGGTCGTCATGCCCTCGACCTTGACGGCCATCGATACATCGGCGGTACACACGCGATTGCCGGCCCGGCCGGCGCCGTGTATCGGCGTTGTATCCCGGTGGTCGAACCTCGGGGCATGAGCCGATCCGCATCGCCCGTGGGCGAACCGACCGAACCCCGCGCCGTCACGCGCGGCGTCTCCGTCGTCATCCCGGTCAAGGACCGGGTGGCGGAGATGCGCCGCCAGCTCCGCAGCCTGTGCGACGCCGCCCCGAACTGCCCGGAGCCGGTGGAGGTGGTGGTCGTCGACGACTCGGCGCCCGTCGCGGCCGCCGCGCACCGCGCCGCCTGCGCCGAGTACGGCGCCCGCTACGTGCGCGGGCCCCGGCACGTCGGGGCCAAACGGAACCTGGGCGTCCGGCACGCCCGCCACGACCTGCTGCTGTTCACCGACTCCGACTGCCGGGTGCCGGCCGACCTGATCACCCGGTACGCGGCCCGGCTGCGCGCCTCCGGGGAGGAGGTCGCCGGCGTCACCGGCCCGGTGATCGTCGAGCCCGGCGACAGCGCGTTCTTCCGCGTGATGCGCCGCTCGTACCTGCTGCTCGGCGACCTGACCCGGCCGCTGCACTACGAGCGCGTGTCCTGGGGCGCCGGGGCGAACATGGCGGTGAAACGCTCCGTCTTCGAGTCGGTCGGCGGCTTCCCGGAGGACTCCCCGATGCCGCTGGGCGGGGAGGACCTGCACCTCGGGCTGCTGCTCACCGACGCGGGCTACGCGTTGCTCACCGACCCGGGCGGGGTGATCACCCACGACACCGGCGTCGCCGACACGTTCCGCGCGGTCGCCTACCGGTTCACCACGTACGGGCGCTCCGAGCAGTGGCTCTGCCTCGCCCACCCGCACCGCCGCCGGTTCGTGCTCAACACCGCCAGCACGCTCGCGGTGACCGCGCTGGCCGGGCTGCTGACCGCCCGGCGCAGCGGAGGGCGCAGCCTGCTCGCGGTGCCGGCCGTCGCGGCCGCAGTGGTCGCCGCGAAGACACCCGGACGGCTCGGCGGCGACCGGGGACCGCGCGCGGTGGCCGAGTCGATGGCCTGCGCGGCCATCGAGACGCTCTTCGACGGGGCCGCGTTCGTCACGTCGCTGCGGCTCGGCCGCCCCGACCTGCTCTTCACCGGCTTCCGCGCGCCGGACGAGGCGGACTACCAGCCGGACCGGCCGGACCACCGACCGGACGGTGCGGACCGCCGACCGGTCCTGCCGGTGGCCGCGCCGCCGGTGGCGGCCTGAAGGGGGAGTGGCAGTGCCGACGACGTTCCCGCTGGCCCCCGGCCAGCAGATGATGTGGGAGTTCATGACCGCGCTCGACCCGGCTCACCCCGGCGCCTCCCGGCTCGTGGTGGTGGAGTTCCGCCGGTTACGGGGCACCCTGCGGACCGACGTGCTGCGGCAGGCGATGCAGGACGTGGTGGACCGGCACGACGCGCTGCGGATGCGGTTCGATCGCATCGGCGTGGAGCCCCGGGTGCAGATCCTGCCGTACGTGGAGTCGCCGCTGGAGTACGTCGACCTGTCCGGCCTGCCGCCGGCCGAGCAGCAGGACCGCGTCGAGCGGATCGCGTACGCGCACCGCAACGACGCGTTCGACCCCGGCCGGGCGCCACTGTGGCGGGCCGCGCTGGTCCGGCTCTCCGAGACCGAGCACCTGCTCGCGCTCTGCTTCTTCCACATGGTCTCCGACGGCTGGTCGTGCCGCGTGGTGGTGGAGGACCTGTGCCACGCGTACGCGGCCCGGCTCGGCGCGGCCGATCCGCAGCCACCACTGGGTGTGGACCACTGCGCCCTCGCCGCGCTCCAGGAGGCGGAGCAGGCCGGGAACGGCGTCGGCGCCGCCGTCCGGGGCGCGTACTGGCGGGACCGGCTGCGGCCGGTGGAGCCGTACCAGCTGTTCCCGGCGTCGCCGCCGGCGCCGGACGTCGCGCTCAGCGCTGAGGTGGCCACCCGCTTCGCGTTCCCGCCCGAGGTCACCGCGCGGCTGCGCCCGGCCGCCCGCCGGTCCCGCACCAGCCCGTACGTGCTGCTGCTCGCCGCGTACCTGGTGCTGCTGTCCCGGCGGGCCGGCCGGCCCCGGGTGGTGCTGGGCACCACCACGCTGGGCCGGGAGAGCCCGCTGTCCCGGCAGCTCGTCGGGCAGTTCACAAACAACGTCTACCTGCCGGTCGACGTCGCGCCGGACACGCCGATGAGCGCCGTGGTCGACGCCGCGCACGCGTCGCTGGCCGAGGCGGTCGCGCACGCCACCGCGTTCCACCGGCTGGCCCGGGCGGTCCACCCCGACTTCGCGGCGATCCGCCCCTGGCCGGACAACCACCTGTTCGACGCCTGGTTCCAGTCCGCCGCGTCCGCGTCGCCGGTGCTGCACTGCCCGGAGCTACTCGTGGAGCCGGTCGACGTCACCGCCCGGCCCGTGCCCGGCACACCGCCGCCGGTGGTCGCCGCGGACGTGCCGCCCCAGTGCCTGCCCGTCTGGGTCAAGCGCGGTTCGCCGATCGTCGTGGTGGACGACGACCGGGCCGGCGGCGTGGTGATCCGCAACCGGGGCGTCTTCGGCGACGACCTGGTGAGCGGCCTGATCGACGACTACGTGGCGGTGGTGTCGGCGCTGGTCACCGACCCCGCGACCACCCCGGCGCGGGTACGCCTCCCTGACGGTGCGTGCTTCCTCGACCACGCGATCGGGTAGGAGTTCCGGCGGAGCGATCGGAGAGAGGTACGACGACCATGACGGACACCTCGACGAACCAGCACACGACGGAGCAGCCCGCGCCGCCGGTGCCCCGCTCGGCCGTCCGGGCCCGCTGGTCGGTGGCGCTGCTCTTCGTCATCATGGGCCTGGCCATCGGCGGGTGGTCGGCCCGCGTGCCGGAGGTGCGGGACGCGGTGGGCGTCGGCAACACCGGCTGGGGCCTGGCGAACATCGCCACCAATGCCGGGGAGCTGATCTCCCTGGTCGTGGTGGCGGTGCTGATCAGCCGGATCAACACGCGCCGGCTGGCGCTGGCCGGGGCCGCGCTGATCCTGGTCAACGCCCCACTGCTGGCCGCGTCCACCACCGTGGTGGCGCTGGTCGGCGGGCTCGCGGTCTGGGGCTTCGCGGCGAACCTGCTGGCCACACCGATGAACGCCCAGTCGGTCGAGGTGCAGAAGCGGTACGGGCGGCCCATCCTGTCCACCTTCCACGCCGGGTTCAGCATCGGCATGCTGGCCGGCGGCCTCTGCGGCACCGGCGCCGCCGCGATCGGGATGTCCCCGTCGGCGCAGATGGCGGTCACCAGCGTCCTGCTGGGCGCGCTGCTGGTCGGCACCCACCGCTGGCTGCCCGACACGCCCCGGCAGGAGACGAAGGACGGCGAGGACCGGCGACGGCTGCGCGACCGGTTCACCCCGCAGCTGCTGCTGCTCGCGGTGATCGCCTTCCTCGCCTCGTTCATCGAGATGGCCGGCGCCCAGTGGAGCGCCCTGTACGCGACCGAGGTGGCAGGCGCCGCAGCGGTGCTGGCCGCTGCGACGTACACCTGCCTGTCGCTGGCCGCCACCGTCGCCCGGCTGTTCGGCGACCGGCTGGCCGGCCGGTTCGGGCGGATCCGCTTCGTCCGGCTGTCCGCGCTCGTGGCCACCGTCGGCGTGGCGCTGCCGGTGGCGTACCCCCATCCGGCGGCGGTGATGGCCGGCTTCGGACTGCTCGGCTTCGGCCTGGCGTGCGTGACCCCGACGGTGCTCGGCTTCGCCGGGGAGCAGCCGGGCCTCACCTCGGGCGAGGGCGTCTCGGTGGTGGCCATGGGCCAGTGGCCGGGCGCGTTGCTGGCGGCGCCCGTGATCGGCCTGCTCGCCGGCGCGCTGGACCTGCGGAGCGCGTTCGTGGTGGTGGCCGTGATGGCGCTCGCCGTGGTGGCGTTGATCGGGCGGGTCCGCGCGACGGCGCTGCCCGGCGAGAGCCCGGTCCCGCCCCGGCCGTGACGGCCGGGGCGGGGGCGGCGGTCAGAAGTCGTCGTCGAACGTGACCGAGCCGGTCACCCCGACCTGGTACGCCGACACCCGGCGCTCGAAGAAGTTGGACAGCTCCTGCACGTCCTGCAACTCCATGAACGCGAACGGGTTGCCGCTGCCGTACATCGGGGCGATGCCGAGCACGGCGAGGCGCCGGTCGGCCACGTGCTGGAGGTATTCGCGCATGTCGGCCAGCGACATCCCGGGTACGCCCTGCCCCAGCAGGTCCTCGGCGAAGCTCACCTCGCACTCCACCGCCTCGGACAGCATCTCCTTCACCTGCCGCTGCATCTCGTCGTCGAACAGGTCCGGCTCCTCGGCGCGTACGGTCTCCACCACGTCGAAGGCGAACGCCATGTGCATCGACTCGTCCCGGAACACCCAGTTGGTGCCGGAGGCCAGCCCGTTGAGCAGGCCCCGGGACCGCAGGAAGTAGACGTAGGCGAACGCGCCGTAGAAGAACAGACCCTCGATGCACGCGGCGAAGCAGATCAGGTTGAGCAGGAACGCCCGCCGGTCCGCGCGGGTCCGCAGTTCCCGCAGGTCGAAGACGGAGTCGATCCACCGGAAGCAGAACTCGGCCTTGCGGGCGATCGACGGGATGTTCTCCACCGCGGCGAACGCGGCGAACCGTTCCTTCTCGTCCGGCACGTACGTGTCCAGCAGGTTCAGGTAGAACTGGACGTGCACCGCCTCCTCGAACAGCTGCCGGGACAGGTAGAGCCGGCCCTCGGGCGAGTTGACGTGCTGGTAGAGGTTGAGCACGAGGTTGTTGGCCACGATGGTGTCGCCGGTGGCGAAGAACGCCACCAGCCGGGACACCAGGTGCCGTTCGGCCGGGGACAGCTTCGCCAGATCGGCCAGGTCGGAGTGCAGGTCCACCTCCTCGACCGTCCAGGTGTTCTTGATCGCGTCCTTGAAGCGGTCGAAGAAGCGCGGGTAGCGCATCGGCCGCAGGGTCAGGTCCATGCCGGGGTCGAGCAGCATGTGCCGGGTCGGTGCGGTGGTGGTCACTGGCATGCCTCGCAGCTCTCGGGGTTCTCCAGGGAACAGGCCAGCGCCTCGTCGTCGCTGACGGCGGAGACCACGCCGGAGACCGGGGTGGGCACCGGGGCGACGGTGGCCTGCTGGATGCGGGTGGCGGGACGGGATCGCAGGTAGTAGGTGGTCTTCAGCCCGGCCTTCCAGGCGTACAGGTACATCGAGGAGAGCTTGCCGATGGTCGGCGCGCTCAGGAACAGGTTCAGCGACTGGGACTGGTCGATGAACGGGGCGCGGGCGGCGGCCAGGTCGATCAGCGCCCGTTGCGGCAGCTCCCAGGCGGTGCGGAACAGCTCGCGCACCTCGGCGGGGAGTTCGGTGATGTCCTGCACCGAGCCCTCGGCCCGCTTGATCCGGTCGCGGACCTGCGGCGTCCACAGCCCGCGCGCCTTCAGCTCCCGCACCAGGTACGTGTTGACCTGGAGGAACTCCCCGGACATGGTTTCGCGTTTGAACAGGTTGGACACCTGCGGTTCCACGCACTCGTAGCAGCCGGCGATGGACGCGATCGTGGCGGTCGGCGCGATCGCCACCAGCAGCGAGTTGCGCAGCCCGCCCGCGGCGATCCGCTCGCGCAGCGCCGCCCACCGCTGCGTCTGCGCCGGCTCCGCGCCCCACAGGTCCGGGTGCAGGTCACCCTTGGCGGCCCGGGTCTGCGGGTACGCCGGATGCGGGCCGAACTGCTCGGCCAGTCCGGCGGAGGTCTCCAGCGCGGTCAGCAGGATCTCCTCCTGCACGCGCGTGGACAGCTCCTTGGCCTGCGCCGAGTCGAACGGCAGGCGCAGCGTGAAGAACGCGTCCTGCAGTCCCATCAGGCCGAGCCCGACCGGCCGCCAGCGCGGGTTCGACGCCGCCGCCTGCTCGGCCGGGTAGTAGTTGATGTCGATCACCCGGTCGAGGAAGACCACCGCCGTGCGGACCGTCGCGCGCAGCCGATCCCAGTCCACCCCGTCGGCGGTGACGTGGGCGCCGAGGTTGACCGACCCGAGGTTGCACACGGCGGTCTCGGCGTCGTCGTTGACCTCCAGGATCTCGGTGCACAGGTTGGACAGGTGGATGACGTTGCCCGGCTCACCGGTCTGGTTGGACAGCCGGTTCGACGTGTCCTTGAACGTCATCCAGCCGTTGCCGGTCTGCGCGAGCGTGCGCATCATCCGCCCGTACAGGTCCCGGGCCTGCACCGTGCGGACCGCCTTCTTCTCGGCGGCCCGGTACGCGGCGTCGAACGCCTCGCCGTACAGGTCGGGCAGCTCCGGGGCGTCCGACGGGTCGACCAGCGACCACTCGCCGTCGGCCTCGACCCGGCGCATGAACTCGTCCGGGATCCAGTTGGCCAGGTTGAGGTTGTGCGTACGCCGGGACTCCTCGCCGGTGTTGTCCCGCAGCTCCAGGAACTCCTCCACGTCCGGGTGCCACGGCTCCAGGTAGACGCAGGCCGCGCCCTTGCGCCGGCCGCCCTGGTTGACCGCGGCCACCCCGGCGTCGAGCGTCTTGAGGAACGGCACGATCCCGTTGGACCGGCCGTTCGTGCCCCGGATCAGCGCGCCCCGGCCGCGCACCCGCGACCAGGAGATGCCGATGCCGCCGGAGAACTTCGACAGCTTCGCCACCTGGTGGTACCGCTCGTAGATCGAGTCCAGCTCGTCGCGCGGCGAGTCGACCAGGAAGCACGACGACATCTGGGTGTGCCGGGTGCCGGAGTTGAACAGCGTGGGGGAGCTGGGCAGGTAGGCGAGGGTGGACATCAGCCGGTAGAAGCCGACCGCCTCGCCGGGGGTGCGGGACAGCCCGCAGGCCACCCGCAGCAGCCAGTACTGCGGCGTCTCCACCACCAGCCGGGACTCCGGGTGCCGCAGCAGGTAGCGGTCCGCCACCGTGCGCAGTCCGAAGTACTCGAACCGCAGGTCGCCGTCCGGGTCCACGGCGTCGTCGAGCTTGCGGGCGTGCCGGGCCACGAACGCCGCCGTCTCGTCGCCGATCAGCCCCAGCCCGTGCGCGTACGCGATCGACTGGCTGAAGCTCGCCACGCCCTGACCGCGGACCTCCTTGTCCACGTACGCGGCCAGCAGCCGCGCCGCCAGCTTCGAGTACTGCGGCTCCTCGCCGATCAGCTCCGCCGCGGTCTGGATCGACAACCGGTCCAGCTCGGCGGTGGTCGCCCCGTCGTAGAGCCCGCTTATCGTCTTGGTGGCCACCCGCAGCGGGTCCACCTCGTCCAGGTCGGCGACCCAGCGCTCCACCGCCCGGACGATCTTGTTGACGTCCACCGGCTCGGCGCCGCCGTCGCGCTTGCGTACCCGCATCGCCGGCCGGCGGACCTCGGACCCGCCGGTTCCGGACGGGGGACTCTCCTGTACGACCGTCATGACCTCTCCTCGCTGTCACCGTCCGGAGACGGCGGGAGACGCCAACGGGCGCGGCGCAACGGCCGTCCCGGCTGCTGGCGTCGGTCGTCCCGCGCGACCTCCGACCGCCGTACGCGGAGGCGCACGGCGCGCTGGCAGGTCTTCGGACTCGCGGGCCCGACCGGGGTCGCCGGCCGCCTACTGGCCGTCGCTTCCCAGGCCGGTGGCCCAGTGCTGTTGACGGCTGTCGTTCCCACTCACCGCTGCGGGGCAGTCCCGGACTTCCACCGGGTTCCCTCTTGCCTCGGACGGACCAGTGAAGGCCCGGCCGAACCAGCTGCGAGAGCCACCATATATGGCGGTGAGGGCTTCCTTGCAACACCAGATGTCGTGTCGGCGTGTCGGAATGATCTCACCGTCCACTGTGCCTACCCCCGATGCCGCGGCTCGCCGCCGGGCGCGATACTCGGCGGTATGGGGAATACCGGACGCCGCTGGGCGTGGGTGGCGGTCCTGCTCGTCGGCGTCGGGCTCCACCTGCTGGTGCTGGAGACACTCGCCGGCACCGGGACCGTCACGTTCGTGCCGGCGCTGATCCTGCTCGGCGCGTCCGTCGCACCCGCCACGTTCCTGACCTTCGCCCAGGGGCGGCCGGCGCGCCGCCCGGTCCCCGGCTCCGTCGTCGGCGTCGCCGCGCTGCTCGGCGGCGTGATCGGCGTGGTCGCCGCCGGCTGGCTGGAGTACGGCACACTGCACCGCCTCGGCGTCCTGCCGATGGCGCTCGTCGGGCTGGCCGAGGAGACCGCCAAGCTGATCGTGCCGGCCGGCGTCCTGCTGCTGTGGCGGCGGCACCGGTCCCCGGCGCAGGGGCTGGTGATCGGCGTGGCCTCCGGCACCGGGTTCGCCGCGCTGGAGACCGTGGGCTACGCGTTCGCCGCGTTCGTCGGGTCGCAGGGCAGTCTCGGCGCGGTGGAGCAGACACTGCTGGTACGCGGTCTCACCGCGCCCGCCGCGCACCTGGCCTGGACCGGGCTGACCGCCGCCGCGCTGTTCACGTTCGCCGCCGCGCCCGGTGGCCGGAAGCTGGCGGCGTTCCTGCTCACCTTCGCCGCCACCGTCACGCTGCACACCTGCTGGGACACGTTCGGCACCCGGCCCGCGTACGTGTTCATCGGCGGCGTGTCGCTGGGCTGGGTGCTGCTGCGCCTGCACCTGGACCGCGAGCGGCCGGCCGTGTTCCGGGCGCCGGCGGAACCGAACCGGGACACCCATCATGATCATCGCCAGTTCGCCGAGGTGGCGGGGTCGGAGCACCTCTGATGCCGCCACCTCGGCGTGACGGAGTCGGTGCGTCTCAGCCGGCGGCCAGCCGGACGCCGAGCGCCACGAAGGCGACCGCGCAGAGCCGGTCCACGCGCCGCGACCAGCGGCTGTCGCCCCACCGGCTGGCGAACCGCCCCGCGCCCACGCCGAGCACCAGGTCCACGGCGAGCTGCACCGCGACGAACAGCACGCCGAGCAGCACCAGCTGCGCCGCCACCGGGCCCGACTCGGGCCGCACGAACTGCGGCAGGAACGCCACACTGAACAGGATCATCTTCGGGTTGAGCAGGTTCGTCAGCAGCCCGCGGCGGAACGCCCGCCCGGCGCCGCCGACCGGCCGGTCCGCACGCGCGCCGGGCCGGCCCGTGCCGCGCAGCGCCCGCAGCCCCAGCACGATCAGGTACGCCGCACCGGCCCACCGGATCGCGGTGAACAGCACCGGGGACGCGGCGATGACGGTGGCGAGCCCGGCCACCACGGCGGCGACGTGCACCGCCTCCCCGGCGGCGACCCCGAGCGCGGCCACCGCGCCCGCCCGCGGGCCGTACCGGGTGGCGTTCGCGAGCACGAACATCATGTCCGGTCCCGGTGTGAGCATGAGCACCACGATGGCGGCCAGGTAACCGGCGAGCGTGGCCGCGGAGAGCCCGAGCACCGCTCAGCCCTCCCCGGCGCCGTCGAGCAGCGCCCGGCGCAGCGCCAGCCGGTGCTCGCGCCGGATCTGCGCCTCCCGGTAGCGCCGCCGGTCGCCCTCGGTCTCGGTGCGCAGCGGCGGCACCGGCCGGGGCTGCCCCTCGTCGTCCACCGCCACCATCACCAGATGCGCGGTGGCCACGTCCACCGGCGGCACCGCGCGGTCCCACCGGTCCGCGCTGACCTTGACCGCCACCTCCATCGAGCTGCGGCCGGCCCAGGTGATCCGGGCGTCCACGTGCACCACGTCCCCGACGCGTACCGCCCGCAGGAACGCGGTCTCGTCGATGGCGGCGGTGACGGCCGGGCCGTCGGAGTGGCGGGCGGCGACCACCCCGGCGACCGAGTCGATCAGGTTGAGGATGCGCCCGCCGTGGACCGTGCCCATCAGGTTGGTGTGGTGCTGGTCCATGATCTGCGACAAAGTCAGGTGCGAGGCCGACGGTGGTCGGCCGGTGAGCGTGATGATGTCGGGCACTGTGCGGTTCCGTCCTCGCAGAAGCGGACCGCCGACCGGCTTGGGTGTGCACGTCGAGGGAACGCCGACGGCCCTGCGCACGGCGTGTCACCCGCCCGACCCACCCGCGAGGTCGACGGCGGCGCGCACCGGTGGTACGCGCGACGCGGGCAGGTCTTCGGACTCGCGGGCCGGACACGAGGTCGCCTACCGGCCGTCGCTTCCCAGGCCGTGGCCCAGTGCTGTTGACGGCTGTCGTTCCCGCTCACCGCTGCGGGGCAGTCCCGGATTCCCACCGGGTTCCCTCTTACGACACCCGGCCGTCGCCGCCCGGGTGAACCAGCGCTTCCCGCAGCGTAGCCCAGCACCGGGCGGGCACTGCCGTCAGGCCGGAGCCGGTCCCGTTCCCGTCGCGGCCAGCGGCGCCGCGCCGAACGACACCGCGAACCGCTTGCACCAGATCGACACGCTGCGCAACCCGTCCAGGTCCACCGACGCCGGGATGTCGTACGCCTGGTCGCCGATGTTGCCCTTGAGCCGGCCCAGTTCGACCCAGCGGCCGTCGTCGAACACCTGCCAGCCGGCACGCCCGGGCAGCACCTCCCGGTCGGTGAGCCACACCCGCAGGTCGGGGCCGTCCGAGGTGTCCAGTCCCCGCAGGAGCAGCTGGCGGCGGCCGTCGGCGAGGCGGACCAGCTGCGCCCGGCCGGACGTGTCGTGCTCGTGGGTGACGAAGTCACCGGCGGCGAGGAGCACGTCGGCGGGCGCCCCGCCGGTCGCCGACGGGCCGGTCGTACCGGCCGGCTGTGGCTCCGCCACCGACGGCAGCGTCTCGCGTACCTCACGGTCGGTCACCAGCCGCCACGGCTGGAACAGGTACAGACCCACCGCGAGACCGGTGACGACCACGACGGCGAGCCCCGACAACACCACACGTCTTCTGCCCATGCTCCGACAGTAGGCGCGTACCCGGCGGAAAGATCTTTCCGACCGCTTACGGGTCGACCGCGGGCCGCCGCACCGGGACGCCGGTGGGTAGCGTCTGACCCATGGGGCGCTACGTGCTCGTCGTCGACGACGACCGGACGGTGAGCGACGTCGTCCGGCGGTACCTGGAACAGGACGGCTGCCGGGTCCGGCTGTCCTTCGACGGGCCCGAGGCGCTCGCCGCGGCCGAGGAGGAGCCACCCGACCTGGTGGTCCTCGACCTGATGATGCCGGGTCTCGACGGCATCGAGGTGTGCCGCCGGCTGCGTCGCCGCCTGCCCGGCCTGCCCGTGGTCATGCTCACCGCGCTCGGGGACGAGGCCGACCGGGTCGCCGGGCTGGAGGTCGGCGCGGACGACTACGTGACCAAGCCGTTCTCCCCGCGCGAACTGGTGCTGCGCATCCGGTCGGTGCTGCGGCGCGCGGCCCCGCAGGACCGGGGACCGGCCGGGGTGCTGTGCGACGGCGACCTCACCGCGGACACCGGCCGGCGCGTCGCCGAGCGCGGCGGGCGTCCGCTGTCGTTGACCGTGCGGGAGTTCGATCTGCTCGCGTTCCTGCTGGCGAACCCGGGACGCGCCTGGTCGCGGGCCGAGCTGCTGGACCGCGTGTGGGGCTGGCGCTTCGGCGACCAGTCCACCGTCACCGTCCACGTCCGGCGTCTGCGGGAGAAGATCGAGGACCACCCGGCGCAGCCGCGCCGCATCGTCACCGTGTGGGGCGTCGGCTACCGGTACGAGCCGTCGGAGGCGTCCCGGTGAACGAACTGATGGTCATCGGGCTCTACGCCCTCCTCGCCGGTGCGGCCGTCGGCGCGCTCGCTGTGGGCGCGCTGCGGCTGGTGCGCCACCGGTCGATCCTCGCGCACATCGCGGTGCTGCTGGCGGTCACGATCGCCTCGGTGACGGCGGGCGTCACGGCCGTCGCCCAGGCCATGTTCCTGTCCGCGCACGACCTCCAGGTCGTCCTCGTGACGGTGGCGGCGTCCGCGGCGGTCAGCCTCGCCGTCGGGGTGGCGTTCGCGCGTCGGCTGGCGCAGGCGGCGGTCTGGGCCGACCAGGCCCGGCAGCGGGAACGGCAGCTGGAGGCCGGCCGCCGCGAGCTGGTCGCGTGGGTCTCGCACGACCTGCGTACGCCGCTGGCCGGGCTGCGGGCGATGGCGGAGGCGCTGGAGGACCGGGTGGTCGACGAGCCGGCGGCGGTGGCCGAGTACCACCGCCGGATCCGGGTCGAGACGGACCGGATGACGCGGCTGGTCGACGACCTGTTCGAGCTGTCCCGGATCACCGCCGGAGCGCTGCGGCCCGCGCTGTCCCCGGTCCCGCTCGGCGACGTGGTCTCCGACGCGATCGCCGCCACCGCGCCGCTGGCCGCCGACCGGCGGGTGCGTGTCGTCGCCCCGGAGACCGGCTGGCCGACCGTCCGTGCCGCCGAGGCCGAACTCGCCCGCGTCGTGACGAACCTGCTGGTCAACTCGGTGCGGTACACGCCGCCGGACGGCACGGTGCGCATCGACGCCGGCCGGGACGACGACGACGCGTGGCTGGCCGTCTCCGACACCTGCGGCGGCATCCCGGAGGCGGACCTGCCCCGGGTGTTCGACGTGGCGTTCCGGGGCACCCGGGCCCGTACCCCCGCACCGGCCGGCGCCGACGAGGCGGCGCCGGCCGGCGGCGGGCTGGGCCTGGCGATCGTGCGCGGACTGGTCGAGGCGCACGGCGGGCGGGTTGACGCGCACAACGTCACCGGCGGGTGCCGGTTCGTCGTCCGCCTGCCGGCGGTCTGACCGGGCCCTGCCGGTCAGCCGGCGTCCGGAGGGCCGGTCTCCACCAGGCGTCCCTGCGCCAGGCGCAGCCAGCGCCCGACCTCGATCGCGGCGAGGAACCGCTCGTCGTGGCTGACCACCAACAGCGCGCCCCGGTAGGCGTTGAGCGCGTTCTCCAGCTGAGCGACGCTGACCAGGTCGAGGTTGTTCGTCGGCTCGTCGAGCAGCAGGAGCTGCGGCGCCGGTTCGGCGCCGAGGACGCAGGCGAGCGTGGCGCGCAGCCGCTCACCACCGGAGAGCACCCCGGCCGGCAGGTGCGCCCGCGGGCCGCGGAACAGGAAGCGGGCGAGCAGGTTCATCCGCTGCGCATCCGGGGCCTGCGGCGCGAACGCGGCCAGGTTCTCCGCCACGGTACGGTCCAGGTCCAGCAGGTCCAGCCGCTGCGACAGGTACGCGATCCGGCCGTCGGCGCGGGTGATCCGGCCGCTCTCGGGCTCCAGGTCGCCGTCGATGAGGCGCAGCAGCGTGGACTTGCCCGCACCGTTGTCGCCGAGCAGGGCGATCCGCTCCGGGCCGCGGATCGTCAGGTCGATCCCGTCGTCGGCGAACACCTGCCGTTCGCCGCGCCGGACCCGGACCCGTTCGGCGGCCAGCAGCGTGCGTCCGGCCGGGACCGTGGTGGCGGGCAGTTCCACCGCGATCGTCTTCTCGTTGCGCAGCGCCCGCTCGGCCTCGTCGAGCCGTGCCCGGGCGCCGTCGACCCGTCCCGAGTGCATTTCGCTCGCCCGCCCGGCGGACTCCTGGGCGTTGCGCTTCATGGTCCCGGCGACGATCTTCGGCAGGCCGGCGCTGTTCAGGTTGCGGGCGGCGTTACCGGCCCGCCGGGCCGCTCGCTCGCGGGCCTCCTGCAACTCCCGCTTCTCCCGCTTGAGGTCCTGCTCGGCGCTGCGGACGTTCTTCTCCGCCACCTCCTGCGCGGCCCGCACCGCCGCCTCGTACGCGCTGAAGTTGCCGCCGTGGAACCGCATCTCGCCCCGGTCCAGTTCGGCGATGCGGTCCATCCGGTCCAGCAGCGTCCGGTCGTGGCTGACCAGCAGCAGGCAGCCGTGCCAATGCTCCAGCACGTCGTAGAGCCGGTGCCGGGCGCCGAGGTCGAGGTTGTTGGTGGGCTCGTCAAGGAGCAGCACGTCGGGCTGCTTGAGCAGTTGCGCCGCCAGGCCGAGGGCGACCACCTGGCCGCCGCTGAGCGTACCCAGGCGCCGGTCGAAGGCGAGGTCGCCGAGGCCGAGCCGGTCGAGCTGGGCGCGGGTGCGCTCCTCGACGTCCCAGTCGTTGCCGATGGTGGTGAAGTGCTTCTCGTCGGCGTCGCCGGCCTCGATGGCGTGCAGCGCCGCGATCAGCGGGGCGATCTCCAGGACCTCGGCCACTGTCAGGTCGGCGGCCAGCGGCAGGCTCTGCGGGAGGTAGCCCAGCACGCCGCCGACGGTGACCGACCCGGCGGACGGGCGGTACTCGCCGGCGATCAGCTTGAGCAGCGTGCTCTTGCCGGCGCCGTTCGGCGCGACCAGTCCGGTCCGGCCGCCGCCGAGGGTGAAGGAGAGGCCCTGGAACACCGGGGTGTCGTCCGGCCAGGAGAAGGTCAGGTTCGAGCAGACGATGAACGAGTCGGACATCGGGAAGACGACCTCGAAGGTGAGGGCGGGCGGACCACAGCCGCCCGGCGGGGGACACGGTCTCGGGTACGACGACACGACCACGGCGCTCGCCTGCGGTCGGTCACATGTCCGGTCTCACCCGGAGATGTCGTCGTCACCCGCCATGTCTGGTCTCCCGGTGCGGTCTTCGCGCTCGGACGGCCACGTCCGGCTCGCCCGGGGTCCACCGTAGCACCGGCCGGTGCCGGCGTGGGCGTGCCGGAGCGGTCCGTGCGGCCACCCCGTGGCCGACGCGCGCCCTATGCTCCTGGCCATGTCCCAGGTGAGTGGGGGTCGCTGGTTCGGGCCGGCCGGGTCCTCGACCGGCGACGCCCAGGTGTTCGTCTTCCCGTATGCCGGTGGTGTCGCCGCCTCCTTCGCGCAGTGGCAGGAACTGGCCGCGCCGGAGCTGTCGGTGCAGGTCGCGTTGATGCCGGGCCGGGGCGCCCGGTTGCACGAGGCGCCGGTGGACGACCTCCCGGAGCTGGTGGACGCGCTGGCGACAGCCGTCATCGAGCGGGCGTCCGGGCCGTTCCTGCTGGCCGGCCACAGCCTGGGGGCGCTCGTGGCGTTCGAGGTGACCCGGGAGCTGCGCCGCCGGGGTGCGCCCGCGCCGCTGGCGTTGCTGGTCGGCGGCGCGGAGGCGCCGCAGACCCGGCTGGTACGGCGGCGCGTGCACGACCTCGACGACGCCGGTCTGGTCGAGGCGTTGCGGGACTTCGGGGCCACGCCGGTCGCGTTGCTGGCCGACCGCGACCTGATGGAGCTGGTCCTGCCCGCTGTACGCGCCGACTTCGCGCTGTCCGAGCGGTACGTCTACCGGCCCGAGCCGCCGCTTGTGGTGCCGGTGCACGTGCTGCTCGGCGACCGGGACGAACACGTGGACCCGGACCGGGCCGCGGGGTGGGCGCGGGAATGTGTCACCGAGCCGTTGCGGCACGTGTTTCCCGGCGGGCATTTCTTCCTTTCCGACCATCTGCCGGAAATCATCGACCTAATGCGACACATCGTCGCCAGTCACACCGCTGTGGCGGATTAGGCGACAAAGAGCGGGTAAGGACTCGTACCCGTACCGGACCTTCCACAATGTCCGGTATTCGACCTGGTGAACCGGCCAGAAGCGGTGTTAAAGTCTGCCATCCGTTCGCCGAAGGGACGTCGCTGACGAGGCGGCATACTGTCGCGTGCGCCGAGGTGTTCATGAGCCGGCCGTACCTTCCGTCCCTGGCCCTGCGCGACTACCTGCACACCGTGGCGACCCTTCACCCGCAACTGCGCGAACTGCTCGACTTCGGGCGACCGGGCGCTGACGAGGCGCTGGCGGAACTGGCCGGCACGGTCAGCGAGTTCGACACCGACACCACCGGCCGGGGCGATTCCTACCGCCGGGCCCAGCGGGACACGCTCGTCCGCTGGGCCGGCATGCGGCGGCTGCTGGACCTGGCCACCCCGGACGCCGCCGCCCCGGTGACGCTCATCCTCGACGTGCTCGGCGGTGACGGCACAGTGGCCCGAGCCGCGAGCAGCCAGTCCGCCTGCTTCGAGTCCAAACTCGCGTTCATCACCGGCGACCTGTCCGGCCACATGGTCGACAAGGCGCTCGCGCACGGCCTGCCCGCCGTCCGCCAGGCCGCGCACTTCCTGTTCCTGCGCGACGCCGGCGTGGACGCGGTGCTGCTCGCGTACGGCACGCACCACATCCCGGCGGACCGGCGGCCGCAGGCGGTGGCGGAGGCGGCCCGGGTGGTCCGCCCCGGCGGCCGGATCGTGCTGCACGACTTCGACGAGTCCAGCCCGATGGCCGGGTTCTTCGGCGAGGTGGTGCACCCGCACGCCGCCGGCGGCCACGACTACCGGCACTTCAGCCGCGCCGAGCTGACCGGCCTGTTCGACGCGGCCGGGCTGCCGGTACGCGTCGTCGACCTGTACGACCCGCTGATCGTGCGCGGCGGCAGCGCCGAGTCCGCCTACTCGGGCATGCGCGACTACGTCGGCGACATGTACGGGGTGCGGGACTTCCTCGCCACGCTCACCGACAGCGAGGTGTGGGCGCTGCTGACCCGCCACTTCGACCACACCGGCTACCTGGCCGCGCTCGGCCGCGACGACGTGCCGGCCCGTCCGCTGGTCTACCGGGCCGACGGGCAGTTCGTGGCCGAGGTGCCCCGGATGGCGATCGTCGCGGTCGCGACGAGGACGCGGTGAGCGTGATGACCGGCCCGCGCTACCTGACCGACCTGGTGCACCGGCCCGCCGGCGCCGACGGCGACCGGCCCGCGATCGTCGGCCCGGACGGCGAGCTGAGCTATGCGGCGCTGTGGGAGCGGGTCGGCGCGACGGCCGAGCTGCTGCGCCGGTCCGGCGTGCGGCCGGGTGACCTGGTGGGCCTGCACCTGAACCTGTCCGCCGACTACGTGACGTCGCTGCTGGCGACGCTCGCGGTGGGCGCGGTCGCGGTGCCGGTCGACCCCGAGCTGCCGTCGGGCCGGGCCGAGCAGATGCTCGCGGCGGCCACGCCCCGGCTCGTCCTGTACGCCGACCGTCCGCCCGCCGTCGCCGCGCCCGCGTCCACCGGCTGGCGGGACGTGCGTACCGCGCGGGCCGGGTCGCCGGCCGACCTGACCGACCGCACCGGCTGGCTGCCGCCGGGCGAGCACGCCGCGCTCGTGCTGTTCACCTCCGGCTCCACCGGCCGGCCCAAGGGTGTCGTGCTGCACCACGCCGGGCTGGTCAACCGGCTGGTCTGGGGCCACCGCCGGTTCGGGTTCACCGCCGACGACCGGGTGCTGCACAAGGCGTCGATCGGGTTCGACGCGTCGGTGCACGAGATCCTCTCCCCGCTGATCGCGGGCGGCGCCGTGGTCGTCGCCGGGCCGGGCCTGCAGTTCGACAGTCTCGGCCTGGTGCGGCTGATCCAGCGGGAGTCGGTCACCACCGCGCACTTCGTACCGACCATGTTGCGGCACGTGCTCGACGAGCCGGAGTTCGCCGGCTGCGTCACGCTGCGGCGGGTGCTGTGCGGCGGCGAGGCGCTGGACATGCGGCTGGTCCGGCGGCTGCGCGAGGTGCTGCCGTGCGAGCTGTTCAACGGGTACGGCCCGAGCGAGACCTCGATCAACGTGTCCTACTGGGACTGCGCCGAGCCGTACGCGGGCAGCATCGCCCCGATCGGCCGGGTCATCGACGGCGTCACCGCCCACGTGCTCGACGACGACCTGCGGCCGGTGCCCGCGGGCGAGACCGGCGAGCTGTGGATCGGCGGGGTCGCGGTCGGGCTGGGCTACCTGCGCGACGACGAGCGGACGGCGGAGCGCTTCCGCCCCGACCCGGCGCGGCCGGGCGCGCGGCTCTACCGCACCGGTGACCTGGTGCGGATCGCGCCGCCGGGTTTCCTGGAGTTCCACGGCCGGGCCGACGACCAGGTCAAGATCCGGGGGGTCCGGGTGGAGCCGGGCGAGGTGGCCGCCGTGCTGCGCGCGCATCCCGCCGTGCACGACGCGGTGGTGGTGACCGTCCCGGACACCGACGACGGCCCGCGTCTGGTCGGGTACGTGGTGCCGCAGCCGCGGCGGGCCCCGGCGGTCGGCGGGCTGCCGCGGTTCCCGCTGCCGAACGGCATGGCGGTCACCGCGGCGTCGCCGGACGAGGCGGTCTTCCTCTACCGGCAGATCTTCGACCAGTCCGAGTACGCCCGTTTCGGTGTCCGCGTCGGCGACGGCGCGGTGGTCCTCGACGTCGGCGCCAACATCGGGCTGTTCTCGCTCTGGGCGTCCCGGCAGGCGCGTGACGTGCGCCTGGTCGCGGTCGAGCCGAACCCGGACACGTTGCCGTACCTGCGCGCCAACCTGGGCCTCTACGCCGGGTCCGCGTCGGTCGTCGAGGCCGCCGTGACCGACGCGGCGGGCACCGCCGAGCTGACTTCCTTCCCGGCGCTGAGCTACCTGTCCGGGCTCGGCGCCGACCGCGCCGGCGCCGCCTCCGACCTGGTCCGGTCGCACTACCGCAACGGTGGCGGCGACGCCGACGAGACCGAGCAGGCGGCGCTCCTGGCGGACGCCCGCCGCCGCCTCGCCCCGGTGGCGCACGTGGTGCCGACGGTGACGCTGTCGGACCTGCTGGACCGCTTCGAGCTGGACCGCGTCGACCTGCTGAAGATCAACACCGAGGGTGCCGAGCTGGGCGTGCTGCGCGGGCTGCGTCCCGAGCACTGGCCCCGGATCCGCCAGGTCTGCCTGGAGGTCGAGCGCAGCAGCGTGACCACGCCGCAGGTGCGCGAGCTGCTGTGCGCGGCCGGGTTCGAGGTGCACGACATCGGCGACTGGAACGTCGGTGCGGACGCCGACGTCAGCTACGTCTACGCCGTACGGCCGCAGGACCCGCCGCCCGCCGCGACCCCCCGGGACGAGCCCGCCGACCATCTGCTGACCATCGGGCTGCTCCAGGGACACCTGGCCTCGGCGCTGCCGCCCGCGATGCGCCCGGACCAGATCGTCCTGGTCGACCGGCTGCCGCGCCTGCCCAACGGCAAGGTCGCCCGGCTGGAGCTGCCACCGCCACCGCCCCGGCCCACCGAACCCGCCCCGGACCGGGGCAGCGACCTCACCGACAAGCTGCGCGAGGCGTGGCGGGCCACGCTCGGCGTCGACGCGGTGCAGGACGACGACACGTTCGTCGCCCTCGGCGGGCACTCGCTGACCGCGCTGCGGATGGCGCTGCGGGTACGGGAGATGGCCGGGCTGGAGGTGTCCCCGGCGAGTTGCCTGCGTGCCGGGTCGTTCGCCGACTGGGTCGACCGGGTCACCGAGGCGGGACGCGATGTCAGCCGGGCCCGCTGACGCGCGGCACGTCGTCGTGGTGGGCGCCGGCCGGCTGGCCCGCTCACTGTGCCACGCGCTGGCCGCGACGCGCACCCCGGCGCCGCTGCGCGTGACGGTCCTGGCCCGCGACCCGGACGCCGCACTCGCGCTCGCCCGCGCCGCGCGGGTGCGCGCCGCAGTCGCCGGAACCCCGGTCGACCTCACCGCCCGGCCGTTCACCGCCGAGCCCGCCGTCGGCCCGGGCGACGGGTACGCCGCCGACGCCGCCTCGATGGCCCGGCTCCGCCCCGACGTGCTGGTCTGCGCCGTGTCCGCGCAGTCGCCGTACGAGCGGGCGGCGGCACCGTCGGCCTGGACGGACCTGATCGCCGCGGCCGGCTTCGGGGTGACGTTGGCGTTGCAGGCCGAGCTGGTGTCCCGGCTGGCCGCCGCTCTCGTGGTCGGCGCGCCCGGCGCGACGCTCGTCAACGGCGCGTTCCCGGACGCGGTCAACCCGCTGCTCGCCGCGCTGGACCTGCCGGTGCGCTGCGGCATCGGCAACGTGGCGACGCTCGCCGCGTGCCTGGACGCCGCGCTCGGGCGTCCCGGGCCGCGCCGGCTCGCGGTGCTCGGTCACCACGCCCACCTCGCCGCGCCCGGCCCGGACGGCGACGACACCGCCGAGGTACGCGCCTGGCTGGACGGCCGGCCCGTCCCGGACGTCACCGGGCTGCTCGCCGGCTACCGCGCGTTGCCCCGGCCGGAGCTGAACTCGCTCGCCGGACACGCCGGGGCCGCCCTGGTGGCGGCGCTCGCCACCGGTGACGAGGTGACGGCGAGCCTGCCCGGGCCGCTGGGACTCCCGGGCGGCTACCCGGTCCGGCTCACCGGTGGCCGGACCGAGCTGCGGCTGCCCGCCGAGCTGCCGGTGGCGCAGGCGGTCGCGTGGAACACGGCCGCCGGGCGCCGCGACGGCGTCGAGGTCGGCGGCGGCCAGGTCAGCTACCCGCAGCGCGCCCGGGCGGCGCTGGCGGCGTACCGGCCCGACCTGGCCGGCGGCTGGCACGCGAGCGAGCTGCCCGAGGTCGCCGGCCGGTTCACCGCCCTGCGTGACCATCTGCGAACGGTGCCGCCGGCACCGGCCCGGAGTGTGTTGGAGGAACCCCGATGACAGTGACCACCCCGGCCACCCGCAACATGATCACCGACTACTACGACGTCATCGCGTCGGCGGTGCGGCGGTGCGGCGCGGTCCCCGGCGACGCGCCCGGCACACCCGGTTTCGCGCCCGGCTTCGACCTGCCCGAGCTGACCCCCGCGGTACGCGAGTTCTACGCCGCCGCCACGGTCGGCTGGTCCCCGCTGGGCCACTACGGCGGGCACGACCTGACGATGCTCGACCTCACCGCCAACCCGGGCACCCGGACCACGAAGACGTTCGCCTCCCTGGTGATCGTCGGCCGGGCGGTGGAACACATCCGGCGCACCGGCGAGCGCTTGTGCATCGTCACCCCGACCTCCGGCAACAAGGGCGTGGCGCTGCGCGACTCGGTGGCCCGCGCGTACGCGGCCGGGCTGGTCACGCCGGAGCAGCTGTCCATCGTGGTGCTGGCGCCGGCGGCGACGCGGCACAAGTTCCGCCACGACGCGCTCGCCGCCGACCCGGCGACCCGTGCGGTCAACCCGCTGCTGCGGTACACCGGCGCGGACCCGGAGGGCGTGAAGGCGCTCGGCCGCGCGTTCGTCGACGAGTACGCCGGCACCGTCCACGACAAGCACGGCGTCACGCTCTGGTACACGCTGGATCTGCGCAACTACCTGGTCGCCGACGCCGCTCGGGCCGCCTTCGAAGCCGACGTGTCGCCGGCCACCGGTGCGCGCTGGCACGCCCACGCCGTGTCCAGCGCGTTCGGCCTGCTCGGCTACAACCTGGGCCGCGACGTGCTGGAGGCGGCCGGCGACGCCGATCCGGCCGACCGGCCCGGTTTCCTGCTCGTGCAGCACCTCGGCACGCCGGACATGGTGCTCAGCCTGCGCCACGGCTCGTTCGAGCGGCGCGACTGCCCGGCGTACACGCTCGACGAGAGCCGGGGCGTCTGGACGCAGGACGCCGACCTGCGCTTCCCGGCGGTCACCGACGACCCGGCCGAGGTTCTCGACCCGACGTTCTACACCCACCGCCCGGTGACCTCCACGGCGATGAACGCGCTCATCGAACGGCACGGCGGCGACGGCGTCGTGGTGTCGCGGCGCGAGTGCGTGCGGCGCTATCCGGCCGCCCGGCAGTGGCTCGCGAACGCCGGCCTGTCGCTGCCCGACGACCCGGAGCGGCTACGGGAGTGGTCGATCCTGATGGCGCTGACCGGCGTCTGCAACGCCGTCGACCGGGGTCTGGTGCCGGCCGGGTACGAGATCGTGGTGCACGGCACCGGCAGCTACTGCGACGACTTCCGCGTCGCCGAGGCGGACGCCGAGGTGTCCACGCTCGCCGACGTGGTCGCCGCCGTCCTGGACCAGCGGTGAGCCCGGCACCGCCCCACCCGCTCGGCCTGCCGCCGTGGCTCGCCGCCCGGGCGCACGCCGCGGGCGTCGACCCGGCCGCCGTCGTCCTCACCGCCACGGCTCTGGTGGTTCGCCGGTACACCGGATCCCCGGTGGTGACGCTTCGGCACGGCGACGATCCGGTGACGCTGGACCTGACCGTGGACGCGCCGATCCGGGAGTTGTGCCGGTCGGTGCGCCCGGCACCGCCGGGCCGTCCGGTCGACGCCACCGTCGAGGTGAGTACCGACCTGGCCGGCGTCGCCGTGTCCGGGCTGCCCGCCGAGTACGCCGACGACCTCCGCGCCGACCTGGCCGACGTCCTGTCCACCCTGGATCCGGACGCCGCCTCGGCGGGGGTGCTGCCGTCGGCCCGCTACGAGCGGCGCCCGGCCCCGGAACTCTGGCGGCTGCACGGCGGCGACGGCACCGAGGCCGATCGGGTACGCGGCGACACCGTCCCGGCGGCGTTCGCGGCGGCGGTGCGGGCGTACCCGGACCGGCCGGCGGTGCTCGCCGACGACGCGACTGTCACCTACCGGGAACTCGGTGCCGCAGTCGCCGCGACCGCCGAGGCGCTGGCCGGGCCCGGTGACGCCGCGGCACCGGTGGCGGTGCTGTGCCGCCACGGCGTCGCCACGATCACCGGCATCCTGGCGGCGCTGGCCTCGGGGTCGCCGTACGTGCCGCTGGACCCGGCGTACCCGGCGGCCCGGCTGGCCGCGATGCTGCGCGACGCCGGAGTCCGGGCGATCGTCGCGGATCCCGACCACGCCGGGCGGGCCGCCGCGCTCGCGGCCGACGCCGGGCTGCGGCTACCGGTCGTGACGACGCGCCGGGGCGATCCCGCCGTGCCGGCGCCGACCGGGCCCGCACGACCGGACGACCCGGCGTACGTGCTCTACACCTCCGGGTCCACCGGCAAGCCGAAGGGCGTGGTGCAGAGCCACCGCAACGTGCTGTTCGGCGTCCGCAACCACGTGCGCAACTTCGCCGTCCGGCCGGACGACCGCACGAGTGTGCTCACCTCGTTCGGCTACGACATGGCGGTCACCGACACGTTCAGCGCGCTGCTGTCCGGCGCCGCCGCCGTGCCGGTCGACGTCCGCACGCACGGCCTCGGTCACCTGACCGGTGCGCTCGCCGATCGGGGGGTGACCGTCTACCACTCCACCCCGACCGTCTTCCGGTACGTGGTGGCGAGTCTGGGCGAGCGCGGGCGGCTGCCGTCGGTCCGCGCCGTGGTTCTCGGCGGCGAGGAGGTCACCCGGCACGACGTGGTGCTGGCCCGGCGGTCGTTCGCGCCGGGCGTGGTGTTCGTCAACGGGTACGGCACCACCGAGATCAGCTTCGCCGCGCAGCACCACCTGCCGCCGGGCGTGGACCCGGAGCGGGCGGTCGTGCCGATCGGGCATCCGCTGCCGGACGTCGAGGTGGTGCTGACCGACCCGGCCGGACGTCCCGTCTGCCTCACCGGCGAGGTGGTCGTGCGGACCCCGCACGTCGCGCTCGGATACCTGGGCCTGCCGGAGCTGACCGCGGCCCGGTTCGCCGAGCACGACGGGGTGCGCGCGTACCGGACCGGGGACGTCGCGCGGCGGCTGCCCGACGGCATGCTCGTCTACCTGGGTCGCGGTGACCGGATGGTGAAGATCCGTGGCCACCGGGTGGAGCTGGGCGAGATCGAGGCGTGCCTGGCGGCGCTACCCGGGGTGGCCCGCGCGGCGGTGGTGGCGCGGCACGATGCGTCCGGCGCGGGCGAGCAGGAGATCGTCGCGTACGTGGTCGGTGTGGCCGGGGCGCTCGTCGAGACGGCAGCGCTGCGGGAACGGCTGGCCGCCGTACTGCCGGACTTCATGGTGCCCCGGGCGGTGGTGGCGGTGCCGGAGCTGCCGATCGGGCCGACCGGCAAGCTCGACCAGGCCGCCCTGCCCGACCCGGACGCCGGACGCCCGGACGCCGGGGGGCCGCCGTCCGGACCGGTCGAGCAGACCATCGCCGCGGGCTGGTGCGCCGTGCTCGGACTGCCCGCCGTGGACCGCCTGGTGAACTTCTTCGAAGCGGGTGGGCACTCGCTCCAGCTCGCCCTGGTGCAGGGGTACCTGGAGGAACACCTCGGCCGCCGGGTGCCGCTGGCCCGGCTGGTGGAGTTCCCGACGGTGGCGGCGCTGGCCGCGCACCTGGCCAGGCCCGGGGACGCCGCGGGCGTACCGGAGGACGGCCGGCTGGCCGCGGTCGGCCGCCGGATGGCCCGCCGCGCCGCCGCGCGGGCCGCCGGCGGCGGGGAGGGACGGGCGTGAGCGAGGACGACCGGATCGCGGTGGTGGGCCTGTCCTGCCGGGTGCCCGGCGCGGCCGACGCGCAGGCGCTGTGGCGCAACCTCCTGGCCGGAGTGGACTCGGTGCACCGGACCCCGGTGGGGAAGGGCACGCCCACCGGCCCGGACTGGGTGCCGGCGTTCGGCCGGCTCGACGACCTGGACGGCTTCGACGCGGACCTGTTCGGCTATCCCGCCGCGGCGGCGGCGCTGCTCGACCCGCAGCACCGGCTGTTCCTGGAGGTCGCCTGGCACGCCCTGGAGGACGCCGGGATCGACCCGGACCGCGACCCGGCCCAGATCGGCGTGTTCGCCGGGTGCGCGCCCAACCGCTACCTGCACCACCACCTGCTCGGCAATGCCGCGCTGGCCCCGGCGACGGGCGCGCTCGCCGAGGACTGGGACGACGCGCTGACCGGTTCCGGCTGCGACTACCTGCCGACGCGGACCGCGTTCGCGTTGGGGCTGTCCGGCCCGGCCGTGGCGGTCCAGACCGCCTGCTCGACAGCGCTCGTCGCGGTGTGCCAGGCCGGGCAGAGCCTGCTGGACTACCGCTGCGACGTGGCTATCGCGGGCGGCGCGGCGGTGGTCTCCACCCGGCAGGCCGGTTACCGGCTGCGGCCCGGTGGGCTGCTGGCCACCGACGGGGTGTGCCGCCCGTACGACGCCGCCGCCACCGGGCAGGTGTTCGGCAACGGCGCCGGGGCGGTGGTGCTCAAGCGGCTCGCCGACGCCCGCGCCGACGGCGACCACGTGTACGCCGTGCTGGCCGGGTGGGCGGTGAACAACGACGGCGCCGACCGGCCCGGCTTCACCGTGCCGGGCGTGTCCGGTCAGGCGGCGGTGATGGCGGAGGCGCTGGCGTCGGCCGGGTGGGACGCGGCCGACGTGGGCTACCTGGAGGGGCACGGCACCGGCACGCCGGTGGGCGACGCGATCGAGGTGGACGCGCTGACCCGGGTACGCCGGGGCGCCCGCGCCCCGCTGCTGCTCGGCTCGGTGAAGGGCAACCTCGGCAACCTGGACGCCGCGGCGGGCGTGCTCTCCCTGATCAAGGCCGTGTACGCGGTCCGCACCGGACAGGTGCCGGGCACCGCGCACTTCGCCGCCGCGCACGACGACGTCGACCTGGCCGCCGCGGGCGCCGAGGTGGACGCGCAGACCCGGCCGTGGGCCGGACAGCGGCGTGCGGGCGTCAGCTCGTTCGGTCTCGGCGGCACCAACGCGCACGTGCTGGTCGAGCCCGCAACCGCGGCGGACCGGCCGGACGCCGGGGCACCCGGCCCGGTGGTGCTGGGACTGTCCGCGGGCAGCCCGGCGGCGCTGCGGGAACTGGCCCGGCGGCTGGCCGTCCGGCTGGCCGAGGGCGACCTGGCGGTGGCCGACGTGGCGCACACGCTCGCGGTGGGACGGCGGCGGCTGGCGTACCGGGACGCGGTCGCCTGCGCCGACGCGGGGGAGGCGGTGACCGGGTTGACCGCGCTCGCGGCCGGCGACCCGGTGGACGGCGACGAGGCCGTCCGTGCCTGGCGCGCCGGTGCCGACCTGCCCGTGCCGCCCGGCCGGCGGGTGCCGCTGCCCGGCTACCCGTTCCGGCGGACCCGGCACTGGATCGAGGCGCGACGATGACCGGTCCCGAGCTGCCCTTCCCGCAGGAGTGCCTGCCCGACCTGGTCGCGGCGCACGCCCGGCGGCGTCCCGGCGCCCCGGCCGTGGTGCAGGGCGAACGGACGTTGAGCTACGCCGACCTGGTCGGCCGGGCCGCCGCGCTGGCCGCGTCGCTGCGCGCCCACGGCGTCGGCGCGGACGACCTGGTCGGGGTCTGCGTGGACCGCCGCCCGGACCTGGTGGTCGCGCTGCTCGGCGTGCAGGCGGCCGGTGCCGGGTACGTCCCGCTCGACCCGGCGCTGCCACCCGGACGGTTGCGGGAGTTGGCCGCCGAGGCCCGCCTGCGCGTCGTGGTGGGTACGCCCGTCGGCGGGGCGTTCACCGGCCGGACCGTGCTGGACGTCCCCGCCGGCACCGCGCTCTGGCAGCCGACCCCGGCGACGCTCGGCACCACCGCGTACGCGATGTTCACGTCCGGGTCGACCGGGCAGCCGAAGGGCGCGGTGATCGAGCACCGGGCGCTGACCGAGAAGGTCACCTCGATCGCGGAGTTCTGCGGGTTCGACGCGGCGACCCGGTGCCTGGCGTTCGCGTCGATCGGGTTCGACGCGTCGGTGGCCGACATGCTCGCCCCGCTCGCCGCCGGGGGCACCGTCGTGCTCGCCGGTGACGCCGAACGGGCCGACCCGACCCGGCTCTACCGGATCTGCGCCGAGCAGTCCGTCGACGTGGTGGTGCTGCCGCCGCCGATCCTGCCGCTGCTGGACCCGGGCCGGCTCCCAGGCGTACGGCTGGTCGTCACCGGCGGCGAGGCGACCGGCCCGGAACAGGTGGGCCGCTGGACCGCGGGCGGACGCCGCTTCATCAGCGTGTACGGCCCGACCGAGGCGACGGTGCTGGTGACCTGGTTCGAGGGCAGCGGCGAGTGGACCCGGCCCATCCCGATCGGGCGGCCCGCCGCGAACCATCGCATCCACCTGGTCGACGACGCGTTGCGCGAGGTGGGCCCGGGGGAGATCGGCGAGGTGCTCGCCGGTGGTCCCGGGCTGGGCCGCGGATACCTGTTCGACGCCGCCCGTACCGCGCAACGGTTCCTCCCGGACCCGTTCTCCGGCGAGCCGGGGGAGCGGCTGTACCGCACCGGTGACCTGGCCCGGTGGCTGCCGGACGGGAACCTGGAGTTCCTCGGCCGGGCCGACCGGCAGGTCAAGATCCGGGGGCAGCGGATCGAGCTGGGCGAGGTCGAAGCGGTGCTGCGCCGCCACCCGGACGTCGACCTGGCCAGCGTCCAGGTCCGCGCCGGCCCCGGCGGTCAGGAACTCGTCGCGTACGTGGCGACCGGCCTGGACGTGGCCCAACTGCGCGACCACTGTCACCGGCTGCTGCCGCCCGCCGCCGTACCGGCCCGGATGCGCACCCTGCCCGCGCTGCCCATCACCATCAACGGGAAGATCGACACCGAGCGGCTGGCCGCGCTCGACGTCGCCGGACCGGCCGCCGCCCCGTCCGGCGAGCCGCCCGCCACCGACACCGAACGCCTCGTGGCGCAGGCGTGGGCCGCGCTGCTGGACGTGCCCGCAGTCGGCCGCGACGACGACTTCTTCCACCACGGCGGGCACTCCATCACGGCGATGCGGCTGGTCGCCGACCTGCGCGAACGGCTCGGCCGCGACCTCGCCATCGAGGACGTGCTGGCCGGGCGGACGCCGCGCGGCATCGCCGCCCGCGCCGACGCCGCCGCCCGGACCGGCCCGGCCCCCGTCGTCCGGGGACGGCCACCAGCGCTGTCCCCGGCGCAGCAGCGGCTGTGGTTCCTCGACCGCTACTTCCCGGCCGCCGCGTCGGCGTACAACGTCGCGTTCGCCGAACGGCTCACCGGCCCGCTCGACGTGGCGGCGCTCGCCACCGCGCTCACCGCCGTCGCGGAGCGCCAGCAGATCCTGCGCTGGCGCATCCCGGAGCGCGACGGCGTGCCGTACGCGGTCGCCGACCCGCCGACGCCGGTGCCGCTGCCGGTGCGCGACCTCGACCCGGGCACGGACCTCGCCGGTCACCTCGCGGCGCACGCCACCACACCGTTCGCGCTGGCCACCGACACGCTGTGGCGGGCCGAGCTGATCCGCACCGGCGCCGACGAGCACGTGCTGGCCGTCTACGCCCACCACGCCGTGTTCGACGGCTGGTCCCAGTCGCTGTTCTACGCCGACCTCGCCGCCGCGTACCGGGCCGCGCTCGGGGGCGGGCCGCCGCTGCCGCCGCTGCCCGCCACGTACGGCGACTACGTGGCCTGGCGCGCCGACCGGTCCCGGCGCCGCGCCGCCGCCGACCTCGACTGGTGGCTGGACCACCTGACCGGGGCACCGGCGGTGCTGCGCCTACCCGGGGGACGGGACCGGCCGGCCGAACAGACCTACACCAGCGCGACGGTGCGCACCCGGCTGGACCGGGCCGCCACCGCCGCGCTCACCGACCTCGCCGCCGGGCTCGGCGCGACCCCGGCAGCCGTCGTGCTCGCCGCGTTCGCGCTGGTGCTGGCCCGGCGTGCCGGCCTGCCCGACCTGGTGGTCGGCACCCCCACAGTGGACCGGCGGGCCGCCGACTTCGAACCGATGGTCGGCTTCTTCATCGAGATCGCGCCACTGCGGCTGCGCCAGACGCCCGGGGCGGGCTTCGCCGCGCACGTCCGCGCCGCCTGGGAGGAACTGCTCGCCGCGCTCGCCCACCCGGAGGCGCCCGTCGAACGCATCGTCGGTGGCCTCGGCCTGGGCGGCCTGCTCGACCGCAGCCCGCTGGTGCAGGTGCTGTTCAACATGTACACGTTCGACGAACCCCGGCTGGACCTGGCCGGCCTGACCGCCGAACCGGTGCCGGTGCCCGCGCCCGGCTCCCCGTTCGACCTCACGCTCTACGGCATCACCCGGGACGGGCGGCTGCGCGTGGAGATCGTCTTCAACCCGGACGTCTACGGCGAGGCCCTGGTCACCGAGGTGCTCGCCGACGTCGAGCGGCTGCTGCGTGCCGGCACCGCCGACCCGGAGCGGCCGGTGGCGGAGCTGCCCGCCTGGACCGCCGTCGAAGCCGGAACGGCCGGCGACGTGTCCCGCGTCGCCCGGGTGAACCGGGCCGGAGGCCGCGCCGGGCTGCCCGCGGCCCGCCCGGCCACCGCCACCGAGCGGCGGATCGCCTCGGTCTGGTGCGACGTGCTCGGCGTACCGGAGGTGGCCGCGACCGACAGCTTCTTCGACGTCGGCGGCGGCTCGCTCGCGGTCGCGGTCGTGCAACGGCAGCTCAACCGGCTGCTCGGCACGAGCCTGCGGGTCGTGGACCTGTTCCACCACCCGACCGTCCGTGCGCTCGCCGCGCATCTGGACAGCGTCAGCGCGCCGGGCGAGGACGCCGGGGACGAGGCGGTGGAACGCGCAGCGCGCCGGGGCGCGCTGCGCCGTCAGCGGGTCCAGCGCCGCCCGGCGGCGGAGGAGGAGCCGCGGTGACGTACCTGGTCCCCCTCGGCGACACCGGCTGGTCGGTGTGGCGGGACGTGCTGCTGCGCAGCGCCGGGTTCCCCGCCGACGGACTGGACCGGTTCGCCGCGCCGGACTGCGCCGACGCCGCCGACCGGCACCTCTCCGGTGACCTGGACGAGGCGGCGTTCACCGCCGCGTACGCCACAGCCGTCCGGGCGTCGTCGGCGGCGCTGTGCGGGATCGCGGCCGACCCGCTGTTCCGCGAGGCCGTCGCCTGGCAGAACCCGGAGGCGCTGGTGGCGCTGGACGGGCTGGTCCGCGACGGCCCGGACGCGCCACGCAACGTACGACGCCGGGGCCGGGAGAACGTCGTCGCCGGGTACTGGCAGCGCTACGTCGCCAAGTGCGAGACCATCGGCTTCTTCGGGCCGGTGTGCTGGGGCACCCTGACACCCGGCGCGCCGGGCGTCACCGCCGTGCCCGGCCCCGGGCTGCTCCGCCGCCGCGCCGTCCACCTCGAACACTGGGCGCTCGCCGCGTACGCCGACCGGCTCGCCGCCGACCCGCGGGTCCGGCAGTGGCTCGCCCCGGTCCGGGCGCCGCACACGCACCTGGAGGGCCGGGTCGTGCACCGGCCCGCCCAGCGCCCGGAACAGGTGTCGTTGAGCGAGTCGATCGCGCTGGGCCGGTGCGACGGCACCCGCCCGGCCCGGGACGTCGTCGACGACCTGGTGCGCGACGGGCACACCGGCGTACGCCGCGCCGAGGAGGGTTTCCTCCTGCTCGCGCAGCTCGTCGAACGAGGGCTGCTGCGCTGGGACTTCGACCTGCCGCAGGGGCTCTCCGCGCAGGACCGCCTGCGGGAGCGGATCGCCGCGATCGGCGAGCCGGACTGCCGGGCACGGGCGCTGGCCGGGCTGGACCGGCTGGCCGCCGCCCGGACCCGGGTCGCCGGTGCCGCCGGTGACCCGGCCGCGCTCACCGGCGCGCTGTCCGCGCTGGACGCCGAGTTCACCGCGCTCACCGGGCTGCCGCCGCGCCGCCGGGCCGGGCAGAACTACGCCGGGCGGGCGCTGTGCCACGAGGAGACCGCACGCGACGTGGACCTCACAGTCGGCGGCGGCCTGCTCGACGCGCTGGCCCCGGCGCTGGCCCTGCCGCTGCGGGCGGCGCGTTGGCTCACCGCCGAACTGGCCACGGCGTACGGCGACGCGCTGCGCGACCTGTACGACGACCTGCGCGGCGACGGGCAGGTCCGGCTCGGTGACCTGTGGTTCGTCGCGCAGGGGCCGCTGTTCGGGCCCGGCGACCGGCCGGTGGACCGGGTCGCCGCCGAGTTCGCCGCCCGCTGGGAGCGGGTGCTCGGGCTGGCCGGACTACCAGCCGGGACGGCCCGTCTGCGGTTCGGCGCGGCCGAGCTGGCGCCCCGGGTGGCCGCCGAGTTCCCGGCGACGCGCCCCGGCTGGAGCGCGGGCCGGGTGCACAGCCCGGACCTGCAACTGTTCGCCGAGTCGCCCGAGGCGCTGGCCGCCGGCGAGTTCGGGGCGGTGCTCGGCGAGCTGCACGCCGCGTACGCCACGTTCAACGCCGAGCTGTTCACGCACTGTCACCCCGACGTGGAGCGGCTGCGGCGCGCGTACGCGGCCGACCTGGGCCCGCGGCGGCTGCGCCCGCTCTACCCGGTCGACTTCCCCCGCGTCGGTGGGCGGCTGTCGGCGTCCCTGTCCGGGCCGGACGACCACCGGCTCGCGTTCGCCGACGCGCCCGGCGCACCGCGCGACCGGCTCGTGCCGGCGAACGCGGCGATCGTGTCCGAGGTGGACGGCGTGCTGGTGGCGACCGGTCCGGACGGCACGCGCTGGCCGCTGGTCGAGGTGTTCTCCGACCTGATCGCGGTGCACGCGGGCGACGCGTTCAAGCTGATGACCGACCGCCCGCACAACCCCCGGGTGACAGTCGACCGGCTGGTGCTGGCGCGGGAGACCTGGCGCACCACCGTCGGGGCGACCGGCCTGGCCGACGCCGTCGACCAGGCGCGGCGCTACCTGGCGGTCCGCCGCTGGCGGGCCGCGCTGGGCCTGCCGGAGCGGGTCTTCGTCCGGGTGGCCACCGAACTCAAACCCGCCTACGTGGACCTGAGCAGCCCGGTCTACGCGAACCGGCTCTGCCTGCTGCTGCGCGCCGCCCGGCGGGCCGGTGGCGACGACGTGGCCGTGACGGTGTCGGAGCTGCTGCCCGTGCCCGGGCAGGCGTGGCTGCCCGACGCCGCGGGCCGCCGGTACGCCAGCGAACTGCGCCTGCACATCAGCGATTCGGCCGAGCCGGAGGTCATGGCGTGACGAACGAGACAGTGGAGCCGATCGCGATCGTCGGGCTCAGCCTGCGCGTACCGGGGGCGGCGTCGGCGGAGGAGTTCTGGCGCAACCTGGTCGTCGGCGCCGAGTCGCTGACCCGGTTGACCCGCGCGGAGCTGCTGGCCCGGGGTGTCACCGCCGAGCAGCTCGACGACCCGGCGTACGTGCCGGTGGCCGCCGTGCTCGACGGCGTGGACCGGTTCGACGCGGAGCTGTTCGGGATGAGTCCGCGGGACGCGGAGCTGACCGACCCGCAGCAGCGGCTGTTCCTGGAACACGCGCACGCCGCGCTCACCGACGCCGGCTGCGACCCGGCTCGCTACGACGGCGAGATCGGCGTGTACGCGGGCGGCAACGCCGACCTGTACCAGTGGCTGAACGTCCGGCGGAACCCGCGGGCGCTCGCGGACGCCGGTGAGCTGCGGGTGTCGCTCGGCAACAAGCCGGACTACCTGGCCAGCGCCGTCGCGTTCCGGCTCGGCCTGCGCGGCCCGGCGATGACCGTGCAGACCGCCTGCTCGTCGTCGCTCGTCGCGGTGCACCTGGCCGCCGAGGCGCTGCGCAGCGGCGAGTGCGACACGGCGCTGGCCGGCGGGGTGTGCGTGGAACTGCCGCACGGCGTCGGGTACGTCGCCGACGAGGGCTACACCTCCGCCGGCGGGCACTGCCGCCCGTTCGACGCGGACGCCGACGGCACCGTCTACGGCAGCGGCGTCGGCGTGGTCGTGCTCAAGCGGCTCTCCGACGCGATCGCCGACGGCGACGACATCCGGGCGCTGGTCATCGGCAACGCGGTGAACAACGACGGGTCGGCCAAGGCGAGCTTCACCGCGCCGAGCGTCACCGGGCAGGTGGAGGTGGTCACGCAGGCGCTCGCGGTCGCCGGCGTCGCCCCGCGTTCGGTCGGCTACGTCGAGGCGCACGGCACCGGCACCGTCCTCGGCGACTCGATCGAGCTGGCGGCGCTGAGCACCGCGTACGGGCGGCGGACCGCCGAGCGCGGCTGGTGCGGCGTCGGGTCCACCAAGGCCAACATCGGTCACCTCAGCGCGGCCGGTGGTGTGATCGGCCTGATCAAGACCGTGCTGTCGATGCGGCACCGGCTCATCCCGCCCACCGTCAACCACGACCGGCCGCACCCCGACATCGGCATCGAGGCGAGCCCGTTCTACGTGGTGTCCACGTTGACCAAGTGGGAGCCGGAGGGCGAGGGACCGCTGCGGGCCGGCGTCAGCTCGCTCGGCCTGGGCGGAACCAACGCGCACCTGGTGCTCCAGGAGGCGCCGCCCCGCGTACCCCCGGAGCCGGATCACGGCGGCGGCGAGCTGCTCCAGGTGTCGGCCGCGACCCCCGACGGGCTGGCCGCCGCCTGTGCCCGGCTGGCCGAGCGGCTCACCGGCGCGCCCGATGTGGAGCTGCGCGACGTGGCGTACACGCTGCGGGAGGGCCGGCCGGCCCACCGGCACCGCGCCGCCGTCGTCGCCGTCGACCGGGCCCGCGCTGCGGCGGCGCTCACCGACCCGAAGCGCCGCGCCACCGGGGACGCCGCGGCGCCGCCCCGGGTGGGCCTGCTCCTGCCCGGTCAGGGCGCGCAGCACCCCGGCATGGGCGCGCACCTGGCCGCGACCGAGCCGGTGTTCGCCGCCGCCGTGGACGAGTGCGCCGCGGTCCTCGGCTGGGACGCGAACGAGATGATCTTCGACGCCGGACCCGGTGCGGACGAACGGCTGGCCGGACCGGCGGTGGCGCAGCCCGCGCTGTTCGCCGTCGAGTACGCGCTGGCGGCGCTGTGGCGGCACTGGGGCGTCACGCCCGACGCGCTGATCGGCCACTCCGTCGGCGAACTGGTCGCCGCGACGGTGGCCGGGGTGTTCGACCTGCCGGACGCGCTGCGGCTCGCCGCCGCCCGGGGCCGCCTGGTCCAGGCCGCACCGGAGGGCCGGATGCTCGCCGTGCAGCGCGGCGCCGACGAGATCGCGCCGCTGCTGCCCGACGGTGTCGCGGTGGCGATCAGCAACGGCCCGCACACCTGTGTGGTGGGCGGCGCGCCGGAACCGGTCGCCGCCGCCGAGGTCCTCCTGCGCGAGCGCGGTATCGGCTGCACGCCGCTGCGGTCGCCGTACGCGATGCACGTGCCGCTGCTGGCGGCGGTGCGCGACGACTTCGCGGCGCTCGTGGCGGCGGTGCCGCGCCGGGCGCCGGACCTGGCGGTGTTCTCGGCCGCGACCGCCGCGCCGTTCACCGACGAGCAGATCACCGACCCGGCGTACTGGGCCGACCAGATGTGCCGCCCGGTCCGGTTCGGCGCCACGGTGGCCGCGCTCGCCGCGACCGGCGCCGCCGAGGACCTGCTGCTCCTGGAGTGCGGCCCCGGCCGGCAGCTCGCCGGTCTCGCCCGGCTCAGCCTGCCGGCGGGTGCCCGGTCGCCGCTGCGTACACTGCCCGCGCCGGGGGAGCGGCTTACCGACCGGCAGACCGCGTACGAGGCGGCGGGCCGGCTGTGGACGGCCGGGGTTCCGGTGCGGGTGCCCGCGTCCGGCACGCCGCGCCGGGTGCCGCTGCCCGGCTACCCGTACCAGCGCGCCCGGCACTGGATCGATCCGGCGCCGGTGGCGGCACCCGCCGCGCCGGCCACCGAAGAGCGGTACGACGACGGCGTGGTCGAGGTGCCGGTCTGGCGTCAACTGCCCGACGCCGCGCCCGGCGAGGCGCCCGGGCCGCTGCTGCTGTTCGTCGCCGGGGAGCGCGGCGAGGCGCTCGGGGACCGGCTGCGCGAGCGCGGCGCGGACGTCACGGTGGTCCGGCCCGGACCGGCCTTCGCGGTCCGCCCGGACGGCTACCGGCTGCGCCCGGCCGGCGTCGCCGACCACCAGCGCCTGCTCGACGAGTGCGCCGACGACGGCCGGGCCGCCCGGATCGTGCACGCGTGGGCGCTCGACGGCGACCCGGCCGGCACCGGCGTCGGCGCCGTGACGGCGGCCCAGGAACACGGGTACCTCGCGCTGCTGACGCTGCTGGAGGCGTTGCCGGCCGCCGACGTGGCGCTGGACGTGGTGACCGCCGGCACGGCCGACGTGACCGGCGTCGACCTGCTGCGCCCGGAACACGCCACGGTGGCCGGGGTGGTGCGCTCGGTGCCGCTGGAACGTCAGGGCCTGCGCTGCCACTGGGTCGACGCCGACCCGGCCGATCCGGGCGCGGACGCGCTGGCGGACGAACTGCTCGGCGCAGAGCGGGCCGAGGCGGTCGCGCTGCGGCTGGGCGGGCGCCGCTGGACCCGCGGGTTCGCGGCGGCGCCGCCGCGCCGGCGTACCGGGCCGGTGGTGCGCGACGGCGGGCGCTACCTGATCACCGGCGGGCTGGGCCGGGTGGGCGGGGCGTTCGCCGCCGAACTGGCCCGCCGGGGCGCGCGGCTGGTCCTGGTCGGACGCACCGCCCGGCCGGACCTGGTCCAGGCGCTGGAACGGGCCGGGGCGCAGGTCCGCCACGTGCGCGCCGACGTGACAGACGTGGACGCGCTGCGGGCGGTACGCGCCGGCATCGAGGACGACCTCGGCGGACTCGACGGCATCGTGCACGCCGCGCGGCTGCCCGACACCGGGCTGTCCGCCGGGTCGCGACCGGCCGAGGCGGCCGCCGAACTGCTGCCGAAGGTCACCGGCGCGCTGGCGCTGCGCGCGGTCTTCGGTGACCTGCCGCTCGACTTCGTGCTGCTCAGCTCCTCGGTGACAGCGCTCGCCGGCGGCCTGGGCCGCGCCGACGACACGGCCGCCAACGCGTTCCTCGACGCGTACGCACGCAGCCCGCACGGCTGGCGGGCGCCTGTGCTGTCGGTGGCCTGGGGCGCGTGGCGGGACGAGGGCGTACCCGGCCACGACGGGCTGGCACCGGATGCGGCAGTGCGGGCGGCGCTGCGGGTCCTCGCCGAGGGGCGTACCGGCTCGGTGGCGGTCGGCGCCTACACCGTGGAGGCGGTCGCCGGGCACGAGCGGCGGCTCGCCTCGGCCACGGCGGCCACCACCTCGACGGTGACCGCCGCCGACGGGGACCTGACCGCCACGGTCGCCCGGATCTGGCGGGACGTGCTGGGCGTGGCCGAGGTCGGCCCGCACGACGACTTCTTCCGCCTCGGCGGCACCTCGCTCGTGGCCGCGCAGCTGGTGCTGCGGATCCGGCAGGCGGTGGGTGCCCGGCTGTCGATGCGGGTGCTGTTCGACGCGCCAACAGTCGCGGCGATGGCCGCCCGGATCGAGTCGCTGCGCGCCGCTCCACCGGTCGAGGCGCCCATCCCGCGCCTGCGCCGGCCGGGACGGCCGGGATGACCGAGTCGCGCCACGACGTCACCTCGGTGGGCGACGTCTACACCGTTCCCGCCTCGTACGCCCAGGAGCGGGTCTGGTTCACCGCCCAGCTCAGCCCCGGTCAGCCGTTGTTCACGATGACCGACGCGGTCACCCTGCCGCCGGGCGCCGGGCCGGCGCAGGCGCTCGCCGCGCTGCGGGCGGTCACCGACCGGCACGAGGCCATGCGCACCACGCTTCGCCTGGACGGCGGGCGGCTCTACCAGGACATCCACCCCACGGTCCCGGTGGAGCTGCCGGTCACCGACCTGTCCGTGCTGCCCGAGCCGGAGCGGGAGGCCGCCCGCGCCCGGATCGTCGCCGAGTACGCAGGTCTCGACCTGCCGATGGACGCCGCCCCGCTGTGGCGGGCCCGGCTGCTACGGCTCGGCCCGGACACCTGGTGGCTGCTGTTCGCCGGGCACCACGTCATCCTCGACGGCACGTCCCTGCTCCACCTGCGCGCCGAACTGACCGAGCTGTGCGCCGCCGCCGTCGCGGGCCGCGCGCCGGACCTGCCCGAGCTGCCCGTCCAGTACGCCGACTACGCGGCCTGGGAACGCGACCGCCTCGACGGCCCCCGGTGGGACGAGCTGCGCGACTACTGGCGGGAGGCGCTGACCGGCGTGCCCGCCGTGCACGCGCTGACCACCGACCGGCCGCGCCCGGCGACGCTCACGTTCGACGGCGCCGACATCCGCCGCACGCTGCCCGGCGACGTGACGGCGGCGCTGCCGGAGCTGTCCCAGCAGACCGCCGCCACCCCGTTCATGGTGCAGCTGGCCGCCTACGTCGCGCTGCTGCACCGGCTGTCCGGAAGCGACGACGTGGTGGTGGGCATGCCGGTGGCCGGCCGCGACCGGGCCGAGCTGGAACCGCTGCTCGGCATGTTCATGAACATGCTGGTGCTGCGGGTCGACGTGTCGGGTGACCCACCGTTCCTGACGCTCGTCCGCCGGGTCCGCCGGGTCGTGCTGGACGCTCTCGACCACCAGGACATGCCGTTCCAGAAGCTCGTCGAGGAGCTGGCGGTACGGCGCGACCCGGGCGTGCCGCCGCTGTACCAGCTCACGTTCCACCACCTGCCGACCGGCCGGGGCGAGGCGTTCGGCGGCGCCATGGACGACCTGTCGCTGGAGATCGCCGGGGACGAGTTGCGGCTGGAGTACCGCACCGCGCTGTTCGAGCGCACCGCGATGGAGGCGTTCGCGGACCGCTACCTGCTGCTGTTCGCCGCCGCCGTGGCGGCGCCCCGGACCCGGGTGAACGCGCTGCCGGTCATGTCGGACGCCGAGCACGCCCAGGTCTTGACCGGCTGGAACGCCACCGCCGCGCCGGTACGCCGGACCACCCTGGCGGAGCTGTTCGACGCCCAGGCCCGCCGCACGCCCGACGCGGTCGCGCTGGTCGACGGCGACACCCGGATGACGTACGCGCAACTGTCCGCCGCCGCCGAGCAGGTGGCGCGGCGGCTGCTCGCGTACGGCGTGGGACCGGAGTCGGTCGTCGCCGTCCACGAGCCGCGCTCCCACCGACTGGTCGCCGGGCTGCTCGGCATCCACCGGGCCGGTGCGGCGTACCTGCCGCTGGACCCGGACCACCCGCCGCAGCGGCTCGCCTTCATGCTCGCCGACGCCGGCGCCCGGGTGCTGCTCGCAGACGAGGTGCCGGACGGGCTCACCGTCCCGGGCACCGTGCTGCCGCTCACCACGCCCGACCGGCCGCACACCAGGCCGGACGGGCCACACACCGCCGGGGGCACTACCGCCGGACCGGGCAACGCGGCGTACGTGATCTACACGTCGGGCTCGACCGGGCGGCCGAAGGGCGTGGTGAACGAGCACGCCGCGATCGTCAACCGGCTCGACTGGATGCAGGACGCCTTCGCGCTCGGCCCGGACGACGCGGTGCTGCACAAGACGCCGATCGGGTTCGACGTGTCGGTGTGGGAGGTGTTCTGGCCGCTGCTCGTGGGCGCCCGGCTGGTGCTGGCCGCGCCGGGCGGGCACCGCGACCCGGCGTACCTGCGGGAGCTGATCGAACGGGAGCGGATCACCACCGTCCACTTCGTGCCGTCGATGCTCGACGCGTTCCTGTCCACCGCCGGCCCGGCCGACCCGACCCGCTGCCGGTCGCTGCGGCGGATCGTGTGCAGCGGTGAGGAACTGCCGGCGGACCTGGCCCGCCGCGCCGTCGCGGCGATCCCGTCGGCCGCGCTGCACAACCTGTACGGCCCCACCGAGGCGGCGATCGACGTCACCGCCTGGGCGGCCACGCCCGCCGCGCTGACCGGCGTGACCCGGGTGCCGATCGGCGGGCCGATCCGCAACGTCCGCGCATACGTGCTCGACGAGGCGATGCGGCCGGTGCCGGCCGGGGTGGCCGGGCAGCTGCATCTCGGCGGGGTGCAGGTGGCCCGCGGCTACCTGAACCGCCCCGGACTCACCGCGGGCTCGTTCGTGCCCGACCCGTTCGGCGAGCCCGGCGGGCGGCTGTACGCCACCGGCGACCTGGCCCGCTGGCGCACCGACGGCACCCTGGAGTTCCTCGGCCGCATCGACGACCAGGTGAAACTTCGGGGCCTGCGGATCGAGCTGGGGGAGATCGCCGCGGTGCTGCGCGAACAGCCGGGCGTCGGCTCGGCCGCCGTCGTCGTGCGCGGCGCCACGCCCGCCGAGCAGCGTCTCGTGGCGTACCTGACGGGCGAGGCCCCGGACCCGGCGGAACTGCGGGCGGCGTTGAAGCGGCGGCTGCCGGAGTACATGGTGCCGTCGGCGTTCGTGACGCTCGACGCGTTGCCGCTGTCCGGAAACGGCAAACTCGACGTCGCCGCGCTGCCCGCACCCTCGTCCGGGGTCGCCCCCGCGCAGCGTCGTCCCCCGGTGACCCCGGTCGAGCGGACTGTCGCCGCCACCTGGCGCGACGTACTAGGTGTGCCCGAGGTCGGCCTGGACGACGACTTCTTCGAGCTGGGCGGGCACTCGCTGCTGGCGATCCGGATGCTGGCGCTGCTGCGCGAGGCGTACGGGCAGGTCGACGTCGGCGTGATGGACGTGTTCGCGCACCCGACGGTGCAGGGGCTGGCCGCGCTGATCGACGCCCCGGCGGACCAGGAGCGGCAGCGTCCGCTGCTGTACGAGCTGACCCGGCCGGTCCCGGCGGGCCGGCGGGTGCGCTCGTACGTGTGCGTGCCCTACGGCGGTGGGCTCGCCAGCATCTACCAGCCGCTCGCGGACGCGCTGCCGGCCGGGCACACGCTGTTCTCCGTGGCGATCCCCGGCCACGACGTCGGCGTCCGCGACACCGAGCTGCCCTTCGACGAGCTGGTCGAGCGGTGCGTGGCCGAGATCCAGGAGCGGGTGGACGGGCCGCTGGTCCTGTACGGCCACTGCGTCGGCGGCGCGCTGCTGACCGGCATCGCCCGGCGACTGCACGAGCGGGGGCGCCCGATCGAGGCGATCTACGCCGGTGGCGTGTTCCCGACCGCCCGGCCGGACAACATGCTCGGCCGGCTCGTCGACTGGGCCGACTCGCGGGGCGCGGACCGGCGGTACGAGACGTTCCTGCGCTCGATCGGCGCGGAGCTGGCCGACCTGGACCAGGCGCAGGTCGACCGGTTCGTCCACCACGTACGCCGGGAGGCCGCCGAGGCGCAGGAGCGGTTCACCGGGTGGCTGGACGGTGAGCCGGTCCGGGTGCCCGCACCGGTGATCTCCGTCGTCGGCACCCACGACGTGCTCACCGAGTACTACGAGGAGCGGTACCGCGAGTGGAGCTTCCTCGGCGAGTCCACCGCGCTCGTGGTCCTGGACGAGGCCGGGCACTACTTCGTCAAGCAGCGGGCCGAGGCGCTCGCCGAGGTGCTCACCCGCACCCATCCCGGCCGCACCGGGCCGTCCGCCGCGCCGCTCCGGGGTGACGGCTGGCAACTGGCCGCCACCAGCACCGATCCGGTCACCGCCGAGACCGGCGTGCAACCGGGCGTACGTCGTTTCCTGGCGATCACCGCCAGCCAGCTCATCTCGTCGACCGGCTCGGCGCTGACCCAGTGGGCGGTGCCGGTGTGGGTCTACCTGGAGACCGGGTCGATGCTGTGGTTCGGCCTGTCCGGGGTGATCGCCTACCTGCCGGCGCTGCTGACGCTACCGGTGGCGGGTGCCGTCGCGGACCGGTTCGACAGGCGCCGGGTGCTGCTGGCCGCGTGCGCGGCGGCGGTGACAGCGGAGGCGTTGCTGGCGCTGCTGCTGTGGACCGACCGGCTGGGGCTGGCGGCCGTGTACACGCTCGTGTGCGTGCTCGGCGCGGCGTCGGTATTCCAACGCATCACCTACCTCGCCGCGATCCCGCAGGTGGTGCCGAAACGCTACCTGGGGCACGCCAACGGCATCGCGCAGCTCGCGGTCGGCCTCAGCTCGCTCGCGGTGCCGCTGCTGGCGGCGGGCCTGCTCGCCGCGATCGGCCTGGCCGGAGTCCTGGTCATCGACATCGTCAGCTACGTGGTGGCGATCGGTGTGCTGGCCGCGGTGCGGTTCCCCGACCTGCTCGGCCGCCGCCGCAAGGAGCCGTTCCTGGCCGAGCTGGTCGGCGGCGCGCGGATGGCGTGGGCGGAACCGGGCTTCCGGGCCATGCTCGGCTTCTTCTCGCTCTACAACCTGTGCCTGGCGAGCCTGCTGCTGGTGCCGCCGATGGTGCTCGCGTTCGGCTCGATGGGCCAGGTCGGCACCGTGGCGTTCGCCGAGGCGCTCGGCGCCGTCCTGGGTGGACTCGCCATCGCGGTGTGGGGCGGCCCGACCCGGCGCCGGATGCCCGCGCTGATCGCCATCGCGTTCGGTGTGGCGATCAGCCTGGTGCTCAGCGGAGTCCGCCCGAGCCTGCTGCTGGTGGCGCTCGGCAGCTTCGGCGTGGGGCTGGGTCTGGGCCTGCACAACGGCATCTACCTGTCGATCATCCAGGTGAAGGTGCCGCAGCGGTTCCACGGCCGGGTGCTGGCGATCATCCAGACGCTGACCTGGGCGACGTTGCCGCTGGGCTTCGCCGTGCTGGTGCCGCTGAGCGGGTCGCTGCTGGAACCGATGTTCGCCCCGGGCGGCGCGCTGGCCGGAAGCGTCGGCGCACTGATCGGCACCGGCCCCGGCCGGGGGCTCGGGTTCGCGTTCGTGGTGTCCGGGCTGGCCCTGGCCGTGGTGGCGGTGGGCGCCTACGGCGTACGCCGGCTGCGTCTGTTCGACACCGAGACCCCCGACGCGCCGGCGGACGCCACCGAGTGGCTACCGCACCTGCGCCGGGTCGACGATCTGTAGCCGCAGTTCCGAGGCGTACGCCCGGCCGGCCCGGTCGGTCAGCCAGGCGTCGTCCGGGCCGGGCAGCAGTTCGGTGACGGTGAGCCCGACCCCGTCGCCGCCCTTGGCGTGCGCGCCGCGCAGCAGCGTGCACAGCAGCCGGGTGTAGACGCCGCTGGTCAGGTCCACGTAGCTGGGTTTGAGTTCGGTGTCGACCCGGACGAAGACCCGCTCGGGCAGGCCGAGCGCGAGCCGCCAGCGCCGTACCGCGAGGTAGCGTTCCCGCTCGCCCTTGACCGTGTGCAGGCCGGTGTCGCCCACAGTGGTGCGCCACGTCTCGCGGACCAGCACCAGGCCGTCGACTGTGACGCGCGGCGTGCGCCCGGCGTTGCCGGCCAGCTTCCACGTGTCGAACACCTGGTGGTCGAACAGCGGCGCGAACACCTCCACCAGCGGCCACCGGCGGCCGTCGTCGGCGTGCGCCGCCGGTGTGCCGTCGTCGTCCGGCCGCACGGTCAGGGCGGTGATCGGCACGAGCCGGTCCGGGTCGGCGCCGGGCGCGTCGACGAACCCGAGCTGGGCGTCGGCGGGCCCGTGCAGCCACTCCGCGATCCGGGCGGTGTGCCGGGGCCAGTCCACCGGCGGCAGGAGCCGCACCCGGCCGCCGGGCAGGTCGGCGCGCATCCCGTCGCGCAGCCGTCGCGGGTCCGGGTGCCCGTACGCGAAGAAGTGCGTGTCGAACGCGGCGAGGGCCACGTGCAGCTCGCCGAGCACGACTGTGAAGTCCCCGCGTAGCAGCGCCGCCTCGTCCGGGGCGCACACGTGCACGTCCGGGCTGTGGATCCGGGCGCCGGCCCAGCCCGGCGCGTCGGCGGGGAACGCGGCGGCGACCCGCTCGGTCAGCTCCGCGGCGTCGAACCGCAGCTCCCGGGCGTCGGAATCGGCGTCGGCCAGGCCCAGCACCTTGGCCCACCGGGCAAGGAATTCGGCGGTGACGGCAGCGGCGGGCGGGTCCGCCGCGAACACCACCGCCTGCGCCAGGAACCACAGGTCGGCCAGGGGGACGTCCCCGGTGGCCGACTCCGCCGCCAGGTCGCGGTAGAGGGCGGCCAGCGCGTCGGCGTACGCCGCCCCGATCGCCGCGGTCAGCCACCGCGCCGACAGCAGCAGTGGTTCCAGCGGAGCGAGCCGTTGCAGCAGCGCGTCACCGAAGCGGACGTCCAGGTCGCGTACCGTCTCCAGGTGGCAGAGCGTGCGCCCGGCGTACACCTCGCCGGGCTGCTGCCGCGCGGCCCGGCCGGTCAGTTCCACGAACCGCCGGTCCAGCGCGGACATCGCCGCGGCCAGCGCGTCCGGGCCGTCGGCGGCGGCCACCGCGTCCCGGAGGCCGCTGATGGTGGCCAGGTCGCCGAGCACCCGCTCGCGGGCCGTGTCGTCGCCGATCGCGGCGAGCTGCTCGCGCAGCGCGTCCTCGGCGGTGAGGTCGACCGGCAGGTCGAAGCCGATCCGCAGGACGCCGCGCCCGGCCAGATCGTCGAGCTGCGCGTGCACGTCCGCGGCCCGGCGGAAGCCGCTCGCCGGGTCCGCGAGCAGCGCGGCGACCAGATCGGCCACCCGCGGTCCGCGCCGCGCCAGCGTGACCAGCGCGGCGGTCGCCGCCGACAGCGTCTGCGGCGGGTGGTGCGGGTGCCGCAGCACGCGGTCGCGCAGACTCAGGTGCGGGGCGAGCCGCACCGGCAGCCAGTCCCGCACGCCGGGCACGCGGGCGAAGGCCACCGCCAGCGCGTCCAGGCCCCACCGCTCCAGGAACACCTTCCGGGTACGCGTCAGCACCGCGCCGGGACGCACTGTCGCGATCGGACCGCCGCCGCCCAGCTCGGTCCAGCAGATCGGGCCGAAGAAGCCCACCGTGTCGTTCTTCAGGCAGTACCGCTGCCAGTACTTCGCGATCACCTCCTCCCGGTGCCGCCGACGCAGGTTGCGCGCAGCGTGCGGCCCGTCGCGCCGGATCGCGTCGACGGCGAGCAGGACCGCCGGGTTCTGCCAGGTCAGCGCCGTACGGAACGCGTCGTCGCAGGCGATGTCGTAGACCGCCTGCCCGAGATCGGCGGCGGCGGCGTCGAACGCGGCCGCGAACCGCGCCGCGTCGCCGTCCCCGCGCAGGTGCCGGTCGGCCGCCTCGGCGAGCGCCGGAGCGGCGAACCGGCTCATTCCGCCGGCCGGAAAACCGGCCGACCGGAGCAACGCGGAACGCCATACGTGCCAGGGAGTTCCGGGCAGGGACGTGAGATGCTCTCGGGGCATGGGGGAATGGTAAGCAGCGGCGGATCTGCGGCGGGACGGTCGAGCATGAGCTTCGGGCTGGTGTCCTTCGGTGAGGCGCTCGGCGACCCGGCGCCCGTCGCGGACGTGGTGGCGCAGTACACAGACGACGTCAACCGCGTCCTCGGCTACGGCTACCGGCAGGTGCACCGCGCCGCGCCGGACGTGGGCCTGACCGACCTCGCCGAACGGGCCGCCCGCCGGGCCCTGGACGCCGCGGCGCTGCCCGCCACCCGGGTGGACCTGCTGGTGCTCGCCGTCACCGACCTCACCGAACACCTCTACTGGGACGCCGCCGCCGACCTGGCGTACCGGCTCGGCGCGTCCGGCGCCGAGGCGGTGCTGCTCACCCAGGCGTGCACCACCGGTGTGCTCAGCCTCGACACCGTCGCCGGGAAGTTCGCCACTCACCCGGGGTACGCCACCGCGCTCGTGGTGGCCGCGAACCGGACCTGCGAGGCGTACTGGAACCGGATGGACACCCAGCCGATGGTGTTCTCCGACGGCGCGGTGGCCACAGTGGCCCGGCGCGGGCACCCCCGGCTGCGCTGGCAGGCCACCGAGGCCGCCACCGACGGCCGCTACGCCGGGTTCTACCGGCTCGACGGCGGCGGCGCGGCGGCGCCGTTCGCACCCGGCGCCGAGCCGCCCGCCGCCCGCGACGTGTGGCACGTGATGGAGTTCTTCGACTACGACCCCGAGCAGTTCGCGCAGTACGCCCGCCACCTCGACGAGCGGATGGCGCGGGTCACCGAACGCGCCTGCGAGCGGGCCGGGGTCACCGTCGCCGACCTGGCCCGGCTGATTCTGGTCGCCGACAACGAACGCGCCATGACGTCGCTGGCCGAGGCCCACAAGGTGCCGCCGGAGCGGACCAACCGGGAGTTGGCGGCCGAGTACGGGCATCTCGGCGCGGCGGACCAACTGTTCGGATTAAACCGTCTGCTCGGCGCCGGTGAGCTGCACGACGGCGACCGGGTCGCGTTGATCTCGCTGGGCCGGGGCACGCACTGGGCCTGTACGATCATCGAGGTATGAGCATGTCCAGCCGGCTGGTGCGGCTCGTCGCCGACGTGTTGGAACTGCCCGTCGACCAGGTCGACGCGCAGACCGGCCCCGCGACCACCGCCGCGTGGGTGAGCCTGCGGCACCTGCAGATCGTCGCGGCCGTCGAGGACGCGTACCGGATCTCGCTGACGCCCCGGGAGATCCGCACCGTGCGGTCGGTGGCCGACCTGCGCACGCTGCTCGCCCAGCGGGGCGTGCCGGAGTGAGCACCGCGCCGGCCCCGCTCGACGACGCCGACCTCGGCACCGGGCTGCTCATCCGCCGCTTCGAGGAGCACCTGCTGCGCCTGTACGCCGACGGTCACCTCGCCGGCACCACCCACACCTGCCTCGGCCAGGAGTACGTCCCGGTCGCGCTGGCCCCGCTGCTGACCGGCGACTTCGTGTTCAGCAACCACCGTGGGCACGGGCACTACCTGGCACACTGCGGCGACCCGGAGGGCCTGCTGGCGGAACTGCTGGGCCGCGACGGCGGGGTGTGCCACGGGTACGGCGGCAGCCAGCACCTGCGCCGGGACCGGTTCCTGTCCACCGGCGTGCAGGGGGAGAGCCTGCCCGCCGCGGTCGGCGTGGGACTGCACCTCAACCGCACCGGGCAGGACGCGATAGCGGTGGCGTACATCGGTGACGGCACCTGGGGCGAGGGCGCCGTCTACGAGGCGCTGAACATGGCGGCACTGTGGCGGGTGCCGCTGCTCGTCGTGGTCGAGCACAACCGGATCGCCCAGTCCACCCCGACCACCGCCCAGCTCGCCGGCACCATCGCCGGCCGGGTCGCCGGGTTCGGGATCACCGTCAGCGAGTCCGACTCGCTGGACCTGACCGAGGTACGCGCCGCCGCCGCGCCGCACGTCGAGCGGGTCCGCGCCACCCGGGCGCCGCACGTGCTGGTGCAGCACACGGTCCGGCTCGGACCGCACAGCAAGGGCGACGACACCCGGCCCGCCGACGAACTCGGTCGCCTGCGCCGCCTCGACTGGCTCCAGCGGTACGCCGAGGCGTACCCGGACCGGTTCGCGGCCGCCGACGCGCGGGCCCGGCAGCGGGTCGCGGAGGTCTCGGCCGAGGTGCTGGCCCGGCCGCTCGCGCGCGGAGCGGCGGCGTGACGCGCGCGGAGCGGGTGAGCCGCAACCTGAACCGGGCCCTGCACGCGCTGTTCGCCGCCGACGAGCGGGCCTGGCTGCTGGGGGAGGACGTCGCCGACCCGTACGGCGGTGCGTTCAAGGTGACCCAGGGGCTCTCCACCGCCTACCCGGACCGGGTGCTGTCGACGCCGCTGAGCGAGAACGGCATCACCGGCGTCGCGGGTGGCCTGGCGCTGTGCGGCGACACGGTGATCGTCGAGATCATGTTCGGCGACTTCGCCGGTCTCGCGTTCGACCCGATCCTCAACCTGATCACCAAGTCCGTCACCATGTACGGCGAGCGCACCCCGATGCGGGTGGTGATCCGCTGCCCGGTCGGCGGCGGGCGCGGCTACGGCGCGACGCACAGCCAGAGCCCGCAGAAGCACTTCATCGGCATTCCGCACCTCGCGCTCTACGAGCTGTCCCCGCTGCACGACGCGGCCGACGTGCTGGCCGCCGCGCTGCGCCGCGACGAACCGGCCATGCTGTTCGAGGACAAGGTCCTCTACGGCAGGCGGCGGTACGTGGACGGCCGCGTCGACGACCGCCTCGCCTTCGAACTGCGCGGCGACGACGGCAACTGGGCCCGCGTCCACGACCCGGACGCCACCGGCGCCCCGACGCTCGTCATCGCGCCGGGCGGGGTCGCCGACCGGGCGATCGCCGCCGCCACGCGGGCCGCCGAGCGGGGTCGTACGGTCGAGGTGCTGGTCCCGGCGCGGCTCTACCCGGTGGACGTGGACGGCCTGCGCGGCCTGCTCGGCGGCGCCCACGGCGTGATCGTCGCCGAGGAGAGCACCGCGGGCGGCACGTGGGGGAGCGAGGTCGCCGCCCGCCTGCACGCCGAGGCGTGGCCGCTGCTGCGCGGCCCGGTCGAGCTGGTCAGCTCCGCCGACCGGGTCATTCCGTCCGCGCCGCACCTGGAACGAACGATGCTGCTCGGCGCGGAGGCGATCCTGGACCGGATCATGCGCCTGCCCGCCGCGGTTCCGGTGCCGCGCACCGACCACTCACCTGGCGGTCCGCCGCCGTCCGCCCCGACCTCGGCGTCGCCGTCGGGCGTCCCGGTGGACGTGCCCCGGCTCAACCCCAACGACGACAGTTACGTGCTGCTGGAATGGCTGGTCGCGGACGGCGCGACGGTCGAGGCCGGCGAGCCGATCGCGGCGGTCGAGACGTCCAAGGCGATCGAGGAGCTGGCCGCCACGCAGGCGGGCGTGCTGCGCCAGGAGGTGACCGCCGGCACCGACTGCGCCCCGGGCGCGCCCATCGGCCGGATCCGGTCCGCGTCGGCCGTGCCGCTGCCGCCGCCGAACGGGACCGCCGCGGTCCGGCCGGATCCCGCCCCGGTCCGCTCCGGTCCGGGCTCGCCCGCTGCGGCGTACCCGGAGCCGGCGGCGGCGGTGGGGACGCGGGCGGTGCCGCCGGGTCGGCCGCTGCCACCGGCGCAACGCCGCATCGCCGACGTGGTGGCGACGTCGCACCGGGAGATCCCGGTGGCGTTCACCGCCGTGCGCGTCGACGTGACGGCCGCGCTCTCGTACGCCCGCCGCGCCGCCGACGAGACCGGCGCCGCGGTCGGCCTGACCGAGGTCGTCATCGCCGCCGTCGCGGCGCTGCACGAGCGGTTCCCGGGCCTCTACGCGCGGCTCACCGACGACGGCCGGATCCTCGACGCGGAAGCGCCGTCGATCGGGCTCACCGTCGACGTCGGCACCGGACTGTTCCTGCCGGTGATCCGCGACGCGGCCCGGCTGGACCTCGGTGACCTCGCCGACGCCGTGGTCGCGCTGCGGATGAAGGCGCTGCGCGGGCGGCTGCGTGAGGAGGACATGGCCGGCATGAACGTCCTGGTAGCACTCAACGACACACCCGGCGTCACGGTGGCCCGGCCGATCATCCCGCCCGGCGTCACCTGCGCCCTGTCGCTGCCGGACGTGCACCGCGAGGTGGTGCTCGACGGCGACGGCGGGGTACGCGAGCGCACGGTGGCGGACCTGGGCCTCGCCTACGACCACCGGCTGGTCAACGGGGCGCAGGCCGGAGCGTACCTGGCCGCGCTCGGCGACGCGCTGCACCGGTGAGCAGGCCCGCCCGGGCCACGTGACCTGCGTTACCTCTCGCCGGTACGGGAATGCGGCCACCGGAGGCGTATTTGACTCACTGTGTGAGTGCCGCACCCTCTCGCGCCCAGCCGTACGCCGACCGGGACGAGACGACCCAGACGACCGATGCCACCCCGACGTCCACCCCGGGCGACCTGATGAGCCGGGAACAGCGGCTCAAGCTCGTGCTGGTCCTCGGCTCGCTGATCGCGGTGGGGCCGCTGACCATCGACATGTACCTGCCCGCGCTGCCCGCGATCGTCACCGACTTCGCGACCACGTCGGCGGCGGTCCAGCTGACGCTCACCGGCACGCTCGCCGGACTCGCCATCGGGCAGTTGCTGATCGGGCCGCTGTCGGACGCGGTCGGGCGGCGCCGCCCGCTGATCGCCGGTCTCCTGCTGCACATCGTGGCCTCGGCGCTGTGCGTGATCGCCCCGAACGTCGCCGTCCTGGGCGTCCTGCGCGTCGTGCAGGGCCTCGGCGTCGCCGCGACAGCTGTGGTGGCGATGGCGGTGGTACGTGACCTGTTCACCGGGTCGGCGTTCGCCACGATGCTGTCCCGGCTGCTGCTGGTGATGGGCGCGGCGCCGGTCCTCGCCCCGACGCTGGGCGGCGGCGTGCTGCGGTGGACCGACTGGCGTGGCGTCTTCGTGGCCCTGGCCGCCTTCGGGGTGCTGCTCGTCGCGCTGGCCACGCTCGCGCTGCCCGAGACGCTGCCGCCCGCACGCCGCCAGCGCGGCGGGGTCGTGGCGACAGTGATGAACTACGGCGGGTTGCTCCGGGACCGGGTCTTCGTCGGCCTGGTTTTGGTGGCCGGGCTCGCCATGGCCGCGCTGTTCGCGTACGTCGCGGGTTCGTCGTTCGTCCTGCAGGACACCTACGGGCTCGACGAGCAGGAGTTCGCCCTGGCGTTCGGCGCGGGCGCGGTGGGCCTGATCGGCGCCACCCAGTACAACGTGCGGCTGCTGCGCCGCTACCCGTCGCAGTGGATCCTGGTGACGTCGCTGGTGGCGGGCACGGTGGCCGGACTCGCCCTGGTGGTGTTCGCCGCGACCGGCGTCGGCGGGCTGCCCGCCCTGCTGGTGTCGCTGTGGCTGGTGCTGGCGGCGGCGGGTCTGGCCATGCCGAACGCGCCGGCGCTGGCGCTGTCCCGCCACGGCGAGGCAGCCGGCACCGCGTCCGCGCTGCTCGGCGCGGTGCAGTTCGGTGTGGGCGCGATCGCCGCGCCGCTGGTGGGTGTGCTCGGCACCGGCGCGGTGGCGATGGCCCTGGTGGTGGCCGGCGGGATGGTGGCGGCGCTGCTGGTGCTGCTCGTCGTCGTGCGGCCCTCCCGGCTCGCCGGGCTGGAGGCGGCGCCCGCCGTCGCTGTCGCGCACTGACCCGGCCGCCCGGATCGCGCCGGGTGCGCAGGGTGCCTACGCTGCTGCCATGACCCCGGCCCGCATCCTGGTCGAGGGCGTCCACGGCTCCGGCAAGTCGACGCTCGCCGCGCATCTGGCGCAGCGCTTCGGTCTGCCCTGGCATCCGGTCGACGACCTGCTGTGGGAGCCCGGGTGGGTCGAGGTGCCGGTGGCCGAGCAGCGACGCCGGATCGAGGCGATCTGCCGGCGCGACAGGTGGATCGTCGACGGCGCGTACCACGGCTGGCGGGACGTGGTCCTCGGCCGCGCCGACCTGGTGATCGGCCTGGACTATCCGCGCGGTGTCTCGTTCCGGCGGCTGCTGCGGCGTACGCTGCGGCGCCTGGCCGGCGGAGAGCTGATCTGCAACGGCAACCGGGAGACGCTGGGCAGCGTGCTGTCCCGCGACTCGATCCTGGTGTGGCACCTGACCGGGTTCGGCCGGACGAGGCAGCGGATGCGGGCCTGGGCGGCCGACCCGGCCGGGCCACCGGTGCTGCTGTTCGGCGACCCGGTCGCGCTCGACGACTGGCTGGCGCGCGGAGCGCCGGTGCCACCGCGTGCCGGGCCGGACCGGGGCCTGCGGCCGCTGACCTGACTACATCGGGAAGCGGCCCCGGCGCCACTGCCAGTGCCGGCCCGCCCGCATGTGGTCGATCACCGCGCGCTGGAGCACGGTGCGGCGCGGCAGCCGGTCCAGCGGGGTGCTCAGGCTGCGGAACACGAACCGCAGCACCTCGACGTCGCCGTCCGGCGTGTCCTGCTCCTGGTGGGGTTCCAGCGTGAACCGCCGCTGGAACCGGACGATGTTGGAGTGCTCCGGCAGGTATTCGCGCAACTGCGGGTCCAGCAGCCAGGAGCCGCAGGAGAACGCGGTGTAGCGCTCGCCGGGGAAGTGACGCGGGAAGAACACGCGGGCCCGTCCCAGCGACGCGTCGACGGCCTCCGGGGTCAGCGGTCCCGCGTCCGGGATGTGCAGGTCGACCGCCTCGGCGTCGCCGCGCTGGTGCTGGAGCCGGCCCAGCTCGTAGAGGCCGCCGCGCACGTGCAGCGTCAGCCAGCTCTGCATGACCGGCCAGCCGTCGCCGTTCATCCGCCGGTCGACAGCGAGGTTGGTGCCCAGGTCCGCGAGCGTCGCCCAGGACACGTCGTCGGGGACGCCGTGGTCGCGGTGGTAGCCCCGGACGGCGTCGACCAGGGCGAGGTACGCGTAGACGTAGAGGTGCCGCCAGGCCGGACCCCGGTCGCGGGGCAGCGCCGGGCCGGGTGTCAGCCAGGCGTGGCCACCGAGGTCGGCGCGGACCAGGGCGGTCGAGCGGTCGAGCAGCCAGCGCAGCTCCGGGGTCCACAGTGGGGAGCCGGGCTCCGGCCAGCCCGCCAGGATCTCGGCGGCGTCGTCGGAGCGTACCGCGAGCCGGTCCAGCAGCGCGGGCGCGTCCGCCCGGGCGGGCAGCGGCGCGGCGGGCCGGTCACCGGCGAGCCGGCGCACCCGGTCGATCTCCTCGGCGGGCACGCCGAGCCGGCCGGCGACGTCGTCGACATCCATGGCGGCGACGCTACCGGCCGGCGCCCGCCACGACAGCCCCGTGCGTGCTCAGCGTCGTTGCCAGCCGGGCACGCGGAAGCAGGCCGGCACCGGACGCCGGTGTACCGGGCGGGTTGAACCCCACTCCTTACCCGGAACGGAGCGGAGTCGACACCACACGTTCGCGTGATTCTCTCGACATACCGCCTCCCCACATCGCCGGTTAGGGTTGACACACCGCAGGTCGATCTTGGGGAGTGTGTGTGCTGGTTCTGGTGGCGGTCCATGCGTTCGCAGCCGTGGCCGCCCCCGTGCTGGTACGCCTCCTCGGAAGGCGGGCCCTCTACCTGCTGGCCGCCGTACCGGCGGCGGCGCTGATCTGGGCGCTGACCCGGACCGAGCCGGTCCGCGCGGGCCGGCCGGTCGTCGAGACCGCCACCTGGGTGCCGCAGCTCGGCCTGGAAATCGCCCTGCGCATGGGCACCCTGTCCTGGCTGCTGGTGCTGCTCGTCGGCGGCGTCGGCGCCCTCGTGCTGGCCTACAGCGCGCGCTACTTCCGCTCCGGCGATCCCGGCCTCGGCCGGTTCGCCGCGGTGTTCGTCGCGTTCGCCGGTGCGATGCTCGGCCTGGTCGTCTCCGACGACCTACTGCTGCTGTACGTGTGCTGGGAACTCACCACCGTCTTCTCGTACCTGCTGATCGGCAGCGACCCGACCGAACGGGCCAGCCGCCGCGCGGCGATGCAGGCCCTGCTGGTGACCACACTGGGCGGCCTGGCGATGCTCGCCGGTTTCGTGATGCTCGGCCAGCACGCCGGCTCGTACCGGTGGTCGGAGATCGCCGGGAACCTGCCCGAGGGCGGCTACCTCACCGTCGCGCTGGTGCTCGTCCTGCTCGGCGTGACCAGCAAGTCCGCGATCTTCCCGTTCAGCTTCTGGCTGCCGCGCGCGATGGCCGCGCCCACACCGGTCAGCGCGTACCTGCACGCCGCCGCCATGGTGAAGGCGGGCGTGTTCCTGGCCGCGCTGATGGGCCCCGCGGTGGGCCAGGCCACCGTGTGGCGCGGCGTCCTGCTGGCCGGCGGCCTGGTCACCCTGTTCCTCGGCGGCTGGACGGCGCTGCGGCAGACCGACCTGAAGCTGCTGCTGGCGTACGGCACGGTGAGCCAGCTCGGCCTGCTCATGGTGATCCTCGGCGCGGGCACCCGCGACACCGCACTGGCCGGTGCCGCGATGCTGCTGGCGCACGCCCTGTTCAAAGCCACACTGTTCCTCGTCGTCGGCGTCGTCGACCACGTCGCCGGCACCCGCGACCTGCGGGAGCTCAGCGGCCTGGGCCGCCGCGCGCCGGTGCTCGCGGCGGTCGCCGGACTCGCCGCCGCCTCGATGGCGGGCCTGCCGCCGCTGATCGGCTTCGTGGCCAAGGAGGCCGCGCTCGAGGCGTTCCTGCACGGCGGTACGACCGAACTGGTGGTGCTCGCCGGCGTGGTGGCCGGCTCGGCGCTGACCGTCGCGTACACCGCGCGGTTCCTCTGGGGAGCATTCGCCACCAAACCGGGCGTGGCCGAGACCCGGCCGCACCGGATCGAGCCGGCCTTCATCGGCCCGGCGGCGGTGCTCGCCCTCGCCGGCCTCGCGGTCGGCGTCCTCGCCCCGGTTGTGGACCGGGTGCTGGCGCCGTACGCCGACCAGTTCCCGACCACCGACCCGGGCTACCACCTGGCCCTCTGGCACGGGCTGACCCCGGCGCTCGGCCTGTCGGCGCTGGCCGTGGCCGGCGGTCTCGGGCTGTTCCTGCTGCTGCACCGGCGCCGGCCCCACCTGCCGCGGCTGCCCTTCGACGGCACCACCGGCTACGACCGGATCGCCGGTGCCGTCGACCGCGCGGCGGTGGAACTGACCGGTGCCACCCAGCGCGGTTCGCTGCCGTTCTACCTCGGCGTCATCCTCCTGGTGCTGGTCGTGCTGCCCGGCGGCGCGGTGCTCGCCGGTGCGCCGTGGGCCCGGCGGTTCCAGCTCTGGGACACCCCGTTGCAGGCCGTCGCCGGCGCGGTCATCGTCGTCGCGGCGCTGGTGGCCGCGCGCGCCCGCCGCCGCCTGACCGCGATGATCCTGGTCGGCGTGACCGGCTACGGAACGGCGCTGATGTTCATCCTGCACGGCGCGCCCGACCTCGCGCTCACCCAGTTCCTGGTGGAGACCGTCACGATCGTGATGTTCGTGCTGGTACTGCGCCGGCTGCCGCGCCGGTTCTCGGCCCGCCCGACCCGCGCCAGCCGGCGGTTGCGGGTCGCGCTGGGCGTCGCCGTCGGCGTGGTCACCGCCGGGATGGCGTACGTGGCGGCGGGCAGCCGGACGGCCGTGCCGGTCTCGGTCGGCTTCCCGGCGGAGGCCGTCTCCTACGGCGGCGGCAAGAACGTCGTGAACGTGACGCTCGTCGACATCCGCGCCTGGGACACGATGGGCGAGATCGCCGTGCTGGTGGTGGCCGCCACCGGCGTGGCCAGCCTGATCTTCCGCCGCTCCCGCGCGCTGGACCTGCGCAGCGGCATCCCCGGCGCCGGCCGGCAGCAGTCGTCGCGCCCGCGCTGGCTGACCAGCGGCGCGACCTCCCGGCAGCAGTCGGTCATCCTCCAGGTGGTCACCCGCCTGCTCTTCCACACCATCCTGTTGTTCTCGATCTACCTGCTCTTCTCCGGCCACAACGCCCCCGGCGGCGGCTTCGCCGCCGGGCTGGTCGCCGGGCTCGGGCTCGCCGTGCGATACCTGGCCGGTGGGCGTACCGAACTCAACGGCGCCGCGCCCGTCGACGCCGGTCTGGTGCTCGGCGCGGGCCTGTTCGTCGCGGTCGGCACCGGCGTGGTCGCGATGCTGCTGGGCGGCGAGTTCCTGCAGAGCGCGACGCTCGACTTCCACCTGCCGGTGCTGGGTCACGTGCACTTCGTGACGTCGGTCTTCTTCGACGTGGGCGTCTACCTCATCGTGGTCGGCCTCGTCCTGGACATCCTGCGGAGCCTGGGCACCGAGATGGACCGTCAGGAGGAGGTCGACGAACAGGAGATCGAACCGGCCGGCGTGCGGGAAGAGGAGCTGGTGTGAGCCCGAACATTCCCAACCTGGTCTACGTCGTGGTCATCGGCGTCCTGTTCGCCACCGGCGTCACCCTGCTGCTGGAACGCAGCCTCACCCGCGTCCTGATGGGGGTCGTCCTGCTCGGCAACGGCGCGAACCTGCTGCTGCTCACCGGCGGCCGGGCCGGTGGCCCGCCGATCGTCGGCACCACCGCTGAGGAGGACATGTCCGACCCGCTGCCGCAGGCGATGGTGCTGACCGCGATCGTGATCACGCTCGGCATGACCGCGTTCCTGCTCGCGCTGGCCTACCGGAGCTGGCACCTCAACGGGCACGACGAGGTGCAGGACGACGTCGAGGACCGCCGGATCATGGAACTGGCCGACCGGGACGAGGGACCGGGCACCTCGGACACCGACACCGCCGACGGCAGCCCCGAGGCGCGGGTGCTCACCACCGGTGCGGCGGAGGGCGTCAGATGACCTGGCTCGTCCCGCTGCCGGTGGTGATGCCGCTGCTCGGTGCCGCCCTCACCCTGCTGCTCGCCGGCCGCGCCCGCGCCCAGCGGTGGGCCAGCATCGTCGTGCTCGCCGCCACCGTCGCGGTCGCCGCGATGCTCCTGGTGCGCTCCTCACTGGACGGCCCGCTCGTGGTGGAGGTCGGCGGCTGGGTCGCGCCGATGGGCATCGTGCTCGTCGCCGACCAGCTCGCCGCGCTGATGCTCGTGGTGTCCGCCTCGGTCACCCTGTGCGTGCTCGTCTACTCCATCGGGCAGGGCATGGCCGACGGCAACGAGGAGACGCCGCTGTCGGTCTACCACCCGACCTATCTCGTGCTGACCGCGGGCGTGTGCAACGCGTTCCTCTCCGGCGACCTGTTCAACCTGTACGTCGGCTTCGAGATCCTGCTCGTGGCGAGCTACGTGCTGCTGACGCTCGGCAGCACCGAGACGCGGATCCGGGCCGGCACCACGTACGTCGTGGTCAGCCTGCTCTCGTCGTTGATCTTCCTGGTGGCCATCGGCCTGGTCTACTCCGCCACCGGCACGCTGAACCTGGCGCAGCTCGCCGACCGCCTGGACGCGCTGCCCGACGACACCCGCCTGGTGCTCCAGGGCATGCTGCTGCTCGCGTTCGGGATCAAGGCGGCGGTGTTCCCGCTGTCGGCGTGGCTGCCGGACAGCTACCCGACCGCGCCCGCCCCGGTCACCGCGGTCTTCGCCGGCCTGCTCACCAAGGTCGGCGTGTACGCGATCATCCGCACCGAGACGCTGCTGTTCCCCGGTGGTCGTACCGCGGACCTGCTCATGGTGACGGCGGCGCTGACCATGGTGGTCGGCATCCTCGGCGCGGTGGCCCAGTCGGACATCAAACGGCTGCTGTCGTTCACCCTCGTCAGCCACATCGGGTACATGCTGTTCGGGGTCGGGCTGACCACCCCGCTCGGCCTGTCCGCGGCGATCTTCTACGTGGTGCACCACATCACCGTCCAGACCACGCTGTTCCTCGCCGCCGGCCTGGTGGAGCGACGCGGCGGCAGCACCGCGCTGGACCGCCTCGGCGGGCTGGCCCGGCTGTCACCACTGCTGGCGGTGCTGTTCTTCGTGCCCGCCCTGAACCTGGCCGGCATCCCACCGTTCTCCGGGTTCCTCGGCAAGCTGGGCCTGGTGCAGGCCGGCGTCGACGACGGCGGGTTCCTGGCCTGGGCGCTCGTCGCCGGTGGACTGGTCACCAGCCTGCTCACGCTCTACGCCATCGCCCGGGTGTGGAACCTCGCGTTCTGGCGGGCACCGCACGCGGACATGCCGGAGCCCGGCGACGCCGACCAGGCGGCCCGTACCGACGGTGCCGAACAGCCGCACGGCGGCCCGGCGCCGGGCGGGGCGGTGCTGCCCCGGCTGATGACCGTGTCCACCGCCGCCCTCGTGGTGCTCGGCCTCGCGCTTACGGTGGTGGCCGGACCGCTGTTCGACATCAGCACCGACGCCGCCGACGACCTGTTGCGCCGGGCCCCGTACGTCGAGGCCGTGTTCCCGGAGGGACCGCCGTGACCAGCCAGCCGAAAGCGCCGCTGACCTCCCGTGACCGCCGGCGCAACCGGGCCGTCGCGGTGACCGGCCTGGTCACCGTCTGGGTGCTGTTGTGGGGCACCTTCAGCTGGGCCAACGTGATCAGCGGGCTCGTGGTCGCGGCCGTGCTGCTGGTGGTCTTCCCGCTGCCCCCGGTGACGTTCGCCGGCCGGATCCGGCCGGTTCCGTTGCTGCGGTTCCTGGTCCGCTTCCTGCGGGATCTCGTGGTCGCCTCGGTGCAGGTCGCCTGGCTGGCCGTCCGGCCCGGGGAGCCGCACTCGGCGATCATCGCGGTGCGCCTGCGGGTGAACACCGACCTCAACCTCACCCTCACCGCCGAGGCGCTGTCGCTGGTGCCGGGCAGTCTCATCGTGGAGGCCGACCGGCGTACCGGGACGCTCTACGTGCACGTGATCGGGATTCGGGGCCTCGACGAGGTGGAACGGTTCCGGCACGGCGTGCGGGAACTGGAGGCGCGCATCGTCGCCGCCGTCGGCTCGGCCGAGGAGCGGGACCGGATCCGCCACGACGAGGCCGAACCCTCCGGGTCGGCCGAACTGGAAGGAGCACCGACGTGACAGTCGTCGCCGTGATCGTCACCGTGCTGCTCGTCGCGGCCGGTGGCCTCACCCTCGTCCGGATCATCCGCGGGCCGTCGATCCTCGACCGGGCCGTCGCCACCGACGTGCTGCTCGCCGTGGCGGTCGCGGCCATCGCCACCGAGGCGGCCTACAGCCGGGACGCCACCGCGCTGCCGGTCCTGGTGGTCCTCGCCCTGGTCGGTTTCGTCGGCTCGGTGAGCGTCGCCCGGTTCGCCTCCAGGAGAGGCCCGAAGTGACGCCCGACGAGATCCTCGACACCGTCGCCGGCATCTGTCTCGTCGCCGGCGCCCTGCTCTGCGTCGCCGCCGGCATCGCGCTGGTCCGCTTCCCGGACGTGCTGTCGCGGATGCACGCGGCGGCCAAGCCGCAGGTGCTCGGGCTGCTGCTGGTGCTGCTCGGCTGCGCGCTGCGGCTGCGTACCGGGGTAGACATCACCACGCTGGTCCTGGTCGGCCTGTTCCAGCTCGCCACCGCCCCGGTCGCGGCGCACATGGTCGGGCGGACGGCGTACCCGCACGACGACATCCGGCGGGACCTGCTGATCACCGACGAACTGGCCGGCCACATCGACCGGATCCGCGCGGACCGGGCCGGCGAGCCGGAGGAGACGTCGCCGGTCCGCACGGCCTGATACTCCGTACGAGCGCCGAGGCGGGGAGCCCATGAGCGGCACGGTCCACGGCAACGCCCGCCGCTCACGGGCCCGAACGGCGAATGCCGGTCCGCGAGCCCGTTTGCCACCTCGGGGGCCAGCCGCGCCAGATTGAGTACGGTGTCCAGCGAGGACGGGTACCGTCGGGTCACGGTCTCCGAGGTCTCCTCGGTCACCTTCTCGAAGCGCCCGTTCGTGCGTTCACGCTTGCCCCCGGTCCTCGGCGAAGTGTCACCGGACCAGGGACGACGCACCAGACGAGTGCCGCCATGGTGACTGAGCGTGTCCAGGCCGGGTGGTCGTCCACTGGGTACGCGTACTCAGCGCAGTACCGTCCCGTCGCTCATGTGCCCGCGTCGCGGCGTCGACAGGATTCCTGTCATGGCCGAGATGCTGCACCGACACGTCGCCGCACGTACCGTCGACACGCCCCTGCCCGCCGAGGCCGCGCTGGCCCCCGCCGGCCGCGCGGTCGCCGCGCTGGCCCGGCTCGTCGCCCACCACCCGGCCGGCTGGCGGTGGTTGGCCCGGCGGCACCACCCGCTCCTGGACCGCCTCGCCGCCGCGAACGCGCGGTCGACGTGCGTGCGGGCCGCCCGGCGGGTGCCCGCCTACCAGGCGTTCCTGCGGGCCCGCCCGGGCGGCCTGCGCCGCCGGCTGCGGGACTTCCCGGAGACCGACAAGCGCGGGTACGTGATGGCGTACGACGCCTCGGCCCGCTGCCGGGACGGGCGGCTGCCGGAGCGGGGCGTGGTGGTCGACGAGTCGGCCGGCTCGTCCGGGCGGCCGTTCAACTGGCCGCGCGGCGAGCGGGAACTGCGCGCGGTGCACCGCGACATCGTCGGCTACACCGGACTGGTGTTCCCGATGCGCCGGCCGTTCGTGATCAACGCGTACTCGATGGGCGCCTGGGCGACCGGCACCACCACCGGCGCGGCGATGGCCCGGATCGCGACCGTGAAGAACACCGGCCCGGACCTCGGGAAGATCGTCGACACGCTGCGCGAGTTCGGTCCCGGCCACGACTACCTGGTGACCGCGTACCCGCCGTTCCTCAAACACCTGCGGGACCGGCTCGACGCCGAGGACTTCCCGTGGTCGCGGTACCGGATCTTCGCCGGTTGCGGCGGCGAGGGCATGACCGAGGCGCTGCGTGACTACCTGGAGCAGCGGTTCGTGCGGGTGCGGTCGGCGTACGGAGCGTCGGACCTGACCATCGGCATCGGCGCGGAGACCCGGTTCACGGTGTGGCTGCGGCGGCGGCTGCGCACCGACGCGGCACTGCGCGCGGAACTGCTCGGCCGGGGCGAGCAGCGGCTGCCGATGGTGTTCCAGTACAACCCGTTCGCCACCTACCTGGAGACCAACGAGCGGCGGGAACTGCTGTGCACTGTCGCCAGCCCGCACGTGCTGCAGCCCCGGCTGCGTTACAACGTGGGCGACGAGGCGCTGCTGGTGCCGTACCGGCGGATCGTCGAGCTGATCCACGCCGACCCGGTGCGCCGCGCCGAGTTCCGGACCGCGGTGGCCGAGGAGCGGATGACGCTGCCGCTGCTGCTGCTGTTCGGCCGCAGCGACTCCACCGTGTCCTACCTGGGCGCGAACCTCTACCCGCAGGACGTCGAGTACGGCCTCTACACCGGCAACCCGCACGCCGCCGAGATCAACCGGTTCTGCGTGGCGCTGCACGAGGACGCGGGCCTGGAGACCCGGCCGGTGATCCACGTCGAGCTGCGCCGCCCGCTGGACACCGCGGCCCGCGCGGCGCTCGCCGAGGCGTGCCGTGACGGGGTACGCGCGCACCTCACCTCGGTGTCGCGGGACTTCGCGCAGTCCCTGGTGGAAGACCCGACCGCTGGTGACCTGCGGGTCGAGCTGCACGATCCGGACGGCGGACCGTTCGCCGGCATGCAGAAGATCAAGAACGTCTACCTGGTGAGGTGAACGATGCGTACCCGTGACTTCTCCCGCGCCCCGGCCCAGGCCCGCGCCGGCGCCATGTTCATCGGCGGCACCCGGTACGCGAACCCGCTGGTGCTGCTGCGCCTGGCCCCCGACTGGATCCGGATGGTGCGCGACATGCGCCGCATGTCCGGCTACTGCTGGCACACCGTCTACTGGCAGTTCCCGCTGACGCTCGGCACCATCGCGTTCTTCACCGACCGGGACGCGCTGCTGCGGTTCGCCCGGACCCGGCACCACCGAAGGCTGATGATGTGGCTGACCGACGGCACCCGTAACGCCACCGCCGGGTTCATCAGGCTCTACACCGCCTCCCCTGATGGCTACTCCAACGGCGCGTGGCGGGCCGAGGACGGCGCGATGGGCCACATCGAGCAGTTCACGCCGCTGGGCGCGGAGACTGCCGGTCCGGCGGTGCGCCGGTGACCGGCCACCGGTTCGAGCGCGTGACCGGGCGGCGCGGCCTGCGCGACTTCGTCGCCCTCACCGACCGGCTGTACGCGGACGAGCCCCGGTACGTGCCGACGCCCCGGCAGCAGATCCGCCGCTGGTGGCGTGAGGGCGTGCCGATGTACGTGCTGCGCGACGCCACCGGCACCGTGGCCGGGCGGACCACGCTGCACACCGACGCGGACGTCGACGCGAAGCTGGGCCGCCGGTGCCAGCTGTTCGGGCTCACCGAGTTCACCGCGCCGGCCGCCCGGCCGCTGTTCGACGCGATCACCACGCACGCCACGCCCGGCCGGGATCTGCTGTTCGGGCCGGTGGCGCTGCTGCCCAACCAGGCCGGCGGCGTGATCACCTCCGGGTACGCCGACCGGGGATTCGTGGACAGCGCGTGGAACCCGCCGCACTACCCGGACGCGTACGAGGCGTACGGGTTCACCGGGCGCTTCGTCTCCGACACCTGGATCTGCCCGGTCCCGCCGCCGGCCGGACCGCCGCCCGCACTCGGCGTGCAGCCCGACGGCACCCGGCTGGACCTGCACCGGGGGAGCACCCGGCGGCTCGACCAGCAGCTCGAACTGCTGCGCGGGATGCTCAACGACTCCTTCGCCCAGCTCGGCTACTACACGCCGATCTCGGCGGCGCAGCTGCGGCGGCAGACCGACGGGCTGGCGTACCTGCTCGACTCCGCGCTGCTGCTCTACCTGACCCGCGACGGGCGACCGGTGGCGTTCGTGCTCTGCGTGCCGGACATCAGCGACTTCCTGGTCGCGGTGCGCGGCGACCTGAACCCGGTCAACCAGCTGCGGCTGCTCGCCACCCGGCGCCGGCACCGCCGGGAGGCGGTGCTGATCGTCAAGGGCGTGGTGCCGCAGTTCCAGGGGCGCGGCTACCAGCGGCTGCTGTCCGCGCACCTGCACCACAACCTGCACGACGGCGGCTACACGGCGCTGCGCAGCACGTACGTCGGGCGGGACAATCCGGCGTCGGCGGCCCAGTACCGGCGCCTCGGCGGACGCCCGCTGCACGGCTACGCGTTCTACGCCAAGGAGCGGTGACCATGGACCTCGCCGCGTTCCGCGCGCTGGAGCCGCTGTGCTGGCGGGCACCGAGCGCGCACAACACCCAGCCGTGGCGGTTGCGCTACGAACGCTGGGCGGTCACCGTCGGCTGGGATCCGGCCGACGCGCTGCCCGCCGGTGATCGGGCCGGGCGGGACCTGCGGCTGTCGCTCGGCGCGTTCGTGGAGACGTGCCTGATCGTCGCCGCCGACGCGGGGCTGCGGCTGGACTGGGCCGCCGACCACGACGAGGCCGATCGGCGTGCCGGGCGGCTGCGGCCGGGACGGCAGCCGTACCGGACGCCGTTCCGCACCGCCGACGTGTGGGACCGGCGCACCCACCGGGGCCGCTTCACCGCCGGCCCGGACGCCGACGTGGTCGCGGCGGTGGACGCGGTCGCCCGGCGGGCCGGTGGCGCGGTCCGCGTCGTGCCGGCGGCCGGGCGGCTGCGCGCGCTGCTGCGCACGGCCGACCGGCAGGTGTACGCCGACCCGGCCGTGGTGGCGGAGCTGCGCCGCTGGCTGCGCCTGGACCGGTCGGACCCGCGCTACCGGGCCGACGGGCTGACCGACAGCTGCCTCGGGCTGGACCGGGCGGCGGCGACCGGGCTGCGGGCGGCGCTCGCCGCGTACCGGGTGTTGCGCCCGCTCGGGCTGCCGCGTCTGCTCGCCGCCGCGGGCGGTGATCCGCTCGGGCAGGGCGGCGGGGTGCTGGCGCTCGTCGCGCCGCCGGGCCTGGACGCGGCCGGACAGGTCGAGTTCGGACGGGTGCTGATGCGGACGTGGCTGACGTTGCACACGGCGGGGCTGGCCGCGCATCCGCTCAGTCAGCTCGTCGACGTGGCCGCCACCCGGGACGCGCTCGGCACACTGCTGGACGTGGCGCCGGAGCGGATCGTGCACGTGGCCCGGGTGGGCCGGCCGGCCGCTCCCGCGCCCCGCTCGGCCCGGCGCGTGAACCGCGAGTCAGATCTGTTAGCGGCAACACCCCTTGAGGCGGTGTCACTTCATCCACGAGAGGCCATCGGTTGACGTGTCGCCCGGTCGGGAGCCCTGGGCGCATAGGGGCAGGGACTGCGGTGCCCGGTCAGGCCAGCAGCGTCTCGCGCAGCCGCGCGCCCAGGTTCAGTTCACCGACCACACGCGGACCGGCCGGGTCGTACACGGCGATGCGGTGGTTGCGGCGCATCATCTCCCGCACCGCAGGCGGCAGCCGGGGCGGGTCGTCCATCGTCGCGAGCACCCGCGCGCCGGTGCCCATCAGCCGCTCCACCAGCGTCGCGCTGTCGGTGTCCACACGCACCCGGCCGAACTCCCAGCCGGCGGTGGTCAGGTCGAGCACCTCGAACAGGCGCGTCACGAACGGCTGCGGGTCGGTCACCCGGTCCAGCCGGTCGGCCCGCCCGCCGACCACTGCCACGGCGGCGCTGAGCTGCGCGTACGGGTGCAGGCCGCTGGGCAGCGCGCCGAGCGGCCAGCGCAGCGCGGGCCCGGCCTCCTTCCACAGGGGCCGGTAGTTGCGGCGGTGCACCAGCAGCCGCCGCCCGGTGCGCCGGAACACCTCCTGCGCTTGGGCGAGCAGGTCGGCGTGCGCCTGGTCGGCGGCCTCGCAGACGATCCCGGCGGCCACCACGAGACCGTCGTCATCGGACAGCAGCCGGGTGATCGCGTCGGCCTGCTCCGGGAACCGGAGACGGGCGTGCGCCCCGTAGGACTGCCGGACGTCCCGCAGCAGCTCCTGCTGACGTGTGGGGTCCAGTTCGACCCGTCCGCCACCGAGCAACCGCTGGAGCCAACCCATCGTGCCTCGCTTCCGTCGCCGTCTGCGGACCGGGCAATGCTAGTTCGTCGGCCGATGCTCGTATGGTGACGGGGTGACCGATCGTTCCCTGACCCTGATGGCTGTGCACGCGCACCCCGACGACGAGGCGACGAGCACCGGCGGCGTTCTGGCGCGCTACGCGGCCGAGGGCGTCACCACAGTGCTCGTGACATGCACCGACGGGGGGTGCGGCGACGGTCCCGGCGGGATCAAGCCGGGCGACCCCGGGCGCGACCCGCAGGCGGTGGTCGAGATGCGCCGCGCCGAGCTGGCCGCCAGCTGCGAGGCGCTGAAGGTCACCCACGTGGAGACGCTCGGCTACGGCGACTCCGGGATGATGGGCTGGGCGACGAACGAGGCGCCCGGCGCGTTCTGGAACACGCCGGTGGCCGAGGCGGCCGACCGGCTGGCCGAGCTGATCCGGCGCTACCGCCCCGACGTGGTGGTGACCTACGACGAGAACGGCTTCTACGGCCACCCGGACCACATCCAGGCCCACCGGATCACCATGGCCGCTGTCGAGCAGACCGGCATCCCGGCCAAGGTCTACTGGACCACCGTGCCGCGCAGCGCGTTCCAGCAGTTCGGCACCGTCATGAAGGAGATCGGGGTGGAGTTCCCCGAGCCGGAGGCGACCGACGAGATGCCGGCGCTGGGCCTGCCGGACGACGAGATCACCACCTGGGTCGACACCCGCGCCTACGGCGGGCAGAAGTTCGCCTCGCTCGCCGCGCACGCCAGCCAGGCGGAGAACATCTTCTTCCTGCGTCTGGGGCAGGAGCGGTTCACCGAGCTGATGGGCATGGAGACGTTCGTGCGGGTGCGGGACACCACCGGCGCGGCCACGCCCGAGGACGACCTGTTCGCCGGGTTGCGTTGACCGGTAGCGGGCGCGGTCCGGGCCGGTCATCGACTCACGTCGACACGGTCTGTGCGGCCAGGTGATCGAGCACGGCGCGGACGTCCCCGCCGGTCCCGGCCATGATCCGTCGTTGCCGGGTGGCGCCGGTGCCGTCCCGGTGCACCCGGTCCAGCTCACGCCGGACCAGATCCAGGTCGCCGTGGCGGGTCAGCGCGGGCGTGACCGTGACGAACAGGTCGTCGATGAGGTCCCAGGCGGGCCGGGGCCGCCCGGTGCGCAGGTCGACCAGCTTGCCGTCGACGCCCTCGTGGGCGGCCCGCCAGTGTGCGGCGGCGACCAGGCAGTCCCGGATACGGGGTGCGGACACGCCCTCCCGGACGTCGTCGATCAGCGTGGCCACGAGCGCCCGGACCAGCCCGGCGACCAGCACCGTGTCGTCGACGGTGGGGCAGACGTCGCCGACCCGGACCTCCACCGTCGGGTACGACGCGGACGGGCGGGCGTACCAGTAGACCATCGCGGCGTCGAGCATGATCCCGGCGGTGATCAGGTCCGCCACCGTGGCGTCGTAGTCGGCGGCGGAGTCGAAGTGCGGCGTCGGCCCGATGCTCGGCCACCGTTCCAGCTGCATCGAACGCCAGCTCGCATGCCCGGTGTCCCGCCCGTCGTGCAGTGGTGAGTTCGCGGTGAGCGCCTGCACCACCGGCAGCCACTGGCGCAGGTGGTTGCAGACCTGCACGGCCAGCTCCCGACCGGGTACGCCGACGTGCACGTGGCAGCCGCAGACCGCCGGGTCGTGGGCGACCGGGCCGAACCGCCGGGACATGTCGTGGTAACGCTGCTCGTCGGGCACCGTGCGGTGGGCCTCGCAGACCGGCGTGGCGCCGACGGCGACCAGCCGTGCCCCGGCCGCGCCGGCCGCCCGGGCCGCCGCCCGCCGCAGCGTGACCAACTGCTCCCGTAGCTCGCCGAGGTCCGGGCTGACCGGCGTCACCATCTCCACCATGCTGTGCCGGAACTCCTGCCGGCTCTGCTCGCGGGCGGTGCCGGACAGCGCGTCGCGTACCCGGTCGGCGACCGGCATGCTCTCGCCGGTGTCCGGGTCCAGCAGCAGGAACTCCTCCTCCACCCCGAGGGTCAGGACGGCGGGGATCTGCGGGGTGGTGGCGGTGGTGGTGGGCCGCGGCCTCACCGACGGCTCCACCGGCACGGAACGGTCGGCGGCTCGTCGTGAGGCGGGTTCATGTCTCGACGGTACGAGGGCGGAGGCCGGCCCGAGGCCGTTTCCGCCGACCACCGCCCCCGCGGGTGGCGGGGGCGGTGGCGGTGGCGGCTCAGCAGTCGAAGTAGAGCGCGAACTCGTGCGGCGTGGGCCGCAGGCGCACCGGGTCGACCTCGTTGGCGTTCTTCCAGTCGATCCAGGTGGAGATCAGGTCGTCGGTGAACACGCCGCCGTCGAGCAGGTAGTCGTGGTCGGCCTCCAGCGCCGCCAGCGCCTCGGTGAGGGAACCAGGTACCTGCTTGACGTCGCCCCACTCCTCCGGTGGGAGGTCGTAGAGGTCCTTGTCGATCGGGGCCGGCGGCTCGATCTTGTTCTTGATGCCGTCGAG
>NZ_FMCV01000044.1 GCF_900091565.1 Micromonospora marina | reverse complement strand
CACCATCCCGGACTCCTTCGCCACATCGACCGCACACACCCGCTGCCAGACCTGCTCACTGTCGGCGTCCGGGATCTCCTCGACCCGCCTGCCACCCATCCCTCGTTCCCTTCCGTGCACCCGTGATCGACCAGGAGGCAGGCCGCCCGGGGGCCTCGGTCGGAAACCGAAAATCTGACCGGCGTGCTCGAAGCAACAATGCGTGACCCGTGAGGTCCGTGGCCCCGGCGCCAGACTTGCACACGGCCTCAAACGGACCAAGATCGATCGGCGTCGGCGGGCGACCTACCCACCATTTTCACGCCTGCGCGGCGTCCCGAAGAGACCGGGTGACTTGCACTTACGGCCCCGGGAATGTCCGACTCACGCGCTTTCCCGGGGCAGAACTGCAAGATCAACGAAAGTGCTCGTCGAGCCCGGGGACGCCCGTTTTCGTCGATCTGTGAGTGGGTTGTCAAGGGCTCCCGGCTCCCGGAACTCCCGCGCCCGCGTCGCCCCGAAGCCTCTGCGATCTTGGAGTTGTGGCACCTGATAAGTCGGGCTAACCGGGCATCTGAGGCGCCACAACTCCAAGATCGACGGGTGTGGCGGCGGCGGGGGCGGGGGTGGGGTGGGTCAGCGGGGGGCTATGGCGGGCCAAGGGAGGGTCAGGTAGCCGTGGCGCCAGGTGCGCGGGGTGTCCTGGATCGGCCAGCCTGACTCCTTCACCGCCTCGACCGTTCGCAACCAGCGCTGCCGCGGGCCGAACGGGGCGTAGCCGGCGGCCGAGCGCCACGCGTGTTCCAGCGCACCGATCAGGTCGTGGACGCCTTCACCCGGCACGTTGCGGTGGATCAGCGCCTTCGGCAGCCGCTCGGCGATCGTCGCCGGGCTCTCCAGCGTGGTCAGCTTCGCCGACAGGGTGAGCGTGCGCGGGCCGGTGGCGTCCACCAGCACCCAGGAGCCGAGTCGCCCCAGTTCGTCGCAGGTGCCCTCGACCAGCAGCCCGCCCGGCGCGAGACGGCCGGTGACGGTACGCCAGGCGTCGGCCACCTCGCTCTCGTCGTACTGGCGGAGCACGTTGAACGCCCGCACCAGCGCGGGGCGCAGCCCGGCCAGTTCGAAGCCGCCCCGGGCGAACGTCAGCCCGGGCGGGTCGGCGGCGGGCAGGGCGGCGGCGACGCGTACCGGATCGATCTCCAGGCCGACCACCCGCACGTCGGCGCGGACCCCGGCCGCGAGCCGGGCCCGCAGTTCGACGGGAGTGACGGGGGTGGCGCCGTAGCCCAGGTCGACCACGAGCGGGTCGGCGGCGGCGCGCAGCGCGTCGCCGCAGGTCTCGACGATCCAGTTGTCCACCCGCCGGAGCCGGTTGGGGTTCGTGGTGCCCCGGGTGGCCACGCCGAGCGGACGCTCCATCAGTGCCTCCGGGTCAGCGACTGCGGGGCTCGCAAAACCGGCTCACTCCTCGCGCTTCACGGCGTCCGGTGCACCTTGTGCTGCGCGGCCTGGGCCAGCGGGCGGACCACGAGCCGGTCGATGTTGACATGGTGCGGGCGGGTCGCGCACCAGGCGACGCAGTCGGCCACGTCGTCGGCGACGAGCGGTTCGGCGACTCCGGCGTAGACCGCCTCGGCCCGGTCGGCGTCACCGCCGAAGCGGACCAGGCCGAACTCCTCGGTCCGCACCATGCCGGGGTCGATCTCGATCACCCGGACCGGACGGCCGCACAGTTCGAGCCGGAGTGTGCCGGCGATCGCGGTCTGCGCGTGCTTGGCGGCCGTGTAGCCGCCGCCGCCCTCGTAGACCACGTGCCCGGCGGTGGAGCTGACGATCACGACCGTGCCGGCGCCGGAGCGCTCCAGCGCCGGGAGCAGCGCCTTGGTGACGCGCAGCGTGCCGAGCACGTTGACGTCGTACATCCATTGCCAGTCGCCCACGTCGGCCGTCTCGACCGGGTCCAGGCTGCGGGCGCCGCCGGCGTTGTTCACCAGCAGCGTGACCGGCCCGGGCGCGGCCTCGGCGGCGGAGGCCAGGCCGGCGACCGACTCGTCCGAGGTCACGTCGCAGGCCACCGCCGTCGCCGCGCCGCCGGCCCTCTCGATCTCGGCGACCAGCGCGGCCAGCCGCTCGGTACGCCGGGCGGCGGCGAGCACGTGAAATCCCTCGGCGGCGAGCCGGCGGGCGGTGGCCGCGCCGATCCCGCTGGACGCCCCGGTGACGATGGCGACTGAACTCATCCGGTCATTGTCCCCCGCCGCCGGGCCGGGCGGCGGGATGAGGTCCGTCACGCCCGGGACCCGGCGCAAAGCATTTCCGTACTCCGATGGGGAAGATGACATCCGGCACACGGGTTGACCGAGAAGCGCCGGTCGTGCGGGACGGCATCAACCGTGACAGAGGGAGCGGACGTGGCGGATTTGCACACCGGTGTCGGTCGTCAGCGAGGTGCCCTTCCGTGGCCCCGGCCCCGCCGTATCGCCACCCTGTCGGTGCACACGTCGCCGCTGCACCAGCCCGGCACGGGCGACGCGGGCGGCATGAACGTCTACATCCTGGAGGTGGCCCGGCGGCTGGCCGAGGCCGACGTCGAGGTGGAGATCTTCACCCGGGCCACCGCCGGTGACCTGCCCCCGGTGGTCGAGGTGGCGCCCGGCGTGTCCGTCCGGCACGTCACCGCCGGGCCGCTGGAAGGGCTGACCAAGGAGGAACTTCCCGGTCAGCTCTGCGCCTTCACCGCCGGGGTGCTGCGCGCCGAGGCGGCCCGCCCGCCCGGCCACTACGACCTGATCCACTCGCACTACTGGCTCTCCGGGCAGGTCGGCTGGCTGGCCAAGGAGCGCTGGGGCGTACCGCTGGTGCACACCGCGCACACGCTCGCCAAGGTCAAGAACGCCCGCCTGGCCGCCGGGGACCGGCCCGAGCCGAAGGCCCGGGTGATCGGTGAGGAGCAGGTGGTCACCGAGGCGGACCGGCTGGTCGCCAACACCCGGGTCGAGGCCCGCGACCTGCTCGACCGGTACGCGGCCGAGCCCGACCGGGTGGCGGTGGTGGAGCCCGGCGTCGACCTGGACCGGTTCCGTCCCGCCACGGGCGACCGGGACGCCGCGACCCGGGCCGCGCGCCGCCGGCTCGGCCTGCCGACGGACGGGTACGTGGTCGCGTTCGTCGGCCGGATCCAGCCGCTCAAGGCGCCGGACGTGCTGGTCCGCGCCGCCGCCGCGCTGCGCGAACGGGACCCGGCGCTGGCCGACGAGGTGACCGTGGTGATCTGCGGCGGGCCGAGCGGCACCGGCCTGGACCGGCCCACCGCGCTGATCGAGCTCGCGCACGCGCTCGGCATCGCCGACCGGGTGCGTTTCCTCCCGCCGCAGACCGGTGCGGACCTGCCTGCCCTCTACCGCGCCGCCGACCTGGTCGCGGTGCCGTCGCACAACGAGTCGTTCGGGCTGGTCGCGCTGGAGGCCCAGGCGTGCGGCACACCGGTGCTGGCTGCCGCCGTGGGCGGCCTGGTGACGGCGGTACGCGACGGCGTCAGCGGCGTGCTCATCGACGGGCACGACCCGGTCGACTGGGCGCGCGCGCTGGCCCGGCTGCTGCCCGACCGGGTACGCCGTGCCGCGCTGGGCCGGGGCGCCGAGCGGCACGCCCGGCACTTCTCCTGGCACCGCACCGCCTCCGGCCTGCTCGCGGTCTACGGGGAGGCGATCACCGAGCACCGGGCCCGGCTGGCGCGCCGGTGCGGCGACGCGGCCCTGCTGTGCTCGTGGTGATCCGCCACCGGGCGGCCCCGGTACGCCGGTCGTAGAGTGGGTGCGATGAGCCGCAGGAGTGAGGTCGCCACGCTGATCGAGTCCGTCTGCGCGGAGCGTGAGCTGGAGTGGGAGTCCACCGGCGAAGCGTCGTACGCGGTGACGCTGCCCGGCACGCACAAGCTCAAGACGATCTGCAACCTGATCGTGGGTGAGCACGCGCTGCGGATCGAGGCGTTCGTGATGCGCCAGCCCGACGAGCGCCGCGAGGAGCTGTGGGCCTGGCTGCTCCAGCGCAACGCCCGCATGTACGGCGTCTCGTTCTCCACCGACTCCGTCGGCGACGTCTACCTGACCGGGCGGGTCAACCTGGCCGGGATCGACGCCGACGAACTGGACCGGCTGCTCGGTTCCGTGTTGACGTACGCGGACGAGTCGTTCGACAGCATGCTGGAGATCGGCTTCGGCACCGCCATCCGCCGGGAGTGGGAGTGGCGGGTCAAGCGCGGCGAGTCGACCGCGAACCTGGCCGCGTTCGCGCACCTCTTCGAGCCCTCCGCCACTGCCGGATCGTCCGCCGGAGGTTCGGAGTCCTCCTGACGGGTATGCCGCCCCGCGCGGTGCGGAGCACTGGGACCCACCGCGGGCCGAGGACGGACTGTCGAGGAGCGTGTCCCATGGCTCAGCGCAACAGCTCAGGTCGCGGCACGACTGCGACCCGGACCAAGCGGCAACCCGGCAACCAGACGCCGAACACCCCGAGGGTGTCGGAGTCGGAGATCTCCCGGATGAAGGTCGACGACATCCGCAGCCAGCTCAAGCGCCGCGGGGTCTCCGGGATCTCCGCGCTGCGGAAGCCGGAACTGGTGAAGACCCTGGCGCGGACCATGCGCGGGGAGGGCGGCGCCCGGCGGAGCACCGGCCCGGCCGGACGGCCGTCGGCGACCCGCAAGAGCACCGCCGCCAAGAAGACCACCGCGGCGAAGCGGACCACGTCGGCCCGCCGGAGCGCCACGTCGCCGGCCAAGACCGCGCCGGCCGCACGCGCCACCGGCGCCAGGGCCAAGGCGACGGGTACGCGCAAGGCGGCACCCGCCCAGGCGAAGGCGACCTCGTCCCGCGCGAAGGCGGCACCGTCCCGCGCGAAGGCCGCCCCGTCCCGCGCGAAGGCCGCCCCGTCCCGCGCGAAGGCCGCCCCGTCCCGTGGCCCGGCGTCCAGCCGGTCGATCGGATCGTCGCAGCTCATCACGTCGCTCGCGGACCGGCCGGAGCGTCCGGGCCGGAGCCTGGTGACCCGTAACCACGAGGTGATCCAGCGCTGGGCGCGGGCGCGGGGCGCGAAGCCCGCCACCATCGCGGGTACCGAGCGCGGCGACCGGCCCGGAGTGCTGACGTTCAACATGCCCGGGTACCGGGAGAGCAGCCGGATCCGCGAGATCACCTGGGACGACTGGTTCCGCACGTTCGACCTGCGGCGGCTGAACCTGATCTACCAGGAGCAGCTGCGGGACGGCCGGCAGAGCAACTTCTTCCGGACCGAGAACCCGAATCGCGAGGACGGCTGAGGTTTACGGGAATGGACCCCGGGGATGCCGTGTTTGCCATTCCAGGGACACGGCACGGGCAGCCGGATCTCCGACACGGGCGCTGTGACGGGCGAGACAGCGATCTGGGTTGAATCCGGAATCCGGGCGAACTAACTTTATTACACCGCGTCACGCTTGTTTCCGTTCGGGGGAGCGGTGGATCGCTCAGATCCGCGCAGGCGAGATGCGAAGATCGGGTGGATCACGCCGTTGGGGGACGGTGCCGCCCGTGGAACCGGCGGCGCGAGCGGGCGACGCTTACGGGGGTGAGTGTCGCCCGCCGCCGCCGGGCGTACGGTCAGAGCGCCCATCTCGACGGGGGTCGGGGTGGGCGCTCTGCCGTTGTCTCGCCCGCTCAGCGGGCGGATCCGACCGGTACCGCCACCGCCCCCCGCAGCGCGGCGACCCGGCGCTCCCGGCGCGGCCCGGCGAGCAGGTGCCCGGCGGCGGCCAGCAGGCCGAGCGCGCCCACCACCAGCCAGTGCCGCTCGCCCAGGTGCTCCAGGCTGAGCCCGCCGAGCGCCGGCGCCACGAACGACGCGGCGGGGAACGTCAGGTAGAACACCGACTGGTAGCGGGCGCGCAGTTCGAGCGGCGCGAGGTCCGCGTTGATCTGCGCGTTCGGTGGCGCGGCGAGCATCTGCCCGACCGTCCAGACCACCGCCGCGCCGAGGTAGAGCGGCAACCCGTCGGCGACCGTGAGCGCGCCGAAGCCGAGCGCCATCAGGCCGGTGGAGACGGCCAGCACGCTCGATTTCCGGTACGGCTCGATGAGCCGGGGCACGAACAACTGCCCGGCCACGATGAGCGCCCCGCCGAGCGCCACCACCAGCCCGTACGCCGACGGGCGCAGACCGTCCTCGCGCATCGCCAGCGGCATGATCGTGGAGGTCTGCATGGTCAGCACGGCCAGCAGGAACGTCAGCCCGACGAACACCAGGAACGTGCGGTCGGTCAGCGCGGTGTGCAGCCCGGGGCGGCGTCCGGCCACCGCCCGAGGGGTGGGCGCGGGCCGCCGGGCGAGCGTCTCCGGCACCCGCAGCGCGATCACCACCGCCGCCGCCAGCGTGGCTGCGGCGTCGACCAGGAACAGCGCCGCGAAGCTCGCCTCGGCGAGGACGCCGGCCAGCAGCGACGCCACCGCCATGCCCAGGTTGAACGCCCAGAACTGAAGGTTGAACGCGCGGGAACGGCGAGCCTCGGGCACCACGTCCACGATGGCGGCCACGAACGCCGGGCTGGGCATCGAGTGCGCCACCCCGACCAGGGTGGCGAGTACGGCGATCGCCGCCAGGTGCGTGGTGAACGCCAGCGCCGCCATCAGCCCGGCGGCGACGAGGTGGGCGGCGAGCAGCGTGGCCCGCCGTCCCCACCGGTCGGCCAGGACGCCGCCGAGCAGCGTGCCGGCCGCGCCGCCGAGCCCGTACGCGCCGACCACCAGCCCGGCCAGTGACGGCGGGGCGCCCCGGGCGGCGGTCAGGTAGAGCGACAGGAACAGCAGCGCGAACGCGCCGGCCCGGTTGATCAGCAGGCCGGACCAGAGGTACCAGAAGGTGCCGGGCAGACCGCCGGCCGTGTCGTCCCACCAGCGCCGCAGGCCGCGCACACGTCCTCCAGGAAGGTTTCCTTACCGAATCCCCCGTACCGTAACCACCCGCCTCGGGGCGGTCGCGCCGGGGCGTACTCAGGAACCGGTCCGGACCGGGTCGGCGGGTGCGGTGGCCGCGGCCTCGGCCGCCTCGGGCGCCGGGGAGGTGGTGACGGTGACCGGCGCGACGGGCGTGCCCACCCCGCGCAGCACCACCGCGCGGCGCTCCCGGGCCGGGCCGGAGATCAGGTGGGCGACCGCCGCCACGACGCCGATGCCGGCGCAGCCGAGCCAGAGCGCGCTGTTTCCGGCGTGCTCGCGGACCAGGCCGCCGAGGATCGGCGCGGCGGCGCCGGCGAGCTGCCAGGACAGCGAGAAGACGCCCTGGTAGCGGCCTCGTAGCGCGGCCGGGGACAGCTCCGCGATGAGGGTTGCGTTGGACGGCGAGTTGAGCATCTCGCCGACGGTCCAGATCAGCACGGTCAGGCCGTAGAGCCAGACCGTGTCGGCGAACGCGGTGAGCCCGAACCCGGCGCCCATCACCAGCGCCGCGAGCGCCAGCACATGGGAGCGGCTGCGGCCCTTGATGAGCCGGGGTACGAACAACTGCCCGACCACGATGAGCACGCCGTTGAGCGCGATCACCGAGCCGTACGTGGCCGGGCTGAGCCCGGAGTCGCCCATGGCGATCGGCAGCATCGAGATGTGCTGGAGGAACACCAGCGCGGCGAGCAGGTTGAGCGCGACGAAGCCGAGGAACACCCGGTCGGCCAGGATGGTGCGCAGCGCGCCGGCCGGAGCCGGCATTCCCTTGACCGGGAGTGCGGTGACCGGGCCGCGGGTCTCGCCGACCTTGGCGAAGATGATCAGCGCGGTCACCAGCGTGGTGGTCGCGTTCACCAGGAACAGCAGCAGGTAGCTGCCCTGGGCGGCGAAGCCGGCGAGTACGGCCGCGCAGGCGAAGCCGAGGTTGATGGCCCAGTAGTTGAGCGAGAAGGCGCGCAGCCGGTCCTTGTCCGGCACCACGTCGACCATCATCGCGCCGAAGGCGGGACGGGCCGCCTCGGCGAACGCGCCGAGCAGCAGCGCGCCCACGGCGACCGCCCAGAGCGGACGGGCGAGGCCCAGCGCGACCATCATGCCCGCCGCGCCGATGTGCGCGGTGAGCAGCGTGGGCCGCCGTCCCCAGCGGTCGGTCAGGGTGCCGCCGATGGTGGTGCCGACCGCGCCGCCGGCACCCCAGAGGCCGATCACCAGCCCGGCCTGCGAGGCGGAGAAGCCGCGTTCCTGGGTGAGGTAGATGGCCAGGAAGACCAGGACGAACGAGCCGAGCCGGTTGATCAGCGTACCGGCCCAGAGGTACCAGAACGTCCGTGGCAGGCCACCCGCCGTGTCCTGGAACCAGCCCCGCACCGTCCGCATCCCGACGCCCCCTGTTTGGTAATGACCGGCCTCATTAAGACGCCTTACAACCTAGTGTCGGGCCCGAGCCCTGGTCATCAGGTTTTCCACGTGGTGGTCGTCACCACAGGTCGCCGCGTGTCCGTCGGCGGCGTACGGCAGGATGATCGGCATGACTGCGAGCGAGGGGCCCACCGTCGGGACGCTGGTCCTGCTGCGGCACGGCGAGAGCGACTGGAACGCCAAGAACCTGTTCACCGGCTGGGTCGACGTCGACCTGACCGCCAAGGGGGAGACCGAGGCGCGGCGCGGCGGCGAACTGCTGCGCGAGCACGGCCTGCTGCCTGACGTGCTGCACACGAGCCTGCTGCGCCGGGCGATCCGCACCGCCGAGCTGGCGCTCGACGCCGCCGACCGGCACTGGATCGCGGTGCGCCGGTCGTGGCGGCTCAACGAGCGCCACTACGGCGCCCTGCAGGGCAAGAACAAGAAGCAGACACTCGACGAGTACGGCGAGGAGCAGTTCATGCTCTGGCGCCGGTCGTACGACACGCCGCCGCCGCCGATCGACGACGCGGACGAGTGGTCGCAGGTCGGCGACCCCCGGTACGCGCTGCTGCCGACCGAGCTGATGCCGCGCACCGAGTGCCTCAAGGACGTCGTCGACCGGATGCTGCCCTACTGGTACGACTCGATCGTGCCGGACATCCTGGCCGGCCGGACGGTCCTGGTGGCCGCGCACGGCAACTCGCTGCGCGCCCTGGTCAAGCACCTCGACCAGATCTCCGACGAGTCGATCGCCAAGCTGAACATCCCCACCGGCATCCCGCTGCGCTACGACCTGGACGCCGACCTGCGTCCGCAGGTGCTCGGCGGGACCTACCTGGACCCGGAGGCGGCCAAGGACGCCGCCGCCGCGGTCGCCAACCAGGGCCGCTGACCTGGTGCAAGGAAGGGCCCCCTATTAACGTCTGCGGTAGAGGAAGGGCCCCTTATTAACACTGAGTGTTAATAAGGGGCCCTTCCTTGCGCGGGGGCCGGGGTCAGCCGGACGTGGAACCGGTGATCAGGTAGACCACGTGCTCGCCCGCGTTCACCGCGTGGTCGGCGAAACGCTCGTAGAAGCGACCCAGCAGCGTCGCGTCGATCGCCGTCTCCACCCCGTACGGCCAGTCGTCGCCGAGCAGCACCCCGAACAGGCTCTTGTGCCTGTCGTCCATCGCGTCGTCGTCGCCGTCCAGCTCGGCGGCCACGGCGGCGTCGGGCTTGGCCAGCACCGAGCCGATCTTCTCGGCCATCCGGTCGGCGATACCCGCCATGTCGGTGAAGACCGGCCGCAGCTCCGCCGGCACCGCCGGAGACGGGTGGCGGCGCAGCGCCGTCTTCGCCACGTGGTCGGCCAGGTCGCCCATCCGCTCCAGATCGGCGGCCACGTGCAACGCGGTGATCATCGCGCGCAGGTCGGAGGCCACCGGCGCCTGCCGGGCCAGCAGGTCACAGACCCGCTCCTCCACGTGCCGGTAGAGGTCGTCGATCTCGGCGTCCCGCGCGATCACCGTCTCGGCGGCCGTCCGGTCGGCGGTGAGCAGCGCCTTGGTGGCCTGCCGCATGGCCGCGCGTACCGCCTCGGCCATGTCCACCAGCAACTGGCTGACAATCTGCAGGTCGGCCCGGAACTCGTCGCGCATCGTCACTTCCTGGGGTCGGTGGCCGCCACCCTCGGGGTACGGCAGGAGCAGGTGCGCGCCCCACGCTAGGCCGAACGGCCGGCACCAGGGTGAACGCGGATGAACGACGCAGGGCCCGCAGGTGAACTTTGCCGAAAGCGAGAGTGGTTCGTCCCCCTGTGCCCGATCCCGGGGTTAACAATGACCCTACGATCGCCGGGTGGAATGGGCGGTGGCCATCGTGGTGGCCGGGGCGCTGGTGACCGGGTTGGTCGCCGGGGCGCTGCTGTCCGGACCCGTTGACGAATGGCGGCGCCGCCGGGCGTCGCGGGGCGGCGGACTCCTCCGTCGTGACGCAGGGAGGACGACGATTCCGGACGACCAGCAGGGGGGCCTATCCGGGCTCGGCCGCAAGACGATCGACTCGCTACGCGCCGGCGTGGTGGTGCTCGGCGCGGACGACGTGCCGGTGCTGGTGAACCCGGCCGCCCGCGCGATGGGCCTGCTCCGTACCGGGGCGACGCCCGGGTCGATCGCGGCGCACCCGTTGATCCGTACCCTCGCCGGGCAGGTCCGCCGCACGGGCGTGCGGCGCGAGATAGAGCTGGACCTGCCCCGGGGTCGCGACGGCAGCGGGGATAACCCGCTCGGCGTGCACCTGCGGGCGATGGGACTGGGCTCCGGCTACGTCTCGATCGAGGCGGTCGACGTCACCGAGTCGCACCGTCTCGCGCGGGTACGCCGGGACTTCGTCGCCAACGTCAGCCACGAGCTGAAGACGCCGATCGGCGCGCTGCAACTGCTCGCCGAGGCGCTCGTCGACGCCACCGAGCCGGCCGCCGGTGGCACGCCCGACCTGTCCGAGGACCTGGTCGCCGCGCGGCGGTTCGCCGAGCGGATCCAGCACGAGTCGACCCGGCTCGGCCGCCTGGTGCAGGAGCTGCTGGAACTGACCCGCCTCCAGGGCGCCGAACCGCAGCCCGCCCCCGAACCCGTCTCGGTGGACTGGGTGCTCGCCGAGGTCGTCGACCGGACCCGCACCGCCGCCACCGCCCGCCGGGTGGAGATCGCCGTCGGCGGGCAGCGGGGCGTCACCGTGTACGGCAGCGACAGCCAGCTCGCCACCGCGGTGGCGAACCTGGTGGAGAACGCGATCAACTACTCTGCCGAGGACACCACGGTCCGGGTGAACGTGACCGGCACCGACGAACACGTCGAGATCGCCGTGACGGACCAGGGCATCGGCATCGCCCCCAACGAGGTCGACCGGATCTTCGAGCGCTTCTACCGGGCCGACCAGGCCCGCTCCCGGGCGACCGGCGGCACCGGGTTGGGCCTGGCCATCGTCAAGCACATCGCCAGCAACCATGGCGGCCGGGTGGACGTGTCGAGCACCCTTGGTGGGGGGTCGACGTTCACCCTCCGGCTGCCCGCACGCCCCCCGGACGACCTGGAGACGACACTCGCCTCCGCTGGGATCGAGGCCGGCCCGGCCGAGCTCCGGCAGGTCTGACCACAGGAAAGGAAACACCCGTTGAGCCGCGTACTGGTGGTCGAGGACGAGGAGTCGTTCTCCGACGCCCTGTCCTACATGCTCCGCAAGGAGGGGTTCGAGGTCTCCGTCGCCGCGACGGGCCTCGCCGCCCTCACCGAGTTCGACCGGACCGGCGCCGACATCGTGCTGCTCGACCTGATGCTGCCGGAGATGTCCGGCACCGAGGTCTGCCGGCAGCTCCGCCAGCGCTCGCACGTGCCGATCATCATGGTCACCGCGCGGGACAGCGAGATCGACAAGGTGGTCGGCCTGGAGATCGGCGCCGACGACTACGTGACCAAGCCGTACTCGCCGCGGGAACTGGTCGCCCGCATCCGGGCGGTGCTGCGCCGGCAGAGCGCCGAGGCGAACGAGACGGGCGCACCGACGCTCGCCGCCGGCCCGGTCCGGATGGACATCGAACGGCACGTGGTGACAGTCGGCGGGGCCGGGGTGCAGCTTCCGCTCAAGGAGTTCGAGCTGCTGGAGCTGCTGCTGCGCAACGCCGGGCGGGTGCTCACCCGGGGGCAGCTGATCGACCGGGTCTGGGGCGCCGACTACGTGGGCGACACCAAGACGCTGGACGTCCACGTGAAGCGGCTTCGCTCCAAGATCGAGCCGGAGCCGTCCGCGCCGCGCTACATCGTCACGGTCCGTGGCCTGGGCTACAAGTTCGAGCCCTGATCCACAGCCCACCCTCGCCGATCTTGGACCTGTGGCGCCACGACATGTCCGGGTTCGGCGGTCCCTCCCTCTCCGGGCGCCCGCGATCTTGACTTCCGTGCCCCGCAACCCACGCGAACGGGACACCCGGAGGGCCGGATCTGCAAGGTCGCGTGGCCGGGCCCGCGGTGCCCCGCCCTCGCCCGGCTGGCCGGCCCCCGCGGGCGTCGATCATGAAGTGGGCGGCAATCGGTGTCCGTTTTGTCGCCGTCAACCTCATGATCGACCCGGTGGTGGGCGTCCCCGGGGGCAGCGTGTGCTGGGGAGGGCTGGTGTGAGGGGTTTGTCGGGGTTCGGGGGTGGTGGGTGGCGCTGTGGGGGTGGAATCGGTGGCGGGTCGGGGGCGTTGTGACCGGGTGAACGACCGAGCAGCCTGGCGCCCCCTGATTGCGGGGCGGTCGCCGCGAGGGCCCGGGGAATGATCCCGGGTGGCGGGTCGTTGACGATGGCTCCGACGAGGTGAAGCCCCGCGCCGCGCCCCCTGGTGGGCGTGTGGCGTCCCCGGGAATGATGCCGGGTGGCTGGTCGTTGGACATGCTTCCGGCGCCGCGCAGAAGGCCCCTCGGGCCCTCGCGGACGGACCGGATCCCCCAAGACTTCGAGCGCCTGACGGTGCCCGCGCATCCCGTCCCCCGGGGATGCGTCGACCCCCGAATGGAGCATTTCTGATGAATACGATTCTGCGGAAGAGCGTGCTGGGTATCGCTGGTCTGGCTTTCACCGGTGGCGTGTTCGCCGGCCCGGTGGCCGCCCACGCGGCGGACACCACGCACGCCGCCAAGCCGGTGGCCGTGACGGTGCAGGGTGACAAGCTGATCCCGCATGGTGTGCAGGGTGAGCAGTCGCGGATCGAGCTGGGCGACGAGCAGACCGCGAACGTGAAGGCGATCATCGCGGCGACGAAGAAGGCCGGGATGGACGAGCGTGCCGCGGTGGTGTCGATCGCGACGGCGTTGCAGGAGTCGAAGCTGGAGAACCTCGGTCACCT
>NZ_FMCV01000048.1 GCF_900091565.1 Micromonospora marina | reverse complement strand
GCAGTCGCTTGTTGTATCCGGGCTGTTTGGGCAGGTCGGGAAACAGGTGGAGCAGGTTCTTGCGCGCGTAGCGGATCCACTGGGCTTCCTTGTGGTAGCTCAGCACGGACTGCAACACCGCAAGGGTGATCAACTCCGCGTCGGTGATCTTCGGAGCGATACCGACTGCTGGTCGCCACCGGTTGAGCTGGGGTGACGCCTTCAGCTCATCGTCGATCTTCACGTACAGTGCGGTAGCGAGGGTGTCCCGATCGACGTGCACGTGGCCTCCATGGTCATCGTTGCTTCGCAACGTCGATCATGGACACCCTCGCTCCTGTTCGCTGCCCCGGAACCCTTGGAATAGATCGTCTAGGCGATGCTCTCACCGCCCTGAGCCCCACTCACGTCCGGCGACTCGCCATCGACACCGCACTGCTGGCCTCCACGCTGGTCGCCGCCGGGCGCATCGACGAAGCCTGCGCAACCGCACGCGAGGCAGTCGACTACGCGGCACGAACCACCTCACACCGTTGCCTGCAGCGCATCGTCGAGGTGCAGGCCGACCTCGAGCCCTACCGGTGTGAGCCGGAAGTCCGGGAGTTCGTCGAGTACGTGCGTCACCGGCTACCGCTGGCGGCTGTGTAACGCCTGTTGATCGTTGGCCGCGTTCGCCATCACCGAGCGATAGTGAACCAGCTCCGCTTCAAGTGCCGCGCCTGCTCGACGGGACGACGCCACGTAGTGGCCGACATCAGGAAGAAGCAGAACCGCAGGCGCCATGCCGAGAGACGTCATCTCGTCTGCGAGTTCGCGGACATCCTCGACCACGGCCACCCCGTCGGCGGTGCCGTGAATCAGCAGCACCGGCCGTTGGACAGCGGCGGCACGGACCGGGCCGGCGCCCCCGCGCAGCCGCATTGCGTGTGCCCGCTGGAATCGGGGCACCGTCTGCGCCCACCGGTAAGGATCCACGATCGCCGACACGGCGGTGGCAGCGGCGAACGGCCCATCCTGTGTCACCGCATGCAAAGCGGTATATCCACCGGCGCTGGCACCACGGATGAACACCTGCCCCGCCACCGCCCGCCCCGCCGTCAGCAGGTGAACAGCAACGGCCGCGCAGTCATCGACATCAGCCAAACCCCACCGGCCGTACAGCGATTCCCGGAACGCTCGGCCGTACCCAGTGCTACCCAGGTAGTCGACATCAACGACGGCGAACCCATGACTGGTGAAGAACTGCGCCTGCCAATCGAGACGCAGCAGGCAGGACGCGGTGGGCCCAGGATGCGCCCGGACGATAACCGGTGCCTGCCAGTCCGCCGCCGAGCCCGTCGGCGGATACACCAGGGCAAGCACCTCCCGACCACGGGCCACTCGAACGCGCAGCTCCGTCGGCGTCGATACCTGCGCCCCGTCGAGTGCTGCGTGCTCCGACCGGGCAAGCACCTCCACCTGAGGATCAGCACCAGCCAGCTCTACGAGCGCGACCTGCGGAGCGACGGTCGGCGATGATCCGATCAACGCCACCGTCGTCCCTCGAACGGCCAGGTACGGCTTGATCGACGTGTACGGAAGATCGACCGGGCGGACAATGCCCTCGGGCCCGATGACGACAAGGCGGTGTCGCGGCCCCTCCTGCACCGCCACGACTATCTGACCGTCGTCGAGGAAGCCATACGACGCGTAGCCCAACTCCCACGGTTCAGCAGCGCACTCACCCGCGATCGGGGCCACCGCCTGCGCCTTGAGGCCGTCCCACCGGTAGAGGTTCCACCAGCCGCTGCGGTCCGAGACGAAGTACAACGCCCCATCGGGTCCCCACTGCGGCTCGACCGCGGACTCCCCTGCACCGCCGGCTACCTTGACAGGATTCTCGATCACGCCACCCGGCGAGTAGCGGGCCACCCACACCTCGCACGCATCCCAAGGCATATCGCGCTCGCTCCAGGCCGTCCAGGCCAACCAACCCGGAGCCGTCCGCGGCGCACCAAGGAAACCCGGGGATACAGCGAGAGTCCGCATCGGCGGAGCAGCAGTGAATGTCAATGCGATGAGCTCGTCACCCCGCTCCGACTCCCGCACAGCCAGCAACTCGCCGTCGCCGACCGTCAGGTCACCGAAGGAGCCATAAGCGATCAGATCGAGTTGATCGTCGCGACGGCGGCTCCGGTAGACGCCATCGGGGCCGGCACACCACAACGTGCCCTTGGCAGCAGCGAACGAACCGCCCCCGTACGCGTGAACGCCGCTGGCGACATCAAGGCCCTTTGGACTGACATCACGCTTGCCCTCGCCGGACCGCCACCGTGCCACCGCCGTGCCCCCACCGGCGTCAGGCCGGGTCTCCAACCAGTACAGGCCGTCATCGGCGGTACGCAGTTCGTCATAGCTCACCGAGGCGCGGACGGCGTCTTCCACCGACACTTCAGGGATACGGCCACCCGGCCTCACGGATGCCTCCTCGAACAGTTTGCACACCGGCCGGACAACGGCTCGTCTAGCGTCACGCCTCGGGTTTCGACAGGAGGCCGTAATGGTCGGCGAAGGAGCGAACAAGGTCTTCGAGTATGGCTTTTCCCTTGGCTGCGGTCGCCTGGGACGGCATACCGACGATGCCGCTGGCGGTGTAGCCACTCATGCCCCGCGTGAGGAGGTGACGTCGATCGTCCGCTAGGTGGTCAGCGTCCTGGAAGCCGTCACGGACCACCTCCGGTGCGACGTGCAGAAGCAACGAAACCTCGAGCTCACCCGCGTGCATGTCCTGGTGGGCTGTGCTGTGCAGGTCAGCGGCCACTCGGGCGTCGTCCCAGTCAGCCCGAGCGGGGAACAGAGTCATCCTGGGTCCGACGACATTGGCTTCCTGAACGACGTTGGCAAGCGCGTAGTTGCCGCCATGCCCGTTGATCACGGCGAGCTGATTGATGCCGGATTGACGCAGGGAGGCGGCGATATCAACGACCACGGCGGCCAGGGTGGTGGCGCTGATACTGACCGTTCCGCGCCACGCCGCATGCTCGTGGGAGCAGGAGATCGTGACGGGCGGCAGCAGAAAGAGCCCATAGCGCTCGGCTACGGCCTTCGCGATCGCACATGCCACGACGGTGTCCGTCAGTAGCGGCAGGTGCGCGCCGTGCTGTTCGAAGCTTCCCACCGGGAGGACCGCGACGGACGCCGCTCGCTCGGACTCCTCGGTGCTCGTCGCCGTGGTGATCAGGTCCACGGGCTAATGGTTGCACGTTTCGAGGGTCGCCTGCCGGTAGGCGAGCACGAAGGCCGCCGCCTCGGGGACGGCCACCTGCTGGCGAAGGGCCACCGCCGTCGGATTCAACCAGCGCAGAGCCCGCGCGGAGGAGGTGCCAGTGGCCAAATCCAGGGCCTTGGCAGCCTCAGTCGCCGCCCGCTCCATCTCGCCACTGTTGATGTAGGCGGTCGACAGGGCCGACCGCCAAAGCGCCTCATCGATACGCTGGTGCGCTGGCCAATGCCGTAGGAGCTGCTCATAGAGATCGGCCGCAGCTGCCGGTTGTCCGAGCAGCAGACGGCATTGGGCTTCGTGGGCAGCCACGTACACCGGGTCGCAGTGAGCACTAACATCGATCGGTAGTTCCGAGTCCCCGTCTGCGCTGCCGACGACCCTGCGCGCCTCTTCGAGGCTGGCGGCACAGGCGTTCTGGTCACCTCCCATCGCGTACGCCTGAGCCTGACGGACCAGCAGCAGGGCGCGGATGCGGCCGGGTAGCCGAGCCTCGTTCAGTGCCCGCTTCGCCAGGGCAATGGCATTCCGAGGATCGAAGCGCTCGATGGCGCGTTGGCTCTGCCTCATCAGGACGTAGCTTGTCAGGGCCGGCGCGTCAGCCTCGACGGCGTGTCTCTGGGCGCGTCGCAACCAAGCGTCGGAATCGGCGGCGTCTCTCTGCTCGTCGATCCAGCTGAGGAACTCTGCCCACAGGGCCTGTGCGATCAGCAGCTCCCGGCGATCGGCTGAGCGGCTTCGCCGGCAGATGGCGGCAGCGACGCTTATCTGCGCGTGGGCGGTGGATGCCATTCCGGCGTAGCCAGTGCGGTTGCCGGCGCCAGCGAGGTATGCGAGTTGCTCGGGCCACGAGTGCAACAGGTCCGGCTTGCCGGGATGATCGAGGGAGTCCCGGAGTCGGCCCTCGGCACCTTCGGCCACGCGGTAACCGACGGCGCTCAGCCGACGCTCGCTCTCCAGGTCCGACCGGAGACGGAGGAGCTCACCGCCCGCCTGCAGTGCGCTCTCGCATGCCTCGATGAAGCGCGTAGACGGCCAACGTTCGGCCTTCTCGACCTTGCCAATCAGGTCTCCGCTGACGTGCACCAGCCTGCCAAGAGCACGCTGAGACAGCCCACGGTGCTCGCGCCACTGTCGAAGCGCGGCTCCGAACCCGTGCAGCGCCGATCGATGTGGGGTGAGCCGTCGTGGAGCTTGCGCCACTGGTACTCCTGGATGCCGTCCGTCTGTCGCTGCCGTCGCCGGACAGGTCTGACCGTGCGTAGTCGAACGCTACGCGGGCGGTTGCATGCGGACAATACCCGGTGTCCGCATCAGCACTATCGACTCATCTCATCCATTGAGCAATTCTCATTGCTGAGATACCCGCTCACATGACGGGCCAGACCGCTAGCGAAGGTTTCGCACTTGACGAAGCATTTTCCTTGCGAACCCATCAGCCGCGAGATGACCTCTGCATAATTCGTGAGGAGCAGGATGAGTTTCGAGAATGACCTTTCCCGGTATGGCTATCGGCAGGAGCTGGCGCGACATCTCCGGTTCCGGGATTTGCTGGCCTACGGGTTGGTGTACATGGTGCCGATCGCGCCGATGGCGATTTTCGGCAGTGTGTACGCCGGCTCGGGTGGCATGGTGGCCCTGGCGTACGCGATCGGCGTGGTCGCGTTGGTGTTCACGGCGTTCTCGTACGCGCAGATGGTGCGGGCGTTCCCGATGTCGGGCAGCGTCTACAACTACGCGGGTCGGGGCATCAGCCCACCGGTCGGCTTCCTGGCCGGTTGGGTGATCCTGCTCGACTACGTCCTCGTGCCGGGGCTGTTGTATCTGGTGGCGTCGGTGGCGATGCACGCCACCGTGCCCGGGGTGCCGGTGTGGGCGTGGCTGATCGGCTTTGTCGCCGTCAACACGGTCGTCAACTCCGTGGGCATCCGCATGACGGCGGTGGTGACCCGGGTGATGCTGATCGGTGAGCTGCTGGTGCTGGCGGTGTTCCTCGTGGTGGCCGCGGGCGCCCTGCTGGCGGGGAAGGGCCGGATCAGCGGGGAGGCGTTCTACAACTCGCACACCTTCACCTGGTCCCTCGTCGGGGGTGCGGTGTCGATCGCAGTGCTGTCGTTCTTGGGCTTCGACGGCATCTCGATGCTGGCGGAGGAAACCCGGGACGGAGCCCGCCAGATCGGCCGGGCCATGGCCGCCGTGCTTGTGCTGGCCGGGGTGTTGTTCATTCTCCAGACCTGGCTGGCGGCGATGCTTGTCCCGAACCCGGCCGGCCTCCTGGCTGACGGGGATCCGGGTGGGACGGCGTTCTACGACGCCGCCCGCGTCGCCGGGGGCGGCTGGTTGGCGACGCTGTGCGCGGTGGCGACGGCGATCGCGTGGGGGTTGCCGAACAGCATGGTGGCGCAGGTGGCCACGTCCCGGCTGCTGTACGCGATGGCCCGGGACCGGCAGCTGCCGGCCTTCCTGGCGAAGGTGTCGGTGAGGCGGAACGTGCCGTTGAACGCGACCCTGCTCACCGCCGTGGTGTCCCTCGCCCTCGGCCTCTACATGTCGTTCCGTTCTGACGGGATCACGCTGCTGTCGTCGCTGATCAACTTCGGGGCGATGGTGGCGTTCCTGGTCCTGCACGTGACCGTGGTCGTGCACTACCTCATCCGGCGCCGCAGCCGGAACTGGTGGGCACACCTCGTCATGCCCGCCGCCGGGTTCGCCGTCCTCGCCTACGTCGTCGTGAACGCGAACATCGCCGCCCAGCGCCTCGGCCTGGCGTGGCTGGCCCTCGGAGTGCTGGTCCTTGGTGGCCTCTACGCCACCGGTCGCCGGCCCGTCCTGTCCGGGCTGACCGCGACCGAGTCGTCCCTGTCCCGTCACGCCATGGAACGAGTGTGAGCCCCATGACCATCGACACGGCTGGACCGGTGCTCTACCGGCCTGCCCGCGACGAACTCGCCTACACCTTCGGCGGCCGGATGCCCGTGGGGCACCTGCGGTCCGGGGAGGTACTGGAGGTGTTCACCGAGGACTGCTTCGGCGGGCGGGTGTGCGGTCCAGGGGACCTGCCGTCACAGGTGTGCCAAATGCCCTACCTCAACCCGGTGTCGGGGCCGTTCTTCATCGAGGACGCCGAGCCGGGTGACACCCTCGCCGTGCACATCCTGTCCATCACCCCAGCCCGCGAGTGGGGTGTGTCTTCGACGTTCCCACACTTCGGGGCCCTGACGTCGACGTCACACACGGCCACTCTGCAGCCGGCGCTGGAGGAGCGGGTGTGGCTGTACGGCATCGACCGCGACGCCGGCACCGTCCGCTTCCAGGCCACCGGCAGCGGCCACCAGGTGGACCTGCCGTTGGAGCCGATGATCGGCACCATCGGTGTCGCCCCGGCCGGCTTCGAGGCCCGGTCCACGATCGTCCCGGACAGCCACGGCGGCAACCTCGACACCCCCCTGGTGCGGGCCGGCTCCACCGTCTACCTCGGGGTCAACGTGCACGGGGCGATGCTCGCCCTCGGCGACGGCCATGCCCGCCAAGGCGACGGTGAAGCCTGCGGCGTCGGTATCGAGATCGCCACCGTCACCACCCTCACCGTCGAGGTCATCAAGAAGACCCCCACGGTGTGGCCACGGCTGGAAACCGACACCGGCATCGCCTCCATCGGCTGCGCCCGACCCCTGGAGGACGCCTACCGCATCGCCCACACCGACCTCGTCGGCTGGATCGCCGAGCTGACCGGCATGGACACCCTCGACGCCTACCAGCTGGTCTCTCAAGCCGGTCGGGCGCCGATCGGGAACGTGTGCGATCCCAACTACACCGTCGCCGCGATGGTCGACACCGCGCTGCTACCCGGGCCGTCCCCGGCATATGGCGGGGTCCACACCCGCCTGCGGCAGCGCGCCGCCGGGCCGCGGTAAGGGCAGGAGTAGGTGATGACTGCGCTGACTCGACCGCTGCCGCTGCGGGACGAGGTGTTCCTGCTCGGGCACAACGAGGACACCGGCCAACCCCACGTACATCGGCAGGCCCTCGCCCTCGGCATGGCCGGCGCGGTCCTGATCGACCTGTTCCTCGCCGGGCGGGTGGTGCTCGACCCGAACGACACCACCCGCCCCAGCGGCGACCCGCGCCTGCACCTACACGCCGACCGGCCGGTCGGGGACCTGATCGCCGACACCGCGCTTGCCTCGATCCGGCACGCCACCATGCCACCGCCGTTGCGCGGCTGGCTGCGCGCGTTCAGCGACGACCTCTACGACCGCACCCGCGCCGGCCTGCTCGCCGCCGGGATCCTGCACCACCAGCAGCGGCGACGCCTCGCCGGGCTGGTCCGCGCTGATGCCTACCTGCCCAGCCACAGCCGCTGGCAGATCATTCCCCGCTCCCGGCTGTGCGCCCTCGCGCAAGGTCGGGAGCAGCCGGACAACCACACCGCCGCGCTCGCCGGCCTCGTCGCCGTACTCGGTCTTTCCGACTGGCTCTACCTCGACGACGACACCGCCACCCTGCCCACCCGGTTACGCACCGTCGCCGACCAGCACTACCTACCCGTGCGGGCGGTCACCGCTGCCGTCGACGCGCTCGTCGGTGACCTCGCCACCGCCGCCTACCGATAACCCGCCCAACCTCAGGAGCACTTGACACCGATGACTGAGCTGCCGCGTATCCGCGCCGCCCGCTGGAAGGAACGACACCAGATCGCCCGCCTCGTCGCCGCCGCGCTGAACCCCAGCGCTCTCGCGGGTTGGTTGGTCACCCGCGCCGAACTGTGCCTACCCGTCCTGAGCGCGGTCGCCGACATCTGGGTCGAACACGCCCTGTTCTTCGGCGACATTCAGGTCACCGACGACCTCACCGCCGCCACCGTCGGTCTACACCGATTCCGACCCCTGCCACCACCGGCGAACTACCCGGAGCGCCTCACGGACGCCACCGGCCCCTACCTGCCCCGCTTCCGCGACCTCGACAGCCTCCTGGAAGCCCACCGGCCGGTCGAGCCGCACCACCACCTCACCGTTCTCGCCACTCCGCCTGACGATGCCACCGGCCTCGACGAGGCGATGCTGAACCACTACCTCACACGCATCGACCGCACCGGCATGCCCTCTTGGGCCCACGTGACCGTTCGCGACCGAGACTTGTTCATCCGCCACGGCTACCAGCTCACCGCCCCGATCCGGCTACCCGACGGCCCGACCCTGCTCGGCATGCATCGACCCGCCGGAAGCGGCCGACGCTGGCCCTCCAACCCCATCCACGCCGGTACGCGGCCGGATCCACCCGCTGCCTCACCACCTGCGGCCACCACCCGATAGGCCTACTGCCACTTCGGCAGCACGAGTGCGATCCCGTCCTTGCGCTGCGTTGGTAGTTTGCGCTCGTGAATCGTGTTCGGACGGCGCTGTACCTCGACTTCGACAACGTTTTCAGCGGCCTCTACAAGCTGGACCCGGATGTAGCCGTCCACTTCGCCGAGAATCCGGGGGGATGGCTGCACCGGTTGGCGACAGCGGCCACGACGGACGGCGAGCGGCGCTGGCTGGTCCTGCGCTGCTACCTCAACCCCGCAGGCTGGGTGTACCGCCCAGACGCGGGCGAGGACCAGCCCAGGTTGTACTTCTCGAAGTTCCGGCCCTTCTTTGTCCGCGCCGGCTTCGACGTGATCGACTGCCCGCGCTACAGCAGCACAAAGAACGCAGCCGACATCAGAATCGTCGTGGACGCAGTCGACGCGCTGTCCGCCGACACCCGGTACGACGAGTTCGTGATTGCGTCCGGCGACTCCGACATGACCCCGCTGCTGCAACGCCTGCGCCGCTCCGACCGGCGAACCATGATCGTGTCACCCGCCGACGCGGCCGAGGCCTTCACCGCGATCGCCGACCAGGTTCTCGATAGCCAACACCTGCTGGCTCTGGTGCAGGGCGAGTCGGTCGACCTCGACGATGAGACCGGCAGCGAGGTGGAGGACCGGTTCGACGAACATCTGGCCGCTGCCGACGGTGTCACCCCTGCCGCTGGTCAGAGTGAGGCGTACGGGGCCTTCCGGTCCATCCTGACCCAGGAGTACGCCATGGCGACCGAGCCATTGAACATGGCCTCGCTCGCTTCCCGGCTGCGGACCCAGCTCGGCCCGTCCGTCAGCGACAGCAACTGGTTCGGCTTCGGCAGTTTCGCCCGCGCCGTGGGGAGCCTGACGTTGCCGAACCTGCGGACATCGCAGCACCTGCTCTGGGACACGAGTCGCCATCCGGCCCCAGCGGCCGCGACCGCACCGCCGCGGGTCGGTCTACCGGATCCCGTCGAACGTCTGGTGGATCAGCTCGACCTGCCGCGAATGCCGCAACACTGGTGGCCCGCGCTCTACCGGACACTCGCCGAATACGCTCAGTCTCATCGGTTCAATCTGACCCAGTGCACCGGCTGGGTCCGTGACCATCTGCGTGAACAAGGGCTGCCGGTCAGCCGCAACGCTGTCGGGTTCGTCGTGCGGGGCACCTCATACGGAGGGTGCCCGTTGCACCGCCAGCCCGTACCGGCAGCCGACGAGATAGCCGCGGCGTTCGTCGGCAACGTCCTCAGCCGGGCCGACGCAGCCGAGATCACACTCTCCGACGAGGACATCGCGACGGTTCGCGCCTGGCTGGGCGCACCGCCTGCCAGTGCGGAGCGCGCAGGCCAGACGGAACGCCCTTCGTAGCCACTGGTACCACGCGTCACGCGTCGCCCATCGACCACGTCGGCCGTCCCTCAGGCGGTCTTTGGGCGGCGCCGATCGATCGTGTTGGCCACCGCGTCGGCGGCGCTGCGGTGTAGCTCCTTGGTTGTTGTACCAGTCGATGTACTCGACGGTGGCCATCTCCAGGTCGTCGAGTCCGCGCCACGGGCCTTGGTTGCGGACGAGTTCGGCCTTGTACAACGAGTTGAACGCCTCGGCCATGGCGTTGTCGTACGAGTCGCCCTTGGAGCCGACGGAGGCGACGGCGCCGGCTTCGGCGAGGCGCTGGCTGTAGCGGATCGCTCGATATTGGACTCCTCGGTCCGAGTGATGCACGAGTCCGCCCAGGTCAGTGCCCTGGTTCTGACGGCGCCAGATCGCCATCTTCAACGCGTCCAACGCGAGGTCGGTGTAGAGCGACGTGGATACCTGCCAGCCGACGATCAT
>NZ_FMCV01000049.1 GCF_900091565.1 Micromonospora marina | reverse complement strand
GCCCCGCGCAGCGCCGTCACACCATCGGCGAACCGCACCGCCTCCCGCACATGCCGCACCCAGTACTCCGGGTTACTGATCTCGTCACCGGCCAGCGCCCCCGTCACGTTCGACACGACCGGCAACACCGGCGCGGAGAACACCAACCCGTCCAGGACCGTACGGAACTCGGCCAGCACCGGCTCCATCAACGGACTGTGGAACGCGTGACTCACCGCCAGCCGACGCGTACGCACCCCCCGATCACGCCAGACCCGCTCCACCCCGGCCAGGGCCTCGACGGCACCGGACACCACCACGGCGGCCGGGCCGTTGACCGCCGCGATACCCAGCCGATCGGTCATCCCGGCGAGAGACTGCGCCACCGCAGCCTCGTCGGCCGCCACGGCCAGCATCCCGCCACCGGTGGGCAGCGCCTGCATCAACCGACCCCGCGCCGCCACCAACTGACACGCGTCGGCCAAGGACAGCACACCCGCCACATGCGCCGCCGTCACCTCACCGATCGAATGACCAGCCAGCATGTCCGGCACGATCCCGAACGACTCCACCAGACGGAACAACGCCACCTCGACGGCAAACAGCCCGGCCTGCGTGAACACCGTCTGATCCAGCAACTCCGCCTCGGGGCTGCCCGCCGACGCGAACAGCACCTCCCGCAACGGACGCGGCAGCAGCGGGTCGAGGTGCGCACACACCTCATCCAGCGCGGCGGCGAACACCGGGAACTCCGCCGACAAGTCCCGGCCCATGCCGGCACGCTGCGCACCCTGACCCGAGAACAGCAACGCGAGCTGGCCGCGCTGGCCGCCCGGGCCGGTGAGCACGCCGGCCGAGACCTCGCCCGCCGACACGGCTTCGAGGCCCGCCAGCAGTTCGTCGCGGGTCGCACCGGACACGACGGCCCGGTGCTCCAGTACGGAGCGCGACGCCACCGAGGACCACGCCACGTCGAGCGGGCGCGGGGCCCCGGTGCCGCCGAGCCACTGCGCCCAGCGGCCGGCCTGCGCCGACAGCCCGGCTGCGTCGCGGGCCGAGAGCAGCACCGGCAGCACCGACGGCGTCCGCGACGGCTCGCCCTCGACCTCCGGCCCGTCCCCGCCGGTCGGCGCGGGCGGCTGCTCCAGGATCAGGTGCACGTTCGTACCGCTGATGCCGAACGACGACACGGCGGCCCGGCGAGGCCGGTCCACCGCCGGCCAGGGGCGCGCCTCGGTGAGCAGGGAGACCGCCCCGGCGGACCAGTCCACGTGGGGGGTCGGCTCGTCGAGGTGCAGGGTCCGTGGGAGCAGGCCGTACCGCATCGCCTGCACCATTTTGATCATGCCGGCGACGCCGGCCGCGGCCTGGCTGTGGCCGATGTTCGACTTGATCGAGCCGAGCAGCAGCGGCCGGTCGGCCGGACGGTCCCGCCCGTACGTGGCCAGCAGGGCCTGCGCCTCGATCGGGTCGCCGAGGGTGGTGCCGGTGCCGTGCGCCTCGACGGCGTCCACGTCGGCAGTGGTCAGCCGGGCGTTCGCGAGGGCCTGCCGGATCACCCGCTGCTGGGCCGGCCCGTTGGGGGCGGTGAGACCGTTTGACGCGCCGTCCTGGTTGACGGCGCTGCCGGCGAGCACCGCGAGCACCCGGCGGCCCTGCCGCCGGGCGTCAGAGAGGCGCTGGACCAGCAGCACGCCGACGCCCTCCGACCAGCCGGTGCCGTCGGCGTCGGCGTCGAACGACTTGCAGCGCCCGTCCGGGGCGAGGCCGCCCTGGCGGGAGAACTCGACGAAGGCGCCGGGCGTCACCATGACGGTGACGCCGCCCGCCAGGGCCATGTCGCACTCGCCGCCGCGCAGCGCCTGGGCGGCCAGGTGCACCGCCACCAGCGAGGACGAGCAGGCGGTGTCGACCGTCACCGCCGGGCCCTCCAGCCCGAAGGTGTACGACACCCGGCCCGAGATGACGCTGTGCGCGCCGCCGGTGAGCTGGTAGCCGGCCAGTTCGGCCGGGGTGTCGGTGGTGCCGTAGCCCGACGGGGAGGCGCCCACGAAGACGCCGGTACGGCTGCCGCGCAGCTCCTCCGGGTCGATGCCGGCCTGCTCCATGGCCTCCCAGGACGCCTCCAGCAGCAGCCGCTGCTGCGGGTCCATGGCGACGGCCTCGCGCGGCGAGATGCCGAAGAACCCAGGGTCGAAGGTGGTGGCGCCGTCGACGAAGCCGCCCTCGCGGGTGTGTGAGACGGGTTGCCCGTCGGCGTCGACGGCCAGCAGCCGGCCCATGTCCCAGTGGCGATCGTCGGGGAAGCCGCTGATGCCGTCGCGCCCGGTGGCGACCAGCTCCCACAGGTCGTCCGGGTTGGCCACGCCGCCCGGGTAGCGGCAGCTCATGCCGACGATGACGATCGGGTCGTCGGCGACCGGCCCGGCGGGGCCCCAGGCGGTGACGGTCTCGACCTCGTGCAGGCGCAGCGTCGCCGACAGGTGGTCGGCGAGGGCGGCCGGGTTCGGGTAGTCGAAGACCAGGGTGGTGGACAGGGTGAGGCCGGTGGCGGCGCCGAGCCGGTTGCGCAGCTCGACGGCGGTCAGCGAGTCGAAGCCGAGTTCCTTGAACGCCCGGTTGGCCTTTACCAGTTCGGTGCCGGAGTGGCCGAGAACGGCGGCGGTGTGCGTGCGTACGAGCTCGGTCAGGTGGCGGTCCTGCTCGGCGCGGGGCAGCGTCAGCAGGTGCTGCCGCAGCCCGCCGCCGACGGTGTCCTCCGGTTCCGCGTCGACCACGCGCAGGGCGTCGCGCGCCTCGGCGATGTCGTCGAGCAGGGGGCGGGCGCGGGCGGCGGCGAACGCCGGGGTGAACAGGGACCAGTCGACGTCCGCCACGGTCACCGCCGGCACGGCCCGGCCGACGGCGCTGCGCAGCGCGTACACGGCCTGGGCCGGCGACATGGGGCCGAGGCCACGGCGGGCCAGCAGTTCCTGCCCCTCGCCGCTGGCCATGCCGCCGTCGGCCCAGGGGCCCCACGCCACGGCGGTGGCGGTCAGGCCGCGGGCGCGGCGCCGCTCGGCGAGGGCGTCGAGGAAGGCGTTCCCGGCGGCGTACGCGGCCTGGCCGCCGCTGCCCCAGATGCCGGCGATCGAGGAGAACAGCACGAACGCGTCGAGCGGTCGGTCGCCCAGCAGCTCGTCCAGGTGCACGGCGCCGGCGATCTTGCCGTCGAGCACCCCGGCCAGGCCGGCGAGGTCGGTGTCGACGAGCATGTTCAGCTGGCCCACCCCGGCGGCGTGCACCACCGCGGTCAGGGGCGCCGGGTCGGCGTCGACATCGCGCAGCAGCGCCTCGACGCGGGCGCGGTCGGCCATGTCGGCGGCGACCAGGCTCACCCGGGCGCCGAGCGCGGTCAGTTCGTCGCGCAGCTCGGCCGCCCCGGGGGCGTGCTCGCCGCGGCGGCTGGTCAGCACGAGGTGCTCGGCGCCGTTGGCCGCCGCCCAGCGGGCCACGTGCGCGCCGAGCGCCCCGGTGCCGCCGGTGACGAGGACGGTGCCGGACGGCTGCCAGCGGTCGACTGTGCCGACGGCCGCCGGCGTGGCGCGCACCAGGCGCCGCACGAAGACACCGGAGCGCCGCACGGCCACCTGGTCCTCGTGGCCGCCCCCGGTCAGGACGCTGACCGCGTGGTCCCAGTCGCCGCGCCCGGGCGCGTCCGGCAGGTCGACCAGGCCGCCCCAGAGCTGCGGATGTTCCAGCCCGGCGACCCGGGCCAGACCCCACAGCCCGCCCTGGGCGACGCTGCGCACCGGGTCGGTGTCGCCGGTGCCGACAGCGCCCCGCGTGAGCATCCACAGTGGTGCCGCGACGTCGGCGGCGTGCAGGGCCTGCACCAGCGTCATCGTGGCGGCCGTGCCGAGCGGCACCGCCGGCTGGCCGGGGTGGGGTCGCTCCAGCAGGCCCAGCAGGGAGACGATCCCGGTGAACGGAGTGTCCCCCACGACGCCGGCCAGCCGCGACGTCACCTGGTCGCGCTCGGCGAGCGGGTCCACCGCCAGCCGGGACACCTCGCCGCCGGCGACGCTCAGCGCCCCCGCGAGCGCCCCGGCCCACTCGGCAGTGGCGGCGTCGGCGGGCTCCACGAGCAGCCAGCGTCCCGGCGGGGTGACCGGTGCGGGGGCGGTGGTGCGCTTCCACACCACCCGGTACGACCAGCCGTCGACGACGGCGTCCCGCAGCCGCGCCTTGCGCCAGGACGACAGGACCGGCAGGGCCGGGGCCAGGACGCCCGCCCCGTCGGCGCCGAGCTGCGCGGCGAGGGCCGCCACGTCGGAGCGCTCGACGGCCGACCAGAACTCGACGTCCACCACGTCGGGGCTGACCGGGCCGGTGACCGAGGCCGGCATCTGCTCGGGCCAGTAGCGCTGCCGCTGGAACGCGTACGTGGGCAGGGCGACCGGGGTCGCTCCGGCGCCGGCGTAGAGGGCCGCCCAGTCGACGGGTACCCCGTTGACGTGCAGCTCGGAGAGGCCGGCGAGCAGAGTCCGCGCCTCGGGGCGGTCGGCGCGCTGGGCGGGCACGGCGAGGACGGGGATGTCGTCGGCGTCGGCCGGCTCCTGGCCGCTGAGCACGTCCCGGGTCATGGCGGTCAGGACGCTGCGGGGGCCGATCTCCAGGAACGTGTCCACCCCGGCGGCGCGCAGCGCGGCGACCCCGTCGGCGAAACGCACCGCCTCCCGCACGTGCCGCACCCAGTAGTCGGGACTACGGATCTCGTCGACGTCAGCCAGCGCACCGGTCACGTTCGACACGACCGGCAACGCCGGCGCCTCGAACGTCAACCCGTCCAGGACCACCCGGAACTCATCCAGCATCGGCTCCATCAACGGACTGTGGAACGCATGACTCACCGACAACCGGCGCGTACGCACACCCCGCCCACGCCAGACCCGCTCCACCTCGTCGAGCGCCTCCACCGCACCGGAGACCACCACCGACGTCGGCCCGTTGACAGCCGCGACCCCCACACCGGTCAAGTCGTCCAGCGTCGCCAGCACATCGGCCTCAGCCGCCGCAACGGCCAACATCCCACCACCGGCCGGCAACGCCTGCATCAACCGGCCCCGCGCCGCCACCAACACACACGCATCCGCCAGCGACAACACCCCCGCCACGTACGCGGCCGTGACCTCGCCGATCGAGTGACCGCCGACCAGGTCGGGGGCGACGCCGAACGACTCCACCAAGCGGAACAGCGCCGCCTCGACCGCGAACAGACCCGCCTGCGAGAACACCGTCCGGTCCAGCAGCTCCGCCTCGGCGGAACCCTCGGGTGCGAACAGCACTTCCTTGAGCGGGCGCGGCAACAGCGCGTCGAGCTGTGCGCACACCTCGTCCAGCGCGGCGGCGAAGACCGGGAACTCCGCGTACAACTCCCGGCCCATGCCGGCACGCTGCGCACCCTGACCGGAGAAGAGCACCGCGAGCGGACCCCGGCCGGCGGCCTGCCCGGCTACCAGCGCGCCCGACGGCCGCCCGGCGGCCAGGGCACGCAGCCCGGCCAGCAGCTCCTCACGGCCGGTCGCGGAAACCACGGCCCGATGCTCCAGCGCGGAGCGCGACACGACCGACGACCAGCCGACGTCCACGGTGCGGAGGGCCTCGTCGTCCTCCAGCCACCGGGCCCAGCGACCCGCCTGCGCGCTGAGCGCTGCTTCGGAGCGGGCGGAGAGCAGCACGGGTACCGCCGGCAGGGCGACGGTGGGAGCCGGCCCGGTGTCGGCGGGGTCGGCGGCGTCCGGGGCGGGCGGTTCCTCGATGATCGTGTGCGCGTTCGTGCCGGAGATGCCGAACGACGACACGGCCGCCCGGCGGGGACGGTCGGTCGCCGGCCACGGCGTCGCCTCGGTCACCAGCGACACCTCGCCGGCCGACCAGTCCACCTTCGGCGTCGGCTCGTCGACGTGCAGGGTGGACGGCACGAGCCCGTGCCGCATCGCCATCACCATCTTGATCACACCGGCGACGCCGGCGGCGGACTGGCTGTGGCCGATGTTCGACTTGATCGAGCCGAGCAGCAGCGGCCGGTCGGCCGGACGGTCCCGCCCGTACGTGGCCAGCAGGGCCTGCGCCTCGATCGGGTCGCCGAGGGTGGTGCCGGTGCCGTGCGCCTCGACGGCGTCCACGTCGGCAGTGGTCAGCCGGGCGTTCGCGAGGGCCTGCCGGATCACCCGCTGCTGGGCCGGCCCGTTGGGGGCGGTGAGACCGTTTGACGTGCCGTCCTGGTTGACGGCGCTGCCGCGGATCACGGCGAGGATCGGGTGCCCCTTGCGCTGCGCGTCCGACAGCCGCTCCACCAGCAGGATACCGACGCCCTCGGACCAGCCCGTGCCGTCGGCGGCGGCGGCGAACGACTTGCACCGGCCGTCGGGGGCGAGCCCCCGCTGCCGGGAGAAGCCCACGAACGGGCCGGGGGTGGCCATGACGCACACGCCGCCGGCCAGGGCCAGGTCGAAGTCGCCCTGCCGCAGCGCCTGGCACGCCAGGTGCAGGGCGACCAGCGACGACGAGCACGCGGTGTCCACGGTGACCGCGGGGCCCTCCAGTCCGAGGGCGTACGCGATCCGCCCGGAGACGACGCTGGTGGCCGTACCGGTCAGCAGGTAGCCCTCGTCGGCGCCCTCGGCCTCGCTCTGCGGGCCCATGCCGTAGCCGTTGGCGGCGGTGCCGACGAAGACGCCGACCTTCTGCCCCCGCATCGAGGCGGGCGCGACGCCGGCGTGCTCGAACGCCTCCCACGACGTCTCCAGGAGCAGCCGTTGCTGGGGGTCCATCGCCACGGCCTCGCGCGGCGAGATGCCGAAGAACTCCGCGTCGAAGTCGGCCGCGTCGTAGAGGAAGCCGCCCTCGCGGGTGGTGGAGCGGCCGGCCCGGTCGGCGTCCGGGTCGTACAGGTTGTCCAGGTCCCAGCCCCGGTCCGTCGGGAAGCCGCCGATCGCGTCGCCGCCGGAGGCGACCAGGTCCCAGAGCTGCTCGGGGCTGGCGACGCCACCCGGGTAGCGGCAGGACATCGCGACGATCGCGATCGGCTCCCTGGCGGCGGCGGTCAGCTGCTGGTTGAGCTGGCGGAGGCGGCCCGTCTCCTTGAGCGACGCGCGAAGCGCCTCGACGACCTTGTCTGCGGACGTAGACATCATGAGCTCCGTACTGGGGACAACGGTCAGGAATCGGTTCCGTCAAGCGCCAGCCTGACGAGAGCGTCGGTGTCGAGTTCGTCGAGGTCCAGGGCCTCGTCGGTGGACTCGTCACCGTCGTCGCCGTCGGTGTCGGCGAGGTTGAGCAGCAGGTCCAGCAGCCCGGCCTCGCGGAGGCGGGCCAGCGGGATCGCCGCGAGCGTCTGCCGGACGGCCGCCTCCGCCGGGTCGCCGTCGTCCGCCTGCGCCGCCTCGGGCAGCAGGCCGTCGAGCAGGTTCTCGGCGAGCACGGCCGGGTTCGGGTAGTCGAAGACGATGGTCGCGGGCAGCGACAGGCCGGTGACGCCGGTCAGTCGGTTGCGCAGCTCGACCGCCGTCAGCGAGTCGAATCCGAGCTCCTTGAACGCCCGCTGCGGCTTGACCCGGTCCGTTCCCGGGTGACCGAGCACGGCCGAGGCGTGGGTACGGACCAGGTCGACCAGGTGCCGGACCTGCTCGGGGCGGGGCAGGGTGAGCAGGTGCTCCCGCAGGGCGTCGGCGGCACCGCCGGGCTGCTGCTCCACGGCGTGGGCGTGCAGCGCCTCCCGGGCCTCGGCGATGTCGTCGAGCAGCGGCCGGGGGCGGGCCGAGGCGTACGTCGGGGCGAAGACCGCCCAGTCGACGTCCACCACGGTCAGCGCCGCCCCGGGCAGGCCGGCGGCGTACCGCATGGCGTGCACGGCGTCGGCCGGCGCCATGGCGGTCAGGCCGCGTCGGGCCAGCATCTGCTGGGCATCGCCGGTGGCCATGCCGCCGTCGGCCCACGGCCCCCAGGCCACGGACGTCGCCGCCAGGCCCCGGCCGCGCCGCTGCTCCGCGAGCGCGTCGAGGAAGGCGTTGCCCGCGGCGTACGCGGACTGACCGCCGCTGCCCCACACCCCCGCGATGGAGGAGAAGAGCACGAACGCGTCCAACCGCCGGTCGCCGAGCAGGGCGTCCAGGTGCAGCGCGCCGGCCACCTTGCCGTCGAGCACGCCCGCGAACGCGGCCAGGTCGGTGTCGGCGATGAGCCCGGACTCGCCGGCGCCCGCCGCGTGCACCACGGCCGTCAGCGGCGCCGGATCCTCGTCAAGGCGGGCCAGCAGCGCCGCCACCTGGTCGCGCTCGGCGACGTCGCAGGCGACGACCGACGCCCGTACGCCCTGGACGGTCAGCTCCTCGCGCAGCTCCGCGGCTCCCGGGGCGTCCCCCCCGCGGCGGCTGGTCAGCACGACGTGCTCCGCCCCGTTGGCCGCCGCCCAGCGGGCCACGTGCGCGCCCAGCGCGCCGGTGCCGCCGGTGACCAGCACGGTGCCGGACGGCCGCCACCGCTGCGCCGTGTCGGGGGCGGCGGGCGCCGAGCGGACCAGGCGACGGACGAACACCCCGGAGGGGCGTACGGCAAGCTGGTCCTCGTCGCCGGCACCGGTCACCACCCGCGCCAGCCGGTCCCAGGCCGTCGCGTCGGCCTGCTCGGGCAGATCCACCAGCCCGCCCCACAGGTGGGGGTGTTCCAGGCCCGCCACGAGCCCCAGGCCCCAGAGTCCGCTCTGGACGGCAGCGTGCACGGTGTCCCCGTCGCCGGTGCTGACCGCGCCCTGCGTCAGGCACCACAGCCGGGTCGTCGCCCCGGTGTCGTGCAGCGCCTGGAGCAGCAGCAGCGTAGCGGCCGTCCCGACCGGCACGGCCGGGTGGGCGGGGTGCGGCTGGTCGCGGAGGCCGAGCAGGGAGAGCACGCCGGTGACGGGACCGTCGGCCAGTGCGTCGCCCAGCCGCCGGGCGAGGCCCGCCCGGTCGGTGCCGGCCGGGTCGACGGTGAGCCGGACCACGTCGGCGCCGACCTCGGCGAGGGCCTTGGTGACCGCCTCCGCCCGGGTGCCGTCCGCCAGGTCGTCCTGCGCCGTCACGAGCAGCCACGCGCCGGGCCGCGCCGGGCCGCCGGTGATGTCGGTGCGCTTCCATCCGACGCGGTACGACCACGTGTCCAAGACGGCACGCTGCGTGCGTGCCCGGTGCCAGGTCGACAGGACCGGCAGGGCCGGGGTGAGGGCGTCCAGGGCGGCGCCGTCGTCGCCGAACTGGGCGGCGAGGGCGCTCAGGTCGCCGCGTTCGACGGCCGTCCAGAAGTCGGCGTCACCGCCGTGGGTCGCCGTCTGCCGCGGCCGGCTCGCCGGCTCGGGCCAGTACCGCTCCCGCTGGAAGGCGTACGTGGGCAGGTCCACCCGGCGCGCGCCGGTCTCGGTAAACCACGACTGCCATGTCACCGGCACACCGTGCACGTGCAGCTCGGCCAGGGCGTGCAGCAACGCCTGCGCCTCCGGCCGGTCCCGGCGCTGCACCGCCACCGCCAGCACGACGTGGTCATCGGGCAGCACATCCGCTGCCATGGCGGTCAGCACGCTCTGCGGGCCGACCT
>NZ_FMCV01000053.1 GCF_900091565.1 Micromonospora marina | reverse complement strand
GACCACACCCGACCAGCCACCACCGGCCGATCCCGGACTGATCCCGCTCACCGTGCCCGAGGTCGGACGACTCCTCGCCGACGCCCTGCACCACCCACCACCACCAGGACACGCCATCGACTGGCTCACCTGGCGACGCCGACACCAGGCCCGCGCCCGCTGGCACCACCAACGCACCCGCCTCAACCGCGAATACGCCCTGCTCACCTAGCAAATGGCGGCTGCCGTACTAAGTGCCCGAACAAGTAAAAGAAGACTTGGTTGGTAGGAGACATGATCCGGAGTCGGCGTAAACGTCACCCTAATGAGTCCAGTCCGGAACGTATTCAGGCGGCTCCCCGAACGTTGATGGGTCGCTTTCTGCTAGCAAGCATGCTTCGCCACAAGAAGGAAAGCGATCACCTCGCCGCAAAGTTCAACGAGTTCAGTTCTCTTGCGTCGGCTCACGTTATGATTGCTTCCTTTGAGATCGCAGTCGGGCATATGTTTGAGCCTGGGGCTGATCTCGATGAGATCAGCATCTTCGTTTCGGATATGCGTCGTGGTTTCGGCTCGGAGGTTCCCTCCCTTGAAACAGAGGCTCTAATCCGGCATATGCTCGGCGAAGACATTGCAATTGACGACCTATCGGTGAGAATCAAGACGGCCGCCATGATTTTTACGCTGATGGCATGGGCGGACTTCCAGCAGCGTGACGAGGCTAAGGCGACACACCTCGTGCGAGAGGCAGAAGAACGTGCGTTCGAGCGAGGGCATCAGCCAGAACTAGCCTAACGGTGCAGGCCGAACTAACTTGACCTTTAGCCAACGGCGGTCCTATGGGGAATGGCTACACCTTGGCGAGCCACTGGCCACGCTGAACCTTCCCGACCCGGCCGTACTTCGCAAGTGCGTCGGGCCCGCGCGAGGGGAACCGTGCCCTTTCGGTCAGATGGCGGCGGTTGCCCGCCGAGATTGGGGAGCAGGTTGGGAGCGGACGGAGGCCCTGAACGGCGTTGAACAGCGTCCAACGCCCCTGAACGGCATCCAACTGCACCCACCGCGACCTGCGAGTTCTCGTTTCCGCAGGTCAGAGTCGTGGCAGCGTCCGCTTTCACACAACTGCACTCAACGGCACTGAACAGCAGTGAACGGCAGTGAACGGCAGTGAACGGCAGTGAACGGCAGTCTATGTCGCCTGGTCAGGGCTCCGGCAAGGTAGCGATATGACCGTTGCGAGTGGTTGGTGGGGGACACTCCGGATCATGGTGGTATTGAGACAAGCGCGGCCTTTCGATGATCATCCAGGTGTCGAGTCTGGGAAGATCAAAGAGGACCACGCCCGTTGGGATCATCATCGCTGATTGACGTTGTGACCGTGCACGCGGACCGCCTGGACGAGCCGGTGCCGGTCGGGCGCCGGTCGAGCCTGGTCACGGCGTTGACGGCGGTGCCGGACCGGCGAGACCCTCGCGGTGTCGTGCATGCGTTGCCCGGAGTCCTGGCCACGGCCGTCGCGGCGGTGCTGACCGGTGCCCGCTCTGCGGCGGCGGTCGCGGAATGGGCCGCTGATGCGCCGCAGCAGGTCCTCGCTGAACTGGGCGTGTTCCGAGATCCGTTCACCGGGGTGTATCGGGCTCCGGACGAGTCCACGTTCCGGCGAGTCCTGGCTGGCGTCGACGCCGACGCCCTGGACGACACAGTCGGCCGGTGGGTCCTTGCATGCCGACCGGCGGCGGGCACCGGGCGACGGGTGTACAGCGTGGACGGCAAGACGTTACGCGGCAGCGGCACGGCCGGTGCCCAGGTGCATCTGCTCGCCGTGCTGGACCAGCACACCGGGACGGTCCTGGGCCAGGTCGACGTCGACGGCAAGACCAACGAGCTGACCCGCTTCCAGCCGCTGCTGCGCCCCCTCGACCTGACCGCGGTGGTCGTCACCGCCGACGCGCTACACACCCAGCGCGAGCATGCCCGCTGGCTGGTCGACGACAAGAACGCCGCCTACGTCTTCACCGTGAAGCGCAACCAGCCGCGCCTGTATCACCAGCTCAAGACTCTGCCCTGGGCGAAGATCCCGACCCAGGACGAGACCAGCACCCGCGGACACGGCCGCCACGACATCCGCCGCCTGCAAGCAGTCACCTGCACCGGGCCGCTCGCCCTGGACTTTCCCCACGCCGTGCAAGCACTACGGATCCGACGTCGACGGCTGAACCTGGCCACCGGCCGCTGGTCCACCGTCACCATCTACGCGATCACCAACCTGACCGCCGGCCAGGCCGGCCCCGCCGACCTGGCCGACTGGCTGCGCGGGCACTGGGCCATCGAAACTCTGCACCACATCCGCGACACCACCTACGCCGAAGACGCCAGTCGCCTCCGCGCCGGCAACGCACCCCGCGTCATGGCCACTCTGCGCAACACGGCGATCAGCCTGCTCCGGTTGACCGGCATCACCACCATCGCTGCAGCCCTACGCCACAACAGCCGAAACCCGTACCGGCCACTCCAACTACTCAGGCTCGCCTGAAGCGGTCATATAGCTACCTTGCCGGAGCCCTGGTCGCCTGGTAGGGCAGTACTGTCAACGCTGGCTGAATCTTGGCTCTGGCACATATTCTGTGATTGATCTTCGCGACGACGGCTCATGGGGTGGTCGGGACGCGTTTGCGGAGGAGGTCGAGGTTCGCGCGGCCATACATCTGTCGCTTGATCGTCTTGATGCGGTTGACCTGGCCTTCGACGGGGCCTGAGCTCCAGGGCTGGGTGAGGCCGGCGACGACGGCGTCTCGATCGCCGGCCAGGCCTGCGGCGAAGCCGCGGATTTCGGGGTAGCCGGCGTGGCGGGCTCGGTTGATCCAGGCGTCGAGGTGCTGCCCGGTGCCCTGGTGGCGGACCAGGGCGGCGAACCCGCGGGCGAGGTCGGCGACGGTGTCGAGGTCCGGGCAGCGGCGGCGGGCGTCGGCGAGGTCAGCGCGGTCGTCGTCGGTGAGTTTGTGGCCGGGGCGCATGATCCAGGCGGTGATCCGCCGGGCCGACGGCACGCGAACTGCGGTCGCGAGGGCAGGCCGGGAGCGGTTGATGGTGAGCCAGTCCCGCAGCACCCGCAAGCTGCCTTGGTAGCCGCGGGCCACGATCTCAGCGTGCAGCACGGCTGTCTGGTGGACGCCGTCGGTGAGGCGTTGCCGCAGGTAGGAGTGGAACGGGGCGAGGATGCTGGGGCGGCTGCTGGCGTTCGGGCCGATCAACGCCTCGGCGGTGGCGGCGTGGGCGTACTTGCGGGCGGTTCTGACGTCCATGTCGGGGTGGCGGGCGGTCGCGCTGATGGACAGCCCTTCGGCGCGCAGGGCGTGCACGGCCGCGTGGCGTTGGCGGGTGTTCGCCGCTCGACGTCCCGTCCTGACCGGCTCGTCGGCCGGGGCGACCAGGACGGAGGTCGGTTCGGTGCGCAGGCAACGGCGGTGTCCACGGATGACTTTCTCGACGGTGTCGCTGAGGTTCTTTAGCAGGTGCCACCGGTCGGCGACCTGGATCGCGTCGGGTGCTCCCTTGCGGGCGCCGTCGGCGTAGCTGCCGCCTCGGTCGCGGCAGATGATCTGAACACCGGGATGGTCGTGCAGCCAGGCGGCGAGGGTGTCGGCGGTGCGGTCGGGCAGAACGTCGATCGGCCGGCGGGTGTGCATGTCGAGCAGCACCGTCGCGTAGCGGTGGCCACGACGGCGGGCGAAAAACCCCGCACGGCGCCCGCACCGTCTGCGTCGCCGCGTCGATCCTGACCGCAACGCCTCGAACCACCACCGCTTCCAACCCCAGGCCCGTCAGGTGCGGCAGCAACGCCGGAATGATCTCCATGCCGGCACCCAACCCGAACCACCGACGAGCGCGACTCACAAAATGTGTGCCAGAGCCAGTTTTCAGGCGGAGCCGACAAGTACCCGCAGGTCAGTGCCGTAGGAGCTTGGGGCGGCTCGGGCCTTGCAGGTGGGTGCAGATTGGGCGCAGGTTGGCGAAGTGGTCACCACGTCCGAAGTGGTCACCACGACCTTACGCACCGGAGCGCTCTGGCCTGCGGCGATGCGGACGAGCGGTTCGGCGTGACCTCCCGGAGAAGACCGAAGTGGTCAGCGTCGGTTGGTCCTCGCCTCGCTGGCGCCCGCCTGTCGTTCGAGCTCTGCTGGCCCACCCTCGGGGCCTGAGTTACATCGACGCGCGGCACTGGTCGCAGCCATCACGGAGTCGTCAGGAATTCCGAATGCCGAGACTCGGATCCCATTGGCAATCCTCCGATCAGGACTTACTGGACGGTGACCTCTTCGGCGACGCCGAAGCTGTCGCGTGTCGGCCGGGGCGCCTCCATGGCCGCCTTTTCAGCCGCAAGCTGGGCCGCCACTTCCCGAGTAGCGTAGTCCCGCGGCCGGCCGCCAGCCGCCGGTACACCGCGGCGTGGCCGGCGACCGCCTCCGCTCCGGCGCCGCCTCTACCGGCGGCCGTGGACTTGGAGCGAGCAGCTCTACCCTAGCTAGCAGCGCCTTCCGTTCAGCTGTCGCGGGACTCGTGGTACGACCGGTAACGGGGCCCGTCGGGATGTCCCTTGCCGCGATACACCTTGCCGTCCCTGATCTCGAAGTACGGGTCACACCCCGATGGCTGTTCCACTGGCTCGCGACCCCAATAGTCGGCGGTCGCGGCGCGGGTCCAGAACCAGATGGCCACGAGCACGATCCAGCCGGTCTCCAGCAGTGCCCACAGCCGCTGCCCCGGGTCCACCAACCACAGTCCCAGTCCGAAGAGGGTGGGCAGGACCAGGACGGCGCCCCAGGCGACCCGGGCCGACCGAGCGATCGCCCCAATGACCAGCGGGAACACGAGGATGTGGAACAGTTCGCCGAACAGCACCGGTTGCGGGTAGATCGCGTCACCCGACTCGTCGTAGAGCGGGGTGGTGGGGTTGAAGGTCGAGTAGAGGACCAGCACGGAGATGAGCACCTTGACCTGGAGGAACCGTCGACGTCGACGGGCGTTCGGCAGCACGCCTGAGGTCTCGGGAGGTAACCGGAGCAGGTCCAGCACCCGGTGCCACCGATCCGCATGGACATCCGTCGGTGGTACCGGGTCGACCAGGCCGAGGCGTCGGGCCCGGAGCACGTCGACCGACTGGACGGTGAGTAGGAAGAGCTGGGCGTAGACGAATGCGATGACGGCGGTGGCCGTGCTGACCAGGAGCGAGCCCGACGGGCTGCTGGGGGTCAGTCCCGCGGCCAGTACCAGTGGGGTGACGCCGATCGGCCAGACCGGCCACGGCACCTGGTCGACACCCCATACCGCTACCGTGCCGAGCAGGAGCAGCGGTGAGATGCCGAAGGCCGACAGGAGCCAGACGAAGTTTCCGGACGCCAGAAAGTTGAGGGTCAGCAGGGTGATGACGACGAGTGCCCAGGCAACCGCCCCAGCTATGGTGAGCTGCGCGGGCCAGCGGTGCCGGAGCCGTTCCAGCACCTGCTCCACGGCGTCCATCAGCGGGTTCACCGCTTCAGCAAAGCAGAAGCAGCCACCGCAGTGGATCCCGTTTATTGTCCCCAAGCGACCGGCTGCACCCCCGAATGCAATCCGACGCACAGCGCGTGTCCCCCGCGTACCGGTGGCTCAGCGTCGAGGCGCGGACCGGGCTGGCGTCGTGGGCACCGATGACGCGGCCCGAGCCGCGTGGATCCGCGCCGACGACTACCCGATCCTGGTCGACTAAGCCATCCGGATCTGCCGCTGATACGGCCGTGGCAATCGTGAGTTGGCCCGGGTGATGCTCAGGTTTGCCTACCACCTGCAGGGCCTCTCCATTCCAGCCCGACGGCAGCACCCTGTGACGATCCCGGGATCGGGGGAGCAGGTTGGGAGCAACAGGGTGTACTCAACGGCCTCAACCGCACCGAACGGCACCCAACGGCGCGCAACTGCACCCATCCCTGCCTGCTGTTTCGCGTTTTCGCAGTTCAGAGGCAGTGCGGCGTCCCGCTTCACACAACTGCACTCAACGGCAGCGAACAGCAGTCAACGGCACTCAATGTCGCCTGGTGGGGGAGTGTCCGCAGGTCAGGCCGGTAAAGGGCTTGTGGTGGCTCGCACCTTACAGGTGGGTGCAGATTGGGTGCAGGTTGTCGAAGTGGTCACCGCACCCGAAGTCAGGGCCCCGGCAAAGTCGTCAGGTGACGCCGAGGAGTGCCAGCGGGCGGGTGCTGTCGCGGGCGTGATGGCGGGTGCCGGCGGCGATGTTGGTGATTCCGGCGGTGCGGAGCGCGCCGATGGCGGCGTTGCGTAGGGCGGCCATGACCTCGGGTCCGTTGCCGGTGCGGATCTGGCTGCGGTCTTCGTCGTAGGTGACGTCGCGGACCCAGTGGATCTTGTTTTCGATGTGCCAGTGCCCTCGGATCCAGGCGGCCAGTTGCGCGGGTTTCGCTTGGTGCACGGGTAGGTCGGTGATGGCGTAGACCGTTTCGGTGGTG
>NZ_FMCV01000012.1 GCF_900091565.1 Micromonospora marina | reverse complement strand
CGAGCGGTAGCCGGCAACCACGGCGCAGACCGCCGCGGTCACCACGACCGGCAGCCTGTGCCGCACACCCCGCCGGGCTCGCGGGTCAGGCAGACCGGCGAGTGCTGCGGGCAGCCCACCAGCGGTTTCGGCAACGGTCAGAGCCGGTGCGCAGGACAGAGAAGAGGTCAGCGATGATGGCAGTGCGGGCATGGCTCACTTCGGATAGGTCATCGTGGCGTAGAGAACCTTGATGATCTTCTGAACCGGTCATGCCCGTCTTGCTGCCACCAACACCGGCGCTTCTACTTCGAACCGCCCAAGCCGGACACCCTCACGACTTTGCCGGGGCCCTGGGCCGACCTGGGCTACGAAGGCGAAGCCGACACCATCGTCGTCGCGTTCAAGAAACCCAAGAACGAGAAGCTCGGCGGCATCCAGCAGCAGTTCAACCGAGCCCACAACCGGCTCCGCGCGGTCGGTGAACGCGGCAACAGCCTGCTCAAAACCACGTTCAAAGCGCTGCGCAACATCAGCCTCTGCCCGTGGAAGATCGGTGACATCGTCGCGGCAGCCTTGGTCATTCTCCACATCAACCACCAGCGAACCACCTGAAACCGGGCGCTACACAACGTCACGCATCGTTACGCGGAAAGGCTCAGTCGCCTACGAAGACGAGATAGCGGTGAGGCTTTGCGTCCACCAGCTCGGTCAGAGCCAGCAGTTCTTGGGCAGCATCGGCCGCACCCCCTGGAGCGGAGTCAGCGAGCATCCGCAGTTCGGGAACAACAAGGCTCATTTGCATACGATTGAAGCGAGTATCGTCGTAAGGATCGACGTTTCCCAGCATGGGAAGCTTCAATGACTGAGCGAACTCCACTAGCCGGTTAAGGTCCGGGTGAATGCAACGAGCAAGGTTCATGTCCGGAAGGGTCCATACCCTGACACTCAAGGGCATCCGATCCACTCCTTTCAGTATGACCAGGTTGGAGGTGTCAGACTTAGTCCGACGCCTCCAACCTGGTCGCAGCAGCGATCTATCTTCGGGCTGGGCGCCAGACTATCGCGGAACACCCGGGTGCATGGTGATCACGCCACCGTACTTATCCGTGATTACCGTATAGGTAGACGTCGGCAAGCCGGTTTCGACGTCAGTTCCGATGGTCCGACCGGCGTCGCAGACTCTGGCGCAGCGACCGTTGGCCTGCGGCGTAGCGGGGAAATTGTTGGAGTCATCCGCGAGTTGGTACAAATCCTCGTTCTTGTTGAATAAACCCTTGGTTTCATCCGCTCCTGCACCGCCGGCCGTGTGGTTCTTTCGTATGTACGCCTCACCAGCGTCGTCCAGGAAAGCCTCACCGCAGTTGTGGACGAGGACCGGGGTGGTCCCGGCGAGCACATAGTACGTGCGGGATTTCCACCCCGTCACGCCGTGTAATCTATGTTTCTTGGCCTCTCACCTGGCCTTTCGTGGTGAGCGCCACCAGTGCAGGACGCCGACCTCGTCGGAGTCGGGCCAGTCGACGACGGGCAGGGGCGGTATCCCGAGCCGGGGTGCGAGTACGTCGTTCGCGTCGTTCATCCAGGTTGTCGCCCACACGAGATCACATGGCAGGGCCTCCAGTCGGCGGCCGTGTTCCGGATCGACCTTGTGCAGCAGGGGATGGGCGTCAGTTGCTAGGTCGTGTGTCATAAGTGCCCGTGGCCTGGCTGTGAGGTGATCGGTTGGGCGTGTCGGTGATCGATACGCGGTGAGGTCTCCGGTAGATGGGTTATCGACCAAGACAACCATCTGCACGGAGACCTCGTGGCCAGCGTAGCGGTGACGAGGCGGTTCGACCTGACCGACGCGCAGTGGGCGGTGCTGGAGCCGTTGCTGCCCGGGCGGAAGAAGCCGGGTCGGCCGCCGAAGTGGAGCAAGCGGCAGCTCGTTGACGGGATCAGGTGACGGGTCCGTACGGGTGCGCCGTGGCGGGACGTGCCGGACTGCTACGGGCACTGGCGGACGGTGTACGGGCTGTACCGGCGCTGGCAGCGGGCCGGGGTGTGGGCGCGGATCCTGGCCGGGTTGCAAGGTAGGGCCGATGCGCTCGGGTTGATCACCTGGGATGTGAGCGTGGACTCCACGATCGCGCGGGCGCATCAGCATGCCGCTGGCGCCCGCCGGGACAGTCACACGCAGGTCGAACCACCGGCCGGGGGCGGTAGCGGCGTCGTCGAGCCGGCCGATCACGCGTTGGGCCGCTCGCGGGGCGGTCTGACGACCAAGCTGCACCTGGCCTGCGAGCAGGGCCCGTGCGTCAACCCGCTGCCGTTATTCAGGTTCTGCCGCACGCAGGACTCCGCGGCCCGGTGTTGCGTCGTACCCAGCTTGACCTCGGTCAGCCCGAGCGCGCGACGCCGCTCGTTGAGCAGCACCAGCAGTCGCCGTTCCGCGGCGGACAGGCCGGTGGGCGTACCGGCCGACCTGGTCGGCGACGACGACGGGGTCGGCTTCGGTGACTTGCTGGGCTTCGCCGACCGGCTGGGGGTCGGGCTCGGGCGCACGGCGGTCGGGACGGCTTCACGGTGGTCAGAGAAGGTGTGAGCGCCGGTGCGGTGGTCGCGGCCGAGGGCTGCGCGGCTGCCGCGCTCGCCGGCTGCCGCCCCGGCTCCTCCGGGTAGTTGGCCAGTACGAGCCCGCCCCCGCCGAGCACTGCGGCGGCGGCGACGACGCCGACCAGGGTCTTGGACAACGAGAGCGCGACCGCACTCCGGCGGTTACGGCGTGGACGCCGGGAGGGGAGACCTGCGACCCGGTGGCGACGGTGTGCATCCTGTGGGTGATGTCGGAGGCGAGTGCCGCGGGGGGGCGGCGTGAGCGCCAGACCGGCCAGCAGCCGTTCGGCCGGAACCAGATCGTTCGTCGCGTCCGGGCAGTGCTGGCAGTCTCGGACGTGGCGGGCGAATCGCTTGCGCCACATCGGCGCAGGGCGGCGGTCCCAGCCGGAGGCCGTGTCGTCCAGGCCGGCGCGAGGCGGATCTGGGTTGTAGACCAGCGGCAGACAGTGCGAGACCAGCTCGTCCACCGCCGCCCGGTCGCCGCGGCGCGCCGCGTCCACCAGCGTCGGCATGTCGGCCCTGTCCGGGTACGCGGGCGAGGACACGCTCACCACCTCGTCTTTACGGAACGGCAGCGTCAACCGAGGGTTGACGTACCGCATGCGTCAACCTATGGTTGACGCATGGAGGAGACCGAACCACTCAAGATGACCCATCCGGTACGCCTCGACGACCTCATCGACGGCATCAAGAAGGCACACACCGACGCGCTCGACCAGCTGGCCGACGCCGTGCTCGTCGCCGACCACCTGGGCGACGTGGCGGACCACCTGATCGGGCACTTCGTCGACCAGGCGCGCCGGTCCGGCGCCTCGTGGACGGAGATCGGCCGCAGCATGGGCGTGACCAAGCAGGCCGCCCAGAAGCGTTCCGCCGCCAAGGCGGAGACCGCCGCCGCGCTCGACCCGAACTCCGGGTTCGGCCGCTTCACCCCGCGCGCCCGCAACGTGGTGCTGGCCTCGCAGGAGGAGGCGCGGACCGCCGGCAACGCCGAGATCACCCCGGGGCACGTCGCGCTCGGGCTGCTCGCCGAGCCGGAAGGGCTCGCCGCCGCGGCGATCGTCGCTCGGGGCGTACCCCTGGAGCGGCTGCGGGAGGTCGTCACCTCGACGCTACCGGCGAAGGCCGACCAGGTTCCGGACCTGATCCCCTACGACGCGCGGGCCAAGAAGGTGCTGGAGCTGACGTTCCGGGAGGCGCTGCGGATGGGACACAACTACATCGGTACGGAGCACATCCTGCTCGCCCTGCTGGAAGAGGAGGGCGGTGACGGCGTGCTGCGCGGCCTCGGCCTGGAGAAGGCCGCGCTGGAGTCGGCGTTCGAGGCGGCGCTCGCCGAGATCACTCGGAAAGGGGCCTGACACCACGCCGGGCACGCGTCACGGGGGCGCGTGCCCGGTGCTCGGGTTGTCAGTCGGCGACGGGGAAGCCGTACCGGGCGGCGTGCTCCGGGTCGGCCGGGTCGACCTGGCGGATGCCGGCGTCGGCCAGCCGCTTGTTCACCTCGTCGAGATGCTCCCGGACCAGCCGGGCCTCCTCCTCGGTGACCCGGCCGCGGTGCGGGCGCCCGGCGTGCTCGATGGTGCCGTAGTCGATCTTCTCGGTGGCGCGCCGGGCCTTGGGCGGCTTGACCCGCTCCGCGGTCCGCAGCAGCTGCGCCATCGGCACGTCGGTCGCCATCGCGTCGAACTCGCTGGCGGTCAGCACCACCCGGCGCGGCTCGCCGTGACCGTGCCGGTCGTGGATCTCCACCACCGCGACGTCGAGCGCCGCGTCGTCGATGCTCTCCACATCGACCGGGGTGGCGTCCAGCTGCACGGGCCCGGCGACCAGGTCCGGGTGCTCCAGGACGACGACCTTGACCACCTCGTCGTCGGGGCTGAGCACCTGACCGGTGAAGTCGGAGACGTGGATCGTCTTCTTGCCCATGCGCGGAGCTTCTCCTGTCGTAGGCCGGAAATCGGACCACAAGACGCTACCGCACAGGTGTGCGAAGGCCGGTACGCCCGCCCGGCCGGTGTGTCGCCGCCCGCGTTCCTAGAGGGGTGAGAGGCCACGCCAGGCGGCGGTGCCGGCCGGCTGCGCGTTCAGCTCGGCCCAGGAGGGCCCTCGGTCGCGGGCCTCGCGGTACGCCGGCTGTGCCGGGAACCGCCCGGCGTCTGCGGCGGCCCGCCAGCCGCGCTCCGCGTCCTGCTGGAATCGGTCATTCGGTTCGTGAGGCATGACCACTACCGTCCCAGAGAAACTTGTCCATGTATGGAAATGAATATGACGCAGGGGCGATGCCTTCGGTTCCGTGCGGCGCCGGGACTCCTGCGGCCGGTGGCGGGACCAGGGATCGGCATCCGTCGCTGGCGTGCCGACCCTCTACCCGTCTGCCGCACGTCTCAACCGCGCCGCGATCGGCGAATTCCGCGGGCACGGGCGCGGCGTGCGGGCGTACCATGATCACGTGCTCGACCGGCGGGTCTTCCTCCATCTGGCGACCTGGTTGGGACAGTGGCCGGCGGGCCCCGGGCTGCACGTGGTCAGGTCGTACCGCCGCGCCCGCCCGGCCTGGGACGGGCGGCTGCGCCCCGCCGTCGCGGTGACCGCGGGCGGCAGCACCGTCCTCTCGGTGGCCGCCGACCGGGTGGAGGCGGTACGGACGCTGGTACGCGACCGGCCGCTCGGGGAGTGGCTGCCCGACCTGCCGGTCGCTGTCGGCACGCCCGAGTTCGTCGCGCACACCTCGGTCTTCCGCTGGTGCACCGACCCGGCGCCGCTGCCCGAGGTGGGGGAGTGGGTGCCGCCCACGCTGCCCGGGCTGCCGCCGTGGCTGCGGCTGTTCGACCGGGAGGTGCTCGTGGTCCGGGGCGCCGACGGCGCGTACCGGGCCGGCGTGGGGATCAAACGGCACGACGCGTACGGGCACGAGCTGGCGGTGGGCACGGTGCCGGCGGCGCGCGGGTGCGGCCTGGCCCGGCGGCTGGTCGCGCAGGCCGCGCGCCGGGTGCTGGACGAGGGGGCGATCCCCACCTACCTGCACGACCCGGGCAACGCGGCGTCCGGGCGGGTGGCCGAGGCGGCCGGGTTCCCGGACCGGGGCTTCACCGGGTTCGGCGTCTTCCCCCGCTGACCCGCCCCGCCGGCCGTGTCTGGCGCGGACCGTGGATCCCGGGCCGAATCCACGGTCCGCAGCTCTCTCCCCAGGCCCGACATCGGTAACGCTATGTGTCAGTTCCTGTCGGGAGCAAGGGGTGCGTTGCTGTCCGGTTACGGACTCTCACCTGCGGAATCGCTTGCCGTCGCGTCGGCGGGATCAGTGACGCAGCGTGTGGATCAGGGTGAGCGCCTGTCGGGTGACCGGCCGCAGCACGCGCAGCCGGGACAGCCCCACCAGCCGGTCCACGAGCGGCACCACGCCGTCGATGAGCTGCCGGGTCTTGACCTGCCCCTCCGAGCGGTCGTGCACCCAGTAGAGCACCACACCCATGTAGCCGAGCCAGAGCAGCTCGGGCAGAGCCTCGCGCAGCTCCTCGTCGAGCTTGACGGTGGACCCGGTCAGCGCCTCGCGGAACAGCGCGATGGACATGTCCCGGGGCGCCGACGACTCGGCGGAGAACGGGCTGAGCGGTGAGGTCGGCTCGGCCGCCGTCTTGAAGAAGGCGCCCGCGAACGCGTGGTACGGGCTCAGCACGTCGACGCCCGCGTGCAGAACCCCGGCCAGTCGCGGGCCGAAGTCCCGCTCCCGGGCGAGCACCGGCGCGGCCGCCTCCCGGTGCTCGCGCTGGGTGCCCGCGTAGAACTCCTGGACCAGGTGCTCCTTGGAGCCGAAGTAGTAGTAGGCGTTGCCCACCGCCACGCCCGCCTCCTGGGCGACGGCGCGCATCGTCGTCCGCGCGTATCCGCGCTCGCGGAACAGCCGCATCGCGGTGTCGAGGATCAGCTGGCGGGTCTGCTCACCCCGGGCCGTCGACCCCTGCCCACCCGCAGCGGTCGTCGGCGCACTCTGCTCGGTCATCGTCGTCACCGTATCCCGGTTCCCGGATCCGTTCGCGGACCGCGGAGGCCGCCGCCACCACCCGCCGGGCCAGCGGCAGCAGGTGCGGGCGGGCCAGCCGCTCGGCCGTGCCGCGATGCTCGGCGAGCGCCCAGAGGCAGGCGAACCAGGCGCCGTCGCCGCGGTAGACCGCACCGGTGTCGGCCACCACCGTCAGGTCGCGCAGGGTGGCGTCGTGGTCCAGCCCGGGGAAGCGCCGCCGGGCCTCGGGCGATCCGGCCGGCACGAACTCCAGCGGTACGAGCTGGGCGCGGGAGGCGAGCCAGCGCCGGGCGGCCCGGCGCATCGGGCAGTCCGCGTCGAACAGGACGGTGAACCCGCGGATCCCACCGGCCCCGTGCCCGGTGGGATCCTGCTGGTGCCCGCCCGCGGCGGACGTCACCGGGCCGGCGGGTTCGGGCCCGCCGCCGGTACGGGCCCACCCTGCGGCGGGAGCATCCTGACCGGCGGCAGCGGCGGGTGGGTGGCCTGCTGGCGCAGGCGGTCGCGCCGGTAGCGGCCGAGCGCGAAGACGTTGAAGAAGTGCAGCGCGCCCAGCACCAGCAGGACGAATCCCACCTTCATGGAGAGCTGCTCCAGCGCCTGGCTGGTGTCGCCGACCGGATCGGACTCCTTCATCGCCACCGTGACGTAGCCGAGGTTGAGCAGGTAGAAGCCGACCACCAGCAGGCTGTTGACCGCCCCGGCCAGCCGGCTGTCGGCGAACACGTCCTCCAGGAACACCAGCCCGTTGCGGGACAGCGCCCGCGCCACCCAGATGGTGAGGCCGATGCTCACCGTCAGGTAGGCCAGGTACATCCAGACCTTCACGTCCATCCCCCTAACCCTTCTTGAACGTGTTCAAATCGCTGACGCCCTGAGCGTACGACAGATTTTGAACGTGTTCAAGACAGCGGCCCGCCGCCCTTCCGGGCAGCGGGCCGCGTGGGGTGCGGTCAGGCGGTCAGGCCGAGCGCGTCGGCGGCGGCACGGCCGTTGGCGTGGCTGGCGCCGTGGGTGGCGACGAACGCGCGCGCGCCCGCCGGTCGCCACGCGCCCGGCCAGCCCATCTCGACCACAGTCACCTGATGCGTGGCGGCCAGCGCCTCGACCAGCTCGCGCGCGCCGGGCAGCCGGTGCAGGTGCCGCCCGACCAGCACGACCGGCCGGTCCCCGGCGAGCCGCCGCAACTGCTCCGGGCCGGTCTCGCCCGCCACCGCGCGAGCCTGCTCGACCCCGGCGGCCAGGTGCGGGCCGAGCCCCCACGGCACCCGCCCCTCGGCGACGGTGGAGGGGGCGTGCACCTGCACCACCAGGGGCACGGTGTCTCGGGTGAGGTCGCCCTCGACGCGTACCGCCCGCAGCGCGGCGGCGTAGCCGAGTCCGTCGACGGCTGGGGGCGGGGCGTCGGCGGGACCGGAGGCGGCCGCGAGCGCGGCGGTGCGGCCGGCCGCCTCCTCGACCCGCTCCCGAGCCAGCCGGCCGTCGGCGACGGCCGCGACGATCTCGGCGGCGACCGACTCGACCAGCTCGGCGTCGACCCGGGCACCGATGCACAGCAGGTCCGCACCGGCGGCCAGGGCCCGGACCGCGCCCGCGCCGACGCCGCCGGCGGCGAGCACCGCGCCCTTCATCTCCAGCGCGTCGGTGATGATCGCCCCGGTGAACCCGTACTCGACGCGCAGCAGGTCGTGCAGGACCGCGCGGCTGAACGTGGCCGGGCCGTCGCCGGTCAGCGCCGGCACCCGGATGTGCGCGCTCATCACCGCGCGGACGCCCGCGTCGACCACTGCGGCGAACGGCGGCAGGTCACGCTCCCGCAGGACGGCCGGCGGCACGTCGACGGTGGGCAGTTCGTGGTGGGAGTCGGCGACTGTGGCGCCGTGCCCGGGGAAGTGCTTGGCGCAGGCGGCCACCCCGGTCGACTGGAGACCGGCGACGGCGGCGGCCGAGTGCACGGCGACCCGCTTCGGGTCCGCCCCGAACGAGCGGGTGCCGATCACCGGGTTCTCGTCGGCGGTGTTCACGTCGACGGTGGGCGCCAGGTCGACCGTGACGCCGAGCGCGGCCAGTTCCGCGCCGATCGCCGCGTACACCCGGCGGGTGAGGTCGGGGTCGTCCACCGCGCCGAGCGCGGCGTTCCCGGGGTACGGGCTGCCGGTGGCGTGCGCCAGCCGGGTGACGTCGCCGCCCTCCTCGTCGATCGCGACGATCACGTCGGGGCGGCCGGCGCGCAGCGCCGCGGTGGACGCCGCCACCTGGGCCGGGTCGTGGATGTTGGTGCCGAACAGGGTGTGCCCGGCGAGCCCGTCGGCGAGCAGGTCGACCGCCCAGTCCGGCGGGACCGGTCCCGGGTACGCGGCCAGCAGCGTGCCCAGCGCGAGCCGGCGCAGTCCTGGATCCAGACCCACGAGTGTCCCCTTTCCCTGCCGGGTCGTCCGACCTCTGCGGGTGGGGGTGGCCGATACGCTAACGGGCACCCCTCGGCAGGCGTTTTGTGGTTAGAAAACTTTACTGAAAATTGAGGACGACGGCATGAGTGCGACCCGGCTGCCCGGCACCCCCCGACTCCTGCGGGCGCTCAACGATCGTGCGGCGCTGGAGCTGCTGCTCGAACGCGGCCCCCTGACCCGGGCCCGGATCGGTGAGCTGACCGGGCTGTCCAAGGTCACCGCGTCCCAGCTCGTCGAGCGGCTTGAGGAGCGCGGCCTGGTCGCCCGGGTCGGCGAGCAGGCCGGCGGGCGGGGCCCGAACGCGCAGCTCTACGCCGTCCGGCCGAGCAGCGCGTACGTGGTCGGCGTGGAGGTGGGCGCGGAGCGGGTGGTGGCGGCCTGTGCCGACATCACCGGCACGGTGGCCGGGCGGATCGAGCAGTCCACCAAGGACACCGACGACCCGGTCGGCGTGGTGCACAACGCGGTGGTCCAGGCGGCCGGCAGCGCCGGGGCGGAGCTGTCCGCCGTCCGGCGCGTCGTGCTCGGCACCCCCGGCCTGGTCGACCCGCAGACCGGCGACATCACCTTCGCGTTCAACCTGCCGCGCTGGCACAGCGGCCTGCTCGCCGCCCTGCGCGAGGACCTGGACACCCCCGTCGTGTTCGAGAACGACGTGAACCTCGCGGCGGTGGCCGAGGCGCAGTCCGGCGCGGCCCGTGGCACCGCCGACTTCGTGCTGGTCTGGGTGGACGCGGGCGTGGGCCTGGCGATCATGCTGGGCGGGCGGCTGCACCACGGCAGCAGCGGCGCGGCGGGCGAGATCGGCTACCTGCCGGTGCCCGGCGCGCCCATCCCGCGCGACGTGTCCAAGCGGGCCAAACCGGCGTTCCAGCAGCTCGCCGGTGCCGACGCGGTGCGCGCGGTGGCCGCCGAGCACGGCTTCGCCAGCCCGGAGGCGGCCGAGCGGGGCGTCGCGGCGGCCCGAGCCGCCGAGGTGGTACGCGCTGCCATCGCCGCCGGCACCGCCGGTGGTCCGATGCTCGACGAGCTGGCCCGGCGGCTGGCACTGGGTGTGGCGAGCACCTGCGTGGTGCTGGACCCGCCGCTCGTGGTGCTCGCCGGCGCGGTCGGGCAGGCGGGCGGGGCGGCGCTGGCCGAACGGGTGCAGCACGAGGTCGCCGCGATCACGCTCGTGCGGCCCCGGGTGGTGACCACCGGCCTGACCGAGGAGCCGATCCTGCGCGGCGCGCTGCGGACCGCGCTGGACGCCGTACGCGACGAGGTGTTCGGCTCGACGGTCGGCTGACCGCGTCGTGGACCCTGGCGCCATGTGAAGGAATCCTTCATCATGGCGTCAGGGTTTGCAAGGAGTCGCCGGGGCTTGCGGTCAGATCAGGTCGCGGCGGCGGAACACGGTGAACGCCGCGGCCACCAGCGCGCCGGTGAGCCCGAGCAGCACCACCAGGCCCGACGTCCACGTCAACGTGTACGAGCCGTCGCAGTAGCCGGAAATCCCGGGGCCGCAGGCGTTGTTGTCCCACAGCCGCACCTCACCGGACAGCCACGCCGCCAGATAGCTGGACAGCATGAACCGGTCCGGCCGGCCGACCTCCAGCATCTGGAACACCAGCCGCGCGCCCAACTCCCACACCACCACGTACGCGGCCACCGTGCCGAGCGCCGCCGACGTGTGCCGGCCCAGCGTGGCGACGGCGAACCCGAGCGCCGCGGCGAGCAGCACCAGCATCAGCCCGCGTACCCAGATCGCGCCCAGCGACGGCCAGAAGTCGCCGCCGGTCCGCCCGACCAGGCCGGATGCCTGGCCGATCAACCAGAACGCCCCGAGGTACGCCGCCGACGCCAGCACCGACAGGCCGAGCAGGCCACCCAGCAGGGTGCCCAGCTTCGCGGCGAGCACCGCCGGCCGCCGGGGCCGCCACAGCAGCAGGTTGACCACGCCACCCGAGTTGAGGTCGGCCCCGATGTAGGAGGCGCCGACCAGGAACCCGAACAGCGTCAGGAACGCGATCAGGAAGTAGAGCAGCGGCTCGGCCTCCTTGGCGAAGACGAACACGCCGCTGAGGTAGTCGGCCGCGCTCGGCAGCTCCTCGATCTGGGCCGGGTCGATCTGGGCGCAGTCGCGCGGCAGGTAGTCGTTCTCGCCCGGCGGGAGCGAGCCCTCGCGGATCCGCAGGCAGCGGTCGTACGTCATCTCCATCTGGCGCACGTTCTCCGCCGCCTGCGCCTGCGCCCGGCTCAGCTCCGCCGGGCTCGGCCGGTGCGAACCGGCGAGCGTGGTCACCACCGTCACCGCGAAGGCGGCAGCCAGCAGCACCACCATGAGCTGCACGAAGCGCCGGGCGGCCAGCCGCTCCAACTCGGCACGGACCAGGTTCACGCGTCCACCTCCCGGCTCTCCCGGACGTCGAGATCGATCACTCCGTCGCTCGGCGGTGCGCCGTCGACCTGCCGCGGCACCGCCACGTGCTCGTGGCCGCCGGTCAGCTCCAGGAAGACGCTCTCCAGGTCCGGCCGGAGCGGGACCAGCTCGCGTACCCACACGCCCTGCTCGCCGAGCGTCCGGCTGATCGTCTCCGGATCCTCCACGCCGGTCACCACCAGGTGGTCCGGCGCGACGGCCACCGACAGCCCGGCCCGGCCCAGCACCTGCCCGGCCTGCTCCGGGTCGGCCACCCGGACCCGCCACTGGTGCTGGTCGAAGCCCGCCAGCACCTCCTCCACCGGCCCGTACGCGACCCGCCGGCCCCGGCTCACGATCGTCACGTGGTCACAGATCAACTGGATCTCGGCGAGGATGTGACTGGACAGCAGCACCGTCACCCCGGCCTCGGCCAGCGACCGGGTCAGGTCGCGCATCTCCCGGATGCCGGCCGGGTCCAGGCCGTTCGCCGGTTCGTCGAGGATCAGCAGCTCCGGGTTCTTCAGCAGGGCCGACGCGACCGCCAGCCGCTGCTTCATGCCCAGCGAGTAGCCCTTGACCCGCTCGTCGCCCCGATCGCGCAGCCCGACCTGCTCCAGCACCTCGTCCACCCGGGCGGTCGGCACACCCCCGGCCAGGGCCAGCAGCCGCAGCGTCCGGTGCGCGGTGAAGTTCGCGAAGAACTGCGGGCTCTCCACGATCGCGCCGACCCGGCCGGCCACGTCCGGCAGGTGCTCGGGGGAGTCGGCGCCCAGCACGCGCATCCGCCCGGCGTCCGGCCGGACCAGCCCCAGCAGCGCACGCAGGGTGGTGGTCTTCCCGGACCCGTTCGGCCCCAGGAAGCCGTGCACCTGGCCCGCCTCGACCAGCATGTCGAAGCCGTCGACGGCGACCCGGCGCCCGTGTCGCAGCGTGTGGAACGTCTTGCGGAGGCCGGCGATCTCGATGACCGCGCTCATCCGCGCGCCTCCCGGCAACGGTCGGGCATGGGTGTCCTTCCGGAAGCGGTGACCAACGACACGGTGCCTCACCCTATGGCGGCGGCGCCGCCCGTGGGGGGCGCCGGGCCGGGTGCGTGATTGGATGGGGCGGTGACTGGTGACCTGATCCCCGGCGCCCCGGGCGCCCCCGCCCCCTCGACCGTGGACGCGGATCTGGTGGTCAGCCTCGACGGGGTCGGCGTCAAACGCTCCGGCACGGCGCTGGTGCACGACGTCGACTGGCGGGTCGAGCTGGACGAACGGTGGGTGGTGCTCGGGCCGAACGGCGCGGGCAAGACCACGCTGCTCAACCTGGCCGCCGGCCGGCTGCACCCGACAAGCGGCGTCGCGCACGTGCTCGGCGAGCGCATCGGCCGCACCGACGTCAACGAGCTGCGCACCCGCATCGGCCTGTCCACCGCGACGCTCGCCGAGCGGATCCCCGCCGACGAGCGGGTCGTCGACGTGGTGGTGACCGCCGCCTGGTCGGTGGTCGGCCGCTGGCGGGAGAGTTACGACCGCACCGACGAGGCGCGCGCCGCCGCGCTGCTGCGGCAGCTCGGCGTAGGCCACCTCAGCGACCGCACGTACGGCACGCTGTCCGAGGGGGAGCGCAAGCGCGTCCAGATCGCCCGCGCCCTGATGACCGACCCGGAGCTGCTGCTGCTCGACGAGCCCGCCGCCGGTCTCGACCTGGGCGGGCGTGAGGACCTGGTGGCCCGGCTGGCCGAGCTGGCGTACGACCCGGACGCGCCGGCCATGGTGCTCGTCACCCACCACGTCGAGGAGATCCCGCCGGGCTTCACCCACGCGCTGCTGCTGCGCGAGGGCGGCGTGGTGGCGCAGGGCCTGCTCGCCGACGTGCTCACCGCCGACAACCTGTCGAAGGCGTTCGGCCTGCCGCTGGTGGTGACGCGGTCCGGTGACCGCTGGGCCGCCCGCGCCGCCTGAGCGACGGGACGACACCGTGCGGCAGACCCGGATCGCCGTCGTCGGCAGCGCCAACATGGACCTGGTCGGCATCGGCGCCGCGCTGCCCCGGCCCGGTGAGACGGTGCTGGGCGACGACTTCGTCATGCTGCCCGGCGGCAAGGGCGCCAACCAGGCGGTCGCCGCCGTACGCGCCGGCGCGTCCTGCGTCTTCCTCGGCGCGATCGGCTCGGACTCGTTCGGCGTCACGCTGCGGGCCCGGATGACGGCGGCCGGCGTGGACACCGGCCACCTGCGGGTGGTCTACGGCCCGTCCGGCGTAGCGCTGGTGATGGTGGGCGGCGCGGGGGAGAACGCCATCCTGGTCACCCCCGGGGCGAACGCCGCGTTCACGTCGCCGACCGCGGACGAGCTTTCCGCCGTACGCGATGCGGATGTGTTGGTCGCGCAGCTGGAGGTGCCGGTCGAGACGGTGACCGAGGCGGCGCTGGCGGCCCGGTCCGCGGGCACCCGGGTGGTGCTCAACGCCGCGCCGGCCCGGTCGGTGCCGGCCGAGCTGCTGGCGGCCACCGACCTGCTCGTGGTGAACGAACCGGAGGCGCAGGCGCTGACCGGCCGCGGCCGGGACGAACCGGCGGCGCTGCTCGACCTGGTGCCCCGGGCGGTGCTCACGCTCGGCGGCGACGGCGCCTGGTACGTCGACCGGGAGCGGCCGCCGACGCACGTGCCCGCGGTGCCGGTGGACGTGGTCGACTCGACCGCCGCCGGGGACGCGTTCACCGCGGCGCTCGCCGTGGCCTGGGGCGAGGGGCGGGATCTGGCCGACGCGGTGCGCTGGGCGGCGGCCGCCGGTGCGGCGTGCGTGCGCAAGCTCGGCGCGTCGGTGGCGCTGCCGCACCGCGCGGAGATCGACGAGCTGTTCCCCGGCGGTTAAGAAGGGTCCCTTTCCCTACCGGAGGCGTTAAGAGGGGGCCCTTCCTTACACCTCGTCGGTGAGGCGCTCGCCGCGTCGGCGCAGCATGCCGAGCCCGGGGATGCCGGCGACCGCGAGCTTGAGGTCGCGTGTGACGTCCAGCAGGTCGTGCAGGTCCGGGCCGACCCGGTCCAGCGTGGCCAGGATCGGCAGCACGTCCGAGGTGAGGTGGTCCTTGAGCTTCGGCAACTCGTCCACGAGCCGGATCGCGGCGGTCACCTCCTCCGGGCTGAGCTGCTCCACGAAACGGGCCGCCATCGGCGCGGCCCGGCGCAGCGTCGCCTCGTACGCCCCGAGCAGCTCGGTCGCGACGCCCGTCGCCTTCTCGGCGGTCGCCAGCGTGCCCGCCGCCCGCGTGGTCACCGTCTCCGCCTCGGTCACCACACCGGCCGCCGCCCGGGCCACCCGGTCGGCCTCGCCGACCACAGTGGCCGCCGCCTCGGAGACCCGCTGCGCCTCGCCGACCACCACAGTCGCCGCGGCGGCCACCTCGGTCGCCGTGTCGATCGCCGCAGTGGCGGCGGCGCTGATCACCGCCACCTCGCGGACCGCCGTCTCCGCGTCGGTGAGCACCCGGTCGGTGCGGTCGAGCGTGCCCTCGATCCGGTCCACCACCCCGTCGATCCGCCGGACCAGCGCCTCCACCTGGTCGAGGACGGCGAAGGCGCGAGCGGGTACCGAGGCCACCGTGGCGGCCGAGCCGAGCGCCTGGTCCACTGCGGTACGGGTGAGGCCGAGCAGGGCGCCGGGCCGGGGAAGAGGGATCGCCATGGCATCCAGTGTGCGGCGTCGCGGCCAGTGCCGCCGGATGAGGTGGCCGCCGCGCGCCGGGCCGGCTCACCGCAGGTCGCCCTGCTCGACGGCCCGCTGCACGGCCCGGTAGATCTGCCCGAACCGCAGCGCGTCCGGTGTGCGGACCAGCATCGTCTCCCGGCCGTGGTGCTGCACCCACAGCTCGTGCACCCGGTTGCCGCGCTCGTAGGAGCGGTCCAGCCAGCCGAGCGGCACCTCCAGGAACGGGGTGAGCGCCAGCCCGGCCACCACGAACGCGGCCAGGATGATCAGGGCGAGCTTCCACTCGCCGCGGTCCTGCGCGGACCAGGCCAGCGAGAGCACGCAGACCACCGCGACCAGTGGCGGCAGCGACAGCAGCAGGACCAGCATGCCGCGGCCCAGCACCCGCCCCCGGACGGCGAGTGTGGTGGTGCCGCGCGCGTGCCAGACGTACGTGACGTCGGCGAGCGCGACGACCTGGCCGCCCGCGTGGATCGCCTCCGAGGTGACCTGCACGGCGTCGTCCCGGTAATAGAGGACCATGAATCAGCCTAACCGCGCGGGGCGGCGTCGGCGATCGTGCGCCGGTAGGGTGGCCGGCATGACGGACCGGAGCGGGGCCGGAACCGGCGGTGACGAGCAGGCGCGCAACGTCGAGGTGGTCCGGCGCTACCTGCGCACCTTCGTCACGAAGGACCTGACCGAACTGGCCGACGTGGTCGACGAGGACGTGGAGATCTACGGCTCCGGCAGCGCGGTACGCGGCCGGCGCTACCCCGAGGCCGCCGTCTCCTCACCCGGCCTCACAGTGCTCGACCAGGAGATCCGGGAGATCTTCGCGGCCGGGGACCGGGTGGTGGTGTCGCTGGCGCAGACGTACCGGCGGGACGCGACCGGGGCGACGGCGGTGCAGGGCGCCTGCAAGATGTACCGCCTGGCCGGCGGCCGGATCGTGCAGTTCTGGGGCGAGCAGGACACCTACGGCCTGTTGCGCGGGCTCGGCCTGCTGCCGGACGAGCCGATCACGTTCTGACCGGTCGCGGGGCGACCCGGCCGGGGTGCCGGACGGGCCGGCGCGGACGACAGGGCCTCCATGGCCCGCTGCACCGCCCGGTAGACCTGGCCGAAACGCATCGCGTCGCGGGTGTGCAGCAGCCGCACCGGCCGGCCCCGCCATTGCGCCCACATCTCCATCTCCCGGCTGCCCCGGGCGTAGGAGCGGTCCAGGTGTTCGAAGAGGAAGTCCGCGAGCGGCCCGACCGCGAGGCCGGCCAGCACCGAGGCCCCGACGATGGCGATGGTGACCACCGCCGAGCGCTGGAGCCAGACGGCCAGCGCGATGCCCAGCACGGCGGTCACCAGCGGCCCGGCGAGCGCGGCCCCGATCGCGCCGCGTCCGGCGAGCACCCGCCAGGAGCGGTCGCCCCGCCGGTGCCACACGCTGGTCAGTTCGGTCAGCGGGTAGCTGTGCCCGTCCACCCGTACCGCGGTGGAGGTGACCTGGACGGAGTGGTCGTCGTAGTAAGTGATCATGGCCTTACTCCCGGTGGTCGGGGCGGCGGCGACTCCGGCGGCGACCTGGGGAGTCGCCGACACCACACTGTCTACCCCAACGAGGCGAGTCGTAAGGTTGGCACGCGACTTCGACGAGGAAGTGAGGGCAGCGTGGGCGAGTTCGTCAGGCTGGAAGTGAAGGACGGCGTCGGCACCATCCGGCTGGAGCGGCCGCCGATGAACGCGCTCAACACCCAGGTGCAGGAGGAGTTGCGCGCCGCCGCGTCGGCGGCCACCGCCGATGCCGAGGTCCGCGCCGTGATCGTGTACGGCGGCGAGAAGGTCTTCGCGGCCGGTGCGGACATCAAGGAGATGGCCGACATGTCCTACGTGGACATGGCGGAGCGCGCGGCCGACCTGTCCAGCGCGCTCGGCGCGATCGCCCGCATCCCCAAGCCGGTCGTCGCCGCGATCACCGGGTACGCGCTCGGCGGCGGCTGCGAGCTGGCGCTGGCGTGCGACTGGCGGATCGTCGCCGAGGACGCCAAGCTCGGCCAGCCGGAGATCAAGCTCGGCATCATTCCGGGTGCCGGTGGCACCCAGCGGCTGGCCCGTCTGGTCGGCCCGGCCCGCGCCAAGGATCTGATCATGACCGGGCGGATGGTGGACGCCGCCGAGGCGCTGCGGATCGGTCTGGCCGACCGGGTGGTCCCGGCCGGCGAGGTCTACGACGCCGCGGTGGCGTACGTGAAGCCGTTCCTGACCGGGCCGGTGCAGGCGCTGCGCGCGGCGAAGGTGGCTGTCGACGGCGGTCTGGACATGGACCTCACCTCCGGCCTGGCCTGGGAGAGCCAGCTCTTCGCGGCGCTGTTCGCCACCGACGACCGGCGCGAGGGCATGGCCGCGTTCGTGGAGAAGCGCAAGCCGGGCTTCACCGGCCGCTGACGCGAGGGCTGTTCACATCCGCTGTACCGGCCAGTAGCGTGACCCCGGTCGGTCGACGAAGGGGAATGGCATGACGGAGCGGATCGAGGGCCACGGGGGCGATCTGGCACTCGCGGCACTACGCGCGCACGGCGTACAGGAGATGTTCACGCTCTCCGGCGGGCACGTCTTCCCGCTCTACGACGCCGCGCACAAGGAGGGCTTCCCCCTCTACGACGTGCGGCACGAGCAGTCCGCCGTGTTCGCCGCCGAGGCGGTGGCCAAGCTCCAGCGCCGCCCGGGCCTGGCCGTGCTCACCGCCGGCCCCGGCGTCACCAACGGGATCTCCGGCCTGACCAGCGCGTTCTTCAACGCCTCGCCGGTGCTGGTGCTCGGTGGGCGGGCGCCGCAGTTCCGCTGGGGCTCGGGCAGCCTCCAGGAGATGGACCACCTGCCGCTCGTCGCGCCGGTGACCAAGCACGCCGAGACGGTGTTCAGCGCCGACGACATCCCGCGCGCGGTGTCGGCGGCGCTGACCACCGCGCTCACCCCGCACCGCGGCCCGGTCTTCCTGGACTTCCCGCTGGAGGCGGTCTTCTCCGTCGGTGACGCCGGCCTGCCGGCGGTCACGCCGCCGGCGCCGATCGAGCCGGATCCGGACGAGGTGGCGAAGGCGGCCGGGCTGATCGCGGGCGCGTCCCGGCCGGTGATCATCGCCGGCTCCGACGTGTACGCGGGCGACGCCGTCGAGGCGCTGCGCGCCGCCGCCGAGTCGTTGCGGGTGCCGGTGTTCACAAACGGCATGGGCCGGGGCGCGCTGCCGCCGGAGCATCCGCTCGCCTTCGCCAAGGCCCGCCGGGTCGCGCTCAAGGGCGCCGACGTGGTCGTGGTGATCGGCACCCCGCTGGACTTCCGGCTCTCCTTCGGCGACTTCGGCGACGCGCAGGTGGTGCACGTCGTGGACGCGCCCAGCCAGCGTGCCGGGCACGTGCAGCCGGCCGCCGCGCCGGCCGGTGACCTGCGGCTGATCCTCGGCGCGTTCGCCGACCACGCCGGTGGCCGGGCCGACCACGCCGACTGGATCGCCGAGCTGCGGACCGCCGAGGACGCGGCGAAGGCCCGCGACGCGGAGGAGATGGCGGCCGAGAGCGACCCGATCCGGCCCGCCCGGATCTACGGCGAGCTGCGCAAGGTGCTCGCCCCGGACGCCGTCACCATCGGCGACGGCGGTGACTTCGTGTCGTACGCCGGGAGGTACCTGGAGCCGGCCCAGCCCGGCACGTGGCTCGACCCCGGCCCGTACGGGTGCCTCGGCACCGGCATGGGCTATGCGATGGGCGCCCGGGTCAGCCACCCGGACCGGCAGATCTGCGTGCTGATGGGCGACGGCGCGGCCGGCTTCTCGCTGATGGATGTGGAGTCACTGGTCCGGCAGAAGCTGCCGGTGGTGATCGTGGTCGGCAACAACGGGATCTGGGGGCTGGAGAAGCACCCGATGCGGGCGATGTACGGCTACGACGTGGCCGCCGACCTCCAGCCCGGCCTGCGCTACGACAAGGTGGTCGAGGCGCTCGGCGGCGCGGGCGAGACGGTGGAGAAGGCCACCGACCTCGGGCCCGCGCTGGGGCGCGCGTTCGACTCGGGCGTGCCGTACCTGGTGAACGTGTTGACCGACCCCGCGGACGCGTACCCCCGTTCGTCGAACCTGGCCTGAGCACGGCGCGTGCGGGCCGTCCGCCGGGTGACCGGCGGGCGGCCCGCGGCGCGTCTCAGACCTCCGGGCGGTCCCGGTCTTCGGGGCGGTCGCGCAGCTCCCCTTCGCGGCGGCGCAGGTCTTCCTCCCACAGACGCAGGCGTTCCTGGTCCTCGCGGTGGGAGCGTTCGTCGAGCGAGGCGAGGAACTCCGGGTCGTCGTCCGGTGCGAGCGGGCGGCGGGCCGGAGCGGCGGGACGTGCCGTGCCGGTGACACCGGCGGTCCCGGCCGGGCGCTCGCGGCCCACGAGGAACCAGGCGATCGAGCCGACCAGCGGGAAGAAGAGAATGATCAGCACCCAGATCATCCGGGGCAGCGCCCTGACCTTCTCCTCGTCGGCGGAGAGGCAGCTGATCAGCGCGCACACGGCGAGGACGATCTGGACCAGGAAGAGCAGCACGTAGAGGCGGGCCATGCCTCATGATGGCGCACGCGCGCTCGTCAGCGCACCCCGCCGAGCACGTGCGCCACGCCGAGTACCGCCAGTCCGGCCGCGCCGAGCGCGGTCAGCGGCACCGACCAGCGGTCGAACCGGCGCGGCCCGGTGCCGGTGGCCCGGTGCCACGTCACCACCAGCACGGCGAGCCAGACCACCACCGCGAGCCCGGCCGTCGCCGCGTCCGCGGCCCGGCCGCCGAACGCCGGCCGGAGCTGGAGCAGCAGCACCGCGGTGAACGTGAGCAGCGTCCGCCGCCAGGCCAGCCGGGTGCGCTCGGGTTGCAGGCCGGGGTCACGGGTCACCGCGCGCCGCCCAGCAGCACGGCGGCCACCAGCAGCAGCGCGCCGACCGCGACGACGAGCGCGAGGACGGCCGGGAATCGGGACGCGGGCAACTCCTCGTTCAGCCGCATGGCGCGTTCGGTGCGCGCCCAGTGGTCGACCGCCCGGATCGCGACGGCGGCGCCGAGCAGCAGCAGCCCGACCGCGAGGCCCTCACGCAGGTGGGCCAGGCGCAGCGGCGGGAGGAACTGCGCCGCGGCCAGCCCGCCCGCCACCAGCGCGAGACCTGTTCGCAGCCAGGCCAGGAACGTCCGTTCGTTCGCCAGTGAGAAGCGGTAGTCCGGCGGGGTGCCGACCGAACGCAGCTCACGCGGGTCGAACCAGTTCTTGATCGACTCCCACACGCTGCCGATTATCCGCTTTGCCCCGCGCCTAGCCTGGGGGGATGACCGATCTTGACGCGCGCGGGCTGCGCGACGCCTACGACAGCCAGATCCGACCGGAGCTGCCGGACCCGCTGCCGGACGGGGTGACCGTCGAGCGCGACGGTCCGTTGTTCCGGGTGCTCGGGCTCGACCACCGCGGTTTCCTGACGTATCGGACGCTCGACGGTCTGGCCGGTGCCGAGCTGGACGCGCTGATCGCCCGGCAGGTCGAGGTCTTCCGGGACCGGGGCGAGTCGGTCGAGTGGAAGGCGGCCGGTCACGACGAGCCGGCCGACCTGGGTGAACGGCTGCGCGCCGCCGGGTTCGTGCCGGAGGACCAGGAGACCGTAGTGGTCGGCCCGGTCGCTCCGCTCGCCGCCGCCGTCCCGGTGCTCCCCGAGGGGGTACGCCTGCGTGAGGTCACCAGCCGGGCCGACCTGGAACGAATCGCGGCGATGGAGGAGGAGGTCTGGCACGAAGACCGCAGCCACCTGGTGATCGGCCTGCTCCGGGAGATCGAGGCGGATCCGCAGTCGATCACGATCGTGGTGGCGGAGGCGGGCGAGATGGTGATCAGCGCCGGTTGGATCCGCTACCAGCGCGGGACCGGCTTCGCCAGCCTCTGGGGCGGCTCGACGCTGCCGCAGTGGCGCAGGAAGGGCGTCTACCGGGCGCTCGTGGCCCACCGGGCGCGGCTGGCCCAGCAGCGCGGCAAGGCGTTGCTGCAGGTGGACTGCTCGCCGGACAGCCGCCCCATCCTGGAGCGGCTCGGGCTCGTTGCGGTCACCACCGCCACGGCCTACGTCTACACTCCGTGATCATGGAACGGTTGACGGCTGACGAACGGCTCACCCTGAAGACCGGCGCGTTCGGTGCCGTGTTCCTGGTCTCCAACGCCGTGCCCGGGGTGCTGGCCATGGTGCGGGAGAGCTTCGCCGCCTCCGGCGCGCTCGCCGAGGTGGGGGGCGTGGTGAAGGAGGCGCTGACCACCGGGCCGCTGCCGCAGCTCCCCCGGGACTCGGCCCTGGAGGTCGAGTCGGTGGTGCTGCCCGCGCTGGGCCGCTCGGTGGCGATCCTGTCCGCGAAGTCGTCGGGCGACGTCGAGACGTACCGGTCGGTGGTGCTGGCCGCGGCGGAGCGGGTGGCGCAGGCGCACCGGGGGATCGAGCCGGCCGAGGCGGCGGCCATCGAGAAGATCCGGCGTGCGCTTGCCGAGCCGGCGTGACGGTGGTGAGTTGGGTCACTCCGGGCCGCCGGGGCGACCATGCTACTTGCGGGTAACATTGCCTCGTGGGGAAGTGCACAGCAGCCCGCGGTTGACCCACGTTGCGTCACGCGGGAGGCTGCGCCCGTGACCGGGCGAGTGATCGCTACACCAAACAGGAGGGTCGTCGAAGCGCGATGAACATCGTCGTACTCGTCAAGCAGGTGCCCGATTCGGGCGCGGACCGCAACCTGCGTTCTGACGACAACACCGTCGACCGCGGTTCGGCGAACAACGTCATCAACGAGATGGACGAGTACGCCATCGAAGAGGCGTTGAAGATCAAGGAGGCGCACGGCGGCGAGGTCACCATCCTGACCATGGGTCCGGACCGGGCGACCGAGTCGATCCGCAAGGCGCTCTCCATGGGCCCGGACAAGGCCGTCCACGTGGTGGACGACGCCCTGCACGGCTCCTGCGCGGTGGCCACCTCGAAGGTGCTCGCCGCCGCCCTCGGGCAGTTGGGCGCCGACCTGGTCATCTGCGGCGCGGAGTCGACCGACGGCCGGGTCCAGGTCATGCCGCACATGATCGCCGAGCGGCTGGGCGTGGCCGCCCTGACCGGCGCGCGCAAGCTCACCGTCGACGGGTCCGCCCTGACCGTCGAGCGGCAGACCGAGGAGGGCTACGAGGTGGTCACCGCCTCGACCCCGGCCGTGGTCTCCGTCTGGGACACCATCAACGAGCCGCGCTACCCGTCCTTCAAGGGCATCATGGCCGCCAAGAAGAAGCCGGTGCAGACGCTCTCCCTGGGCGACCTGGGCGTGGCCCCGGCCGAGGTGGGCTTCGACGGTGCCACCAGCGCCGTGGTGGAGCACTCCAAGCGCCCGCCGCGCTCCGGCGGCGAGAAGATCACCGACGAGGGCGAGGGCGGCGTGAAGCTGGTCGAGTTCCTCGCCACCGAGAAGTTCGTGTGAGGGGTCTGGACATGTCTGAGGTTCTCGTCGTCGTCGAAGCCACCAAGGAATTCGGCGTCAAGAAGGTCACCCTCGAGATGCTCACCCTCGCCCGCGAGCTGGGCACCCCGAGTGCTGTCGTCCTCGGCGGCGCCGGTGCCGCCGAGGCGCTCAGCGCCAAGCTCGGCGAGTACGGCGCGGAGAAGATCTACGCCGCCGAGGGCGAGGAGATCGACGGCTACCTGGTGGCCCCCAAGGCGACCGTGGTCGCCGAGCTGGTCAAGCGCGTCCAGCCGGCCGCCGTGCTGCTCGCCTCCTCGCAGGAGGGCAAGGAGATCGCCGCCCGCCTGGCGGTCAAGCTGGACAACGGCATCCTGACCGACGTGGTCGGCCTGGCCGCCGACGGCACCGCCACCCAGGTCGCGTTCGCCGGCTCCACCATCGTCAAGTCCAAGGTCACCAAGGGCCTGCCGCTGGTCACCGTCCGGCCGAACTCGCTCAACCCGGCCCCGGCCGCGGCCACCCCGGCGGTCGAGCAGCTCACCGTGTCGGTCACCGACGCGGACAAGCTCGCGAAGGTCGTCGACCGGGTCGCCGAGCAGAAGGGCTCCCGCCCCGAGCTGACCGAGGCTTCGGTGGTCGTCTCCGGCGGTCGCGGTGTCGGCAACGCCGACAACTTCAAGCTGGTCGAGGAGCTGGCCGACCTGCTCGGCGGCGCGGTCGGCGCGTCCCGCGCGGCGGTCGACTCCGGCTTCTACCCGCACCAGTTCCAGGTGGGCCAGACCGGCAAGACCGTCTCCCCGCAGCTCTACGTCGCGCTGGGTATCTCCGGTGCGATCCAGCACCGGGCCGGCATGCAGACCTCGAAGACCATCGTCGCGGTGAACAAGGACGGCGAGGCGCCGATCTTCGAGCTGGCCGACTACGGCGTGGTCGGCGACCTGTTCAAGATCGTCCCGCAGGCCGCCGAGGAGATCCGCAAGCGCAAGTGAGCGCCGCGTGAAGAAGGGCCGCCGCCCGGTGCACCGGGCGGCGGCCTTTCTTCGTAGGGAGCTGATCGGCGGGCCGGGGAGCTGAGCCGGCCCGCCGATCAGCCCGTCAGGGTGCCCCTCAGCAGGCTGTCGCCGGAGTGGGCGGGCTTGTTGTCGTACTGTTCCGCGCTGACGTCGACCACGGTGTAGGTACGCAGGTCCACGTTCGGGGGGATCGGCAGGAGCGCGTCCCCTGATCCGTCGCTCAGCGTACCCACGGAGAACATCTTCATCGTGCTCGGATCGATCAGCCAGACCTCGTAGTACCCCGGAACGGTCGGGAGATTCGTCACGTGCAGATGCAATCGGTGGTCGCCGAGCACCCGGGCGTCGCCGGAGGCGTCCTTCGGCGTCGTACCGAACGCGGCGAGCGGGGCGCTGGCCAGCACCGGCGGCTGCGGATCGGCCGGCTCGCCGCCGCCGAGCACCGCGGCGGTGCCGGCCACACCGATCACCGCGGCGGCGGTGGCGGTGACCACCGTGGTCGCCCACCCAGGCCAGCGCCGGCTCCGCCGCGGACGACGTGCCACGACGGGTACGGCGGCCGGCTCCACCGGGTCGGCCGGGCGCGGCAGGCGCCGCTCCCTCAGCGCCGGCAGTTCCTCGGCGGCCCGGATCTCGGCCACGATGCCCTGCCAGATGTGCTCCGGCGGGTCGGGCAGCTCGGCCAGGCCCTGGGTGCCCGCGCCGAGCCCGGCGACGTGCTGGAGCGTCTCCATCTCGCTCCGGCAGTGGTCGCAGGTGTCCAGATGGGTGGCCTCGCCGTCAGCCGCCTCGCTCTCACCGAGCGCCAGAAAGACCAGCCGGTCGTGGTCCAGGTGCTGCACCGTCCACCTCCCATCTGCGTTTCAGGCTCTGCATGCCGCGTCTGATGTGACTCTTGACCGTGCCGAGCGGCACTCCGGTCACCGCCGCGATCTGCTGGTGTGTCAGGTCGTCGTAGAACGCCAGCTCGAGCATCCGGCGCTGTTCGTCGGGGAGCCGCGCCAGCTCGTCGGCGACCACCAGCCGGTCGACCACGGTGTCCGGGTCGGGGCCGGTGGAGGCCGGTTCCGGCAGTTGCTTCACCGTCTCGACCACCCGGGTCTCCCGGGCCGTGGCCCGGATCCGGTCGACCACCTTGCGCCGCCCGATCCCGAGCAGCCAGCCGACCAGTGAGCCTTTCGCCGGGTCGAACGTCTCCCGGCCGAGCCAGGCGGCGACGAACGTCGCCTGGGTCACGTCCTCGGCGTCGCTGCGGTTCACAAGCGTCGTGGTGGCCAGGTGCAGCACCGCTCGGCCGTACCTGTCGTACGCCTGTCGCAGGGCCGCCTCGTCGCCGTCGCGGAACCGGGTGGCGAGGTCGTCCTCACCCGGCGGCGGTTCGGGGCCCTGCCTCGCCGCCGTCACCGGGCGGCTCGCCTTCCGTGGGGCATGCCCGACTGTAACTCCCACAGCCCTCGCCCCACTCTCCCGGTGTGTCGGTCACGACCCTCGTCACCTCTCCTTCGTCGCCGGAGCCTCCGGCGGATGCGCCCGGAGACGGGAAAAAGAAATCCGATCCGGGCGCATCCGGGGGCGACGGGGCCGGCGTAACCCGTTCTGCAAGCCAGGCCTGACGAATCAGCATCAACCACCAGGAGGCAGACAATGCAGTACGCGATGTTCCGTCGGGTCGCCGCGGGCGGCGCGGTGGCCGCCCTCACCTTCGCCGGTGTCGGCGCCGCCACCATGAGCCCGGCCTACGCCGCCTCGTCGAAGGTCTCCGTGGTCCACGGCATCCCGGACACCCCGGTCGACGTGTACGTCAACGGCGAGAAGACGCTCAACAACTTCAAGCCCGGCGACGTCGCCGGCCCGCTCACCCTGCCCGAGGGCGACTACGACATCGCCCTGACCAAGCCGGGCGAGGCGATCGACAAGGCGATCCTGAAGGTGGACGACGCCGCGGTGCCCGGCGGGGCGAACATCAGCCTCGCCGCCCACCTGAGCGCCGACGGCAACCCGCAGATCACCCCGTTCGTCAACGACGTGTCCAAGGTGGGCGCCGGCAAGGCCCGGCTGATCGTCCGGCACACCGCCGCCGCCCCGGCCGTCGACGTGCGGGCCGGCGGCACGCCGGTCTTCGAGGACCTGACCAACCCGAAGGAGGCCAAGGCGGACGTGGACGCCGGCTCGGTCGAGGCGGACGTGGTGCTCGCCGGCACCGACACCGTCGCGATCGGCCCGGCCGACCTGAACCTCAAGGAGGGCACCGCCACCATCGTCTACGCGATCGGCTCGGCCGAGGCGAAGAACCTGAGCGTGGTCGCCCAGACCATCAGCGGTCTGCACTCGGCGCCGGGCGGCGTGCCCAGCGGCACCGGCGGCCAGGCCGGCACCGGCGTGGACACCTGGTGGTACGTGCTGGCCGGGGCCGGCGTGCTGCTCCTGGTCGGCGGCGGGGCGCGGGTGGCGGCAACCGCCCGGGCCGGTCGCCGGTGACGGTGCGCAACCGCGGGGCGCTGGCGGCGATGGCCGCCGGCGCCGCCGCGCTCACCCTGGCGACAGTGGTGGCGTGCGGATCCGAGCCCGCCGAGGACGTCGGCGGCGACGAGGTGGCCGCCCTGGCCGGTGCCACGCTTACGCCGCCGGCGTCGGCGTCGGCCGGCGGCGGCGCGGTCCCGGTGAACCCGGGCACCCTGCCCGCCGGCAGCGAGACCGTGCCGCCGGTGAAGCTGAGCATCCCGCCGATCCGGGTGACCGCCACCGTCAACCCGGTGGGCGTCAACGAGCGCACCGACGAGTTCGAGGTGCCGCCCAGCGTGGACCAGGTCGGCTGGTACCGCTACGGCCCGGGGCTGGAGACCGACGCCGGCTCGGTGGTGATCGCCGGGCACGTCGACAGCGCCGAGCAGGGCAAGGGCGCGTTCTTCCGGCTGCGTGAGCTGGGCCGGGGGGACAGGCTCACCGCCACCGGCTCGGACGGCCGCGAGCGCTCCTACCGGGTGGTGGCCCGGGAGGAGTACCGGAAGTCGAAGATCCCGCTGGAGCGGTACTTCGCGCGCGACGGCAAGCCCCGCCTCACGTTGATCACCTGCGGCGGGCCGTTCGACGCGAACACCCGCAGCTACCGGGACAACATCGTGGTCACCGCCGTGCCCGCGTGATCACTGCCGTTCCGCGTGAGCGGGCCGGACCGCCCCGGGTGGGACGGGGCGGTCCGGCCCCCGGTGCCGGGTACGCAGGCCGTTAGGCTGAACCGTGATGGCATACCTTGATCACGCGGCGACGACCCCGATGCTGGACGAGGCACTCGAGGCGTACGTCGCTGTCGCCCGCGAGGTCGGCAACGCCTCGTCGTTGCACGCGGCTGGTCGCCGGGCCCGGCGGCGGGTGGAGGAGTCCCGCGAGCGGGTGGCCGCCGCGCTCGGCGCCCGCCCCTCCGAGGTGATCTTCACCGGCGGCGGTACCGAGAGCGACAACCTCGCCGTGAAGGGCGTCTTCTGGGCTCGCCGCGCCGCCCGCGCCGACCGGGTCCGGGTGGTCTCCAGCGCGGTCGAGCACCACGCCGTCCTCGACGCGGTGGACTGGCTGGTCGAGCACGAGGGCGCGCAGGCCGGCTGGCTGCCGGTCGACGCGACCGGGCGGCTCGACCCGGAACGCCTGCGCGCCGAGCTGACCGAGCACGGCGCGCACGTCGCGGTGGTCACCGCCATGTGGGCGAACAACGAGGTGGGCACCGTGCAGCCGGTGACCGAGCTGGCCACCGTCGCCGCCGAGCACGGGGTGCCGTTCCACACCGACGCCATCCAGGCGGTCGGGCAGGTGCCTGTCGACTTCGCCGCCAGCGGCGTGTCGGCGCTCACCGTGACCGGCCACAAGCTCGGCGGCCCGGCCGGCGTGGGCGCGCTGCTGCTGGGCCGCGACGTGGCGGCCACCCCGCTGCTGCACGGCGGCGGCCAGGAGCGCGACGTCCGCTCCGGGACGCTGGACACCGCGGGCATCGTGGCGTTCGCGGTCGCCGTCGAGAGCGCGGTCAAAGGTCAGCAGGAGTACGCCGCCCGGATCGCCGCGCTCCGCGACGAACTGGTCGAGCGGGTCCGGCAGGCCGTCCCCGAGGTGATCTTCAACGGTGACCCGGCCGACCGGCTCCCCGGCAACGCGCACTTCTCCTTCCCGGGCTGCGAGGGGGACGCACTGCTGCTGCTCCTGGACGCCCAGGGCATCGCCTGCTCGACCGGGTCGGCCTGCTCGGCCGGCGTGGCCCAGCCCTCGCACGTGCTGCTGGCCATGGGCGCCGACGACGACCGGGCCCGGTCCTCGCTGCGCTTCACCCTCGGGCACACGAGCACCGGCGCGGACGTGGACGCGCTGATCGCGGCGCTGCCGGCCGCGGTGGAGCGGGCCCGCCGAGCGGCCGCCCTCCGCACGCCCCGCTGACCCGGATACCCTCGGTGAGGACGAGGGGAGTGGGCCGGTGAGGGTTCTGGCGGCGATGTCGGGCGGGGTGGACTCCGCCGTCGCGGCGGCACGGGCGGTGGAGGCCGGGCACGACGTGACGGGCGTGCACCTGGCCCTGGCCCGCAACCCGCAGACCTACCGCACCGGCGCCCGGGGCTGCTGCACCCTGGAGGACTCCCGGGACGCCCGGCGGGCCGCCGACGTGCTCGGCATCCCCTTCTACGTGTGGGACATGGCCGACCGGTTCCACGACGACGTGGTGGACGACTTCGTGGCCGAGTACGCGGCCGGGCGTACGCCGAATCCCTGCCTGCGCTGCAACGAGAAGATCAAGTTCGCGGCGGTGCTGGACCGGGCCGTGGCCCTGGGCTTCGACGCGGTGGTGACCGGCCACCACGCCCGGCTCGGCGCCGACGGCCTGCTGCGGCGCAGCGTCGACGCGGCCAAGGACCAGTCGTACGTGCTGGCGGTGCTGACCCGCGCGCAGCTCGACCGGTCGATCTTCCCGCTCGGCGACTCGACGAAGGCCGAGGTGCGCGCGGAGGCCGCCCGGCGTGGCCTCGCCGTGGCCGACAAGCCGGACTCGCACGACATCTGCTTCATCGCCGACGGCGACACCCGCGGCTTCCTCGCCGAGCGGCTCGGCGAGGCGCCGGGCCAGGTGGTGGACGCGCTCACCGGCGCGGTGGTGGGCAGCCACAGCGGCGCCTACCAGTACACCGTCGGGCAGCGGCGCGGCCTGCACCTGGACCGCCCGGCACCGGACGGCCGCCCCCGCTACGTGCTGTCCATCACCCCGATCACGAACACGGTGACGGTCGGGCCGGCCGAGGCGCTGGAGGTCTCCGACGTGCGCGCCACCCGCCCGGTGTGGACCGGCGGGCCGCGCCCGGCCGGGCCGGTCGAGTGCGGGGTGCAGCTGCGGGCGCACGGCGACGTGGTGCCGGCCGCCGTCGAGGTGGACGCCGACGGCCTGCGCGCGTCGCTGCGCCGCCCGGTCCGGGGGGTGGCCGCCGGCCAGGCGATCGTGGCCTACCGGCCGGACCCGGCCGGCGACGTGGTCCTCGGCTCCGCCACCATCACCGGCTGACAGCGGCCCGGCGGCGTGCGGCACCACCGGGCCGCGTCCCCGTCCGCCCTCCGGCGGGCAGCGGATAGGCTGCTGCGGTGACTGAGCAGGCGTGGCCCTGGCCCACCGGTGCGGCGACGGGGATCGGGTCGCTGCCCGGCACCGACATCGCCGAGGCGCAGCGGATCGTGCTCGGTGAGCTGCCCGCCCTGCCGCACCTGCCCGAGCTGCCCGCCCGTGGGCCGGGCGCGGACATCATCGGCCGCACCGCCGGTCTGCTCGTCGAACTCCCGGTCGAGCTGTACGCGGCCCGCTGGCGGATCGCCCCGCGCCCCGGCCGGGATCTGCGCCGCGCCCGGGACCTGATGGAACGCGACCTCGACCAGCTCGCCGAGCAGGCCGAGGAGTACGCCGGGCCGGTCAAGGTCCAGACCGCCGGCCCGTTCACCCTCGCCGCCGTGCTGGAGCTGCCGATCGGCGGCCGGATGCTGCGCGACCCGGGTGCGGTACGCGACCTCGCCGGTTCGCTCGGCGAAGGACTGCGCGGGCACGTCGAGGCGGTGACCCGGCGGCTGCCCCGCGCCTCGGTGCTGCTCCAGCTCGACGAGCCGTCGCTGCCGGCGGTGCTGGCCGGCCGGGTGCCCACCGAGAGCGGCTTCGGCACCCACCGTCCGGTCGAGACCGAGACGGCGCGGGGGCTGCTGCGCGACGTGATCGGGGCGGCCGGCGTCCCGGCGCTCGTGCACTGCTGCGCGCCCGACGTGCCGCTGGAGCTGATCCGGACCGCCGGGGCGGCAGGTGTCGCGCTCGACCTGTCGCTGGTCGCCGACCTCGACCCGCTCGGCGAGGCGATCGACGCCGGGCTCGGGCTGCTGGCCGGGGCCGCGCCGACGCTGCCGCCGCCGTCCGGCCGGGCGCCGACGTCGGCCGAGGTCGCCGACCGGGTCCGGCGGGTCTGGGGCCAGCTCGGCTTCCCCCGCCGTCGGCTGGCCGAGCAGGTGGTGGTCACTCCCGCGTGCGGCCTGGCCGGGGCCACCCCGGGGTACGCCCGCGCGGTGCTCACCGCCTGCCGCGACGCGGGCCGGCGGCTCGCCGAGGACTGACGTCTCCGTCGTACCCGCCGGGCACGATGACCGGCGGCGCTGGCGCTCGGCGCGCGGCGGCTCCCCGGTGAGGGGGAGGGCTTCCGGGTCTACGCCGCCCCGGCCGGCCATCCGTTCTGCCTCTGCTGGGGTTGATCTTCCGCCACTTGCGCGGCGGGGGCATGATCGCCACCGTGACCCCCTCCACCGCCACCGGCCGCGCCGCCGGTTCGCTGTTCGGCCTGGCCTACGGCGACGCCCTGGGCAAGCCGACCGAGTTCCTCACCGTCACCGAGATCATCCGGCGCTACGGCCCGTCCGGTCCGCGTGAGCTGACCGGCGACCCGGCTCTGGTCACCGACGACACGCAGATGGCGCTCGCGGTGGCGTGGGCGCTGCACGACGCGCCCGCGTACACGGCCGGGGCGGTGGAGCCGCTGCTGCGGCAGCGCTTCGTCGACTGGTCGGTCAGCCCGGAGAACAACCGTGCCCCGGGCATGACCTGCCTGCGGGCCTGCGCCGAGCTGGCCCGGGGTGCCCGCTGGCAGGAGGCCACGGTCGCCGGTTCGAAGGGCTGCGGCGCGAACATGCGCGTCACGCCGGTCGGGCTGCTCGACGTCGACCTGGACACGATGGCCGGGCTGGCCCAGCTCCAGGCCGGACTCACCCACGGCCACCCGACCGGGCTGGCGGCCAGCGAGCTGACCGCGTACGCGGTCCGGCTGCTGCGCGACGGCGCGGCACTGCCGGAGCTGCCCGGTCTGCTCACCGACCGGGCCCGGGAGCAGCGCACCGTCTACCGGGAGGACTGGCTCGGTGACCTGTGGCAGCGGCCCGGCGAGACCAGCGCGGCCGAGTTCGTCGCCCGGGGCTGGGCCGACTGCCTGCGCGTGCTGGGCCGGTTGGAGGCGGCGCTGGACCGCCCGGACGACGGCGGCGACCCGTGCCGGCTCACCGGCGAGGGGTGGATCGCCGAGGAGGCGCTCGCCACCGCGCTGCTCTGCGCACTGCGCCACCCCGACGACCCGGTCGGCGCGCTGGCCCGGGGCGCCACCACGGCCGGTGACTCGGACTCCATCGCCGCGCTGGCCGGCGCGTTCGTCGGGGCCGCGCACGGCATGGCCGCCTGGCCCGCCGGGTGGGCCGGCCGGATCGAGTACGCCGGCCAGCTCACCGCGCTCGCCGCCGCGTTCGACGGGGAGGCGTCCGGCGCCGGCTCAACCGGTGACGGCCGGGGACCGGCGGCGTGACCCGCCGCCCGGGTGAGGCCGGGCCGAGGCGGCGTCAGCCGGTGAGGTGAGTCAGCCGCCGGACACCCCGCCACAGGTCCGGGTCGCAGGTGCCGGCCCGGTCGGCGAACGCGTCCAGCGCCACCGGGATCGGCTCGCTCACGTCGAGGTAGCTGTCGTGGTCGGCGTCCGGATCCCAGTCCCGGGTCGGGATCGGCAGGTGGTCGTCCCGGTCCGACTTGTCCTGGCTGGTGATCTTCAGTACCTCGGCGTCCCGGCCGTCGACCCGCAGCACCAGACAGGGACGCACCTTGGAGCCGGTGCCGTCGGCGTAGGGCACGTCGGCCCACCAGATCTCCCCGGGCCGGGGCTCGTCCCGGCCGGTCCGCCCGGCGCCGCGCGGCCTCGGCGGCGTCGCGGTGCGGTCACCCCGGGGCCCGGTGCCGGCCCGGTCACCGCCGGTCCGCCCGTCGCCACGCCCGCGACCGGGCCGGTCGGTGCCCGGCCCGCCGGTCCGGCTGCCACGGCCGGAGCGCGGCCGCCGTCCGTCGACCCGGTCGCGCGTCCCGGCGGCGCGTCCGGCCGCCCGGCGCCGCCACTCGTCCCACAGCCAGCCGGCCGCGACGCAGGCCACGATCACCAGCGCCCAGATCACCCCGTCGCGCATCCGTCGCCCGCCTTCCGACCGTTGTCGCCCAGTACCGCCGACGCGATCGTCGCACGGCCGGGACCGGGCCGCCCGAACGGCGCGACGGGTACCCGTTCGCCCTGCTCGGCGTGGGTGGCCGGATGACTGTCACAGCCGACCGCTACGGTTCCCGGGTAGCACGAGCACGGGAGGCGACAGCGGTGTCCGAAGGCGGCGGTGTGTCCGAAGAAGCGGTTCCCCCAGCGGTCGACGCGGCCCAGGACGCGGCGGCGGGCGCCGAGCCGACCCCGGCGGCCCGGGAGCGGCACGCCACGCTCAGCCAGGAGCTGACCGAGCACCAGTACCGCTACTACGTGCTCGACGCGCCGACCGTCACCGACGCGGAGTTCGACAGGCAGCTGCGGGAGCTGGAGGCGCTGGAGGCCGAATACCCGGCGCTGCGCACCCCCGACTCGCCCACCCAGCGGGTCGGCGGCACCTTCTCCACCGACTTCACGCCGGTCGCGCACGCCGAGCGGATGCTCTCGCTCGACAACGCCTTCGCCGACGAGGAGCTGGCCGCCTGGTCCGAGCGGGTCGAGCGCGACGCGGGCGGCCCGGTGCCCTATCTGTGCGAGCTGAAGGTGGACGGGCTCGCCATCAACCTGACCTACGAGAAGGGCCGGCTCGTGCGCGCCGCCACCCGGGGCGACGGCCGCACCGGCGAGGACGTCACCGCGAACGTGCGGAGCATCAAGGGCGTGCCGGCGCGGCTGGCCCCGGCCGGCGACTTCCCCGACGTGCCGGATCTGATCGAGGTACGCGGCGAGATCTACTTCCCGGTGGCCGCGTTCGCCGACCTGAACGCGAGCCTGGTCGAGCAGGGCAAGGCGCCGTTCGCCAACCCGCGCAACGCCGCTGCCGGCAGCCTGCGGCAGAAGGACCCGCGGGTGACCGCCTCCCGCCCGCTGCGCCTGGTGGTGCACGGCATCGGCGCGCGCACCGGGTTCCGGCCGGCCGCGCAGTCCGAGTCGTACGCCGCGCTCAAGGCATGGGGGCTGCCCACCAGCGACCGGTGGCGGGTGGTGGACGACCTGGCCGGCGTCGCTGACTACATCGCCTATTACGGCAGGCACCGGCACGACGTCGAGCACGAGATCGACGGTGTGGTGGTCAAGGTCGACCCGGTCTCCATCCAGGGCCGCCTCGGCTCGACCAGCCGGGCACCCCGCTGGGCCATCGCCTTCAAATACCCGCCGGAGGAGGTCAACACCAAGCTGCTCGACATCGACGTCAACGTCGGGCGCACCGGCCGGGTCACCCCGTTCGCCGTCCTCGAACCGGTCCGGGTGGCGGGCTCCACAGTCGCGCTGGCGACCCTGCACAACGCCCGCGAGGTCGAGCGCAAGGGTGTGCTCATCGGCGACACGGTGGTGCTGCGCAAGGCCGGCGACGTGATTCCCGAGGTGCTCGGCCCGGTGGTCGAACTGCGGCCGGCCGACGCCCGCCCGTTCGTCATGCCGACCACCTGCCCGGCCTGCGGCACGCCGCTCGCGCCGGCCAAGGAGAGCGACGTCGACATCCGCTGCCCCAACGGGCGGGCCTGCCCCGGTCAGATCCGCGAGCGGGTCTTCTACCTGGCCAGCCGCAAGGTGCTCGACATCGAGGTGCTCGGCGAGAAGGGCGCGGCGGCGCTGCTCGACGCCCAGATCATCACCAACGAGGGCGACCTGTTCCAGCTCGACGCCGAGCAGTTGAGCCGGTCGCCGTTCTTCGTCAACAAGGACGGCAGCCTGGGCAGCAACGCCACCAAGCTGCTCGACAACCTCGCCGAGGCCAAGGAACGCGACCTGTGGCGGGTGCTGGTGGCGCTGTCCATCCGGCACGTCGGCCCGACCGCCGCCCAGGCGCTCGCCCGGCACTTTCGCTCGGTCGCCGCGATCGAGGCCGCCGGTGAGGACGAGCTGTCCTCGGTGGACGGCGTCGGCCCGACCATCGCGGCGAGCGTGAAGGAGTGGTTCGCCGTCGACTGGCACCGCGACGTGGTGCGCACGTGGGCCGAGGCGGGCGTACGGATGGCCGAGGAGGCCGCCGACGAGGGGCCGCGACCGCTCGACGGCGTCACTGTGGTGGTCACCGGCACGCTCAGCGGGTTCAGCCGCGACCAGGCGGCCGAGGCGATCCAGGCCCGGGGTGGCAAGGTGACCGGCTCGGTCTCCAAGAAGACGGGCTTCGTGGTGGTCGGCGACAATCCCGGCTCCAAGGCCGACAAGGCCGCCACGCTCAAACTGCCCATCCTCGACGAGGACGGATTCCGCGTGCTGCTGGACTCCGGCCCGGAGGCCGCCCGCGAGGTGGCCCGGGTGGAGGACTGACAGGCTGGTCACAGCGATTGTCCGGCGGATACCAAGTTAATTACGACTACGACCGATTCGTGACTGTCGTGTCGGGGAAATCGCCTCGGAGGGCGTTTCATTGGCGTACGACGCGTGACGGCGCGCGCCAGGACGTTCCCCGGGAGGTGCGATGGAGACCGGCGACCCGCGCAACTCCGTCCCGCCCGGGCGGAACGGGCCGTTCTTCGGCTTCGTCGGCGCGATCGGCGTGGTCGCCCTGGTGGTCTCGGCCGGCCCGCTCGTCGCGCTCGCCGATCGGTGGAGCGAACTGCCGGCCGCGTTCTGGACCATGGCGGCGCTCGCCGTCGCCTGCGACGCCCGCCCGTTCGTCCCACCCGGCCGGCGGCAGACGTCGGCGGTGTTCCCGTCGACCTGCTTCACCTTCGCCATCCTGCTCGGCTGGGGCTTCGGCCCGGCCGTCGCCGTGCAGGCCGTGGCGGTCGCGGTCAGCGGCTGGCGGCTCGGGTACGCCCCCTGGCGCACCGGCTTCAACGTCGCGCAGTACGCGTGGGCGCTCGCCGCCGCGTACGCGGTCACCCGGCTCGGCCCGGGTGAGCTGTTCGGCGGCGGCCGTCTGCACTGGACCGACGTGGCGGCGGTGGGCGGCGCGACGCTCGCCTGGTTCGTGGTCAACTACGGGCTGGTCAGCTCCGCGGTCCGGTTGCGCTTCGGCGACAGGTGGTGGCCGAGTGTCCGCAGCGGCCTGGCCTACGAACTGCTCGCCACCGGTTCGCTGCTGCTGCTCGCGCCGGTGCTGGTGGCCGCCGCCCGGGCCAGCGCGGCGCTGATCCCGCTGGTGCTGGTGCCGCTGTTCGCGGTCTACCGGATGGCCCGGCTCTCCGCCGAACGGGAACAGCTCGCCGACGTGGACCCACTCACCGGGCTGCCCAACCGCAAGGCGCTGCTGACCGAGGTGGCCGAGCAGGTGCACCTGCACGGCGACCGGGCCGCCCGGGGCGCGCCGGACGCTCACCTGGCGCTGCTGCTGCTCGACCTCGACCGGTTCAAGCACGTCAACGACGCGCTCGGCCACGCGGTGGGGGACCGCCTGCTGGTCGAGGTGAGCGCCCGGCTGATGGGCGCCGTGGGCGCCGGTGACATGGTGGCGCGGCTCGGCGGCGACGAGTTCGCCATCGTCGTACCCCGGCTCACCGACATCGACCAGGCCCGCGAGCGGGCCGACCGGGTGGTCGCCGCGCTCGCCGAGCCGGTGCCGCTGGACGGGCTGCCGCTGGACGTGGGCGGTGCCATCGGCATCGCGCTCTACCCCGACCACGGCGAGGACTTCGCCACCCTGATGCGCCACGCCGACGTGGCCATGTACGACGCGAAGCACCGCAACGACACGGTGGCGGTCTACGCGCCGGAGTCCGACCACAACTCGGCCGAGCGGCTGAGCCTGCTGGCCGACCTGCGCCGGGTGCTGGAATCCGGCCCGTCCGCGCAGGGCGGGGAGACGATCGGCGTACGCGGGGGTGACGGCGCCGCGCTGGAGGCGGCGCTGCCGGTCCGGGCCGACCGCCCGGCCCGCAACCAGCGTCCGGCGCGCGACGGCGGACGGCGGTCCGGCGACCGGCCGAACCGGTGGCTGCGGCGTCGCCGCGAGCGCGTCGAGGAGCGGCACGACGACGACCTGATCGAACGGATCCTCACCGGCGCCGACCCGATCCGCCGCCACGCCGCCCGGGGCGGTGCCGCCGCCCCGGTGGCGGCACCGCTCGTCGTCGGTGGCGGGGAGCCGGTGCCGGACGCCGGCACCGGCCGCGAGGCCGACACCGGGCACGACGCGGAGGCCGCCGTGAGCACCGGCGCGCCGGGGGTCGTCGGGCCGACCGCCGACGGGAGTACGACGGCCGAGCCGGACGAGCAGGCCGGGCACCCGGGCGAGATCACCATGTACTACCAGCCGCAGATCGCCATCGCGACCGGCGAGGTGGTGGGCGTCGAGGCGCTGCTGCGCTGGCGGCATCCGCGCCGGGGCATGGTCGACCCGGGCGAGCTGATCCAGGTCGCCGAGCAGAGCGCGGTGATGCGGCTGCTCACCCGGCGGGTGGTGGACGACGTGGTGGAGCAGCTCGCCAAGTGGTCGGCGGCCGGGCTCACGCTGCGGGCCGCGCTCAACGTCAGCGTCCGTGACCTGCACACCGGTGAGATCGCCGACCAGATCGCCGACCGGCTGAACCGGTACGGCGTGCCGCCGGAGCGCCTCCAGGTGGAGATCACCGAGGGCGCGCTGATGGCCGACCCGCGGCGGGTGCTCGCCAGCATCACCCAGTTGCACCGGATCGGCGTCGGCATCGCGCTCGACGACTTCGGCACCGGCTACTCGTCGCTGCAGCACCTGCGCCGGCTCCCGCTGTCCGAGGTGAAGGTGGACCGGTCGTTCGTCCTCGGGATGGCCGACGACCCGGACGACGCGGCGATCGTCCGCTCGACGATCGAGCTGGCCGGTGCGCTCGGGCTGCGGGTGGTGGCCGAGGGGGTGGAGGACGAGCGCACCTGGCGGATGCTGCACGCCGCCGGGTGCGACGTGGCGCAGGGCTGGTTCCACGCCCGGCCGATGCCCGCCGAGGACCTGGTGGCGTGGCTGTCCCGCTACCGTCCGGTGCGCCCGGCGGAGGCGGGGAGCCGCAGCGGTCCGGCGCCGGAGGGGGAGTCGAAGGCGTCGTCGTGACGGCGGGACAATAGACTCGCTCCGGTCACCGCGCGTCGTCGAGCACGCCCGTACGCGCGGCCGGCCCACCGCAGACGTCTCAGGACAGCCACGAAGGGGGCACTGATGGCCGCCATCTCCCGCGAGGAGGTCGCGCACCTCGCGCGACTGTCGCGGCTCGCCGTCACGGAGGAGGAACTGGACACCTTCGCCGGCCAGCTGGGTGTGATCCTCCAGTCGGTCGCGCAGGTCGGCGAGGTCGCCGCGGCGGACATCCCGCCGACGTCCCACTCCGTGCCGCTGACGAACGTGCTCCGCGAGGACGTGGTGCGGCCCGGCCTGACCCCGCAGGAGGCGCTGTCGGGCGCCCCCGACGCCGAGGAACAGCGGTTCCGCGTACCGCGGATCCTGGACGAGGATGTGGCCTCATGAGCGAGCGCAGCGAGCGAATCATCAGGCTCAGCGTGGCTGTCGGTCGTGACGGCACGGAGCGAAGCGGAGTGCCGGCATGAGCGACCTGACCAGGCTCAGTGCCGTCGAGATCGCCGGACTGGTGGCGAGCGGCGAGACCTCCGCGGTCGAGGTCACCCGGGCCCACCTGGACCGCATCGGCGACGTCGACGACCGGGTGCACGCGTTCCTGCACGTCGACACCGAGGGGGCCCTGGCGGCCGCGCGTGCCGTGGACGAGCGCCGCGCCGCCGGTGCGGAACTGGGCCCGCTCGCCGGTGTGCCGGTCGCGGTGAAGGACGTCCTGACCACGAAGGGCGTGCCGACCACTGTCGGTTCGAAGATCCTGGAGGGCTGGCGCCCGCCGTACGACTCGACGATCGTCGAGCGGCTGCGCGACGCCGGCACGGTGATGCTCGGCAAGACCAACATGGACGAGTTCGCGATGGGCTCCTCCACCGAATACTCGGCGTACGGGCCGACCCGAAACCCGTGGGACACCGACCGGATCCCGGGCGGCTCCGGCGGCGGCAGCGCGGCGGCGCTGGCCGCGTACGAGGCGCCGCTGTCGATCGGCTCGGACACCGGCGGCTCGATCCGCCAGCCCGGTGCGGTCACCGGCACGGTCGGCGCGAAGCCCACCTATGGCGGCACCTCCCGCTACGGCCTGGTCGCGTTCTCCTCGTCGCTGGACACACCCGGCCCGTGCGCGCGTACCGTGCTCGACGCCGCGTTGCTGCACCAGGTGATCGGCGGGCACGACCCGCGCGACTCCACCTCGATCCCGGTCCCGGTGCCGGACGTGGTGGCCGCGGCGCGGCTCGGCGCCACCGGCGACCTGACCGGCGTCAAGCTCGGCGTGGTCACCGAGTTCACCGGTGAGGGCGCGGAGCCGGGCGTGATGGCCGCGTTCCGGGACGCCGCCGAGGCGCTGGCGAAGCTCGGTGCGGAGATCGTCGAGGTCTCCTGCCCGCACTTCAGCTACGCGCTGCCGGCGTACTACCTGATCGCGCCCAGCGAGTGCTCCTCCAACCTGGCCCGGTTCGACGGCGTCCGGTTCGGCCTGCGGGTCGGCGACGACGGCAACCGGTCGTTGGAGGAGGTCATGTCGCTGACCCGCGAGGCCGGCTTCGGCCCCGAGGTCAAGCGGCGCATCATGATCGGCACGTACGCGCTCTCATCGGGCTACTACGACGCCTACTACGGCCAGGCGCAGAAGGTCCGCACGCTGATCACGCGGGACTTCACCAGCGCGTTCGAGCAGGTCGACGCGTTGATCTCGCCGACCACGCCGTTCGTGGCGTTCCCGATCGGGTCGCGCACCGCCGACCCGTACCAGATGTACCTGGCCGACCTGTTCACCATCCCGGCGAACCTGTACGGCGGCCCGGCCATCTCCGTGCCGTGCGGCCTGTCCGACGGGCTCCCGGTCGGCTTCCAGATCATGGCGCCGACCCTGGCCGACGACCGGATGTACCGGGTCGCCGCCGCGCTGGAGGGCGCCGTCGGCACGCTCACCCCGCCGACGCTCTGACCCCAGGGGTACGGAGGCGGGCCGTCCGCCTCCGTACCGGAAGACGTCCCGCGCCCGGTGCGGTCACCACGACCGCGCCGGGCGCGGCTGTCGTCGCGGCGACACGACGCACGCCGGCAAGTGGATTGTGCCGGATCACTGGCGCTGGTTGCATAGACTCCGAGTCTGCTGAATCGACTGGATTCTGCCCCGCTGGCGGCCGCGAGCGGTTCCGACCGAGACCTGGATGTGCGATGGGGACACTTCGCCCGGTCATGGCCCTGACGATGGTTGCGGCGTTGCTGCTGGGAGCCGCGCAACCCGCCGCCGCGCAACCCGCCGCCGGGACGGTCACCATCACCTCGGGCAAGCCGCGGCCGGTCATGTACCTCGGGCAGGTCTACGCGATCCACACCGTCGAGGCGGCAGGCGGCACCGGGCCGTACCGGTTGTCGGTGGTGTCGGGGAGTCTGCCGCCGGGGATGCTCGTGGTGGGGACGTCGCTGGGGGGCGCGCCGACCACCCCTGGCACGTACCCGTTCACGCTGCGGATGACCGACCAGAACGACCTCTTCGACGAGCAGTCGGCGACGATCGAGGTACGCGAACAGAAGGTCGCCATCACGTCGGGCAAGCCGCGGCCGGTCATGTACCTCGGGCGGGTGTACGCGATCCACACCGTCGAGGCGGCAGGTGGTACCGGGCCGTACCGGTTGTCGGTGGTGTCGGGGAGTCTGCCGCCGGGGATGCTCGTGGTGGGGACGTCGCTGGGGGGCGCGCCGACCACGCCGGGCACGTACCCGTTCACGCTGCGGATGACCGACCAGAAAAACCGCTTCGACGAGCAGGACGCCATCGTCGTCGTCGCCGTGGCAGCGACCGCCTTCACCTCCGGTGAACCGCCCGCCGCCACCGTCGGGAAGCCCTACTCCTTCCGCTTCACCGCCGACGGTGACTCGGACATCGCATTCGCCGTGGCCGCCGGTGCCCTGCCGGGCGGTCTCACCCTCGACGAGGAGGGCAAGCTCAGCGGCACCCCGAGCAAGGCCGGCACGTTCGCCTTCACCGTCGCGGCGAAGGGATACAGCACCAGTGCCACGAAGCAGGTCTCGCTGACCGTCGCCGCCCGGACCCCCGGCACCCCGACGGCGCCCCCGACCGGCTCGACGCCCACTCCCACCGCCCCGGCGGCCACGCCGACGCCGAGCGATCCGGCCGCCACGCCGTCGGAGAGCAGCCTCCCCGCGACGCCTCAGCCGACCGCCTCGCCGTCGACTGTGGGCGGCGCGTGGCTGCCGATCACCGGACCGGGTTCACCGCTCGTACTGCTGCTGTTGAGCGTCGTGGCCTTCTCGGTCGGCGGCATCCTGCTCGTGCTGGCGTACAACCGGCGGCGGCGCTTCACGGCACCCGAGTGACGTCCGTCCCGGGCCCGGCCGTCGTCGCGGAGCGTTCCGTCGCCGCCAGGTAGCGGCGGGCCTCCCGGCGGGCGGCGGCGTCCACGGCCGGATCGGTGGCGCGGCCCGCGCGCAGCGCGTCCCGCACGGCTGCGGCCGGGCTTGCGGAGGAGGGACGCATCCGCGGCACCAGGCGCCGCCCGAGCAGCAGCGCCGCACCGGCACCGACGAGTGCGGGCACGGCCGTGACGAGGAACAGGCCCACCACGTCCTGGTAGTCGCGCTCGCCTCCGGTCGCCCACATCCCGGCCGCCAACGCGGGCATGCCGAGAGCCACCGCCCCGGCCACCAGCACGGTGCCGGTCGTCACCGGCCCTCGGCTCATCGGTTCTTCTGCCAGCGCCGCCCGGAACCGGTCAGCCAGCGCGCGAGGAGGAGTCCGACGATCGTGCCGACGACGCCGGGGACGCGGTCGCGCAGCAGAACCCCGAAGCGCTCGGGCTTCGGGTCATCGGAGAGGTACCACTGGATCGCGCTGAGCGTCACCGCCACGACGAGGACGGCGACCACGGCCACCACGACCTGCCGGCTGTGTGGTAGTACTGGTGGTATCGCTGGTTCATCGCGGCCGCGCCGTGTCGTCGAGTCGTCCCCCGCATTCGTCATCGTCGACTCGTACCCCAGCGCTGCTTCTCCCATGCGGGCGTGGCACGCCCCGCGCGGTGATCTCGAAGCCCGGCAGCGGGGTGGCCGGGCCAGCCGATTAGGCTGGAACGGTTCTGTCCGGATCGCGCCTGGAGCTCAGATGACGACGACACTGCCCGCGTACGACGAGGTCGTCGCGCGCTTCGAACCGGTGATCGGCCTGGAGACCCACGTCGAGCTGGGCACGAACACCAAGATGTGGTGCGGCTGCCCGACCGACTTCGGCGGCGAGCCGAACACCCGGGTCTGTCCGGTCTGCCTCGGCCTGCCCGGTTCGCTGCCGGTGGCGAACAAGGCCGCCATCGAGGCGACCATCCGGATCGGGCTGGCGCTGAACTGCTCGATCGCCGAGTGGTGCCGGTTCGCCCGGAAGAACTACTTCTACCCGGACATGCCGAAGAACTTCCAGATCAGCCAGTACGACGAGCCGCTGTGCTTCGACGGCTACCTGGACGTCGAGGTGAACGGCGAGCTGGTCCGCATCGGCATCGAACGGGTGCACCTGGAGGAGGACACCGGTAAGACGCTGCACGTCGGCGGCGCCACCGGCCGCATCCACGGCGCCACCGAGTCGCTCGTCGACTACAACCGGGCCGGCATCCCGCTCGTCGAGATCGTCACCAAGCCGATCCCCGGCACCGGAGCGCTCGCGCCCGAGGTCGCCCGCGCGTACGTCACCGAGCTGCGCGACGTGATCCGCTCGCTCGGCGTCTCCGACGTGCGGATGGAGGAGGGGTCGCTGCGCTGCGATGTCAACACGTCGCTGAACCGGCCGGGCGAGGAGTGGGGCACCCGCACCGAGACCAAGAACGTCAACTCGCTGCGCTCGGTCGAGCGGGCGGTGCGCTCGGAGATGCTGCGCCAGGCGTCGGTGCTGGAGGCCGGCGGCCGGATCACGCAGGAGACCCGGCACTTCCACGAGGACACCGGCGACACCACGTCGGGCCGGTCCAAGGAGACCGCCACCGACTACCGGTACTTCCCGGAGCCGGACCTGGTGCCGCTGGCCCCGGACACCGCGTGGGTGGCCGAGCTGAAGGCCGCCCTGCCGGAGCTGCCGCGGCTGCGCCGCAAGCGGATCCAGCAGGAGTGGGGCCTGTCCGACCTCGACATGCAGTCGGTGGTGAACGCCGGCGCGGTCGAGCTGATCGAGGCGACTGTCGCCGCCGGCGCCACCCCGGCCGCCGCCCGCAAGTGGTGGCTGGGTGAGCTGTCCCGCCGCGCCAACGAGACCGGCGTGGAGCTGGCCGACGTGGGCGCCACCCCGGCCCAGGTCGCCGAGCTGCAGGGCCTGGTCGATGCCGGCAAGCTCAACGACAAGCTGGCCCGTACCGTGCTGGAGGGCGTGGTGGCCGGCGAGGGCTCGCCGACCGAGATCATGACCAACCGCAACCTGGAGGTCGTCTCGGACACCGGCGCGCTCACCGCCGCCGTGGACGAGGCGATCGCCGCCAACCCGGACGTCGCCGACAAGATCCGCAGCGGCAAGGTCGCGGCGGCCGGCGCGCTCGTCGGCGCGGTCATGAAGACCACCCGCGGCCAGGCGGACGCGAAGACCGTCCGCGAGCTGATCCTGGCCCGCCTCGGCGCCTGACGTGTAAGGAAGGGCCCCTTCTTAACGCCTGGTGCATGGGAAGGGGCCCTTCCTAACGCCTCGCCACCCCCTTCCCGGACAGGGCGTCAACGGCGACGCCCGGATGGAGTCACCGTGAACCAGCACGACCTCGACGTCCTCGACGAGATCCAGCGCCGGGTGCTCTGGCTCGCCACCCGCATCGTCGACGCGGCCAACCACGACCGCGACACCGGTGACGGGGTGAAGGTCGGCGGCCACCAGGCGTCCAGTGCCTCCCTGGTGACCGCGATGACAGCACTCTGGTTCCACCACCTGGACGCCGAGGACCGCGTCGCGGTGAAGCCGCACGCCTCGCCGGTGTTCCACGCGATCCAGTACCTGCTGGGCAACCTCGACAAGTCGTACCTGCCGAAGCTGCGGGCGCGCGGCGGGCTCCAGTCGTACCCGTCGCGCACCAAGGACCCGGACGAGGTGGACTTCTCCACCGGCTCGGTCGGCCTGGGCGCCGCCGCGCCGCTGTTCGCCGCCGTCACCCGCCGCTACGTCGACGCGCACTTCGGCCCGCGCCCGCACTCCCGGTTCGTCGCCATCATCGGCGACGCCGAGCTGGACGAGGGCAACATCTGGGAGGCGGTCGCCGACCCGGCCACCACTGGGCTCGGCAACGTGATGTGGCTCGTCGACTTCAACCGCCAGTCGCTGGACCGGGTCGTCCCCGGCATCCGGATCAACCAGTGGCGTGGCCAGTTCGAGGCGGCCGGCTGGCACGTCGTGGAGGTCAAGTACGGCCGCAAGCTGGCCGAGGCGTACGCCCGGCCGGGTGGTGAGACGCTGCGCGACTGGATCGACCGGATGCCCAACGAGCAGTACCAGTCGCTGTTCGGGCTGGCCGGCCCGGCGCTGCGCAAGCAGTTCCTGGACGGCGCGTCGGCCGAGGTGGCCGCGTTCGTCGCCGACATCGGCGACGACGAGCTGGGCCCGCTCGTCACCGACCTGGGCGGGCACGACGCACAGGCGATGCTCGACGCGTACGCCCAGTGCGACGCGGTCACCGACCGGCCCAGCGTCGTCTTCGCGTACACGGTCAAGGGCTGGGGCCTGCCGATCGCCGGCAACCCGCGCAACCACTCGGCGCTGCTGACCACCGAGCAGGTCGACGCGCTGCGCGCCGCGCAGGGCCTGACCGCCGAGACCGAGTGGGACCGCCTCGACCCGGCGTCCCCGGCCGGCATCCGGGCCGGCGAGCGCCGGGAGGCGCTGTCCCGCCCGCCGCGCGAGCGGGCGCTGGGCGTCACCGTTCCGGAGACCACGCGGGTACGCGCGAACAAGCCGGTCTCCACCCAGGAGGTCTTCGGCCGGGTGCTCGTCGACCTGGCCCGCGATCCGCAGGTGGCGCCCTACCTGGTGACCACCGCGCCGGACGTGGCCACCTCGACCAACCTGGCCGGATTCATCAACAAGACTGGTGTCTTCGCCCCGACCGAGCAGCGGTCCTGGACCGAGGACCGGATGCTGCGCTGGACCGAGAGCCCCGCCGGGCAGCACATCGAGCTGGGCATCTCGGAGATGAACCTGTTCCTGCTGCTGGGCCAGCTCGGCCTGTCGTGGGACCTGTCCGGCCAGCCACTGCTGCCGGTGGGCACCGTCTACGACCCGTTCGTGCTGCGCGGACTCGACGCGTTCCTCTACGGCACGTACTCCGGCTCCCGGTTCGTGGTGGCCGGCACCCCGTCCGGCATCACGCTGGCCCCCGAGGGCGGGGCCCACCAGTCCACCATCACCGCCTCGGTCGGCTTGGAGCTGCCCGGGGTGACGTTCCTGGAGCCCGCGTACGCCGGCAGTCTCGACTGGCTGCTCTGCGACGCGTTCGGGCAGATCGCCGGTGGCTCCGCTCCGGCCGCCACAGCCGCTCCGGCCGAGGACGGGGCGTACTACTTCCGGCTCAGCACCCGGCCGATCGACCAGGCGCCGTTCGAGGCGGCCCGGGCGCGACTCGGGGACGCCGTGCTGCGACGGCAGGTGGTGGCCGGCGCGTACCGGCTCGTCGACGCGCACCAGGCGTACCCCGATCTGGCTGATGCCCCGGTCGTGCAGCTCGCCGCCTCCGGTGCGGTGCTGCCGGAGGTGCTCGCGGCCGCCGCGGAGCTGGCGGAGGAGGGTGTGGCCGCGCACGTGGTCGATGTGACCAGCCTGGACCGGCTCTACCGGGCGTGGCAGCGGACGCTGCGCCAGGGCGTGCGGACCGCGACCGTGCCGAGCGTGCCCGGCGCGCTGCGGTCGGCGTTCGCCGACCGGGTGCCGGTGGTCACCGTGCACGACGCGGCCTCGCACGCGATGGCCTGGCTCGGTTCGGCGGTCGGCGCCCCGGCGGTGCCGCTCGGCGTGGACGAGTTCGGCCAGTCCGGCAGCGTCCGGGACCTGTACGAGCTGCACGACCTGCTGCCCGGCAGCATCGTCAACGCCGCGCTGGCCGCGATCGCGCTGCGCTGAGGCGCCTCCGTTGCGCTGACCGCGTCCCGTTGCGCTGACCGCGTCCCGTTGCGGGGGCGGGCGGCCGGGGCCTCGCGGTGGAGGTGCTCCTGCCGCCGGCGGTCCCGGATCGACTCCCGGCTCGGGTCGCGTCAGCGCCGATCCGGGCGGCGCGGCCGCGGTCCCCTCACGGAGAGTCATGGCTGGCGCGGTTGCGGAGAGTAGCCACCTCTGGCGGCACCGGGGATCACGCCTCGGCCCCTTTGCTCTGCAGCCATACCCGCAGCGCCGCTCCGAGCTGGGGCGGGATGGACGGGTCGCCGCTCTGCACCCATCCACGCGGCGACCCTCAGTATCTGCCGCGCCGATGGGTGCAGAGCAAAGTCTCCGGCGAGGTATCCCGGTGCCGGACGGCTTCGTGACGCGGAGTGACCGGTTGCCGGTGCGGCAGAGTGGCGGCCGACCGCCTCACGGAAGGCGGCAGAAGCGGGACGGTCAGCTGGTGGGGGTGGGGCTCAGCGTGGTCGTACCCGGCGACGGCGACTCGGAGGGTCCACGCGTCGGGGTCGGGGTGACCGGCACCTCGTCGCCCTTGGCCGGGTCGCGGATGACGTGCCGTTCCAGGTTGACCTGCGACTGCCCGGTGCCGCCCACCGTGATGTCGTCGTACGCCTGGAGCAGCTTCTGCTCGTCGAAGTAGAGCACCGTCATGGTCAGCGGGGTCGGCTTCTCGCCCTCCAGGCCGCGCAGCCCGGCCCCGCCGGTGGAACCCTGCACCATCAGCGTGGTCGGCTGCTCGTCCTCGACCTGCGGCAGCTTCGACACCTGCCGGTTGTGGGTGTGCCCGGAGAGCACCAGCGGGCAGGCGCCCGAGAGCGGGCCGGCCGAGGCGGGGTCGTGGACGAGCGCGATGTCGACCTTGCGCGGCGACTTCTCGATCGTGGCGGCGAGCTTCTCGCCGACGCCGATCACCTGGTCGGCGACGGTCGAGGTGAGGCCGCTGCCGGCCGGTGAGGTTTCCTTGTCCGGGGTGAAGCGGGGGTCGCCGATGCCGGCGATGGTCAGCCCTCCCACCGTCGTGATCGAGTTGTTCAGCACGATCGCGTTCGGCTGCTGAGCTACCGCCGCGGCGGTGCGCGGCGAGTCGTGGTTGCCGCGGATGAACACGTACGGCTTCTTGAGCAGGCCGATCGAGCCGACGAAGGACGCCTCCGGCTCGCTGCCCCAGTCGGTCATGTCGCCGGTGTCGATCACCACGTCGATGCCGAACTGCTCGACCACGGTACGGATAAGCTGCCAGCCGGTCGGGTTGAGGTGGATGTCCGACACGTGCAGCACCCGGGTGGTGCCGGGCGACGGCTGCAACACCGGCAGGGCGGAGACGGTGGTGTAGAGCTTGCTGACGTTGCCGACCAGCCGTTGGAGCTGTTCGGCGTACTTGGTGTAGTCGTTGGCGATCCGCCGCGCGTCACCGACGATCGCCGGCGCGTTGACCAGCAGGCCCTCGTACCGCGGCTCCTCGATCGCCTGCGGGCGCAGGGTGCTCGCGGCGGCACCGAGGCTGCCGGCGGTCACGACCAGCGCCAGGCCGCCGGCCCAGGCGGTACGCCGGACGTCGCGGAACACGAGCGCGGCCAGCAGCAGGGTGGCCAGCACGACCGAGGCGAGCGTACGCAGCCCGAGCCGCATCACGCCGTCGCGGACGTCCTGGACCGCCGACTGGCTGGCCCGGCTGATGCTGGCCGGATCGCCGATGAGCGCCTCGGTGCGCCCCTGGTCCAGCGAGCCGACCTCGACGGTCAGGTACGCCGGGCCGTCGTGGCTGTCCAGCAGCAGCGCGCCCAGCGGCGGGATGTCGACGGTGGTGCCGCCGCTGAGCGACGGGCTGAGCCTCAGCTCGGCCCGGAACGGGCCGATGTCGGTGCCGACGTGGCCGCCCGCGTACGTGCCGACCAGGATGCCGCCGAGCGTAACCGCGAACACAGCCAGTACGACACCGAGCCGGCGCAGCCTGTGACCCGGCCGCCACGCCGGAAAGCGGCGGGCGCGCCCGTGCTCCGAAGACGTCTCGTCCCCGGCGCGGTGCTGTTCGTTCTCGTGACCGTCCATTGTGAGATCCTGACCTGCCCCTTGAGCGATCTTGGCAAACCCGGCGGGCCGGATCAGCTTCGGCCAGCGCCCCCGTCGGCGAAGACCAGCCGCAGGATACGGTCATCCTCGGGGATGGGCGTACCCCGCCCGTCCCGGTTCGAGGTGCTGACCCAGAGCGAGCCGTCCGGCGCCGCGGCGGCGGCGCGAAGCCGACCGTACCGGCCGGTGAGCAGGTCGCGCGGCTGACCGAGGACGGTACCGTTGCCGGCCAGCTCCACCAGCCAGAGCCGCTGGCCGCGCAGGCAGGCGGCGACCAGCAGGCGGTCCGCCGCCGCCAGGCCGGAGCAGGAGGCGTCACCCGTGGACCACTGCGTGATCGGGTTCACGTAGCGCTTGTCGTCGCCGCGCCCCTCGACCCGGGGCCAGCCGTAGTTGCCGCCCTTGTTGATCTGGTTGATCTCGTCCCAGGTGTTCTGACCGAACTCCACCGCGTACATCTTCTGGTCCGACGTCCAGGCGAAGCCCTGGACGTTGCGGTGACCGGTCGACCACACCGGCGACCCGGCGGTGGGGTTGCCCGGCGCGGGCTTGCCGTCCGGGGTGATCCGGAGGATCTTGCCACCGAGGCTCTCGGCGTCCTGTGCGTTCTCGGTGCGCCCGGCGTCCCCGGTGCTGGCGTAGAGGTGGCCGTCCGGCCCGAAGCCCAACCCGCCGCCGTTGTGCGTGCCGGACTTCGGGATGCCGGTCAGGATCGGCTTCGGCGCCTGCCCGAGCTGCATCTTCGCGATCCGGTTGTCGTCCTCGGCCGTGTAGTAGACGAAGACCGTGCGGTCCCGGGCGTACGCGGGGGAGACAGCGATGCCCAGCAGGCCGCCCTCGCCTCCGGCGACCACGTCCGGCACGGTCTGCACCGGACGCACGGCCAGTCCGTCCGGGCCGGACTCCGGGCCGACCTGGAGGATCCGTCCCTTGTCCCGCTCGGTCACCAGCGCACCGCCGTCGGGCAGGAACGCGATGCCCCACGGCACCTCCAGCCCCTTGGCCAGCACCGTGGCCACCACCTGCTGGCCGGCCCCGCCGGCACTCGCGGTGCTCGACGGTGTCGGCAGGTTGGGCGGCGCGCCGGCCGGATCAGGCTCGGGCTCGCCGAGAGCGCAGCCGGCGGTGCCGAGCAGCAGCGCCGCGCAGGACGCCGCCAGCGCCGTGCGGAGGCGGCGGACACGGGGGTACGCAAGACGCGGGCTCACCCGCCCCAGCCTAGCCGGGCGGACCGGCGAACCGGGTACGTCACACGCACACCTGTCCGCGTCCGGCCGTTCGGGGGAGTGCCGGTTCAGCCGGCCCGCAGCGCGAGCAGGGCGACGTCGTCCTCCCACTGCTGCGCGGCGGCGAGCAGCCGGTCGCAGAGCAGATCCAGCGGTACGCCCGGCCCGCCGGCACCGAGGTGCGTGATCAAGTCGGCCTGCCCCTCGTCGATCGGCTGGTCCCGGCGCTCGATCAGCCCGTCGGTGTGCAGCAGCAGCGTGTCGCCCGGGGCGAGGGTCAGCGTCCGGCCGGTGCGCCGGGGCGGCCGGGCCAGGCCGAGCAGCGGCCCGCGACCGCCCGCCACCGAGACCGTGCCGTCGGCGCGGACCAGCAGCGGCGGCGGGTGCCCCGCGTTGCACCAGGAGACGCGCAGCCCCTCGTCGGCCGGACGGATCCGGGCCAGTACCGCGGTGGCGACGGTGGGTACCCGCAGCCCGCCCATCGCCCGGTCGAGGTGGGCCACCAGGTCCTCCACCGGATCGTCCCGCCCGTAGGCGTTGCCCCGCACCAGGTTGCGCAACTGGCCCATGGTGGCCGCCGCCTCGATGTCGTGCCCCGCGACGTCGCCGATCGCGGCGATCAGCTCGCCGTCGGGCTGGACGAAGGCGTCGTACCAGTCGCCGCCCACCTCCACCCGGTCGGCGGCCGGCAGGTAGCGGGCGGCCAGCTCGATCCCCGGCACGGCCGGCAGACTCGGCAGCATGCTGTGCTGGAGCACCTCGGCGACGTGCCGCTGCTCGCCGTACAGGCGGCTGTTGCCGACCGCCTGTCCGGCGCGTACCCCGATGTCCTGCGCGGTGCGCAGGTCGCTGGCGTCGAAACCGCGCCGCCCCTGACGGTTGACCAGCGTGACGGCTCCGATGACCCGGTCCCCGGCGGCGGTGATCGGCACGGTCAGGTGGGACCCGACGCCGAGCCGTTCGGCGAGCGGCACCAGCTCCGGGTGCGTGGTGCCGCGCGCCACGTCGTCCAGGCCGGCCTCGGCGCGCACCACCGGCCGGCCGGTACGCAGGACCGACCGGATCTGCGACTCCGCGCTGAGCCCGGTGGTCAGCAGCCCGGCGAAGCGCGCCAGGTCGGCCTCGCACCCGGCGTCCCGGTGTACGCCGGTGACGGTGCGCGGCCGGCCGGCCGGGTCGACGAGCGTGATCAGGCACCAGTCGGCGAGCAGCGGCACCATCGCGTGCCCGAGCCGGTCCACCGCAGTGGCCACGTCGAGTGTGCCGCCGAGCATCTCGCTCATCCCGGCCAGCATGGCGAGCCGGTCGTGCGCCTCCTCCGCGCGGCGGCGGGCCTGCTCGGCTACCCGGACCGCGATGCGCAGCCGCAGTTCCGAGGAGCACGCGGCGGCCAGGTCGGCGAGCGTACGCAGCTGCTCCTTCGTCCAGGCCCGGGGCTTGCTGTCGATCGCGCAGAGCGAGCCGAGCACCCGCCCGTCGAGGTCGGTCAGCGGCATGCCCGCGTACGCGACCACGCCGAGGTCCTCGATGGCCAGGTTGAGGCGTACCCGGGGGTAGAGGCGGGCGTCGGGCAGCACCAGCGGCATCTCGATGTCGACCACGTGATGGCAGAACGAATGGCTCAGCGGCGTCTCCCGGCGGGCCGCCCACGGCTCCGGCAGCCCGGTGGCGCCGGGGAAGAACTGGCGGTCGGCGTCGACCAGGGAGACGAGCGCGACGGGTACGTCGAGCAGGTCGCCGACCAGCCGCGCGAACCTGTCGAACGCCTCGTCCGGTACGGCGTCGAGCCGCGTCTCGTCGAGTGAGCGCAACCGGTCCGGGTCGGCGAGTGCCGGAATCGGCACGGACCTTCGCCCCGGGCCGTCCTCGCTCATCGCCACCGCCCTCAGCAAGCGGAACACCCGACCGGCGTCCCGCCCTCGGTTATACCCCGCCGGGCCGTCACGACATGCCTCGCGGGGTGTTCGTCACGGGTCACGCCGCGCCGCCGGTCGGGGGCGGATATCGTCGGCGGTCGTGAAGGCATGGATCCCGCACTCCGAGGGCCGCCGGCTGCTCGGCGAGCTGCCGCCCGGCGTCACCGTGGAGCTGCTGGACGACCCGCGGCGGCTCCCGTCGTCCCCGGCCGGGGTGCGGTTCTGGGTGCCGCCGTTCCTGTCCGGCCCGGACGCCGGAGCGCTCCTGGCCGAGCTGCCCGACGTCGAGGTGGTGCAACTGCTCTCCGCCGGGGCGGACGCCTGGGTGGGACGGATTCCCGACGGCGTGACGCTCTGCGACGCCCGGGGCGTGCACGACTCGCCCACCGCCGAATGGGTGGTCGCCGCGATCCTCGCCTCGCTGCGCGGGTTCGCGCCGCTGGCCCGGGCGCAGGCGCGGCGCGAGTGGGCGTACGACGAGGTGGCGCCCACCGACGAACTCTCCGGCAAGCGGGTGCTGATCGTCGGCGCCGGCTCGATCGGCACCGCGGTCCGCGATCGGCTCGCCCCGTTCGAGGTGAGCTTCACGCTCGTGGCCCGTACGGCCCGCCCCGACCAGGGCGTGCACGGGGTGGACGAGCTGCCCGCGCTGCTGCCGGAGGCGGATGTGGTGGTGCTGCTGGTGCCGCTGACCGAGCAGACCCGGGGCCTGGTGGACGAGCGTTTCCTCGCCGCGATGCCCGACGGCGCGCTGCTCGTGAACGCCGCCCGGGGGCCGGTGGCCCGTACCCCGGCGTTGGTCGCCGAGCTGACCTCGGGCCGCCTGCGCGCGGCGATGGACGTCACCGACCCGGAGCCGCTGCCCGCCGACCATCCCCTGTGGGAGCTGCCGAACGTGCTGCTCACTCCACACGTCGCCGGCTCGGTACGCGGGCTGCTGCCCCGCGCGTACCGCCTGGTGGGCGAGCAGCTGCGCCGGTACGCCGCCGGGACGGAGCTGACGAACCGGGTGGTCGACGGCTACTGATCGCCGGTGGCGCTGCTGGCCGCCGGCGGCTTCACTGATCGCTGCCGGTGCCTGGTAGCTCCTGCCCGGTGACGGCGATCAGCCTCGGCAGTTCGGTGGCGCGTACGGCCGGCAGCATCACCACCTCGCCGTCGTCGAGCCGGGCCACCGCCCGGCCCCGGGGGTCACCGGCGAGTTCGGCGACCCGGTTCCACGGCACCCGGCGCTGCCCGACGAGCGCCCGCAGCCGCAGCTCCCGGGCATCGGCGTCGGTGCCGGCGCGCCACGCCCAGACCGCGACGGCGAGCGGCACGAGCAGCACCCAGAGCAGCCACCAGCGGGCGGAGGCCAGCGGCAGCGCGCCCACGGAGGCGACGATCGCGGCGACCAGGATGGCCTGGTTGTGACGGAAACGGACGGTATCGGCGCGGCTCACCCTCCGATGATCCCATCCGTCCCCTCCACCTCACCCCCGGGCGTCCGCACCGCCCCGTCAGGCCACCCGCCGTGCCCGCTCTTTCGCGCCCGCCCTTCTGCGCCTGGCCACTCTGCCGCCAGATGTTGATGTGATGGACGTCACTGGTGCGGTGACGTCACCGGGCGCGTCCGGAATCGTTTCTAGGCGTGGCCGCAGCGGTCCCCGCCGATGCGTTCCCGCCCCGCTCCGGCTCCGCACGTCGTACCGCGCACCGCAACCGCACCGCCCCCGTGCCCCCTCACGAAGGCGACCGCCGTGCCCGTCCCTCCTCCCGCCGATCCCCGTCGGCGATCAGCCCTGCCCGATGTCGTCGTGTCGCTCACCGGCGCGACTTTTCTCCTGGCCGGCGTCGCCGGTGTCCTGCCCGGCCCCTCCGCCGCCGCGCTCGCCGTCGCCGGAGGCTTCGCTCTCGCCTGCGTCCGGCTCGCCTGGCTCGCCGGCGGCGCCACCCCGCCCGACCGTCCCGCGCCGACGGACCGCTGCGCGCCGACGGACCGCCCTGCGTCGACCGGCCGTCCTGCGTCGCCAGGTCGTCCCGCACCGGCAGCCGGAGCGCTGTATCTCACCGTCACGCACGACGCGGCGGCGCTCGACCCGAGGACCGGGCGGCGGGCCCGCCGGGCAGCGCTGTCCCGCCGGGTCGCGGCCGTCCTGGACGGCGCCGTCCTGGTCGCCGGGCTCACCGTCGCGGTGCTGCCGCTGAGCGACCCCGCCCACCGGCTGCCGATCGCGCTGGCCGGGCTGTGCCTCACCGGGCCGCTGCACGTGGTGGGCCTGCTGCGCCTGCCGGGCCGGTCGCGGCTGTCCGGCCCGGAACTGGTGCGCCGTACCGTCGACGTGCTGGCGCTCGGCGTCAGCCTGGTCTTCGCGGGCTGGATGCTGCTGCCGAACGGCCCGGTGCCGGGCGTCGCCGGGGTCGTCGCGGCAGGCGGCGCGGTGGTGCTCGCCGTGCTCGCCGTGGCGGCCGTCGCCGAACGCCGCCGCCGGCCGGCCGCCGCGCGCTGCCACGCCGGGACCGTGCTGACGCTCGGCGGGCTGACGCTGCTCGTGGTGCTGCTGGCGTACGACGCGCCGGACCGGGCGCTGCCGCTCGTCTCTGCACCGCTGGTGGCCGGGGCGCTGCTCACCGCCTCCGGCGCCCGGCGCACCTCGGGCGGTGAACGGCCGGGCCGGGACGCGGCGCCGGCCGCCTGGCCCCGCCTCACCGCGCCGGCCGGGATCGCCGCGCTGGCCGCCGGAATCCACCTGGGCACGGCCGGTGAGTTCAGCACCGGCGCGATGGCCCTGGGCCTGGCCGTCATTCCGCCGATCATGGTGGGTGAGCTGCTCGCCGCCGCCGACCAGCGCCGCCGCGTGCAGCGGCTCGCGGCCCGTGAGGCGTGGTTGCGGCGCCGGCTCGGACCGGACGCCCGGTCGGCCGGGCCGGTGTGCCTGACGCGCGCGGATCTGGTCCGGGCGATGGCGGAGCGCAGTGGTGGCGCGCTGCTCGTCGTGGACCTGCACGGGGTGGGCGGCGCCGTGGCGGAGCGGCCGGTGCTGGCCGAGGCCGCGCGCCGGCTGCGGGCGGGCTCCGAGACGCGCGATCTGGTCGCCCGGCTCGGCGACTCCGAGTACGCCGTCCTCACCGATCTCGGACCGGTGCTCGCGTACGCGCTCGGCCTGCGGCTGCTGGCGGCGCTGACCGACCCGTACCCCCGGCCGGGAGGCGTCGCCCGGCTCGGGGTGAGCGTCGGGCTGGCCGAGACCGGCGGCGGTGATCCGGAGGACGTGCTGCGGCAGGCGGACCTGGCCCGCCGCCGGGCGGTGCAGCTCGGCCGGGACCGCGTCGAGTGGTACGACGCCTACCTGGAGGAGCAGCTGGTCCGCCGCCTGGATCTGGAGCGGGAGCTGCCCGGCGCGGTGGCGCGCGGTGAGCTGGACCTGGTCTACCAGCCGGTGGTGGCGCTCGCCGACCGGACGCCGGTGGGCACCGAGGCGTTGCTGCGCTGGCGCAGCCCGGCGCTGGGCACCGTGCTCCCGGCCGAGCTGCTGCCGGTGGCGGCCGACCTCGACCTGACCGGCGAGATCGGGCGGTGGGTGCTGGACCGGGCCTGCCGTCAGCTCGCCGCGTGGTCGGAGGGCGGCCGCGAGCTGTGGATGGCGGTCAACGTGACGCCGCGCGAGCTGGCCGCACCGGACTTCGTGGCGTGTACCGCGACGGCGCTGGCTGCGTACGACGTGGTGCCGGAACGGCTGGTGGTGGAGGTGGCCGAGCCGGTGGTGGGCGCGGAACTGTCCACAGTGGTTGCCCGGCTGTCCGGTCTGCGGTCGGTCGGTGTGCGGATCGCGCTCGACGACTTCCGGGCCGAGCACGCCTCGCTCGCGCAGCTCCGCCGGCTGCCGATCGACCTGCTCAAGGTGGGCCCGCACCTGGTCGGCCCGGGCGGGGACGGACGACGTCCGCTGATCGACGTGGTGGCGAACCTGGCCGACCGGCTCGGCGTGGACCTGGTGGTCGAGGAGCTGGAGTCGGAGGGGCAGGTGGCCGGCGCGCGGCGGGCCGGCTGCCGGTACGGTCAGGGCTTCGCGTTGGCCCGCCCGGCGACCGCCGAGCGGGTCGAGGCGTGGTTCGAGGAGTACCCGTCCACCGCCCGGTGAGCTGAACCGGTTCAGTAGCTCGTCGTACGAGGTGGGGCGGTGCTGCCGCGTGGCGTCAGGTGCGCGGTCTCGTCCTGCACGACGGCGGCCGGCTCGCCCGCGATCACGGCCAGGAGTTGCCGGGCGGCATGCGCGCCGTACGCCGGGATGTCCCGGCCCAGCGCGGTCAGCGGCGGGTGCACCAGGCGGCAGAGCGGTGAGTCGTCCCAGGCCACGATGGACAGGTCGGCGGGCACTGTGAGGCCCATCTCCTGGGCCACCGAGAGCCCGGCGATCGCCATCACGTCGTTGTCGTAGATCACCGCGGTCGGGCGGCCGGCGGAACTGAGCAGCCGGCGGGTGGCGCGCGCGCCCTCCTCGCCGGTGTAGTCGGACCACACGGTGGTCGCCTCGTCCAGCCCGAGCCGCCGGCACACGCCGGTGAACGCCTCGGTGCGGATCTCGGTGTGCAGCAGCGAGGGCAACCCGCCCACCCGGGCGATGCGACGGTGACCGAGCGCGACCAGGTATTCCACGGTCTCGACCAGGGCCGCAGCGTCGTCGGCCCAGACACTCGCCAGGCCGCCGGTGTGCCCGGGCCCGCCGATCACCACCGCCGGCAGTTGCAGTTCCTCCAGCACCGGCACGCGCCGGTCGTCGGTGCGCAGGTCGCAGACGAGCACGCCGTCGACCCGGCGTTCGGCCCACCACCGCCGGTAGACCGCGATCTCGGCCTCCTGGTCGCTGACCACCTGGAGGGTGAGCGCGTACGACCGGGCCGACAGTTCGGCCTCGACGCCGCTGATCAGCTCCATGAAGAACGGCTCGATGCCGAGTATCCGGGCGGGGCGGCACAGCGCCAGGCCGACCGCCTTGGCGGTGGCGCCGGACAGCGCGCGGGCGGCGCTGCTCGGACGGAACCCGATCTCGGCGGCGATGGCGAGGATCCGCCGGCGGGTCGCGTCGGAGACCCCGGGCTGCCCGTTGAGCGCGTACGACACCGCACCCTTCGAGACCCCGGCGCGCCGGGCGACGTCGGCGATGGTCGGCCGCTTCACCGCAGCGTTCCTCCACTGTGTCCGGCCCTCGCGGGCGCTCTCGTCCGCCGGGTCACCGGCGTCTGGTGACGCTACTGCACGCCGCGCCGGCCACTTTGTGTCACCGACTGTGGTGACTGACGGTTCCGGCGACCGCCGCTCCGCCGGAGATCGCCGGGACGGCGGCGCCGGCGACACTCCCCGGGGCCTGCACGCCTGGTCCACCGCCCGGTTCGCGTCGGTCCGGCCGGTGGTCACGGTGGCCGATGGCACCGGCCGGGTCGAGCCGCACGCCGAGATCGAGCGGGCCGCCGACGAGCCGTCGACCGTACGCGCCGCGGTCGCCGGGGTCACCGCTGAGGTCGCCGTACCGGCGGGGGAGCGGACCGCCGTCGTGACACTCACCGTCGCGGAGCGCGCGCTGTGGTTCTTCGCCGAGGACCGCGACGCGCGGTGGCCGGCGGCGCAGGTGGACCGGGCGCTGGTGACGCTGCTGCCGGGGGAGAGCGCGACGTTCACCGTGCACGCGCCCGGCCCGCTCGACGCGGACGCGCTCACCCGACGCCCGGTCCTGCGCTGCGTCAACGACCTCGTCTGAGCGTCGCCCGGGCGCTCGGCGGCGCACTCGTCTCCTCGCGCTTCCGCGCGCCTGCGGTCGTCTCCGCGTGCTTCCGCGCGCCGAAGACGATCAGATAGCCGAGGATCCACAACTCGCCCACTGTCGCGGGGACCACCAGCAGGTCGCCGGCGATCCCGGCGCCGGGGGCGAGGTACGCGACGAACGTCATGAGGACGTAGCTGACGCCACCGGCGACGAGGACCCAGCCCAGCGGCCGGGGCAGCCAACCCGACCGGAGCACGCACCAGCCCATCGGCACCAGCCAGAGCCCGAAGAAGAGCCCGCCCACCTCCCACAGGTTTCCGCTGACCAGGTAGAGCAGCTGGATGGTGCCGGCGTCGGCCGGCCCGTCGGTCGCGACCTGCAGCGCCGTCGCGAGGACGGCGGCGCTGCCGAGGATCGCGACGGCGTTGACGAGCCCGAAGGCGGCGATGCTGCCCGCGGCGGTGCCGTCGACCGTGCGGAACAGCCGGTAGAACCAGACGGCGGTGAGCGTCTGGGTGAGGACGACGAGCAGTTCGAGGGCGATGCCGGCGCGTGCCAGCGACTCGTGGGCCACCAGGTTGGCGAGCGTCGTGGCGGCGTCGCCGGCGTCGAAGATCATGGACCGGGCGGTGAGGAACCCCAGGGCGGCGCTGACGGCGAGCCCGAGGTAGAACAGCCCGGTCGCGCGGGCGGTGCGGATCAGCTGTGGCATGGCGGCTCCTAGGGGTGTGCGACGCGCCGTCGCTGGGGAACGGCTGCCTTACGTCGTAAGGCAGACCATACGTTGTAAGGTCAAGAGGAGATGGAGAGCCGGATGGGAGCGCGGAAACCGCGGGACCCGCTCAGCCGCGAGCGCGTCCTGGTCAGCGCGATCGCCCTGGTCGACGCCGAGGGGATGGCGGCGCTCACGATGCGCCGGCTCGCCGCCGAACTCGGTGTCGAGGCGATGTCGCTCTACCACCACCTGCCCGGCAAGGGCGGGCTGCTCGACGGCCTCGTGGACGCTGTCGTCACCGAGATCACCTCAGCCGCCGACCGGGCCGAGGCGGACGCGGCCCGCGCGGACTGGCGGGCCCGGCTGCGGCTGCGCTTCCTCGGAGCGCGTGCGGTCATGCTGCGGCACCCGTGGGCCCCCGCGCTGCTCACCGGCCGTCCGGCCGTCCCTGCCGGGTTGTACGTCTACTACGACGGCATCGTCGCCACACTCGTCGACGGCGGCTTCTCGTACCGGATCGCCCACCGGGCGCTGCACGCCTTCGGCAGCCTGGCGCTCGGCTTCTCGCAGGAGGTGTTCCAGCCGTCGGCGGGTGAGGAGACCGACGCGGAGGCCGAGGAAGCCGAGATGGCGGCGCTGGCCGAACGACTGCCGCACCTGGCCGCCATGGTCGCCGCCGAGACGCACGACGCGGCGGACCCGACGCTCGGCTGGTGCGACAGTCAGACCGAGTTCGAGTTCACCCTCGACCTGCTCTTCGACGGCCTGGAGCGGCACCGGCCGCGCTGACGTCCCGGCGGGTTCGGGCGGCACCTGCGGGGTACCAGGACGGCATGACTGATCCGGTTGAACTGTCCGACCTGCACGCCGGAGGCGCCGACCCCGACGACGTCACCCCGGAGGACCCGCACGCGGACCTGGACGGCACCGACGAGAACTCGCCCGCGGAGTTCGGCCTGCCCGTCGACGGCACCGCACCGGCCGAGGAGGACCCCACCCAGCGGTGAGTGGAACGCCATGGGTGTCAAAAGGGTCCGTAGACACCCATGGCGTTCCACCCGGTGGCGGTGGAGGCCGCGGGGCGCTAGTTGGGCAGGGCGGCGAGGCCGGACAGTAGTTCCCACCGCTCGGCCTCGGTCAGCGCCGCGTACGCCGGTTCGTCGCGGCGATCGGTGTCCGCCTCGATCGCCGCGCGTCGCGGGCCGTCCGGCAGCGCGCGGATCTCGTCGGCGGTCAGCCCGGCGGCCCGCCACGCGGCCCGGTGCGCGTCGGCGCGGTGGTGCCGCAGCGAGCCCAGCCGGGTGACGAGCAGCAGCGCCGGGGAGGCGCCCTCCGGCTCGTACGGCGGGGACATCGCCCGGAACACCGGCCCGCCGCTGGCCTGCGCGTGCGTCAGCACCCGGCCGACCAGGTCGGCGAGGCGGGGCACGACGCTCAGCCCGGGCAGCACCCCGGGCAGCATGGTCCACAGTTCCTCGGCGGCCTCACCGGTCGCCCGCTGGGCGAACAGCGTCAGCTCGCGGCCCAGCTCGGTGAGGTGCCAGGCGCCGTCGGCGTCCCGGACGACGACGCCCTGCTCCAGCTCCTCGGCCATGCTTCCGGACGTGTAGACCAGGCCGTCGGCCAGCGCCTCGGCGGGCATCGGCCGGGCCAGCACTCCGGAGAAGAAGCTGCTCTCCGCGCCGAGTGTGCAGCCCCGCTCGGCGTAGAACGCCTCCATCCGGGCGCGGGCTGCCCAGCGGGCGCCCACGTAGACCCGGTCGATCGCCGGCCGGACCAGTCGCGCGTAACTCACAGTCGTCTCCACGCCGCCGGATCCTACCGGCGCGCGGGCGTTAAGAAGGGCCCCCTCCTCTACCGGAGGCGTTAAGAAGGGGCCCTTCCTTACGTCACTCGGGGACGCGGCGGTAGGCGCCGTCGCTGGCCGAGGTCGCCATCGACGCGTACGCGCGCAGCGCCGCCGACACCGGACGCTGCCGGTCGACAGGGGTGTACGGGCGGTCCCGCTTCTCCTCGGCCACCCGGCGCGCCTCAAGCTCGTCGGCGGGCACATTCAGCTCGATCGACCGGCCCGGGATGTCGATGACGATCTCGTCGCCCTCGCGGACCAGCGCGATCAGCCCGCCGGAGGCCGCCTCCGGGGAGACGTGCCCGATGGACAGGCCGGAGGTGCCGCCGGAGAACCGGCCGTCGGTCAGCAGCGCGCAGGAGCGCCCCAGCCCACGGCCCTTGAGGAACGAGGTGGGGTAGAGCATCTCCTGCATGCCGGGGCCGCCCTTCGGGCCCTCGTACCGGATCACCACCACGTCCCCGGCGACGATCTCCTTGGCGAGGATCGCGGTCACCGCGTCGTCCTGAGACTCGTAGACCTTGGCCGGGCCGCGGAAGATCAGGCACTCCTCGGGCACACCGGCGGTCTTCACCACGCACCCGGCCGGCGCGAGGTTGCCGTGCAGGATGGCCAGGCCGCCGTCGGCGCTGTAGGCGTGCTCGGAGTCCCTGATGCAGCCGCCGGCCGCGTCGGTGTCCAGCGACGACCAGCGGTTGGTGGTGGAGAACGGCTCGGTCGTGCGCACCCCGCCCGGCGCGGCGTGGAACAGCTCGACCGCCTCTCGGGTGGCCGAGCCGCCCCGGACGTCCCAGTCGGCCAGCCACCGGTCCAGGGTGGGGGAGTGGACCGCGCGCACGTCGCGGTGCAGCAGCCCGGCGCGGTCCAGTTCGCCGAGGATGGCCGGGATGCCACCGGCCCGGTGCACGTCCTCCATGTGGTACTGCGGCGAGTTCGGGGCGACCTTGGCCAGGCACGGCACCCGGCGGGAGATCGCGTCGATGTCGGCGACGCCGAAGTCCAGCTCCGCCTCGCGGGCGGCGGCGAGCAGGTGCAGCACCGTGTTCGTGGAGCCGCCCATCGCCACGTCGAGGGCGACCGCGTTCTCGAACGCCTCCCGGCCGGCGATCGAGCGCGGCAGCACGGAGGCGTCGTCGTTGTCGTACCACTGCTTGGCGATCTCGACGATGGTGCGCCCGGCCTCGACGAACAGCGACCGCCGCGCGGCATGGGTGGCCAGCGTCGACCCGTTGCCGGGCAGCGCCAGGCCGATGGCCTCGGTGAGGCAGTTCATCGAGTTGGCGGTGAACATGCCGGAGCAGGAGCCGCAGGTCGGGCACGCGGAGCGCTCGATCTCGCCGAGCTGGTCGTCGGTGACGGCCTCGTTCGAGGAGGCGATCATGGCGTCGATCAGGTCGATCTTGCTGTGCACCACGCCCTCGATCGCCACCGTCTTGCCGGCCTCCATCGGGCCGCCGGAGACGAAGACGGTCGGGATGTCGAGCCGCAGCGCGGCGAGCAGCATGCCCGGAGTGATCTTGTCGCAGTTGGAGATGCAGACCAGGGCGTCCGCGCAGTGCGCGTTGACCATGTACTCCACCGCGTCGGCGATCAGCTCCCGGCTGGGCAGCGAGTAGAGCATGCCGCCGTGGCCCATGGCGATGCCGTCGTCCACGGCGATCGTGTTGAACTCCCGGCCGACGCCGCCGGCCTCGGCGACCGCGTCGGCGACCAGGCCGCCGAGGTCCTTGAGGTGGACGTGGCCGGGTACGAACTGGGTGAAACTGTTCGCGATGGCGACGATCGGCTTGCCGAAGTCGTCGTCGGTCATCCCGGTGGCCCGCCACAGGGCCCGGGCGCCGGCCATCGTCCGACCGTGGGTGGAGGTCCTCGACCGCAGCTCAGGCATGACAACCAGTCTGACACCATCGGCGCGGCGATCCCCCGGCGCGCACCCTGTGTCCCAACAGTTGCACACCCGGTGCCCCACGGGAGGCGCTGATCCGGCAGAGTTGACGCGTGCAGTCGTCCCCGGGGATGGTCACCGTCGCGGTGTTGAGCGGGATCGCCGCGGCCGGTGCCGCCGTGCTGCTCGCCGCGTCGGTGCGGCACCGCACCGGCCCTCGCCGCCCGGCCCACCTGCTGCTCGCGGTCGCCGCCGGTGCCGCCCTGTTCAGCCTCGTGGTCGGTCTCGGCGGCCTGCTGGCCGCCGGTGACCACTGGGCGCACCGGCAGGGCCAGCGGACCGGGTGGGCGGTCCTCGTCGCGGCCGGTACGACGCTCGCCGCGCTCGGCCTCGGCGCCGCCGTGCTGCGCCTGCCCGGCGCGGCGGCGACCCGGGCCGCCACCGCCCGGCTGCTGCTCGACGGCCTGATCATGGGCAGCGCGCTCTGGTTCGTCGGCTGGGTGGCGTTCAGCGAGCCGACCCGGCTGCTCGGCGGCGCCACCCCCGTCGCCTGCCTGCCGATCGTGCTGGCCACCGTGAGCGCGGCGCTCACCACCGGGCTCACCGTGATCGTCGTGCTCCGGGTCGCGCCGCCGCGCGGGTGGCTCACGCTGCTCGCCGCCGGCGCGACAGCGGTGACGGCCGGTGGGTTGGGCGTGTCCGCCGGGCTCTGCCAGGCCGGCCCGGGCATGGTGCTCACCGGCGCGGTGCTGACCGCCGCCGGTCTGCTGGCCACCGCCGTGGCCGGGCGCCGCGCCGACCTGACACAGCTCGACGTCGACTTCATCCGCCGCGACGGCGAGTACGCCTTCGTGCCGATGTTCGCCATGGCCGCCTCCGCGATCTACCACCTGGTGCAGGGCGGCGGGTTCGACGGGTACGCGATCGTGGCCGGCACCGTCGAGGGGTTCGCCCTGGTGACCCGGCAATATCTGGCCCTCAACGACGTGCGTGGCTACGCGATCCGGCTGGCCGAACGGGAGGCGCACTTCCGCGAGCTGGCGCACACCGACCCGCTGACCGGGCTGGCGAACCGGCGCGGGCTGCTGCGCGCCCTGCACCGCAGTGCCGATGCGGGCATGCCGTGCGTACTGCTCGGGCTCGACCTCGACGGCTTCAAGAACGTCAACGACATGCGTGGGCACGACGTCGGCGACGCGGTGCTGATCGAGGTGGGGCGGCGGCTGCGGGGCAACCTGCGCCCGGGTGACCTGGCGGCCCGGCTCGGCGGCGACGAGTTCGCGGTGCTGATGCACGGGTCGGCCGGGCCCGGCCCGGTCGCCGACCGCCTGCTCGGGGTGCTCGGCCGCCCGTACGAGCAGGGGGACCTGCCGGTCTTCCTGTCGGTGAGCATCGGAGTGGCCGCCGGGCACGGCGAGCAGGACGTGGAACTGCTGCTGCGCAACGCCGACCTGGCGCTGCGCTACGCCAAGCAGCGGGGCAAGAACCGGATCGAGCACTACGACGCCACGTACGACCAGTTGCTGAGCCGGCGTACCCGGATGGAGCACGAGCTGCGTGGCGCGATCGAGCGCGACGAACTGCGGCTGGTCTTCCAGCCGGTGGCCTCGCTGCCGTCGGTGCGGCCGGTCGGCGCGGAGGCGCTGCTGCGGTGGCGGCACCCGGAGCTGGGCAACGTCCGGCCGGACGAGTTCATCCCGCTGGCCGAGGAGTGCGGGATGATCGCCAAGCTCGGCGCGTGGGTGCTGCACCAGGCCTGCTACCAGCTCTCCCGCTGGCTGGCCGACGGGCACGACGTCTGGGTGTCGGTGAACGTGTCGCCGCGCGAGCTGCACGCCCCGGAGTACGTGGTCCAGGTCGCCGACGCGCTGCGCGCGCACCACGTGCCGCCGCAGCGGCTGGTGCTGGAGGTGACCGAGCACGCGGTCGCCACCGACCTGGACGAGCTGATCCGGCGGCTCACCGCGCTGCGGCTGACCGGCGTCCGGATCGCACTCGACGACTTCGGCGCCGGTTACTCGTCGCTCGGCCAGCTCCGGCGGCTGCCGATCGACATCCTCAAGATCGACCACAGTCTGGTCGCCGAGCACGAACCGGTACGGCCGGTCGGACGGGACGGCCCGGCGTTCGCCCCGATGGTCGACATCGTCATGCGCCTGGGTCACCAGTTGGGGCTGGAGGTGATCGCCGAGGGCGTCACCAACCCGGCCGAGCTGGCCGCCGTGGTGGCCGCCGGCTGCCGGTTCGGCCAGGGCGCGCTGTTCGGCTGGGGCGTACCGGCCGAGCACCTGGAGGCGATGCTGGAGGCGGCCACGGCACCCGGCAACCGGCACACCGCGATGCCGCCGGTGCCGCCGCCCGCGCCGGCGCGGGCCCCGTCGCCGCTGCTGCCCCGGCTGCGCAACAACCCGCCCGCCCCGCGTCCCCCGATGGAGGGATCTTCGCAGTTCGCACCGGGTGTGCAGGGGGTGCCGGCGACCGACACGCCCACGTCCGTGAACCAGAATGTGGGATCAGTTGACTCATCGCGTGAGATGCGTCAGGCTTAGCCGCATGTCGTCGAACCGGTCGCCGCGAGTACTTACCTGAGCGCACTCTCCCACCGAGAGTGCGCTGGCCCCGTGCATCCTGCACGTGGGCTTTTTTGTTGCCGTCGGACCATCGCCGGGACCCTCCGTCCCATCCTGAGAAGCGCGTCACCCACTCAACTTCCGAAGGCTTGAACCGCCATGACGAGACCCACGCCAGAGACCCTCGCCCACTCCGCCCGCCGGGCCCGCTCCGGCACCGGCGCGGCCGGTGACTCCGACCCCGCTGCCCGCCCCGGCCGTACCGTTCCGGGGGCCGCCACGGCCGAGACGCCCGTACGGGAACCCGCCGCCGCGCAGGTCTCGGGCGCCGGTTCGCTCGTGCGGTCGCTCGAGGCGCTCGGCGTCGACGTGGTCTTCGGCATCCCGGGCGGCGCGATCCTGCCCGCCTACGACCCGCTCTACGACTCCTCGGTCCGGCACATCCTGGTCCGCCACGAGCAGGGCGCGGGGCACGCGGCCACCGGTTACGCGCAGGCCACCGGCCGGGTCGGCGTCTGCATCGCCACCTCCGGGCCGGGCGCGACGAACCTGGTGACCCCGATCGCCGACGCGTACATGGACTCGGTCCCGATGGTGGCGATCACCGGCCAGGTGGCGCGGCCGTCGATCGGCACCGACGCCTTCCAGGAGGCCGACATCCAGGGCATCACGCTGCCCATCACCAAGCACAACTTCCTGGTGCAGACCGCCGACGAGATCCCCCGCGTGCTGGCCGAGGCGTTCCATCTGGCCGCGACCGGCCGGCCCGGCCCGGTGCTCGTCGACATCCCGAAGGACGTGCTCCAGGCGCCGGCGACCTTCTCCTGGCCGCCCACGCTCGACCTGCCCGGATACCGGCCGACGCTGCACCCGCACGGCAAGCAGATCCGCGAGGCGGCCCGGCTGATGACCGGCGCCCGCCGTCCGGTCCTCTACGTCGGCGGCGGCGTGCTCAAGGCCGGCGCCACCGAGGGGCTGCGCAAGCTGGCCGAGCAGACCGGCATCCCGGTGGTCACCACGCTGATGGCGCTGGGCGCGTTCCCCGACTCGCACCGCCAGCACCTCGGCATGCCCGGCATGCACGGCACCGTCGCCGCGGTGTACGGCCTTCAGAAGGCCGACCTGATCGTGGCGCTGGGCGCCCGCTTCGACGACCGGGTGACCGGCCGGCTCGACTCGTTCGCGCCGGACGCGACAGTCGTGCACGCCGACATCGACCCGGCCGAGATCGGCAAGAACCGGCACGCCGACATCCCGATCGTGGGGGACGCGCGGCATGTGATCGACGAGCTGATCGCTGCCGTCACCGCCGAGCAGGCCGCCCACCCGGCGGCCGACCTGACCGACTGGTGGGCCCAGCTCGACGACCTGCGCGAGCGGTACCCACTGGGCTTCGAGGAGCCGGCCGACGGCACGCTCTCGCCGCAGTACGTGATCAAGCGGCTGGGTGAGATCGCCGGCCCGGACGCGGTCTACGTGGCGGGTGTCGGCCAGCACCAGATGTGGGCCAGCCAGTTCATCTCGTACGAGAAGCCGCACACCTGGCTCAACTCCGGCGGCCTGGGCACCATGGGCTACGCCGTCCCGGCCGCGATGGGCGCCAAGGTCGGCAAGCCGGACACCACGGTGTGGGCGGTCGACGGCGACGGCTGCTTCCAGATGACCAACCAGGAGCTGGCGACCTGCGCGCTGGAGGGCATCCCGATCAAGGTCGCCGTGATCAACAACGGCAACCTGGGCATGGTGCGGCAGTGGCAGACCCTGTTCTACGGGGAGCGCTACTCCAACACCGAGCTGGGCACGCACAAGCACCGCATCCCGGACTTCGTCAAGCTCGCCGAGGCGCTCGGCTGCGTCGGGCTGCGCTGCGAGAACGCCGCCGACGTGGACAAGACCATCGAGGCGGCCATGGCGATCGACGACGCGCCGGTGGTCATCGACTTCGTGGTCGGCAAGGACGCGATGGTCTGGCCGATGGTCGCCGCCGGCACCAGCAACGACGAGATCATGTTCGCCAGGGGCGTGCGCCCCGCGTTCGACGAGGACGAACTCTAAATGACGATGCACACCTTGTCCGTGCTGGTGGAGAACAAGCCGGGTGTCCTGGCCCGGGTCTCCGGGCTGTTCTCCCGGCGCGGGTTCAACATCGACAGCCTTGCCGTGGGCGAGACGGAGAACCCGGACGTCTCCCGTATCACCATCGTGGTCAACGCCGAGTCCTCACCGCTGGAGCAGGTGACCAAGCAGCTCAACAAGCTGGTCAACGTACTCAAGATCGTGGAGCTGGACCCGCAGGTGTCGGTGGCGCGCGAGCTGCTGCTGGTCAAGGTCCGCGCGGACCGCACGGCCCGCGCCCAGGTGCTGGAGACGGTCGGCCTGTTCCGCGCCCGGGTGGTCGACGTCGCGCCGGACACGCTGACCATCGAGGCCACCGGCACCCCGGACAAGCTCGACGCGCTGCTGCGCGACCTGGAGCCGTTCGGCATCAAGGAGATGGTCCAGTCCGGCACCGTGGCGATCGGGCGGGGTTCCCGGGCCATCACCGCCGGCCCGGCGCTGCGCGCCGCCTGATCCGTACCCACAAGTTTTTCGACGGGCCGACGGGCACCGCCGTACGAAAGGGAAGTCAATGAGCGTTGAGGTGTTCTACGACGACGACGCCGACCTGGGCCTGATCCAGGGCCGCACGGTCGCCGTGATCGGGTACGGCAGCCAGGGCCACGCGCACGCGCTGTCGCTGCGCGACTCCGGCGTCGACGTGGTGATCGGCCTGCCCGCCGGGTCGAAGAGCCGGCCGAAGGCCGAGGAGCAGGGCCTGCGGGTGCTCACGCCCGCCGAGGCGGCGGCCGAGGCCGACGTGATCATGATCCTGGCGCCGGACACCGCCCAGCGTGGCCTCTACGCCGAGGCCATCGCGCCGAACCTGGCCGCGGGCAAGGCGCTGTTCTTCGGTCACGGCTTCAACATCCGGTACGGCCTGATCAAGCCCCCGGCCGACGTGGACGTGGCGATGGTCGCCCCGAAGGGCCCCGGTCACCTGGTCCGCCGCCAGTACGTCGACGGCAAGGGCGTGCCCTGCCTGGTCGCCGTCGAGCAGGACGCCAGCGGCAACGCGTTCGGCCTGGCCCTGGCGTACGCCAAGGCGATCGGCGGCACCCGGGCCGGCGCGATCCGGACCACGTTCACCGAGGAGACCGAGACCGACCTGTTCGGTGAGCAGGCGGTGCTGTGCGGTGGCGCGGCGGCGCTGGTGCAGACCGGTTTCGAGGTGCTCACCGAGGCCGGCTACGCGCCCGAGGTGGCCTACTTCGAGTGCCTGCACGAGCTGAAGCTGATCGTCGACCTGATGTACGAGGGCGGCATCGCCCGGATGCGCTACAGCATCTCCGACACCGCCGAGTACGGCGACCTGTCCCGCGGCCCGCGCGTCATCGACTCCCGGGTCAAGGACGAGATGCGCAAGATCCTCGGCGAGATCCAGTCCGGCGAGTTCGCCCGCGAGTGGGTGGCCGAGGACGAGGCCGGCCGGCCGAACTTCGCCAAGTGGCGGGCCGAGGGCGCGGCGCACCCGATCGAGGAGACCGGGCAGAAGCTGCGGGCCATGATGAGCTGGGTCGACCGGCCGATCACCGAGACCGCCTGAGTTCTTCCCCGTGCGGCCCGCGATCCGACGCTCTCCCCGGCGTCGGGCCGCGGGCCGCCGTCCGTTCACGTGCTGGGACACGGTGAGTAACGCCTCGTCCCGCGCCGACCCCGGTGAACGGGGGATGTCGGGCGTGCGACGGGCCTGTGTGAGGGCCCTCACCCCGCAGTCCGGGACACGCCGGGCGGGCGGCCCCCTACCATCCTTGGTGTGGTGCCCGAGCGCACCCGACGGCCGTGGCACGGATCGGCGCAGGGCGCAGCGCGGCGCCCCGGCGTCCCAGGCCGAACCATTACCGAGCGTCTACGAGGACCGATGAATCCTGTCGTACTGATCGCCGAAGAACTCGCCCCCGCCGCCATCGAGGTGCTCGCGCACGACTTCGACGTGCGCCACGTGGACGGCACCGACCGCCCCGCTCTGCTCTCCGCACTCTCCGAGGCCGACGCGGTGATCGTACGCAGCGCCACCCAGATCGACGCCGAGGCGATCGCCGCCGCGCCGCGGCTGAAGGTGGTCGCCCGGGCCGGCGTCGGTCTGGACAACGTCGAGGTGCCGGCCGCCACCGCCCGGGGCGTCATGGTCGTCAACGCGCCCACCTCGAACATCGTGTCCGCCGCCGAGCAGGCCGTCGCGCTGCTGCTCGCGGTGGCCCGCAACACCGCCAGCGCCAGCGCCGCGCTCAAGGCCGGCGAGTGGAAGCGGTCCAAGTACACCGGCGTGGAGATCCAGGGCAAGACCGTGGGCGTGGTCGGCCTCGGCCGCATCGGCGTGCTCTTCGCGTCCCGTATCGCCGCGTTCGGCACCCGGCTGATCGCGTACGACCCGTACATCCAGCCGGCCCGTGCCGCCCAGCTCGGCGTCCGCCTGGTCGGGCTGGAGGAGCTGCTGCGGGAGAGCGACTTCATCTCGATCCACCTGCCGAAGACGCCGGAGACGGTCGGCCTGATCGGCGAGAAGGAGCTGGCGATCGTCAAGCCGGGCGTGCGGATCGTCAACGCCGCCCGCGGCGGCCTGGTCGACGAGCAGGCGCTCGCCGACGCGATCGCGGAGGGCCGGGTCGCCGGTGCCGGCGTTGACGTGTACGCCAAGGAGCCGTGCACCTCCTCGCCGCTGTTCGCCTTCGACAACGTGGTGGCCACCCCGCACCTGGGCGCCTCCACCAACGAGGCGCAGGACAAGGCCGGTCTCGCGGTGGCCAAGAGCGTCAAGCTGGCGCTCCAGGGCGAGTTCGTCCCGGACGCGGTGAACGTGCAGGCCGGCGGCGTGGTCGCCGAGGACGTCCGTCCGCTGCTGCCGCTGGCCGAGCGGCTGGGCCGGGCGTTCACCGCCCTGGCCGGCGGGGTGGCCGCCAGCGTCACCGTCGAGGTGCGCGGCGAGATCGCCGCCCACGACGTGTCGGTGCTCAAGCTCGCCGCGACCAAGGGACTGTTCAGCTCCGTGGTCGAGGAGCAGGTCACCTACGTCAACGCGCCGCACCTGGCCGCCGAGCGGGGCGTCGAGGTCACGCTCGCCACGCCGGGCGAGACCGTCGACCACCCGAACCTGGTGACGGTGCGCGGGGCGCTGCCGGACGGCCGTACCGTCCGCGTCTCCGGCACCGTGGCGCACACTGGCACCCGCGACGTGTTCAAGCTGACCGAGGTGGACGGTTTCGACGTGGAGATCGGCGCGGAGGGCATCCTGCTCTTCCTGCGCTACGCCGACCGGCCCGGCGTGGTCGGCACCGTCGGCACGCTGCTCGGCGAGGCCGGCGTCAACATCGCCGCCATGCAGGTGGCCCGCCGCGAGGCCGGGGGCGAGACGCTGATGACGCTCACCGTCGACCAGGCGCTCGGCGCCGACCTGCTCACTTCCGCCGCCGACTCGATCGGCGCGGTCGCGGCCAGCGCGGCCGACCTGCGCGACGTGTAGTCCGGACAGGACACATCGGGGCCCGGCCGAATTCGGCCGGGCCCTTCGCGGTCCCTGGTGGGTCAGGAGCGGACGCGGGCCGGTGGCGGGTAGACCGAGCTGCCGTCGAAGAGCATCAGGTCGTGCTCGCCGGCCAGCCGCTCGATGTCCAGCAGGACCTGGTCCGGGCAGGTCGGATGCAGCTTCATCTCGATGTGGTCGGCGGCCGTGTGCAGCGGTGCCACCTCCCACGGCGTACCGGGCCGGGCCGGGCGGTCCGGGTAGGTCGCCGTGATCGCCCGGTAGAAGGCGACGAGTCGCGGGTCGGGGTGCTGCTCGCCGTGCCGGCCGTCGCGGCACTGTCGCACCGCCGCCCGCACCTGCTCCGGTGTCGCCCCGTCCGGCAGGGCCCACACGCTCAGATCGAAACTCACGGCGGACAGCGTGCCATCTCGCGCCCGGCCCGTCACCTCTGCCCCACCGGGCGTTCACCGCTGATTGCCGACATCGTTCACCCGGCGTCCGCTGTGGAGACTCTTGCGTCGAGTTGCGTCGATTCGCTAGCGTACCGATGCGGTTTCCGCTGAGCCGATCCCCGGCCCGTCTTCGGGTGGCGTGGTCGGGCACACGGCCCCTCGGCCCGCACCCCTCGATTGCGCGAGCCACGCGCACTCGTCGCTGACCGGCCCTCACGGTCGTTGCCGAGACCGTGGGGGCCGATCGCGCTCCGCGACAGGCGGCGGCTCAGCGCCGGTGGTGCGCGAACAGGGGGCGGTAGTCCGCGTCGTGGCGGAACCAGGCCAGCCCGGCCGGTCCGGCGGCGTACAGGGCGGTGGCGTAGGCGTCGGCGACGGCGAGGTTCGGGCCGAGCACGGTGGCGGCCACGAGGCGGTCGGTCGGCTCGCCGGTGTGCGGGTCGATGACGTGGCCGCGCCGGCCGGTGACGCCTGACGTGCCGACCGCGCCCGTCGTCATCTCCAGCACCACAGGTGTCCGGCGGGTGTCGGTGGGGTGGTGCACCGCGACGCGCCACGGCCCGCCGTGCGCCGCGTGTCCGCGTACCGTCAGGTCGGCGCCGCTGAGCACGGCGTAGTCGTGGATGCCCGCGGCGCGCAACCGCGCCGCGGCCCGCTCGACCGCCCAGCCGCCGAGCAGGCCGCCCGGGTCGAACCCGCCGGGCACCGCCCAGGCGTCGAACCAGCCGTCGGTGGCCGCCCGCATCGCGGCGCAGAGGTCGATCAGGTCGGCCAGCGGGGGGTACGAGTCGGGGCTGATCTCGTCGCGGCGCAGCCGGGAGACGAGGCTGTCCGGCCGGTTCGGGCCGTAGGTGAGGTCGACGGCGCGTAGCTCGGCGACGGCGTCGCGCAGCGCCTCGCTGACCGCGCGGTGGCCGAACCACTCCGGCGCGTTGAGCAGCACGGTGTAGTCGGCGGTCGAGGTGGCGACCGTGTGCCGGACGCTGATCCGGCCGGACGCCGAGGCGCCGTACCGTTCGACGCGGTGGTTCGTGGCGCCCAGGTGCAGGTCCGGCCGGGCCGGGAGGAACGCGGACTGGTCGACCCATCGGGTCCGTGGCTGTTCGTCAGCCCAGTGGGCCCGCCGGTGCTCGATCCGCATGACACGTGCCCCCTCGGTGGCCGCCGCTGCGTCGCGGCGGTGCCGGATCCCGGGCCCCCGTCGACCCGCGAACTCGACCCTAAGCAAAGGAGATGACCACACCATGAATGTCGGCTGGGAGCCTCCTGTGATCCGATATCCCGGATGATGGAAGATTCGTACCGGGGGGCGGGACGGCGACGTACGGTTGCGCCTAACGACGAGACGAGGAGCCTCAGGTGGCACACATCGCGGTGGTGGCCGGTGACGGCATCGGACCCGAGGTGGTCGCGCAGGCCCGCAAGGTCCTCGACGCGGTGGTGCCCGGGATCGAGGTCACCGAGTACGACCTGGGTGCGGCGCGCTACCACCGCACCGGCGAGGTGCTGCCCGGCTCCGTCCTCGACGAGCTGGCCGGTCACGACGCCATCCTGCTCGGCGCGGTGGGCGACCCGACCGTGCCGCCGGGGGTGCTGGAGCGCGGTCTGCTGCTCAAGCTCCGGTTCGCCTTCGACCAGTACGTCAACCTGCGCCCGTCCCGCCTCTGGCCCGGCGTGGCCGGTCCGCTCGCCGCGGTCAAGCCCGGCGAGGTCGACCTCGTGGTGGTCCGCGAGGGCACCGAGGGGCTGTACGCGGGCGCCGGCGGCGCGCTGCACCGGGACACCCCGGCCGAGGTGGCCACCGAGGAGAGCCTGAACACCCGGCACGGCGTCGAGCGGGTGATCCGCGACGCGTTCGCCCGGGCCGGCCGCCGGGAGCGGCGCAAGGTCACGCTCGTGCACAAGACGAACGTGCTCACCCACGCCGGGTCGCTCTGGGCGCGCGCCTTCGCCGCGGTGGCCGCCGAGCACCCGGACGTGACCACCGAATACCAGCACGTCGACGCCGCGGCGATGTTCCTGGTGACCAACCCGTCCCGGTACGACGTGGTGGTCACCGACAACCTGTTCGGCGACATCCTCACCGACATCGCCGCCGCCGTGACCGGTGGCATCGGGCTGGCGGCCAGCGGCTGCATCAACCCCGAGGGGCGCTACCCGTCGATGTTCGAGCCGGTGCACGGTTCGGCGCCGGACATCGCCGGCCAGGGCGTCGCCGACCCGGTCGCCGCCGTGCTGTCCGCCGCGTTGCTGCTGGACCAGCTCGGCCACGCCGACGCCGCCGCCCGGGTCACCGCCGCGGTCGGCACCGAGCTGGCCGGGCGTACGCCGGGGGCGTCGGTGCGCACCGAGGAGGTCGGCGACCGGCTCGCCGGGTACGCCGTAGCCTGACCGGGCCGACCTCCTGGCGGCCCGGTACCGGGCCGCCAGACCCGTCACCGGGCCTCCCCGACCGTCCGGCGCGTCGCATCCGCCGGGGGCGGAGCTATCCGCTGAACGACCGTTCGGGGTAAGTTTCTGGCACCAGTGACGTCGGCGTGCGGTCCCGCATGCCGTGAACCCGCAGGGAGGTCAGCGCGATGAGCGGTGGTGACAAGCTCGATTTCGAGATCCGTCCGAATCCCGCGCCGGTAACCGCCGCCGACCGGGCCGCCCTGCTGGCGAACCCGGGCTTCGGCCGGGTCTTCACCGACCACATGGTCACCATCCGCTACGCCGAGGGCAAGGGCTGGTACGACGCCCGCCTGGAGGCGCGGGCGCCGATCCCGATGGACCCGGCCGCCGCGGTGCTGCACTACGCGCAGGAGATCTTCGAAGGGCTGAAGGCGTACCGCACCGGTGACGCGGTGACGATGTTCCGCCCGGAGGCGAACGCGGCCCGGTTCAACGCGTCGGCCCGCCGGCTGGCCATGCCGGAGCTGCCGGGGGAGACGTTCGTGGAGTCGCTTCGCCGGCTGGTCGAGATCGACCAGGCGTGGATCCCCGAGCACGAGGACGCCAGCCTCTACCTGCGTCCCTTCATGTTCGCCAGCGAGGTCTTCCTCGGGGTCCGCCCGGCCAACGAATACCTCTACTGCGTGATCGCCTCGCCCGCCGGGGCGTACTTCGCCGGCGGCGTGAAGCCGGTGACGGTGTGGGTCTCGCCGGACTACACCCGGGCCGCGCCCGGCGGCACCGGCGCGGCGAAGTGCGGCGGCAACTACGCCGCCTCGCTGGCGGCCCAGGCCGAGGCGATCGAGGCCGGCTGCGACCAGGTGGTGTTCCTGGACGCGGTGCAGCGGAAGTACGTCGACGAGCTGGGCGGCATGAACGTCTTCTTCGTCTACGACGACGGCAGCATCGTCACCCCGCCGCTGGGCGGCACGATCCTGCCGGGCATCACCCGCGACGCGATCCTCACCCTCGCGGCCGAGGCCGGGCACGAGGTGCGGGAGGCGCCGGTCAGCTTCGACGACTGGCGGGCCGACGCGGCGAGCGGGCGGCTGCGCGAGGTGTTCGCCTGCGGCACCGCAGCGGTGATCACCCCGATCGGCGGCGTGCGCTTCCCCGACGGCGAGTTCTCCATCGGTGGCGGCGAGCCGGGGCAGGCCACGATGGCGTTGCGGCAGAAGCTCGTCGACATCCAGCGCGGTCGCGCCGAAGACCCCCATGGCTGGGTGACCCGGGTCCGCTGACGCCCTCCCGCGGTGATCAAGGAGTTCGCGTCCGGTTCCGAAGCGGACGAGGACACAAACTCCTTAATCACCGCCAGGGCGGGGCGGGGCGGTGCTGATCAGTCCAGGAGGTGGGTGCGGAGGGACTCCAGCTGCGCCTCGGTGACGCCGGCGTGGGTCAGGTAGCCCTCGATCGAGCCGTAGCCGGTGCGCAGCTCGGCGAGGAACAGCTCCATCGCCTCGGCCGGCGACTCCAGGAACGGCGGCGGCGGTTCCTCCGCGTCCGGCAGCGTGGCGCGTACCCAGGCGGCGAAGCGCTGCGACGCGGCGGTGCTGAGCGCGTAGTCGGCGACCACGTCCTCGTCGGGCACCCCGAGCACCGTCAGCGTGAGCGCGCAGACGATGCCGGTGCGGTCCTTGCCGGCGACGCAGTGCACCACCACCGGGGCGTTGGCGCTGTCCGCGATCAGCCCGACCGCCTCGGCGAGCCCTGCGGTGCCGGTACGCGCCAGGTCGGCGTAGCGGTCGGCCAGGTAACGGGCCAGGCTGACGCTCGAGGAGTCGAACCGGTTCGCGCCCCAGTCGGCGTGCTCGGGGTGGATGTGCCGGTAGGCCAGGCCGTCGTAGTCGGGCACCCGCCCGTCGCGTTCCACCTCGGACGGTCGGCGCAGGTCGATGACGGTACGGATGCCGAGCGCGGTGAACGCCGCCCGGTCGGTGTCGGCGATGCGGTGCAGCGAGTCGGAGCGGTAGAGCCGGCCGCGGCGGACGGTGCGCCCGTCGCGGGCGGTGTACCCGCCGACGTCGCGGAAGTTGAACAGGGCGGGGAAGGGGCTCTCCGGGGCGTCCACAGCTGACACGGTAACGGCCGGCGGGGCGTTCGCGCGTCCCCGCCGGCCGTCGCCGAGGTGTCAGCTGCGCGGCGGTACGTCCGGCGGCAGCGCCGAGTGCTTCTCGCCGTAGTAGCCGCCGAGCCGGTCCCGGTAACCCGGGTCGGCGTGGCTGGACTCGTCGTACTCCGGGGCGGCCTTGATCTGGTCCTTCTCCCGGTCGACGTGCACGGTGCGGGCGTCGTGGTCGACGTGGTTCACGGTCCCGGCCGGGAGCATCACCTTCTTGCCGAAGATCCACGGCCCGGTGTCCACGACCAGGTAGCTGTCGTCCACCTCGTGGCTCGCCCGGTCGATCTTGCCGATGGCGCCGTCGGTGGCCTCTACCTTGTAGCCGGTCAGGTCGGCGCTCGCGACGCCGGCCTCGTCCCGGTAGCGCCACGGGTCGAAGGCGCCTCCGGGGGCGCCGCCGGCGACCGTGCCCCGGCCGTCGTCGAGGATCGGTTCGGTGCCGCCGTGCGTGGCGCGCGGGTCCAGTCCGTCCATGTGCGGCCTCCCGTCCTCCAGGGCCGCGGCCGTCGCGGCGCCGTCGTCAGTCGGGAGGATTACCCACCATGTCCGGGCGTCAACCCGGCGAGGGGCGACCCGCCGACGCCGGAGGGCCGGCGCCACGGTGGTGACGCCGGCCCCTCGGGTCGTCGGCCCGCGCGGTGCCGGTCGGGCGCGCGCGGGCCGGTGGATCAGGCCAGTGCGGCCTCCGCGTCCAGGGTCACCGCGGCGGCGTGGACGACGGCGGCGATCCGCAGCCCCTCGTGCACCTGCTCACGGCTGAACCCGGCGGCGCGCAGCGTCTTCTCGTGGGACTCCAGGCAGACGCCGCAGCCGGTGATCGCCGAGACGGCGAGGCACCACAGCTCGAAGTCGGTCTTCTCCACGCCGGGGCGGGCGATGATCTGCATCCGCAGCCGGGCCGGCAGCGACGCGTACTGCTCGTCGCCGATCAGATGCTTGGCCCGGTAGTAGACGTTGTTCATCGCCATGACCGCAGCCGCGCCCTTCGCTGCCTCGACCGCCTCGGGCGTGAGGTGACCGGCCGCCTCGGCGGCGATCTCCCGCAGCACCACCGGGTTGCGGGCCGCCACCGCGCAGGCCAGGGCGGTGCCCCATGCCTGGTCCGGCTTCAGCGTCGAGGTGGTGATGGTGGAGCCGAGGTTGAGCCGGATGTCCTTGGCGTAGTCGGGCAGGCCCGCCTTGATCGCGTCCAGGCCCACGTCAGGCCCCGGCGCCGGCGAGGAGCGCGTTGGCGTCGAGCGTCGCCCCGCCGGAGTTCCAGTTGCACGGGCACAGCTCGTCGGTCTGGAGCGCGTCGAGCACCCGCAGCACCTCGGAGACGTTGCGGCCGACCGAACCGGCGGTCACCATGACGAACTGGATCTCGTTGTTGGGGTCCACGATGAAGGTGGCCCGCTGTGCGACGCCGTCCTCGCCCAGAACGCCGCAGGCGGCGGTCAGCTCACGCTTGATGTCGCTGAGCATCGGGAAGGGCAGCTCGCGCAGGTCCGGGTGGTCCTTGCGCCAGGCGTAGTGGACGAACTCGTTGTCGACGGAGACGCCGAGCACCTGGGCGTCGCGGTCGGCGAACTCGCCGTTGAGGCGGCCGAACTCGGCGATCTCGGTCGGGCAGACGAAGGTGAAGTCCTTCGGCCAGAAGAACACGACGCGCCACTGGCCCTCGTGGGACTTGTGGTTGATCGTCTCGAACGCCCTGTCGGCGTCGAGCGACACGCAGGCGGTGAGTTCGTACTCGGGGAAGTGGTCACCGACAGTGAGCACGGGTCCTCCTTGAGCGTGACCCGGCAGCACCGCCGGGCCAGTAAATGGATCTGTTCAAGATTCTTCCGCAGCCCCGTTCGTGCTCGTGGCGGGCGTGCCCGGGTGTGAAGACGATCACCGTGCCGGTCGTCGTCCCGGAATATGGATTTCGCCTCCCAGATCCGGGGGCGAGGTGGCAGAGTACGGGTCGTGACCAGCTTCGTCCTGATCATTAGCAGCTAGCGCGCCGGCCCTTCCCCCGCCGAGCGCGCAGACCTCCCGCATCCGCGGGGGGTCTTTTTGTTTGCTCCCCCAGGGCACGAGAAGAGGACTCCGATGACGTTCCAGGTGTACGACACGACGCTGCGCGACGGCGCGCAGCGCGAAGGGCTCACGTACTCGGTGGTCGACAAGCTGGCGGTGGCCCGCCTGCTGGACGACCTGGGAGTCGGCTTCATCGAGGGGGGCTGGCCGGGTGCGGTGCCGAAGGACACCGAGTTCTTCCGCCGCGCCCGCACCGAGCTGGAGCTGCGGCACGCGATCCTGGTCGCCTTCGGGGCCACCCGCAAGGCCGGCCTCGCGGTCGAGGACGACCCGCAGGTGCGTGGCCTGCTCGACGCGCAGACCCCGGCCGTGGCCCTGGTCGCCAAGGCGGACCTGCGGCACGTGGAGCGGGCGCTGCGCACCACCGCCGAGGAGAACCTCGCCATGATCCGCGACACCGTGTCGTACCTGGTGGCGCAGGGCCGGCGCGTCTTCGTCGACGGCGAGCACTGCTTCGACGGGTTCCGCTTCGACAGCGGCTACACCTCCGCCGTCGCGGAGACCGCGCTGGCCGCCGGTGCCGAACGCTTCGTGCTCTGCGACACCAACGGCGGCATGCTGCCCTCCCAGGTCACCGCCGTGATCGAGGACCTGGTGGCGCGGACCGGGATCGCGCCGGACCGGCTCGGCATGCACGCGCAGAACGACACGGCCTGCGCGGTCGCCAACACGATCGCCGCCGTCGAGGCGGGCGTCCGGCACGTGCAGGGCACCGCCAACGGGTACGGCGAGCGCCCCGGCAACGCCGACATCTTCGCGATCGTCGCCAACCTCCAGCTCAAGCTGGGCATGCCCGTCCTACCGGACGGCTGCCTGGAACAGATGGTGCGGGTCTCGCACGCCATCTCCGAGATCGCCAACATCGCCCCCGACACCCACCAGGCATACGTCGGGGCCGCCGCCTTCGCTCACAAGGCGGGGCTGCACGCGAGCGCGATCAAGGTCGACCCGTTGCTCTACAACCACGTGGAACCCGCAGTGGTGGGCAACGACATGCGGATCCTGGTGACCGAGATGGCCGGCCGGGCCAGCATCGAGCTCAAGAGCCGCGAGCTCGGTCTGGACCTGGCCGGCCATCCGGACGCCCTGTCCCGGGTGACCGGGCGGGTGAAGGAGCTGGAGGCCGACGGCTGGTCGTTCGAGGCCGCCGACGCCTCGTTCGAGCTGCTGGTCCGCTCCGAGCTGCCGGACGCCGCGCCGGCCCGGCCGTTCACGCTCGAGTCGTACCGGGTGATCGTCGAGCACCGCGAGGACGGCGCCGTGGTCTCCGAGGCGACTGTGAAGATCCGGGTACGCGGCGAGCGGGTGATCGCCACCGCCGAGGGCAACGGCCCGGTCAACGCGCTGGACGAGGCGCTGCGGGTGGGACTGGCCCGGCACTACCCGGAGCTGCGCGACTTCGAGCTGGCCGACTACAAGGTGCGCATCCTGGAGGGCAGCCACGGCACCGGCGCGATCACACGCGTGCTCGTGGAGACCGCCGGCGCCGGCCGCGACTGGACCACTGTGGGCGTGCACCCGAACGTGGTCGAGGCGAGCTGGCACGCCCTGGTCGACGCGCTCACCTACGGCCTAGACCGGGCCCGGGTGCCGGGCGCGAGCGCGGCCTGACTCATCCGGCGGGCAGGCGTAGCTCGGCCAGCAGTGCCCGGTGGTCGCGCCACCGCCTCCACCGGGGCCACGGCGGCGACGTACGGCGTGAACGCGATCGCCGGCACCAGCGGACCGCGTTGCTGTCCGGTCAGGCGCACCGGCGCCCACGCGGCCACCGGCGCGACGGCGAGCCAGCACGCGACGGTGGCCGGGCGACCGCCCCGGGTGCCCGCCCGGGTCATGGTGATCATGATGGTCAGGCTGCCTTGCCGAGGGGTGGCGACGCCCCTCCGAAATGGTTTCGTGAATTGTTTCTCACAATTTCTGGCGCCTTTTCTGGGCCCGTCGGTCAATCAATGACGCTATTGACCGCCTGCATTTTCCGGTGCTAGGTTCCACCTGGTTGAGAAGTCGCGACTCTCTGTAGTAAGGCCAGCTCACAAGCGGTGCGCTCCCGGCGGATACCCGATGATCCGCAACGTGACACGCGCAGTCGCCGTATCGCCACGGTCTACCAAGGGAGAGATTCATGGCCACATTCTTCAAGCGGAAGGCGACGGTAGTGGCGCTCGCCGCGCTGTCGCTCACCCTGGCCGGCGGCGGGATCGCCGCCGCCGCCCAGTCGGAGGCGAGGCCGCAGCCCGGCCCCCGGCACTCCTCGGCGCAGCCGCCGGTGACCGTCGCCGAGCGGCAGGCCGCCCGCACCGCCATGCGGGCCACCCTGGCGCCACCGGCCCCCGGCCAGGTCGCCTGGGCGGTCGTCGCGGCCAACGGGACGCTGCTGCAGCACTCCGGCAACGTGGTCTCCTCGTTCCGGTTCACCCCCGGCCCGGGCGTGACCGCCGGGCAGTACCAGGTGCTGTTCGACTACAACGTGTCCGCGAAGGCGTACGTGGCGACCATCGGCACGAACGACCCGGCGAACGTGCCGCCGGGCGGCGAGGTGTCGGTCGCGCCTCGCACGCTGACCCCGAACGCGGTCTTCGTGCAGACCCGCAACTCCACCGGCGGCGCCTCGGACCGGCCGTTCCACATCCTGGTCGCCAACTGACCCGTCCGGCCCCGCACCGGCCCCCGCGCAGGCGGGGGCCGGTGTCGTGTTCCGTGCCGATCCGGCCGGTGCCGCGCCAGTTCGTGCCGTTCGGCCCCGGCTGGGGAGAAGCTGCCGGTCCGGCCCGCCGACCACCGCCCAGGGACCGATAATCCGACGTTTGTCGCCGCTCCGGCACGGGAAGCAAGCACCGTGACGGACATCTCGGACACCCCGGCCAGCGTGCTCAGCCCGGTCGACGCCGACGCGAGCGGCGTCGAGCTGGAACAGACCCTCGTCGAGGTCAAACGCGTGATCGTCGGGCAGGATCGGCTCGTCGACCGCCTGCTCACCGCCCTGGTCGCCGACGGGCACTGCCTGCTGGAGGGCGTACCGGGGGTCGCCAAGACGCTGGCGGCGCAGACGCTGGCCACAGTGGTCGGTGGCACGTTCTCCCGGATCCAGTTCACCCCCGACCTGGTCCCCTCCGACATCGTCGGCACCCGCATCTACCGCGCCTCCACCGAGCGGTTCGACGTGGAGCTGGGGCCGATCATGGCGAACCTGGTGCTCGCCGACGAGATCAACCGGGCTCCGGCCAAGGTGCAGTCGGCGCTGCTCGAGGCGATGGCCGAGCGGCAGGTCTCCATCGCCGGCCGGAGCTGGCCGGTACCGGACCCGTTCCTCGTCCTGGCCACCCAGAACCCGATCGAGTCCGAGGGCGTCTACCAGCTCCCCGAGGCGCAACGCGACCGCTTCCTGATGAAGGTCGTGGTCGACTACCCGAGCGACGCCGACGAACTGGCCATCCTCTACCGGATGAGCACCGAGCGCCCCGCCGCGCGCACCGTGCTCGACCCGAACCGGCTGCGTGAACTCCAGCGCCGCGCCAGCGACGTGTTCGTCCACCACGCGCTCGCCGAGTACGTGGTCCGCCTCATCCTCGCCACCCGCGACCCGGAGCGCTTCGGCCTGCCCGACGTCACGCCCCTGCTGGCGTACGGCGCCAGCCCCCGGGCCACGCTCGGCCTGGTGGCAGCCGCCCGCGCCCGGGCGCTCATCCACGGCCGGGACTACGTGCTCCCCGAGGACATCCGGGAACTGGCGGTGGACGTGCTGGCCCACCGGCTCGTGCTCTCCTTCGACGCGATCGCCGACGGGATCTCCGGCGAGGACGTGGTGCGCCGCGTGATCGAGGCGGTGCCGCCACCCCGACTGGTGAACGGGCCGACGGAGACGGTGAACGACCTGGCGGCGGCATGACCGGCGCAGCCGGACCCGGGCTCGCCGATCTCGCCCCGGACCAGCGGCTGCGCCGGTTGGAGCTGACGGTGACCCGGCGGCTCGACGGCCTGCTGCACGGCCGGTACCGCGGCCTGCTGCCCGGTCCCGGCAGCGAGGCGGCCGGCAGCCGCGAGTACCGCCCCGGCGAGGACGAGGTACGCCGGATGGACTGGGCGGTCACCGCCCGGACCACAGTCCCGCACGTCCGCGAGGTCGACGCCGACCGGGAACTCACCACCTGGCTGCTCGTCGACGCCAGCCCCAGCATGGAGTACGGCACGTCCACGCTGGACAAACGTGAACTGGCGGTGGCCGCCGTGGCGGCTGTCGGCTTCCTCACCGCCGGAGTCGGCAACCGGCTCGGCGCCCAGGTGCTCACCCCGGACGGGCTGCGCCGGTTCCCGGCCCGCAGCGGGCGTACCCATCTGCTCGGGCTGCTCCGCGCGCTGCTCGGCGCCCCGCGTACCGGAGAACTGCCGGACCCCGGCGGCGCGGGCGTGGCCGGCGCGGACCGGCGGGACGCGGCGTCCGGCCTGGCCGACGGGCTGGACGGGCTTCAGCGCGTCGCCACCCGGCGCGGGCTCGTGGTGATCGTCTCCGACTTCCTCGACGAGCTGCCCGACGACCCGGACGCCGCGCCGCCGCCGTGGGCCGCCGCGCTGCGCCGCCTCGCGGTACGGCACCAGGTGCTCGCGGTCGAGGTGACAGACCCGCGCGAGCTGGACCTGCCGGACGTCGGCCTGGTCACGCTCGTCGACCCGGAGAGCGGCCGGCACCGCGAGGTGTGGACCGGCGACCCGGGCCTGCGTGAGCGGTACGCGCGCGCCGCCGCCGAGCAGCGCGACCAGGTACGCCGCACGCTGCGCCGGGCCGGCGCGACCCACCTGGCGCTGCGTACCGACCGGGACTGGTGCGCGGACGTCGTCCGGTACGTGCACGAGCAGCGCCGGCTGGCCACCGTGCCGGCCGCGACCCGCGGAGGTGTCGCATGACCTGGCAGTCACCCGCCCGCCTCTGGCTGCTGCTCGCCGTCGCCGCGCTGGTCGCCGGCTATCTGGTGCTGCAACGGCGGCAGAGCCGGTACGCGGTGCGTTTCACCAACCTGCGCCTGCTCGACCGCGTCGCCCCGCGCCGACCGGCCTGGCGGCGGCACGTCCCGGCGGGCCTGTTCCTCGCCATGCTGGCGTTGCTCGTGGTCGGCTTCGCCCGGCCCGAGGCGGAGGTGCGGGTGCCCCGGGAGCGGGCCACCGTGATGGTCGCGGTGGACGTCTCCACCTCGATGCTCGCCGGTGACGTGGACCCGGACCGGCTGACCGCGGCCAAGGAGGCGGGCCGGCGGTTCGCCGACGGGCTGCCGGACGAGTTCAACGTCGGCCTCGTCGCGTTCGCCGGCAGCGCGGCCGTGCTCGTGCCGCCGAGCACCGACCGGGAGGCGCTGCACGACGGCATCGGGCGGCTGGCCGAGGGCATCACCGGCGTGCAGGGCACCGCCATCGGCGAGGCGATCAGCACCTCGCTGGGCGCGGTCAAGAGCCTGGACGCTACCGCCGCCAAGGATCCGCCGCCGGCCCGGATCATCATCCTGTCCGACGGCGCGAACACCTCCGGCATGGACCCGATGGAGGCCGCCGACCAGGCGGTCGCCGCGAAGGTGCCGGTGCACACCATCTCGTTCGGCACACCCGGCGGCTCGGTCGACCGGGGCGGCCGGGCGATCCAGGTGCCGGTGGACGGCCAGACGCTGCGAGCGGTCGCCGACCAGACCGGCGGCGGCTTCCACGAGGCGTCCACCACCGCCGAGCTGAAGGACGTCTACGAGGACATCGGCACCTCGGTCGGCTACCGCACCGAGCGGCAGGACGTGTCGGCCCGCTTCATCGGCCTCGGGCTGGTCCTGGCGATGGGCGCCGCGGCCGGCTCGCTGCGGTGGTTCTCCCGGCTGCCCTGATCCGCACACCACTACCGCACGACACGTGAGGAGCCAGGAATGGCAGTGCAGACCGGACTCGGCGAGCCACGCGGACCGTGGTTCGTCTCGCCGGAACTGGACCCGGACGGGCGCGGTCACCGGGACGTACCCGGCGGTGGGCCGGAGGCCGGGCGGCGGAACCTGCGGCACCGGCTGCTGAGCGTGGCGGCGGTGGTGGCGCTCTCCACCGTCTCCGGCGCGGCGGCCGGCACCTGGGCGGCCGACCGGGGCGCGCCGGGACCGGCGGCGGCGTCCGCCGCGCCGGTGCCGGCCGAGCTGGTAACCGCCGCCGGCAAGACGGTGCCCGGGGTGGTCTCGGTGCTGGTCGGGGGCCGCTCCGGCGCGTCCGCGTCCGGCTCCGGATTCGCCATCGACAACGAGCAGCACATCGTCACGAACGACCACATCCTGGCCCGGGGCGGTTCCGGCGCGGTCATGGTGGAGACCTCGGACGGGCGGCGGTTTCCGGCCGAGGTGGTGGGCCGGGAGCCGGCCAGCGACCTCGCCGTGCTGAAGGTGCCCGCGTCGGCCGGGTTGCCGCCGTTGCCGCTCGCAAAGGCGAACTCCACGAGGGTGGGGGAGCCGGTGCTCGCGGTCGGGTCGCCGCTCGGGCTCGCCGGGACGGTCACCGCGGGCATCGTCAGCGCGCTCAACCGGCAGGTGCGGATCGGCAACGGCCGGCACACGGCGGTGCAGACCGACGCCTCCATCAACCCGGGCAACTCCGGTGGTCCGCTGGTGAACGCGCGCGGTGAGGTCGTCGGCGTGAACACCGCGATCGCCACCATCGACGGCAACGGCTCGATCGGCATCGGCTTCGCCATCCCGATCGACCAGGTCCAGCAGAGCGCCGACACCATCATCGGCAAGGGCGGTTGAGCCGCCGGGCGCGGTCGCCCCATCCGGCGACTGACCTGCACAGGAGCCGCAAGATCGGTGCGAAGTGTCGGATATCCGGCGTGGGATCATCGGGGCATAGAAATATCACGCTGAGTATGAATACTGGCGGAGGTGGAGCAAGCTGTCGTCGCGGCCCTCCTCGTGGTGGGCCTGATCATCGGCGCCGGTGTCGGCGCGTCCTACGCACGTGCGAAGCGCGGCTGGACGGACTACCAGACCATCCGGACCAGCGTCCCCGGCGCCCGGCGCAACGCCTGGCTCGCGATCCGGGGCGTGGCCGTCAAGCTCGCGGTGATCGCCCTGCTGCTCGTCGGCGCGGCCGCCTACGCGGCGTCCGGCGGCGACGAGGAACGAGCCGATCCCACCCCGGGCGTCACCCCCACCCCGAGTCACCGCGCCGGGCGCTAGCCTCGGGGAGTGGACGACGGACTGCGGGTCACCGATCGGCTCGTGGTGCCCGCCGGCGAGCTGCGGGAGCGGTTCTCCCGCTCGTCGGGGCCGGGCGGGCAGGGAGTCAACACCACCGACTCCCGGGTGGAGCTGAGCTTCGACCTGGGCGGCTCGCCGAGCGTGCCGGAGACGCTGCGGGAACGGGCGCTGGCCCGGCTCGCCGGCCGCCTGGTCGGCGGCGTGCTGACGGTCACCGCCAGCGAGCACCGCGCCCAGCTGGCCAACCGGGAGGCGGCCCGCGAGCGGATGGCCGCGCTGCTGCGCGAGGCCGTCGCCCCGCCGCCGAAGGCGCGCCGGGCGACCCGCCCGTCCCGTGGCGCCAAGGAGCGTCGCCTGGCCGAGAAGAAGCGACAGTCCCAGCGCAAACGCGACCGCCGGGTGGACGGCGACTGACCGAAAACCCGTTGAGCAGCCGAGCGCGCCGACCGGAGAATTCCCCGTCGTGATCGACTTCTCCGTCAAGCCCACGCTGACCGGCGAGCGGGTGGTGCTGCGCCCGTTCCACGACGACGACCTGCCGGCGCTGGCCGAGATCCTGGCCGACCCGGAGGTGGCCCGGCTGACCGGCAGCCCGGCCGGCGAGACGTTCGAGCCGTCCCGACTGCGGGCCTGGTACGGCACCCGCAACAGCCAGGACGACCGGCTCGACCTCGCGGTGGTGGACCGGGCAAGCGGCGCCTGCGTCGGCGAGGTGGTCCTCAACGAGTGGGACCGGGCCAACGCGAGCTGCAACTTCCGCACCCTGATCGGCCCCGGCGGGCGCGACCGCGGCCTCGGCACCGAGGCGGTCCGGCTGATCGCCGGGTACGGCTTCGAGCAGCTCGGCCTGCACCGCATCGGCCTGGAGGTGTTCGCGTTCAACCCGCGTGCCCGGCGCGCCTACGAGAAGGTGGGCTTCGTCGCGGAGGGGACGCTGCGCCAGGTGCTGCGTGACGGCGACGACTGGGTGGACGCCACGGTCATGTCGATCCTCGCCCCGGAGTGGAACCGGCACCGGGGGCACCCGGAGGGCTGAGCCGAAGCGGGCTCCGCGCTCAGCGGCGGCCGGCCGGCGCGGCCCGGTCCAGCGCCGCCAGCAGCCGGGCGCGCAACCCGGCGGCCCGCTCGGCGAACCCGCGCTGGGCGGCGGCGTACTCGGCCCGGCCCTCCGGCGTCTCCACAGGCACCGGCGGGTAGCCCAGCTCCGCCAGGTCGTACGGGCTGGCCCGCATGTCCAGCGCCCGGATCTCCCGGGCGAGCGCGAAGCAGTCCGCCACCAGCTCCGACGGCACCAGCGGCGACAGCTTGTACGCCCACTTGTAGAGATCCATGTTGGCGTGTAGGCAGCCCGGCTGCTCCAGCGCGTGCTGGCCCTCCCGGGTCGGCTGGAGCACGTTGAGCGGCCGGGCCGGCGCGGTGAAGAACCGGAACGCGTCGAAATGGCTGCACCGCACGCCGCGCTCCTCGACCACCGCCGCCGTCGCCGCCGGGCTCAACCGCAGCGGCCAGGCGTTGTGCCGTACCTGCTCCTGCGTCTGCCGGTAGACCATCGCCCACTCGTGCATCCCGAAACAGCCGAACTGCGCCGGACGTCCGGCGGTCGCCGCGAGCAGCGTACGGATCCAGGCGATCGACTCGGCGCGCCGCGCGCGTACCCGATCGGTGTCGAGGGCGAGCCCGGCGGCGCTCGTGGTGTAGTCCGGGCCGAAATCGCCCGGATCGGCGTCGCGCAGCACCACGCCCGCACCCGGGTGCCAGCGGCGCAGCTGCGCCGGGCGGTGCGAGTAGTAGGTGAACAGGAAGTCCTCCACCGGGTGCTTCACCCCGGTGCGACGGCGGGCCAGGTGCGGCGTCAGCCAGGCGTCCACCCGCGCCTCGTGGGACTGCCGGCGCGCCTGCCAGTCGGCCAGGTCGAGCGCGGGAGCGAGGGCGGCGGTCACACACCCCAGGGTACGACCGCAGCCCTCGCCCGGATCACGCCACGTCCACCCGAACGCCCGCCGAGAAGACGCCGCTGCGCAGCTCCAGCAGTTTCGGCGGCTCGTCGCCGCGCATGGTGAACACCAGCGGCAGCAGCACCCGCCGCCCGGCGGCCACCGGCTGGGAGAAGACGTCCCGGCCCAGGTTCGCCACCCGGGTCGCGTCCTCGTCGGCGGCGACCCAGTTGCCGCTGGGCAGGTACGCCCGCTGCAACTGCCCGTGCCAGGTCTGGTCCTCGTTGGTGAGGTTGCGCACCCCGACCGTGGCCAGGCACGGCCGGCCGCCGCCGGGCGCCGGTGGCAGGACTTCCGCGTCGCAGCTCACCCGGTAGACGGTGAACTCGAACGCGGTCTCGCGCAGCGGCTGGCCCAGCGCGCCGGTGACGCTGCTGCCCACCCACGCGCCGCTCGTCGGCTGCTTGGTGGTGTCCATCGCGGCCACCCGCTGCGTGGCCGACCAGGCCGCCGCGCCCACCACACCGGCGAGCACCGCCGCCGCCACGCCGACCACGAGCCAGACCGGCGGCCGGCGACGGCGGCTCGCGGGCGACGGCACGGCCGTACGCGGATAGACGGTGCCGCGTTCAGCCGGCCCGTTCCGGCCCGGCGTGCCGTTGCCAGGGCCGCCCTGGCCGGGCCCGGCTCCGCCCGGCGTGCCGAGGCCGGGCACGCCGCCTCCGGGGGCACCGGCGTGCATGGCGCCGCCTCCGGGCGTACCGGTGGGCGTCGCGGCGGTGCGCCGGCGGCGGCGCCACACCGCCCACCACACCACACCGACGGTGACCACGAGCAGCGCCGTGAACGCGGCGAGCAGCACCGGCGGCCGCCGCCAGGCCGGGGCGGCGGTGACCTGTGCCGCCGGGGCCGTCGCGGCGCCCACCCAGGTCGCCGTGGCGCAGTCGTACGGGCGGGTGCCGTCCGAGCCGTAGACGCAGGTCGGCGCGGTCACCGAGCGGCCCGGCCCGGGGATCGACAACGCGGTGTGCAGCGTGGTGGTGCTCTTCGCCGGCAGCCGCAGCCGCCAGGTCACCTCCCCGGCGCTCGTCCCGGCCGGCCGGCTGGTCCGGCCACCGCCGGTCACCGTGGTGGCCCGCGACCCGTTCGGCAGCTCCTGCCGGACCATCGTGTCGACGGGTGCCGAGCCGGCGTTGCGGACCTCGATCCGGTAGCCCGGCGCCGGTGTGCCCGACGCGCCCACGGCCACGCTGACCGGGGGCATCGACGGCCGGACCGGGGCCGGGCCGGTGGTCGGCACCGCCGGGGGCACCGCCGGCACGCCGGTCGGGATCGGGGTGGCCGCGGCGCCGGGGACGACCGCCGGTGGCGGGGCCGGACGGGCGGGTGCGGCTTCCGCGCGGGGTGCCGCCGGGGACAGCGCCGGTACGGCGGCGATGACGCCGAGGCAGTTCACGAACACTGCCAGGGCCCTCTGGTGTCGTCTCGATGCAGGCATACCAACGAACCTCCGGACCCGAAGCTATGGGCCGGGGCCCGCCGGGCGGGTACGAAGCCGCGATTCCCGCCCCGGCCGGCGCGATCACGCGTACCCTGGGCGGCTCCTGCCGGTCCGGTGCCGCCGCCCGCCGGCGAGGGGCGGCGCGCGGCCGGGCCGGTGTCCGCCGGGCGGCCCGCGGGCGGGGATAGATTGGCCGGGTGCGTATCGCTCGTTTCGCTCATGCCAAGGGAATGTCGTTCGGAGCCGTCGAGGGCGAGCCGGAGGCCGGGCCGCAGGGCCTGACCATCGCCGAGATCGAGGGCCACCCGTTCGGGCAGATCCAGTTCTCCGGTGCCCGCTGGGCGCTCTCCGACGTCCGGCTGCTGTCGCCGATCCTGCCCAGCAAGGTGGTCTGTGTCGGCCGTAACTACGCCGAGCACGCCGCCGAGCACGGCAGCGAGGTGCCGAAGGAGCCGCTGCTCTTCCTCAAGCCGTCCACCTCGGTGATCGGCCCGCGCGACGCCATCCGGCTGCCGATCTTCTCCAGGCAGGTCGAGCACGAGGCGGAACTCGCCGTGGTGATCGGCGCCCCGGGCGCCCGCCGGGCCGACCGGGCCGCCGCCGAGCGGGCCATCTTCGGCTACACCTGCGCCAACGACGTCACCGCGCGGGACCTCCAGCGCTCCGACGGGCAGTGGACCCGCGCCAAGGGCTTCGACTCGTTCTGCCCGATCGGGCCGTGGATCACCACCGGGCTCGACGTCAGTGACCTGGAGATCCGGTGTGAGGTCGGCCGCGACCCGGAGGAGATGGAGGTGCGCCAGCTCGGCCGGACCAAGGACATGGTCTTCGACGTGCCCGGTCTGGTGTCGTACATCTCGCACGTGATGACGCTGCTGCCCGGCGACGTGGTCCTGACCGGCACGCCGGCGGGGGTTAGTCCGCTCACCGAGGGGGATACGGTCACCGTGCGGATCCAGGGGATCGGGGAGCTGAGCAACCCGGTGGTCCCTGTCGCCTGATCCGCTCCGATGCCTCGTTTCCGCTGGTCAGGTGGGTTTCGAGGGGTTGGATTTGGCCTGCCGGCACCGGGAGGGTAAAGTTCATTCCCGGCGCCGCAAGGGGCCAATGGGGTATGGGGTAATTGGCAGCCCGACTGATTCTGGTTCAGTTAGTCTAGGTTCGAGTCCTGGTACCCCAGCGCAGCCGCGGGTTCGCGAGAACCCTCGGACGCTGGATTCCGGCAGCTCACGCTGGCGGAGTGCAACGAAGGTTCTGGCCCCGTCGTCTAGCGGCCCAGGACGCCGCCCTCTCAAGGCGGTAGCGCCGGTTCGAATCCGGTCGGGGCTACAGCACCGACAGCCCGTCCCGTTTCCCGGGGCGGGCTTTCTGCTGTCCGGCCCACGTGCGCAGGGGGTGACCCCCTCGGTGGCGCCGGACGGGATGCCGCTAGACTACTGCCACGCCGCCCGGCAGGGTGGTGAAGCAGGAAAAGTGCCTGGCCCCGTCGTCTAGCGGCCCAGGACGCCGCCCTCTCAAGGCGGTAGCGCCGGTTCGAATCCGGTCGGGGCTACATCCACGAACGGCCCGTCTCGCGTCCCGCGAGGCGGGCCGTTCCGCATCCCCGCCTCGCGGGACGCGAGAGGGGGCGGTCAGAGGCCGGAGAGGCGCTGGCCGGCTCGGACGACTGCCATGGCGTGGCGTTCGCCGGGGCGGCGGCCGAGGCGCTCGATCGGGCCGGAGATGCTGATCGCGGCGATCACCCGCCCGGTCCGGTCGCGGATCGGCGCCGAGACGCTCGCCACACCCGCCTCCCGCTCGGCGACGCTCTGCGCCCAGCCGCGCCGCCGTACCTCGGCCAGCGTGCGGCCGGTGAACTTGGAGCGGGGGAGCAGCGGCATGACCGCCTCCGGCGGCTCCCAGGCGAGCAGGATCTGCGCCGCCGAGCCGGCGGTCATCGGCAGCACCGAGCCGACCGGGACGGTGTCCCGCAGGCCGCTGGCGCGCTCGGCGGCGGCCACGCAGATCCGCTCGTCGGCGCGGCGCAGGTAGAGCTGGGCGCTTTCGCCGGTGGCGTCCCGTAGCGCGGCGAGCAGCGGCTCGGCGGCGGTCAGGAGCACGTCCGGGGCCGCGTTTGCGAGCTCGCCCAGGCGTGGACCCGGGCGCCAGCGCCCCTGGGTGTCCCGGACGAGCATCCGGTGGATCTCCAGCGCCTGTGCCAGCCGGTGCGCGGTGGCCCGGGGCAGCTTGGTGCGTTCAACGAGTTCGGCCAGGCTGGCGCCGTCGACACAGGCGGCCAGGATGACCACCGCCTTGTCGAGAACGCCGACACCGCTCATACTGTGTCCCACAAGCCGAAATTTACCTCCCAGAATTTAGGATGTCCAGATGGTGGGAGTCACTCGACCGAGGACCCTGGCCGAGAAGGTCTGGGACGCACACGTGGTCCGCTCCGCCGACGGCGAGCCCGACCTGCTCTTCATCGACCTGCACCTGCTGCACGAGGTGACCAGCCCGCAGGCGTTCGACGGGCTGCGCCTGGCCGGGCGCGGGGTGCACCGTACCGACCTGACGATCGCGACCGAGGACCACAACACCCCGACCGGGTACGACGACCCGGCCTTCCGTTCCCGGCGCGGCGACCTGCTCACGATCGCGGACCCCACCTCCCGCACCCAGATCGAGACGCTGCGTCGCAACTGCGCCGAGTTCGGTGTCCGCCTGCACCCGCTGGGCGACGAGAACCAGGGCATCGTGCACGTCATCGGCCCGCAACTCGGCCTCACCCAGCCCGGCATGACGATCGTGTGCGGGGACTCGCACACCGCCACCCACGGCGCGTTCGGGGCGCTGGCGTTCGGCATCGGCACCAGTGAGGTCGAGCACGTGCTGGCCACGCAGACATTGCCGCAGTCCCGCCCGAAGACCATGGCGGTGAACGTCGTCGGCGAGCTGGCGCCCGGCGTCACCGCCAAGGACCTGGTGCTCGCGCTCATCGCGCAGGTCGGCACCGGCGGCGGGCGCGGTCACATCGTCGAGTACCGGGGCGAGGCGATCCGCGACCTCTCGATGGAGGGGCGGATGACGATCGCGAACATGTCCATCGAGTGGGGCGCCAAGGCCGGCATGATCGCGCCGGACGAGACCACGTTCGCGTACCTGAAGGGGCGGCCCAACGCGCCCCAGGGCGACGACTGGGACGCGGCGCTGGAGTACTGGCGGACGCTGCCCACCGACGAGGGCGCGACCTTCGACACCGAGGTCACGCTGGACGCGAGCCGGATCACGCCGTTCGTCACCTGGGGCACCAACCCCGGGCAGGGCGTGCCGCTGGGCGCCGCCGTGCCGGACCCGGAGGAGTTCGTCACCGAGCCGGAGCGGGTCGCCGCCCGCCGGGCGCTGGAGTACATGGACCTCACCCCGGGCACTCCGCTGCGCGACCTCGCCGTGGACGTGGTGTTCGTCGGCTCGTGCACGAACGGCCGGCTGGAGGACCTGCGGGCCGCCGCCGAGGTGCTGCGCGGGCGGCGGGTCGCCGACGGCGTACGCATGCTCGTGGTCCCCGGCTCCGCCGCGGTCCGCGAGGCGGCCGAGATCGAAGGGCTGGACAGGGTCTTCACCGACGCGGGCGCCGAGTGGCGCTTCGCCGGCTGCTCCATGTGCCTGGGCATGAACCCGGACACGCTGAAGCCCGGCGAGCGCTCCGCCTCGACCTCCAACCGCAACTTCGAGGGCCGCCAGGGCCGGGGCGGTCGTACCCACCTGGTGTCCCCGCCGGTCGCCGCCGCCACCGCCGTGGTCGGCCGGCTGGCCGCCCCCGCCGACCTGTAGAAGGGCAGCCGACAGATGGACAAGTTCACCACCCACACCGGTACGGCCGTGCCGCTGCGTCGATCCAACGTGGACACCGACCAGATCATCCCCGCCGTGTACCTCAAGCGGGTGACCCGGACCGGGTTCGCGGACGGTCTGTTCAACGCGTGGCGGGAGGACCCGTCATTCGTCCTCAACGATCCAGCCCATTCGGGTGCGTCGATTCTGATCGCCGGCCCCGAGTTCGGCACCGGATCCTCCCGGGAGCACGCCGTCTGGGCGCTGCGGGACTGGGGCTTCCGGGCCGTCATCTCGCCCCGCTTCGGCGACATCTTCCGCGGCAACGCGCTCAAGGAAGGTCTCCTTCCGGTCGAGCTGGAATTGAGAGCCGTGGAAGAACTGTGGGACCTCGTGGAATCCGAGCCGGCCACGCCGATCACCGTCGACCTCGCCGCCCGGCAGGTCCACGCCGGTGACGCCACATGGGCGTTCCCGCTGGACGACCACAGTCGCTGGCGGCTGATGGAGGGCTTGGACGACATTGGACTCACCCTCCGGCACGAGGCCGAGATCGGCGCGTACGAGGCCGGCCGGCCGGCGTTCCTGCCCTCGATCGCCTGATCTCCCGCGCCATTCGCCCCCACCGGATGCACCCGGTGGGGGCGAATCCGTTGCGACACAAGGGGTTTTTTCCACCGAATGTTTGTGTCCAGGCAGCACAGGGCATACCGTGCGCGCAGAATGGCTCGCGTCGAGTCAGTTGCACAATCGGGAGGAAGTCGTGAACAAGGCCGAGCTCATCGAGGCGCTCGCCGTTCGCCTGGGGGACCGGAAGACGGCGACGGCCGCGCTCGACGCGGTTCTCGCTGAGGTCCAGGCGGCGGTCACCAAGGGCGAGAAGGTGGCGATCACCGGTTTCGGAGCGTTCGAGAAGCGCGTCCGGGGAGCCCGAACAGCGCGCAATCCGCGGACCGGCGAGGCGGTGAAGGTCAAGAAGACCTCCGTCCCGACGTTCCGGGCGGGCGCGGGCTTCAAGGAGATGGTGGCCAGCGGCAAGGTGCCCAAGGACACCGCCGCCGCGAAGAAGACCACCGGGGCCGCCAAGGCCACCGGCGGCCGGACCACCGCCGCCGCCAAGAAGACCACGGCGGCGAAGGCCACCAAGACCACCGCGACCAAGAAGGCCGCGCCGGCGAAGAAGGCCGCCGCGACCAAGACCACGGCGGCGAAGAAGACGACCGCGGCGAAGTCCGCCGCGGCGAAGAAGACCACCACCGCCAAGAAGACGACCGCGGCGAAGTCCACCGCGGCGAAGAAGACCACGGCGGCGAAGAAGGCGCCCGCGAAGAAGGCGCCGGCCAAGAAGGCCGCCACCCGGCGCTGACCGGACGGCCCACGAAAGGGCGCCCACCGTTCGCGGTGGGCGCCCTTCCGCACGGGTACGCGTTGACCGCCCGTCGTCGCGCCGCGCAGAATCGCCGTGCCGAAAACCCCGTCGGTCACGAGAAGAGGCGCCCGTGCGGCACCGTCACCTCTCCACCCTCACGCTCGCGCTCGGTGTCGCGGTCCTGCTGGACGTGCTGCGGATCTGGCTGCCGTCGGTCATCACCCTGTTCGGCCGGGCCGCCGAGACACCTGCCGAGTTGCTCGGCGCGTTCGCGCTCGGCTGGTTCCTGCTCGCGCTCGCCGCGCCCACGCTCGTACGCCGCATCGGCGCCGCCCCGGTCGGACTCGTCGCCGCCGGTGTGCTGGCGGGGGCCCGGCTGGCGCTCACCGCGCAACCCGGCGGCCCGGCCCAGCTCTGGTCGGCCTGCGCCGGGCTGCTCGCCGGCCTGATCTGGCTCGCCGCCGTCGCCGCCTCGGTGCCCCGGCCGGTCGCCGGGCTGGCGCTCGGCCTGGCCGGGAACGCGGCCGGGCACGCCCTGCTCGGCACCGAGGACCTGGTGTGGCGCGGCGGCGTGCTCGCCTGGGGCCTGAGCGTCCTGCTGGTGCTGGCGTTCCTGGCCGCCTCGGTGGCGGCACGGCGGGACCGGACGGGCGCCCCGGTCGCGGGCGAGGCCGGATCGCCCGCGTCCGTCCCGGGCCGCCGGACCTGGTTGCTGTGCGGGCCGGCGCTGCTGCTCGCCGGTCAGGTGGCGCTCGCCCCGGCGGTCTGGAGCGCCGCCGCCGGCACCGGATCGCCCGACTTCCCCGGCCTCGCCCGCCCGGCCGGCGGATCGTTGCCGGGCGCGCTCGCGGTGCTGCTCTTCCTCACGGCGGCGTTGTTCCGGGCACCGGTGCGCCCGGCCCGGCTGCTGTGGCCGTCGGCGCTGCTCGCCGGGTCGGTGCTGTTCGTGACCGGGCGTCTCGTGCCGGCGTACCTGCTCACCGCCGTCGGCCTCGGCGGCTGCCTGGCGCTCACCGACACGGCCGCCGGGGACGGCCGGGCCGCCGCCACCGACGAACGAGACACCGACGGCAGGCGGGCAGGGGCGCGGCGCGGCCGGGCGGCGGCGCTCGGGATGCTGGTGTTCGCGGTGGCCACGGTCGCCTACTACGCCGCCTACGACCTGGGATACCCCAACGGCTGGGCTCCGGTCGCCACGGCCGTCCTGGTGGCTCTGGTGGCGGCTACCGCGCCTCTCCGGCCCGCGCCGGCCCCCGGCCCGACGCCGTCCGGCGGGGCGTCACCGGGGCCGGTGCTGCCCGCAACCGCCCGGGTCGCGGCCCTGGCGGGCCTGACCGCGCTGGCCGGGCTCGCCGCCGTGCTGCACGTGCCGGCCACGACCGCCCGGGCCACGACCGCGACGGCTGCGGTACGGGTGGCGGCGTACAACATCCGGATGGGGTTCGGCCTGGACGGCCGGCTGGACCTGGACGCGGTGGCCCGGGAGCTGCGCGGCGCGGACGTGGTGCTGCTGAGCGAGGTCGACCGGGGCTGGTGGCTCAACGGCGGGCACGACACGCTGGCGCTGCTGGCCGGGCGGCTTGGGATGCCGTACGTCTTCGCGCCCGCCGCCGACCCGGTGTGGGGCGACGCGGTGCTCAGCCGCTTCCCGATGCGCTCCGGGCAGACCCGGCGGCTGACCGCGCACGGCGCGCCGACCGGGGCGCAGGCCCTCGGCGTCACGCTCGACCTCGGCGGCCGGGAACTGGCGGTGGTGGCCACGCACCTGCAACCGCCGCCCGGCCGGGATCCGGTCGAGCAGGCGGGCGAGGTGGCCGCGTTCGCCCGCCGGTACGCGAACGGCCGTCCACTTGTGCTCGGCGGCGACCTGAACACCGAGCCGGACGACCCGGCGTTCGCCGAGTTCACCCGCACGGGCCTGGTGGACGCGCTGGCGGCGGCCCGGCCACTGCGGACCAGCCCGGCCGACGACCCGCGTAGCCAGATCGACCACGTCCTCGTCTCGCCGGGCCTGACCGCGGGCGAGGTACGCGCACCGCGCACCGAGGCCAGCGACCACCTCCCGGTGACGCTCACCGTCACGTTGCCCTGAAACCGCCTCACAGACGATCGGCGGCGAACAGCCGGTCACCGGCGAACGGCAGCAGCCAGCCGCCGCCCTTCGCGGTGGTGAAGTCCTCGTCCACGCGGCCGGTGAGCCGTTCCAGCGCGCCCGGGATCACCTTGCCCTGGCTGCACACCGCGACCGACTCGACGGCCTGCGCCAGCGCGGTCAGCCGGGCCGCGGCGGCGAGCGTGCACTCCTCGACCTGCTGGCCCGGTGCCGGCTCGTCGAAGTCGCCGCAGACCTCGATCGGCAGGTCCAGCCGGGCCGCCGCCGGATCGAGCGTCTGCACGCAGCGCCGGGCCGAGGCGGAGAACAGGCGGGCCGGGCGGACCAGCGCCACCAGCGGGACCAGCGCCCGCGCCTGCGCCCACCCCTGCTCGTCCAGCGGGCGGCCGTGGTCCGGGCCGGTGAAGGTGCCGCGCTTGCCGGCGTGCGCGTGCCGGACCAGCAGCGCCGTCGCGGTGACCGGCGGCAGCGCCGCGAACGCGGCGATCACCTCGGCGTCGTGCGGGTAGCTGACCCGGCGTACCGCGTCGTCGACCGGGAACCAGCCCACGTCGTCGACCTCGGTGCCGGGCTGGAAACCGCCGGTGCCGGCCGCCCGCATGGACCAGTAGTCGACCGCCTTGGCGAGACCCTCGCTGCGGTAACGGACGGTGGGCAGGCGTACCTGCGGCACGCCGCGTACGCCGGTCTCCTCGGCCACCTCGCGGACGGCAGCCACGAGCGGATGTTCGCCGCGGTCCAGCTTGCCCTTCGGCAGCGACCAGTCGCCGTAGCGGGGGCGGTGCACCAGGCAGACCTCGACGCCGGCCGGACCCGGGCGCCACACCACGCCCCCGGCGGCCCGGATCCGCACCGGCTCGTCGTCGCTCACCCGCTCACCGTATGCCCGCCCGGCACGCGCCACGGCCCGGTCAGTCCGCCCGGCCGCCGACCCGGCGCAGCAACAGATCCTGGAGGTGGGCGAGCGGCACGTCGCCGTCCCCGGTACGCCGGTGCCAGGTGCCGTCCGCGGCCAGCTCGAACGCGTCCACGTCGGGATCGAACGCGGCGGTGAGGACGTGGTCCAGTTCGGCCCGGGCCACCGGGTCGCTCACCTGCACCAGCGCCTCCACCCGGCGGTCCAGGTTGCGGTGCATCAGGTCGGCCGAACCCATCCAGAACTCGGCGTCGCCGTTGTTGCCGAACCGGAAGATCCGGGAGTGTTCCAGGAACCGGCCGAGGATCGAGCGGACCCGGATGTTCTCCGACAGCCCCGGCACGCCCGGCCGCAGCGTGCACATGCCCCGGATCAGCAGGTCCACGTGCACACCGGCTCGCGACGCCCGGTAGAGCGCGTCGGTGATCTCTTCGTCGACCAGGGAGTTCACCTTGAACTGCACGAGCCCCGGCATGCCCAGCCGGACGTGCTCGATCTCCCGGTCGATGCGTTCGATCAGGCCGCTGCGGATGCCCTGCGGCGCCACCAGCAGCCGCCGGAACGCGGTCTGCCGGCTGTAGCCGGTGAGCACGTTGAACAGGTCGGTCAGGTCGGCGCCGATCTCCGGGTCGGCGGTGAGCATGCCGAAGTCCTCGTAGAGCCGGGCCGTCTTCGGGTGGTAGTTGCCGGTGCCGATGTGGCAGTACCGGCGGATCTGGTTGCCCTCCTGGCGCACCACCAGCGCGGTCTTGCAGTGCGTCTTGAGCCCCACCAGGCCGTAGACCACGTGGCAGCCGGCCCGTTCCAGCGTGCGGGCCCAGCCGATGTTCGCCACCTCGTCGAACCGTGCCTTCAGCTCGACCAGCACCACCACCTGCTTGCCGGCGGCGGCCGCGTCGACGAGCGCGTCCACGATCGGGGAGTCGCCGCTGGTGCGGTAGAGCGTCTGCTTGATGGCGAGCACGTTCGGGTCGGCGGCGGCCTGCTCGACGAAGCGTTGCACGCTGGTCGCGAACGAGTGGTACGGGTGGTGCACCAGCACGTCGCCGTCGCGCAGCGTGGCGAAGACGCTGCGCGGCACCTCACCCTCGGCCAGCCGCGGATGGGTGGCCGGCACGAACGGCGGGTCCTTCAGGTCGGGCCGGTCGGCCTCGCCGTAGACCTGCCAGAGCGCGGACAGGTCGAGCAGCCCGCGTACCCGCAGCACGTCGTGGCCGTCCATGTCCAGCTCGCGGACCAGCAGCTCCAGCATGTGGTCGGAGATGGACGCGGCGACCTCCAGGCGTACCGGCGGGCCGAACCGGCGCCGGGCCAGTTCCCGCTCCAGCGCCTGGAGCAGGTCCTCGTCGCGGTCCTCGTCCACCTCCACCTCGGCGTTGCGGGTCACCCGGAACAGGTGGCACTCGACCACCTGCATGCCGGAGAACAACTGGCCGAGATGCACCGAGATGAGGTCCTCGACCGGCAGGAACCGCACGCCCGGCTGGTCGTGGTGCACCCGGACGAACCGGGGCACGTTGTTCGGCACCTTCACCCGGGCGAACAGCTCCGAGCCGCCGTCCGGGTCGCGTACCGAGACGGCCAGGTTCAGCGACCGGCCGGAGATGTACGGGAACGGGTGCGCCGGGTCGACCGCCAGCGGGGTGAGCACCGGGAAGATGTGCTCCCGGAACCAGGTGCGCAGCCGCTCGCGCTCGGCGTCGTCCAGGTCGCTCCAGCGCAGTATGCGGATGTCCTCGGCGGCGAGCTTCGGCAGCACGTCGTCGACCAGGCAGGCGGCGTGCCGGGCGACCAGCCCGGCCGCCTTGCCGGTGATCAGGTCGAGCTGGGTGCGCAGTGGCAGCCGGTCACCGCCGCGTACCGGCAGCCCGGCGGAGAGCCGCCGCTTCAGCCCGGCGACCCGGACCATGTAGAACTCGTCCAGGTTGCTGGCGAAGATCGCCAGGAACTTCGCCCGTTCCAGCAGCGGGACGCGCGGATCCTCGGCGAGCGCCAGCACCCGGGCGTTGAAGTCGAGCCAGGACAGCTCCCGGTTGAGGAAGCGGTCCTCCGGCAGCGGCGGCGCGGACGGCGGGCCCGCGTCCGCAGGGGTCTCGTCGGCCGGGCCGGGGCCCTCCACCGGATCGAGCGGCTCGTCCAGTCCGGTTGATCCGGCCGCGTCGGGATCGGCGCCGAGGCGCTCCTCCGGCGGCCGGGTCTGACGGAACCGCCCGTCCGGGCCGCGGGTGCGGCGGCCGTTGCGGGGGGTGCCGGGGTCGATGATCGGCGGCGGGACTTCGGGGTGCTCGCGAGGGGTGCTCACCACCTCATGATTCCCCGATAAGGGTGAACGGAAAATGAACTCGGGCCAGGTTATTCACGCCATCGTCGGCAAGGTCACCCGGACCACCTCGCCGTCGGCGTCCCGCTCGATCCGGACACGCTGCCCCAATCGGAGCAACCGTAGCCCGGAGGCGTCGAACGCGCGGGCCGGGAACGCCAGTTCGGTGCCGTCGTCGAGCAGCAGCACGCCGCTGCGGGTCGACGCGTCGTAGGTAGCCACCGTCCCCTGCATGCCAGCACCGTACCGGACCGCCCCGCCGACCCGCGCCAGCAGCGCGGCGGTACGCGGCCCCACACCCAGCCCGGCGGCGCCGGCCAGGTCCGCCGGGGTGTCCACGTCCCGGCGCAGGCTGGGCCACTCACCGGCGAGCGGCAGCGCCCCGCCCGCCGCGTGCGCCGCGGCCGAGCCGGGCCCGAACCGCGGCGCCAGCGGCGCACCGGCCGGCGCGGCGAGCAGCACCGTGCCTCCGCCCGGGGCATCAGCCACGAACCCGCGTACCCCCCGGGTGGCCCGCAACGCGGCGGCCAGCTCGGCCGGTCGCAGCGCCGGCAGGTCGGCGGTCAGGCCCACCACCGCGGCACGCGGACCGGCGACGGCCGCGCCGTGCCGGAACGCCGCGTTCAGCCCGCCGCCGGGGTCGCCGACGACGCGGGCGCCCGCCGCGCCGGCCGCCGCTGCCACGCGCGAATCGTCGGTGACCACGAGCACCCCGGCGACCGCCGGGCACGCCCGCACCGCGCGCAGGGTGTCGGCCGCCAGGGCCAGCGCCAGCTCCTCGTGGGGTACGCCGGGCAACGCGCCCCGCAGACGGCTCTTCGCCGCCGGAAGGCGCTTCACCGGCATGACCACGGTCCAGCGGGCCTCAGACACGCCGACCATCCTGCCAGCGAGGGCGCTGGCACCCGCACTGGCCGCGGCGGGGCCGAACAGGCATGATTCTGTGCCGGGGCGCGAGGGCGGATCGAGGAGGCACCGTGGCACGGCGCAGGCTGGGGTTCTGGCGACGGCTCGCCGTGGTGCTGGTGAAGCCGCTGATGATCGTCTGGACCCGGCGCACCTGGCGGGGCATGGAGCACCTGCGCCACGACGGCGGCGTGATCCTCGTGCCGAACCACATCTCGCACGCCGACCCGCTCGTGGTCGCGCACTACATCTACGACGCCGGGCGCTGGCCGCGCTTCCTCGGCAAGGCCAGCGTGTTCCGGGTGCCGGTGGTCGGCTGGATCCTGCACCGGTGCCGGCAGATCCCGGTCGAGCGGGGCACCGTCGAGGCGGTCAAGTCCCTCGACAAGCTGGTCGCCGCGCTGGCCGAGAGGGGCGCGGTGGTGATCTACCCGGAGGGCACCACCACCCGGGAGCCCGACCTGTGGCCGATGAAGGGCAAAACCGGCGCGGCCCGGCTGGCGCTGGTGACCGGCGCCCCGGTGATCCCGATCGCCATGGTCGGCCCGGAACGGATGTTCGATCCGCGTACGGCCCGGTTCGGGCTGCGCCCGCGCACCCCGGTGACTGTCGTCGCCGGGCCGCCGGTGGACCTGAGCCGCTGGGCCGGCGCCACGCCGACCCGGCCGATCCTGGAGGAGATGACGGACACCATCATGCTGCGTATCCGGGATCTGGTCGCGGAGATCCGCGGCGGCACACCACCGCCGCTCTGGCAGCGGCCCGCCCGTACCGGCGCCCGGGAGGCCACCGAATGAGCGGGCACGTCGCCGTGCTGGGCGCCGGTTCCTGGGGGACCGCGTTCGCCAAGATCCTCGCCGACGCCGGGCGGGACGTGACGGTCCTGGCCCGCCGGGCCGCCGTGGCCGAGGCGATCCGGACCGGGCGGCACAACCCGGAGTACCTGCCGGGCGTGCGCCTGCCCGAGCGGGTGACCGCCACCGGTGACGCCGCCGAGGCGATCGAGGGGGCCGATGTGGTGGTGCTGTCGGTGCCCTCGCAGACGCTGCGCGGCAACCTCGCCGACTGGACGCCGTACCTGGCTCCGGACGCCACGCTGGTGTCGCTGATGAAGGGCATCGAGCTGGGCACCACGAAGCGGATGAGCCAGGTGATCACGGAGACCGCCGGGGTGCCCGCCGACCGGGTGGTGGTCGTCTCCGGGCCCAACCTGGCCCCGGAGATCGCCGCCGAGCAGCCGGCCGCCACAGTGGTCGCGGGCACCGACAGCCGGCGGACCGCGCTGGTGCAGGCGTCCATCCGGACGCCGTACTTCCGCCCGTACACGAACGACGACGTGATCGGCTGCGAGCTGGGCGGCGCGGTGAAGAATGTGATCGCGCTGGCGTACGGCATCGCCACCGCGATGGGTTTCGGCGACAACACCCGGGCCATGTTGATGACCCGCGGCCTGGCCGAGACCGCCCGGCTGGGCGTGGCGCTCGGCGCCGACCCGATCACCTTCGCCGGGCTGGCCGGCATGGGTGACCTGGTAGCCTCCTGTTCGTCGCCGATGGCCCGCAACCGCACCTTCGGCGAGCACCTGGGCCGCGGCGAGACGCTGGAGCAGGCCCAGGCGGCCACCCGGCAGACCGCCGAGGGCGTCAAGAGCTGCCTGGCCATCCGCGACCTGGCCCGGGCGCACGGCGTGGAGATGCCGATCACCGAGCAGATCGAGCGGATCTGCCACGAGGGGATGGACCCGCGCCTGGCGGTGGACGCGCTGATGAGCCGCACCGCCAAGCCCGAGTCGTACGAGTGAGCGGAGCGGGGATGACCGAGCACTGGGGTGACGGCACGCGCAGCGTGCACGCCGGCCTGCCGGACGCGGTACCCGGGCAGCCGTTGCTGCCCGGCCCGGTCTTCGCCGCGCCGTACCACCTGGACCCCGAGCGCGGCCCGTCGGCGGCGGTCAACGGGTACGGACGGCCCGACAACCCCACCCGGCGGCTGCTGGAGACGGCGATCGGTGAGCTGGAGGGCGGCGACTGCCGGGTCTTCGCCAGCGGCCAGGCGGCCATCACCGGGCTGCTGCTGACCGTGCTGCGCCCCGGCGACACGGTGCTGCTGCCCGCCGACGGCTACTACTCGGTACGCTCGTTCGCCTCGGACACGCTGGAGCAGCTCGGCGTGCGCGTGGTGCTCGTGCCGACGGCCGGTCCGTACCCGTCGTTCGAGGGCGTGCGGATGGTGCTGCTGGAGACCCCGGCGAACCCCGGCCTGGACGTCGCCGACGTCGCGGCGGTGGCCGCCGCCGCGCACGCCGCCGGTGCGCTCGTCGCGGTGGACAACACCACCGCCACGCCGCTCGGGCAGCGCCCGCTGGACCTCGGCGCGGACGTGGTGGTCGCCTCCGGCACCAAGGCGCTGACCGGCCACTCGGACCTGCTGCTGGGCTACCTGGCCACCCGGGACGCCGGGCTGCGGGACGCGGCGACCACCTGGCGCAACGCCACCGGCGGGGTGCCCGGCGCGTTCGACTGCTGGCTGGCCCACCGGTCGCTGGCCACGCTCGACCTGCGGCTGGCCCGGCAGACCGCCAACGCGCGGGCGCTGGCCGAACTGCTCGCGGGCCGCCCGGACGTCACCGGGCTGCGCTGGCCCGGACGGCCGGACGACCCGGCGTATCCGGTGGCGTCGGCCCAGATGCGGCGCGTGCCGGGCGTGCTCTCGTTCGACCTGGGCGACGAGCGCCGGGTGGCCCGGTTCCTCGGTGCCTCCCGGCTGGTGGCCGCCGCCACCTCGTTCGGCGGGCTGCACACCACAGCCGACCGGCGGGCCCAGTGGGGCGACGCCACGACGCCGGGTTTCGTGCGGTTCTCCTGCGGCATCGAGGACACCGCCGACCTGCTCGCCGATGTGGCGGCGGCGCTCGACACGGCGGGCTGACGGCGTGCCGGCCGCTCGGCTAGGGTGACGGGCAGCCACGGCCCGTGCTGTCGCGACCCGAGGAGGTGAGTCCGATCCACAAGCAGAGGACCGGCGCTCCATCCGAGTCCGCGTCGCTTCAGGGCTGAGGCGACGCCGGGGGCGCCGACGAGCGCTTCCCGAAAGGCATGCCATGGCATCCACCGTCTTCACCCCCGACCGTCCGGCCCTCGTCCGGCGGCTGCGCGCCGCCGGTTGCGTCTTCGCCGAGGACGAGGCGGACCTGCTGATCGCCGCCGCCGAGTCGACGCAGTCGCTGACCCGCCTGGTCGACAGTCGCGTCGCCGGGCTGCCGCTGGAGCACCTGCTTGGCTGGGCCGAGTTCTGCGACCGGCGGATCGCCGTACACCCGGGGGTCTTCGTGCCGCGCGGCCGGACCGCGCTGCTCGTCGACGCGGCGACGGCGCTGGCCGGGCCGGCCCCGGCGGTGCTCGACCTGTGCTGTGGCTCCGGCGCCGCCGCCGTGGTGCTGCACGAGCGGCTGGCACCCGGCTGGTTGGCCGCCGCCGACATCGACCCGGTGGCCGTGGCCTGCGCCCGGCGCAACCTCGAACCGCTCGGCGTCCCGGTCTACCAGGGCGACCTGTTCGACGCGCTGCCGGCGGGCCGGCGCGGGAAACTGGACCTGGTGGTGGCGAACGCGCCGTACGTGCCGAGCGCCGCGGTGGTCTCGCTGCCGGCCGAGGCGCGCCTGTACGAGGCGCCGGTGGCGCTGGACGGCGGCACCGACGGCCTGGCCGTGTTGCGCCGGGTCGCCGCCGGCGCGGCCGAGTGGCTCGCCCCGGGCGGGCACGTCGTGGTCGAGTCGAGCGCCGCGCAGGCCCCCGAGCTGTGCGGCGTTTTCACCGCGGCCGGGCTGGAGCCGGTGGTGGTCCGCGACGAGGAGCGGGCGGCGACAGCGGTCACCGCTCGCCGTCCCGGCTGACCACGGCGGGGGAGTCCGCGCGGGGGCGTGGCGGGTGGGCCGGGCGGGAACTAGCCTCGGGTCAGGCGCGGCGGGAGGCGGTGGCGGTGGGCAGCGCAGGTGTGCCGGTGGTGGTGGGGCTGGACAATGGGGGCACGAGCGACAACGCCACAGTGCTCACAGTCGACGGCCGGTTCCTGGTGGACGGGCTGCTGGAGATCCCGAGCGAGGTCGGTGCCGGGCCGGAGGCGGCGGTGGGGGCGCTCGCGCGGGCGTTCGACGGCGTCCTGGCCCACACCGGCGTGCCGCGTGACCTGGTCCGTGCGGTCGGGCTGGACACGCCCGGCCCGGCCAGCGCCACCGGTGTGATCTCGTCCCGCGGTTCGACGAACTTCTCCCAGCCCGCCTGGCGGGGCTTCGACGTGCGCACCGCGCTGGAGCGGCGGCTGGGCCTGCCCGTCGTGTACGCCAACGACGGCAACGCCGCCGCGCTCTATGCCCACCACGTGCACTTCGGTGCCGAGGCGATGGCCCGATCGTCGGTGTCCGCGATCGTCGGCACCGGGCTCGGCGGGGGCGTGGTGGAGTCCGGCCGGGTGGTCGGCGGGGCGGCCGGCATGGCGGGCGAGTTCGGGCACGTGCACATCCCGCTGGACGGCCTGGTCGAGCCGGACCAGGCGGCGCCGGTCTGCGCCTGTGGCTTCACCGGGGACGCGGAGAGCGTCGCGTCGCTCACCGCGATCCGGCGCAACCTGCTGCCGTACTGGCTGGCGCGGCATCCGGAGCACCCGCTCGCGGCGGAGGAGCCGGACCGGGCGGCGAAGCTGCTGCGCGGCTACGGCGAACGCGGTGACCCGCTGGCCCGCCTGGTGTTCACCCAGCAGGCCAAGGCGCTGGGCCGGTTGTTCACCATCGCGGCCAACTTCACCGATCCGCACGCGTACTTCGTCGGCGGGGGCGTGGTGGAGGCGGCGCCGGAGTTCCGGGACTGGTTCCTCGCCGCCGTCGCCGAGCACACGGTGCTGCGGGATGAGCAGCGGGCGGTGGCCACCTTCGCGCTGGTGCCGGACCGGGACATGGCCGGGGCGCGGGGGGTGGCCATCGCGGCGCTGGAGGCGGTACGCGCCACCGTCACCGCTGCCGCCGCCCCGCTCGGCTGACGCGGTCGGGCCGTTCAGCGGGCGCCGGTCGGGCCGCTCAGGGGCGCGGCGGTGCCGTGGTGAACGCCGCCCAGGCGTGCGGGGGGAATACCAGCACCGGGCCGGCCGGGTCCTTCGAGTCGCGGACCGCCACCGCGCCGGGCAGCGGCGCCATCTCCACGCATGCGCCCTCGTCACCGCTGTGGCTGCTCTTGCGCCAGCGGGCCGGTGCGGGGTTCGTGCGGTTCGTGCCGTTCATCTGGTCACCTCTCGTTCAGCAGGCGGAGGAGCTGGTCCCGACTGGCCGCCGGGCTCAGGGCCACGGTCCGCAGGTGCTCCATGATCTTGGCGCAGGTACGCAGGTCACCCGGTCGGTCGAGGACCATCTGCCCGGCGACGGTCTCCACCGAGGCGATGATCGGGTCCTCCGGGTCGGCGAACTCCAGGATGTGCAGCGATCCCCGGGTGCCCCGGTGGTAGCCGGCGGCCAGCGGGATCACCTGCACCGTGACGTTCGGCAGCTCGGCCACCTTCAGCAGGTGCTGGAGCTGGCCGGACATGACCGAGCGGTCACCGACCGGGCGCAGCAGCGCGCCCTCGTCGATGATGGCGTCGAGGATCGGCGGCTCGGCGCCGGAGAGCCGTTGCTGGCGGTCCAGCCGTAGCTGGACCCGCTGCTCCACCTGCTCGTCGGTGAGCGTGTGCGGGCCGCCGCGCATCACTCCGCGGATGTAGTCGGCGGTCTGGAGGAGACCGGGCACCACCGACGGTTCGAAGTTCGCGATGCCGGTGGCCTCGGCCTCCAGCGCGATGAAGTCGATGGTGCGCTGGTCCAGCAGGTACGAGTAGGACACCCACCAGCCCGGCTTGCGGGCGTCCTTCGCGAGTTGCACCGCCGCGGCGATGTCGGCCGGGTCCACGCCGTAGCTGGTCAGCAGTGCGCGCACGGTGGCGGGACTGACGAGCGTCTGCGCGTTCTCGTAGCGGGACAGCGTGCTCCGGGTGCTGTTGATCTCGTCGGCCGCGGCCTCCAGGGTGAGGCCGGCGGCCTCCCGGTGGGTCCGCAGGGCGATGCCGAGCCGTCGGGCCCGGGCGGTCTTCGGCGCCATGCATCGATGGTCGCACATCCCGCGGGAAAATGGGCATGAGAGAAAGTCGATGAGAGTTGCATTCACGCCGGTGAACCTGTCAATGTGTGACGGCGTCCTCACCGCCGGTTGTCGTGGCGACGGTGGTGGTGAGCGACCGGAGGGGATGGGGCGCGCGGTGGTCGGATTCTTCACTCCCCCACGATCCGACCGCCGCGTGCCCCTGCCGGTCCACGAGACGGGGAGGGGTTCCGCGGTGACCAGGTTCCTCGTGGTCCTGACCGATGTGCGTCCGCCGGACGGCACCCGGCGTGACGAACGGACGAGCCCGGAGCGCCGCCGCCAGGTGGTGGGCACGAGCAGCCGGGAGGCCGCCGACCGGATCGCCGGTGCCTTCACGGCGCTGGGCATGGTGCGGGCCGGCCGGCAGCGGGTGAAGGTCATCGCGGTCGGCCGCCGGCCCCGGCACCCGGCCCTCTGAGACACGCCATTCCGTTACTCCCCGTAGATGTAACCTTGACCGTTTGCCACGCGACTCCGCGTCTCCCCGGGTATCGACCACCGCTTGCGGCAACGCACAGTAAGGTCAGTCGGGTGAGCGCCACCGGCGAGCACGGCCAGCCGCAGTCGCGAACGATGAGGTGACCATGACCACCCCAGGCAAGACCCGTGTGGCGATCGTCTTCGGCGGGCGCAGCCCCGAGCACGGCATCTCCTGCGTCAGCGCCGGCAGCGTGCTGGCCGCCCTCGACCCGGACGAGTTCGAGGTGGTCCCGGTCGGCATCACCCGGCAGGGCCAGTGGGTGCTCGCCAGCGGCGACCCGAGCCGCCTCGCCATCGCCGACCGCAAGCTGCCCGAGATCACCGCCGGCTCCGGCGCCGAACTCGTGCTGCGCGCCGACCCCGCCGCCGGTGGCCTGATGGTGCTCGACCCGGCCCAGGGGCCGGTCGCGCTGGCCGACGTGGACGTGGTCTTCCCGGTGCTGCACGGCGCGTACGGCGAGGACGGCACGATCCAGGGCATGCTGGAGATGGCCGACATCCCCTACGTCGGCGCGAACGTCTTCGCCTCCGCCGCAGCCATGGACAAGGAGTTCACCAAGAAGCTCTGCGCCGTCGAGGGCATCCCGGTCGGCCCGTACGCGGTGCTGCGCGCCGGGATGTCGCTCAGCGAGGAGGACAAGGAGCGCCTCGGGCTGCCCGTCTTCGTCAAGCCGTCCCGGGCCGGCTCGTCGTTCGGCATCACCAAGGTCGACGACTGGGCGGACCTGGACGCCGCGCTCGTCACCGCCCGCGAGATCGACAGCAAGGTGCTCGTCGAGGGCGCCGTGGTCGGCCGCGAGATCGAGTGCGGGGTGCTGGAGGGCGAGGCCGGTGGCGCGCCCGAGGCCTCGGTGCTCGCCGAGGTGCGGATGATCGGCGACCGCGACTGGTACGACTTCGAGGCCAAGTACCTCTTCGCCGACGAGGTCTGCGAGTACGACGTGCCGGCCGACCTGCCCGAACCGGTGGCCCGGCAGGTGCGCGACTACGCCGCCCGGGCGTTCACCGCGCTCGACTGCTCCGGCCTGGCCCGGGTCGACTTCTTCGTGACCCCGCAGATGGACGTGTACCTCAACGAGATCAACACGATGCCGGGCTTCACCCCGACGTCGATGTTCCCGCGGATGTGGTCGGCCAGCGGGCTGGAGTACCCGAAGCTGGTCAACCGCCTGATCCGGACCGCCCTGCACCGCCGCGCCGGCCGCTGACCGCCGGCACCGCCACATCGGCCCCCGACCGGGGCCGACGTCAGGCGGAGCAGCCCGAAGGGGCCTGCTTCGCCGAGGGCACCGAGCTGACGATCGTGTCGGAGATCGAGGTCACCCACTGCAGCGGCGGCTCGTACGACTTCGGCACCCGGACCCGGATCGGGGTCTCCCGATCGACGGTGGTCAGCACCGTGGCGTCGCCCTCCTCGGCCGCGTGCCAGCAGACCTGGTTGACCTTCCACACCTCGTCGGTGGGCGGGAACTCCGCCGGATTGCCGCCGCAGGCCACAGTCAGCGCCGGTTCGCCGTACGCGGCGTTCTGCTCCGGGCCCGCGGTGACCGGGCGCTGCGGCAGCTCACGCACGTTGTCCGGAAGCTGCGACATCAGGGCACGGCAGAGCACCGTCGGACGCTCGGCCAGCGCGGGGGCGGGCATCTCGACCGGCGCGCTGGACTGCGCCCGGGGACTCGCCGACGCGCTCGGCTCGGCCTCCGGAGACTCCGGGGCCAGCTTGGCGAACGTGAACCCGGCGACCGCCACGGTCACCGGCACCGCGACGAGCGTCGCCCAGAGCGCGGCACGGCGGCTGGCGCCGTCCCGGCGCGGGGAGGTGTCCTTCTCGTCCACTTACAGCCGCACCACCGAACACGTGAGGGTGCGAGTGATGCCGGGCACCATCTGCACCTTGCTGACGATGAGTTTGCCGAGCTCGTCGACGGTGTTCGCCTCGGTGAGCACTACCACGTCGTACGGCCCGGTGACGGCGTCGACCCGTACCACGCCGGCCAGGTCCGCGATCTGACCGGCCACGTCACGCGCCCGGCCGACCTCGGTCTGGATGAGGATGTACGCCTGTACCACGACTCGACCTCCGTCCGTCGCCTCCGGGCGACCCGAAGGGTGAAACTACCGTACTGAGCGGCCGTGATCCCTATCGGTCGCCGGTCGGACGCGGTGAGCGAGCACACGCCGGTGCGGACAGGGGTGGGACGTGCGGAACGACGCAGCGGAGCGAGGGGACGGAATGACTGTCACTGATGTCGGCGAGTTCGGCCTGATCGACCGGGTGACCGCCCGGCTGGCACAGGGGCAGAGCTGCCTGCTCGGCCCCGGCGACGACGGTGCGGTGGTGGCGGCGCCGGACCGGCGGGTGGTCGCCTCGACCGACGTGCTGGTGGAGGGGCGGCACTTCCGCCGGGACTGGTCGTCGGCACGGGACGTGGGGCACCGGGCGGCGGCGGCGAACCTCGCCGACATCGCGGCCATGGGCGCCACCCCGACCGCGCTGCTCGTCGCGCTCTGCATGCCGGCCGAGCTGGACCCGGCCTGGGCCGAGGAACTGGCCGACGGGCTGGGCGCGGAGGCGGCGCTCGTCGGCGCGAGCGTGGTGGGTGGGGACATGTCCGGCAGCCCGACGCTCACCATCGCGGTGACGGCGCTCGGCGACCTGGCCGGCCGCGCCCCGGTGCTCCGCTCCGGGGCCCGCCCCGGTGACGTGGTGGCGCTGGCCGGGCGTACCGGCTGGTCGGCGGCGGGCTACACCGTGCTGTCCCGGGGGTTCCGCACGCCGCGGCTGCTGGTCGAGGCGTTCCGCCGCCCCGAGGTGCCGTACGCCGCCGGACCCGCTGCCGCCGCTGCCGGAGCCACCGCCATGATCGACGTGTCGGACGGGCTGCTGGCCGACCTGGGGCACGTGGCGACCGCCAGCGGGGTGGCGGTCGACCTGAGCCGGGACGCGTTCGAGGTGCCCCGGCAGATGCGGGACGCGGCGCAGGCGCTCGGCGTCGACCCGTACACCTGGATCCTGGGCGGCGGCGAGGACCACGCGCTGGCCGCGACGTTCCCGGCGGACGCCGCGCTGCCGGACGGCTGGCAGCCGGTGGGGCGGGTGGCCGCCGGCGCCGGGGTCACCGTCGACGGCGCCGCCTACAGCGGCCCGCGCGGCTGGGACCACTTCCGCAGAGCGGAGTAGCAGGCACAGCAGGAGAGCGGAGTGATCTGCGTCCGAACCCCGGCCGCCGGGCCGGGCCGGGCCCCGAGCCGGTCGTAACCTGACACGGTGAGCGAGATCGAGATCCGGGAGCGGCGCTTCGACGCGCCCGAGTCGCAGGCGCTGATCCGGGCGGCGCTGGCCGACCTCGGCGCCCGGTACGGCGGCAGCGGCGACGAGACCCCTGTCGACGCGGCCGAGTTCACCCCGCCGGACGGCGTGTTCCTCGTCGCCTACCTGGACGGGCGGCCGGTGGGCTGCGGCGGCTGGCGCAGCCACGGCGGGGACGGCGACACGGCCGAACTGAAGCGGATGTACACCGACCCGGCGGTCCGGGGCCGGGGCGTGGCCCGTTCGGTGCTCGCCGCGGTCGAGCGGTCCGCCCGCGACCACGGCCGCAAGCAGATCGTGCTGGAGTGCGGCGACAGGCAGCCCGAGGCGATCGCCCTGTACACCTCGGCGGGCTACGAGCGGATCCCGAACTTCGGCTTCTACAAGGACGCCCCGGGCTGCCTGTCGTACGGCCGTACGCTCTAGCCGACCGAGATGCGGATCGCGCGTGCGGCGCGGCGCGCGCCGGTCGCCCGCGCCGGCAGCGCCGGCCGTTCGCCGCGCAGGATCCGCAGGTACGCCTCGATGACGTCCCGCCCGTAGGCGATCGAGATGAGCGCGGTGATCATGTCGCCGGGCATCCGGGCCGCGCACTCCACCAGCGTCGGCACTCCACCAGCGTCGGCACGCCGTCGGCGAGGATCCATTTCGCTGTGCAGCAGGGCCGAGGCGCTCGGCGAGCCGGGCGGTGGCACCGACCGCGTACTCCAGGCCGGGCAGGACCAGCCGCGCGTCGGCGAGGCCGGGCTCGCGGGCGAGCAGGGCATCCGGGTCGAAGCCGGTCTGGTACTCGGCCGCGACGAGCCGCCCGATCATCGGCAGCCGCTCGGCGAACCGGGCCAGGTCGCGGCGGGCGATCACGTCCGGCTCCTCGACCAGCACCACGCCGCCGGGCGGCAGCTCCTGGTCGAACCAGCTCAGCGAGCCGAACGACGCGCCCGCCACCACCAGTTGCTCGCGACCCAGGTCGAGGTCCACCGGTCACCCTCCCCGCGGCTCGCGCCGGAACCGGACGGCCGGCTCAGCAGCACCCTTACCGGCTGGAACGCGGCGGTCGCCGTACGGTCGGTCAGGGGTGCGGGGCGGGTCGGCCGATACCAGCCGGTGCGCGCGGCGGGTCGCTCGGGACGACGGAAGCCGGGCACGACAGAAGCCGGGCACGACAGAAGCCGGGCACGACAGAAGCCGGCGGAACCCGAAGGGATCCGCCGGCGACCGACGATGTTCCGGTGGCGCTACCGCGTCAGGCGCGGGTGACCTTGCCGGCCTTGATGCACGAGGTGCAGACCTGCAACTTCTTGGTGGTGCCACCACCGGCCGGGGTACGCACCGACTGGATGTTCGGGTTCCAGCGGCGGTTGGTCCGCCGGTGCGAGTGGGACACGTTGTGGCCGAAGCCCGGCCCCTTGCCACAGACGTCGCACACGCTAGCCACGGGATACTCCTGGGATTGAAACGTTCATGAGGTCGCCGCCAGGCGCTGCCCGGGCAACCTGGTCAGGTTACCCGATGACAGTCGGTACGCCCAACCGGCCCTTTCGCGAGCCCACCCAGCGTACCGGCGGGCCGGCCGGTACGTCGGCCGGGGCGGACACGCGGCGGACGACCCCGGCGCGTGTCGGTGTACGCCAGTAGGCTTCCCGACGTGCTGGAGACCCTCGACGCCGCAGCGGTGCGCCGCTGGTGCGCGAGCGGGCTGACCGCCCTCCGGGCCCACCAGGGCGAGATCGACGAGCTGAACGTCTATCCGGTGCCCGACGGCGACACCGGCACCAACCTGGTGCTCACGTTCACCTCGGCCCAGCAGGCCCTGGCGATGGACCTCGGCACCCTCCCCGACGACGGGCACACCCCGCACGGGCACGCGCTGCGGTTGATGGCCCGGGGCGCGCTGCTCGGAGCACGCGGCAACTCCGGCGTGATCCTCTCGCAGATCCTGCGCGGTCTCGCCGACACACTCGCCGCCGTGCCCGCGGTGCGCGGCCGGCAGTTCGCCGACGCGCTGGCCGACGCCAGCGCCGCCGCGTACGCCGCCGTCGCCCGGCCGGTCGAGGGCACGCTGCTGAGCGTGGTCGCCGCCGCGGCGCACGCGGCCCGCCGGACGGACAGCGACGACCTGCGGGCCGTGGCCCGGGCCGCGGCCGAGGCGGCGGCGCACGCGCTGGCGCGTACCCCCGAGCAGTTGCCGGAGCTGGCCCGCGCGGGCGTCGTCGACGCCGGCGGGCGCGGCCTGTGCCTGCTGCTGGACGCGCTGGTCGAGGTGGTCACCGGGGAGAGCCCGGCGCAGCCGGCGCCCGCGCCGCCCGCCCGCCCCGCGCCGGTCACCGCCGTGCGGGAGAGCGGCTCCGACGTGTACGCCTACGAGGTGCAGTACCTGCTCGACGCAGACGACGAGGCGGTGGCCCGGCTGCGCGCCGAGCTGTCCACGCTGGGCGACTCGCTGGCGGTCGTCGGGGACGGCGCCGGCACCTGGAACGTGCACGTGCACGTCAACGACATCGGGGCGGCGGTCGAGGCGGGCGTGGTCGCCGGCCGCCCGCACCGGATCACCGTGACCCGTTTCGCCGACCAGGGTGCGCCGGTGCCGGGGCCGCAGGCGCGGCTGCCCGAGAGGCGGGCCGCCGTGGTGGTGGCCACCGGCGCGGGCATCGCGGAGCTGTTCGCCGCCGAGGGCGCCGTGGTGGTGCCCGCCAACCCGTCCACGGGCGAGCTGCTCGACGCGATCCGGGCCACCGGCGCAGCCCGGGTGGTGGTGCTGCCCAACGACCCGAACACCCAGTCGGTGGCGAGCGCGGCGGCCAGGGAGGCGCACGGCCTCGGCGTGAAGGTGAGCGTGGTGCCGACCCGTTCACCGGTGCAGGCGCTCGCGGCACTGGCCGTACGCGACCCGAAGCGGCGCTTCGAGGACGACGTGATCGCGATGGCCGAGGCCGCCGGAGCCTGCCGGTACGCAGAGGTCTGCCACGCCGCCCGGGAGTCGCTCACCGTCGCCGGTCCGGCCCGCCCGGGTGACGTGCTGGCCCTGGTCGAGGGTGAGGTGCACCTGATCGGGCAGGATCTGGTCGACACCTGCACCGCCGTGGTCGACCGGATGCTCGGCGGTGGTGGCGAGCTGGTCACGCTGCTCTGCGGCGCGGACGCGCCGGCCGGGCTGGCCGACCGGGTCCGCGCGTACGTGGAGGGGGCCTGGCCGTTCGTCGAGGTGCAGGCGTACGAGGGCGGGCAGCCGCACTATCCGCTCCTGGTGGGGGTCGAATGACCGGAGAAGCGGCCACCGTGGACACGCCGCTGAAGAAGCTGGTCGGCGAGCGCACCGCGAAGGCGCTGGCCGGGCATCTGGACCTGCACACCGCGGGCGACCTGATCTACCACTTCCCGCGCCGGTACGACGAGCGCGGCGAGCACACCGACATCCGCTCGCTGGACGTGGGAGAGCAGGTCACAGTGCTCGCCCAGGTGCAGCGCACCGCGGTCCGCCCGATGCGCCAGCGGCGCGGCAACCTGCTGGAGGTCACCGTCGGCGACGGCTCCGGCGGCGTGCTCACCTGCACGTTCTTCGGCAACCAGGCGTGGCGGGAACGGGAGCTACGGCCCGGCCGGTGGGGGCTGTTCGCCGGCAAGGTGACCGAGTTCCGGGGCAAGCGCCAGCTCAACGGCCCGGAGTACGTCCTGCTCGGCGAGGGCGGCGAGGGCGAGGCGGCGGCCAACGAGGAGGTCGAGGAGTTCGCCGGGGCGCTGATCCCGGTCTACCCGGCCGCGGCGGCGGTGCCGACGTGGGTGATCGCCCGCTGCGTCCGCGTCGTGCTCGACACGTTCACCCCGCCCGAGGATCCGCTGCCGGCCACCGTGCGGGCCACCCGCAACCTGGCCGGCATCGGCACCGCGCTGCGCGAGATCCACCGTCCGACCAGCAAGGAGGCGCTCTACCGGGCCCGCCGCCGGCTGAAGTGGGACGAGGCGTTCGCCGTGCAGCTCACGCTGGTGCAGCGCAAGCACCGGGCGGCGGCGTCGCCGGCGCTGGCCCGGCCCGCGGCGGCGGGCGGCCTGCTGGACGCGTTCGACGCCCGGCTGCCGTACGAGCTGACCTCCGGCCAGCAGGTCGTCGGGCGGGAGATCGCCGCCGACCTGGCCCGGCCGCACCCGATGCACCGGCTGCTCCAGGGCGAGGTGGGTTCCGGCAAGACGGTGGTGGCGTTGCGCGCCATGCTCCAGGTGGTCGACGCCGGTGGGCAGGCCGCGCTGCTGGCCCCGACCGAGGTGCTCGCCGCCCAGCACCACCGGGGCATCCTCGATCTGCTCGGCCCGCTCGGCCGGGCCGGTGAGCTGGGTGCCGCCGACGACGCCACGCGGGTGGAGCTGATCACCGGCTCGCTGGGCGCGGCGGCCCGGCGCCGGGCGCTGGCCGAGGTGGCCGAGGGCCGCGCCGGCATCGTGCTCGGCACGCACGCCCTGCTCTACGAGGGCGTCGACTTCCACGACCTCGGCCTGGTGGTGGTGGACGAGCAGCACCGCTTCGGTGTGGAGCAGCGCGACGCGTTGCGCGCCAAGGCCGAGCAGCCGCCGCACGTGCTGGTCATGACGGCCACCCCGATCCCGCGCACGGTGGCCATGACCGTCTACGGCGACCTGGAGACCTCCACGCTGTCCCAGCTTCCGCAGGGCCGCTCGCCGATCGCCTCGCACGTGGTCCCGGCCGCCGAGAAGCCGACGTTCCTCGACCGGGCCTGGCGCCGGCTGCGCGAGGAGGTCACGAAGGGCCACCAGGCGTACGTGGTCTGCCCGCGGATCGGAGAAGGGCCGGTGTCGGACGAGGAGGCGCCGCGGGAGGACGACAACGGCCGCCGCCCGCCGCTGGCCGTGACCGAGGTGGCCCCGCTGCTGGCCGAGGGGCCGCTGCACGGGCTGCGGATCGGGGTGCTGCACGGGCGGCTGCCGGCCGACGAGAAGGACGCGGTGATGCGCGCGTTCGCCGACGGCGAGCTGGACGTGCTGGTCGCGACCACTGTGGTCGAGGTCGGCGTGAACGTGCCGAACGCGACGGTGATGATCGTGCTGGACGCCGACCGGTTCGGTGTCTCCCAGCTCCACCAGTTGCGGGGCCGGGTCGGCCGGGGCTCGGCCGCCGGCCTCTGCCTGCTGGTCACCGAGGCGGCCGAGGGCTCGTCCGCGCGGGAGCGGCTGGACGCGGTCGCCTCCACCACCGACGGCTTCAAGCTCGCCGAACTCGACCTGGAGCAGCGCCGGGAGGGCGACGTGCTGGGCGCGACCCAGTCCGGCCGGCGCTCACACCTGCGGCTGCTGTCGCTGAGACGCGACACCGAGCTGATCCGCGACGCGCGGGCCGAGGCGATCGAACTGGTTGAGGAGGATCCGGATCTGGCCCGGCATCCGGCGCTGGCGGCGTCGGTCGCCGCGCTGGTCGACGAGGAACGGGCCGAATACCTGGAGAAGGGCTGACGCGCGAGGGCGGCGGGGCGGCGGCACGCGCGTCGCGTGCCTAGGCTCGCGCAGATGTCGACACCCTCACTCGAACGCGGTGCGCTGCTGCTGGCCCGAGGTGACGAACTGCTCGTGGACCGGGTCGCCGGGGCGGCCGACGAGACATCAGGCCGGCCGTGCACCCCGGCGACCCGGTTCCAGATCGCCTCGATAAGCAAGCAGATGGCAGCGGTGGCGGTGCTGCTGCTCACCGAACGCGGCGTACTGCGCCTGACCGACCCCGTCACCCGGTGGCTGCCCGGCACGCCGCCGCCGGAATGGTCCGGCATCACGCTGCACCACTTGCTCACCCACACCTCCGGCCTGGGCCACTGGGAGGAGTATCCGGCGGTCGACCTGCACGGGCCGGTCGAGCCGGACGAACTGCTCGACCGGTTCGCGGCGCTGCCGCCGCTGTTCCGGCCCGGAGCCGGGTGGCACTACAGCAGCCCCGGCTACGTGCTGCTGGCCCGGACCGTCGAGCGGGCAGCCGACCGGCCGTACGCCGAGTTCCTCGCCGAGGAGGTCTTCACGCCACTGGGCATGACGGGCAGCTTCGCCGGTGCGGGCGACGGACGGCCGGACGTGGCGGTCGGGCACGAGGGTGACCGGCCGGTGCCGTCCTGGGATCTGGCGACCGTCAGCATGGGCGCGGGCGACGTCTGGTGCACCGCTGCGGACCTGCTCACCTGGCTGGACGTACCGCGCCGGGGCCGGCTGCTCGGCGCGGCCTCGGTGACGGCGATGACCGCACCGCACGCGCCCACCGGGCGTCCCGGGGAGGCGTACGGCTACGGCTTCTTCGTCGGCCCGCTGGCCGGCCGGTGGGCGCTGCACCACTCGGGGGACAACGGCGGCTACAAGGCGTTCGCAGCCTGGCTGCCCGACTCCGACCAGCGGCTCGTCCTGCTGACCAACCGGGCCGAGGTCGATCCGGCCACGATCACGTCGGCGCTCGACGGCCCCGAGGCGCGGTGATCCACGGGAGGGCCGCGCGGCCGGGTGGCCGACGCGTCACCGGGCCGGGCGTCGCGTAGCGTCGGGGCATGCGCAGGGAGCGACGGTGACCCGGATCGTGGCCGGCACGCTCGGCGGCCGGCGGATCGCCGCGCCACCAGGTGCGGGCACGCGGCCCACCTCGGACCGGGTCCGCGAGGCGCTGTTCAGCGCCGTGCACTCCCACGTCGACCTGGACGGGGCGCGCTTCGCCGACCTGTACGCCGGTTCCGGCGCGGTCGGTCTGGAGGCGCTGTCCCGGGGCGCGGCCCACGTGCTGCTCGTCGAGTCCGACGCGCGGGCCGCCCGGGTCATCCGGGAGAACATCGCCGCGCTCCGCGCCGCGCCGGCCGCGCGCCTGGTCACCGGCAAGGTCGCCGGCGTGCTGGCGGCCGGGCCCACCGACGGGCCGTACGACGTGGTGTTCGCCGATCCGCCGTACGCGGTGCCGGACGACGAGATCACCGCGATGCTGGCGGCGCTGGTCGACGGCGGCTGGCTCGCCCCGGACGCCCTCGTGATCGTCGAGCGGTCCAGCCGTACCGGAGCGGTCACGTGGGTGGAAGGTGTCACTCCGGAGCGCAGCAGACGTTACGGCGAGACCACTCTTTGGTACGGTCGCCGATCATGAGACGTGCGGTTTGCCCGGGCTCGTTCGACCCGGTCACCAACGGACACCTCGACATCATCGGCCGGGCCAGCCGGCTGTTCGACGAGGTGATCGTCGGAGTGCTGGTCAACCAGTCGAAGCAGGGTCTGTTCACCGTCGAGGAGCGGATCGCCATGCTCCGCGAGGTGACCGCCTCGTACGCCAACGTCCGGGTGGAGTCGTTCCAGGGCCTGCTTGTCGACTTCTGCCGCGCGCAGCGGGCGAGTGTGCTGATCAAGGGCCTGCGTGCGGTGAGCGACTTCGACTACGAGCTGCAGATGGCCCAGATGAACATCGGCCTGGCCGGCGTGGAGACGTTGTTCATGCCGACCAACCCGCTGTACTCGTTCATCTCCTCCAGCCTGATCAAGGACGTGGCGAAGTGGGGCGGCGACATCTCCGCCCACGTCCCCGACCTGGTCCGAGCCCAGCTCTCCACCCGCCTCCGCCCCTAACCTCCCTTCCCGGAGGGAGGGGCGGGAGAACGGCGAGGGCGGTAGCGACGCGCCGAGTGGGGCGGATGGGGTGCATGTGGCTCGGGCGCGACATGATGTCTGCAGCGCCGAGAACCGGTGCAGGCCGCATGATGGAGGGCGGCCGACGAAGACAGGAGTGAGGTACCGGTGGACCCGCTCGATCGCATCGACGAACTGATCGCCATGGTGGAGCAGGCCCGCTCCGTCCCGATGTCGCGCAACAACTGCATGGTCGACCGGGGCGAGATGATCGCCGCGCTCGACGAGCTGCGCGCGGAGCTCCCCGCGGACCTGCGCCGGGCCGCCGCGCTGCTGGAGGAGCGGGACAAGATCATGGAGGCCGGCAAGCGGGAGGCCGACCGGATCATCAGCGAGGGTGAGGCGGAACACGCCCGCCTGGTCTCGGTCAACGAGATCACCGTCTCGGCCGAGCACGAGGGCGCGCGGATCATCGCCGAGGCGCGGGCCGAGGCGCAGCGCCTCCGCGAGGAGGTGGACGACTACGTCGACACCGCGCTGGCGAACTTCGAGCAGTTCCTCACCCGGGCGCTGGCCTCGATAGAGCGCGGCCGGGACAAGATGCACGCGCTGCGTGAGATCGGCACCTTCGCCGGGGACGAGGCGGACCGCCCGCTACCCTTCTGAGCGGCGCACGGGCCGGTCGCCGACAGCCGGCTGCCGTCGAGCCGGAGGCGAACCCCCGGTTCGACGGTCCGCCCGTCTGGCAGGTAACCTTCTTTGTCGGCCTCTCAACGGCCGGAGTCTGACTATGCCCAAACACTCGCCAAGCACACTCGACCCCAGGTCGCCGCTGGTCCTCGACACGAGGGAACTGCCGCGCCGACCTGGCGTGTTGCGTACGCACAAGCGGGTCGTGCCGGCACCGGCGGACCTCGGCGTGGAGTTGATCGGCGTGCCGGAGGGCGCGGACCTCGACCTCGACCTGAGGTTGGAGTCGGTGTCCGAGGGCGTGCTCGTCTCCGGGACCGTCACTGGCCCCGTCAAGGGCGAGTGCGGGCGCTGCCTGCGCGAGATCGACGACTCGTTGGCCGTGACGATCCAGGAGCTGTACGCGTACGAGAACAGCACCACGGACGACACGACCGACACCGACGAGGTGGGCCGGATGCAGGGCGATCTGATCGACCTGGAGCCGGCGTTGCGGGACGCGGTGGTGCTGGCGCTGCCGACCAACCCGCTCTGCCGGGAGGACTGCCCAGGCCTGTGCCCCGACTGCGGGGTGCACTGGGACGATCTGCCGGCCGACCACAGCCATCAGCAGGTCGACCCGCGTTGGGCGAGCCTGACGCAACTGACCCGTACAGAGGAGTAAGAACCGTGGCCGTCCCCAAGCGCAAGATGTCGCGCAGCAACACCCGCGCCCGCCGGGCGAACTGGAAGGCCACGGTGGTGGCGACCGTGGCCTGCCCGCAGTGCAAGTCGGCCAAGCTGCCGCACGCCGCCTGCTCCGTCTGCGGCACCTACAACGGCCGTCAGGTCCTCGAGGTCTGACCCGGCCGCCGAGTGACGTCCCCGACCACCGGTCGGGTGACGCGCGCACCAAGGCTCTCGCCCGGTGCCCCGGCTCCCGCCACCGCCGCCCGGCTCACGGCCGGCGGACCGTCGGAGCCGGGCACCGCGCGGATCGCCGTCGACCTCCTCGGCGGGGACGATGCTCCCGCCGTCGTGGTTGACGGCGCTCTGCGAGCGGTACGCACGGATCCCGCCCTGCACCTGATGCTCGTCGGCCCGATCGAGGTGGCCGACGAGCTGATCGGTGCGCTCGACCCGGCCCAGCGCGCACGGGTCACGGTCCGCCCGGTGCGGACCGCCGTCGGCATGGCCGACCATCCCACCGCCGCCCGCGGCGAGAGCACGGTACGCACCGCCGTGCAGGCCGTCCATGACGGACTGGCCGACGCGGTCGTCTCCGCCGGCTCGACCGGCGCCACGGTCACCGCCGCCGCGCTCGGCCTCGGCCGCTGGACCGGGATACGCCGCCCGGCGCTCGCCGCCACGCTGCCCGCCGTCGAGGGGCCGGTGGTGCTGCTCGACGTCGGCGGCACGCTCGAACCCGGCCCGGCCACGCTGGCCCGGCACGCCCTCCTCGGTGCCGCCTACGCGTCGGTGGCCCACGCCGTCACCGCACCCCGCGTCGGGTTGCTCTCCGTCGGCCACGAGACGGGCAAGGGCGACCGGCTGCGCCGCGCCGCCGCGCCCGCGCTCACCGCCGCGCCGCTGCCCTGCGACGGCCGCTACGTCGGCCTGGTCGAGGGGTACGACATCTCGCTCGGCGCCCGCGCCGACGTCGTGGTGACCGACGGCTTCACCGGAAACGTCCTGCTGAAGGCCATCGAGGGCGCGTACGCCATGGCCGGCGGCCCACCGTCACGCGGCGGCGCCCCGCGTGCCGCCGCCCTGCTCGGGGTGGGCGGCACCGTGGTGGTGTGCCACGGCGCGGCCGGTTCCGAGGATGTGGCCTCCGGTATCGCGCTCGCGGCTCACCTGTGGCGCCGCGACGCCGCCGGGACGGTCCGCGCCCTGCTCGCCGACATCCCGCCCGATCCCGCACCTGACCGACACGACACCGAGGTAGCACCATGACCAACGACAAGCGGCGGCGTGCTTCCGTCGGCCACCTGGAGGCGGCCTTCGGGGTGTCGCTCGATCCGGAACTGCTGGAGCGCGCGCTGACCCACCGCTCGTACGCGTACGAGAACGGCGGCCTGCCCACGAACGAGCGGCTGGAGTTCCTGGGCGACTCGGTCCTCGGCGTGGTGATCACCACAGCGCTGTTCCACAACCACCCCGACCTGCCCGAGGGGCAGCTGGCGAAGCTGCGCGCCAGTGTGGTGAACATGCGGGCGCTCGCCGACGTGGCGCGTGGCCTCGGCCCGGACGGGCTGGGCGCGTACCTGCTGCTCGGCAAGGGTGAGGAGGCCACCGGCGGGCGGGACAAGGCGAGCATCCTGGCCGACACGCTGGAGGCACTGCTGGGCGCGATCTACCTCCAGTACGGCCTGGACACCGCCGCCATCGTCATCCACCGGCTGTTCGACCCGCTGATGGCCGAGTCGGCGGGCCGGGGCGCGGCGCTGGACTGGAAGACCAGTCTCCAGGAGCTGACCGCCGCGCTCGGGCTCGGCGTGCCCGAGTACCGGATCGAGGGCACCGGGCCGGATCACCTCAAGACGTTCACCGCCTGGGTGGTGGTGGCCGGCAACCGCTACGGCGGCGCGGAGGGGCGCAGCAAGAAGGAGGCCGAGCAGCGCGCGGCCGAGTCGGCCTGGCGGACGCTCACCGAGCAGGCCGAGGCGCAGGCGGCGGCGCAGGCCCGGGACGAGTCGCAGGCCCGGGACGAGTCGCAGGCCCGGGACGAGTCGCAGGCCCGGGACGACGCGACGGACGTCGAGGCGGGCGCCGGCCGTGCCTGAGCTGCCCGAGGTCGAGACCGTCCGGGTGGGACTCGCGCAGTGGGTGATCGGCCGGCGCATCGCCGCCGTCGAGGTACGCCACCCCAGGGCGGTACGCCGGCACGCGCCCGGTGGCGCGCACTTCGCCGACGTGCTCGCCGACCGGACGATCACCGGCGTGCAGCGCCGGGGCAAGTACCTCTGGCTGCCGCTGGACAGCGGCGACGCGGTGATCGGCCACCTCGGCATGTCCGGTCAGCTGCTGTTGCAGCCGGTCGGCGCGGCCGACGAACTGCACCTGCGGGTCCGGTTCCGGTTCGCCGACGACGGACCGGAGCTGCGCTTCGTCGACCAGCGCACGTTCGGCGGGCTGTCCGTCTCCGAAGGCGGGGCGGAACTGCCCGCCGAGATCGCCCACATCGCCCGCGACCCGATGGACCCGGAGTTCTCCGACGAGGTGTTCGTGGCGGCGCTGCGCCGCAAGCGCACGGAGATCAAACGCGCGCTGCTCGACCAGACGCTGATCTCCGGGGTGGGCAACATCTACGCCGACGAGGCGTTGTGGCGGGCGAAGCTGCACGGCGCCCGCCCCGCCGACGCGCTGACCCGTCCGGCCGCGCTGCGGCTGCTCGGGCACGTTCGGGACGTGCTCGGCGAGGCGATCAAGCAGGGCGGCACCAGCTTCGACGAGCTGTACGTCAACGTCAACGGCGAGAGCGGCTACTTCGACCGGTCGCTGAACGCGTACGGCCGGGAGGGGGAGCCCTGCCCGCGCTGCGGTGCGCCGATCCGGCGCGAGGCGTTCATGAACCGGTCCTCCTACAGCTGCCCGCGGTGCCAGCCGCGGCCCCGGGGCACCCTCCGGGGATGACCCCGAGCCGGTTCGGGGTTGCGCCGGTGTGCATCGCCGGACGGTCCCCGGAGAGGGCAGCTCGGCATCGGCGTCACGGCAGCGCGCACGGCTCCCGCCACGCGTCCAGCTGCCGGTCCTTGCGGATCGAGGCGAAGCCGTAGCCGACCGAGGTGACGCAGAAGTCCGCCGGATCACCTGTGTACTCGACGTGGAAGACCGGCTTGCCGGCGTCGACGAACGGCAGCAGCTTCGCGCACTCGCGGCGGCGTACGCACTCCTGATTGACCGTGAAGTCGAAGTCGGGGGCCAGCGCGGCCAGCTGCGCCACGTCGTCGACCAGCCCGGGGGAGAGGTCCAGCTTGCGGGCCAGCCCCGCCAGCCGGCGGTTGAACAGCAGCTGATCGTCGAAGTGGAGGGGGAAGCCGGAGCGGTGCCGGTAGCCGTCCGCGTCGGCGAGCGCCACCGCGCCGAAGCCCTTGCCCCGGCACAGCCGGAACCGGTCGGCCAGCACCGGCGCGAGCGTGTCCCAGCTCCGTACGTCCAGGAAGCGGCTCCCCGGCCGCCCCGGCACCGCCGCGCCGCGCACGGCGGCGGGGAAGCGGGTGGCGTCCGGGTCGCCGGCGGCGTACGTGCCGGCCCGGACGTGGCAGACCAGGCGGCGGCCCTGCGCGCGCAGCGCGGCGGTCTCGGCCGAGGTGGTGGCCACCGGGTCGAGGAGGAAGACGTCGGCGTCGACAGTCACGTCCACCGGGGTGGTGAGCTGCCACTGCCACCGCCAGCGGTCGGCCTGCGCCGCCGGCCAGGGCGTGGGCGCGCCGGGCGGCGTGACCGGCCGGCGGCAGGCCGGCACCGGGGCGAGCAGCAGTGCGGTCAGCGCGAGCGCCACGCCCCGGCGCGGGCCACGTCCGCCGACGCGGGCCGGCCGGGCACGCGGCACGGCCCACACCGGCCGGATCCGCATCGACAGCTCCCCGGACGCGGGCGGCCCGACGCCGCCCCCGACCGGTCAACGAGCGCCGGGCCGATCGCGACGCGCGGTCAGCTCGGGGTGGCGAAGACCTGCGTCCAGTACGGCCCGTTGCTGCGCGCCACGCCCACCCCGATCTGGGTGTACGAGCAGTTGAGGATGTTCTTCCGGTGGCCTTCGGAGTCCATCCAGCCCTCCATGACCGCCGCCGGGGTCTGGTAGTTCCAAGCCACGTTCTCGCCCACCATGCGGTAGCTGTAGCCGGCGGCCTTGACCCGGTCCCGGGGCTGGCTGCCGTCGCTGCCCTTGTGGTCCATCTTCCGGTGGTCGGCCTGGTCCTGGCTGTGCCGCTGGGCGGCCAGGTTCAGCTTGGCGTTGACGGTGAGCGCCTTGCAGCCGGCCTTCGCCCGCTCCTGGTTGACGATCGTCACGACCTTCTGGAGTTCGGCGCTGAGCCCGGTCGTGGCGGTGGCCTTGGTGCTGGTGGAGCCGCCGCTCGCCGTGCCGCCGCCCGGGGCGCTGCTGCGCTCCTGCTGCCGCGACGGGGCGGTGCTGCGGTTCGGTTTCGGGGTGGCCTTCGTCGTCGGGCTCGGCGCGGCGGTGGTGGGTACGGCGGACGGGCTCGCCGACTCGGGCGCGAGCGCGTCGGCGGGCGCCTCGTCGGTCCCGCCGGAAGCCTGCGGCGCGGCGGCCACCAGCGCGTCGGCGGAGGTGCGCTTCGTGCCCTGGTCGTCGCCGGGCAGCAGGACGGCGCCCACGCCGAGGCTCACCACGAGCGTCGCCGCGGCGGCGGCCCCGCCGATCACGAGCGGCCGGGACAGGCGCCGCTTCGGGCGCCGCTGGTCGTCGGCCGGGGTGTCGGTCGCCGGCTGCCAGGTCGCGGCGGGCTGCTCCCAGCCGCCGGCCGGCTGCTCCTGGCCCTGCCACGCGGGCTCCTGGCCGTGCCACGCGGCGGTGGGCTGCTCCTGAGCGTTCCACCGGTCGTGGGGCGGCGGGTGGGAGCCGGCCGGTCCGTAGGCGGGCGGCGCGCTCTCCGGGCGGTAGCCCGGCTGGGCGTCGTATCCGGCCGGGCCGTGGCCGGCGTCGTGGTAGCCGGCCTGGTCGGCGGGTGACTGCTGCGCGGAATCCCCGAACGGGTACGACGACCGCGGTCCGGGCCGGTCGGTGGGCCACGCCCCACCCCCGTCGGTCGGCGGCTCGGGACGTCGGCGGGCGTCCTCCGGTTCGATCGGGTCGTTCCAGCGGTACACGCCTGTCCCCTCCACGGGTCGGTTGCGGGCCGGAGTGACGCTACGGGCGCGCTCCGAGCTGCGGCAACGTGGCTAAGGAAGAGTTAAGGCGAAGCCGGCGGCAAGGATGAGTCGTTCACACATTTCCGGCGTACAGTAAAGGTGTCCGGACAGAGCGTGTCCGCGCCTCGTGGCAGCCCCCCGGCGAGTGGACCGGCCGACGTGGAGATGATCTACGGCCTTGGTCAACTTGACGACGGAGGGGGTTTCGGCTCAATATGTAGGTGTCGCCAGTCGCGCCCAGTCATGCCCTATGCAGGGGGAATGGCAGCCGCGAACATCATGGGCGCGCGTTGGCCGGCCTTTCCGGCAGCGCACATCAAGGAGTCAGCATGGCGAAGGCCCTCTACGGCCACGTAAGTGCAGCGCCCGACCGGCGTCTGCTCGACGAGGTCACCCGACTGCGTGCCAGGGTTCAGGCACTGGAGTTCGAGATCACGCGTCTGCGCGCCGACAACGATCGGCTTGCGGCGGCAGCGGCGGAGGCTGATGACCTCCTCCGTCTGGCCGAGCCCGCGCTGACCTGATCTCCAGTTGTCCGAAAACTGAATCGCACCACACCGAAAAGCGCGCCGACACTCAAGTGCCGGCGCGCAGCCATGTGCGGACCTTTTCGGTGCCGCCGCCGCAATTCTCGATCTTGCGGAACCGGCCGGAATTGCGCCCGGTAATTGTGATCATGTATTTCCGCTCCGCCCGCTACGGCCGGGTGGAAAGCGGACAGCCGGTGCGGCGGGTGGGTCGCATGGCGGCGGCGCCCCGGTCCCGGGTTAGTCTGCGGGTTCACCAGGTCCGCGCAGCCGGCGACGGTACGGCGGCCACCGGACGAGGATCGAGAAGGTGCATCTCAAGAGCCTGACGGTGAGGGGCTTCAAGTCCTTCGCCTCCGCCACGACGCTGAAGCTGGAGCCCGGGATCACCTGCGTGGTGGGCCCGAACGGCTCCGGCAAGTCCAACGTCGTCGACGCCATCGCCTGGGTACTCGGCGAGCAGGGCGCCAAGGCGCTGCGCGGCGGCAAGATGGAGGACGTCATCTTCGCCGGCACCGCCGGACGCGCGCCGCTGGGCCGGGCCGAGGTCACCCTCACCATCGACAACACCGACGGGGCTCTGCCGATCGAGTACACCGAGGTCTCCATCACCCGCCGGATGTTCCGCTCCGGCGAGAGCGAGTACGAGATCAACGGCGACTCCTGCCGCCTGCTCGACATCCAGGAGCTGCTGTCCGACTCGGGCATCGGCCGCGAGATGCACATCATCGTCGGCCAGGGCCGGCTCGACGGCATGCTGCACGCCAAGCCGGAGGACCGGCGGTCCTTCATCGAGGAGGCGGCGGGCGTCCTCAAGCACCGCAAGCGCAAGGAGAAGGCGCTGCGGAAGCTCGACGCGATGCAGGTGAACCTCAACCGCCTGACCGACCTGACCGCCGAGCTGCGCCGCCAGCTCAAGCCGCTGGGCCGGCAGGCCGAGGTGGCCCGCCGTGCCGCCGGGATCCAGGCCAACCTGCGCGACGCCCGGCTCCGGCTGCTCGCCGACGACCTGCACACGCTGCGGACCACGCTGGACAAGGAGATCGCCGACGAGACCGCGCTGCGTGAGCGGCGCGAGCTGATCGAGGCCGAGCACGGCGAGGTGCAGGGTCGCCTCGGCGAGCTGGAGGCGGCGCTGGCCGAGGACGCCCCGCTGCTCGCGGCGGCGCAGGACACCTGGTACCGCCTATCCGCGCTCCAGGAGCGGTTCCGCTCGATCGAGCAACTGGCCCGGGAGCGGCTGCGTCACCTCAGTGCCGTCGGCGACGACGAACGCCCCGGGCGCGACCCCGAGCAGTTGGAGGCGGAGTCGCGGCGCGTCCGCGAGCAGGAGGAGGAGCTGCGCGCGGCGCTCACCGAGGACCAGATCCGGCTGGCCGAGGCGGTCGAGCACCGGCAGGAGCTGGAACGGCAGCTCGCCGCCGCCGAGCGGGAACTGGTCGCCGCCGCCAAGGCGATCGCCGACCGGCGGGAGGGGCTGGCCCGCCTCACCGGCCAGGTCAACTCCGCCCGGGCGCGGACCACCAGCGCGGGCGAGGAGATCGAACGGCTCGCCGCCGCGCACACCGACGCGCTGGGCCGGGCCGAGAAGGCACAGGCCGACCTGGACGCGGTCGCCGAGCAGTCGACCGAGGCGGACCGGGACAACGCCGACCTGGACGCCCGGCACGACGAGGCGGTGGCCGGGCACGAGCGGGCCCAGGCGGCGGTGCGCAGCCTGGCCGACGGTGAGCGCGCCGCGGAGAAGGACGCCGCCACCTGGAAGGCCCGCGAGGAGGCGCTCGCCATGGGCCTGCGCCGCAAGGACGGCGCCGGTGAGCTGCTGGCCCGCGCCGACCAGGTGCCCGGCCTGCTCGGCAGCCTCGCCGGGCTGCTGACAGTCGCCCCCGGTGACGAGGCGGCGCTCGCCGCCGCTCTCGGCGGCCTGGCCGACGCGGTGGCGGTCAGCGGTGTGGACGAGGCGGTCGAGGCGATGCGGCTGCTCAAGATCTCCGACGCCGGACGGGCCGGGTTGCTGGTCGGCAGCCCCGCCGGACCGGGCATGGACGGCTCCGCCGACGCGCTGCGCCCGAAGCTGCCCGAGGGCGCCCGCTGGGCCCCCGACCTGGTGGAGTGCTCGCCCGCGATCCGCCCGGCCGTGCACCGGGCGCTGCGCGACGTGGCGCTCGTCGACGACCTGGCCGCCGCGTCCGCCCTCGTCGCCGCGAATCCGGAGCTGCGCGCGGTCACCCCCGACGGCGACGTGGTCGGGGCGTACGCGGCGGCGGGCGGGTCGGCCAAGGCACCGAGCTTCATCGAGGTGCAGGCCGCCGTCGAGGAGGCGCGGGCCAACCGGGCCACCGCCGAACGCACCGCAGCCGAGCTGCGGGCACAGCTTGCCGAGGCGCGCGCCGAGGTGGCCGCCGCCAAGGAGGCCGTGCAGCACGCCGCCGCCGCCAAGCGGGAGGCGGAGAGCCACCGCAACGCCGCCGCGCGCCGCCTCGCCGAACTGGGCGCCGCCGCCCGCTCGGCGAAGGCGGAGACCGACCGGCTCGGCGAGTCCCGGGCACGCGCCGAGGCGGCCCGGGAACGGGACCTCGCGGCGCTGGCCGAGCTGGAGGAACGGCTGCGGCTGGCCGAGGCCACCCCGATCGACGCCGAACCGTCCACCGAGGAGCGGGACCAGCTCGCCGCCATGGTGCCGCAGGCACGGCAGAACGAGATGGAGGTCCGGCTCGCGGTGCGTACCGCCGAGGAACGGGTGGCCTCGATCGCCGGGCGGGCCGACTCGCTGGCCCGGCAGGCCACCGCCGAACGGGCGGCGCGGGAGCGCGCCGCGGCCCGGCGCGCGGCCCGCACCCGCGGCGCGCAGATCGCCCGGGCCGTGGTCGGCGGCGCCCGCGAGGCGCTCACCCGGCTCACCGTCTCCATCGCCCGGGCCGAGGAGCACCGGGACGCCGTCGCCCGCGAACGCGCCGCGCGCGAGGCCGAGTTGTCCGAGGTACGCGGCGCGGCCAAGCGCCTCGCCGCCGAGCTGGAACGGCTCACCAGCCAGGTGCACCGCGACGAGGTGGCCCGCGCCGAGCAGCGGATGCGCATCGAGCAGCTGGAGGCCAAGGCCGCCGAGGACTTCGGGCTGGACGTGGCCACGCTCGTCGCCGAGTACGGCCCGGACCGGCTGGTCCCGCCCACCGACGCGGACGTGGCGCTCGCCGAGAAGGACGGCCGGCCGGTGCCGGAGCCGGTCCGCTACGAGCGCCCGGTGCAGGAGAAGCGGGCGGCCAAGGCGGAGCGGGAACTGGCCCTGCTGGGCAAGGTGAACCCGCTCGCGCTGGAGGAGTTCGCGGCGCTGGAGGAGCGGTACAAGTTCCTCTCCGAGCAGCTGGAGGACCTCAAGGCCACCCGGCGCGACCTGCTCACCGTGGTCAAGGACGTGGACGACCGGATCCTGGAGGTCTTCGCCAGCGCGTTCGAAGACACCGCCCGGGAGTTCGAGCAGGTCTTCACGGTGCTGTTCCCCGGCGGCGAGGGCCGGCTGGTGCTCACCGACCCGGAGGACCTGCTCACCACCGGGGTGGAGGTCGAGGCCCGCCCGCCGGGTAAGAAGATCAAGCGGCTCTCGCTGCTCTCCGGCGGCGAACGGTCGCTGACCGCGGTGGCGATGCTCGTGGCGATCTTCCGCGCCCGGCCCAGCCCGTTCTACATCATGGACGAGGTGGAGGCGGCGCTCGACGACGTGAACCTGGGCCGCCTGATCACGCTGCTGGCGCAGTTGCGGGAGAAGAGCCAGCTCATCGTGATTACGCACCAGAAGCGGACCATGGAGATCGCCGACGCGCTCTACGGGGTGACCATGCGCGCCGGTGTGACCCAGGTGATCAGCCAGCGGCTCAATCGGGCCGACGACGAGGAACAGGTGACGAGCGAGTGAGTCGGGAACGCGCCACGGCGCTCCTGGTGGATTTCGACGGCGTGCTGCGCCGATGGGATCCGGCGGTGGCCGCCGGTGTCGAGCGGGAGTACGGGCTGACCGAGGGTGTCCTCGGTGAGATCGCGATGTCCTGGGGCCTGCTCCAGCCGGTGCTGACCGGTCAGGTCAGCCACGCCCAGTGGATGGTGAGCGTGGCCGACGCGCTGACCCCCGCGGTCGGCGCGGATCGGGCGCGGGCGGCCGTCCAGGAGTGGCAGAGCTACCGCGGCGAGGTCGACCCGGACGTGCTGGCGTTCGTCCGCGAGGTGCGGGCGGCGGGCATCCGGGTGGGGCTGGGCACCAACGCCACCGACCTGCTCGACGCCGACCTGGCCGCGCTGGGCCTGACCGAGGAGCTGGACGTGATCGTCAACTCCTCGGCCATCGGGGTGCACAAGCCGGCGAAGGAGTACTTCCAGACCGCCTGTGCGGCGCTGGGTACGCCGCCGGGGCGGGTGCTGTTCGTCGACGACGAGGACCGGGCGGTGGCCGGCGCCCGGGTGGCGGGCCTGTCCGCGCACCGCTGGAGCGGCCCGGCCGACCTCCGTTACCTGCGCGCCGCGCTGGCGTACTGACGCTCCGGCGCCGTGACGCCGTCGATGCATGCGGCGCGGTGGCGGACCACCGGTGCACGGTCCAGGTCATGGGCGCAGATGTTAAGCGGGGGCCCCTTCACCTCGCGAGGCGTTAACAAGGGGCCCTTCCTTGCAGCTCAGAACGACTCGTTGAAGCGGTGCATCAGCCGGGCGAGGTCCGCGACGTCCTCTGGCGGCCAGCTTTCGAGCGAACGCCGGATCTGTCCGAGCCGGGCCGCCCGCGCCGCGTCGAACCGCCGGGTGCCCTCCTCGGTGAGGCTGAGCTGGGCCGCCCGCCGATCAGTCGGGTCCGGGTCGCGGCGGACCAGGCCGAGCGCCTCCAGCCCGCCGATCTGGCGGCTGAGCGTGCCCTTGCCGATGCCCAGCTTCGCGGCCAGGTCGGTGAGCCGGATCGAGCCCGAGCGACGCAGCCAGAGCAGCAGGCCGTACGCGTTGGGCTCCAGGTTCGGGTGGACCTCGCGGGCGATCTCCCAGGACAGTGCCCGGCCGCGGCGCAGCAACGCGGTCAACTCGTGCTCCACGGCGCGCAGCGTCTCGTCCACGCTCAGAGGGTACTCAGTCGTCGTCGCTGAGTTTCTGTCGTGCCACCGGTCGCAGCTCACCCTCTCGGGTCGTCCCCTCGATCACCACCGCGGCCCCGCGGCCCTGATGGGTGAGCGTGGCCACCGCGTTGCCGAAGTAGGGTCCGGCCAGTTTCCGCCACCGCACCGGCGGGCGGCGTACGCCGGCCGAGCGCGCCAGCGCCCGGGTCGCCCCGGCCGGGCCGGGATTCCAGCCCAGCGTCATCAGTGGGCGCATGGCGGCCGGCACCTGGTTGTGGATCGGCGAACACGTGAGCTGGTGCACGGGTGTGCGGACGTCGCGGTCGGCGAACCGGGCCCGGGCCACGTACGAGTGGTGCACGTCACCGGAGAGCACGCTGATCGACGCGGGTCGCGCGTACGCCGGCCCGGCACCCACCCGCGCCCCGGTACGCGCCGCGGTGCCGCTGCCAAGCCGCGCGAACAGCTCGCCCAGCGCCTCGAACGAGCGCCGGAACGCCCCCCAGTGCTCCAGGTCCAGAGCCCGGCGGATCTGCTCGGAGAGCCGGGCCACCCAGGGCCGGCCGGAGTCGGCGAGGCGCTCGTTCCACGCCTCCACGTGGTGGATGCCCGGCGGCAGCAGCCACGGCAGCGAGCTGCCCACCACCAGGTGGTCGTACGTGCCGTGCGCCTGGTCGAGGAACCACGACCACTCGCCCGGCGGCAGCATCGCCCGGTTGCCCGGCTGGAGCACCCGGCTCGACCGGTTGTCCAGCATGACCAGGCGGGTGCGGCCGAGATCGAGCGCGTAGCTCCACTGGTACTGCACGGCCCGCCAGCGCTCGGTGTCGTGCGCCAGATCGGCCTCGGAGTCGACCCGCTCGCCGAACTCGTGCAGCACGCTCGTGGCGTCCTCGGCGGCGACCACCTTGGCGTACACCGGGTCGGCGGCGATCTCGTCCGGGCTGAGGTTGCCCAGGTGCTGGTAGACCCAGTAGGAGGCGAGGCCGCTGCGGATCCGCTCGGCCCACCACGGCTGCTCGCGCATGTCCGCGCGCCACGACTGCGAGGTGTTCCAGTCGTCGATCACCTCGTGGTCGTCGAAGATCATCACGCTCGGCACGGTGGAGAGCAGCCAGCGGATCTCCGGGTCGCGCCACGACTCCAGGTAGAGCTTGGTGTACTCGTCGAAGCTCACCACCTGCGTCGCCGGTGCGTCCTTGGGCCGCTTCCGGCGCCGCTTGAGCAGCCGCCGCACGGTCGGCGAGGTCTCGTCCGCGTACACCTGGTCGCCGAGCAGCACCAGCAGGTCGGGCAGGGTGGTCTCGCCGGGCGCGGCCATCACCCGCCGGGCGTACGCGTCCAGCGCGTCCGGCGGCAGTTTCCGGGCGGTGGAGTGCTGGGTGGTCTCCCGGCACGAGCCGAACAGCAGCCGCACCGGCTGGTCGGTGTCGTCGAGCGCGCGGGTCCGGATCACGCTGGGCGGGAACGACGAGTCGGGCAGCGGCCACGCCACCTCGTCGTCGATCAGCACCTCGTACGTCGTACGGCTGTCCGGGGTGAGTCCGGTCACCACGACGATCGCGTAGTGGTGGTCGTACGCGGAGAAGGTGGGCGCGCTGCCGGTGGCGCCGTCGGCGGTGCGGACGGTGACCACGGCGGGCGAGCTGGTCTCCACCCAGACGGTCGCCCGCGTGTCGACGACCCGGCGCAACAGCGGGCCGATGAGCAGGCGGGAACCGGGCACGACGCACCTCCGACAAGATCGTTTACGGCTCTTTCCTACCCGGCCGGCGGTTGCGGTACGCCTTCCGGTGCGAGCGTACCCGCAGGTTGTTCGCGTGCCGAGGCGGTGAGTGGGACGTGGTCGTCGGCATCTGACAGGATTTCGGGCATGACGGAATACCTCCTCGTCGCTCTCGCCCTGCTCGGCGTGCTGATCATCGGCGGCCTGAGTCTCGTGGTGCCCCGGCTGCGCCGGCGTCCGCAGCCGCCGCTGCCGCGAACGGAGGTCGACACCCGGACGGAGGAGGACCTGGCCGGCCCGCCGGTCGAGGCCCCGGAGGCGGAACTCACCACAGGTGTGGTGGTCGAGGCGCCGCCGGCCCCTCCGGTCGAGGTGCCGCAGGTCGAGGTGCCGGAGCCCACCGCCGGCCGGCTGGTCCGGCTGCGCTCGCGGCTGTCCCGCTCGCAGAACGTCTTCGGCAAGGGCCTGCTCGGCCTGCTCAGCCGCGACCGGCTGGACGAGGACACCTGGGAGGAGATCGAGGACAGCCTGATCACCGCCGACGTCGGCATCGACGCCACCCGGGAGATCGTCGACCGGCTGCGCGAGCGGACCCGGGTGCTCGGCACCCGGACCGGGGACGAGCTGCGTGCGCTGCTCGCCGCCGAGCTGGTCAACGCGCTCGACCCGGGCCTGGACCGCTCGCTGCGCACCACCCCGAAGGAGGGCGTCCCGGCGGTGGTGCTCGTGGTCGGCGTCAACGGCGCCGGCAAGACCACCACCTGCGGCAAGGTCGCCCGGGTACTCGTCGCGGACGGCCGCAGCGTTCTGCTCGGCGCCGCCGACACGTTCCGGGCCGCAGCCGCCGACCAGCTGGAGACCTGGGGCGGCCGGGTGGGCGCCGAGACGGTCCGCGGGCCGGAGGCCGCCGACCCGGCGAGCGTCGCGTTCGACGCGGTCAAGCGCGGCATCGACACCGGCGTGGACACCGTGCTCATCGACACCGCCGGCCGGCTGCAGAACAAGATCGGCCTGATGGACGAGCTGGGCAAGGTCAAGCGGGTGGTGGAGAAGCACGGCCCGATCGACGAGACGCTGCTGATCCTCGACGCCACCACCGGCCAGAACGGGCTGGAGCAGGCGCGGGTCTTCACCGAGGCGGTGAACGTGACGGGCGTGGTGCTGACCAAGCTCGACGGGACGGCCAAGGGCGGCATCGTGATCGCCGTGCAGCGCAAGCTCGGCATCCCGGTCAAGCTCGTCGGCCTCGGCGAGGGCAAGGACGACCTGGCCCCGTTCGACCCGGCACAGTTCGTCGACGCGTTGCTCGGCACCGAGCCGCTCGCCCGGGACGCGTAGCCTCTCCCGTGACGACTGACGATCGCGCCTACGCGGGGTGGCGCGACCCCAGCCACCCGTCGCCACGCCTCGGGAGACCGTACGTGACTTCGCAGGAGATCCCGCTGCACGGCGGGAACGTGAGCACCGTGGTCCGTGTGGGAGACACGGTCCGGCGCAACGCCGGCCCGTGGACGCCCTCCGTGCACGCGCTGCTGCGCCACCTGGAGTACGTCGGATTCACCGGCGCGCCCCGGGCGCTCGGCATGGACGAGCGCAACCGGGAGGTCCTGTCGTACCTGGAGGGGGAGTGCGGGGAGTACCCGCTGGCCCCGCACTGGGTCACCGACGAGGCCCTGGTGACGGTGGCCACCATGCTGCGGATGTTCCACGACGCCCAGTACGGCTTCACCCCGCCGCCCGGCGCGGTCTGGCGCTCGTTCGGCCCGCCCCCGCCGGACACCGAGGTCATCTGCCACCACGACGCCGCGCCGCACAACGTGATCTGGCGGCCGGACGGCACGCTCGGGCTGATCGACTTCGACCTCGCCTCGCCCGGCGCCCGCATCTACGACGTGGCGTACGCCGCCTGGACCTGGGTGCCGATCTTCTCCGACCGGGACTCGATCACGCTCGGCTGGAAGCACCCCGACCGGCCGCGCCGGCTGCGGCTGTTCGCCGACGCGTACGGGCTGATCCCGCGCGACCGGCACCGGCTCATCCGGACCATCCGCAAGCGCATCGTCGACCACGTCGAGGGCATCCGGCGGATGGCCGCCGCCGGTGAGCCGGCGTTCGTCCGAATCGTCCACAAGGGTCACCTGCGTCGCCCTATGCGTGACCTGCGGCTGCTCGACTACGAGCGGCACCAGCTGGAGTACGCGCTGCGCTGACCAAGATCGGCGTTCTTCACACGTCGGAAACAACCCGTCACGCGTCGGAAATCGCGCGGTGTCGCTGAAGGAAACAGCCGGCGGCAAAGCTTCCGCGCAACCGGCTGACGGGCGATGCTGCCAGGTCTCAGTCGGAGGGAGGAACACGACAACGAGAGGAGGCAGCGTGGAGATCGACACCGGGAACACTGCCTGGTTGCTTGTCTCGACTGCCCTCGTGCTGCTCATGACCCCGGGTCTCGCGCTTTTCTACGGCGGGCTGAACCGGTCCAAGGGCGTTCTGAACATGATGATGATGAGCTTCTCGTCCATCGGGCTCGTCAGCATCCTGTGGCTTTTCTACGGTTTCACCGTCGCCTTCGGCGAGGGCGGTAGGTTCTGGGGTGACCTGGGTCAGTATCTGGGCACCAAGACCTTCGTCGGCGAGAACGACCTGTGGGGCGAGACCGGCATCCCGATCTACGTCTTCATCGCCTTCCAGATGATGTTCGCGATCATCACCGTGGCGCTGATCAGCGGCGCGCTGTCCGACCGGGTGAAGTTCGCCGGCTGGCTGCTGTTCGCGTTCGGCTGGGCCACCCTGGTCTACTTCCCGGTCGCCCACATGGTCTGGGGCGGCGGGCTGATCGGCGGCGACATCGGCGCGCTGGACTTCGCCGGTGGTACCGCTGTGCACATCAACGCCGGTGCGGCGGCGCTCGCGCTGGTGCTGGTGCTCGGCAAGCGGGTCGGCTGGCCGCGCGAGAGCATGAAGCCGCACAACGTGCCGATGGTCGCCCTCGGTGCCGGGCTGCTGTGGTTCGGCTGGTTCGGCTTCAACGCCGGCTCCGAGCTGACCGCCGACGGGGTCACCGCGCTGGCGTTCATCAACACCCAGGTCGCGACCGCCGCGGCGCTGCTCGGCTGGATCGTGGTGGAGTGGCTGCGCGACGGCAAGCCGACCCTGGTCGGCGCCTCGTCCGGCGCCGTCGCCGGCCTGGTCGCGATCACCCCGGCCTGTGCCTTCGTCACCCCGGCCGCAGCGGTGCTGCTGGGTGTGGTCGCCGGTGCGGTCTGCGCTATCGCCGTGGGCCTGAAGTACCGGCTCGGCTACGACGACTCCCTCGACGTGGTGGGCGTGCACTTCGTCGGCGGCTGGATCGGCTGCCTCTGGATCGGCCTGTTCGGCACCGCCTCGGTCAGCTCGCTCGTGGAGACCGACGGCCTGCTCGTCGGCGGCGACGCGACGCTGCTCGGCAAGCAGGCGCTGAGCGCGCTGATCGTGACCGTCTACTCCTTCGTGGTCGCCTACGCCCTCGGCTTCGTGATCGACAAGACGATCGGCTTCCGGGTCTCCGCCGAGGCCGAGGTCGACGGCATCGACATCGCCGAGCACGCGGAGAGCGGCTACGACCTGTCGCCCGCCACGGGCAGCAGCGGTGGCGCGTTCGCGATGGCCGGGATCGGCGCCGGCAAGCCGGCCGCGGAGCCCGCCGCCGAGTCCGACGAGTCCGTGCCGGTCAGCGAGAAGGTCGCCGGTTAACGTTCCTGGGATGGAGGGGTTGGACATGAAGCTGGTGACCGCGGTCATCAAGCCGTACCAGCTGGACGCGGTGAAGGAGGCCCTGCACGCCCTCGGCGTGGCCGGGCTGACCGTCAGCGAGGTCCAGGGCTACGGCCGGCAGAAGGGGCACACCGAGGTCTACCGGGGTGCCGAGTACACGGTCGAGTTCCTGCCCAAGATCCGGGTCGAGGTGCTCACCGACGAGATGGACGTCGACAAGGTCGTGGACGCGATCGTCGGCGCCGCCCGGACCGGCAAGATCGGCGACGGCAAGGTCTGGGTGACCGGCGTCGAGGAGGTCGTCCGGGTGCGTACCGGCGAGCGCGGGCTCGACGCCCTCTGATCGCCGGATCCGCCGACGTGACCTCGTTGACCACGGCTGCCGCCCCCACCGGGGACGGCGCGCCCGTGGTCAACGAGGTCGCCGGCGTACCCGCGGGGATCGGCGCGGCGGCCCGGTCCGCGCGGGCCGGCGCGCTCGACGCCTGGCTGCGCCGGGCCTTCCCGGACCGGGACGGGGTCGCGCTCGTCGCGGTGGGCGGGCTGGGCCGCCGCCAGTGCGCCCCCTACGGCGACCTCGACCTGGTGCTGCTGCACGCCGGGGTGCCCGGCATCGACGAGCTGGCCGCGTCGCTGTGGTATCCGATCTGGGACGCCGGGCTACGGCTGGACCACTCCGTGCGCACGGTCGCCGAGGCGCTGTCGGTGGCCCAGGACGACGTCAAGGTCGCCCTCGGCCTGCTCGACGCCCGGCACGTGGCGGGTGACCCGGCGCTCACCGACCAGCTCTCGCGTACCGCCACCGACCACTGGCGGCGGACCGCGATCCGCCAGCTCCCCGGCCTGCGCGAGATCACCGCCGCCCGCTGGGAGGCGCACGGCGAACTGGCCTTCCTGCTCGAAGGCGACCTCAAGGAGGCGGCCGGCGGGCTGCGTGACGTGGGCATCCTGCGCGCCATCGCCACCGCCGGGGTCACCGACGCGCTCCGCCCGGCCGTGCACGCGGCCCACCGGCGGCTGCTGGACACCCGCGACGCGCTGCACCAGCAGGTGGGCCGCCGGGTCGACCGCCTGGTCGCCCAGGAACGCGACGGCGTGGCACGCCTGCTCGGCGCCGAGGACGGGGACGCGCTGCTGCGGCTGGTGGCAGGCGACGCCCGCACCGTCAGCCACGCCCTGGACGACGCCTGGCGGGCCGCCGACCGGCTCCGCTCCGGCCGGCACCGCGCCGCGCCCGGCCGTCCGCTGCGCCGCCCGGTCGCCCGGGACGTGGTGGAGCAGGACGGCGAACTGGTGCTCGCCCGGACCGCCATCGGGGCCCGCCCCGACCCGAGCCTGTCGCTGCGGGTGGCCGCCGCTGCCGCCACCACCCGGCTGCCGATCGCGCGGGCCACCTGCGAGTGGCTGGCCGCGTACTGCCCGCCGCTGCCCGCGCCCTGGCCGGCGGCCGCCCGCGACGCGCTGATCACCCTGCTCGGCGCCGGTTCCGGCCTGGTGCCCGCCTGGGAGACCTGCGACAGGTACGGGCTGATCGACCGCTGGCTGCCCGAGTGGACCCGGATGCGCAGCCTGCCCCAGCACAACCCGGTGCACCGGTTCACGCTCGACCGGCACCTGGTGCAGACCGCGTACGAGGCGAGCCGGCACACCCGCGACGTGGAACGGCCGGACCTGCTGCTGCTCGGCGCGTTCCTGCACGACATCGGCAAGGGGCTTTCCGGGGACCACTCGACGGTGGGCGCGCCGCTGGCCGAGGCGGTCGCCACCCGGATCGGGCTGCCGCCGGCCGAGGCGGCGCTGATCGGGACGCTGGTCCGGCTGCACCTGCTGCTGCCCGACGTGGCCACCCGGCGTGACCTGTCCGACCCGAAAACCGTCGCGGGCGTCGCCGAGCGGGTCGGCGACACCACCACGCTGGACCTGCTGCACGCCCTGGTGCGCGCCGACGCCGCCGCCACCGGCCCGGCCGCCTGGTCCGGCTGGAAGGGCCGGCTGATCGCCGAGCTGGTGAGCCGGGTGCGCACCACGCTGGACACCGGCGTGGTACCCGCCCCGCCGGCCCCGGACCCGGCGCTCGTGGCCGGGCCGCTGCCTGTCGTACACCTGGGGGAGGACCGGGTGTCGGTGGCCGCCGCCGACCGGCGCGGGCTGCTGGCCACCGTCGCCGGTTGCCTGGCCCTGCACCGCCTGGAGGTGATCTCCGCGGACGCCGCCACCGTCGACGGCCGGGCCCTGGTCGAGTGCCGGGTGCAGCCGCGTTACGGGCTGGCCCCGGACCCGATCGCGCTCAGCGCCGACCTGCGCCGCGCCGTCGGCGGCGACGTCTCGGTCACCCAGCGGCTGCGCGGCCGGGCCCTGGCCGCCCGCAGCCGGGGTGCCGCGCCGCGGGTGGTCTGGCACCGGGAGGCGGCCACCGACGCGGTGCTGCTGGAGCTGCGGGCGGCCGACGCGGCGGGACTGCTGTACCGGGTCACCTGCGCGCTGGACGAGGCGGGCGCCCAGGTGCGGGCGGCCCGGATCTCGACGCTGGGCGGCGATGTGGTGGACGCGTTCTACCTGGTCGGCGGCTGGCCGTCGGATGAGGAGCGGGCCCGGATCGAGGCCGCCGCACTCGCCGCCGTGTAAGGAAGGGCCCCCTGTTAACGCCTCCGGTAGAGGAAGGGCACCTTGTTAACGCGCCCCGTCCACCAGCTACGCCTGCCCGGAGCGGGCGCGTGGGCGGCGGGCCGGAGCGGGGGCGCGGGCGGCGGGCTACCCTAACGGTGGGCTGGACCACCGGCCCGACAGCATGTGCCCGCCGAAAACGACAAACGGGATGTTCGCGTGTTTGACACCTTGAGTGACCGCCTGTCCGGGATCTTCACCAAGCTCCGCGGCAAGGGCCGGCTCACCGACGCCGACATCGACGCCACCGCGCGCGAGATCCGGATGGCGTTGCTGGAGGCCGACGTCGCCCTGCCGGTGGTCAAGGGCTTCATCGCGAACGTCAAGGAGCGGGCGCGCGGAGCCGAGGTCTCCCAGGCGCTCAACCCGGCGCAGCAGATCGTCAAGATCGTCAACGAGGAGCTGATCAACGTCCTCGGCGGCGAGGGGCGGCGGCTCCAGTTCGCCAAGCACCCGCCGACCGTGATCATGCTGGCCGGTCTCCAGGGTTCCGGCAAGACGACGCTCGCCGGCAAGCTGGCCCGCTGGCTCAAGAGCCAGGGCCACCAGCCGCTGCTCGTCGCCGCCGACCTCCAGCGTCCCAACGCCGTCGGGCAGCTCCAGGTGCTCGGTGGCCGGGCCGGCGTCGAGGTGTACGCCCCGGCGCCCGGCAACGGCGTCGGCGACCCGGTGCAGGTGGCCCGCGACTCGATCGAGCACGCCCGTCGCGCCGCCCGGGACATCGTCATCGTCGACACCGCGGGCCGGCTCGGTATCGACACCGAGATGATGCAGCAGGCCGCGAACATCCGCGACGCGGTCCAGCCCGACGAGGTCATCTTCGTCATCGACGCGATGGTCGGCCAGGACGCGGTGCGCACCGCCGAGGCGTTCCGCGACGGCGTGGGCATCACCGGCGTGGTGCTGTCCAAGCTCGACGGCGACGCCCGCGGCGGTGCCGCGCTCTCCGTCCGCGAGGTGACCGGCCAGCCGATCCTGTTCGCCTCCACCGGCGAGAAGCTGGAGGACTTCGACGTCTTCCACCCGGACCGGATGGCCAGCCGGATCCTCGGCATGGGCGACGTCCTCACTCTGATCGAGCAGGCCGAGGCGGCCTTCGACACCGATCAGAAGGAGAAGATGACCGCCAAGCTGATGGGCGGGGAGACCTTCACGCTGGAGGACTTCCTCGATCAGCTCATCGCGGTCCGGCGGATGGGCCCGATCGCCAACGTGCTGGCCATGATGCCGGGCATGGGGCAGATGAAGGACCAGCTCGCCGAGCTGGACGACAAGCACTTCGACCGGGTCACCGCGATCATCCGGTCGATGACCCCGGCCGAGCGCACCAACCCGAAGATCATCAACGGTTCCCGCCGGGCCCGGATCGCCGGCGGCTCCGGCGTCACCGTCATGGACGTCAACCAGCTGCTCAACCGCTTCGCCGACGCGCAGAAGATGATGAAGCAGATGGGCGGCATGATGGGCCTGCCCGGCGGTGGTCGGCGCAAGGCGACCAAGTCGCCGAAGAACAAGCGCAAGGGCACCAAGGGCACCAAGGGCGGCGGGCGGCCGCGTACCGGGGCCGGTATGCCGGGCGGCTTCCCCGGCGGGATGCCGCAGCTCCCGCCGGGCCTGGACCCGGGTGACCTGGCCGGTGGGCAGGGCCTGCCGCCGGGGTTCAAGCTCCCGAAGATCGACTTCAACAAGCTCGGCAAGGGCGGCGACAAGGGCCCCCGCTAGCGTGACGGTGACGGCATGCGGGGTGAGCATCACCCAGGGTCAGTTCTCCCCTGGGAGGAGATGTCAGTGACCGCGGCCCTGATCCTGCCCGAGCGGCACGAGTGGACGGTCGACCTGCCATGCGGGTCGGCCGCCGCAACGAGCCGCGTCCGGACGTGGTGATCCGGCGCAAGCACGCCGGGCGGTCGCCCGTCCCGGTCGAGGACGCTCTGCTCGCGGGGGAGGTCGTTCCCGCCGGGTGGCACTTCAGCGACCGGTACGACAAGACGAAGGTCTACGCCCGCTCCGGGATCCGCTCCTACTGGCTGGTGAACCCGCAGCGCGAGCGGGTCACACTCACCGAGTACACGCTCGACGGCGCCGCGCGCGAGTACCAGGAACTGGCGCACACCGAGGGTGTGTTCGTCACCGAGCGGCCCTGGAAGGTCTCGGTCGATCTGCCGGCGCTGACCGCGCGCCGCAACGACCTGCTCGCCGGCGAGGAGGACTGATCGGGTAGGACTGTGCACATGGCTCTGCACGTGCGCGGTGTGTTCCTTCCCGACGACGAGGTCCGAGACGTCTGGCTGGTCGGTGACCGGGTCACCTTCGAACCGGTGCCCGGTGCCGAGACGGTGGCCGACGGCGGCTTCGTCCTGCCCGGCCTGACCGATGCGCACTGCCACATCGGCATCGCCCGCGGTGGCAGCCCGATCACCTCGCTCGACCAGGCCCGGGAGCTGGCCCGGATCGACCGGGACGCGGGCGTGCTGGCGATCCGGGACGCCGGTTCGCCGTACCCGTACCCCGAACTGGAGGACGAGCCGGACCTGCCGCGACTGGCCCGCGCGGGCCGGCACGTCGCCCCGCCGAAGCGCTACCTGCGCGACATCGGCGTGGAGGTCGGCGCGGCGGAGGTCGCCGCGACGGTGGCCGCGCAGGCCGCGGCCGGCAACGGCTGGGTCAAGCTGGTCGGCGACTGGATCGACCGGGGAGTGGGCGACCTCGCGCCGGCCTGGGACGCCGACACGATGGCCGCGGCGGTCGCCGCCGCGCACGCCGCCGGGGTACGCGCCGCGGTGCACACGTTCTCCGAGTCGGCCGTGGAGATCATGGTGCGGGCCGGGGTGGACTCGGTGGAGCACGGCACCGGGCTCAGCCTCGACCTGATCGACCTGATGGCCCGGCAGGGCACCGCGCTGGTCCCCACGATGATCAACATTCGGACGTTCGGGCACATCGCCGAGCAGGCCCGGTCCAAGTTCCCCGGGTACGCCGACCACATGCTCGCCCTGCGTGACCGCTTCCCCGAGGTGGTGCGCGCCGCGCACGAGGCGGGCGTGCCGATCTACGTCGGCACCGACGCGGGCGGCGGCATCGACCACGGCCTGGCGGCCGAGGAGATGCTGCTGCTGCACGAGCAGGCCGGCATGTCCGCGACGGACGTGCTCGCCGCCGCCTCCTGGCGGGCCCGGGAGTGGCTCGGCTTCCCCGGGCTGGTCGAGGGCGGCCTCGCCGACCTGGTGATCTACCCCGAGGATCCGCGCCGCGACCTGCGCGTGGTCCGGACGCCCAGCCGGATCGTGCTGCGCGGCCGGGTCGTCCGCTGACCGGCCGTCGTCGTCGCGGCCGGCCTGGCGGGCCGTCGGCCTAGCGCGTCGTCGCCGCCATCAGGAACAGGCGCACCGCCAGGTCGGCCAGCCGGTCGGCGGTCTCGTCCACCGGGCCTCCGGGCCGCACGATGTGGCTCACCACCAGGCGGACGACGCTGTCCGCAGCGAACGCCAGCGCCGCCGGATCGGCGTCGGGCAGGCGCTCTCCGGTCCACTCCAGCAGCGCCGCCGCGGCCTCCGCGAGCACCAGCTCGGACCGGGTGGTCAGGTACGGCAGCAGTTCCTCCGAGCCGCCCCTGGTGCTGGTCAGCACCGCCCGGACCAGTGGGTTCTCGGCGGCCGAGGCGAGCGCGCGGTGGATCGCCGCGTACGCGGCCGCGCGGACGTCGGAGTCGTGCTCGCCGAGCGCGGACCGGACCTCGCCGACGAACCGGTCCACCTCGTGCCGGGCCAGCGCCTCGCCCAGGCCCGCCTTGGTGCCGAACTCGTTGTAGACCGTCTGCCGGCTCACCCCGGCCGCGTTCGCGACGGCGCCCATCCGGACCCCGGCCCAGCCGGTCGTGACGGTCAGCGTACGGGCGGCGTCGACGATCGACTCGCGCACCGGAGTGACGTTCCTCGGCTTCGGCATGGTGATCGGAGTCTACGGGCGCTGGTCAGCGCACCTCGAGTTCGTACTCCGCCTCGACCCAGAACCGCCCGCCGTCGTGGCCGGCGAAGGCCAGGTGGTGCGTCCCCGGCGCGGGTGGCGGCACCAGGCCCCACAGGCCCCAGCAGGATACGTGCACCGGCCACGGCCACGCGGTGACGACGTTGTTGAAGAACCCCCGCACCGGGAACGAGGCGGGGGAGCCCGCCGCCCGCACCGGCACCGCGACCCCGTCCAGTTCCGCGTGCCCGCTGGCGTGGGGCATCGGCTCGGCCGGGTCGTCCCGGCGGCCGGGCTGCCACCAGCAGAAGGCCGGGAAGAACAGCGGCCGGCCGGCCGGCACCACACAACGCCTGCTGACCTGGCCGCCCAGCGTGCCCGCGAGGAACCACACGTCGGCGGGCTGGTGACGCCCGCCGTGCCGGCCGGTGGTGTCCTTGAGCGGGTTGACCGGCTGCCGGTGGGCGGCCACCCAGGCCACCCAGCGGGCGGCGAGTGCGGCCGGCGCCGGTGCCGGGTCGGGTCCGGGAGTGAGCATGACGGCAGATGGTAGTGCGGGCGCGCCCGGCTGCGCCGACCCGTCACGGGACGCATAGGATGTGCGGTCATGGCACGCGTGCTCACTCCCCGTGCGGAGGACTTTCCCCGCTGGTACCAGGATCTGATTGCCAAGGCGAAGCTGGCCGACAACGGCCCGGTCCGGGGGACCATGGTGATCCGACCGGCCGGCTACGCCATCTGGGAGCGGATGCAGGCCGAGATGGACGCCCGGATCAAGGCGGCCGGCGCGGAGAACGCGTACTTCCCGCTGTTCATTCCGGAGAGCTACCTCAAGCGGGAGGCCGAGCACGTCGAGGGCTTCTCGCCGGAGCTGGCGGTGGTCACGCACGGTGGCGGCAAGCAGCTCGCCGAGCCGGTGGTGGTGCGACCCACGAGCGAGACGGTCATCGGCGAGTTCATGGCCAAGTGGATCGACTCGTACCGGGACCTGCCGCTGCTGCTCAACCAGTGGGCCAACGTGGTCCGCTGGGAGCTGCGCCCCCGGATCTTCCTGCGCACCAGCGAGTTCCTCTGGCAGGAGGGGCACACCGCGCACGCCACCCGTGACGACGCCCGCGCCTACGCGCGGCGGATCCTGCACGAGGCGTACGAGGACCTGATGGTCAACGTGCTCGGCATCCCGGTGGTGGTCGGCCTGAAGACCGCCCGGGAGCGCTTCGCCGGTGCCACCGCCACGTACACGTGCGAGGGCATGATGGGCGACGGCAAGGCGCTCCAGCTGGGCACCAGCCACGAGCTGGGCCAGAACTTCGCCAAGGCGTTCGACATCAGCTACTCCTCGGCCGAGGGCGGCCGGGAGAACGCCTGGACGACCTCCTGGGGCACCTCCACCCGGATGCTCGGCGGCCTGATCATGTGTCACGGCGACGACAACGGGCTGCGGGTGCCGCCGAAGCTGGCGCCGGTCCAGGCGTACGTGATGATCGTCAAGGACGGCGAGGGCGTCAGCGAGGCGGCGGGCAAGCTGTGCGACGCGCTGCGCGACGCCGGGGTCCGGGTGGCGCTGGACGACCGGACCGACACCGCGTTCGGCCGCCGCGCCGTCGACGCCGAGCTGCGCGGCTACCCGGTCCGCGTCGAGGTCGGCCCGCGTGACCTGGCCGCCGGCAACGCCGTGGTGGTCCGGCGTACGGACGGCTCGAAGGCCCCGACGCCCGTCGCCGACGTGGTCGGCGCGGTCCTGGCCGCGCTGGATGCCGACCAGCGGGCGCTGCACGACCAGGCGCTGGAGTTCCGCCGGTCACGCACCGTCGAGGTGTCGACGCTGGCCGAGGCGATCGAGGCGTCCGCCGACGGCTGGGCGCGGGTGCCGTGGTCGGCGGTCGGCGTCGAGGGCGAGGCCGAGGCGAACGGTCAGGGCGTGACGGTCCGCTGCCTGGTCCGCGCCGACGGCTCGGTGCCGGACTCGGAGGACGAGCCCGACCTGGTGGCGATCCTCGCCCGCGCGTACTGAGGTGCAAGGAAGGGCCCCTTCTTAACGCATTCTGCATAGGCGGGGGCCCTTGTTAACACGACGGCGGGGGTGAGCGTGCGGTTCGAGCCGGGGCGGCTGATCATGCACCGGAACGTGCGCAACGGCCGGATCGGCTGGGTCCGGTCGGCCCGGGTGGTCTCCGACGACGAGCGCGGCCTGGTGCTCTGGGTGGCGCGGGAGGCGGCGGTCGCGCACGAGGTGAACGACGCCGGCCTGGGCATGCGGGCCGTGCCGTTCGCGGAGTGGGTGACGTCGTCCTACCGGCTCGCGCGGGGGCGGTGGAACGGCCCGCCGGTGCTGAAGTTCCTGCCCGTCGGCGCGGCCCACTCGGTCTGGTGGTTCCGCGACGCGGCGGGCCGCTTCCAGAACTGGTACGTGAACCTGGAGGAGCCCGGCGTCCGCTGGGACGACGGCGCGGTGGCCGGGGTCGACATGGTCGACCAGGACCTCGACGTCGTGGTCCACCCGGACCTGAGCTGGGAGTGGAAGGACGAGGACGAGTTCGCCGAGCGGCTGGCGTTCCCGGAGCACTACTGGGTGACCGACGAGAAGGCGGTACGCGCCGAGGGCGAGCGGGTGATCCGGATCGCCGAGGCCGGGGAGTTCCCGTTCGACGGCACCTGGTGCGACTTCACCCCGCCCGCCGAATGGGACGCGCCGGACGAACTTCCGCCGGGATGGGACCGTCCGCCGGTGCGCTGAACCGGTGTCCTGCGTCACGGCCCGCCCCGCCCCGGGCGTGGTGCCCGGGACCGGTGTGAGAGTTCCGGGCTGGATCTGGCAGAATGGGTCGCTGGTATCCGGCGCGCGTCCGGCGCCCTCTAACCCGGGCGCGTCGCCAGTTCACCGAGCAGTCTCCGGCCCAACCCCACTGTGCCGGTCGGCGCTCACCCGCCACACCGCCCGTACGGGCCGGTGAGATCGCAACAGGAGCGAAACAACTGTGGCCGTAAAGATCCGGCTCCTGCGGATGGGCAAGATCCGCAACCCGCAGTACCGCATCGTCATCGCCGACTCGCGCACCAAGCGTGACGGTCGCGCGATCGAGTTCGTCGGTGTGTACCAGCCGAAGGAAGACCCTTCGGTGATCGAGGTCAAGTCGGAGCGGGTCCAGTACTGGCTCTCGGTCGGCGCCCAGCCGAGCGAGGCCGTGCAGCGCCTGCTGGAGCTGACCGGTGACTGGCAGAAGTTCAAGGGCCTGCCGGCCCCGCCGCCGCTGAAGGTCGCCCCCGAGCGGGCCGACCGCAAGGCGGCGTACGAGGCCGAGGCGAAGGCCGCCGCCGGCGTGGCGGACACCCCGGCGAAGCCGGCCAAGAAGGCCGCCGCCAAGGCGGAGGAGCCGAAGGCCGAGGCCCCCAAGGCCGAGGAGCAGACCGGTGCCGAGTCCGGCGAGCAGGCCTGACATGCCGCTGCGTCCCGCTCTGGAGCACCTGGTCAAGGGCATCGTCGACCACCCGGACGACGTCCGGGTGCGCATGGTCGACTCCCGTCGGGGCAAGCGCCTCGAAGTCCGCGTGCACCCCGAGGACCTCGGCACGGTGATCGGGCGGTCCGGCCGGACCGCCAAGGCGCTGCGCCAGGTGATCGGCTCCATCGGCGGGCGTGGGGTACGCGTCGACATCGTCGACTCGTACTGATGCTTCTCGTCGTCGGCCGGATCGGTAAGCCGCACGGCATCCGCGGTGAGGTCACCGTGGAGGTGCGTACCGACGAGCCCGAAGCACGGTTCGCCCCCGGTTCGGTGTTGACCACCGAGCCGGGGGTCACCCCGTCGGAGCCCGGCGCCTGGCGGGTGCCGCCGGCACTCACCGTCGAGTCGGCCCGCTGGCACCAGGGCCGCCTGCTGGTCGCCTTCGAGGGCGTGCTGGGCCGTGACGTCGCCGAGGCGTTGCGCAACACGCTGCTCGGCGTGGACAGCGCCGACGTCGCCCCGCCGGAGGACCCGGAGGAGTTCCACGACCACCAGCTGGTCGGGCTCGCCGTGGTCACCCGCGACGGCGAGCACGTGGGCGAGGTCGCCCGTATCGACCACGCGCCCGCGTCGGACATGCTGGTGCTGCGGCGCCCCGAGGGGCGTACCGCGCTGGTCCCGTTCGTCAAGGCGATCGTGCCCGAGGTGGATCTGGCCGGCGGTCGCGTCGTCGTCGACCTGCCCGGCGGACTGCTCGACCTCTAGCTGGAGCCCACCGCATGCGCGTCGACATCGTGTCGATCTTCCCCGAGTACTTCGCCCCGCTGGATCTGTCGCTCATCGGCAAGGCCCGGGCGAACGGCACGCTGCGGCTGGCCGTACACGATCTGCGGACCTGGACCCACGACGTGCACCGCACCGTCGACGACACGCCCTACGGCGGCGGTCCGGGCATGGTCATGCGCCCGGAGCCGTGGGGTGAGGCGCTGGACGCGCTGGCGCCGGGCGAGCTGAGCCCGGACGGGCATACGTTGCCCCGACTGCTCGTGCCGTCGCCCGCGGGCGTTCCGTTCACCCAGGCCCTGGCGCACGAGCTGGCCGCCGAGTCGCATCTGCTGTTCGCCTGCGGCCGGTACGAGGGCATCGACCAGCGGGTGCTGGACCACGCCGCGACCCGGATGCCGGTGACCGAGGTGTCCCTCGGTGACTACGTGCTGTTCGGCGGCGAGGTGGCCGTGCTGGTGATCCTGGAGGCGGTCACCCGGTTGCTGCCCGGTGTGCTCGGCAACGCGGGGTCGCTGGACGAGGAGTCGCACGCGCACGGGCTGCTGGAGGCCCCGCTCTACACGAAGCCGGCGAGCTGGCGCGGGCTGGACGTACCCGAGGTGCTCCGTTCCGGCGACCACGCCCGGATCGACCGCTGGCGGCGGGACGAGTCGCTGCTGCGGACCGCGGCCCGGCGTCCCGACATGGTCGCCGGGCTGGCCCCGGAGGCGCTCGGCGAGCGGGACCGGGCGGCGCTGGACCGGGGCGGATTTTCCTCGCCACCGGGGCATGTGGCAAAGTAGAGGGGTTGCCGCATCCGTCCACGCCGTGGGCGGTTGCGAGGACCCTCGACCGGGGCCGGCCTCGCCGGTCGCCACCCGGGGGTCAGAATCACCCGTTCGCGCATCGACTGACGATGCGCCGTGAGCCTCACGAGGACGCAGCGATGAACATCCTGGACGCCCTTGACGCCCAGTCGAAGCGTACCGACCTGCCCGACTTCCGTGCCGGTGACACCGTCAAGGTGCACGCGCGGGTCGTCGAGGGCAACCGGTCCCGGGTCCAGATCTTCCAGGGCGTCGTCATCCGCCGCCAGGGTGACGGTCTGCGCGAGACCTTCTCGGTCCGCAAGGTCAGCTTCGGTGTCGGCGTGGAGCGGACCTACCCGCTCAACGGCCCGGGCATCGACCGGATCGAGGTCGTGACCCGCGGTGACGTGCGTCGCGCCAAGCTCTACTACCTGCGTGAGCTGCGCGGCAAGAAGGCCAAGATCAAGGAGCTGCGGGAGAAGCAGCCGGCGAGCTGAATTCCGTACGCCACGCCGCCCGAGCTGCGCGGATGTCGTATCCACCAGACCGCATTACCCTGGTCGGTACGGGCGTAGCCGGACGGTGCGAAACGGTCCACTGCCGCCCGTGGGGTCTCCGAGGGGACTCCCGGGCGGTAGTGTCGTTTCCGCGGACCGGAGAGTGGCATGGTGCACATGGTTGACGAGGACGGCACCGTCGATCCCTGGCGCCGGCGGGCCCGTCGCAGTCGCCGCCAGATGCCGCTCTGGCAGGAGTTGCCGCTGCTGCTGATCGTGGCGTTCTGCCTCGCCGTGCTGATCCGCACGTTCCTGCTCCAGGCGTTCTTCATCCCCTCCGGGTCGATGGAGAACACGCTGCTCGTCGGCGACCGGGTGCTCGTCAACAAGGTCGTCTACGACGTCCGCGACCCGGTGCGCGGTGAGGTGGTGGTGTTCCGGGGCACCGACCGCTGGGTCGCCCAGGAGGCGCCCGCGCCGCCGGCCGACTTCGCCGGGCGGGCCGGCCGGACGCTCGGCGATCTGGTGGGCGTCAGCCGCCCCGGCGAGAAGGACTTCATCAAGCGCGTCATCGGGGTGCCGGGCGACAAGGTCTGGTGCTGCGACGACGGCCGGGTGGTCGTCAACGGGATGCCGCTGGACGAGCAGGCGTACATCTTCGAGGACTCCCCGGTCGAGCTGCCGCCCAATCCGAAGGAGTGCCGGTCCCGGCAGTTCACCGAGGTGGTGGTGCCACCGGGGCAGATCTTCGTGATGGGTGACCACCGGCTGGTCTCGCAGGACGCCCGATGTCAGGGGCCGGTGCCGATCGAGAACGTGGTCGGCCGCGCCTTCATGATCGTCTGGCCGTCGCAGCGGTGGACCAGTCTGCCCGTCCCCGAGACGTTCACGAGCGTGCCCCGGTCGGACGCCGCGCCCGCGGCGGGGCCGGTGGATCCCGACCCGGTCGGCGGCGTCGTTGTGATCCTTCCGCTCGCGGCGACGCTCACCGTTCTGGCGGGTTCGGGGCGACCGCGCCGCACCCTTGGACGTAGGCTCCTCCCGTGATCGACGAGCAGACCGAGAAGCCCCGCAGCTCCTTCTGGAAGGAGCTGCCCATCCTCCTGGGCGTGGCGATCCTGGTCGCGGTGCTGGTGCGTGCCTTCGTGCTGCAGACCTTCTTCATCCCGTCGCAGTCCATGGAGAACACCCTCAAGATCGACGATCGGGTGCTTGTCAACAAGCTGGTCTACGACTTCCGCTCGCCGCACCGGGGCGAGGTGATCGTGTTCAAGGCGCCCACCGAGTGGAGCGGCGACCCCGACGGTGAGGACTTCATCAAGCGGATCATCGGCGTCGGCGGCGATCACGTGGTCTGCTGCGACCGCACCGGCGGGCAGGACCGGCTGGTCATCAACGGCAAGCCGATCGACGAGCCGTTCCTCTTCCCCGGCAACAAGCCCGCCGACCAGGACTTCGACATCACCGTGCCGGAGGGGCGCCTGTGGGTCATGGGTGACCACCGGGAGGCGTCCGGCGACTCGCTGGAGCACTGGCAGCAGTCGGGCGAGGACATCAACGTCGCCACCATCCCCGAGGGCGAGGTCGTCGGCCGGGCCTTCACCATCTTCTGGCCGGTCGGCCGCGCGACCTTGCTCAGCGTCCCCGAGCAGTTCGACGGGATCCCCAATCCCTGAGCCCGCCCGCGCCACGCCCCGCCACGCCGTCCCGCCGTCGAGGGCGGGAGGGCGTGGCCGTTCGTCGCAGGCGTCTGGCAGGCTGGTGCGGTGACCGTCTACACCCCTCGTCGCGCGGCCCGGGTGCTGCTGGTCGACGCGTCCGACCGGGTGCTGCTCTTCGAGGGCAGTGATCCCGCCCGGCCGGGGCACCGCTACTGGTTCACCCCCGGCGGCGGGCTGCACCCGGGGGAGTCCCCGGCCGACGGCGCCGCCCGGGAGCTGGCCGAGGAGACCGGCCTGCGGCTGGCCCCGGCGCAGCTGGGCGCGCCGGTCTTCTCGGACACGGTCGAGTTCCCGTTCGACGGCGTCTGGTACCGCCAGGACCAGCAGTTCTACCTGGTCCGGGTGACGGGCTGGGAGGTCGACACGGCCGGCTTCGACGACGTCGAGCGGGCGAGCGTGCACGGGCACCGCTGGTGGCCGGTCGCCGAGCTGGCCGCCTCCGCCGAGCGCTACTACCCGCCGGACCTGCCCGGCCGGCTCGGCGCCGTGCTGGCGGGAGGCGGCGCATGTTGACCCCGCCGCGCACAGTGGTCCGCCGCGACGGCGGCCTCTACGCGCTGGAACGCGCCCTGCAACGGCGTGGCTTCCGGCACGTGGCGGGCGCCGACGAGGCCGGTCGGGGCGCCTGCGCCGGGCCGCTCGTGGCCGCCGCCGCGATCCTGCCCGAGGGGCGGCGCGGCGAGATCGACGAGCTGGCCGACTCCAAGCTGCTCACCCCCGCCGCCCGCGAGCGCGTCCATGACGAGGTGGTGGCACGGGCCCTGGCGTACGCCGTGGTGGTCGTCCCCGCCGAGGAGGTCGACTCCCGGGGGCTGCATGTGTGCAACCTCGCCGCGATGCGCCGGGCGCTCGCCTCGCTCACCACCCGCCCGGAGTACGTGCTGACCGACGGTTTCGGCGTCGACGGGCTGGACGTGCCGGGCCTGGCGGTCTGGAAGGGTGATCGGGTGGCCGCGTGTGTGGCGGCGGCGAGCGTGCTGGCCAAGGTCACCCGGGACCGGATCATGGTGGACCTGGACGGGCGGTTCCCCGGCTACGGCTTCGCCGAGCACAAGGGCTACATCACCGCCGAGCACAGCGCAGCGCTGCGCGCGCTCGGGCCCTGCCGGGAACACCGCTTCTCGTACGTGAACGTGGCCGCCGTCTCCGGACGGGACGGCCGGCCTCCTCGCGCCCGCCGCCCGGCGGGCGACGGCACCGACGCGGTGCCGCCCGAGCCCGCGGCCGGGCTGCCGGGTCTCGGGCCCGGCGCGTTCGCCGGCCGCCCGGACGAGCCGATGGGGCGCTGCGGCGCGTCAGGGGGTACCGTCGGCGTGGCGTTGGGCGAGCAGCCGCGACCTCCGGCGTCGGTGGGGGAAGATGTGGTCATGGAAGGCGGAGTGCGATGAGCGCGGAAGATCTCGAGAAGTACGAGACCGAGATGGAGCTTCAGCTCTACCGGGAGTACCGCGACATCGTCCGTCAGTTCTCCTACGTGGTGGAGACCGAGCGCCGTTTCTACCTGGCCAACCAGGTCGACCTGCACGTGCGGAACTCCGACGGCGAGGTCTACTTCGAGGTCGAGATGCACGACGCCTGGGTGTGGGACATGTACCGTCCTGCCCGGTTCGTCAAGAATGTTCGAGTTATGACGTTCAAGGACGTCAATGTGGAAGAGCTCGAAAAGCCCGACATCTCGCTTCCCGCAGATTCCGGGTTCGGGAGCTGACCCGGCGCCGGATCACTGCGCCGGCACGACCACCTCGACCCGCTGCACCAGGTTGTTCGCGAACCCGCCCCGGTTCCACGGCTGCTCGACCGGCTGGGTGCGCCCCGATGCGTCGGTCGCCCGGGCCCCCAGCACGTACCGCCCCGGCGTCGCCGTCCAGGTCACCGACCATCGGCGCCACGCCCACTCGCCCCCGGACGGCTCGTCCAGGACCGCCGGTGCCCACGTCCCGCCGCCGTCCGTCGTCACCTCGACCGAGGTCACCGGCGCGTGGCCGGACCAGGCCCGGCCGTCCAGAGTGCACGGCCCGGGCCGCAGCACCCGGGTGCGGGACATGAAATCCGGGAACCCGGGCGGACGCACCAGCGCACGCGGCTCGATCCGGGTCACCGGCACGCCCGGGTCGTCGGCGTCGCGCCGCAGCCGGTAGGCCACCGCGTTCTGGTAGCCGTCGAACGGCTCGGTCGTCACGGTGATGTCCCGCAGCCACTTCACGTGCGCCATGCCGTACCAGCCGGGCACGATCAGGCGCAGCGGCGCGCCGTGCTGCGGCAGCAGGGGAGCGCCGTTCATCTCGTACGCCAGGAGCACCTCCTCACGCAGCGCGTCGGCCACCGGCAGCGCCCGCTGGTAGTCCTGCTCGACGCCGCGCTCCACCCCGTGGTCCGCGCCGGTGAACACCACGTCCACCGCGTCGCCGGACAGGCCGGCCTCGCGCAGCAGCGGGGCCAGCGGCGTACCGGTCCACTCGGCGTTGCCCACCGCCTCCACCAGCCAGGGCTGGCTGACCGGCCGGGGACGCAGCAGCGCCCGGCCGTTGCCCGCGCACTCCAGCGTCACGCGGTGGGTCACCCGGGGCCGGTCGCGCAGCGCCGCCAGGTCCAGCCGCAGTGGACGATCGAGGGCGCCGGACACGCTCAGCGCGTACGCGGCCGGGTCGACGTCCGGGATGTCGTAGTGGATGAGCAGGTAGTGCAGGCCCGCCGGGGTCACGTCGTACCGCAGCGCCTCCAGCGGGATGCCGTGGTTGCGCGCGGCGAGCTGAAGCTCCTCGGCACTGATCGCCTCGTCCGGCCCGGCCACCCGGGAGGGCCGGCTGGCATCGTCCACAGTGGTCATTGCTGCTCCGTCCGCTCCAGCACGTCGTAACCCACGAACGCGAACATCCGCTCCCCGGCCGCCAACGGGCGGGGCGTGCCGGTGAATCGGTGCGCGCCGACGCACACACCGTCGGCCGGGCTGTTCACCGCGACCGGGTCGAAGCCCTCCTCGGCGAACCACTCGCAGATGGCCGGCACCAGGTCCGGTTCGCGCCGGTGCCGCGTCCACAGCACCGTGCCGCCGGTGGCGCAGAGCGAGGCGCAGTGCCGCACCGTGGCCCGGATGTCGTCGTCGGTGATGTTGCCGAAGATGCCGCAGACCAGCACGAGATCCGCCGGGGCCAGATCGGCGTAGCGGTCGGTCAGCGAGGCGTCACCGGTCACCACCTCCACGCCGGTGAGCCCCGCGTCGGCGGCGGCACGGCGGGCCAGGTCGACGTTACGCGCGTCCAGCTCGACCAGGCGGGCGGTCACGTCGCCGCCACGGGGGTGGGTGGCCAGCACCGGAATCAGGTCGCGGCCCTGACCCGCGCACAGGCTCAGCGCGCGCAGCGGGCCGGGCGGCGCGGCGTCGAGCGCGTCGGCGACACGCTGCCGCACCTCGGCGAGCCGCCGGGCCAGCGCGGACTCGGGCTGGTCGTAGTCGCTGTGCCAGGCGTACCAGTCCTTCGTCACCCGGCCAGCATAGGCGTCCCGGCCGTAGCAGATCGGCCCCGATTCCGGCGCTCGTCCACAGCCGGTGCGTCGTCCACAGGACGGCCGCGTGCGGCACGCGGGACGGTGCCCGGGGTCGGCAGGGTGCTCGCGTGCGTTCCTCGATCTCTCACGCGGTGGTGTGGTTCCTCGTCGGCTGCCTGCCGGGCGTCCTCACGCCGTCCCGGGCCGTGGTGCCGTCGTCCTCGGCCGGGCTCTCGCCGTCGTCGTCCCGGGTCGGGGTCCACTCGCTCGCGGCCGGGCCGCCTGCGGCCGTACCTGCGCGCGGGCGGGATGCTTCCGCATCAGCGGGTGCCCCGGCTCCTGGTGCTTCGGCGGCGGGCGGCTCGGCTGCGGGACTTCGGGTTGCACCCGGTGGGCGATTCCGGTGGCCGCTGCCGGGTGAGCCCCGGGTGGTGCGGCGGTTCGACCCGCCGCCGCAGCCCTGGCTGTCCGGGCACCGGGGCGTCGACCTCGCCGCCGCACCCGGCGCCCCGGTGCTGGCGGCCGGCGCCGGAGTCGTCCTGTTCGCCGGCACCGTCGCCGGCCGGCCGGTGCTCACCGTCGGCCATGCCGACGGGCTGCGCACCACCTACGAGCCGGTCCGTGCCCGCCTCACCGCCGGCACCCCGGTCGAAGCCGGCACGCCGGTCGGCGACCTGCTCGCCGGGCATCCGGGCTGCACCGAGGCGGCCTGCCTGCACTGGGGACTGCGACGCGACGCGGAGTACCTCGATCCGCTGGCCCTGCTCGGGCTCGGTCGCGTCCGGTTGCTGCCGCTGCACCCCGCCCCCGCCGACGGGCGATCGGGTGTCGCTCAGCCCTGGGCGAGCAGCGTGGGCAGCCGGACGGCCAGCCGGTCGTACTCGTCGGGGGTGTTGTAGACCTGGCCGCACAGCCGCAGATAGCCGCGTCCGTTCCAGCCGGCGATCGAGACCTCGGCGGAGAGCCGGTCGGCGATCCGGCTCCGGAACTCCCGGGCCGCGTCCAGCGTCGACGCGACACCGGGCGGCAGCGGCACCAGCCGCATGGCGACCGCCGGTCCGCCGGGCTCCGGCAGCCGCTCCGGCGCCACACCGAGCGCGTCCCCGACGACCCGTTGCCCGTACGCGGCCAGCGCCGCGTTGTGCGCGCGTACCCGGTCCACGCCGAGGCTACGTAACGTGAACAGGCCCACCGGGGCGGCCAGCCAGCCGGTGTAGTCGAGCGTCGCCTGCCACTCCACCCGGATCGGGAAGCCGCTGTCCTGCTCCCAGGAGACGACGAGCGGCTGGATCCTTTCCCGCCACTGCGGCGCGACCACGAGCACTGCGGTGCCGCGCGGCGCGTACGCCCACTTGTGCAGGTTGCCGACCCAGAAGTCGGCGCCGGCGGACGCGACTGTGGCCGGCAGCATGCCCGGTGCGTGGGCGGCGTCCACCAGCACCGGCACGCCCTGCTCCCGGGCCACCGCGACGAGGGCCGCGGCGGGGAACAGCCGGGCGGTCGGCGAGGTGAGCTGGTCGATGACCAGCAGCTTGGTACGCCCGGGGCGCAGCCCGTCGCGGACGATCTCGACCACCTCCTCGTCGGTGGCGGTCAGCGGCACCGGCAGGGTGCGGGACACCGCCCCGGTGCGGGCGCACTCCCGGGCGACCGACAGCGCCACCGCCCCGTACCCGTGGTCGGTGGTCACGATCTCGTCGCCGGGACGCAGCGCCAGCGACTGCAACACCACTGCCGCACCGGCGGTGACGTTGCCGACGAGCGTGGTGCCGTCCGGATCGGCGCCGAGGAACGCGGCCAGGTGCCGCCGGGTGTGGGCGATCCGGTCGACCAGGCCCTGCGTGAAGAACCGCAGCGGGTTGGCCTCCATCTCGTCGCGCAGGCGCTGCTGGGCGCGCTGTACGGCGATCGGTACGGCGCCGAACGCACCGTGGTTGAGGTGGCTGACGGCGGGATCGAGGGAGAAGAGCAGCCGAGCCCCGGGAATCGGCTCGGGTGGCTGTGGCACCGTCATCCGTCGATCCTAGCCCGGGATGGATCATGCACCGGCCGGATTCGGCCCGCTGACCGTCTCACCGACGCCGCCCGCGCGCCTTCGGCGGTCAGGCGCGGGGATGCGCCTGCCGGTACACGGCGCGGAGCCGCTCCACCGAGACGTGCGTGTAGATCTGCGTGCTGGCGAGCGACGAGTGCCCCAGCAGCTCCTGCACGGCGCGTAGGTCCGCGCCGCCTTCGAGCAGGTGCGTCGCGGCCGAGTGGCGCAGCCCGTGCGGCGTCACGCGCGGCACCCCGGCGGCACCGGCCCAGCCCGACACGATCCGCCGCGCGGTGGTCGGGTTGAGCCGTCCACCCCGAGCCCCGAGCAGCAGCGCCCGGCCCGAGCCCGCGTTCAGCAGCGCGGACCGGCCCTCGCGCAGCCAGGCGTCGAGCGCCCGCTGAGCCGGCACTCCGTAGGGCACCGACCGCTCCCGCCCACCCTTGCCCAGCACGCGTACCACCCGGCGGTCCTGGTCGACGTCGGTGACGTCCAGGCCGCACGCCTCGCTGATGCGTACCCCGGTGCCGTAGAGCAGCTCCAGCAGCAGCCGGTCGCGCAGCAGCACCGCCTCCGGCGCCTCCGTGCCCGCCGGTTCCCCGGCCTGCGGGACGTCGGCGGGACGGGTCGCCTCCATCAGGGCGGCGGCCTGGTCCGCGCGCAGCACGGTGGGCAGTTCCCGCCGCGCTCGGGGGCTGGCCAGCGGCGCCGCCACGTCGTCGGCGAGCAGGCCGGTCCGGTGCGCCCAGGCGCTGAACGTCCGGGCCGCGGCGGCGCGCCGCGCCATCGTCGTCCGGGCCGCCCCCATGGTCCGCTGCTTCGCCAGCCAGCTGCGCACCACGGCGAGGTCCAGCTCCGGCAGTTCGGCGCAGCCCATCCGGACGGCGTGGTCCAGCAGCGACACCAGATCCGTGACGTACGCCCGGACGGTGTGGACGGACCGGTTGCGGGCCCGCGACAGGTGGTCGGCGAAGTCGTCCACCGCCTCGCGCATCGAGGCGGGCAGTTCCGCGTGCGCGTCCCGCGTGCCGCGCCGCCGCTGACTCACCGCGGCACCCGGTCCGGGCGCACGCGGTCGCGGCGGAGGAGGCAGACAGCGATCACCGCTCCAGCGTAAGGCCGGAGCGCCGCCCGCCGCCGTGCCGCCGCCGCCCGCCGCCCGCCGCTACGCCGTGCCGCCCGGCTGTCGCGCCCGCCTTCGCGGCGGGTCGGCCGTCGTCCGTGGGATGTGCCGTCCGCCACGTCGCCCGCCTCCTTCCGGCGTCGGATACGCGGCGACGCGCTGAGCGGGGTGGCAGAAGCGCGTCTGGACAGGGGAAACTCGTGCTGCGGCACGCTTGCGGTGCGGTGCGGTGCGGCGACCGGCAGGCAGCGCGGCCGAGCCGGCCCCGACGGAGGTCGATCCGGCCGCGATCAGGCGAACGCGTTCCCGTGACGGTGACGCCGGTTCGAGGAGGACCGAGAGTGGGAGTGGACGCCGTCCTCTACCGGCAGATATCGACGGGCACCGGTCGTCGCCGCCCCGCGTACGCCTCGATCGAGGTCGTGGCGGACCCGCAGGACGTGCTGCCCGACCTGCTCAAGCGGGTCCGCGGCGGTGGCCGGACCCCGCTGCTGGACCGCGTCGACCCGCTCGGCGAGCTGACCGTGGAGGCCGGGCGGATGCCGCAACTGCTCGCCGAGCTGCGGTGCCTGGCCGAGGTGGCCCGGACGCCGGCCGAGGTCGACCACGTCCTCCGGTTGGCCCGGCTCGTCCGCCGATGCGCGGACCGCCGCGACGCCGAGATCCGGTTCGAGGGCGACTGACACGGGCTCACGTCCGGTCGGCCGGTGGCGGCGCGAGCGCGTAACCGCCGTCGCGGCGTACCACCATCGCCAGTTCCTCCAGCATGGACAGCTTGCGCATGGCGGTACGCAGGTCCACTCCCGCCCGCGCCGCGACGCTCTCCAGGTCGAGCGTCCGGCGGCGCGGCAGCGCCTCCAGCACCTGGGTGGCCTCCTCGTCGAGCCGGTCCCGGGGGCGTTCGGGTGCCCGGGCGGGCGGGGCCAGGTCGTACCCGATCCGGCCCACCTCCTCCAGCACGTGCGCGACGCTGGCGACCAGCCGGGCCTCCGGCCGGTCCCGCAGCACCTCGTGCCCGCCGACGGACATCGCGGAGGTCACCGGCCCGGGCACCACCATCGCCGGGCGGTGCAGGCCGAGTGCCCGGTTGAGCGTCTGGGTGGCGCCGCTGCGTGCGGCGGCCTCGACGAGGACCGTGCCGCTCGTCGCCGCCGCGATCACCCGGTTGCGGATGAGGAACCGCGGCCGCAGCGGCTCCGCGCCCGGAATCCACTCGCTCACCAGCAGGCCGGTCTCGGCGATCCGGTCGAACAGGGCGGCGTTGCCCATCGGGTACGGGCGGTCCACCCCGCAGGCGAGCACGGCGACGGTCCGTCCGCCCGCTGTCAGCGCCCCGCGATGCGCGGCGGCGTCGATGCCGAACGCCCCACCGGACACCACCGTCCACTCCCGGTCGGCGAGGCCGTAGCCCAGTTCGGTGGCGACGTGCGCGCCGTAGGGGGTGGCCGCGCGGGCGCCGACCACCGCCACCGAGCGCGCCAGCGCCTCACCGAGCGGCCACGCCCCGCGTACCCAGAAGCAGAGCGGAGGGTCGGTCTCCACGTCGACCCGCCGGGTGGCGCCGGACAGCGCCAGCCGGCGCAGGTCGCGGACCTGGGCCGGCCACTCGTCGTCCTCCGGGGTGACCAGCCGGGCGCCGAGCCGTTCGCCGCGGGCCAGCGCCGCCGCGGCGACCGCCCGGGCGTCACCGGAGACGCCGCGCGCCGCGACTGCCGCCCGCAGTGCCCGTTCCGGCGCCTCGCCGGACAGCAGCAGGTCGAGTGCGGCGACCGGGCCGATCCGCTCGACCAGCGCGAACACCGACCGGGTGCCGGGCTCGGCGAGCCAGGTGAGCGCGACCCGCGCCAGCCGGCGGTCGTCGGCGCTCACGCGACCTCCCCGGTCCGGAGCTGGACGGCCTCCGCGACGTCGTCGCGGCCCGGCCGGTCCTGCCCGTCCAGGTCCGCGATGGTCCAGGCGAGACGGAGTACGCGGTCGTAGCCGCGCGCGGACAGCGAACCGGTGTCGAGCCGGCGGCGCAGATCCGTGGTGACCCGGGCGGGCAGGTGCCACGGCGGCCGGCGCAGGTACGGACCGGGGACGTCGGCGTTCACCCGGTGCCCGGTGGCCGCCCAGCGCTCGGCGGCGGCGTGCCGCGCGGCGACGACCCGGGCGGCGACGGTGGCCGAGGACTCCGGCGCGGCGCCGGTGTTCAGCAGCTCCGCCGCGCGGACCGCCGTCAGCTGAACCTGCACGTCGACCCGGTCGAGCAGCGGGCCCGACAACCGCCCCAGGTAGCGCCGCCGGGCCAGCGGCGGGCACTCGCAGTCGACGTCACCGGAGGGTTTCGCACACGGGCAGGGATTGGCAGCCAGCACCAGTTGGGTACGGGCCGGGTACTCGGTGGCGCCTCGGGTACGCGCCACCCGCACCCGGCCGCTCTCCAGCGGCTGCCGCAACGCCTCCAGCGCGCCCTTGCCGAACTCGGGGGCCTCGTCCAGGAACAGCACCCCGCGATGAGCGAGCGACACCGCGCCGGGCCGGGCCAGCCCGGAGCCGCCTCCGACGAGCGCGGGCACCGTGGCCGAGTGGTGCGGCGCCTGGAACGGGGGCCGGCGCAGCAGCCCGCCGCCGGGTGGCAGCAGGCCGGCGATCGAGTGCAGCCCGGTGACCTCCAGTGCTGCCTCGTCGTCCAGCTCGGGCAGGATCGACGGCAGTCGCTCGGCGAGCATGGTCTTGCCGGCGCCGGGCGGGCCGAGCAGCGCGAGGTGATGGCCCCCGGCGGCGGCGATCTCCAGGGCGCGCCGCCCGAGCGGCTGCCCGGCCACGTCGACCAGGTCGGGCCCGGCCGGGCCGCCGACGGGGACGTGGGCGGGCGGGGCGAGCAGCGGGCTCCCGTCGCGGACGTGGGCGACGAGCCGGTGCAGGGTGTCGACCGCGTGCACGCGTACGCCCGGGATGACCGCCGCCTCGGCGGCGTTGCCGGCGGGCACGACGACGCGGGTGTGCCCGGCGCGGGCGGCGGCGGCGACCATGGGCAGCGTGCCGCGGACGGGGCGTACGGTGCCGTCGAGGCCGAGTTCGCCGAGCACGACAGTGGCGTCCAGGGCGACCGGTGGCAGCTCACCCGAGCCGGCCAGGACGGCGAGCGCGATCGCGAGGTCGAACGCCGAGCCGTACTTGGGCAGGGTGGCGGGGAGCAGGTTGAGCGTGATACGCCGGTTGGGCCATTTCTGGCCGGAGTTGACGATCGCGGCGCGGACCCGGTCGCGCGCCTCGTGCAGCGCGGTGTCCGGCAGGCCGGAGATGATCACGGCGGGCAGCCCGGGAGCCAGGTCGGCCTCGACCTCGACGAGATGCCCGGCGACACCGGCCAGGCCGACGCTCAGCACCTTCGCGTACCCCATGTCAGAACGCGCCGCGGAGGTGCTCGACGCGGGCGGGGCCGGCGACCGGGAGCCGGACGGAGAGCACGTCGAAGCGGACCTCGTCCGCGGTGGTGCCGGTCTCGGCGAGCCAGCGCGCGGCCAGGCCGCGCAACCGGCGGGCCTTGGCCGGTACGACCGCCTCGGCGGGGGAGCCGAACTGCTCGCCACGGCGGGTCTTGACCTCGCAGACGGCGAGGACCGGGCCCTCCCAGGCGATGATGTCGATCTCGCCGTCTGGGCAGCGCCAGTTGCGGGCGACCGGGCGCAGGCCCGTCTCGATCAGGTGCCGCAGCGCGCACCGCTCGCCGTACGCGCCGACGGCTCGGTTCCGGTTCGTCATGCCGGCCAGGATGCGACCGGCGGCCACGAGCGGGGGCGCTGCGAGGGGCCGTCCTGTAGACAAGGTGCCGCCTGTGGACGGGCTCACGATCACCCGTCCACTGTGCTACGGCATGCCGTTCATCCGGCGGTCTCGGTCATCGCCTCGCGTACTTCGAGGAACTGCGCCGTCCGGTCGCCGATCGGGCGGGACGAGAGGAAGGCGACGATGCCCAGGGTCTGGGTGTCGGCCCAGGCGCAGACGACGAGGTAGCTCTCCATTTCGGTCCGCCCCTGGCCGCAGCGGGCCGTACCGCCCAGCGGGCCTGCATCGACCTGTTCCCGGGCGCCGACGCGGTACGGGTTCAGTGCGCGCTCGACCAGCCCTTGCTGGTCGATGACCGTGCCGGACACGCCCGTGACGAACACCATGTCGGCGTCCGGCCCGTGCCCGCCGTACGCCCAGCCGGCGGCACTCGTGGCCGGGGCGACCTCACGCTTCAGCGTGTCGAGGTGCCGCTTGGCCGATTCGATGGCCACGCGATCCATGTTCTTGGTGAGGCCGAGCAGCGTGTCCGGCGTCCGGAGTGTGCGCACGACCGGCAACGGCGCGCCCACCGGTGTGGTGGCGGACCTCGGCGGCGTCGCGGGTTCCGGCGCGCACCCGGAGGTCAGGATCAGTGCCGTGGCCGCTAGCAGCAGGCTCGCAGCGGTTCGTGCCATCATCGTCGTTCCCCGTTCTCGTGCGGTGAGCGGGAGTAAGGTATCCCGGATCCGCGTCGCTGGGGCGCCGGGCGGCAGCGACCTGGCGCGGCTACTGAACGTGTCCTGTCGGCGACCCGGTGATGTCGGCGCTGACCTGGGCCGACCCTCGGGTGACCCGAATGGCGCGGCTGGAGCCGGTCGCATACCGTGCCGGTCGTGGACGGACGACGGAGCTACTCCGAGGATGAGCAGGGTTCGCGGTGGGGCGACCGCGGATACGAGTCGGACTGGCGCGCGGCGGGCGAGGCCCGCTACCGCGACGACGACTACCGCACGCCCGAGCAGCGCGCCGGTGAGAACCGGTACGCCGAGCCGGGCCGGTACTCCGCCGCCGATCCGCTGGTGGACGACACAAGCAGCTGGCGTTCGCAGCGACCGGACGACCCGGAGGTCTCCGGTGAGCTGCCGGGGTCGCGCGCCGGCCGTCGCGCGGCGCGGGAGTCGTCGGCCGATCCGCTCGGCGCGGTGTCCCGCACCGGCGTCGACGCGCTCGGCACCGCCGCGCACGGGAACCCGCTGTCGAGTTCACTCGGTACGCCCGGGGCCGCCCCCCTGACCGGCGCCGCCTCGGCCGGTACGGACCCGTACGGCCTCATCGCCCACGGCAGCGACCCGGCCGGCGGCCCCGGCGTGGACGCCCGCAGCGCTGCCGGCGGCGTCGACAAGCCCCGGCTCAGCCCGATCGGTGGGTACCCGGCGCCTGGCGCCGACGGCGGGGTGGACCCAGTCGCCGCGGCGCGGCTGAACCCCGGCGAGGCCACCGCGCTGCGGATCGGCGAGCGTCCGGGCGGTCCGGCCCAGCCGGCGGCGGCTCCGAACCCGCTGGAGATGCCGACCGGCCCGATGCCGGCACTCATGCCCCGACCGGACGGGCCGCCGCCCGGTGACGGCGTCTACCGGACCCGGCGCCCCGCGCTGGCGGTGCTGCTGGCGGTGATGGTGTTGGTGCTGGAGGTGCCGGCGGTACGGGTGTTGCTGCACGGCCTGTTCGGTGATCCGGTGTCGACGTCGCACGTGGTGGTGGGCGTCTTCCTGGTGGTCGGGCTGCCGATCTTCGGCACCGGCCTGTACGGGCTGCGTACCGGCGGGCTGGCGCTCGCCGACGGCAGCCGGGGCTGGCTGCGCCCGCCGACGGCGTACCTGACCGTCGGGCTGGTCCTCTTCCTCGCCGCCGCCCTCGCGGCGGGCTGAGCGGGGAAACGCCCATCTATCCCGAAGTGGCGGTGTCACCGTCAGGTTGACACCGCCACTTCGCCGTACCGGTGTCGATCAAGGATCGATCAAGCCGGACTCCCGCACCCGGGGGCCGGGCGGCGGAGAGGGCGCGTACACTGGTCGACTGGCGACCGCCTCGTGCGGTCGACCTCGCGTGCCCTCTCCACGGTTTTGTCCGTGGGGCGACGGCCTCCCTGGTCCCGGTCTGATCACCGGGCCCACCCTGGCCGGCGACCGGGCGCCAGGCGTCTGGCCGCCGGCCGGACGGACAACCAGGGACAACGTAGGAGTAACCCACCATGGCCGTCGTGACCATGCGTCAGCTGCTGGAAAGCGGTGTGCACTTCGGGCACCAGACCCGGCGCTGGAACCCGAAGATGAAGCGCTTCATCTTCACCGAGCGCAACGGTATCTACATCATCGACCTGCGCCAGACGCTCGACTACATCGAGAAGGCGTACGAGTTCGTCCGCACCACCGTCGCCGGTGGCGGCAGCATCCTGTTCGTCGGCACCAAGAAGCAGGCCCAGGAGGCCATCGCCGAGCAGGCGACCCGGGTCGGCCAGCCGTACGTGAACCACCGCTGGCTCGGTGGCATGCTGACCAACTTCCAGACCGTGTACAAGCGGCTGCAGCGGATGAAGGAGCTGGAGGCCCTGGGTGACCTGAGCGGCACCGCCGCCGGTTACACCAAGAAGGAGACGCTCCAGCTCTCCCGCGAGAAGATCAAGCTCACCAAGACCCTCGGTGGTCTGCGGGACATGCAGAAGCTCCCGGCCGCGGTGTGGATCGTCGACACCAAGAAGGAGCACATCGCCGTCGACGAGGCCCGCAAGCTGGGCATCCCGGTGATCGCGGTGCTCGACACCAACTGCGACCCGGACGAGGTCGACTTCCCGATCCCGGGCAACGACGACGCCATCCGCTCGGCCGAGCTGCTGACCAAGGTCGTCGCCGCCGCCGTCGCCGACGGTCTGATCGCCCGCTCCGGCCGTAACCGGGGCGCGGACGAGAAGCCCGAGGCCGGTCAGGTCGCCGCCGACGAGCCGCTGGCCGAGTGGGAGCGCGAGCTGCTCGAGGAGCCGAAGAAGGCCGACGAGCAGCCCGCCGCCGCCGAGCAGGCCGCGCCGGCCGCCGAGCAGCCGGCGACCGCCTCCGCGGAGTGATCTCGCCGTCGCGTCCCCACCGCCCGGGTTCCCGGCGGTGGGGCGCGACGGGTACGCCGGGCAGAACCTGCCCGGAACCGGGTAACCAGCACCCCAGACCACCTCACTGACACCGAAGAGAGAGTCATGTCCAACTTCACCGCCGCGGACGTCAAGAAGCTCCGCGACCTCACCGGCGCCGGCATGATGGACTCCAAGAAGGCGCTGACCGAGGCCGAGGGCGACTTCGACAAGGCCGTCGAGATCCTGCGCGTCAAGGGTGCCAAGGATGTCGGCAAGCGGGCCGGGCGCACCGCCGCCAACGGCCTGATCGCCCACTCCGGCCAGGCGCTGCTCGAGCTCAACTGCGAGACCGACTTCGTCGCCAAGAACGACGCCTTCATCGCGCTGGCCCAGCAGCTCGTCGAGCACGGCGTGGCCAGCGGCGCCACCAACGCCGAGGAGCTGCTCGCCAGCAGCATCGACGGCAAGAGCGTGGCCGACCTGATCCAGGAGCAGTCCGCCAAGATCGGCGAGAAGCTGGTGCTCAACCGCTTCGCCAAGCTGGACGGCACCACCGCCGTCTACATGCACCGCAAGAGCCAGGACCTGCCCCCGGCGGTCGGCGTGCTGGTCGAGTTCGCCGGCAAGACGGACGAGGCCGCTGACGCCGACGCTCGCGCCGTGGCCATGCAGATCGCCGCGATGCGGCCGAAGTACCTCACCCGTGACGAGGTGCCGGCCGAGACCGTCGAGTCCGAGCGGCGCATCGCCGAGCAGACCGCCCGCGAGGAGAACAAGCCCGAGGCGGCGCTGCCGAAGATCGTCGAGGGCCGGGTCAACGCCTTCTTCAAGGACTTCGTCCTGCTGGAGCAGGCGTCGGTCGCCGACAACAAGAAGACCGTCAAGCAGGTGCTGGCCGACGCCGGCATCGAGGTGACCCGCTTCCTGCGGTTCGAGGTCGGCCAGGCCTGAGCCGCCGCACCGGGCCGTCCGGCCCGGGCACAGGGGAGAACGTCGACGAGGAGGCCGCCGGTGTACGCGACAGGCACCGCGGCCTCCTCGTCGCATAGGGTCGGCAGGGGCACGTACGCGACGCTCGCGCGATGCGCGGGGAGAAGGGGCGGGGCGGATGACGCAGGTTGTGAGTGACCGGAGCCTGGCGGCGGACGATCCGACCGCCCCTCCGCCCGGTCGGTCCCGCCGGGTGGTGCTGAAGCTCTCCGGTGAGGTCTTCGGCGGCGGCGCGATCGGCGTGGACCCCGACGTCGTGCAGGGCATCGCCCGCCAGATCGCCACAGTGGTACGCCGTGGCGTTCAGGTGTCCGTGGTGGTCGGCGGCGGCAACTTCTTCCGCGGCGCCGAGCTGCAGAAGCGCGGCATGGACCGCGCCCGCGCCGACTACATGGGCATGCTCGGCACGGTCATGAACTGCCTGGCCCTCCAGGACTTCCTGGAGAAGGAGGGCATCGAGACCCGGGTGCAGAGCGCGATCACGATGGCCCAGGTCGCCGAGCCGTACATCCCGCTGCGCGCGATCCGCCACCTGGAGAAGGGCCGCGTGGTCATCTTCGGCGCGGGCGCCGGCATGCCGTACTTCTCCACCGACACGGTGGCCGCCCAGCGGGCGCTGGAGATCCGCGCGGACGTGGTGCTGATGAGCAAGAACGGCGTGGACGCGGTCTACACCGCCGACCCCCGGATCGACCCGACCGCGAGCAAGCTCGACTCGATCACCTTCTCCGAGGTGCTGCGCCGTAACCTGCGGGTGGCCGACGCCGCCGCGTTCAGCCTCTGCATGGAGAACGGCCTGCCGATGCTGGTCTTCGGCGCCCAGGGCGACGACACCATCGTCCGGGCCGTCGGGGGCGAGAAGATCGGCACCCTGATCACCGCCTGACCGGCCCGCCGGCCCGGCAGCGGTCCCTCTGCCACGGCAGCACCCGCACCACACACGACGAGCGACAGAAGGAGGCGAGGAGACCGGTGATCGACGACACCCTCCTCGAGGCGGAGGAGAAGATGGAGCGTGCCATCGAGCACGCCAAGGAGGAGTTCGGCGGCATCCGTACCGGACGCGCCAACGCCGCCATGTTCTCCCGGATCGTCATTGACTACTACGGCAGCCCGACCCCGCTGCCGCAGATGGCGTCCATCGCGGTGCCCGAGCCGCGCATGGTGATCATCAAGCCGTACGACAACTCGCAGCTGGGCGCCATGGAGAAGGCGATCCGTGACTCGGACCTCGGGGCCAACCCGAACAACGAGGGCAACCAGCTCCGTATCGTCCTGCCGCAGATGACCGAGGAGCGGCGCCGCGACATGATCAAGGTCGCCCGGCAGAAGGGCGAGGAGGCCAAGGTCGCCGTCCGCAACATCCGCCGCAAGGCCAAGGAGGAGCTGGACCGCCTGGTCAAGGACGGCGAGGTCGGCGAGGACGAGGGCCGGCGCGCGGAGAAGGAGCTGGACGACCTGACCCAGCGCTTCGTCGCAGGCGTCGACGAGCTGGTCAAGCACAAGGAGAGCGAGCTGCTCGAGGTCTGAGCACGCACGTACCTCGCACGGCACCGCGCCGCCGTCGCCCGCCCGGGCGGCGGCCCGGTGCCGTCGTCGTGCCCGGCGGCGCACACCTTCGGCGCTGCGGCGGGTGCAGTAGGCTCGGCACGATTCCCGACCACCACGGGGTGAACGGCGGGAGTCGCCCGGCCGTCGGTCGGTAAACAGGAAGTCTCACGCCGGTAGGGGATGGTCTTGGTCTTGCGTCATGTGGTGGCTCTCGTACCGGCTGCCGGTGCGTGATGTCCCACCCCGACCCCTACGGCAACACCGAGTCGCGTGGCTGGGACCGCCCGGCCGCCCCGGCCCTGCCCTGGCCGGACACCGACCTGGAGCCCGGCCCGTGGCGTCCCGGCCCGGCCGCGCACACCCACCCCGCCGCGCCGGACACCTACGCGCGTCCCGGCGCCGGCCCGGACACGTACGCCGGCCCCGACACGTACGCCGGCCCCGACACGTACGCCGGGCCGTACCCGACGACCTCGCGGCACCACGACGGGCCGGGCCGGTACGACGGCCCGCCGGCCGGCGACCGTGGCCGGCCGGACGGGCCGGAGCACCGTGGCCCGTGGGGTGAGCCGGCCCGCGACGACGAGTACCCGACCGCGCAGATCGCGCCGGTGCGGGACGAGCCCACCGACCAGATCCCGGTGGTACGCGACGAGCCCGCGCCGGCGTCCGCACCCGAGCCGTCGGCCGGCCGCCGCGGGCCGGGACGGCGACGGGCGAGCGCCGAGCGTCCGCCGACCACCGTGCCGAAGGCGTCCCGGGCGGGGCGCAACCTGCCGGCCGCGATCGGCGTCGGGGTGGCCCTCGGCGCGGCGGTCGTGGTGCCGCTGTTCTTCTTCAGGCCGGCGTTCCTCGCCGTGCTGGCGACCGCCGTCGGGATCGGCATCTGGGAGATGGCCCGCGCGGTACGCCGCAGCGGCGCCCACCCGCCGCTGGCGCCGCTGGTCGCCGGTGGTGTGCTCACTGTGGGCCTGGGCTGGTACGCGGGCCCCGACGCGCTCTGCCTCGGGCTGCTGGTCACGGTGCTGGGCACGATGATCTGGCGGCTGGGCGACGGGCCCGGCAACTACCAGCGCGATCTGACCGCGGCCACCCTGATCGCGGTGTACGTGCCGTTCCTCGCCGGGTTCGCGGCCATGCTCGCGGCGGCGCCCGACGACGGGCACCTGCGGGTGCTGGTGACGCTGGCGGCGGTGGTGCTCTCCGACACCGGCGGGTACGCCGCGGGCGTGTCGTTCGGCAAGCATTCGATGGCACCCACGATTAGCCCGAAGAAGTCCTGGGAGGGCTTCGCCGGCTCGGTGACGGCCGCGGCGGCGGGCAGCGCGGCGCTGCTGTGGGCGCTGTTCGACGTGGCACCCTGGTGGGGGGCGCTGTTCGGAATGGCGATCTCGGTCTCGGCGGTGCTCGGTGACCTCGCCGAGTCGATGATCAAGCGGGATCTCGGCGTCAAGGACATGAGCAACCTGCTGCCCGGGCACGGCGGCCTGATGGACCGGCTCGACTCGATCCTGTTCGCCGTGCCGGTGGCGTACCTGTTGCTCGCAGTGTTCGTCCCGGTGGTGAGCTGAGGTATGCGTCACGGCGGCGACCTGCTGCGGGCCGGGTGGCCGGGGGCGATTCGACACGTACGGACGGGTGCGTCCGGGCGGGCGCGTGTCAGACTGGACGCGCCATGACGAGTCTCCCGCTGATCTCCGTAGACCCCGACGCCCGCGGTCGCCGTCCCGCGATGCCTCCCCGCCACCTCGCCGACCTGGACCTGCCGGGCCGGCAGGCGCTCGTCACCGAGTTGGGTGAGCCGGCGTTCCGCGCCAAGCAGGTCTCCAACCACTACTTCGGCCGGCTGGTGCGCGACCCGGAGCGGATGACCGACCTGCCGGCGGCGGCCCGGAAGCGGCTGGCGGGCGAGCTGCTGCCCACGCTGCTGACCCCGGTCCGCGAGCTGGCCTGCGACGACGGCGCTACCCGCAAGGCGCTCTGGCGGCTGCACGACGGCTCGCTGGTGGAGAGCGTGCTGATGGGCTACCCGGACCGGGTGACAGTCTGCATCTCCAGCCAGGCCGGGTGCGGTATGGCCTGCCCGTTCTGCGCCACCGGCCAGGCCGGGCTGACCCGCAACCTGTCCACCGCCGAGATCGTCGACCAGGCGGTCTACCTGGCCGGGGTGGCCGCCTCCGGTGCGGTGGCCGGTTCGCCGCCGCGGCTGTCGCACGTGGTGTTCATGGGCATGGGCGAGCCGCTCGCCAACTACTCGCGGGTGGTGGCGGCGATCCGCCGGCTGGTGGCACCGGCGCCGGAGGGGCTGGGCCTGTCGCAGCGGCACATCACCGTCTCGACTGTCGGTCTGGTGCCGGCGATCCGCCGACTGGCCAGCGAAGACCTCTCGGTGACCCTTGCGTTGTCGCTGCATGCCCCCGATGATGAGCTGCGCGACGAACTCGTCCCGGTCAACCAGCGCTGGAAGGTGTCCGAGGTGCTGGACGCGGCGTGGGACTACGCGGCCACGACGGGGCGTCGCGTGTCCATCGAATACGCGATGATCAAGGACGTGAACGACCAGCCGTGGAGAGCCGATCTGCTCGGGCGGCTACTGGCCGGCAAGCTGGCCCACGTGAACCTGATCCCGCTCAACCCGACTCCGGGCAGCCGCTGGGACGCCAGCCCGAAGCCGGTCGAGCGGGAGTTCGTCCGGCGGTTGCGCGACGCCGGGGTGTCGACAACGGTGCGCGACACCCGGGGACGCGAGATCGACGGGGCCTGTGGGCAGCTCGCCGCCGCCGGGGACACGGACGGCGACTCACGCGCGGCAACGGCGTAGCGGTACGAGACCAGGAGACATAGTGGCGAGTCAGGGTCAGCGTTTCCGGCGTAAGGCGCTCCGCCGGGGCTACAAGGTCGACGAGGTCGACGCCTTCCTGGACCGGGTCGAGGCGACACTCGACGGCCAGCCGGTCGGCGCGCCCGTGGCCTCCCAGGAGGTCCACGACGTCGTCTTCCGGGTCCGGTTCAACGGCTACGACGAGTGGCAGGTCGACCTGCACCTCGACCGGGTCGAGCGGCAGCTCGCCGAGCTGGAGGAGCGCGGTGGCGCACCGGCCGGGCGCGGTGGCGATCCCCGGATGGCCGACCGGCTCGGCCCGCCGATGCGCGACGACCGGGGCATGTCGCCGGTCCCGCAGCCGCCGATGCCGCCCCGGCAGATGTCCGCTCAGCCCGGTCCGCCCGCCGACCGCTACGGCAACCGCTACGACGAGCCGACCGGCGCGTTCGCCGGTGGCTACGACGGCCCGCGCGGTGGCTACGACGGTCCCCGCGGCCCGGGTGGACCCGGCCCGATGGGCCCGGGCGCACCGATGGGGCACGGCGGCCCGCCGCCGCGCGGCCTGCCGCCCGGCCCGGCCGGCTACGGCCAGGACAGCGGCCCCGGTGGCTACGGCCAGGACGGCGGCCCGGGTGGCTACGGCCCGCCGGACAGCGGCCCGGGTGGCTACGGTCCGCCGGACAGCGGGCCCGGTGGGTACGGCCAGGAGGAGCGGTTCGACGGGTTCGAGGCCGGTCGGCGCGGTCGTGCCGACATGACCGCCGAGATCCGCATGCCCGAGCGTGAGCTGCGTGGTCGTGGCCCCGGCGGTCCGCCGGCGCTGCCGCAGCAGGGCTACGGTGCGCCGGAACCCGGTTACGGCCCGCCCGACCCGGGTTACGGCCCGCCGGACCAGGGCTACGGCCCGGGCCCCTCGATGACCGGCCCGCCCCTCGTGGGCCCGCCGGCCGCCGGCCCGCCGATGGTCGGGCCGCCGATGGCCGGCCCGCCCGGCAGCGACCTGCACCGGGTCGACCAGATCCGCCGCAGCTTCCAGGTCCGCCGGTTCGGCAGCGGGTACGACCCGGACCAGGTCGACCGGTTCTTCGAGACGCTGCTCGGTGGCATGCAGGGGCGCAACGCGATGCCGGTCAACCCGAAGGAACTCGACACGCTGCGCTTCGGGCTGGTGCCCGGCGGCTACTTCGAGGCCGAGGTCGACGCCGCGCTCAAGGACGTGCAGGACATCCTGCTCGGCCGCTGACCCCGGTCACGAGACGACGAAGGGCCCGCCCCCTCGCCGGGGACGGGCCCTTCGGGCACCGCCGTGGGCGCCGCGCGTCAGGACCGCAGGCCGTTGCGGCGCAGCACGGCGTCGCCGATGACGATGGCGATCAGCAGCCCGGCGATCCCGAACAGCCAGATGTGCTCCACCCGGCCCTCCTCGATCCCGCAGAACGCCATCAGAACCAAGGCCAACGCCGACAGCACCGCACCGATCCGTCCGGACTTGCGGTGTCCGGGCTTGTGCTGATCTGGCGCGGTTACCGGCTCGTCTCCTGCCACTGTCGGTCCTTCCCTCGCGATCGGATCTCCGATCAGTCTGGCACGCCCCCAACCGGGCCCGGCGCAGGGTCCGGCCTCCGGTGCCGGGGACGACCCGGGCGGGCGACAGCAGGCGGGCCCGCCCGGCCCGGGTCGTTGGTCCCGTACCGGTGGGGGCGGATTGCCACTACCGGCGTCGCGGGACGGCGAGCACACTGCCTCCGGTAGCGTCTTGACGTACACCTTGATGCCTTTTTGAGGAGGACTGCGGTGCGAGTGACCGGTACGGGGCATGCCAGCATGCGGATCGACACGCCCGCGGGCAGCATCCTGTGCGACCCGTGGGTCAACCCCGCCTACTTCGCCTCGTGGTTCCCCTTCCCGGACAACTCGCTGCTCGACTGGGCGACCCTCGGTCAGGTCGACTACCTGTACGTGTCGCACCTGCACCGGGACCACTTCGACGCGAAGCACCTGCGTGACTTCGTGTCGAAGGACGCCACCGTCCTGCTGCCCGAGTTCCCCACCTCGGAGATGGAGGACGAGTTCCGGGGGCTGGGCTTCACCAAGTTCCTCAAGGCCCCGAACGAGCAGGTGGTGGAGCTGCCCGGCGGTCTGAAGATCATGATCCAGGCGCTGACCAGCCCGACCGACGGCCCGATCGGCGACTCCTCGCTCTGGGTCGAGTACGACGGCGTCCGGCTGCTCAACCAGAACGACGCCCGCCCGACCGACCTGAGCGTGTTCGCCGAGCTGGGCCACGTGCACGCGCACATGCTCCAGTTCTCCGGCGCGATCTGGTACCCGATGGTCTACGAGCTGCCGCAGGCGGCGAAGACCGCGTTCGGCAAGCAGAAGCGGGACCGGCAGTTCGACCGCACCTGGCGCTACATCGACGACCTGAAGGCCGACCACGTCTTTCCGATCGCCGGCCCGCCGTGCTTCCTCGACGACGAGCTGTGGCAGTTCAACGACATCTTCGGCGACGAGGGCAACATCTTCCCCGACCAGTCGGTGTTCCTGGCCGAGTACGCGAAGGTCGGCGGCACGAACGGCATCGTGCTGCTGCCGGGCAGCGTCGCCGAGATCACCACCGAGGGCGCGACCACCACCCACCCTCAGCCGGTGGAGGAGTTCTTCGCGAACAAGGTCGCCCACCTGGAGGAGATGCGGGAGCGCAAGCGCGGCGTGATCGAGGCCGAGAAGGCGTCCTGGCGGCACCCCGAGGTCGACGTGCTCGGCGAGATGAAGCGCCGGATCGAGCCGCTGCTGGACGAGTCGATCTACCTGGCCAAGGGCGTCGGCGGGCCGGTCCGCTTCGACCTGGTCGGCTACGACGGGTCCGAGGTCGAGTCGATCGTGGTGGACTTCCCGGGTAAGGAGGTCCGGTCGTACGCGGACGAGAAGGTCCGCTACCGGTTCCGTACCGAGCGGGCACTGATCGAGCACCTGCTGCACATCGGCGAGGTGGACTGGGTCAACTCGCTCTTCCTCTCCTGCCGTTTCTCCGCGGCCCGCATCGGCCAGTACAACGAGTTCGTCTACGCCTTCTTCAAGTGCCTGTCCGAGGAGCGCCTCCAGTACGCCGAGGGCTGGTACGACGAGCACGAGCGGGCGGTCGACGCCGAGGACATCACGCTCGACGGCTGGGTGGTGCAGCGGCGCTGCCCGCACCTGAAGGCGGACCTGAGCCGGTTCGGCATCGTGGACGGCGACCAGCTCACCTGCCAGCTGCACGGCTGGAAGTTCGACCTGGCCAGCGGGCGCTGCCTGACCAGTGTCGGGCACAAGATCCGTGCGCACCGCGCCGACGCGGAGACCCCGGCACCGGCCGGGGAGGCGGCCATCTGACGGATTCGCCGCGTCCGCCGCCCCCGGCACGCGACCATCGGTCGTGAGGGGGGCGGCGTGACGGGTGCGGACAGGGAACCGGCGTACCGGTTCGGGCGCGGCAACGAGATGGCGCGGGACGCCTCCCGGGTGGAGGCGTTCAGCGACGCGGTGATCGCCATCGTGCTCACCCTGATGGCCGTCGAGCTGCTGTCGTTCAGCCCGAACACCCCGCGGGACGACGGGCTGCCGGCCGCGCTGCTGCACGAGTGGCGCGCCTACCTCGCGTACGTGATCACCTTCGCCATCGTCGGTCAGGTCTGGCTGACCCACCACAACATGTGGCGTTACGTCCGCCGGGTCGACCAGATGCTGCTGGTGCTGAACCTGCTGCTGCTGATGTTCGTGGCGGCGATCCCGTTCACCGCCGACCTGCTCGCGGAGAACCTGCGCGGGACCGTCGGCGACCAGCGGTTGACCGCCGCGCTGTACGCGGGCGTGGTGCTCGGCGAGGCGCTGTTCTTCAACCTGAGCTGGTGGTGGGCACGCCGCCGTGGGCTGCTGCAACCGGGCCTGGACCCGAGGCTGGCGCGGGCGGTGGCGCGCCGGTTCCGCGTCGGTCCGCTGCTGTACCTGATCGCGTTCGCGATCGTGTTCGTCGATCCGGTGCTGAGCCTGCTGGCGTACCTGCTGCTGATCGGCGTCTATCTGGTGCGCGGGCCCGGCGACCTCCCGCCCGCGGGCCGGGAGTCGCCCGAGACGCCCTGAGTGACTGTTAATAAGGGGCCCTTCCTCTACCGGAGGCGTTAAGAGGGGGCCCTTCCTTACAGGTCGGCGAGGATGCGCCGGGCCGCGTTGTGCCCGGCCGCGCCGATCACGCTGCCCGCCGGGTGGCAGCCGGCGCTGCCCGCGTACACGCCGTCCACCCCCGTCGCGTACGGCATCCGGTCGGTGAACGACACGGTGTTGTCGACGTGGTGGATGTGGCCGCCGGTGATGCCGAAGTGCGCCTCGATGCCGGGCGGCGGCAGCGGCACCGCGTCCGCGACCAGGTCGGCGGCGCCCGGGGCGTACCGCTCGCAGATCGCGATCAGCCGCTCCACGTAGCCGGGCAGCACCGCGTCCCAGGTGGTGCCGGCCGGCTCGTAGGGGACCGACTGCACGAACAGCGCCGACGAGTGGTGCCCCGCCTCGTCGGACAGTGACGGGTCGACAGTGGTGTGCAGGTACCACTCGATGGTCGGCTCGTCCGGCAGCCGCCCGGCCCGCACGTCCGCCCACATGCCGCGCAGCGCCGCCATCGGCGACTCGCCGCCGTCGCCGACCAGCGAGGCCGAGCCGGGCAGCAGGTGAATGGTCGATCCGAACGGGCTCGGCGCGTCGTCGGGCAGGCAGGAGAAGCGCGGCAGCCCGGTCAACGCCAGGTTGAGCTTGAGCGTGGTGCCGGGGCGGCGGACCGCCGCCATCCGCGCGCCCAGCTCCGCCGGGAGCGCGCCGTCGGGCAGCAGCTCCATCAGCCGGTACGGGTCGCAGGCGCCGAGCACGACCGGGGCGTCCACCTCCCGGCCGCCGGCGAGCGTCACCCCGGCGGCGGCGCCTCCGGCCAGCCGGATCCCGGTGACCGGCGCGTCGGCGACGACCCGCGCTCCGGCGCGCTCGGCGGCCTCGGCGAACGTGCGGGACACGGTGCCCATGCCGCCCCGGGTGATCATCCAGGTGCCGTCCGCGCCCGGCAGCCGGCACATGTTGTGCACCAGGAAGTTGTGGCCCGTGCCGGGATCGTCCGGGCCGGCGTTGAGCCCGGACAGGCCGTCGGTGACCGCGTACATGCTGACCAGCAGCTCGGAGCGGAAGTCGAAGCGGGCCAGGTGATCGGCGACCGAGCCGCGTACCAGGTCGACGAAGACCTGCCGCAGCGCGGGCCGCACGTAGCGTTCCGCGGTCTCCTCGACCGGCATCGGCTCGGCCAGCCACGCCGGGGCGAGATCCTCCCGCAGTTGGGCCAGCTCGGCGTGCAGCGCGTCGTCGGCGGCGACGTCGGCGGGGGAGAACATCTCCGCGAGCTGCCGCCGGCCGGCGGCGACGTCGCTGCCGGCCAGCAGGTACGGCGAGCCGGGCCCGCCCGGCGTGGGCAGGAAGTAGTGCGGGTCGCGGCGCAGCACCGGGATGGTCACGTCGAGCGTGGCCAGCAGTTCCGGCGGCATCAGCCCGAGCAGGTACGACCCGGTGGAGTGGCGCAGCCCGGGCACCTTCGGGAACGGGTTCTCGGTGCGGGTCGCCCCGCCGATCACCCCTGATGCCTCCAGCACCAGCACGTCCAGGCCGGCGCGGGCCAGCAGGATCGCCGAGACCAGGCCGTTGTGCCCGGCGCCGACGATCACGACGTCGGCGCGGGACGGCAGCTCATTCGCGCCGCTCATGCTGGGCCGGCTGGGCATGCGCTCACGGCCCTCGCTTCGCTCGGTGCGTTCGCTCATGCTGTGCGGGCTGGGCATGCGCTCACGGCCCTCGCTTCGCTCGGTG
>NZ_FMCV01000047.1 GCF_900091565.1 Micromonospora marina | reverse complement strand
CGAATGACCCCCCACAAAATCCGCCCGCACACCCCACGACGCGAGCAACTCCCACAACGCCACCTCGACCGCAAACAACCCCGCCTGCGCGAACACCGTCTGATCCACCAGAGCCGCAGCTCCCGAACCCGGCTCCGCGAACACCACCTCCCGCAACGCACGCGGCAGACACGGATCGATCTCCGCGCACACCGCGTCGAACGACGCCGCGAACACCGGAAACGCCTCGTACAACTCCCGACCCATACCCACACGCTGCGAACCCTGACCCGTGAACAACACCGCCCGACGACCCACCGACACCACACCCGACAACCGGCCCTCAGCCACCGCCTCCAAACCAGCGGCAAGCTCCTCCACGTCCCGGCCCCACACCACCGCCCGATGCTCCAACGCCGCCCGCGACCTCACCAACGACCACGACACATCCACCACCGACAGACCCGGCCGATCCCGCACGAACGACGCCAACCGCCCGGCCTGACCCACCAGAGCACGCTCCGAACGACCCGACACCACCCACGGCACCGGCACACCCACCGGCACCGCGACAGACTCCGGCTCCGCATCCGCCGACCCGCTCCGGCCAGCCTCGCCACCCGCCGGCAGCGCCACCAGACCCAGCTCCGGCTCCGGCTCCGGCTCCGGCTGCTCCAAAATCACGTGCGCGTTCGTCCCCGAAATACCGAACGACGACACACCCGCACGCCGCACACGCCGCACACCCGGCCACTCACGAGACTCGGCCACCAACTCCACCGCACCCGACGCCCAATCCACATGCGACGACGGCACATCCACATGCAACGACGCCGGCACCACCCCATACCGCATCGCCAAAACCATCTTGATCACACCCGCCACCCCCGCAGCAGCCTGCGTATGACCGATGTTCGACTTCACCGACCCCAGCAGCAGCGCGTCCCGGTCGTCGCGGTCCTGCCCGTACGTGGCGAGCAGCGCCTGCGCCTCGATCGGATCACCCAGCGTCGTGCCCGTACCGTGCGCCTCCACCACATCCACATCAGCCACACCCAACCGCGCGTTCGCCAACGCCTGACGGATCACCCGCTGCTGCGACGGACCATTCGGCGCCGTCAAACCATTCGACGCACCATCCTGATTCACCGCCGTGCCCCGTACCACCGCGAGAACCCGACGCCCGTCACGCCGCGCATCCGACAACCGCTGCACGACGAGGACGCCGACGCCCTCGGACCAGCCCGTGCCGTCCGCCGCGTCGGAGAACGACTTGCACCGGCCGTCGGGGGCCATGCCCCGCTGGCGGGAGAAGTCGATGAACGTTTCGGGCGTCGCCATCACCGTTACGCCGCCGGCCAGAGCGAGGTCGCACTCCCCCGACCGCAGCGCCTGCACCGCCAGGTGCAACGCCACGAGCGACGACGAACACGCCGTGTCCACAGTCACGGCCGGACCCTCGAACCCGAAGGAGTACGCCACCCGACCCGACAACACGCTGCTGGCCGTGCCGACGCCGAGGTAGCCGTCGAGAGTCTCGGGGACGTCGACCAGCCCTGCGGCGTGGTTGTGGTACATCATGCCGGCGAACACGCCGACGGGGCGGCCACGCAGCGCAAGCGGGTCGATCCGGGCGTCCTCGATGGCCTCCCACGAGGTCTCCAGCAGCAGCCGCTGCTGCGGGTCCATGGCGAGCGCCTCATGCGGCGAGATCTTGAACAGGTCGGCGTCGAAGTCGGCGGCGTCGACCAGGAAGCCGCCCTCGCGGGCGTAGCTGCTGCCCCGGCGCGCGCCGGTCGGGTCGTACAGATCGTCGACGTCCCAGCCGCGGTCGGCGGGGAAGCCGGTGATGCCGTCGCCACCGGAGACGAGGAGGTCCCACAGCTGCTCGGGGCTGCGTACGCCGCCGGGGTAGCGGCAGCTCATCCCGACGATCGCGATCGGCTCGTCGAGCGCCGCGACGGCGGCGACCGGAGCCGCCCGGGTGCCGGCGTCCGTTCCGGTCTCGGCGTCCAGGTGGTCGGCGAGGGCGAGCGGGGTCGGGTGGTCGAAGACCAGCGTCGCGGGCAGGCGCAGGCCGGTGACCGCGCCCAGCCGGTTACGCAGTTCGACGGCGGTGAGCGAGTCGAAACCGAGCTCGGTGAACGGACGCCCGGCCTCGACGGCGGCGGCGTCGGCGTCGGCGTACCCCAGGACCGTCGCGACCTGGTCGAGGACGAGCCGCAGCAGGGCCACGGCGCGCTCCTCGCGGTCGAGGCCGGCGAGCCGCCCGGTCAGCACGGCGGTCTCCGCCGGGCCGGACCGCGTGGCGCGGCGCCGGGGCGCCCGGACCAGGCCGCGCAAGACCGACGGCAGGGTGCCCGCCTCGGCCTGGGCGCGCAGCGCCGGCCCGTCCAGCGCCATCGGCACCGTCGCGGGCAGGCCGGTGAGCAGGGCGGCGTCGAGGAGCGCGAGGCCGTCCGCCTCGGGAAGCGGCCGTACGCCGGCCCGGGCCAGCCGGTCGGTGTCGGCGCGGTCGAGACCGGCGGTCATGCCGCCGCCCGACTCCGCCCACGGGCCCCAGGCCAGCGAGTGCGCCGGCAGGCCCGCGGCCCGTCGCCGGTGGGCGAGCGCGTCCAGGTAGGCGTTGGCCGCCGCGTAGTTGGCCTGGCCGGGGCTGCCTGTCACGCCCGCCGCCGAGGAGTACGTGACGAAGAGCGCGAGGCGGCTGGCGGCGGTCAGCTCGTGCAGGTTCGCGGCGGCGTCCACCTTCGGCCGCAGCACGTCGCCGAGGGTCTCGGGGGTGAGCGAGGTCAGGGTGCGGTCGGCCAGCACGCCGGCGGTGTGCACCACGCCGGTCAGCGGGCGCGCCGGGTCGATCCGGTCCAGCAGCGCGGCGAGGGCGGCCCGGTCGGCGGCGTCGCACGCCGCGACCGTCGCGGTGGCGCCCAGGTCGGCGAGGGCGGCGACCAGGTCGGCTGCGCCGTCGGCGTCGGCCCCGCGCCGGCTGGTCAGCAGCAGGTGCCGGGCCCCGTACCGGGTGACCAGGTGGCGGGCGGTCAGCGCGCCGAGGGCACCGGTGCCGCCGGTGACCAGCACCGTGCCCTCCGGGTCCAGCGCCGGCGCCGGTGCGTCGGGTTCCGGGGCGGCTACGAGCCGGGGCACGCGGAGCGCCCCGTCGCGTACCGCCGCCTGCGGCTCGTCGGCCGACAGCAGGCCGGCGAGGACGGCCGCGTAGTTCTCCTCGTCGTCGACGTCGACGACGAGGAAGCGGCCGGGGTGCTCGGCCTGGGCGGAGCGGAGCAGGCCCCACACGGCGGCGCCGGCCAGGTCGGTGACCTCCGCGTCGTCGTCCACGGCGACGGCACCGCTGGTGAGGACCACCAGCCGGGAGTCGCCGGTGTGCGGCTCGGCGGCGAGCCAGCCCTGGAGCACGGCGAGAACCTCGGCGAGCAGGTCGTGGACGGCGTCGGGGCCGGTCGCGCCGGCCACCGGGTAGAGCACTGCATCGGGTACCCCGGCATCGCGGAGCGCGTCGAGGTCGGCGTACCGGGCGGCGGGCGGGCCGGACGGCAGCGGGGCGGGACGTTCGCCGAGCACCGCCCAGGTCATGCCGTCGGCGGCGACCTCGCCGACGGGGTGCCGGAGCCAGTCGATGCGGAACAGCGAGCGCCGCCACGGGGACCCGCCGGCGGTGAGCTCCCCCGCCGGCAGGGGCCGCAGCACCAGGGAGCCGACCCGGGCGACAGGCGCCCCGGTGGCGTCGGCGACCAGCATGGACACCGTGTCCGGACCGGTGGGGGTCAACCGTACCCGCAGCGCGTCGGCGCCGTGGGCGGACAGCGTCACGTCGGACCAGGCGAACGGCATCCGGGCCTCGCCGGGGTCGACGATGCCCAGTCCGACCGCCTGCACGGCGGCGTCGAGCAACGCCGGGTGCAGCCCGTACCCACCGGCGTCGCCGGCCGCCGGATCGGGCAGCGCCACCTCGGCGTACACGTCCGCGCCGACGCGCCAGGCGGCGCGCAGCCCGGAGAAGGCCGGGCCGTACGCGAAACCGGCCCGTGCCGCCCGCCCGGCCGGCTCCGACACGTTCAGGGAGGTGGCGTCGCTCGGCGGCCACTGCACCAGCGCGCCGGTGTCCTCATCCGGCCCCTCGGTGAGCAGGCCGGTGGCGTGCCGTACCCAGATGTCGTCGGTGCCGGTGCGACGGGCGTGGACGGTGAGCTGCCACGCTCCGCCGCCGGTGCGTTCGGCGGCGACCTGCACGTCGACGCCGCCGGTCTCGGGCAGCACCAGCGGCGCCTGGAGGGTCAGCTCGGCGAGCCGTTCGGCGCCGACCTCCGCGCCGGCCCGCATCGCCAGCTCCACGAACCCGGTGCCGGGCAGGAGCACGACGTCGCGCAGGGCGTGCTCGGCCAGCCAGGGCTGGGTCTCCACGGACAACCTGCCGGTGAGCGTCACCTCGTCGCCGTCGGCCGAGCGGAACACCGCGCCGAGCAGCGGGTGGCCGGTCGGGGTCAGCCCGGCGGCGGTCACGTCGACGGGCTGCGGCAGGGGCACCAGCCAGTAGCGCTCGCGCTGGAACGCGTACGTGGGCAGGTCGACCGGTACGGGCGGGCCGGCAAAGAGGGCCGCCCAGTTCACCGGCACGCCCCGGGTCCACACGGTGGCCGCGGCGGCCAGGGCGGTCGTCGCCTCGTCGTGCTCGGCGCGCAGCACGGGGGCGCAGACCGCCTGGTCCGCGCCGACGATCTCCTGGGTGAGCGCGCAGAGCACTCCGCCCGGGCCCACCTCGACGTACGCGCCGACACCCAGCTCACGCAGCGTGGTCACGGCGGCGTCGAAGCGGACCGTGTCGCGGACGTTGCGCAGCCAGTACGCCGGGGAGCACACCTCGCCGGGGTCGAGCACCGCTCCGGTCACCGTGGAGACCACGGGGATGCGGGGCGCGGCGAAGGTCAGTTGCCCGAGCACGTCGCCGAACGCGTCGAGCATCGGGTCCATGCGGGCGGAGTGGAACGCGTGGCTGACCCGCAGCCGCCTGGTGCTGCGGCCGAGGGCTGCGAAGTGTGCGGCGACCGCCAGCACGGCGTCCTCGTCGCCGGAGACGACGACGGACTCCGGGCCGTTGACGGCGGCCAGCCCGGCGCCGGGCGTCCCGCCGACGGTGGCCAGGTGCCCGCTAACCTCCGCCTCGGTGGCGCGGACCGACACCATGGCGCCACCGGTGGGCAGCGCCTGCATCAGGGTGCCCCGGGCGGCCACCAGGCGGGCGGCGTCGCGCAGCGACAGCACGCCGGCGATGTGCGCGGCGGCCACCTCGCCGACCGAGTGCCCGGCCACGAAATCCGGCACGACACCCCAGGACTCGACGAGCCGGTAGGCCGCGACCTCGACGGCGAAGAGCGCCGCCTGGGCGTACCCGGTGCGGTCGAGCACGTCGGCGGGGCCGTCGAGCACGCCGCGCAACGGCCGGTCGAGGTGCCTGTCCAGCTCCGCACAGGCGGCGTCGAATGCCTCGGCGAAGACCGGGAAGGCGGCGTACAACCGCTGGCCCATGCCGACCCGCTGGGCGCCCTGGCCGGTGCAGAGCACGGCGACGCGGGTGGGACTGGCGACCCCGCGCCGCACGGACGCGGCCGGAACCCCGTCGGCCAGCGCGCCGAGTCCGGCGAGCAGTTCATCCCGGTCGGCGCCGAGCAGCACCGCCCGGTGTTCCAGGACGGACCGGCCGGTGGCCAGGGCCCGGCCCACGGCGGCCGGCCCGGCGTCGGGGTGCTCGGCGAGCCAGGAGCGCAGCCGGTCGGCCTGGGCGCCGAGCGCTGCGACGCTGCGCGCGGAGACGACCCACGGCAGCGGGTCGGGGCCGGTGACGGCGTCGGTGGCCGGCTGCGGCGCGGGCGGGGCGGCCTCGACGATGACATGGGCGTTGGTGCCGCTGACACCGAACGAGGAGACGCCCGCACGCATGGGCCTCGTCGCGCGCGGCCACGGGCGCGGCTCGCGGAGCAGGCTCACCGCGCCGGCCGACCAGTCGACGTGCGGGGACGGCTCGTCGACGTGCAGGGTGCGCGGCAGGACGCCGTGACGCATCGCCATGACCATCTTGATGACGCCCGCGACGCCGGCCGCGGCCTGGGTGTGCCCGAGGTTCGACTTGATCGACCCGAGCCACAGGGGCTGGTCGTCGGCCCGGTCCCGGCCGTACGTGGCGAGCAGGGCCTGTGCCTCGATGGGGTCGCCGAGGCGGGTGCCGGTGCCGTGGGCCTCGACGGCGTCCACGTCGGCCGGGGCGAGCCGGGCGTTGGCGAGGGCCTGGCGGATCACGCGTTGCTGCGACGGGCCGTGCGGCGCGGTGAGGCCGTTGGAGGCGCCGTCGGAGTTGACCGCGCTGCCGCGCACCACGGCGAGCACCCGGTGGCCGTTGCGCTGCGCGTCGGAGAGCCGCTCCAGCAGCAGCAGCCCGGCGCCCTCGCTCCAGCCGGTGCCGTCGGCGGTGGCCGCGAAGGACTTGCACCGCCCGTCCGGGGACAGGCCACGCTGGCGGCTGAAGCCGACGAACGTGTCGGGGCTGGACATGACGGTGACGCCGCCGGCCAGCGCGAGGGTGCACTCGCCGGAACGCAGGGCCTGCACGGCGAGGTGCAGCGCCACCAGTGAGGACGAACAGGCGGTGTCGACGGTGACGGCCGGCCCCTCGAAGCCGAACGTGTACGCGATCCGGCCGGAGACGACGCTGCCGTGGTTGCCCGTGCCGACGAACGCCTCGACCTCCTGCGGTACGCCGTTGAGCCGGGAGACGTAGTCGTGGTACATGACGCCGGTGAAGACGCCGGTGCGGCTGCCCTTGAGCGAGTCCGCGGCGATGCCGGCCCGCTCGACCGTCTCCCAGGCGACCTCCAGCAGGAGGCGCTGCTGCGGGTCCATGGCCAGCGCCTCGCGGGGCGAGATGCCGAAAAAGCCGCCGTCGAACTCGCCGGCGTCGTGCAGGAAGCCGCCCTCGCGGGTGTACGACTTGCCATGCGCGTCCGGGTCGGGGTCGTAGAGGCTCTCCACGTCCCAGCCCCGGTCCGCCGGGAAGGGTGTGACGGCGTCGACGCCGGACTCGACCAGCCGCCACAGCGCCTCCGGAGTCCGCACCCCGCCCGGGTAGCGGCAGCCCATCCCCACGATCGCGATCGGCTCGTGGTTCTGCTCGTCGACGGCCCGCAGGCGTTCGCTGGTCTCGTGCAGGTCAGCGGTGACGCGCTTGAGGTACTCGCGGAGCTTGGCTTCGTTCGCCATCGGGTTGATCACCTGTCGCTAAGGGGCAAGCGGCGGACTCGTGGTCAGGATCGGCCGAACTTCTGGTCGATGAAGTCGAACAGCTCGTCGTCCGAGGCGTCATCAAGGGCCTGGCCGACGTCGTCGGGCCGGTCGGTGGTGTCGCTCCACCGGGTGACCAGCGCCCGGAGGCGGACCGCCACGGCGGTACGCGTCTCGTCGTCGGCGGCCAGCCGCTCCAGCTCTTCCGGCGCGGTCGCGGCGAACGCGGCCTCCAGCCGGTCCAGCTCGGCGAGCAGACCCGGTTCGGGCTTCGGCGGGGCGGCGTCGACCAGCAGGAAGTCGGCGAGGGCGGCGGGCGTGGGGCAGTCGAAGATGAGGCTCGCCGGCAACCGGATGCCGGTGAGGGCGGTCAGCCGGTTGCGCAGCTCCACGGCCGTCAGCGAGTCGAAGCCGAGGCCGGTGAACGTCTGCCCGGACGGCACGACGGTGGCCGGCGGGTAGCCGAGCACCTCGATGACCTGCGCCTTGACCAGTTCCTCCACCAGCCGGCCGCGTTCGGCCTCGGGCGTGCCGGCGAGGCGCTGCGCGAAGGACGGGCCGCCGTCGCCGCCGCCCTCGACGACGCGCCGCCGGACCCGGACCAGGCCGCGCAGCGGCGCCGCGAGCTGGCCGGCCGCGGCCTGGCGGCGCAGCGCGGCGAGGTCGAGCAGCGCCGGCACCAGGTGGGGGCGTCCACCGTGGAGTCCGTTGTCGAAGAGGCGCAACGCCTGGCCGGTACCGAGCGGGCTGAGGCCGTTGCGGCTCATCCGCTGCCGCCCGGCGGCGTCGAGTGCGCCCGTCATCCCGCTGTCCGCGGCCCAGAGGCCCCAGGACAGGGACGTGGCGGCGAGGCCGCAGGCGTGCCGGTGCCCGGCGAGGCCGTCGAGGAACGCGTTCGCGGCGGCGTAGTTGCCCTGCCCGGGGCCGCCGAGGACACCGGCGACCGACGAGAAGAGGACGAACATCGCCAGCGGCCGCGATCGGGTCAGCTCGTGCAGGTGCCAGGCGGCGTCGGCCTTCGCGGAGAGAACGGCTGACAGCCGGCCGGGGGTCAGCGCCGAGATCACCGCGTCGTCGAGGACGCCGGCGGCGTGCACCACGCCGGTGAGCGGGTGCTCGGCGGGAACGTCGGCCAGCACCGCGGCCAGGCGGTCCCGGTCCGCCACGTCGGCGGCGACCAGGCGGGCCTGCGCACCCAGCGCGGTCAGCTCGGCGAGCAGTTCCGCCGCGCCGGGGGCGCCGGTTCCGCGGCGGCTGACCAGCAGCAGGTGGCGCACCTTGTGCGTGCTGACCAGGTGCCGGGCCAGCAGACCGCCGAGGGCGCCGGTGGCCCCGGTGACGAGGACCGTCCCGTCGGGGTCGAGGGCGGCGGCCGGCGCCGGGTCGAGGACGGCTGGCGCGAGCCGGGGCGTCAGCACCTGCTCGTCCCGGACCGCCAGTTGGGGTTCGCCGGTGGCGACCGCACGGGCCACCAGGTCCACCGTGCAGGACTCCGGCTGCCGCGCCTCGTCGAGGTCCACGAGCACGAAGCGGTCGGGGTGCTCCGCCTGGGCCGAGCGCAGCAGACCCCAGACCGCCGCGCCGGCCAGGTCGCCCGTACGACAGGTGTCGCCGGCGGCGACGGCCCCGCGGGTCAGCACGACCAGCCGCCGCTCCGCCAGCCGGTCGTCGGCGAGCCAGCCCTGGACGGCGGCCAGCACTGCGGTGAGCCGGCTGCGCGTCGCGGCGGGAACCGGGGCACCCTCGTCGTCGGCGTATGCGGCGAGCAGCACCAGTTCCGGGTCGATCCGGCCGGAGTCGACCGCCTCCGCCAGCTCGGCGATCCTGAACCTGGCGATCTCGGACAGGTCGGACGGCGCGTCGCCGAGGAGCACCACCCGGACGGTCGCCGGGGTACCCGGCCGCACGCTCTGCCAGTTGACGGCGTACAGCGGGTCGGCTGCGGAGTCACCGCCGCGCACCTGGTCGGCGGTGACGGGGCGGGAGACCAGGCAGTCGATCCGGGCGACGGGGGCGCCGGCCGGGTCGGTCAGGGTCAGGGCCACGCCGCCGCCGCTGCGTCGGGCGCGTACCCGCAGCACGGTCGCGCCGACCGCCGAGAGGGTGACGCCGGTCCAGGCGAAGGGCAGGCGTACGCCGGAGGTTTCCTCCGCGTCGGAGTCGAGCAGGCCGACGACGTGTAGCGCAGCGTCCAGCAGGGCGGGATGCAGGCCGAAGCCGGCGACGTCGGTGCCGTCGGGCACCGCCACCTCGGCGCACACCTCGTCGCCGGTGCGCCAGACGGCGCGCAGGCCACGGAAGAGGGGGCCGTACTCGACGCCCAGACGGGACAGCTCGGTGTAGATCCCGTCGACCGCGACGGCGGTGGCGGCGCTGGGCGGCCACGGCGCCGGATCGGACCGGTCGGGCTGCGGCACGGCGGGGGCGAGGACGCCCGCCGCGTGGCGGTCCCACTCGCCGTCCGGGTCGGCGGCGGCGCGGGAGTGGATGGTGACCGTCCGGCGCCCATCCTCGTCCGCCGCGCCCAGCTTCACCTGCACCGCCCGGGTGCCGTCCTCGGCGAGCGCCAGCGGGGCCTGGAGGGTCAGCTCGTCGAGGGTGTCGCAGCCGACCTGCGCGCCCGCGTGCAGGACCAGCTCGACCAGCGCGGCGCCGGGCACCACCACCGAGTCCCAGACGACGTGTTCGGCGAGCCACGGGTGTGTCGGTACGGAGAGTTCGGCGCCGAAGACCCGTACGTCGTCGTCGGCGACGCGTACGGCGGCGCCGAGCAGTGCGTGGTCGACGGGGCGGACACCGAGCCCGGGCACCGTCTCGACCCCCGCACTGGTGTTGAGCCAGTAGCGCTGCTGGTCGAAGGCGTACGTGGGCAGGGCGATGGCGCGGGGGCGTGCCTCGGCTGCCCGCTCGGGGCCGGACCCGTCGAGGGCGGCGAGGTATGCCGTCCAGTCGACGTGGCCGCCGGTGACGTACCGCTCGGCGAGGGCGGTGCGCAGCGTGTCGGCCTCGGAGTGCCCGGCACGCATCGTGGCGGTGAACCGGACTTCGCCGGCCGCCTCGACGCAGTCCTGCGCCATGGCGGTGAGTACGGCGTCGGGGCCGACCTCCAGGAACTGGGTGACGTCCTGCTGGTGGAGGGTGCGCACCGCGTCGGCGAACCGCACCGGCTGGCGTACATGCCGCACCCAGTAGCCCGGGTCGGTCAGCTCCGCCGCGTCCGCGACCGCACCGGTCACGTTCGAC
>NZ_FMCV01000042.1 GCF_900091565.1 Micromonospora marina | reverse complement strand
TCCAATATCGAGCGATCCGCTACAGCCAGCGCCTCGCCGAAGCCGGCGCCGTCGCCTCCGTCGGCTCCAAGGGCGACTCGTACGACAACGCCATGGCCGAGGCGTTCAACTCGTTGTACAAGGCCGAACTCGTCCGCAACCAAGGCCCGTGGCGCGGACTCGACGACCTGGAGATGGCCACCGTCGAGTACATCGACTGGTACAACAACCGACGCCTCCACGGCGAACTCGGACACGTCCCGCCAGCGGAGCACGAAGCACTCCACGCGATGACCCAACCGGTCACCACACCCCTGAAAACCAGCTAACCAACTCTCCATCAAACCCGGGGCTTGACAGGTAGATGTTGGACAAGATCGGAGACGCGACCCCGCCCTGTGGTGCTCCGGACAGCGTGGCACCCCATTTCCAGTCCTCCAGGTATCCGGCCGTGAGCATGTTGCGCACCAGCCGCAGGAACCGGTTGTCGTGGATCTTCTCCGCCAGGATCGCGATCATGATGTCGTGATCGAGGCTGCCGAAGCAGTCGGCGATGTCGCCCTCGACGAACCAGGCTGTCCCGGTCCAGGTATCGGCCACCTCCCGCAACGCGGTGTGACAGCCTCTACCGGGCCGGAACCCGTGGGACCGGTCGGAAAAGGTCGGCTCGAAGTACGCCTCCAACAGCAGCCGCACCACTTCACCGACCATTTTGTCCGACCAGGTAGGCAGGCCCAGCGGACGGGTCTTCCCGTTCTTCTTCGCGATGTGGACCCGCCGCACGGGGCGGAATCGGAAACGCTCATGGCGCATCGCACCGATGATGCGTTCGATCTTCCGCAGGGACATGCCGTCCGCGGTTTCCTGCGTGACCCCGGGTGTCATCGCGCCGTGGTTAGCGTAGATGCGCCCGTAGGCCAGCAGATACAACTGCGGGTTGAACAACTGCCGATACAGCTCGTTCAGCGGCAGACCGCGCCTGCCGCGCTCACGCAGGACACCCAGCACCGTTTCGGCGCTCTGCATTACGCATACCTCCCGACCTGGTGATGTCCCGTCACCTGGCCCCCTTCGCCCTGTAGGCGGCTTTCCCGCCCTCCCCGGCCGGTCGTGACTCCGGCGACTACTACGAGGCCTCCGTTGCCATAGAGCTCGCGCCCGACAGGCAATCCCGCGTTCGTCTCTGTTGTACGTAGCAGCGTGACGTAGGCGCCCCACTCATCTCCTTGAACACCCTCGCTGGGCGTCGCCCCGCGCTCCGAGGGTGCGACGGCCACGAAAGACTCCAACGCAGAGCACGGCACCGGTTTCAAACGCCGTTTCCGGTGGATGGGAACTTGCATCGACTGGAGATTAGGGTTCAGGCAATCCAGCTTTCGCCATATCACGCGGGTCCTCCCAACGCGCCGCCCCTGACATCTGGACCCGGCCGCCGGGCATCTCTGGCATGCTGTTGTCCCCTTCACCTTTCGGATCCAGGTCAGCCAGCCGACCCAGGAACCTCCCTTCGAGTCCCTCCCAGCTGAACTGGGGATACAACAGAGCGCCTCGCGGCGCACTTCGTCCGCTCGACATGCCACCGTTGGCCCGCTTGGATGGGCGCCTTGTCGCCCTTGTGGGCGATCTTGCCGGTCAGGCCGCGTTCGGCCAGAAGCGTGCGGGTGACCGCGGAGTCGTAACCGGCGTCAAGGTGCACCGTGATGGCCTCGGGGAGTGGGCCCAGGTCGTCAAGCCGGTCGAGGGTGGGGGCCAACAGCGGTGAGTCGTGTCGGTTCGCGCCGGCCAGGACCCGGCCAAGCGGGATGCCGTAACCGTCAACCATCGATGAACGTTTCATTCCCTGCTTGCCCCGGTCGACCGGTGACCGTCCGGCGCAGTCGCCTCCGCCGGGCGCTTTGGTGATACAGCCGTCAACGGCGATGTCGTCCAGGACCAGGCCGACGAGCCGGTCGTAGGCGTCCACCGCGATCTGCTTGAGCTGGGCGAACACCCCGAGGCGGATCCACTCGTCACGACGGCCGCGGATCGTGGCGGCCGAGCAGGTGGCATCGGCGATCGCCTCGTAGGAACAACCGAACCGCAGCACCTGAATCAGCTTGTCGAACACGATCCGGTCACCGACCCGCCTGCGGTGGCAGCCCAACGGATGCGTCGGGGCGCATGTCGGCCGGTCAGGCAGCAGCGCGGTGAACTGGACCCACAGTGGCTCGATCAGCCATGCTGGGATAGCAGGCACAGGATCTCCCGGTGATCACGAGGCGTAAGCACCTTCATGATCACGGATCCTGTGCCTGCACTCGTTCAGGCACGCCCGTCCAGCCTCGCCATTCTGCGCGGGCTCTAAAACCGCGTTTCTGACGGTTACATCGGTAGTGCCCCGCGAGATCGCTCGCGAGCACAGCACACTTGCCAGAATGCGAAGCGGGCCCAGGCGGCAGCAAGTAACCGGGAACCGGTACGGGCCGCCGCCTGGACACCGGGTTAATCAGGCGACTTGAATCATTTCTATAACCTGCTTCACATTCTGGCGGTTTCGCCCGTAATCGATCAGAGTTGTCCTCACTCTAGATTGACTTCGGACATGTACCACAGTTCCATCGCTGGCCGGGCCAACAGAGCCGGTAACTGTTTCACCCCAAGACTTAATGCTTATTCCGGTCTTAACCGAAATCGAGTTACCTGCCATCACCTTGGCCGATTTCACTCGCCCAAGGGCCTGGAGTGCATCTTTGAGGCGCTCCATTGCTTCGGCCGGCGCAACCGGTATGAATGCCTCTTCTTCGAAACTGCTCATCTCTCACCTCCCCGTTTGCTCTGAAGCTTGCCCCTACGGCCGGTTCGCTAGGAAACCGTCATTCTGACAGGCCGCAGTCGTCCGCCCGCATTTCGCAACCCCGGCGGATCAAGACTAGACCGAGTCCGGCCACTGCCCCGGCACCGAGGCCCGCTGGACCGGCAACCACCGCGCCCGCGCCAGCGGCACCTCCAACGATCTGAAGATCACCCCACAAGTCATCCCATGAGTACATGCCAGTCGGATCAATGTAGTTGACAGGGTTTGCCGCCGCATAAGCGTAGCGATTGCCGTCCCGTAGGTTGCCGATGAAGCTGAGGCTGTCTTGCTGGGTGAATCGGCCTTGTTGGGGGTTGTACCAGCACTGGCCGAACTTGGTAAATCCGGTGCTCTGGTCGTAGATGCCACCGGTGTAGCGCACCAGGCGCTCCAGCCTGACGGACGGTGACCGCGATGATTTAGGCTGAGGGCGTCGCGTTCAGCAACCTCCGCGGCGGCCCGGCCAGCAAGGTCCGCAACGGGCCGCCGCCGAGTACGAGGTGACTGCGTGACGCCGGGTGTCGCCGGACGGTGGCGGCCTGGGTATGTCCCTCGGGCTGTCGGCGATGGTGGCGTCGCCCCCCATGGCCCACGCCAGCCGGATAGGCACACAGGGACGCCGTCCCCGGGCATGCCTTACCACGGACCCGCTAGAACCCGACCGCCCATCCGAGGGTTTTCGGGGGGACGATTCAAAACTATATAGATACACATCAAGGCCCTGGCCGGCTTCTTGCTGGTCAGGGCCTTGTGTTGGTGCCCCCGGCAGGATTCGAACCTGCGACACACGGTTTAGGAAACCGATGCTCTATCCCCTGAGCTACGAGGGCGCGAGGGCCTAGTCTAGCGACCTGGGGGTTCACCTGGGGTGGCAGGGAGTGGCACGGGTTCACCCACGTTCCCCGGACCGCCGTTGTCGCAGCCCAGGAGCACACCCCGAGCACACGAACCCCGGTCTGCGACCGCCAGTCGCCCACGGTGACCCACGTTGGCACCGGTTCGCCCCGGTTGGCACCCGCTGGAGAGCACACGCCGCGCACATCATCGAAGATCAGCAAAGTTCAGACCATGTATTCACTTTTCGGCGTCGCCACCAAGGACTACGCAGCGCTCGCTCCGGCACGCGGGTGCCGATCTCCACACCACATAAGATCGCGGCGTGACGGACTCGACGCCTCATTGGCTGCCCGAGCGCCATCTCGGCGTCGCCGCGACGCTCTCGCACGCAGACGAACTGATCGGACAGGTCGGCGATCTGCTCTTCGCTTACCAGACGCAGGCCGATGGCGTGGTCGGCTTGCGCGAGGTTCCGACGAGATCACTCAGCCGGACCGTCGTAGACAGCGTGGCTCCGATCCCGCGCAAGGTGCCACTCCTCGTGGCCGACGCGTTGGTGGCACTGAGGGCCGCGCTTGAGCACGCGTTGTTCGCCGAGGTCGAGTTCTTGGAGGGGGCGCCGCTCGACGAGAAGGCGGCCAGGCTGGTCGAGATGCCCGCGTCGGACACGTACGAAAAATTCGAGGCATGGACCAGGAAGCAACTCCGTGACCGTCCGCCGTCTCTGCGAGCTGGCAGCGAACTCGTGCGGCGGATCGATCGCCTGCAGCCCTTCCACCGTCAGCGCGATCCGCAGATGCACCCTCTGGCTCGACTGGTGCTCCACACGAACCACGCGAAGCACCGGACACCCGCGATCACTGCGGTCCGCTTAGCTGCCATGTACCGGGAAGACCACATGCCACGCTCGGTACGCGACCTGCCATCGCGGCCCGAGGAGCCGCTGCGCGTTGGTAGCGTCATCGCTGAAACTCCGATCGGCACCATCATCCCCGTCACCCTGTTTCCGACGGTCGGGATAAATCGACCGGGCACAGACCGGTGGCCGGTCCTGATGCACGAACTCGATGAGATCTCTAGCTGGGTCCGCACCCAGGCCGTCCCGCGACTCATCACGGGCACAGAACCGCCCGAGCCGGCACTTCCGGCGCGCTATGAGATTGCCGTTGGCCACCAGGACGAACGCCAGGCAATTTCGGTGGGTTCGTCAGTGTCGGCCGCAGATCGCCAAAAACAACGCCTGACCGCAGCAGCCGCCCGGACCGACCTGGTCGATCTGGTCAGTCGGGTAGACGACTCACCGAGCGACCAGCAGATCGCAGCCTGGCTGGCCAACCTGGCCGACGGAGAGGTGCTCGATCGAATGTCGAGACTGAAGGCCACCCACACCCACGACCCCGGCGTCATACTACAAAACGTCGAAGTGCTCGAAGGGCTACGTGACGAGGCTCTGGGATTCACCCAGCGCTGACACCCGGTCTTGCCGGCCAGAGGCAAGGAAGTACCAGACCATCAGCAGTTCACGGCGCGAGGTCGGCAAAATCGCGGGAGCTTTCACTAATCTACGGCCGGCCGGGAGTAACAGATCCGACCGAGGACTGCAGCATTGGCGAACGTCGCGCAGTAATCAGAGAGTCTATCCTTGGTGCTCCGGATCGACAGTGTTATGGGTAGCGACGTCTTGCCGATCTTTGGGAATGTTTGCCAGCCATTTGGACATCTGCCACTCGTAAGGCTCGGATGACTCCCCGAATTTCACGCCGAGGTCACGGCGCACGGCTGCATAGAAACGACCTCGTGCTTGACCAGCAGCATGTACAGCCTCGTGCCACGTCAAGTCGCTGGACTGACCGACGGCCAACCGCATGAGGCGGAACATCACCTGGTGCCACTCCCGCGCGGCCGCGACTACCGCCTCATCACCTAGCATTAGCACCGCTTCCCACTTGGTCGTTCGCTCTTCCTCCGCATCGATAAGTTCAGCTTCACTCGTCTCCCCGCCAAACCAAAAGTCGTCCTGATAAACGCCCCGCGTAGCGGCGAGGCGTACCGCAATCGAGGTACCTTTCTTAACGGCATGCGCGTAGTCCGAGTAGGCGGCGAGCCGTCGCTCGTCCCAGCGGATCGCCTGTTGCCTGCGCCAGCGGCTCCGCTCCTGCGCCGCAGTGGTCAGGTACGTCGCAACAGCGCCGACGAGCACCCCGACGAGCGCAGGTAGCTGAAGCAGTAAGAGCCGCATGCCGTGTCCATCCTCGGAGGCGCGCTGATGAGCTTCATCGTGTCGTTCTGGCGCAAGCCCGCGTTCAGCCCCGGCAGGTAGGAACGGCTCCCGGTCCACGGTCGCAGGCCTCGGTAGCGCCCCTCACTGGCTTCGAGCGCCAGATCAGGTCACGATGCGGACGCCGGGCCAGCGTTCGGTGGGGCGGTGGCGGGCGAGTCGCTGCCGGGAGATGACCGGGCTGACCCTGGTCGGGTTGCGTCGCCACACCCCGTCGAGCAGGTCGTCGAGGCCGTGCGGGGCGCACACCGCGATCTGGTCGTCCGCGTCGAGGCGGACGGCCACGGCGGTGGCGTACTCGGGCCAGGTCGCGACCGCGTCGGCGATGGTCCGCAACGGCGCCACCGGTCCGCCGCCGAACTTGGCCGGGTACCAGGTGTGCACGGCGGCTTGGTTCTTCGCCTCCCACGGCGGCTCCGGCCAGCCCGCCACCAGCCACTCGGTGGCCCGGTCGTCGTTGTCGCGGCTCAGGTCCGCCGGGTCGAGGAAGACGACGTCGATGTCCCGCACCAGCGCAGGGTCGAAGCCGTCGCCGTACCGCTGGCCCCAGACCAGGTCGCGGATGACGCCGGCGCCGATCCAGGCGTCCGGCAGCCCGGAGTCCCGAACGACACCCAGCGCCCGCACCAGCCACGAGCTGCACTGGACCAGATCCCGCAGCTCGTCTTCCCGCATCGTGTCCCCTTGTCGCCACTATTGGGATTCGGTGGTCAGTCGAACAAGCGGCCCACGAGGGCACCCTGGCCGGACTGCAGGACGTGCGCGGCCCGTAACGGTATCCAGAAACACTCGAACCGGGTGGGCTCCCGCTTACCGTCATGATCCTCCTGGCTCGCCCACCGCTCGGGCGCCGGCCCGCGCAGCGCCACCTCGAAGACCTGCCGACGTTGGATCTCGAAGCGGAGCGGGCTGATGTCGTACTCGATCTCCCCCAGCTTGCGCACGACAGTGAAGCCCGTCAGCCCGGTCTCCTCTCGGGCCTCCCGTAGCGCCGCGTCCGCCGGGTCCTCACCCAGGCGGACACTGCCACCGGGCACCTGGATGCCCACCTCCTCGTAGCTGAAGTCGGTGTGCCGGAAGACGAGCAAGTGACCTTCCCGAATGACATAGCAGAGAACCTTCTCGGTGATCACCTTCTCGGGCATGGCGCCTTCCTCCACTCGTTCCTGGTGCGTCTACCCGAGGCCTGGCGGGTGGGTATCGGGCCGGCCGAAGATGGCTTCCTGGGCCGCTCGGGCGAGGGTGGCCTGGGTGGTGGCGGGTAGTCCGAGCCTGTTCCAGTGGAAGATCACGTGCAAGGCGATTACCGCCCGCAGGCCGCGGGTGAGGGTGCCCTCTTCCCGTTGGCGGTGTAGGGCTGCGCCGGCGTTCGCGAATGCGGTGTGCCAGCCGCCGGTGGTGCGAGGTGCGCCGAGCAGCAGAGTTCGAACGTCTCCGGTGAACCTCTCCCACCTGCGGGCATCGGTGGCGAGTGCCTGGTTGAGGTGTGCCGCGCGGTGCTCGACGACTTGGGCCCAGACGTCGCCCTGCTCAATGAGGTCGAGCCCTGCTGCCCTCATCAGAGCGGTGCACAAGATCAGGGAGTGTTCGCGCCGGGTATCGGGGTGCTGGTGGAGGTAGGTGAGGAGGTGGTGGCTGTCGTGGTGGAACAGCGTGTGGGCGGTGGTCATGGATTCGCCGCCGCCGAAGGCGTGTGTTTCGGGTTCGTAGATGTCGCCCGTCCAGGTGGCCCCTTCAGTGATTAGCCAGCGGGCCTGGTCTCCGCTGTCTGGGCTGTCTGTGGGGAGGTAGCGGATGCGCCAGGCGCCTTTACGGATGAACCACCAGGAGGTGATCAGGCCGGCGGTCTCGGCGGCGGGGAGCACTCGGCTGAGGTGGGTGACGGCCTGTTGCTCGCGCTCGCGGGCGGTCTGGCCGGGGTAGCTGATGTTGATCTGGTGCCAGGGGGTGTGGTCCACGGCGGCTCTTTCGTCAGGTGAGAAGGAGGCAGGCGTCCCAGGCCGCAGTGGTGACGGCGGTGACGAGGTCGGCTCCTGCCTTCCCGTCGAGCAACCCCTCGGGCTCGTCGTTGGTGGGGGTGGCTTGCTGGTGGAGATCGGTGACGAGATCGAGGGGTGTGGGGGTGAGTGCGTCGGCGGCGATGCGGCGGGCGGTGGCCAGGAGGCCGGCGGTGCCGTGGCACAGGCTTCGGTCGGTGAGCCGCTGGAGTTGCCCGGCGTCGGTGGCGCAGGTGGTGAAGGCCGTCTCGGCGAGGTGCTGCCGGGTGGTGTCGTGCAGGGCTTGTGCAGCGAGTTGCTGGGCGCGGGCGATGCCCGGCGTGCCGTAGCACCAGGACGGCCGCAGCGGGGTTCTCTGCGCTGGCAATCCCTTGTGTAGGTCGGTGAGGGTGATGGTTTGTGGCCACCAGATGGTGCCGTCGGTGTGCTGCTGCCAGGCGTCCAGCCATCGGTTGATGCGGTTGATCGCCGTGGCGTGTCCGGCGACGGTGATGCCGTCGCGGAGGGTGAGGGCGAGCAGCGCCAGTGGGCCGGTGATGCCGTGGGCCATGCCGAAGTTCGCGTGACCGCCCGGGGGCGGTGGCTGGTGGCGTTCGGGTCCGTTCCCGCACCACCAGCCGGGTAGTGCGCCTCGCGGTTCAGTGAGCCGGACGAGGTAGTCCAGGACTTGGCGGAGCAGGTCCTGATCGCCGAGCCGGCGTAGAACGACGCCGAGGCCGGTAAGCCCGCGGATGAGGTCGTACTCGGCGTAGTTCGGCTGCTGATGGCGATCGATGCGGCGGTGGGCGGTGTCGAGCCGTCGGCGGGTCACCGTGGCGGTGCCGTCGGCGGTGGCCGCTCGCGCCTGGACGAGCCCCGGGTGGTCGGTGGTGGCGAGGACGAAGGCGAGTGCGGGAGCGCCGTAGAAGAGGCTGGCCCCGTCGGCGATGCTCACGCCGCCGACAGTGGCGTGGCGCAGTGCCTCGTAGGCTGCGGGCCGGTTGCTGGTTTCGAGGTGCAGCAGGGCGATGCCGGCCGCGCCGTCGGCGAGGGACTGTCCCGCGGTCACGGCTTACGCCCGGCGAGGGTGGTGCGGGCGATGGCGCGGGCCAGTCGCAGGCAGTGCTGTTCAGAGGCGGGGTCGACGCCGATCATGCGTGCGTGATGCAGGTGCAGCAGATCCCCCAGCACGTCGTCGGGGTCGAGCCCGTCATCGACGACCAGTAACCGGTAGTTGGCCAGCGCTGCCGCGAGTGGCTCGTCATACATGGGGCGTCGGGCGTGTTCGAGCTGGGTGGGGTCGAGGCGGGTACCCGTCCGGTGGGCGACGTAGGTGGCGAGCCAGCGCGGCCCGTCGCCGGTAAAGCCGTCGGCAATGGCGATCATCCCGGCGGCGGTGGCGGCTTGTCGATCGCCGGTAAGTCTGTGCAGAACCGCGTGGGAGTCGGCGGCGAACACCTGCTCGGCGGCAGCGAGAGTCGCCGCGGCGCCGTGGCGGGTTTCGGGGCGGTACGGGTGCAGGCTGTAGTCGTGCACGACGGCGGCATCGTGCAGGTGCTGCACCCAGCCGGCGAGATGGCGGGCGATGTCGGCGAACCCGTCGGTGCCCGAGATCGGGATGCGCAGCCGCAGGTGCGGCTCGGGGTGGGGATAGCGCAGGAACCACCAGCCGGCTGGCAGGTGGTCGGCGGGGCGGTCGGCGAGGTCAGTCAAGATGCCGTCGAGGTGGCCGTGTAGGTGTGCCTCCAGCCACTGTGGCCGCCCAGGCCAGTGCTGAACAGTGGTCGCGATTCGGGCTGGCCGGGCTGTTCGGGCGGCCGGCGCGGGGTGGGTGAGGGTGAGCAGGAGTTCGGCCGGGCGGTCGTCGATCCAGCCCGCCGGCCCTGGCGCCTCAGCGATCACGGCGCGGGGATGCCGGTCGAGGTGGTCTCGTAACACAGCCAGGTGGGCGGGGTTGTCCAGGTCAAGGCGTAGGCGTATGTCGTCGTCGCCGATCAAGACCCGCTGCGGGATGTGCCGCTGATGGCGGTGTCGCTGCCAAGCGTCGCACCACTGCTGCCATCCGACGCCCTGAGCGGGAAGCGCGGTGTGGTCGATGATCCAGCGGGCGGGGTGCACGACGGTGCGTCCTCGCCGAAGGCGGGGTAGGAACGGCAGGCCGCTGGCGTGTCCCCAGTCGAACCGCCTGCAGGGTGCTGTCCAGGCGGTCCAGATCTCGGTCAGGAACCGCATCAGCGGCTGCTGCAGCGTGGGGAGCAGCACGCTGTTGAACAGCAGCGGCTCGACGGGCTGACCGGTGATCGCCGAAACCAGCCACAACCGGTGTCCATCGCCGACCACCGCCAGGTCCTCAAGCGTGTACGGCGCTGCTGGGTGGAAGTCGCCGAGAGGGAGGACGGGAAGCATCTCGGGCGTGCGGGCCACTGCAGCCAGACGGGCGTCCAGCGGAGGTCCGGACAGCTGCACGGAGGCCGCGCCGGGCAGGGCGGTCGGCAGGTGCCGGTAGACCTGCTGGAATCCGGCTAGTTCGGCGGGGGTGAGCAGATGCAGGAACCGGGCTGTGGCGACTCCGGCGTGGCGGGACCCGCTGAGCACCGTCAGGGTGAACGCGCCGCGGTCCAGATCGCTCGTGGTTTCGGCGGCGAGGAAGAACCGCAGTTCGGTGTGCGGGATCGGCGGCCGCTCGTCATCCCTCCGCAGTTGGTCAATCAGCGCGTCGTCGAGCACCACCTCGGCGCAGCCGTCGAGGGCGGCCTGCTGCGCGAGCTGTCCGAGCAGCCGGTCGCGGGCGGTGAACAGCACTGGGGCCCGGCGAGTGGATCCCCGGTAGCCGGATGGGAACCCCAGCACGTTCAGCACCTCGCGGATGGGAACAGCCGCTCCGGGACCCCATCGCTCGATGAACGCGCTGTGGTACTCGGCCCACCCAGGGGTAGGTGGTGGCGCTACCGCCATGAGCGTGGACGCGGCCCGTTCCGCCTCGTGCAGTACCGGCGGGGGCAGTGTCACGGCAATGTCGGCGCGGAGATCGACGGCGGTCCGGCTGCCCGGTTCCGGGATGACGTAGTGGCGGGCAACGTGGGAGGCCGGGTCGGTGGCTGTCATGGGCGGGCGGAGGGCCGACAGCATCACGCCGGTGTGGACCAGGTCGGCCAGTAGCCGCTCGGCGTCGGCGATGCTGGCGCCTCCGGCGACCCTCGTGGCGAGGTCGGTGAACCTGACCGGGGACCGCGCGGCCTGGATCGCGGCCCGGATCGGGCCGGTCAGGCGGACCTCGACGTCCCACCGCCGATCGTCGCGGGCGTGGGCACAGGGCAAAATCCACCTGTCGCCGCGCCGGTATCCCAACGAGTTCGTCACGATGGGGACGGTGCGCAGGGTAGCCAGGTCGTGTTCGGCCCGCGCGGTGTGCTCGGCGATGAACTGTCCATCGGGGCGGGAGACCGCGCGATGGGCGTCACCCAGGCAAACCGACGCGCGAGCGCCGAACTGAACCGGGGCGACGCCAGCGAACGTGCCGAACGGAGTCGCCCGGGTGGTCCAGCGCAGCAGGTACCGGACCGCTGACTGCACCAGGCGCCGCAGCCGCTGCTGAGGCACTAGGTCACCGCTCAGTGTGTGTTGGATCTGGCCGGCCAGCTGCGGTGCCGCACCGGTAACGGCTGCCGCGAAGCCGGGCAGCGTCCAGGTCTTGTCCAGCCACTCGCGCCACTGATCCGGATGGCCATGGGCCATATCGGGCCAGGCAGGCAAAACGAGGCCCTGGGGGTAGGCGGCGATTCTGATCAGCGCCGCACCAGATGCGGGAACCATGATGCACCACCGAATCGACGGGCCCGGCGCGCTCAACGCCGGGCCCGATCGTGAGAGGAACGGATGGGTCAGTTGCCGCCGTCGCACTTCGTGGTGCAGGCGTTGGAGCCGGTGTTGCCGGAGCCGCACCCGTCGTCGGTGGCGGTGGCGTAGCCACCCGCGGTGGGGCCGGCGTCGACCAGGCTGACGTCCAGGGCGAACTCCGAGGTGTCGGTGTCGTTCACGTGCGTTCCCTTCTATGCGGGGGTGAAGGTGAGGACGAAGCGGCTGTGCCGCTTGTCCAGCACCGTCCCGGCCGGCAGGTCGCCGTCGGGAGTATCAGCGGGCAGGACATGCAACACCGGCGAAGGGCTGCCCGAATCCAGCCACGTGCGCATCTGTCCGACCATCCGACCGGCCGCCGACGCGGCATCAGGCCCGTGGGCACAGGCGCCGAGGTCGAACCTGTCCTCGTCGTTCCAGCGCAGCGTCGAGCGGTAGCAGAACGCGCCGTTGTTCAGGGCGGCCGGCGTGCCGAAGCGCCACGCCGGGACGACGACGCCCGCATCGACGGCCTCCTGCTGGGCCGTGAGAACGACGAACTGCTGTCCCGCATCGGTGATGCGGGTCGCCAGCCACAGGTCGAGGTCAGCCAGCACGGTACGAGGGGGCAGGCTCACCCCGGCCCATGCCTGCGTCTGCGGCTGCGTCAACAGCTCTTCAACAGCGTGACGATCGACCTGCTGGTCCTCGTCCAGCCGCAGGTGCACCCCGTCAGTGATCTCGACGTACCGCACGTCATGCGCCCCGGCGCCCTGCATCGAGACGAAGCCGCACAACCGCTGGCTGTGGCTGACCAGCCGGTCCCCCGTCCGACGCAGCGCCCACGAGCGGGTCATCCCGAACGTCCGGAGCGGCACGACCAGCGTTCCGTTCTCGGCGAGCTGGGCGGTCCAGGCCGGTGAGATGTCCCAGGCACCGACCGTGACGATGATCAAGTCGTACAGACGGCCCGGGTTGACCTGCTGCTCGGCGTCCGCGCACACCACGACCACGTCGTCGTACCCAGCTGCGGTGAGGCAGGCGGTGGCCCGGTCGGTCACCTCGCGATCGATGTCCACAGTCGTGACCGAGCCTGACGGGCCGACCAGTTCGCGCAGCAGCGCAGCGTTGTACCCGCCGGAACCGATCTCCAGGACGTGCCTGCCGGCCAACCCGCCGTCGATGGCATCCGCGGCCTGACCGAGCATCTCCGCGATGAGCCACGGCGCCGACACCGAACTGACCGCCTCGTCGCCGATCCGCTTGGTCACCACGGCCTGGTCGGCCCGGTACGCCTCCATCAGCGCGGCATCCGGTGTGAAGAGATGGCGTGGCACGGAGCGTAGCGCCGCCTCGATCTCGGGCCGCATCACCAGCCCCTTGTCCACGTGATCAGCGACGAGCTGATCGACCATCGCGGCGTGGAGGTCCGCGCCGCTCGCCGTGTCGACACTCATTCGGGTTTCTCCTTTTCATCCCGGCCTCCCGATCGGATGGCCCGTCGTTCCGCTCTTCTCGGGCTCAACAGAGCGTCAAGCCGCTGAACTCGCAAAGTCACATGGACGTCTGAAGTAGGTGCGATGCTGGTTCAAGGTCGCCTCCTGCAGGCCACGCATTAAGGTCCGGCGGTATCCGCTGATATTCATACGCGTGATGTCTCGGCCCGGTGGGACGCAGCCGACGTAGATCAAGATCATGGCGGCGCAACGGTCTCCTGCTCCACCGCAACCTCCCGCGCTCGTACAAGTGAGGGGCAGATCTGACGACCCCTCCACACTCACCCACCGAGCCGGTGAAGTGAATGCCGACCATGCGGACGAAGCCGTTGTCCGCATGTGCGCCGCCGATGCGTACTCCTGCGTCTGCGGATCTCGGTGTTCTTGGTTGCGCCACGCTGAACAGTGAGTGACCCTATGTGCACCATATTCACGCTGCTCGTCGGCCATGATGTCTGCGCAGCCAGAGGAGGCGGAGCTTATGGGTCAGTCCCCGCGGATGCTCGAGCCGTCCCTGTCCGAGCGCCACTTCTTCGGTGCCGAGTTGCGCCGGCTACGCGAACGGGCTCGCCTCTCCCAGGCGCGACTCGGCACGATGATCCGGTTCAGCGCTGACCTGGTGCGCCGGGTCGAGACAGCGGAGCGTTTCCCGTCTCAAGAGTTCGTTGAAGCCTGCGACGGAGCGTTGGCCGCCGGAGGGGCGCTGATCCGCCTGCTACCGCTTCTTGAGGGCAGTCGCACCAATCCGGGTATGCGGACAACTTCCCCGCGCGGTCCTGCTGCTGAAGCCAGCAGCCTGCTGGCCGTCCCAGCAGAGGAGGCGCTCGGGGTGGCGGACATGGTCATCCGCGTTCCCTTCCAGCCCGGCGTTCTTGATCGCGCCGCGCTCGACTGGCTGAACTGCCCAGCGAGTCCCCGTCTGTCTGTGCCCGGCCACGCCGATTCGCTCGATCAGGTCGGCGAAGAAGATCTCGACTCCGCAGAGACCGCCCTGGCGATGTTCCGCCAGTTGGATCACACCCACGGAGCCGGACGAGTCCACACCCAGGTACAGCGGTATGTCGAACGCGAGCTGAACCGGCTCCTGGCCAGCCCGCCCGCCTCGGAGGCAATCGGCCGGCACCTCTACACCCTGGCGGCGGGATTCTTCGAGCTCTGTGGCTACCAGGCGGTTGACACCGGCGCCCATGGCCTCGCCCAGCGCCGCTACCTTCGCGCCCTACGCCTGACGGAAGCCGCCGGCGATCGCCTGTACGGCAGCTATCTGCTCGCCGTGAACATCGGCCACCTCGCGCTGCACTGCGGGCACCCCGAGCCGGCACGCAGGATGGCGCTGACGGCGGTGAGAGGAAGCGAGACCCGGGCCACGCCCGCTGTGGCAGCCGCGCTGCACGCGGTGGTGGCGCGCACGCACGCCCGCCTTGGACGCGAAGACGACTGTCTAACCCACCTCAGCATCGCGGACAAGCAACTGGTTCGGAGCAAGCCTGAAGACGAGCCGGCGTGGATCCGGTACTTCGACGCGGCGTATCTCGCCGACGAGATCGCCCACTGCTTCCATGACCTGGGTCGGCCGCAGCAGGCCCAGCAGCACCTAGACGATCTATTCCAAGGGTCAGTGGTCGTAGGCGGTCAGGGATCGTAGGACCGGCTGGCCGGTGTGCCAGTTGTGCCAGATCACGGCGGTGAGCGCGAGGATGCGTTGCAAGACGCGTACGGCCACGCCGGCGGGAGTTCGTCCGCCGTGTCGTTCGAGGTCGAGTTGGCCTTTGAGGGTCTGGTTGACCGACTCGATGCTTTGGCGCAGGGCGTGTAGCAGTGCCCGTCCGGGGCGTTGCGCTTCGGTGCGGTAGGCGGGGCGGATCATGGTGACGCCGCGTTCGGCCAGCTGCTGTTCGACGGCGGCGTCGCGGTAGCCCTTGTCCACGAT
>NZ_FMCV01000027.1 GCF_900091565.1 Micromonospora marina | reverse complement strand
CACCATCCCGGACTCCTTCGCCACATCGACCGCACACACCCGCTGCCAGACCTGCTCACTGTCGGCGTCCGGGATCTCCTCGACCCGCCTGCCACCCATCCCTCGTTCCCTTCCGTGCACCCGTGATCGACCAGGAGGCAGGCCGCCCGGGGGCCTCGGTCGGAAACCGAAAATCTGACCGGCGTGCTCGAAGCAACAATGCGTGACCCGTGAGGTCCGTGGCCCCGGCGCCAGACTTGCACACGGCCTCAAACGGACCAAGATCGATCGGCGTCGGCGGGCGACCTACCCACCATTTTCACGCCTGCGCGGCGTCCCGAAGAGACCGGGTGACTTGCACTTACGGCCCCCGCAAATGCCGCAGACACGGCGCAGCGGGGGCCGCAACTGCAAGATCGCCGGGGACCGGTGAGGAGGGCCGGGGAGGGGGAGGATGAGGCAGGTCGAGGTGGCGTGGGCCACCAGGCGGCCGGCCGCGCCACGAGCATCGGCTCACCGAGATGGGTCTGGGCCTCTGGCCGGTGCTCGTCGCGGTGCTCGGGTGGGGTGACCGCTACCCTCGCCGCTGAGCGTGGCGCACCGCGACTGCGGCGCCGAGGTCCGGGTCGCGTTGCGCTGCGCCGAGGGGCACGAGATCACCGGGGCGCGCGACGTGCTGCCCCGCCCGGGCCCGGGTGCCTGCCGCCGCCCGCCGCCGCTCTGACAGATGGTGTCGGTGTTGTTGCTCAGGTGTTACATCGGACGCTGGCGTGAACCCGGGCAAAATCTTGCCTTGCTTACGATCTTAAATGTGTGAATACTTTGGTCACTCGGGCGGTTTCCCCAGGTCGCCCGGGTTGTCCTCGGGCGCGCCCCCATGACAGCGCCCGTTCACCCCCTTTCGGAGGTTGTTACATGCGACCCACGAGGTCCACGCTCCGCCGCGCCGCTGCCGTCGCTCTGGCCGGCACCCTGGCCACCGGCTCTCTGCTCGGCGCCCCCGCCCAGGCGGCCCCCGCCGCCGCCTCGCCCGACGCCGCCGCCACGCTCGTGGCCAAGCTCGGCGACCGCGCCGCCGGAGCGTACGCCGACGCCAGCGGCAAGATGGTCGTCACGGTGACCGACGCCGCCGCCGCCCGGCAGGTGCACGCCGCCGGCGCCACCCCGAAGCTGGTCACCCGGGGCGCCAAGCAGCTCCGGGCCGCCACCAGCGAGCTGGAGCGCTCCGCCAAGATCCCGGGCACCGCCTGGTGGACCGACCCGGCGACCAACCAGGTGGTCGTCTCCGTCGACAGCACCGTCACCGGCGCCAAGCTGGAGCGGGTCAAGGCCGCCGCCGCCCGCACCGGTGGCGCGGTCCGGATCGAGGCCGAGGCCGGCGTGCTGAGCACCCGGATCTCCGGCGGCCAGGCCATCTACGCCGGCGGCGGAGGCCGTTGCTCGCTCGGGTTCAACGTCCGCAGCGGCTCGACCTACTACTTCCTCACCGCGGGTCACTGCACCAACATCTCGTCGAGCTGGTACAGCAACTCCTCGCAGACCAGCCTGCTCGGCACCCGCGCCGGGACCAGCTTCCCGGGTAACGACTACGGCATCGTCCGCTACAGCAGCGGCTCGCAGCCGGGGAACGTCTACCTCTACAACGGCAGCTACCGCGACATCACCGGCGCCGGCAACGCCTACGTGGGCCAGAGCGTGCAGCGCTCCGGCAGCACCACCGGCCTGCGCAGCGGCAGCGTCAACGCGCTCAACGCGACCGTGAACTACGCCGAGGGCAGCGTCTCCGGCCTCATCCGCACCAATGTCTGCGCCGAGCCCGGCGACAGCGGCGGCTCGCTCTTCTCCGGCAGCACCGCGCTCGGCCTCACCTCCGGCGGCAGCGGCAACTGCTCCTTCGGTGGCACCACCTACTTCCAGCCGGTCACCGAGGCGCTCAGCCGCTACGGCGTCAGCGTCTACTGAACCACCGCACGCGAACGGGCCGCCGGGTGACCGGCGGCCCGTTCCGCGTACCCGGTCAGGCGCCCGCCTCCCGGCGGCCCGGACCGACCGCGAGCGCGGCCACAGTGGCCACCACTGACCGCCGCCGCCGGGCTCTGCCGCGCCCCGGGACGGGCCGGGCTCGACGGGTGCCGGGGAGCGGGCCCGCCCGCCCTGACAGAATGCGGGGGAGCAGTGAGTGGACCAGATTGAGGAGACGCCAGCCGTGATCCGTACCCACAATGCCGGAAGCCTGCGCGCGGCGGACGCCGGCTCGACGGTGACGCTCGCCGGGTGGGTGGCCCGCCGGCGCGACCACGGCGGTGTCATCTTCGTCGACCTGCGCGACGCCTCCGGCGTGGTGCAGGTGGTCTTCCGCGAGGAGGACGCGCACGCGCTGCGCAACGAGTTCTGCGTCAAGGTCGTCGGCGAGGTGACCCGCCGCCCGGAGGGCAACGAGAACCCGGATCTGCCCACCGGCGAGGTCGAGGTGACCGCGACCGCGCTGGAGGTGCTCTCCGAGGCCGCGCCGCTGCCGCTGCCGGTGGACGACCAGATCGAGGCCGGCGACGACATCCGGCTCAAGTACCGCTACCTGGACCTGCGCCGGGGCGGCCCGGCCAAGGCCATGCGGCTGCGCTCGCGGGCCAACCAGATCGCCCGCGGCGTGCTGCACGAGCGGGACTTCCTGGAGATCGAGACGCCGACGCTGACCCGCTCCACCCCGGAGGGCGCCCGGGACTTCCTGGTGCCGGTACGCCTGCAGCCGGGGAGCTGGTACGCGCTGCCGCAGTCGCCGCAGCTGTTCAAGCAGCTGCTGATGGTCGGCGGCATGGAGCGGTACTACCAGATCGCCCGCTGCTACCGCGACGAGGACTTCCGCGCCGACCGGCAGCCGGAGTTCACCCAGCTCGACATCGAGATGTCGTTCGTCACCGAGGACGACGTGATCGACCTCGGCGAGGCGATCGTCTCGGCGCTGTGGAAGGACCTCGCCGGCTACGAGATCGCCCAGCCGATCCCGCGCATCACCTGGCACGACGCCATGTCCCGCTACGGCTCGGACAAGCCGGACCTGCGCTACGGCGTCGAGCTGACCGAGCTGACCGGCTACCTGCGCGGCACCGGGTTCCGGGTGTTCGCCGGCGCGATCGACGCGGGCGGCTACGTCGGCGCGGTGGTCATGCCCGGCGGCGCGTCCCAGACCCGCAAGGAGTTGGACGGCTGGCAGGACTGGGCCAAGGCGCGCGGCGCGCGGGGCCTGGCGTACGTGGTGCTGGACGCCGAGACCGGCGAGCCGCGCGGCCCGGTGGCGAAGAACCTGTCCGAGGCGCACCTGTCCGGCCTGGCCGACGCGGTCGGCGCGAAGCCCGGCGACGCGGTCTTCTTCGCCGCGAGCACCAACACCCGTGAGGCGCAGGAGCTGCTCGGCGCGGCCCGGATCGAGATCGCCAAGCGGGCGAACCTGGTCGACGAGAGCGCCTGGGCGTTCTGCTGGGTGGTCGACGCGCCGATGTTCGAGAAGACGGACGACGGCGGCTGGACCGCCGTGCACCACCCGTTCACCTCGCCGAACGCGGAGTGGGTGGAGAAGTTCGAGGACGCGCCGGACCGGGCGCTGGCCTACGCGTACGACATCGTCTGCAACGGCAACGAGATCGGCGGCGGCTCGATCCGTATCCACCGGGGCGACGTGCAGCAGCGGGTGTTCGACCTGCTCGGCATCACCGCCGACGAGGCGCAGGACAAGTTCGGCTTCCTGCTGGAGGCGTTCAAGTACGGCGCCCCGCCGCACGGCGGCATCGCGTTCGGCTGGGACCGGGTCTGCATGCTGCTGGCCGGCGCGGACTCGATCCGCGAGGTGATCGCGTTCCCGAAGACCCGGGGCGGCTTCGACCCGCTGACCGGCGCGCCCACCCCGATCACCGGGCAGCAGCGCGCCGAGGCGGGCATCGACGCCAAGCCGAAGGCCCCGGCCGGTGCGCACGCCGGCACCGCCGGCCCGGCCGCCCCGGTGGCCGACCCGACCTGATCCTCGCTTCCCGGAGAGGCCCGCGTCATGATGACGCGGGCCTTTTCGATCTTCAGGGGGACTGATGCATCTGCTCGTGGTGGGAGCCAGCGGCTTCCTCGGCGCCGAGGTGTGCCGGCAGGCGGTCGCCGCCGGGCACCGGGTGGCCGGCACGTACCACTCCACCGCCGTCGCGGTGCCCGGCGTCGCGCCGCACCGGCTCGACGTGACCGACCGCGCCGCCGTGCGCGAGCTGCTGACCCGGGTACGCCCCGACGCGGTCGTCGCCACCCCCTACCGGTACGACGACTGGACGGTCACCGCGGACGGGGCGGCCCACATCGCCGTCGCCGCCGCCGAGGTGGGCGCCCGGCTGGTGCACCTGTCCAGCGACGCGCTGCACGCCGGGCGGCCCACGCCGTACGCGGACGAGGACGTGCCCACGCCGCTACACCCGTACGGGGCGGCGAAGGCGGCGGCGGAGACGGCGGTGCGGGCGGTGGACCCGGGCGCGGCGCTGGTGCGGACCTCGCTGATCGTGGGGGAGGGCAGCAAGCAGATCCAGCTCTGCCGGGACGCGCTGGCCGGCCGGGCCACGCTGTTCACCGACGAGCTGCGCTGTCCGGTGCACGTCGCCGACCTCGCCGCCGCGGTGCTGGAGCTGGTGCCGGGCGACCACGCCGGGCTGCTCAACGTGGCCGGGCCGGACGCGGTGAGCCGCGCCGGGCTGGGCCTGCTGGTGGCCCGGCACGACGGGGTGGACGCGAGCGGGCTGCGGACGACCACGATCGCCGCCGCCGGGCTGCGCCGCCCGGGTGCTGTGGTGCTGGACTCCACCCGTGCCGCGGGGCTGCTGCGGACCCGGTTGCGTGGCGTGGCGGAACTGTACGGCTAGTCGCACAGATTCTTTGCAAGCATCTTGTGCATGGAAAGTTTGCACAGATATTGTGCATCTCATGGAGGAGAAGAAGCGCCCCGCGGACCGCGCCGTCCGCATCGACCACCGGCAGGTTCGGGCCCTGGCCCAGCCACTGCGCATGCGGCTGATCGGGGCGCTGCGCCTGGGCGGCCCGGCCACCGCCACCACGCTGGCCGAACAACTCGGCACCAACACCGGCGCGACCAGCTACCACCTGCGGCAGCTCGCCGAGGTGGGCCTCGTGGTCGAGGACCCGACCCTCGGCACCGGCCGGCAGCGCTACTGGCGGGCCGCGCACGATGTCACCAACTGGGAATCAAGCGACTTCGACGACGACCCGGACGCGCGCGCCGCCATCGAGTGGATCGAGGCGGACTACGTCCGCTTCTTCGCCCAGCACGCCGAGCGGTGGTTCGCCCAGCGGCACCGGTGGTCGCCGGCCTGGCGTGACGGATTCGGCATGGGCGACTTCTTCATGCGCATCCCGGTCTCCCGCCTCGAAGCGATCAAGGAGGAGGTCTTCGCGGTCTTCGAGCGGCACCGCGACGAGACCGCTCCCGACGACCCCGACGCCGAGACGGTGCAGTTCTACCTCGCCGCCCTGCCGATGGACGCCGCGTACCCGCGGTCCGCCCCGCCGTCCGCCGAGGGGAAGCCGTGAGCGCGCTGTCCGTACGCCAGATCCGGTTCCGCTACCTCACGCTGTACGGACTGCGCTGGCTGCCCAGCGGCCTGCTCATGCCGGTGATGATCCTGCTGATGCAGGAGCGCGGGCTCACGCTGTCCCAGATCGGCCTGGCCGCCACCGCGCAGGGACTCGTCGTGCTGGCGCTTGAACTGCCCACCGGCGGTTTCGCCGACGCGCTCGGCCGCAAACCGGTGCTGGCCGCCGCCTGGGTGGTCGGCCTGGGCTCACTGGCGCTGATGGCGGTGGCCGACTCGTTCTGGATGTTCTTCCTGGTCTGGGCGTTGCAGGGCGTCTACCGGGCGCTCGACAGCGGCCCGCTCGAATCCTGGTACGTCGACGCCACGCTGGCCGCCGACCCGACGGCCGAGTACGAGCGCGGCCTCGGCTGGGCCGGCACCGTCATCGGCGTCGCGATCGGCGCGGGCGCGCTGCTCAGCGGCGGCCTGGTCGCGCTCGGCCCGGTCGGCCCGGTCGGCGCCCTCGCACTGCCGGTGATCGTCGCCGCCGTACTCCAGGCCGTCTCCATCGTGGCCCTGCTGTCGCTGATGGCCGAGCGGCGACCCGCGTCCGGCTCGGGCGCGCTACGCGCCTCGGTGGTCGGCGCGCCCCGGATGGTCGGGCAGGCCGTCGGGCTGCTGCGCCGCAACCGGGTGCTGCTGGCCCTGGTCGCCGTCGAACTGTTCTGGGGATTCGGCATGATCACCTTCGAGTCGCTGCTGCCGGTACGCCTCGCCGACGTCATCGGTGACCCGGGCCGCGCGGCGGCGCTGCTCGGCCCGGCCAGCACCGCGGCCTGGCTCGCCAACGCCGCCGGCGCCGCGCTCACCCCGTTCCTGCTGCGCCGCCTCGGCGCCGCCCCGGCCGCCGCGCTGATGCGGATCCTCCAGGGCGTGACGGTGGTCGGCATGGGCCTGCTGGCCGGACCGGTCGGCATCCTCATCGCCTACCTGGCCTGCTACGCCGTGCACGGCGCGTCGAACCCGCTGCACATGGGTCTGCTGCACCGGCAGGTCGACGGCCCGTACCGGACGAGCGTGCTCTCGCTCAACTCGATGGCCGCCCAGCCGGCCGGCGCGCTCGGCGCGGTGACGCTGACCGCGCTGGCCGACGCCACGAGCGTCAGCGTCGCCATGATCGTCGGCGCGGTGATGCTCGCCGTGGCCGCGCCGCTCTACCTGCCGGCCTGGCGGGCCGCCCGCCGGACCCCGCCGGACGTGCAGGTGGGACCGGAGGGGACGGGTGGCGGACCCGGTCACTCCGGCCTGGCGTACGAGCCCGCCGGTCCGTCCCTCGACGCCGCGATCGATCGGGACGGGGCCGCCGGCCGGGGTGGGCCCGTTGGCCGGGGCGAGGCCGAGCCGGTGGTCGTGCCGACGGCCCGCGACTGACCCGTGCCCGTGCCCGCTCGCACCCGGTAGCGCCGGCCGCCGGGTGCGACCGGGCGTTCGTCGCCCGGGAGCAGGTCCGGCGCGACCCCGTCGACCGCTCAGCCACCGCGTGGGCCGCACGCCACCCGGGCGCGGCCCACGCCCGGCCCGCCACCCGGCTCGGTGGAACGCCACAGGTGTCTCCGCCCCCGTTTGACACCCATGACGTTCCACTCACGCGATCCAGTGCCGGCTGGCAGCCTCAGCGAGGCCTCGGTGGGCCGTTGCGTACCGGGATCACGGGTGCGGGTGCGGACGCCGCGTCAGGCGAGCTTGACGGAGGTGCGGTGCTCGGTGGCGGTGAAGCCGAGCCGGCGGTACAGCCGGATCGCGCCCACGTTGTCCGGGTAGACGCCCAGCGCCACGGCGTCGTACCTGCCGAACAGGGCACACGTCATCCCGGCGGTCAGCGCCGCGCCCAGCCCCCGGCCGCGCTGCCCGGGCGCGACCGTCAGCCCGGCCAGGAAGCCGATGTCGCCGCGGCTGCGATCGGCGCCGCAGGCGAGCAGGCGGTCACCGTCGCGGATGCCGTACCAGTCGACGACGCCCGGGTCACCCGGCCGGGAGGTGGTGCCCGGGAACGCCTCCTCGATCAGCGCGGCCAGCGCGGGGTGGTCGGCCTCGGTGAGCCGCACCACCCGCTCCTGCTCCGGCTGGTGCGGGGGCGGGCCGGTGGTCCAGAGGAAGTCCCAGTCCGACAGCCGGGCCACCGGCAGACGCGCGGCCACCTCGTCGGGATCGGCCCGGGACAGGTTGACCGACTGGCCGGCCCGCAGCGTCCCGTCCGCCCGCTGGGCGGCGAAGACGTCGAGCGCCGGGCCGGGCGGGCCGACCGCGCCGCCGGCCGACCACTCGCCCGGCGGGAGCAACCATCCCACCGCGCCGCCGTGCCGCCATCCGTGCACGGCCTCGCCGGGCCGGAGCGCGTGCCGGGCGAACGGGTGGTCACCGGCCGCGGTGAGCAGCGTCTCCCGCCCGCTCAGCGCCTCGTCGACCGTGATCATGTCGCCAGCCTATGGGCACCGCCGGGTCGTACCGGTGGCCGGGTCACCGCCTGTTCCACGGTGGAGATTGACGAACAGACCGATTGGGTACATCCGTCGCCGACCTGCTGGGAACCCCCACCGGAGGAACGACATGCTCGCCATTCTCGCGGCCATCGTGTTCGGTTTCGCGCTGCTGCTCGACTTCATGAACACCGACCTCGGCGCCCCCGATCTGTTCAGCACCTCGACCCTCATGCTCATCGGCTTCCTGCTGCTCTCGCTCTACCTGGCCGGGGTCGGCTCCGGCCCGCGCGGCGGCGGTGGCGGCCGGTGGTACCGCGGCCGGCGGCCGGGTCGCGGCTGACCGGAAAAGACCACCCGGGTCGGGGCGGCGGCGCGATTCCGGCGTCGTCGGCCCGGCCCGGTACTGTTCTCGTGATGGAATCGGACGCCCTCTTCACCCTCGGCGAGCCGGCCGGCGCACCCGCGGGCGCGGGCGGCGCCGACGGCTTCACCGACGCCCGGGCGGACTCGCCCCTGCCGGTGCGGATGCGGCCGGCCGGCATCGACGAGCTGGTCGGGCAGGAGCACCTGCTCGCGCCGGGCGCGCCGCTGCGCCAGCTGGTCGAGGGTGCGGCGCCGATGTCGGTCATCCTGTGGGGGCCGCCGGGCAGCGGCAAGACCACCATCGCCCACCTCGTGGCCCGGGCCACCGACCGGCGATTCGTGGCGATGTCCGCGCTGACCGCCGGCGTGAAGGACGTCCGCGCCGTGATCGACACCGCCCGGCGGCAACGCCGGTCCGGCGGCCCGCCGACGGTGTTGTTCATCGACGAGGTGCACCGGTTCAGCAAGACCCAGCAGGACTCGCTGCTCGCCGCCGTCGAGGACCGCACGGTCACGCTGCTCGCGGCGACCACGGAGAACCCGTACTTCTCGGTCATCTCGCCCCTGCTGTCGCGCTGCGTGCTGCTCACCCTCCAGGCGCTCGACGACGACGACGTACGCGGGCTGCTGCGCCGCGCGGTGGCCGACGAGCGCGGGCTCGGCGGCTCGCTCGTCCTGGCCGAGGAGGCGGAGGACCACCTGGTCCGGCTCGCCGGCGGTGACGTGCGCAAGGCGCTCACCGCACTGGAGGCGGCGGCGGCCACCGCGACCGCGCTGGGCACCGGCCGGATCGACCTGGCCGTGGCCGAGCAGGCGGTCGACGTGGCGGCGGTGCGCTACGACCGGGACGGCGACGCGCACTACGACGTGACGAGCGCGTTCATCAAGAGCATGCGCGGCTCCGACGTGGACGCGGCACTGCACTGGCTGGCCCGGATGCTGGTGGCCGGCGAGGACGCCCGGTTCGTCGCCCGCCGGTTGGTGATCTTCGCGAGTGAGGACGTCGGCATGGCCGATCCCACCGCGCTGACGGTGGCCACCGCCGCCGCCCACGCGGTCGAGTACGTGGGCCTGCCGGAGGCACAGCTCAACCTGGCCCAGGCCGTCATCCACCTGGCGACCGCACCGAAGTCGAACTCGGCCACGACAGCGATCGGCGCCGCCGTCGCCGACGTACGTGCGGGGCGGGGCGGCGCGGTGCCGCGCGGGCTGCGCGACGCCCACTACTCCGGCGCGCGGGGCCTCGGCCACGGGGCCGGCTACCGCTACCCGCACGACGACCACCGGGGGGTGGTCACCCAGCAGTACGCTCCGGACGACCTCGTCGGAACCGACTACTACCAGCCCAGCGGGCACGGCGCGGAGCGGGCGGTGGCCACCCGGCTGCCGCTGCTGCGCCGGATCGTGCGCGGGCTGCCGGCTCCGGCGACCCGTGCGGAGGCCGGCGCCCCGGCCGTCGCGACCGGGGCCCGGGTGGGGGGCGGCGAGCAGGCCGGCGGGGCGAGTGAGGGCGGCAGCGACGCCGCCGAGGGGGGTCAGTAGTGATGGCGCGTGGTCCGGAGCGGCCGGCGGACGGCCCCGACGAGCGGCGCGACCCGCGCGGCAAGGGCCGCCGGTGGGGACGCGGCCGGGCCGAGCCCGAGCTGGACCCGACCGTCGTCGGCGAGGAACTCGGCTGGATCGACGACCTGCGTACCGCCAAGCAGCAGGGCGGTGAACTCGGACCGGACGAGGGCGGCCCCGCGCCGCGGCCCGACGCCGAGCCCTCCTGGCCGGACGGCGAGCCGTCCCGGCCACCCCGCCCGGCCGCCGCACCCGGCCCCGGCCCCGGTATGCCGCCCGCCGCACCCGGCCCCGGTATGCCGCCCGCCGGTCGGCAGGCTGCGCGGCCCCCGGCACCGGGCCCGCAGGCGCCGCCGCCCGGCCAGCCGGCTCCGCCACCCCCGTCCGCCGGCCGGCCCGGCACTCCGCCGACCGGCGGACCCCAGGCTCCCGGCCGGGCCGCTCCGCCCCCGGCTGCCCCGCCGCAGTCGCCCGGCCGGCCCGTTCCGCCGCCGGCCGCCGCGCCGCACACGCCCGGCCGGCCCCATCCGGGTGGGCCCGTTCCGGTCGGCCGAACCGACCCGACGCTGCCGCCCGTGACCGGCCGTCCAGGCCCGGCCGCGCCCCCCGCCGCCGACCGTCCCGGCGGACCGGTCACCGGACGACCCGGTACCGACCTGCCCCCGGCACCGGGCCCTCAGGCGCCCCCGCCCGGCCAGCCGGCTCCGCCACCCGGGCGGTCCGGCGTGGGCACCGCCCCGCCACCCGGGCGGTCCGGCGTGGGCACCGCCCCGCTGCCCGGCCGGCCCGGCGTGGACACCGCCCGGCCGTCGGGCCGGCCCGGCACCGACACGCCTCCGGCTCCCGGGCGTCCGGCCGCGGACACGCCGCCAGGTGTCCGCCCGCCGGCCGTGGACGCGCCCTCCGGTGGTGGCCGTCCCGGCCCGGAGACACCGTCCGGCGGTGCCCGGCCCGGCCCGCGCCCGCCGGTCATGCGCCGCCCCGACGCGCCCGGTCCGGCCGCGCCGCCGGTGCGATCCGGCGGTCCCGAGACCGGTGCCCCGCGCCGGGCCGGCGACGGTCCCTGGCCGGGCGGCCCCGAAGCCGGCGCCCCGCGCCGCCCCGTCGACGGTCCGTGGCCCGGCGTGCCCGAGGCGCCCCGTCCGGCCGACGCGCCGTACCGCCGTCGGGTGGACGGACCCACCGGCCAGCAGCCGCCCGTCGCCGGCACCCGCGTACCGCCCGGCGCGCCGACGTCCGGCCCGGGCCGGGCACCCGTCGACGGCGACACCCGCGTACCGCCGACGCCCCGGGGTCGACACGGCGCCGGGCCGGCGGCCCCGCACCAGGCCGACCCGACGGTCCCGCCGCCCTCCGGCGGCCGGCGGGCCGGGCCGGACGACATCGCCGGCATCCCGCCGGTCTCCGGTGGTGGCCGCCGGGTCCGCGCCGAGGACACCGACGCCGTCCAGCCCGTTCCCGGGGGAGCACGCCGGGCGCGGCCCGACGACGTGGCCCCCGGTGCGCAGCCCGTCTCGGGGGCGGGGCGCCGGTCCCGCGCCGACGACGTACCGCCCGGCACCCGGCCGGTCTCCGGCGCGGGTCGCCGGGCCAGGGCCGACGACGTGGCACCCGGCACGGAACCGGTCTCGGGGGCGGGCCGCCGGGCGCGGCCCGACGAGGTGGCCCCCGGAACCCGGCCGGTCTCCGGTGCGGGCCGTCGCGCCGCGCCGGAAGGCGCCGTACCCGGCGAGCCGGCCGGACGAGGCGTTCCGGACGCCGTCCCGGTCTCCGGCGGCGGGCGACGCGCCCGGCACGACGAGCCCTCCGGCGGTCACCACGTGCCCGCCCCCGGTGGCCGATCCGCAGCCGTACCCACGCCGGGCGCCGGCCGCCCGGAGCGCTCCCCGACCGTCCCGCGCAGCGGGACCGCACCGGACATGCCTGGCGCGCCCGTCTCCGGCAGTCCGGCGACCGGCCCGACCCCGCCCCCCGGCCGCCGCGGCGCGACCGCCGGCCGCCGTGCCACGCCCGACGTCCCGGGCGGCCGGCGGGCCGCGCCCGACGAGCCGGTCGGCCCCGGCACGGCCGCCGAGACGGCCGGTCGCCGGGCCGCCCGTGACGACACCGGGGAGCCGCGGCCGCAACGGCCCGACCGGCCCGCCGACTGGCTGCGGCAGGCGGGCCGCGCGCCGCACACCGACTCAGCGATGCCGGTCACCCGCCGTCCGGGCGGCCCTCCGGCCGACCAGCCGTCCGGCCGTTCCGAAGCGCCCGCCGTCCGGGCCGGCGTCGCCGTCCCGCCGGCGCGTCCCGAGCCGGGGACACCGTCCCGGCGGCCCGGAGCGCCCGGTCCGGATGTGCCGGCGCGCGCCGAACCGGCGGCCCGCCCCGGCCGGCCCGGCCCGGAGGTGCCCCCGGCCAGGCCGCAGTCGTCCGACCCGTCGCCCGCAAGGTCCGGTCCGGCCCGTGGGGCGGCCCGCCCCGGTCCGGCGCCCGCTCCCGGCCCGGCCGGCCCCGGTTCCCGCGGCGACCTCGATCGCACGGGCGGGATGCCCGCGGGTGGTGGCCGTCCGGGTGGTGGCCCGGCCGGCCCTGGTCCGCGCGGCGACGCCGAGCGCACCGGTGGGATGCCGGTCGGTGCGGGCCGCCCCGGAGCCGGCCCGGTGCCGCCCGGTGCGCCGGTGACCGCCCGCGCGGCAGCCGGTGTCGCCCGCCCGGTCGCGCCGGACGAGCGGACCACCGGACGCGCGACGCCACCCGGATCGGAGCCGGACCGGCCCGGACCGGGCAACGCGGCGACACCGGCGGCGGCCCGGGCGGCTGTGGTCGTACCCCCGGGGGAGCCCGCGGGGCCACGGCCCGCCGGTCCCGGACGGGACGACGACGGCGGCGCGGAGGCCGGTGGGCTGCGCGGCGCACGATCCGAGCTGCACCGGCAGGTGCGCGAACGCAACCGGCTGCGGCTGGGCATCCTCGCCCTGGTCAGCCTCGTGCTGTTGGGCGCGGTGCCGATCTACTTCGGGATGCGGACGCTGAGCCGCGATCCGGTCTTCGACACCCTCGACGGGCTCGCGGTGCCCGCCTGGGCGCAGAGCAACGTGGTCGACAACGTCAGCGGCAGCCGCTGGTGCCTGCAGGACTGCCGGCTGCGTGAACGTTCCCTCGAGTCGGAGCAGGGGTGGAAGGAGACGGTCCCGGTCTACGAGCAGGCGCTGGCCGGGGACGGGTGGCGGCGCTGGAAGGTCGACCGCTGCCCGGACGAGAAGGTTCCGGGCAGCTACACCTGCTGGCGGCGGGACGAACTGACGCTCGACCTGTGGGTACGCGACCGCACCTGCACGCCTCCGCCGGTGGACGGGGCACCGGCGCCGACCGCACCTGCAACGCCCGCAGCGGCGGAGTGCACCGGCTCGTTGGTGTCGGTGAAGGTGCGCAACGCGATCGACGACGAGCGCACCGGACCGACACCGACCACCGACCCGTCACTCACCGGCGAGGATCCGTACCCGACCCTGACCGACGACCCGCTGGGCGAGGCGACCCCCTCACCGTCGTGAGCCGACTTTCATCACGGACGGTAGGGTCTGGTGCTGGCACGCCCGTCCGCGCCCGGTGACCGGGTCGGCGTGGCGCGAATGGGGTAGGTACGGTCGCGCGTTCCGGGGCGTCGGGTCCCGGGACACTGCTTGAGGAGGACGTGCGCGTGAACGGTAGCGAGGTCGCTTGGCTGGTTCTGGCCGGCGCGTTCCTGATGCTGGTGCTCGTGCTGGCGGTGCCGATCCTGCGGCTGCGGCACACCGTGGACGCGACAACCCGCATGATCAACGAGCTCAACGACCGCACCGCGCCGCTGCTCGGTGACGTGAACACCACTGTGAAGAACGTCAACGTGGCGCTGGAGCAGGTGCAGACCTCGCTGGACGGGGTGAACCTCCAGCTCGCCAAGGTGGACACCATGACCAGCCACGCGCAGAACGTCACCGCCAACGTGGCGAACCTGGCCACCGTGGTCTCCGCCGCCGCCGCGAACCCGCTGGTCAAGGTGGCCGCGTTCGGGTACGGCGTGCGCCGGGCCGCCTCCGCCCGCCGGCACGCCGAAACCGAGCGCGAGGTGCGCGACACGATCAAGCAGCAGCGTCGCGCCGCCAAGCGCGGCAACCGCTGACCCCGACCGGCGTACGCGGGAAGGATGAGAACATGAGGCGGTTGTTCTGGCTGGGCATCGGGGTGGCCGTGGGCGTCCTGGTGGTGCGCAAGGCCACCCGGACCGCGCAGGCGTACACCCCGGCCGGCATCGCCAGCGGGCTGTCCGAGTCCGCCGGCGGTCTGGTCGAGTCGCTCCGGGCGTTCGTGGACGACGTCCGGGTCGGTATGGCCGAGCGTGAGCAGGAGATCCACGAGGCCTTCGCCCGCGGCGAGGTGTACGACGACCAGTTCGCCGAGCTGCGGGAGGACCCGCGGATCGGCGACCGAGAGATTTTCCCGGAGGACCACCAGCGATGAAGACGGCGGAGATCAAGCGGCGGTTCCTCGCCCACTTCGAGGCGAACGGGCACACCGTGGTGCCGTCCGCTCCGCTGCCCGCCATCAGCGACCCGAACCTGCTGTTCATCAACGCGGGCATGGTGCAGTTCGTGCCCTACTTCCTGGGCCAGCAGACCCCGCCGTACGCGCGGGCGACGAGCGTGCAGAAGTGCATCCGGACGCCTGACATCGACGAGGTCGGCAAGACCAGCCGGCACGGCACGTTCTTCCAGATGAACGGCAACTTCTCCTTCGGTGACTACTTCAAGTCCGGGGCGATCCCGCTGGCCTGGGACCTGGCCACCAAGCCGGTCGAGGCGGGCGGCTTCGGGCTGGACCCGGAGCGGATCTGGGCCACCGTCTACCTGGACGACGACGAGGCGTACGACATCTGGCGGGCCACCGGCGTGCCGGCCGAGCGGATCGTGCGCCGGGGCAAGGCCGACAACTTCTGGTCGATGGGCATCCCCGGCCCGTGCGGCCCGTGCTCCGAGCTGTACTACGACCGCGGCCCGGCCTACGGCCGCGAGGGCGGCCCGGAGGTCGACGAGGACCGGTACCTGGAGTTCTGGAACCTCGTCTTCATGCAGTTCGAGCGCGGTCCGGGCGTCGGCAAGGAGGACTTCCCGATCCTCGGCGACCTGCCGGCGAAGAACATCGACACCGGCATGGGCCTGGAGCGGATGGCCTCGCTGCTGCAGGGCGTGGACAACCTCTACGAGATCGACGAGGTCAAGCCGATCCTCGACAAGGCCGCCGAGCTGACCGGCAAGCGCTACGGCGTCCACTCCGGTCACGCGGCAAACGAGTCGCACCCGGACGACGTACGCCTGCGGGTGATCGCCGACCACGTGCGCACCTCGCTGATGCTCATCGGCGACGGGGTGACCCCGTCGAACGAGGGCCGGGGCTACGTGCTGCGCCGGATCATGCGCCGCGCGATCCGGGCGGTGCGGCTGCTGGGCTACGCCGACCGGGCGCTGCCGGAGCTGCTGCCGGTGGCCCGCGACTGCATGGCGCCGTCGTACCCGGAGCTGGCCGAGGAGTTCGGCCGGATCTCCCAGTACGCGTACGCCGAGGAGGACGCGTTCCTGGCCACGCTGCGCGCGGGCACCACGATCCTGGACACCGCCATCGCCGAGACCAGGTCGGCCGGCAAGCCGGCGCTGTCCGGTGACAAGGCGTTCCAGCTGCACGACACGTACGGCTTCCCGATCGACCTGACCCTGGAGATCGCCGCCGAGCAGGGGTTGCAGGTCGACGCGGAGGGCTTCCGCCGGCTGATGGCCGACCAGCGCAGCCGGGCCAAGGCCGACGCGCAGGCGCGCAAGACCGGGCACACCGACGTGTCGGCGTACCGGTCGGTGCTCGACGGCGGCGGGCCGGTGGAGTTCACCGGCTACACCGAGCTGAACCGGGAGTCCCGGGTGCGCGCGCTGCTGTCCGGCGGCGCCGCGGTCTCGGCGGCGGTCGAGGGCGACACGATCGAGTTGGTGCTCGACACCACCCCGTTCTACGCCGAGGGCGGCGGGCAGCAGCCGGACCAGGGGCTCATCACCGTGGGCGGCGGCCAGGTCGAGGTCTTCGACGTGCAGCAGCCGGTGCCCGGCCTGATCGTGCACCGGGCCACTGTGGTGCGCGGCGAGGTGCGCTCCGGGGAGACCGGGTACGCCGAGATCGACACCTCCCGCCGTCGGGCGATCTCCCGCTCGCACACCGCGACGCACCTGGTGCACCAGACGATGCGCAACTTCCTCGGCGAGTCGGCGACGCAGGCCGGTTCGCTGAACGCGCCGGGCCGGCTGCGGTTCGACTTCAACACCCCGACGGGCGTGGCGCCGAGCGTGCTGCACGACGTGGAGCAGCAGGTCAACGAGGTGCTGCTGGCCGACCTGGAGGTGCACGCGTTCGTCACCAGCCAGGAGGAGGCCCGCCGGATCGGGGCGATGGCCCTGTTCGGCGAGAAGTACGGCGAGCGGGTCCGGGTCGTCGAGGTCGGCGACTACGCCCGGGAGCTGTGCGGCGGCACGCACGTGGCCCGCTCCGCCCAGCTCGGCCTGGTGAAGATCCTCTCCGAGGCGTCGGTGGGTTCCGGCGTACGCCGGATCGAGGCGCTCGTCGGCATGGACGCGTTCGGCTTCCTGGCCCGTGAGCACCTGCTGGTGTCCCGGCTCGCCGAGCTGTTCCGGGTGCCGGGGGAGCAGGTCGCCGACCGGGTGGAGCAGACGGTCACCCAGCTGCGCGACGCGGAGAAGGAGCTGGAGAAGCTTCGTGCCCAGCTCGTGCTCGGCGGGGCCGGTGCCCTGGCGGCGCAGGCGAAGGACGTGCGCGGCGTCGCGTACGTCGGCACCGAGGCGCCGGAGGGCGCTGCGGCGAACGACGTGCGGACGCTCGCCCAGGAGATCCGGGGCCGGATCGACGCGGCCCGTCCGGCGGTGGTCGCGGTGGCCGCCCGCGCCAACGGCAAGGCGTCCCTGGTGGTGGCTGTGAACCAGGCCGCCCGTGGGCGGAGCCTGAGCGCGAAGGACCTGGTCAAGGCGGCGTTCTCCGGCCGGGGCGGCGGCAGCGACGACCTGGCCCAGGGCGGCGGGCTGCCCGCGGCGGAGGCGCCGAACCTGCTGGTGACCGTCGAGCGGGCGGTCGCCGGCCCGGCATGAGTGAATGCACCGAGCGGAGCGAGGGCCGTGAGGGCATGCCCGGTCGGCCCGGCATGAGTGAATGCACCGAGCGGAGCGAGGGCCGTGAGGGCATGCCCAGTCGGCCCGGCATGAGTGAATGCACCGAGCGGAGCGAGGGCCGTGAGGGCATGCCCAGTCGGCACGGCATGATTGCATGGATGTGCGCCAGGGCGGACCACCCGGTCCGCCCTGGCCCGCACCGGCGGGGAGGTGTCCGTCCGTGACCGAGCTGTCCCGTGGCGTCCGGCTGGGTGTCGATGTCGGCCAGGTCCGGGTGGGGGTGGCCCGCTGTGATCCGCACGGCATCCTCGCCACCCCGCTGGTCACGCTGGCCCGCGACCTGTCGGCGGAACCGGACGCGGTGCCCGCCGACATGGCCGAGCTGGTCCGGCTCGCCGCCGAGCACGAGGCGGTGGGGATCGTGGTCGGGCTGCCGGTCAACCTCGCCGGAAAGCACGGCCCCGCGGCGGCGAACGTATCAGCATATGTCAGCCGATTGGCTGATGTGATGGGGCCGATTCCGGTGACGATGACGGACGAGAGGATGTCTACCGTCGTCGCGAGTCGTAGGCTGGCCGAACGGGGCGTCCGGGGAAAGCGCCAACGAGCGGTGGTCGACCAGGCCGCCGCGGTGGAGATTCTGCAGAGCTGGCTGGACGCACAGCGGAGGCGGACGCAATGATCGACGACCTTGATCTGGGCTTCGACGAACAGGACAGGGGGGACAAGGGCCGACACCGGCGCGGCGCGGTACGCCGACGGCAGGGCAAGTCCGGCGGCGGCCGGGGCAAGACTCTGCTCGCTCTCGCGCTCGCCCTGGTTCTGCTGGGCGGCATCGGCGGCGCCGCCTTCTACGGCTTCGACCGGGTCCAGAGCTACTTCGTCACGCCCGACTACGACGGCTCCGGTACCGGCGAGGTGACCGTCGAGATCAAGCAGGGCGCGCTGATCGCCGACATGGGCGACGCGCTCGTCGCGTCCGACGTGGTGAAGAGCACCAAGGCGTTCATCGAGGCCGCCGAGGAGAACTCGCGCAGCAAGAACATCCAGCCCGGCACGTACAAGCTGCGCAAGCAGATGAGCGGTGACGCGGCGGTCGCGGCGCTGCTGGACCTCAAGAACAAGATCGTCAACGGGATCACGATCCCCGAGGGCCTCACCGCGAAGACGGTCTACAAGCGGCTGTCCGAGAAGACCGACATCCCGGTCGAGGACTTCGAGGCGGCGGCGAAGGATCCGATCGCGCTCGGCGTACCGGACTGGTGGTTCAAGCGTTCCGACGGCAAGAAGGTCACACCGTCGATCGAGGGCTTCCTCTTCCCGGACACCTACGAGATCCCGCCGAAGGCCACCGCCGAGACGGTGCTCAAGCTGATGGTGGACAACTTCCTCACCGTCACCGGGAACCTGAGGTTCGCCGAGAACGTGCAGGCGAACCGCGGCGGCATCAGCCCGTACGAGGTGCTCATCGTAGCGTCGCTTTCGCAGGCGGAGGCGGGCAACAAGGACGACCTCGGCAAGATCGCCCGCGTCGCCTACAACCGGGTCTACGGCGGCAACTTCCCCTGCAACTGTCTGCAGTTCGACGTGTCGGTCAACTACTACTGGGAGCTGACCGGTAAGCCGACAAAGGCGTCGAAGGACATGAGCAGAGCGGAGCTGTACGACGAGAAGAACCCCTACAGCACCCATGCCCACCCGGGTCTGCCCCCGACTCCCATCAACAACCCGGGGAAGCAGGCTCTGGAGGGCGCGCTGAAGCCGCCGAACGAAAAGTGGCTCTTCTTCGTCGCCATCGACAAACAGGGACACTCGGCTTTTGCGACGACGAACGCCGAGCATGAGCGCAACATCGAGAAGGCCAAGGAGAACGGCGTTCTCTAGGCACGGCCGCGCGACCTCGCTCAGCCGCGATGCCTGCTGAGATCGAACGCGGTCACTATGCTCAGTGTCTGCATTCGATATCGAGACGCGGGGGGCATCATGATGCGTGGTTCGTGGTCGCGGCGAGTCGGCGTGGTGGGAACGGGCGCCGCGATGCTGTTGGGATTCGCCGCTGTGCCTGCACAGGCGGCGACGATCACTCGGAGCACAACCGGAGCGGCTGGAAGAGCGGTCTACCTGGGCGATGCCAACTGGGAGCTGTTCGCTCGCGACACGCTGTCGGACGGGCACTGCGCGCGTTGGCAGGTGCGCGCGCCCGGGGGATCCTCGTGGTCCTGGCAGGGCGCTTCGGTCTGCACCTCGACGGAGAAGTCCGCGACGTTCGGTGTGTCGGACTACTCCTACCGGATCTGCCGGACCGGGATCGGCAACTGCTCGTCTGCGGCTATGCTGCCCTGATCCGTCCATCACCCGGGGGAGAGAGGCAGTGCAGTTCTCGACCCGCCGTCGTGCCGCAGTGATCGGCAAGCCGATCGCCCACTCGCTCTCCCCGGTGATCCACACCGCCGGGTACGCGGCGGCCGGGCTGACCGGCTGGTCGTACACCCGGATCGAAGCCGGCGCCGACGAGCTGCCCGGCCTGGTCGCGGGCCTCGGCCCGGAGTGGGCCGGGCTGTCGGTGACCATGCCGGGCAAGGAGGCGGCGCTCGCGCTGGCCGACGAGGTCTCGCCGGTCGCCGCCGCCGTCGGCGCCGCAAACACGCTGGTACGCCGGCCCGACGGCAGCTGGTACGCGGACAACACCGACGTCACGGGCATGGTCGAGGTGCTCACCGGTGCCGGCTGCGTGGCCGGGGCGGTGGTCACTGTGCTCGGCGCGGGTGGCACCGCACGGGCCGCGATCGCGGCGGCGGGCCGGATCGGTGCGGCCGAGGTGACTGTGGTGGCCCGCCGCCCGGAGGCGGTCGACGAACTGCGCCCGATCGCGGCGGCGGCCGGCGTGCCGCTCGCGGGTGCCGAGTGGGACGGAGCACCCACTCACGCCCGCGCCGATCTGGTCATCTCCACGGTGCCGAAGGGCGTGGCCGACCCGCTAACCGACAACTTCGACTGGCGGCCGGAGTCGGTCTTCTTCGATGTCGTCTACGACCCGTGGCCCACGCCGCTCGCGGCGGCGGCGCTCGCCGCCGGATGCCGGGTGGTCTCCGGGCTGGACCTGCTGCTGGTTCAGGCAGTCGGCCAGTTCGAGCAGTTCACCGGCGTCACCGCCCCCCGCGCCGCGATGCGCGCCGCGCTGCCGGTGTAAGGAAGGGCCCCTTCTTAACGCCTCCGGTAGAGGAAGGGCCCCCTGCTAACTCCTCACCCACCGGGCGGCAGATCGTCGCGGAGGTGGCCTGTCCGGTGGGCGGGACGCGGTGGGCGGCGTACGCCGGTAACCACCGGGCGTGACACACTGACCGTCGTGTTGCGCTGGCTGACTGCAGGTGAATCGCACGGACCCGCCCTCGTCGCGATGCTGGAGGGCGTACCCGCCGGCATCGAGGTGACCACCGGGGAGATCTCCGGCGAGCTGGCCCGGCGCCGGCTCGGCTACGGCCGGGGCGCCCGGATGTCGTTCGAGCAGGACGAGGTCGAGATCATCGGCGGGCTCCGGCACGGGGTGACGCTCGGCAGTCCGGTGGCGATCCGGGTCGGCAACTCCGAGTGGCCCAAGTGGCGCACCGTGATGGCCGCCGACCCGGTCGACCCGGAGGAACTGGCGAGCCAGGCCCGCAACGCGCCGCTGACCCGGCCCCGCCCGGGTCACGCCGATCTGGCCGGCATGCAGAAGTACGGGCACACCGACGCGCGGCCGATCCTGGAGCGCGCCAGCGCCCGGGAGACCGCCGCCCGGGTCGCTGTCGGCACCGTCGCCAAGGCGCTCGTCCGTCAGGCGCTCGGCGTCGAGATCGTCTCCCACGTGGTCGAGCTGGGTCCGGTGGCGGTCAAGCCGGGACTGCGGCCCACCCCGGAGGACGCCGCGCGTATCGACGCCGACCCGCTGCGTTGCCTCGATGTCGAGGCCAGCGCCCGGATGGTCGCCGAGGTCGACGCCGCGAAGAAGGCCGCCGACACGCTCGGCGGCGTGGTCGAGGTGCTCGCGTACGGGGTGCCGCCGGGCCTGGGCAGCCACGTGCAGTGGGACCGCAAGCTCGACGCCCGTCTCGCCACCGCGCTCATGTCGATCCAGGCGATCAAGGGCGTGGAGATCGGCGACGGCTGGCAGCAGGCCCGCTCGCGCGGCTCCGAAGCGCACGACGAGATCGTGCCCACCGCCACCGGGGTTCGGCGGATCACCGACCGGGCCGGTGGCCTGGAGGGTGGCATCACCACCGGTGAGCCGCTGCGGGTGAAGGCGGCCATGAAGCCGATCTCGTCACTGAACCGGGCGCTCGCCACCATCGACGTGACGACGGGCGAGCCGGCCACCGCGATCAACCAGCGTTCCGACGTGTGCGCGGTGCCGGCCGCGGCCGTGGTGGCCGAGGCGATGGTCGCGCTGGTGCTGGCCGAGGCGGCGGTGGAGAAGTTCGGCGGCGACTCGGTCGCCGAGATGCGCCGTAACCTGGACGGTTACCTCGACGGGCTGGTCGTCAAATGAGCACCCGGCCGGTCTGCGTGCTGGTCGGGGCGCCCGGCTCCGGCAAGAACACTGTCGGCACGGCGCTGGCCGAGGCGCTCGGCGTCGGTTTCCGGGACACCGACGCCGACATCGAGAACCTCGCCGGCAAGCCGATTCCGGAGATCTTCGTGGACGAGGGGGAGGAGCACTTCCGTACCCTCGAACGGGCCGCCGTGGCGGCGGCGCTCGCGTCGCACGCGGGCGTGCTCGCGCTCGGCGGCGGCGCGGTCCTGGCCGAGGAGAACCGGGCCGCGCTGATCGGCCACACGGTGGTCCACCTGTCGGTGGAGTTGCCCGACGCGCTCAAGCGGGTCGGTCTCGGTGCCGGTCGGCCGCTGCTCGCGCTGAACCCGCGCGCCACGCTCAAGCACCTGATGGATCAGCGCCGACCGCTCTACGCCGAGGTGGCGACCGCGACAGTGGTCACCGACGGGCGCACCCCGGAGGAGTTGGCCGCGGAGATCGCCGCGCTGCTCAAGCCCTGACGCCGCCGCTCACCGTGGGTGGAACGTCATGGGTGTCTGCGGAACGTTGTGGCATGCGACGGGCCGGGCGCTCCGGTCGCCAGGTGGCGAGCAGCGCCAGCGCCAGCGCGATCTCGGCCAGGTCGCCGAGGTAGTACATGAGCGTGGCCCCGGCCCGCAGCTCGGCGGCGGTGGCCGGCACGTCCACGAACAGCCCGGCGTAGAGCAACTGGGCGATGGCGGCGTGCGCAACGACCCCGCACCCGATCACCACCAGCCGTACCGGTACGCGGGGGCGGTGCGGTCCCGGATCCGGCCCGGCGATCGACCAGGCGAACAGGCAGCCGCTGAGCAGGAAGTGCAGGTTCACCAGCGTGTGCAGGACCGGGCTGCCGACTGTGGCCCGGTACAGCGGGGTGAGATGGAGCAGCCAGAGCCCGCCCGCGGTGAGCAGCAGCCCGGTCACCGGGTGGCCGAGCACCCGCGCGACCGGATGACGCAGCAGGTGGACCAGGGCCCGGCCGGTACGCCGGTCGAGCGTGCGCAGCAGCAGCGTGACCGGGGCACCGAGCACCAGCGCCAGCGGCGCCAGCATGCCGATCAGCAGGTGCTGCCACATGTGCCCGACGAAGTCGCCGGCCGGCCACAGCAGTCCCGCCGCCAGCAGCAGTGCGCCCAGCCCGAAGCTCGCCGTGCGGGCGTGCGGCCAGCCCGGCCCGCCCGGGTCGCGCAGCCGCAGCGCGGCGGCCAGGTACGCCCAGAACAGCGCCACCGGGATCAGCGCGGTCACCGGAAAGCCGCCGCCGGAGTGCCCGGCGTGGGCCAGTGTCACCGGCGCTCCGGCGCGCAGAGGTCCACGTCCCGGGCCCGGCGCTGGATCGCCCAGCCCACAGCGATCAGCACCACGCCCAGGGCCAGGAACCCGAGGTCCCACCAGAGCTGGTCCGGGCCGCTGCGGACGTGGTGGATGCCGAGCAGGTGGTGGTCGATGACGCCCTCGACCAGGTTGAACAGACCCCAGCCGACCAGGACCCAGCCCCACAGCATCGGCGAGCGCCACAGCCGGCCCCGGGAGCCTGTGACCCGGGAGTAGAGCAGGGCCAGACCGGTCAGCACCGCCACCCAGGTGACCACGTGGAACAGGCCGTCCCAGAGCGTGTTCATCTGCAGCCCGGACACCGTGTCCACCGGGTACTCACGTACCCCGATGTGGTCGCTGCCGGTGCTGCTGAGCACGTGGTGCCACTGGAAGACCTGGTGCAGGACGATGCCGTCGACGAAGCCGCCCAGCCCGACGCCGAGGATCGTGGCGGGCAGCCGGATACTCGTCGCCGACTCCGGCCGGGTCGGGTGTGCCGTCGTCTCGCTCATTCCGCCCGCCCTACCCGGTGCACGGCCGGACAAACACCCAGCCTGTGGACAGTCGCCGCGCGAGGGCGGCGCGCTGGACTAGGCTGCCGGCGATGGACGAGGTGACCCGGATCCCGGTCGGCGGCGAGCGGCCGTACGACGTGCTGGTGGGACGTGACCTGCTTGACCCGTCGCCGGCGCTGCTGCCCGGCGCCGAGCGGGTGGCCTTCCTGCACGCGCCGCCGCTCAAGGCGCTCGCCGACAAGCTCGCCGACGGCGTCCGCGAGGGCGGCGTGACGCCGCTGCTGATCGAGGTGCCCGACGCCGAGGCGGGCAAGCACGTCGACGTGGCGGCGGCCTGCTGGGACCGGCTCGGCGACGCCGGGTTCACCCGTACCGACGCGGTGGTCGGGGTGGGCGGCGGCGCGGTCACCGACCTGGCCGGGTTCGTCGCGGCCACCTGGCTGCGCGGGGTGCGCTGGGTGCCGGTCGCCACGTCGCTGCTCGGCATGGTCGACGCCGCGGTGGGCGGCAAGACCGGCATCAACACCGCGGCCGGCAAGAACCTGGTCGGCGCGTTCCACCCGCCGGCCGGTGTGCTGGCCGACCTGGCGACGCTGGACAGCCTGCCCCCGGCCGACCTGGCCGCCGGGATGGCCGAGGTGGTCAAGTGCGGGTTCATCGCCGACCCGGTCGTCCTCGACCTGGTCGAGGACGACCCGGCCGCCGCGCTGGACCCGGCCGGGCCGGTGCTGCGGGAACTGGTCGAACGCGCGGTCCGCGTGAAGGCCGACGTGGTCGCCGGGGACCTGCGCGAATCCGGGGTACGCGAGGTGCTCAACTACGGGCACACCCTCGCCCACGCGATCGAGAAGGTGGAGGGCTACCGCTGGCGGCACGGTCACGCGGTGTCGGTCGGCCTGGTCTACGCGGCCACGCTGGCGCGGCTCGCCGGTCGGCTCGACGCGGAGGGCGCCGACCGGCACCGCCGGGTGCTGGCCGCGCTCGACCTGCCCACCGGCTACCGGGCCGACGCCTGGCCGGAGCTGCTCGCCGCGATGCGGGTGGACAAGAAGGCCCGGGGCAGCCGGCTGCGGTTCGTGGTGCTCGACGGGCTCGCCCGCCCGGCGATCCTGGAGGCGCCGCCGGACGACCTGCTCGCCGCCGCGTACGAGGAGATCAGCTCGTGAGGGTGTACGTGCTCAACGGGCCGAACCTGGGCCGGCTCGGCATCCGCCAGGTCGACGTGTACGGGGTGACCGGGTACGCCCAGCTCGTGGCCGACTGCGAGCGGCACGGCCGGGAGCTGGGCCTGGACGTGGTGGTGCGGCAGACCGACGCCGAGCACGAGATGCTCGCCTGGCTGCACGAGGCGGCCGACGAGGCGGCGGCGGTGGTGCTCAACCCGGCCGCCTGGTCGCACTACTCGATCGCGGTGCGGGACGCCTGCGCCATGCTGCGCGGCCCGCTGGTCGAGGTGCACATCTCCAACATCCACGCCCGGGAGGAGTTCCGGCACCACTCGGTGGTTTCCGCGGTCGCCACCGGCGTGATCTGCGGCCTGGGCGTGGACGGCTACCGGCTGGCCCTGCACCACCTGGCTCAGCGTGCGAGTCCGATTCGACAGAGCGAGTAGACTTGCACGGTCTGTCCGCCAATTGATGATCAAGGCAGGAAATGGCCTCCACCAACGACCTGAAGAACGGCCTGGTACTCAACCTGGACGGCGAGCTGTGGGCCGTCGTCGAGTTCCAGCACGTCAAGCCCGGTAAGGGTGGTGCCTTCGTGCGCACCACGCTGAAGAACGTGCTGTCCGGCAAGGTGGTCGACAAGACCTTCAACGCGGGCACCAAGGTCGAGACCGCGACCGTCGACAAGCGCACCATGCAATACCTCTACGCCGACGGTGAGGACTACGTCTTCATGGATCTGGAGACGTTCGACCAGATCACCGTCCCCGGCGGCACCGTCGGTGAGGCCGCCAACTACCTCCTTCCCGAGGCCGAGGCGACGGTCGCCACCCACGAGAGCGTGCCGCTGTACATCGAGCTGCCGACCTCGGTCGTGCTCGAGGTCACCTACACCGAGCCGGGCCTGCAGGGCGACCGCTCGACCGGCGGCAACAAGCCGGCCACCGTCGAGACCGGCGCCACCGTGCAGGTGCCGCTGTTCATCACCACCGGTGAGAAGATCAAGGTCGACACCCGCGACGGCCGTTACCTCGGCCGAGCCTGATGGCCGAGGGCCCCAAGCAGCAGATGCCGGCGCGCCGCAAGGCGCGCAAGCGGGCGCTGGACGTGCTCTTCGAGGCCGATCTGCGGGACCGCCCGCCGGTCGAGGTGCTCGCCGGTTATCTGGAGCGGATCGAGCAGCCGCGCCCCGACCACCTCGGCTACGCGGTCGGGCTGGTCGAGGGCGTGGCGGCGCACCTCGACCGGATCGACGAGACGATCGCCAGCTACGCCGAGGGGTGGACGCTGGAGCGGATGCCGGTGGTCGACCGCAACCTGGCCCGGATCGCCGTGTACGAGCTGCTCTACGTCGACGAGATCGACGACGCGGTGGCGATCAGCGAGGCCGTGGAGCTGGCCCGGCAGATGTCGACCGACGACTCGCCGCGCTTCCTCAACGGCATCCTCGGCCGCATCGCCGAGTACGCCACGCGCTGACGCGCCGCAACGAGAAAGGGCCCGTGCCGACCGGCGCGGGCCCTTCGTCGTACGGGGATGTCAGGACGCGAAGAACGCCCTCGGGTCGGCGACCAGCACGCCGTGCTCGGTCAGCCGCTCGATCAGGCCCGACGGTGAGGCGTCGTAGACGATCGCGAGGGCGCGCAGGTCGTCCGCGCGGATCGAGAGCACCCGGCCGTTGTAGTCGCCGCGCTGCTGCTGGATGGCGCGCGCGTAGCGGGCCACGTACGCGAGGTCCTCGGACGCCTCGTCGTAGAGCCGCTCCAGGTCCAGGACGATCTTGCTGGTGGGCTCGTGACGCACCCCGCTGCCGTCGGGCAGCAGCTCCGAGACGGGAACGCGGTAGAAGTCGGCCAGCTCCGCCAGGCGGGACACGGTGACGGCGCGGTCGCCGCGCTCGTACGAGCCGACCACCACGGCCTTCCACCGCCCGTTCGACTTCTCCTCCACCCCCTGCAGGGACAGGCCCTGCTGCTGGCGGATGGAGCGCAGGCGGGCGCCCAGCGACTTGGCGTATTCAGAGGGCATGCGGACACTCCCAGTGCTGTTCGGGTTCCCCGAGCTATCGCTACGGAGCGTGACGGTACGGGGATTGCGACACGTGGTCAAGTGTTGCCGTCCACCGGGCCCGCCACCCTCGTGTGGCTTGTCCCCATTTCTCCGGGGCTGACCAGCAGGTCAGGACCGGCGGCGGGCGGCCCGGTGACCGCTGGTAACGTGGCGTGAAGCCCCGGTCCGGGCCCTCGCGGGCCGGCCGGAGCCGACCAGACGTCCTTTAACGACCCGTCCCGTGAGGCGGGGAAGGAGGTCCGCCGTGGCCTACCCACCGGCTGCCCACCCGTCGCCGCCACGACAACCCTCGGTGAAGGTGATCCTCGCCGCAGCGGACGTGTCGCGGGTGGTCGACCGCATCGCCCACCAGATCCTGGAGAAGACCCAGGGCGCCGCCGGCACCGTGCTGCTGGGCATCCCCACCCGGGGCGTGCCGCTGGCCCACCGCCTCGCCGCCCGGATCAGCACCTTCGAGGACGTGACAGTCCCGGTCGGCGTGCTCGACATCACGCTCTACCGCGACGACCTGCGCCGGCACGCCACCCGCGCGGTCGGCCCGACCGACCTGCCGCCCGGCGGGATCGACGGCAAGCGGGTCGTCCTCGTCGACGACGTGCTGTTCTCCGGCCGTACCGTGCGGGCCGCGCTGGACGCGCTCAGCGACGTCGGCCGCCCGGCGTCCGTGCAACTCGCGGTCCTGGTCGACCGCGGCCACCGCCAGCTGCCGATCCGCGCCGACTACGTCGGCAAGAACATCCCCACCGCGCTGGCCGAGAACGTCAAGGTCACCCTCGCCGAGACCGACGGCACGGACGAGGTCAAGTTGTACGGGGGTACACCCGCATGATCCGGCACCTGCTCTCCGGCGCCGACCTGGACGCCGGCACCGCCACCCTGGTCCTCGACACCGCCGCGGAGATGGCGACGGTGGCCGGACGCGAGGTCAAGAAGCTGCCCGCACTGCGCGGGCGCACCGTGGTCAACCTCTTCTACGAGGACTCCACCCGTACCCGGATCTCGTTCGAGGCGGCCGCCAAGCGGCTCAGCGCCGACGTGATCAACTTCTCCGCCAAGGGCTCCAGCGTGGCCAAGGGGGAGAGCCTCAAGGACACCGCGCTCACGCTCCAGGCCATGGGCGCGGACGCGGTGGTCGTCCGGCACCCCGCCTCCGGCGCCCCGCACCGGCTCGCCGAGTGGGTGGACGGATCGGTGGTCAACGCCGGTGACGGCACCCACGAGCACCCCACCCAGGCGCTGCTCGACGCGTACACGATGCGGTCCCGGCTGGGCCGCCTCGACGGCCTGCACGTGGCGATCGTCGGCGACGTGCTGCACTCCCGGGTGGCCCGCTCCAACGTGCTGCTGCTGTCCACGCTGGGCGCGAAGGTGACACTGGTCGGCCCGCCCACGCTCATCCCGGTCGACATCGCCGCCGCCCTGGCCCCCGGCACCGACGTCTGTTACGACCTCGACGCCGTTCTCCCAGATGTGGACGTGGTGATGATGCTGCGGGTGCAGCGCGAGCGGATGGGTGACTCCTACTTCCCGTCGGCCCGCGAGTACGCCCGCCGCTACGGGCTCGACGGGCCGCGCATGCGCCGGCTGCCCGGGCACGCGCTCGTCATGCACCCCGGCCCGATGAACCGGGGCATGGAGATCACGCCCGAGGTGGCCGACTCGCCCCGCTCCACCATCGTCGAACAGGTCGCCAACGGGGTCTCCGTGCGGATGGCCGTGCTCTACCTGCTGCTCGGAGGGAACAACCGGTGACCACGTACCTCATCACAGGCGTCAGCGTCGTCGGCGGCGAGCCGACCGACCTGCTCATCCGCGACGGCGTGGTGGCCGAGGCGGGCCGCGGGCTCGCCGCGGACGGCGCCACAGTCGTCGACGCGACCGGCCTGGTCGCGCTGCCCGGCCTGGTCGACCTGCACACCCACCTGCGCGAGCCCGGCCGGGAGGACGCCGAGACGGTCGAGTCCGGTTCCCGGGCGGCGGCGCTCGGCGGCTACACGGCGGTGTGCGCGATGGCGAACACCTCCCCGGTGGCGGACACCGCGGGCGTGGTGGAGCAGGTCTGGCGGCTCGGCCGGGAGGCCGGCCTGGTCGACGTGCAGCCGATCGGCGCGGTCACCGTCGGGCTGGCCGGCGAACGCCTGGCCGAGCTGGGTGCGATGGCCGACTCGGCCGCCGGCGTGCGGATCTTCTCCGACGACGGGCACTGCGTGTCGGACCCGCGGCTGATGCGCCGGGCGCTGGAGTACGTCAAGGCGTTCGACGGCGTGATCGCCCAGCACGCCGAGGAGCCCCGGCTGACCGAGGGCGCGCAGATGCACGAGGGTGAGGTGTCCACCCGCCTCGGCCTGACCGGCTGGCCGGCCGTCGCCGAGGAAGCGATCATCGCCCGGGACGTGCTGCTGGCCGAGCACGTCGGCAGCCGCCTGCACGTCTGCCACGTCTCCACCGCCGGCAGCGTCGAGGTGCTGCGTCAGGCCAAGACGCGCGGGGTACGGGTCACCGCCGAGGTGACGCCGCACCACCTGCTGCTCACCGACGCCAAGGCGGAGAGCTACGACCCGGTCTTCAAGGTCAACCCGCCGCTGCGCACCGCCGCCGACATCGCCGCGCTGCGGGAGGCGCTGGCCGAAGGCGTGATCGACGTCATCGCCACCGACCACGCCCCGCACGCGGTGGAGGACAAGGAGTGCGAGTGGGCGTACGCCCGGCCGGGCATGCTCGGTCTGGAGACGGCGCTGTCGATCGCGCTCGACGTGTTCGGCCCCCGCTGGGACCTGATCGCCGAGCGGATGTCCCGCACGCCGGCCCGGATCGCCGGGCTGGCCGGGCACGGTCTCGACCCGGCGCCCGGCGTACCGGCCAACCTGACACTGGTCGACCCGGCCGCCCGCCGCGTGATCGAACCGGCGGAGCTGGCCAGCCGTAGTCGCAACACCCCGTACGCCCGCATGACGCTGCCGGGTCGCATCGTGGCGACCTTCCTGCGCGGCGAGCCGACGGTCCTGGACGGAAAGGCTGTCAAGTGATCCGAGCGAGGAACGTAGCGGAGCGGAGTCCCGCAGTCCGGATCGAAGGAGACCCAGTGATCCGAGCGAGGAACGTAGCGGAGCGGAGTCCCGCAGTCGCGAACGAAAGGCGGGCACAGTGAAACGACGTCCCGCGATTCTCGTCCTGGAGGACGGGCGCACGTTCCACGGCGAGGCGTACGGCAGCGTCGGGGAGACCTTCGGCGAGGCCGTGTTCAACACCGGTATGACCGGTTACCAGGAGACGCTCACCGACCCGTCCTACCACCGGCAGGTGGTGGTGCAGACCGCCCCGCACATCGGCAACACCGGCGTCAACGGCTCCGACGACGAGTCCGGCCGGATCTGGGTGGCCGGGTACGTGGTGCGCGACCCGGCCCGGATCAGCTCGAACTGGCGGGCCACCGGCGGCCTGGAGGACCGGCTCGCCGCCGAGGGCGTCGTCGGCATCAGCGGGGTGGACACCCGGGCGCTGACCCGGCACCTGCGTGAGCGCGGCGCGATGCGGGTCGGCATCTCCAGCGTCGACGACGACCCGGCCGCCCTGCTGGAGCGGGTGCGCCGCTCGCCGCAGATGGTCGGCGCGAACCTGTCCGACGAGGTGACCACCGCCGAGCCGTACGTCGTGCAGGCGCAGGGCGAGCACCGGTTCACGGTGGCCGCGGTGGACCTGGGCATCAAGCGCAACGTGCCGCGGCGGCTCGCCGCCCGCGGCGTCACCACCCACGTGCTGCCCGCCGGGTCGACGATCGAGGATCTGCTCGCCACCGGCGCGGACGCTGTCTTCTTCTCGCCCGGCCCGGGCGACCCGGCGACCGCCGACGGCCCGGTGGCGCTGGCCCGGGAGGTGCTGACGCGGCGGATTCCGCTGTTCGGTATCTGCTTCGGCAGCCAGATCCTCGGCCGGGCGCTCGGCTTCGGCACCTACAAGCTGGGGTACGGCCACCGCGGCATCAACCAGCCGGTGCTCGACCGGGCCACCGGCAAGGTCGAGGTGACCAGCCACAACCACGGCTTCGCGGTGCAGGTGCCGGGTGCCGGGGACGGCGCGGTGGTGCCGGATCAGGTGATCCAGACCGAGTTCGGCGGTGTCCGGGTGTCACACGTCTGCCTCAATGACAACGTGGTCGAGGGGCTGCGGGCCGTGGACGTGCCCGCCTTCACCGTCCAGTACCACCCGGAGGCGGCGGCCGGCCCGCACGACGCGGACTACCTCTTCGACCGCTTCGCCGAGCTGATCGAGGGCGGCGGCCTCGACCGGAAGCAGACTGAGGGGCGCGACAATGCCTAAGCGGACCGACCTCAAGCACATCCTGGTGATCGGCTCCGGGCCGATCGTGATCGGACAGGCCTGCGAGTTCGACTACTCCGGCACCCAGGCCTGCCGGGTGCTGCGCAGCGAGGGGATCCGGGTCAGCCTGGTCAACTCCAACCCGGCGACGATCATGACGGACCCGGAGTTCGCCGACGCCACGTACGTCGAGCCGATCACGCCTGAGTTCGTCGAGCTGGTCATCGCCAAGGAGCGCCCCGACGCGCTGCTGCCGACGCTCGGCGGGCAGACGGCGCTGAACACCGCTGTCGCCCTGCACGAGGCGGGCGTGCTGGAGAAGTACGGCGTCGAGCTGATCGGCGCGAACATCGGGGCGATCAACCGGGGCGAGGACCGGCAGCTGTTCAAGGAGATCGTCGCCAAGGCCGGTGTACGGCTGGGGCTGGCGGATCCGGCGGCGCTGGTGCCGCGGTCGCGGGTCTGCCACTCGATGGACGAGGTCCGTGAGACGGTCGCCGAGCTGGGCCTGCCGGTGGTCATCCGGCCGTCGTTCACCATGGGCGGCCTCGGTTCCGGCATGGCGCACACCGACGAGGACCTGGAGCGGATCGCCGGTTCGGGCCTGGCGGCCAGCCCGGTGCACGAGGTGCTCATCGAGGAGAGCGTGCTCGGCTGGAAGGAGTACGAGCTCGAACTGATGCGCGACCGCCACGACAACGTGGTGGTGGTCTGCTCGATCGAGAACGTCGACCCGATGGGTGTGCACACCGGCGACAGTGTCACCGTCGCCCCGTCGATGACGCTCACCGACCGGGAGTACCAGCGGCTGCGCGACCTCGGCATCGCGGTGCTGCGCGAGGTCGGTGTGGACACCGGCGGCTGCAACATCCAGTTCGCGGTGAACCCGGCCGACGGCCGGATCGTCGTGATCGAGATGAACCCGCGCGTGTCGCGCTCCTCGGCGCTGGCGTCGAAGGCCACCGGCTTCCCGATCGCGAAGATCGCCGCGAAGCTCGCCATCGGCTACACGCTCGACGAGATCCCGAACGACATCACGCTGAAGACGCCCGCCGCGTTCGAGCCGACGCTCGACTACGTGGTGGTGAAGATCCCCCGGTTCGCGTTCGAGAAGTTCCCCGGCGCGGACCCGGAGCTGACCACCACGATGAAGTCGGTGGGCGAGGCGATGAGCCTGGGCCGCAACTTCACCGAGGCGCTGAACAAGGCGATGCGCTCGATGGAAACCACATCGTCCGGTTTCTGGACGGTCCCCGACCCGGAGGGCGCCACCAGGGAGAACACCCTCGCCGCGCTGCGCACGCCGCACGACGGCCGGCTCTACACCGTCGAGCGGGCGCTGCGCCTCGGTGCGTCGATCGCCGAGGTGTCCGAGGCGTCCGGCGGCATGGACCCGTGGTTCCTGGACCAGATCGCCTCGCTGGTCGAGCTGCGCGCCGAGATCGTGGACGCGCCGGTGCTCGACGCCGGCCTGCTGCGCCGGGCCAAGCGGGCCGGCCTGTCCGACCGGCAGCTCGCCGCGCTGCGTCCCGAGCTGGCCGCCGAGGACGGCGTCCGAACGCTGCGGCACCGGCTCGGCGTCCGCCCGGTCTACAAGACGGTGGACACCTGCGCGGCCGAGTTCGAGGCGACCACGCCGTACCACTACTCGACGTACGACTCGGAGACCGAGGTGGCGCCCTCGGCCCGGCCGAAGGTGCTCATCCTGGGCTCCGGGCCGAACCGGATCGGGCAGGGCATCGAGTTCGACTATTCGTGCGTGCACGCGGTACAAGCGCTGCGAAGCGCGCCGATCGGCACAGCCGCTGCGTCCGGTTCCGGCGCCGAAGGCGCCGGTTACGAGACCGTGATGGTCAACTGCAACCCGGAGACCGTTTCCACCGACTACGACACCGCGGACCGGCTCTACTTCGAGCCGCTGACGTTCGAGGACGTGCTGGAGGTCTGGCACGCCGAGGACTCCTCCGGCAGGGAGGCCGGCGGTCCGGGCGTCATCGGGGTGATCGTGCAGCTCGGCGGGCAGACGCCGCTGGGCCTGGCGCAGCGGCTCAAGAACGCCGGGGTGCCGATCGTCGGCACCTCCCCGGAGTCGATCCACCTGGCCGAGGAGCGCGGCGCGTTCGGCGCGGTGCTGGCCCGGGCCGGGCTGCGCGCGCCCGCGCACGGCATGGCCACCTCGTACGACGAGGCGAAGACGATCGCCGACGAGATCGGGTACCCGGTGCTGGTCCGCCCCTCGTACGTGCTCGGCGGGCGCGGCATGGAGATCGTGTACGACGACGCCACGCTGCGCGACTACATCGGCCGGGCCACCGCCATCTCGCCGGACCGGCCGGTGCTGGTGGACCGGTTCCTGGACGACGCCATCGAGATCGACGTGGACGCGCTGGTGGACGCCGACGGCGACGTCTACCTGGGCGGCGTGATGGAGCACATCGAGGAGGCCGGCATCCACTCCGGCGACTCGTCCTGCGCGCTGCCGCCGATCACCCTGGCCGGCTCGCACCTGGCCCAGGTGCGGCACTACACCGAGCAGATCGCCCGCGGCATCGGGGTGCGCGGCCTGCTGAACGTGCAGTACGCGTTGCAGGGCGACATGCTTTACGTGCTGGAGGCCAACCCGCGCGCCTCCCGGACCGTACCGTTCGTCTCGAAGGCCACTGCGGTGCCGCTGGCGAAGGCGGCGGCCCGGATCGCGCTCGGCGCCACCGTCGCGCAGCTGCGCGCCGAGGGCATGCTGCCGCCCACCGGCGACGGCGGCACCATGCCGGCCGACGCGCCGATCGCGGTCAAGGAGGCGGTGCTGCCGTTCAAGCGGTTCCGCACTCCGTCGGGCAAGGGCATCGACGTGCTGCTCGGCCCGGAGATGAAGTCCACCGGCGAGGTGATGGGCATCGACACCGGCTTCGGTCAGGCGTTCGCCAAGTCGCAGGCCGCCGCGTACGGGTCGCTGCCGACCGCCGGGAAGATCTTCGTCTCGGTCGCCAACCGGGACAAGCGCGGCATGATCTTCCCGATCAAGCGCCTGGCGGACCTGGGCTTCGAGATCGTGGCCACCAACGGCACGGCCGAGGTGCTGCGCCGGCACGGCATCGCCTGCGAGCAGATCCGCAAGCACTACGAGTCGGGTGAGGGCGCGGACGCGGTCTCGCTGATCCTCGGCGGGGACGTGGCGCTTGTGGTGAACACGCCGCAGGGCTCCGGCGCGAGCGCCCGGTCCGACGGGTACGAGATCCGCAGCGCGGCGGTGAGCGCGGACATCCCGTGCGTCACCACCGTCCCCGGCGCCGCCGCAGCGGTCATGGGCATCGAGGCGCGGATCCGGGGTGACCTGAAGGTCCGCCCGCTGCAGGACCTGCACGCCGCCCTGCGGGCGGGCGAGTGACAGCGCGCCGCCACGCGTCGATCATGAGGTTGGCGGCCGATATGGAGATCCACATCGCCGCCACCCTCATGATCGACCGGGCCGGTGCCCGGCAGGGGGGTGGGGCGTGATCTTCGAGAAGGTGGTGCGGCCCCGGTTGTTCTCGCTCGCGGGCGGGGACGCGGAGGGTGCGCACGAGTGGACGCTGGCGCGGCTGGCCGCGGTGTCGCGGCAGCCGGCGGTGCTCGCGGCGCTGCGGGCGGCGTACTTCCGGCCGGCACCACGCACCGTGTTCGGGGTGCGTTTCCCCAACCCGGTCGGGCTGGCGGCCGGCATGGACAAGAACGGGCTCGCGTTGCCGGCCTGGCCGGCGCTGGGCTTCGGCTTCGTCGAGGTCGGCACCGTGACCGCGCACGCCCAGCCGGGCAACCCGCGGCCCCGGCTGTTCCGGCTGCGCGACAGCGAAGCGGTGATCAACCGGATGGGCTTCAACAACGCGGGCGCGGCGGCGCTCGCGGGCCGGCTGGCCGCATCGCCGCGCCCGCTCGGCGTGCCGCTGGGCATCTCGCTCGGCAAGTCCAAGGTGACCCCGCTGGACGAGGCGGTCGAGGACTACCTCGCCTCGTACCGGGCGCTCAAGGACCACGGCGACTACTTCGCGGTGAACGTGTCCTCACCGAACACCCCCGGGCTGCGGTCGCTTCAGGACCGGTCCCATCTGGACGCGTTGCTCGCCGCGCTGGTGGGGGAGAAGCCGGTGCTGGTGAAGATCGCCCCGGACCTGACCGAGCCGGCCGTGGCCGAGCTGCTGGAGGTGTGCCTCGACCGGGGCGCGGCCGGGCTCATCGCCACGAACACCACGCTGGCCCGGGACGGGCTCGCCCCGGCCGACCGGGAACGCGCCGCCGAGGCCGGCGGGCTGTCCGGCCGTCCGCTGACCGCCCGGGCCCGGGAGATGGTCGCCTTCGTGCACCGGGAGACCGGCGGCCGGCTGCCGGTGATCGGCGTGGGCGGCATCCTGCATCCCGACGACGCGACGCGCATGTTCGACGCCGGGGCCGCCCTGCTCCAGCTCTACACCGGCTTCATCTACCGGGGCCCGTCCCTGACCCGGGCCATCACAACCCGAACCTGACCCGCGCGATCTTGCACTTCCGGCCCCGGCGTACCGCCCCGTTCCGGGCGCGTCCGGGGCGGCAACTGCAAGATCGCGGGGGAGAGGGGCGAAGGAGGAGACGTGACGCCCGAGGAGATCCTGGCGGCCGACCGGCGGCACGTGTGGCACCCGTACGCCCCGATGCCCGCCGCCGCGGCGCCGTACGTCGTCGACAGCGCTGCGGGGGTGCGGCTGCGGCTCGCGGACGGGCGGGAGCTGGTCGACGGGATGTCGTCGTGGTGGGCGGCGATCCACGGCTACCGGCACCCGGTGCTCGACGCCGCGGTGACCGGCCAGCTCGCGCGGATGAGCCACGTCATGTTCGGCGGGCTCACCCACGAACCCGCCGTACGCCTGGCGCGCACGCTCGTCGAGCTGACCCCGGACGGCCTGGAACACGTCTTCCTGGCCGACTCCGGCTCGGTGAGCGTCGAGGTCGCGGTGAAGATGTGCCTGCAGTACCAGCGGGCGCGGGGACGCCCGCAGCGCCGCCGGCTGGGCACCTGGCGGGGCGGGTACCACGGCGACACGTTCCACCCGATGAGCGTGTGCGACCCGGAGGGCGGCATGCACCACCTCTGGGGCGACGTGCTGCCCCGGCAGGTGTTCGCGCCGGCGCCGCCGCCCGGGTTCGACGCGACGCCGGATCCGGCGTACGAGGCGGCGCTGGTGGACGCGGTGGAGCGGCACGCCGGCGAACTGGCCGCGGTGATCGTGGAGCCGGTCGTCCAGGGCGCCGGCGGGATGCGCTTCCACCACCCGCACTATCTGCGTGTACTGCGCGAGGTGACCCGCAGGCACGGCATCCTGCTGGTGTTCGACGAGATCGCCACCGGCTTCGGCCGGACCGGCCAAATGTTCGCCGCCGAGCACGCCGGCGTCACCCCGGACGTGCTCTGCGTCGGCAAGGCGCTCACCGGCGGGTACCTGACGCTCGCCGCGGCGCTGTGCACGCCCGAGGTGGCGCGGGCCATCTCCGCCGGCGGAGTGCTGGCGCACGGGCCGACGTTCATGGGCAATCCGCTCGCCTGCGCCGTCGCCAACGCCTCGGTGGACCTCCTGCGGGCCGGGGACTGGGCGGGACGGGTGGCGGGCGTCGCCGAGGGCCTGCGGGCCGGCCTGGCGCCGTTGCGGGACGCGCCCGGCGTGGCCGACGTACGCGTGCTCGGCGCGATCGGGGTGGTGCAGCTCGACCACGAGGTGGACCTGCCCCGGGCCACAGCCGCCGCGGTGGCCGAGGGGGTGTGGCTGCGCCCGTTCCGGGATCTCGTCTACACGATGCCGCCGTACGTCTGCGACGCCGCGGACGTGGCGCGGATCGCGGCCGGGGTGGCCGCGGCGGTCAAGGCCGGCTGAGTCCGGCCGGGTTCGACAGGGCGCGACGGGAGGCCCGTCGCCGGACACGCCAGGCGGACCGGAGCCGCCGGGAGAGGGAGAGACGCATGGAGACGTTCGGCGCCCGTCTGCACCGGGCCGTGGCGGAACGAGGACCGCTCTGCGTGGGGATCGACCCCCACCCCGGGTTGCTGACCGCCTGGGGCCTGTCCGACGACGTGGCGGGCCTGGAGCGGTTCTGCGTCACTGTGGTGGAGGCGATCGGTGACCGGGTGGCCGTGGTCAAGCCGCAGTCGGCGTTCTTCGAGCGCTTCGGCGCCCGGGGTGTCGGGGTGCTTGAGTCAACTATCCGACAGTTGCGAGATTTCGGAGCGCTCACTCTGCTCGACGTCAAGCGTGGTGACATCGGCTCGACCGTCGCCGCCTACGCGTCGGCGTACCTCGATCCATCCAGCCCGCTGTATGTCGATGCGGTCACCGCGAGCCCCTACCTGGGAGTAGGTTCGCTCGCCCCGATGTTCTCCACCGCCGCCGAGCACGGGGGCGGGGTCTTCGTCCTGGCGCTCACCTCCAACCCGGAGGGCGCCTCCGTGCAGCGCGCCGTGGGTGCCGACGGGCGCACCGTCGCGCAGACCGTGATCGACGAGATTTCCCAGCTCAACCGGGGTGCGGAGCCGCTCGGCAGCTTCGGTCTGGTGGTCGGTGCGACAGTCGGCGGGACGGGTCACGATCTGGGCTCGGTGAACGGTCCGCTGCTCGCGCCGGGGCTGGGCGCGCAGGGCGGAACGCCCGCCGGATTGCGTACCGTGTTCGGCGCCGCGCTGCCGTCGGTGCTGCCCTCGTACTCCCGGGAGGTGCTCGGCGCGGGCCCCGACCCGGCCGACCTGCGGGCCGCCACCGAGCGGGTGCTGGCCGACTGCCGGGCCGCCCTGGGTGCGGCGGACTGACTGACGGCTCGGTCACTTTAGGTTGATCATCGCGCGCCCACGTTGCCGAAATCTCCGTTGACCGCTAGTTTTCCCCGCGCTGGGAACCACGGACCCCTTTGGTTGCCAGCGACACCACGTTTCACAGATGCGGTGGGGCGCTCAGCCCGCCGTACTAGGGACCTGAGGAGAACTGGTGCCGCTCCCGTCACTGACCCCCGAGCAGCGCGCTGCCGCGCTGGAGAAGGCCGCGGAGATCCGCAAGGCCCGCGCTGAGCTGAAGGAGCAGCTCAAGCAGGGCAAGACCACCCTCGCCACCGTCCTCGCGCGGGCCGAGTCCGACGACGTCGTGGGCAAGCTGAAGGTTTCGGCCGTGCTCCAGGCGATGCCGGGCATCGGCAAGATCCGGGCCACCCAGATCATGGAGAAGCTCAAGATCGCGGACAGCCGTCGCCTGCGCGGCCTCGGCGAGCAGCAGCGCAAGGCGCTGCTCGGGGAGTTCGCCGCCAACTGAACGGCCCGCCGTGTAGAAACAAGCGGTGAGCACGGATGACGAGGCGCGCTCGGCGGCTCGGCTCACTGTCCTGTCCGGTCCCTCCGGGGCCGGCCGGAGCAGTGTCGTCGGGGCGGTCCGGGCGCGCCTTGCTTCTGTCTGGGTGCCGGTGGTCGCCACCACCCGCCCGCCCCGTCCGGACGAGCGCGACGGCGTCGACCGGGTCTTCCTCGACGCGCCCGGCTTCGACCGGCTGATCGCCGCCGGGGAACTGCTGGAGTGGTGCCGGATCGGGCCGTACCGCCGGGGGGTGCCCCGGGCCGGGGTGCGGGCGCGGCTCGCCGAGGGACGGCCGGTGCTGCTGCCGCTGGACCTGGCCGGCGCGCTGGCGGTACGGGCGGCGGCGCCCGGTGTGCGGCTGGTGCTGCTCGCGCCCCCGGCGTACCGGGCCGACCCGGACGTCGCGGCCGTCTTCGCCCACGCCGTGGCACACGACCGCACCGAGCGCGCCGCGGCGGAGCTGGTAGGATTGCTCGGTTCGTCCTTCCTGGCTCCGGCCCGACCGCCCGCGGGCGGCGCACGAGACGCAGAGGTTTAATTCGTGGGATCCATCGCCACCAACCCCGAGGGCATCACCAACCCGCCGATCGACGAGCTGCTCGAGAAGACCACCTCGAAGTACGCGCTGGTCATCTTCGCCGCCAAGCGCGCCCGTCAGGTCAACGCCTACTACAGCCAGCTCGGTGAGGGCCTCCTGGAGTACGTCGGCCCGCTGGTGGAGACCACCCCGCAGGAGAAGCCGCTCTCCATCGCCATGCGCGAGATCAACGCGGGCCTGCTCACCGCCGAGCCGACCGATCAGCCGTAACCGCGCCCGCGCCGATGCCCGCCGAGATCGTCCTCGGGGTCGGCGGCGGCATCGCCGCCTACAAGGCGTGTGAGCTGCTCCGGCTCTTCACCGAGTCGGGTCACCGGGTCCGGGTGGTACCGACCGCCTCGGCGCTCCGCTTCGTCGGGGCGCCGACCTGGGCGGCGCTGTCCGGCCGGCCGGTCGCCGACGACGTCTGGTCCGACGTGCACGAGGTGCCGCACGTGCGGCTCGGGCAGCACGCCGACCTGGTCGTGGTCGCACCGGCCACCGCCGACCTGCTCGCCAAGGCCGCCCACGGCCTGGCCGACGACCTGCTCACCAACACGTTGCTGACCGCGCGCTGCCCGGTGCTGCTGGCCCCGGCCATGCACACCGAGATGTGGGAGCACCCGGCCACCGTCGCGAACGTGGCCACGCTGCGCTCGCGGGGCGTCCGCGTGATCGAGCCGGCCGTCGGCCGGCTCACCGGGCGGGACACCGGCAAGGGCCGGCTGCCCGACCCGGCGGAGATCTTCGCGGTGGCCCGCCGGGCGCTGGCCCGCGGCGCCGGGGCCGAGGCGGACCTGGCCGGCCGGCACGTGGTGGTCACCGCCGGGGGCACCCGCGAGCCGCTGGACCCGGTCCGGTTCCTGGGCAACCGGTCGTCCGGCAAGCAGGGGTACGCCTTCGCCCGCGCCGCAGTGGCCCGGGGTGCCCGGGTCACGCTCGTCGCGGCAAACGTGGCGCTGCCCGACCCGGCCGGGGTGGACCTGGTCCGGGTGGGCACCACCGAGGAACTGCGCGACGCCACACTCGCGACGGCATCCGACGCGGACGTCGTGGTGATGGCCGCCGCCCCCGCCGACTTCCGGCCGGCCGGCTACTCCACCGGGAAGATCAAGAAGTCCGACGACGGTGTCGCGCCGACCATCGAGCTGGTCACCAACCCGGACATCGCCGTCGAGCTGGGGCGGCGTCGCCGGCCCGGACAGGTGCTGGTGATCTTCGCTGCGGAGACCGACGACGCGGAGGCCAACGGCCGGGCCAAGCTGGTCCGCAAGGGGGCCGACATGATCGTGGTCAACGAGGTCGGCGTGGACAAGGTCTTCGGCGCCGACACCAACGCGGCCACCGTGATCGGCGCCGACGGCGGTGTGCACCGGCTGCCCGAGCAGCCCAAGGAGGCCCTGGCCGACGCCGTCTGGGACCTCGTCTGTCGGCGGCTGCCGTCGCGTTCCTGACGGTTGGTCGACCCGCGTTCATCGGTTCACGGCGCAACGATGGAGACTAAACTGCCGCCGAGCGACCTTTAAAAGTCTTCACATGCTTAGGAGTGCCGTGACACGTCTCTTCACGTCCGAATCGGTCACGGAGGGCCACCCGGACAAGATCGCCGACCAGATCAGTGACGGCATTCTCGACGCGCTGCTCGCCCAGGACCCGCACAGCCGGGTCGCGGTGGAGACGTTGATCACCACCGGTCAGGTGCACGTGGCCGGCGAGGTGACCACCAAGGCGTACGCCGACATCCCCACCATCGTCCGCGAGACCATCCTCGGCATCGGCTACGACTCGTCGAAGAAGGGCTTCGACGGCGCGTCCTGCGGCGTCAGCGTGTCCATCGGCGCCCAGTCGCCGGACATCGCCCAGGGTGTCGACAACGCCTTCGAGCTGCGTACCGGCGGGTCGGAGAGCGCGCTGGACGCACAGGGCGCCGGCGACCAGGGCATGATGTTCGGCTTCGCCTGCTCCGAGACGCCCGAGCTGATGCCGCTGCCGATCGCGCTGGCGCACCGGCTGGCCCGGCGGCTCGCCGCGGTCCGCAAGGACGGCACGATCCCGTACCTGCGGCCGGACGGCAAGACGCAGGTGACCATCGAGTACGACGGGCTGCGCCCGGTCCGGCTCGACACCGTCGTCGTGTCCAGCCAGCACGCGGCGGACATCTCGCTGGAGTCGCTGCTCACCCCGGACATCCGGGACCACGTCATCGCCCCGGAGCTGGAGAGCCTCGGCCTGGAGACCGACGGCTACCGGCTGCTGGTCAACCCGACCGGGCGGTTCGAGATCGGCGGCCCGATGGGTGACGCCGGCCTGACCGGCCGGAAGATCATTGTGGACACGTACGGCGGGTACGCCCGGCACGGCGGCGGCGCGTTCTCCGGCAAGGACCCGTCGAAGGTCGACCGGTCGGCCGCGTACGCGATGCGCTGGGTGGCCAAGAACGTGGTCGCCGCCGGGCTGGCCGAGCGGTGCGAGGCGCAGGTCGCGTACGCGATCGGCAAGGCGCACCCGGTGAGCCTGTTCATCGAGACGTTCGGCACCGAGACCGTGCCGGTCGCCTCGATCGAGAAGGCCGTGGCCGAGGTGTTCGACCTGCGTCCGGCCGCCATCATCCGGGACCTGCACCTGCTGCGCCCGATCTACCAGCAGACCGCCGCGTACGGCCACTTCGGCCGGGAACTGCCGGAACTGACCTGGGAGGGCACCGACCGGGCCGCCGACCTCAAGTCGGCCGCGGGAGCCTGACCGCCACCACGCGCCGCGACCGGCGACCCGCACCGGGGTCGCCGGTCGCGCGCGTCTGCGTGGACGTGCCGCTGCCCCACCTGGACCGGCCCTTCGACTACCTGGTGCCGGAGGCGCTCGACGCCGACGCCCGGCCCGGCGTGCGGGTGAAGGTGCGGTTCGCCGGGCAGCTCGTCGACGGCTGGCTGCTGGGCCGCGCCGAGTCGTCCGAGCACCCGAAGCTCGCGTACCTGGAGAAGGTCGTCTCCCCGGTGCCGGTGCTCTCCCCGGACGTGGCCCGGCTGGCCCGCGCGGTCGCCGACAGGTACGCCGGCAGCCTCGCCGACGTGCTCCGGCTGGCGGTGCCGCCCCGGCACGCCCGCGCCGAGAAGGCCGTCACCGCCGCGGACGCGCCGACCACCGCCGCGCCCCCCGGCGTACCGCCCGGGACCGCCGACGCGGACGCCCGGGCGGAGGTGGATCCGCGCGGCTGGCGGGACTACCCGGCCGGGCCGGCGCTGCTGCGCGCGCTCACCGAGGGCAAGCCCGCCCGCGCGGTCTGGTCGGCGCTGCCGGGTGAGGACTGGGCCGACCGGTACGCCGACGCGGTCGCCGCCACGGTGGCCGGCGGCCGGGGGGCCGTGGTCGTGGTGGCCGACGCCCGTGACCTGGACCGTCTCGACGCGGCCCTGACCGCCGTGCTCGGCGCCGGACGGCACGTCCGGCTCACCGCCGCCGACGGCCCGGCCCGCCGCTACCGGAGCTTCCTCACCGCCCTGACCGGAGACGCGGAGGTGGTGATCGGCACCCGGGCGGCGATGTTCGCCCCGGTGCGGCGGCTGGGCCTGGTGGCGATCTGGGACGACGGCGACGACCTGCACGCCGAACCGCGCGCGCCCTACCCGCACGCCCGGGACGTCCTGCTCACCCGGGCGCAGCTCGGCGACACCGCCGCGGTGGTCGGCGGGTACGCGCGTACCGCCGAGGCGCAGCTGCTGGTCGAGACCGGGTGGGCGCGCGAGGTGGTGGCCGACCGGGCGGTGGTGCGCGCGCGTACCCCGGCCATGGCGCCCACCGGCGACGACCCGCAACTGGCCCGCGATCCCGGCGCGGCCTCGGCGCGGCTGCCGAGCCTGGCCTGGACCACCGCCCGGGACGCGCTGCGCGCGGACCTGCCGGTGCTGGTGCAGGTGCCGCGCCGTGGGTACGTGCCGTCGGTGGCCTGTGCCGACTGCCGCGCCCCGGCCCGCTGCCCGCACTGCGCCGGGCCGCTCGCGCTGCCGTCCGCGCAGGGTACGCCCGCCTGCCGCTGGTGCGGCCGGGTGGCTGCCGCGTACGCCTGCCCCGAGTGCGGCGGGCGGCGGCTGCGCGCCTCGGTGACCGGCGCCCGCCGGACCGCCGAGGAGTTGGGCCGCGCCTTCCCCGGCGTGCCGGTGCGTACGTCCGGGCGGGAGGAGGTGCTCGCGGCCGTGCCGGGCGGGGCCGGGCTGGTGATCGCCACCCCGGGCGCCGAGCCGGTCGCCGACGGCGGCTACGGCGCGGTGCTGCTGCTCGACTCGTGGGCGCTGCTGACCCGGGCCGACCTGCGGGCCGGCGAGGAGGCGCTGCGGCGGTGGACGGCCGCCGCCGCGCTGGCCCGGCCGGGCACTGCCGGCGGCCGGGTGGTGGTGGTCGCCGACGGTGCGCTGGCTCCGGTGCAGGCGTTGCTGCGTTGGGACTCCGCCTGGTTCGCCGCCCGGGAACTGGCCGAGCGGCGGGAGCTGGGCTTCCCGCCGGCGGTGCGGATGGCGAGCGTCACCGGCGCGGCCGAGGCGGTGGCCGACCTGCTCGCCGGCGCCCGGCTGCCGGGCGACGCCGAGGTGCTCGGCCCGGTGCCGGCCGACGAGGGCCGGGAGCGGATGCTGGTCCGCGTGCCCCGGTCCCGGGCCGCCGCGATGGCCGAGGCGCTGCACGCCGCCGCCGGGCAGCGCAGCGCCCGCAAGGCGGCCGAACCGGTACGCCTCCAGGTCGATCCGCTCATCCTGTTCTGAGCGGAGGCGTCCGTGTGACACTGCGCACGCGGGCCCTCGCACACGGTCGTGAGCTGGGGTTTGACGCACACCTTGTCCGGCAGTCGAGTAGCGGGCGGTGATAGCATCGCCCGTCATGCCAAGCTGCGCGGTTTCCCCGCGCGGGACGCGGCGCGGCGGGTGCCAGAGCACGTCGGGCCGACACTCGATGTCGTCAGTCAGCCGGTGAGCAGGGATGGACCACTCGTGACCGTTCGTCAGTCGATCGTCTTCAACGGTGACCTCGGCAGTGGTAAGAGCACCGTCTCGGTCGAGATCGCCGAGCGGCTCGGGCTGCGCCGGGTCAGCGTCGGCGACCTCTACCGCCAGATGGCCCAGGAACGGCAGATGACCGCCCTCCAGCTCAACCTGCACGCCGAGCTGGACCAGGCCGTCGACGGGTACGTCGACCAGCTCCAGCGCGACATCGCCGCCTCGGGTGAGTCCCTGGTCATGGACTCCCGCCTGGCCTGGCACTTCTTCACCGACGCGCTCAAGGTGCACATGATCACCGAGCCGACCGAGGCGGCCCGGCGCGTGCTGGCCCGCCCGTCCGGCCCGGCCGAGAGCTACACCTCGCTGGAGGAGGCGCGGGCCAAGCTGCGCGAGCGCAGCGAGAGCGAGCGCGGCCGGTTCATCGTCCGGTACGGCGTGGACAAGGCCCGCCTGCGCAACTACGACCTGGTCTGCGACACCACCCGGGCCAACCCGGAGCAGGTCATCGCGCACGTCATCGACGTCTACGAGGGCCGCCTGGGCGCGGAGGTGCTGCGCGCCGGCCAGCCGTTGCTGCTGCTCGACCCGAACCGGGTGTACCCCACCGAGGACGTGTCGGCGCTGCGCGGCCTCTGGGACGCCGACGCCGACGCCGGGACGGCCGGCAGCGGCGAGGAGCCGGAGCCGCTGAGCATCGGCTACACCGGCGAGTACTTCTTCGTCGTCGACGGGCACCGGCGGCTCAGCGCGGCGGTGCGTGCCGGGCTGCCGATGGTCCCGGCCCGGCTGGTCGCCGAGGTGGAGGAGCCGGTCGTCGGCGGGATCAGCGCGCTCGACTTCTTCACCGCGCAGGCCCGCCCGGGGCTGATCCACGACTGGGAGGACGCGCACGGCATCACGCTGCCGCTGCCGGAGCACGCGCTGCTCGGCGGCGGTCCGGTGCTCGCCGGGGAGCCGGGCGCCGGCGTCTGACCGCACGGGGACACCGCCACCTCACCGTGACGGGTTGACTCCGGTCTGGCAGCACGGAGCATGATGAGGGTCTCCGATGCCTGGGAGGCGGATTCGTGGACCCTGCCGACGCGCTCGCGCTGCTGATGTCCCCCGAGGGTCGACTCGACCCCTATCCGACGTACGAGCGGCTGCGCGCGCACGGCCCGGTGGTCCAGGCCGGGCCGGTCTTCTACGTGGTCACCGGCTACGCCGAGGCCGACGCGGTCCTGCGCGACGCCCGGTTCGGCGTGACCGACGACGTGGTGCGAGACCAGCTCATGCCCGGCTGGCGGGAGAGCCCGGCGGTGCTGTCGATCTCCCGGTCGATGCTGCGCACGAACCCGCCCGACCACAGCCGGATGCGGCGGCTGGTCGCCGGCGCGTTCACCCCGCGCCGGATCGCCGCCATGCGGGACGTGGTGCGGGCGCAGGCCGACGGGTTGGTCGACGGGATGCTCGCCCCCGAGGGGCCGGTCGACTTCATGGCCGCGTTCGCGTACCCCCTGCCGGTCGGCGTGATCTGCGCGCTGCTCGGCGTGCCGGCGGCGGACCGGCCGCTGTTCCGGCGCTGGGCCACCGACCTGACCGGCGTGCTCGAACCGGAGATCACCGCCGACGAGCTGGCCGTGGCCGACCGGGGCGCGGCCGAGCTGCGGAGCTACTTCACCGAACTGGTGGCGGCCCGCCGCCGGGCCCCGGCCGACGACCTCACCACCGCGCTGGTCCAGGCCCACGACGGCGGCGACCGGCTCTCCGGCGACGAGCTGCTGGCCAACCTGATCGTGCTGCTGGTGGCCGGTTTCGAGACCACCACCAACCTGCTCGGCAACGGGCTGGTGGCGCTGCTGGACCATCCGCGGGCCGCGGCGGCGCTGCGCGACCGGCCCGACCTCGCGCCCGCGTACGTCGACGAGCTGCTGCGCTACGACTCGCCGGTGCAGCTCACCTCACGGATGAGCACCGCGCCGTCCCGGTACGGCGACGTGGACCTGCCGCCGGAGAGCTGGGCCATCGTGCTGCTCGGTGCGGCCAACCGTGATCCCCGCCGCTATCCCGATCCGGCCCGCTTCGACCCGTGGCGGGCGCAGAGCGCGCCGCTCTCCTTCGGCGCCGGCCCGCACTACTGCCTCGGCGCGGCGCTGGCCCGGCTGGAGGCGCAGGTGGCGTTCCCGCTGCTGCTGCGCCGGCTGCCCGGGCTGGCGGTGGCGGGCCGGCCCGAGCGGCGGGTCCGGCTCACCCTGCGTGGTCACGCCACGCTGCCGGTGCGCGTGGGGCGTCAGGCGGCCCCGGTCACCGTTCCCGGTACGCGACCCGGGGCGGCCGGGCCGACTCCGTAGACTGGACGGGCATCGTTCGACCCAGACAAGGAGCAACGCCGAGTGACCGTTCAGCCCATCCGTCTGTTCGGCGATCCGGTGCTGCGCACACCGGCCGACCCGGTCGTCGACTTCGACGCCGAGCTGCGCAAGCTGATCGCCGACCTGACCGACACGATGCGCGAGCAGAGCGGCGCCGGTCTGGCCGCGCCGCAGCTCGGGGTGGGCCTGCGGGTGTTCACCTTCGACGTCGACGACGTCCTCGGTCACCTGGTCAACCCGGTGCTGGAGTTCCCCGACTCCGAGGAACAGGACGGCCCGGAGGGCTGCCTGTCCATCCCCGGGCTCTACTTCGACACGAAGCGCCGGCAGAACGTGATCGCCAAGGGCTTCAACGGCTACGGCGATCCGGTGCAGATCGTCGGCACCGGCCTGATGGCCCGCTGCGTGCAGCACGAGACCGACCACCTCGACGGGGTGCTCTTCGTCGACCGGCTCGACCCGGCCGGCCGCAAGGAGGCCATGAAGGCGATCCGCCAGGCCGAGTGGTACGACCAGGCCGCGCCGCCCACCGTCAAGCTCAGCCCGCACGCCGCCGGCAACCCGTTCGGCCTGGGGCGGTGACCCGGATGCGCCTGGTCTTCGCCGGCACGCCGGCTGTCGCCGTACCCGCCCTGGACGCGATCGCCGCCTCCGGGCACGAGCTGCTCGCCGTGCTCACCCGGCCCGACGCCCCGGCCGGGCGGGGCCGGGGACTGGCCCGCTCGCCGGTCGGCGCGTGGGCCGACGCGCACGGCGTCGAGGTGCTCACCCCGGCCCGCCCGCGCGAGCCGGAATTCCTCGACCGGCTGCGCGAGCTGGCGCCGGACTGCGTACCGGTGGTCGCCTACGGCGCGCTGGTGCCGCCGGTGGCGCTGGAGATCCCCCGGTACGGCTGGATCAACCTGCACTTCTCGCTGCTGCCCGCCTGGCGCGGCGCCGCTCCCGTGCAGCACGCCGTGCTGCACGGCGACGAGCTGACCGGGGCCAGCGTCTTCGAGCTGGAGGAGGGGCTGGACACCGGCCCGGTCTACGGCACCGTCACCGACGAGATCCGTCCCGCCGACACTTCCGGTGATCTGCTGGAGCGGCTCGCGCACTCCGGCGCCGGGCTGCTGGTCGCGGTCCTCGACGCGATCGGCGCGGGCACCGCCCGGACCGTGCCGCAGCCGGCCGACGGCGTCTCGCTCGCCCCGAAGCTCACCGTGGAGGACGCCCGGGTCCGCTGGGCCGACCCCGCGTTCGCGGTCGACCGGCGCGTCCGCGCCTGCACGCCCGCGCCCGGACCGTGGACCACGTTCCGCGACGACCGGGTCAAGCTCGGCCCGGTCACCCCGCTGCCCGACGGCCCGGAGCTGAGGCCGGGGGAGCTGCACGTGGAGAAGTCCGGCGTGCTCGTCGGCACCGCCACCACGCCGGTGCGCCTCGGTGAGGTGCGCGCCGCCGGTAAGAAGGCCATGGCCGCCGGTGACTGGGCGCGCGGCGCCCGGGTCACCGCCGGCGAGGTGTTCGCGTGACGGGGCCGTCGCGCCCGGACCGGCCCGTCGAGGGCGAGCGCCCCCGGGGGTACGCGCGTGAGCGCGGTGACCGGCGCGGCGGGGATCGGCCGGGTGGCGACCGGCGGGGCGGGGACCGGTTCGGTGGGGACCGGCGGGGCGGGGACCGGTTCGGTGGGGACCGGCGGGGCGGGCGTCCGGCCCGCCCGGCCGTCGACCTGCCCCGGCAGATCGCGTACGAGGCGATCGCGGCGGTGCACCGCGACGACGCGTACGCCAACCTGGTGCTCCCGGCGATGCTGCGCGAGGCCGGGCTGACCGGCCGGGACGCCGCGTTCGCCACCGAGCTGACCTACGGCACGCTGCGGCACACCGGCACGCTCGACGCGGTCGTCACCGACGCGGCCGGGCGGGACGTGCAGCGCATCGACCCGCCGGTGCGCGACGCGCTGCGGCTCGGGGCGTACCAGATCCTGCACACCCGGGTGCCCGCGCACGCCGCGGTGTCGTCCACCGTCGACCTGGTCCGGTCCGTGGGACCGGGTGCCACCGGGTTCGCCAACGCGGTGCTGCGGGAGATCACGAGCCGGGACTCCGACGCCTGGGTGGCCAAGCTCGCCCCGGCGCAGGAGACCGACCCGATCGGGCACCTCGCGCTGGCGTACAGCCATCCGCAGTGGATCGTGCGGTCGTTCGCCGAGGCGCTCGGCGGCGACATGGGCGAGACGACCCGGCTGCTCATCGAGGACAACGAGCGCCCGCCGGTGCACCTGTGCGCCCGGCCCGGTCTGGCCGATCCGGTGGCGCTCGCCGACGAGGTGGGTGGCGCACCCGGTGCGTTCTCGCCGTACGCGGTGTACCTGCCCGGCGGCGCGCCGGGTGACCTGCTGGCGGTGGCCGACGGCCGCGCGCACGTGCAGGACGAGGGTTCCCAGCTGGTGGCGGACGCGCTGGCGGCGGCTCCGCTGGACGGCCCGGACGGCCGCTGGCTGGACCTGTGCGCCGGTCCGGGCGGCAAGTCCGGCCTGCTCGGTGCGCTCGCCGCGACCCGCGGCGCGCGGCTGACTGCGGTCGAGGTGGCCGAGCACCGGGCGCGACTGGTCGAACAGGCCACCCGCGGGCTGCCGGTGACGGTGCTGAACACCGGCGGGCGCAGCGTGGGCAGCGACCCGAAGCTGCCGGAGGGGCACTTCGACCGGGTGCTCGTGGACGCGCCGTGCACCGGGCTGGGCGCGTTGCGCCGCCGCCCGGAGTCGCGGTGGCGCCGCCAGCCGTCGGACCTGCCGCCGCTGACCCGGTTGCAGCGCGAACTGCTGACCGCCGCGCTGCGGGCGGCCCGGCCGGGTGGCCTGGTGGCGTACGTGACGTGCTCGCCGCACGTGGTGGAGACGCACGTGACGGTGACCGAGGCGGCCCGGCGGTGCGGCTTCGGCGTCGACTTCGTCGACGCGCGGCCGTTGCTGCCGGCCGGCATGCCGGGTCTGGGTGACGGCCCCACGGTGCAGCTCTGGCCGCACCGCCACGGCACCGACGCCATGTTCCTGGCGGTCCTCCGCCGGGTCTGAGCCCACCTCTCCCGCATTCGATCAAGGAGTTCGTGTCCTGGGGCCGCCGTGCCCGGGACGCGAACTCCTTGATCGTCATGCGGAGAAGTCGGGGAGGGATGGAGCGTGTGCGGCATCCCGGTGGGGGGAGGGGGTCGGTGGGATGTGACAGCCCGTTGACTGTTCGATCGATACATGTAACTGTTCCGATCGCCGGTCCCGGCACCCCCGCCCGCCGAACCCCCACGAGGAGTCTCCATGAGACGCAGAACGCCGACCACGAGCCTCGCGCTCGCCCTCGTCGCCACACTGGCGACGGCGAGCCTGGCCGGCACCGCCTCCGCCGCGCCCGCCCCGGCCCTCGCCCCGGCCCCCGCCCCGGCCGTCGCCGCGCTCGCCGCCCCGGACGTCTCCCTGAGCAACATCCAGGCCCACCTCACCCAGTTCAGCTCCATCGCCAGCAGCAACGGCGGCAACCGGCGGTCCGGCTCGGCCGGCTACACGGCGTCGGTCAACTACGTCAAGAGCAGGCTCCAGGCCGCCGGCTACACGATCTCCGAGCAGTACTGCACCACCTGCACGTACCCGGGCAACAACCTGATCGCCGAGTGGCCGAAGGGCCCCTCCGACCAGGTCGTCATGTTCGGCGCGCACCTGGACGGCGTCGCCGCCGGCCCCGGCATCAACGACAACGCCTCCGGTTCGTCGGTGCTGCTGGAGAACGCGCTGGTGCTGGCCGCGCAGAACCCGACCATGACAAAGCGGGTCCGGTTCGCCTGGTGGAACGGCGAGGAGCAGGGCCTCCAGGGCTCCAAGCACTACGTCAACCAGCTCAGCTCCACCCAGCGCGGCTACATCAAGGGCTACTACAACTTCGACATGGTGGGCTCGCCCAACGGCGGCTACTTCATCAACCGCATCACCTCGGCCACCGCGGCGCCGCTGAAGGCGTACTGGGACTCGCTCGGCATCTCGCCGGAGGAAAACACCGAGGGTCAGGGCCGCTCGGACGACTACTCGTTCGCCAACGTCGGCATCCAGACCTCCGGCTACGCGGCGGGCGCCAGCTACACCAAAAGCTCGGCGCAGGCCGCCAAGTGGGGCGGCACCGCAGGTGCGGCGTACGACGGGTGCTACCACCGCTCCTGCGACAACAGCAGCAACATCAACACGACCATCGTCAACCGGGCCGCGGACGGCGTCGCGTACGCGATCTGGCAGCTCGCGGTCGGCGGCGGGACGCCGTCCAACGACTTCTCCGTCTCGGTGAGCCCCACCTCCGGCAGCGTCGCCCGGGGCGGCTCCACCACCGCCACCCTCAGCACCGCCACCACCGCCGGCAGCGCGCAGACCGTGGCGCTGTCCGCCGGTGGCGCGCCGAGCGGCGTCTCGGTGAGCTTCAGCCCGTCCTCGGTCACCTCGGGCGGCTCGGCCACCATGACGGTCACCGCCTCGGCGTCGGCCACCACCGGCACGTTCACACTCACCGTGACCGGCACCGGCTCGGCCACCCGCACCGCCAGCTACACGCTCACCGTGACCGGCGGGAGCGGCGGTTGCACCGGCGGCCAGCTCATCGGCAACAGCAGCTTCGAGTCCGGCACCACGCCGTGGACGGCCAGCTCCGGCGTGATCACCAACAGCTCCAGCCAGGCGGCCCGCACCGGGTCGTACAAGGCGTGGCTGAACGGGTACGGCACCTCGCGTACCGACACGCTGTCCCAGCCGGTCACGCTGCCGGCCGGTTGCGCCAGCTACACGTTCTCGTTCTGGCTGCACATCGACACGGCCGAGACGACCGGCTCGATCGCGTACGACAAGCTGACCGTGCAGGTCGGTTCGACCACGCTGGCCACGTACTCGAACCTGAACAAGGCCGCCGGCTACACCCAGCGCACCTTCAACCTGGCCGGGTACGCCGGTCAGACGGTCACCCTGAAATGGACCGGGGTCGAGGACTCCTCGCTGCAGACCAGCTTCGTCGTGGACGACGTGACGCTGCAGGTCGGCTGAGTGGTCCCGGGCGGGGCCGGTGCCGGTGCCCGCCCCGCCCGGGTCTCAGGTGATCGGCAGCGCCTTGGCGCCCGCGCCCTTGACCGACCGGGTCAGCGAACGCTCGGAGACCCACAGGAAGCACTGCACGCCCCGGTCGCCGTCGCGCCACTGCTCCTCGAAGGGGTGGTAGATGATGGTGCCGGCCCGGTACTGCATGTTGCCGTCGTTCGGCAGCTTCGCGTACTTGGCGATCAGACCCCGGCAGGCCTTGTGCGTGCGCAGCGGCGTGCGCTCGAACTCCGCGTAGCTGATGTCCGGCGCCTGGTAGACGCCGACGAACTCGGCGTGGTGCCTGGTGGTGCAGGCCACCGGGCGCATCGACTGCACCTCGTCCTTGCTCAGTTTCGGGTTGTAACAGCCGAGCGCGAGCTTCGAGCCGGGCTTCAACGCGCCCCGCAGGCTGCCGGTGCGCTGGGTCACGGCGCCCTCGTCCAGATCGGCGATCTCGGCGAGGTCGCAGCGGTACCAGCGGGCCCCGCCGGTCCACGCGAGCGCCGAGGGGAACACCACCGACAGTCGCAGCCGCCCGCCGCGCCAGTCCGCGCCGACGGCCCGGGTGACCTGCCGGGCGCAGTCGGCGTGCGCGGCGCGCATCCCGGCCGAGCCGGTACGCGGCGGCGCGGAACGCTCCGCCTCCGCACCGGTCATCGTGCCCACGTGCAGCGTCTCGGTGCGGTGCGGGGCGGCGCAGTCGACCGGCTGGTAACCGCTCAGGTAGCCGACGTCGGCGACCGTGGGATGACAGGCCCCCGCCGCGGGCACGAAACCGACCGGCGCGGCGAACGCGGGCCAGTCGTCGACCAGGTCCCGGTCCACTCCGGCCGGCGCGGCACAGCTACCGAGCGCCAGCGCCAGCGCCGCCCCCATGATGACCGCCACCCGCCGTCGCCGCATCCCGACCGACCTCCCCGCGCATCCGGCGCCGCCCGGCCGACCGGTACGCCTCGGCGGTGCAGCATACGGCAGCCGCTCAGGTGATCGGGAGTCCCTCGGGCCCGGCGCCGCGCACCGAGCTGTTCAGCTTGCGGTCGTCGCTCCACAGGAAACAGCGCACGCCCCGGTCGCCCTCCTCCCACTCGCGCTGCGACGGCGGATAGAAGATGGATCCAGCCCGGTACGGCAGCTCGGCGTTGTCCGGCACCTCGGCGAACGCGGCGATGAGCGTCATGCAGCGCCGGTGCGTGGCGGGTGCGCCCCCGGTGAACTCCGCCCAGCTCATGTCGCGTTCCTCGTACACGCCGACGAACTCGGCCCGGTGCGGTTCGGTGCACAGCACCGGGGCCATGTAGTTGAGGTTCTGGCCGATCAGCTTCGGGTCGAAGCACCTGTGCACCAGCGGGTTGTCGCCGACGAGCGCGCCGCGCAGGCTGCCGACCCGGTTGACCGGGCGGGTGTTGTCGATGCTGTCGGTCTCGGCGATGTCGCAGCGGAACCAGCGGGCACCGGACGTCCACGCGGTGACTGTGGGCAGGGCGATGTTCAGCGTCAGCCGGGCGGCGTGCCAGTCCCCGCCGATCATCTCGCGGGCCTGCTGGTCGCACTCGACGCGCGCGGTCCGCAGCGCCGGTGAGCCCGGTTCCGGGCGCACGCCCTGCGCGGCCGGCCCGCTGAACCGGCCGACGTGCACGGTCTCGGCGAGGTGGCTGCCCGCGCAGTTCACCGTCTCGTACGTGGCCGCGGCCACCACTGTGCTCAGCCGGGGCAGGCACGCCTCGGTCGCCGGGACGAACAGTTGCGGCGCCGGCAGCGCCGCCCAGTCGTCGACCAGGTCGCCGTCGGCCCGGTGTGTCTGCGCGCATCCGGCGAGCACCGCAGTCGCGGCGCCGGCCAGCGCGAGCACGTGGAGCCACCGTCGCATCGTCCGCCCCCTCCGGGAGAGATGACAGCCGGTCGTCGCAGGCCCGACCGGCGTCCCCCGCGCCCGGGCGTGCAGCATACGTGACCGTCCCCGTAGGAGTTTCGTCATCTTCCACTCGATCGGCCAGTCGCCGGCGACTATTCGTGCCGATTCTCTCTCCCGACGGGCGGATGGTGCACCGCCGGTGAATTGAGCATCACCACCTGTCACTCCGGGAGGCGTGCCGTGACCTCCGGATCACCCCGTTCGTACACTGGCCCGGTGACCGTACCGCCGCCGATCGTCGCGCCCAGCATCCTGGCCGCCGATTTCGCCCGCCTCGCCGACGAGGTCCGTGCCGTGGAGTCCGCCGCCGACTGGCTGCACGTGGACGTCATGGACAACCACTTCGTGCCCAACCTGACCATCGGGCTGCCGGTGGTGCAGAGCCTACGCGCCGTCACCGGCATCCCGTTCGACGTGCACCTGATGATCACCGACCCGCTCCGCTGGGCCCCCGGGTACGCCGACGCCGGGGCGTACAACGTCACGTTCCACGCCGAGGCGTGCGACGACCCGGTGGCGCTGGCGAAGGACCTGCGGTCGGCCGGGGCGAAGGCGGGGCTGGCGATCGACCGGGACACCCCGATCGAGCCGTACCTGGAGCTGCTGCCGAGCTTCGACACGCTGCTGATCATGACGATCAAGGCCGGCTTCGGCGGCCAGCGTTTCCTGCCGCAACTGCTGGACAAGGTGCGCGCGGCCCGCCGACACGTCGACAGCGGGCACCTGGAGCTGCGCATCGAGGTCGACGGCGGCATCGCCGCGGACACCATCGAGCAGGCCGCCGCGGCCGGTGCCGACGCGTTCGTCGCGGGCACCGCCGTCTACGGCGCCGACGATCCCGCGGAGGCGGTACGCCGCCTGCGGGGCCTGGCGGAACGCGCGATGACCGGGGCCTGAGATGGACCCGTCCGGCGAGCGACCCGACGTGATCCTCGTCGTCGACGACGACGAGGACATCGCCCGCTTCGTCGAGTTCAACCTGCGCCTGCACGGCTTCGAGGTGCTGCACGCCGCCGACGGCCAGGAGGCGCTGGAGGTCATCGAGCGGCAGCGGCCCGACCTCGCGGTGGTCGACCTGATGATGCCCCGCATCGACGGGCTGGAACTGACCCGGCGGCTGCGCGCCGACCCGATGACCTCGGCCCTGCCGGTGATCATGCTGACCGCGAAGGGGATGACCCAGGACAAGGTCAACGGGCTCAGCGTCGGCGCGGACGACTACCTGGTCAAGCCGTTCGACACGCTGGAACTGGTGGCCCGGGTCAACTCCACGCTGCGGCGCAACAAGGAGTTCCGGGAGGTCTCGCCGCTGACCGGGCTGCCCGGCAACAGCCGGATCCGGCGGGAGATCAGCGACCGGGTACGCAACGGCGTCGACTACGCCGTCGGCTACATCGACATCGACCGGTTCAAGAGCGTCAACGACCGGTACGGCTTCGTGCGCGGCGACGAGTTCATCTCTGCGCTGGCCCGCAGCCTGCACCGGGCGGTGGTGTCGATCGGGCTGCCGCCGGCCTTCCTCGGCCACGTCGGCGGCGACGACTTCGTCATCGTCTGCGCGCCCAGCCAGGTCCGGCCGCTGACCAGCCGGGCCGTCGTCGACTTCGAGAAGGCCGCCGACGCGCTCTACGACGCCACCGACCGGGAACGCGGCTTCGTCGAGCTGAAAGACCGGCGCGGCAACATCCGCCGCGCCGCGCTCGTCACGCTCTCCATCGGCGTCTCGCTGTCCGATTCCGGCAAGCGGTTCACCGACCCGCTGGAGGCGATCGCGGTGGCGTCGGAGATGAAGACGTTGGCCAAGAGCCAGCCCGGCTCGTACGTGGCGGTGGACCGCCGGCGTGGCGTCACCTGAGGCGGTCCTGTGAGGTAGCTCGCCTCTGTGGCGCGCGCCCGGGCGGAACGTGTAAGACTTCCCGTATACCCACCACGCGCTGGCGGGGCTCGGTGAAATTCCGAACCGGCGGTGATCCACGGTCCGACCGTGGTAAGCCCGCGACCCGGACGGCTTCGGCCGGACGGTGGACCTGGTGAGAATCCGGGGCCGACGGTTGGGGTGCGGCTCGTCCGCCCCCAGAAAGTCCGGATGGGAGACAGCGCGCGGAACGGGGGAGGCCCCTGCCGGCCGCTGAGCACTCTCAGCTGCCGCGTGGGCTCCCCGGGGTCGGCGTCGCCGTCCCCGGATTCTCCGCCGCCGCGTGCCCGCGGCCGTCGTGGCCGTTCCTCCCCACCCGCCCGCGCGCGACCGGCGAGCGGGAGGACAGGCGGCCATGGCGAGCGTCTCCGTCGACGAGGCGATGCGTCGTGCCATCGAACTGGCCGGGCGCGGCCTCGGCGCCACGAGCCCCAACCCGGTGGTCGGCTGCGTGCTGCTCGACGCCGACGGCGAGGTCGTCGGCGAGGGCTTCCACGCGTACGCCGGCGGCCCGCACGCGGAGATCGTCGCGCTGGCCCAGGCCGGCACGCGCGCCCGCGGCGGCACTGCGGTGGTCACCCTGGAACCCTGCGACCACACCGGCCGCACCGGCCCCTGCAGCCACGCGCTCATCGCCGCCGGGGTGTCCCGCGTGGTGATCGCGGTCCCCGACCCCAACCCGGTCGCCTCCGGCGGCGCGGCCACGCTGCGCGCCGCCGGGGTCCAGGTCGCCCTGGGGGTACGCACGCAGGAGGCCGAGGCCGGCAACGTGGCCTGGCTCACCTCGATGCGCCGCGGCTGGCCGTACGTGATCTGGAAGTACGCGGCCACGCTCGACGGACGGTCCGCCGCGGCCGACGGCACCAGCATGTGGATCACCTCCGAGGCGGCCCGGATCGACGTGCACGCGCTGCGCGGCACCGTCGACGCGGTGCTCGCCGGGGTGGGCACCGTGCTCACCGACGATCCCCGGCTGACCGCCCGCAACCTGCGCGACGGCACGCTCGCCATCCGGCAGCCGCTGCGGGTGGTGGTGGACAGCTCCGGGCGTACTCCGGCCGACGCCCGGGTCCGCGACGGTGCCGCCCGCACGTGGATCGCCACCGCCGCGGAGGTCGGCGCCGGGCCGGACGGCCGGGTCGACCTGGCGGCGCTGCTCGCGGAGCTGCACCACCGGGGTGTGCGGGCCGCGCTGCTGGAGGGCGGGCCGACGCTGGCCGGCGCGTTCCTCGCCGCCGGCATGGTCGACCGGATCGTCGGGTACGTCGCGCCGAAGCTGCTCGGCGCCGGCCCGGCCGCGCTGCTCGGCGCCGGCGTGAGCACCATCGCCGACGCCATCGATCTGGAGATCACCGACGTTACGCGGGTCGGTCCCGACCTGCGGATCACCGCGCTGCCCCGGAAGAGGGAGGGCTGACATGTTCACCGGCATCGTCGAGGAACTGGGCGAGATCGTCCGGAGTGCCGAGACCGGCGACGACTCCGCGCTGGTCGCCATCCGCGGCCCGCTCGTCACCTCGGACGCCCGGCACGGCGACTCGATCGCCGTCAACGGCGTCTGCCTCACCGTGGTCGACGTCGACGGCGGCGTGTTCACCGCCGACGTGATGGGCGAGACGCTGCGCCGCACCGCGCTCGGCGCGCTGCGCCCCGGCGACCCGGTCAACCTGGAACGGGCCGCCGCGCTCGGCAGCCGCCTCGGCGGGCACCTGGTGCAGGGGCACGTCGACGGCGTCGGCGAGGTCGTCGCCCGGGAGCCCGCCGCGCAGTGGGAGACCGTGCGGTTCCGGCTGCCCGCCGATCTGGCCCGCTACGTGGTGGAGAAGGGCTCGATCACCGTTGACGGCGTGTCCCTGACCGTCGCCGAGGCGGGCGACGACTGGTTCTCCGTCGGCCTGATCCCGACCACGCTCAAGCTCACCGTGCTCGGCACCAAGCAGATCGGCGACCCGGTCAACCTGGAGGTCGACGTGCTGGCCAAGTACGTCGAGCGGCTGCTCGGCGACCGCGGCGCGGGGGGTGCCCGGTGATGGGCCCGCTCGGCTGGCTGCTCGACGCCCAGGTGCACGTGGCCGGTTCGCCGGTGCTGGTCCGGGAGATCGTCGGCAACGTCTTCGGCCTCGCCTCGGCGCTGCTCGGGCTGCGCCGGGTGGTCTGGGCCTGGCCGGTCGGCATGATCGGCAACGCGCTGCTGCTCACCGTGTTCCTCGGCGGCGTCTTCGTCACCCCGCAGGCGCACGACCTCTACGGCCAGGCCGGCCGGCAGGTCTTCTTCTTCGCCGTCAGCCTGTACGGCTGGTGGCGCTGGTCGCGCAACCGGCGCGCCGGTGGTGGGGACCAGCCGGCCGTGGTGCCGCGCTGGGCCACCTGGCCGGAGCGGCTCGGCCTGCTCGTGGCCGCCGCGGTCGGCACCGCCGTCGCGTACCCGGCGCTCGCCGCGCTCGGCTCGTGGGGGCCGCTGCCTGATGCCTGGATCCTGGTCGGCAGCCTGCTCGCCACGTACGGCATGGCCCGCGGCTGGGTGGAGTTCTGGCTGATCTGGATCGCCGTCGACGCGGTCGGCGTACCGCTGCTGCTGCGCGGCGGCTTCTACCCGTCGGCCGCCATGTACCTGGTCTACGGCGCGTTCTGCGCGGCCGGCCTGTACAGCTGGTGGCGCACCTCCCGGGCCGTCGCGACCGCGCCCGCCCCGATCCCGGCGACGTACACGGAGGCCGTGGCATGAGCACGTTCGGTTCGATCGAGCAGGCGGTGGCGGACATCGCCGCCGGGCGCCCGGTGGTGGTGGTCGACGACGAGGACCGCGAGAACGAGGGTGACCTGATCTTCGCGGCCGAGCTGGCCACGCCGGAGCTGGTCGCGTTCATGGTCCGCTACACCTCCGGCTACATCTGCGTGCCGCTGACCGAGGACGAGTGCGACCGGCTGGACCTGCCACCGATGCACCACACGAACCAGGACCGGCGCGGCACCGCGTACACGGTGACCGTGGACGCCCGGGAGGGCGTCAGCACCGGCATCTCGGCCGCCGACCGGTCGCACACCATCCGGCTGCTCGCCGGCGCCGCGACCGGCCCGACCGACCTGGCCCGGCCCGGTCACGTGGTGCCGCTGCGCGCCCGCGCCGGCGGGGTGCTGCGCCGCCCCGGGCACACCGAGGCTGCGGTGGACCTGACCCGGCTGGCCGGTCTGCGCCCGGCCGGGGTGCTCTGCGAGCTGGTGAACGACGACGGCACCATGATGCGCCTGCCGGACCTGGAGAAGTTCTGCGCCGAGCACGGGCTGACGCTGGTCACCATCGCGGACCTGATCGCCCACCGGCGGCGCACCGAGAAGCAGGTCGAGCTGGCCGCCGAGGCGCGGATGCCCACCCCGTACGGCGTGTTCCGGGCGCTGGGCTACCGCGCCGAGCACGACCCGGCCGAGCACGTCGCGCTGGTCACGGGCGACCTCGGTGACGGGCGGGACGTGCTGGTCCGGGTGCACTCCGAGTGCCTCACCGGCGACGTGTTCGGCTCGCTGCGCTGCGACTGCGGGCCGCAGTTGCAGGCCGCGCTGGCCCGGGTCGCCGCGGAGGGCCGCGGGGTGGTCCTCTACGTGCGCGGGCACGAGGGCCGGGGCATCGGCCTGCTGCACAAGCTCCAGGCGTATCAGCTCCAGGACCAGGGCCGCGACACGGTGGACGCGAACCTCGACCTGGGTCTGCCGGCCGACGCCCGCGACTACGGCACGGGCGCGCAGATCCTCTACGACCTGGGGGTCCGGTCGATGCGGCTGCTGACCAACAACCCGGCCAAGCGGGCCGGGCTGGAGGGGTACGGCCTCACCGTGACCGGCCGGGAGGGGCTGCCGGTGCGGTCCAACCCGGAGAACGTGCGCTACCTGCGCACCAAGCGGGACCGGATGGGTCACCTGCTGGACGGACTGGACGAGGTGACCGAGGCGCCGATGGGCCGCCCGGTCGCCGGTGACGAGATCGGAGCGTAGGGCGATGGCGGGTTTCGGTGAGCCGGGCGTGACCGCTGTGGACGCGTCCGGCATGACGGTCGGCGTGGTGGCCGCCCGCTGGCACGGCGACCTGACCGACCACATGACCGAGCGTGCGGTGGCCGCCGCCCAGGCGTGCGGGGCGCGGGCCGTGGTGGCCCGGGTGGCCGGCTCGGTCGAACTGCCGGTGGTGGCCCAGGCGATGGCCCGCCGTTTCGACGTGGTCGTCGCGCTCGGCGTGGTGGTACGCGGCGCGACGGCGCACTTCGACTACGTCTGCCAGTCGGTCACCGAGGGGCTGACCCGGGTGGCGCTGGACGAGGGCAAGCCGGTGGCGCACGGGGTGCTCACCGTCGACACCGTCGAGCAGGCTCGGGACCGGGCCGGGCTGCCCGGCTCGGCCGAGGACAAGGGGTGGTCGGCGACGGTGGCGGCGCTGGACGCAGCCCTGGCCGTCCGCGCCCTGGGCGCCCAGTCCGCCCACCGCGTCGGCTTCGCCTGACCCACCCGGCCCGTCACCCGGGGCGGCTGGAAGAATCGCCTTCCGTGAAGACGTTCGAGGAGTTGTTCGCCGAGCTGCAGGCCAAGGCCGCCGCCGGCACCCCGGGCTCGGGCACTGTCGAGGCGCTCGCCAAGGGCGTGCACTTCATCGGCAAGAAGGTCGTCGAGGAGGCGGCCGAGTCGTGGATGGCCGCCGAGCACGAGGGCCCGGAGCGGGCCGCCGAGGAGATCTCCCAGCTGCTCTACCAGGCGCAGGTGCTGATGCTCGCCACCGGCCTGGAACTGAAGGACGTCTACCGACATCTCTGAGTGCCCGTCCGCTGATCGTCCGATCGAACGAAGGAGCACTCCCATGCTGCGTGTCGCAGTACCCAACAAGGGCGCCCTGGCCGAGAAGGCCGCCGGGATGCTGCGCGAGGCGGGCTACCGCCAGCGCACCGACCCGAAGGACCTGGTCTGCCGGGACGAGCCCAACGACATCGAGTTCTTCTACCTGCGCCCCAAGGACATCGCCACCTACGTCGGCTCCGGCGACCTGGACGTCGGCATCACCGGTCGCGACCTGCTGATCGACTCCGGCGCGCCGGCCGAGGAGGTGGTCGACCTCAACTTCGCGCGGGCCACCTTCCGGTTCGCCGCCCGCCCGCAGGACGTGGACGACGTTCGGGAGCTGGGCGGGCACCGGATCGCCACCGCGTACCCGGGTCTGGTCGAACGGCACCTGGCCGAGCTGGGCGTCAAGGCCGACGTGATCCGCCTGGACGGCGCGGTGGAGAACGCCATCCGCCTCGGCGTGGCCGACGTGGTCGCCGACGTGGTGGAGACCGGCGCGACGTTGCGCCAGGCCGGCCTGGTGGTCTTCGGCGAGCCGCTGCTGCGCTCCTCGGCGGTGCTGGTCCGGCGCGCGGGTACGCCCGGCGGCGGGCAGCAGGAGCAACTGTTGCGCCGGCTGCACGGCGTCCTGGTCGCCCGCCGGTACGTGATGCTCGCCTACGACGTGCCGGCCGGCCTGCTCGACCGGGCCAGTTCGCTGACTCCCGGCATCGAGTCGCCGACCGTCTCGCCGCTGCACCGGGAGGGCTGGGTCGCGGTGCAGGCGATGGTGCTCCGGGACGACGTCCACCGGATCATGGACGAGCTGTACGAGCTGGGCGCCCGCGCGATCCTGGTCACGAACATCCACGCCTGCCGGCTGTGAGGCCGCTGCCGCTCCCGGCCGCGCTCGCGGTGGTCGTGGCCGGCGGCGTGGCCTCGGCCGCCCAGGGCGCGATCAACGCCGAGATGGGCGAGCGGACCGGTGACCCGGTCATCGGCGCGGTGGTCAACAACCTCGGCGGCTGCCTGCTGGTGCTGGCCGGGATCGTGGCGCTGCCGTCGATGCGCGCCGGGCTGGCCGGGCTGCGCCGGTCCGGGTTGCCGTGGTGGGCGTACCTCGGCGGGGTGGGCGGCGCGGTGATCGTGCTGGTCGCGCCGGTGGTGGTGCCGGTGCTCGGGGTGGCGGTGTTCACGATCGCCCAGGTGGCCGGCGGCAGCCTCGGCGGACTGGCGGTGGACCGGGTCGGGCTGGCCGCGACCGGGCGGATGCCGCTCACGGTGCCCCGTGTCGGCGGGGCGGTGCTCGGCGTCGGCGCGGTCGCGCTGGCGCAGCTCGGCCGCCCGGTCGGTGACCTGGCGGCCGGGCTGGTGCTGCTCTGCGTCCTGGGTGGGCTGGCGGTGGCCGGGCAGTCCGCGCTCAACGGCCGGGTCGCCGCCTCGGTCGGCCCGGCCGCCGGCCTCGCCGTCAACTTCGCGGTCAGCACGGTGGTGATCGGCGCGGTCGCGGCGCTCACCGGCGCGCTGGCGACCGCGCCCCGCTGGCCCGCCCAGTGGTGGCTCTACCCCGGCGGGCTGCTCGGCGTCGGCATCGTGCTGGCCCTGCTGGTCGGGGTACGCGCGGCAGGGGTGCTGCGGACCGGCCTGGCGCTGGTGGCCGGGCAGCTCGGCGGCGCGCTGCTGCTGGACCTGGCGCTGCCCGGCGGCCCCGGTGTCCGGCTGCCGGTGCTGGCCGGCGCCCTGCTCACGCTGCTCGCCGTGGTGGTCACCGGGCTGCGCCGGCGCGGCCCGGCCCGGGTGGCGGCCGAAGGCGTACGCGAACCGGATGGCAGACTGGTCGGGTGAGCGATTCCGTGGTGACCGTGCGACCCCGCCGCGTCCGGGTCGTCTGCTGGGCCTCGGCCGTCACGCTGCTCGTGGTGTTCAGCCTCGTCGCGACGTCGCTGACCGGCGCCACCGGCAACGGCTACGGCACGTTTCAGCGCGGCGACCAGTTCGCCATGATCGGCCTGGGCGTCTTCGGCGCGCTCGGCTTCCTGCTGTTCACCCGCCCCCGCGTGGTCGCCGACGTCAGGGGCGTCCGGGTGCGCAACGTGTTCAGCTCGTACGAGCTGCCGTGGGAGGTCGTCCGCGGTGTCCGGTTCGACCGGGGTGCCCCGTGGGCCAGCCTGGAGCTGCACGACGACGACCTGCTGCCGATGGTCGCGCTGCAGGCCGCCGACAAGGAGAGCGCCGTCGAGGCGGTACGCGCGCTGCGCCGCCTGCACCAGGCGCACCTGGCGGCGCTGTCCGCCGGCCAGTCGGCACCCCGCTGACCAGCGAGCCCGGTTTGGGCGGGCCTGGGCCGAGGGTGTAGTGTTGCGGAGTCGACCAGACTGCCCCCGTCCCTGACGTGCGGGCGGTCGAGAAGCGGAGCGCCCGCTCCCACCCGAGTCGCCGCCACGGTGGCCGGGTCCGGTCCCCGGTTTCGGGCACGTCCCGGCGCCGGATGCGCGATCCTGTGATCGTGCCGACCGGTCGAGTGGGCCCTGGCATACGCCGGGGCCTTCTGCTTTCCGGGTCGGCTCCCACCCGGGAGCCCACGGAGTCGGCACCGTAGGAGACTCGACTCGAGGAGGCCCCATCAGCGTCGAACCACGCGTGAACGAGCAGATCCGGGCACGTGAGGTCCGACTGGTCGGCCCTGAGGGTGAGCAGGTGGGCATCGTCCCGCTGGAGCGCGCCCTGCAGCTGGCCGCGGACGTCGACCTGGACCTGGTCGAGGTTGCGCCGATGGCGCGCCCGCCGGTGTGCAAGCTCATGGACTTCGGCAAGTTCAAGTACGAGAGCGCACTGAAGGCGCGCGAAGCGCGGCGTAACCAGCAGCAGACCGTCATCAAGGAGATGAAGCTCCGGCCGAAGATCGACCCGCACGACTACGAGACCAAGAAGGGTCACGTGGTGCGGTTCCTCAAGGCCGGCGACAAGGTCAAGGTGACGATCATGTTCCGCGGTCGGGAGCAGAGCCGTCCGGAGCTGGGTTACCGGCTCCTGCGCCGGCTCGAGTCCGAGATCACGGACCTGGGATACGTCGAGGCCGCGCCGAAGCAGGACGGCCGAAACATGATCATGGTTCTCGCTCCGCACCGGGCCGTCAAGGCCTCCGCGGTCGCCGCCACGGCGTCCCGCGGTGGACCGCGCGACCGGGCAGCGGAGGAACCGGCCGCTCCGGCCGGCGAGACCCCGGCGGCCGGCGAGACCGCAGCAGCCGGCGAGACCGGCACGACCGCTGAGACCAGCGGCCAGTAACAGGGGAGAAGACGTTCCAATGCCGAAGATGAAGAGCCACACGGGTATGGGCAAGCGGGTCAAGGTGACCGGCAAGGGCAAGATCGTTGCCCAGCAGGCCGGCCTTCGCCACAACCTGGAGAAGAAGCCCAGCACCCAGACCCGTCGGCTGACCGGCACCGTCGAGCTGGCCAAGGCCGACGTCAAGCGCATCAAGAAGCTGCTCGGCCGCTGACGCGCGCCACCTGAACCGAAGAAGGAGTTGAGATGGCACGCGTCAAGCGGGCTGTGAACGCCCAGAAGAAGCGTCGTACCCTGCTGGAGACCGCGAGCGGCTACCGCGGTCAGCGCTCCCGGCTGTACCGCAAGGCCAAGGAGCAGGTGCTGCACTCGATGCAGTACTCCTACCGGGACCGTCGCGACCGCAAGGGCGACTTCCGGCAGCTCTGGATCCAGCGGATCAACGCCGGCGCCCGGGCCAACGGCCTGACCTACAACCGGCTGATCCAGGGCCTGCGCCTGGCCGGTATCGAGGTCGACCGGAAGATCCTGGCCGACATGGCCGTCAACGACGCCGCCGCGTTCGCGGCGATCGTCGAGCTGGCCCGCGCCGCCGTGGCGGCCGAGGGCACCGGTGGCGCCGCGGCTCAGGCCGCCTGACCCACCCCGTACGGCAGATCGAGGCGTCTCCCATGCACTCACCGTGGCAGGGGAGGCGCCTCGACGCCGATCCCGGACCGTTCACCCCGCGTACCCCGAGGATCGTGGCCGCCCGCCGGCTGCAGCGCCGCCGCGACCGCGACCAGACCGGCCGGTTCCTGGCCGAGGGGCCGCAGGCGGTCCGGGAGGCGCTCGCCCGCGCCGGCACGGTGGTCGAGCTGTTCGGCACCCCGGCGGCACTCGACCGGTACGCCGACCTCGCCGCCGCGGCCGCCCGGGCCGACGTGCCGGTCTCCGAGGTGACGGACGCCGCGCTCGCCGCGCTCACCGAGACCGTCGCCCCGCAGGGGCTGGTTGCGGTGTGCCGGCACCTCGACGTACCCCTGGAACAGGCCGTGGCGCGCGGGCCGCGACTGGTGGCGGTGCTCGCCGGGATCCGCGACCCGGGTAACGCCGGCACCGTGCTGCGCACCGCCGACGCGGCGGGCGCGGGCGCTGTGGTCTTCGCCGGGGAGGCGGTCGACCCCTACAACGGCAAGTGCGTGCGGGCCTCCGCCGGCAGCCTCTTCCACGTCGACGTGGTGCGCGCCGCCGACCCGCTCGCCGCCGTCGAGGCGCTGCGGACCGCCGGCCTCACCGTCTTCGCCACCACCGGGTACGGCGACAGCGACCTGGACGACCTCGCCGACGCGGGCCGGCTGGCCGTACCCACCGCGTGGCTGTTCGGCTCGGAGGCGCACGGCCTGCCCGAGGAGCTGACCGGCGCCGCCGACGCCCGGGTCCGGGTGCCGCTGCACGGGCGCGCGGAGAGCCTGAATCTGGCTGCGGCGGCGGCCGTCTGCCTGTATTCTTCTGCCAGAGCACTGCGTGCCTCCCGGGGCACGCGAGAGAATGCAGGGGAGTCCGCCTCGTCATGAACGCGCCACGGCGTTCGTTTAGCCAGCCCGCCGGTGTCGGCGGGCGGCGGGCCTGACCCTTCCCCCTGCACGACTTCCCACCGGCGGGCTGCGGCGAAGCCGCGCGTCCGTAGACTCGCCTAGCCACCCGCGAGGGTCGGCGCCGCCGTGAGGGAGTGCCCGTTCACCATGAGCTACCGCAACGATCCGTACGACCCGAAGCAGGTCGCCCTGCTCGACCCGGACGCCCTGGCCGGGGCCGTGGCAGACGCCGAGAAGGCGTTCGCCGGGGCCGCCGACCCGGACGCGCTCGCCGCGCTGCGCCCCGCGCACCTCGGTGACCGGTCCCCGGTGTCGCTGGCCCGCCGGGAGATCGGCGCGCTGCCGCCGGCCGCGAAGGCCGACGCCGGTAAGCGGGTCAACGAGTCCCGCCGGGCCATCGAGTCCGCGTACGCCGCCCGGCAGGAGATCCTGGACCGGGAACGGGCCGCGCGGGTGCTGGTCGAGGAGCGGGTCGACGTGACCCTGCCGTACGACCGCCGGCCGCGCGGCGCCCGCCACCCGCTGAGCGTGCTGATGGAGCAGATCAGCGACCTGTTCATCGGCATGGGCTACGAGGTGGCCGAGGGCCCCGAGGTCGAGCTGGAGTGGACCAACTTCGACGCGCTGAACATCCCGGCCGACCACCCGGCGCGCGGCCTGATGGACACGTTCCACATCGCACCCGAAGGGTCGGGCCTCGTGCTGCGCACGCACACGTCGCCGGTGCAGGCGCGCACCATGCTCAGCCGCAAGCCGCCGATCTACGTGGTGGTGCCGGGCCGGGTCTACCGCACCGACGAGCTGGACGCCACCCACGCGCCGGTGTTCCATCAGGTCGAGGGCCTGGTGGTGGACAAGGGCATCACCATGGCGCACCTGCGCGGCACGCTCGACCACTTCGCCCGGGCCATGTTCGGCGAGGGCGCGAAGACGCGCTGGCGGCCGCACTACTTCCCGTTCACCGAGCCGTCGGCGGAGTTCGACGTCTGGTTCCCGGAGCACCGGGACGGTCCGCAGTGGGTCGAGTGGGGCGGCTGCGGCATGGTCAACCCGCGGGTGCTGCGCGCCTGCGGCATCGACCCGGAGGTCTACTCCGGATTCGCGTTCGGCATGGGCATCGACCGGACCGTGATGGTCCGGCACGGCGTCAGTGACATGCGGGACATGGCCGAGGGCGACGTGCGGTTCACCCGCGTGTTCGGCGCCTGAGCTACGGGAACGGTGGTTTAACAGTCATGCGAGTCTCTGTCAGTTGGCTGCGGGAGTACGTCGACCTGCCGGCCGACCTGCCCACCGGCGACCTGGAGCAGGCGCTGGTCGACCTCGGCATCGAGGTGGAGTCCGTGGTGGACCTGCGCGAGTCGGTCACCGGCCCGCTGGTCGTCGGCGAGGTCCTGGAGATCGAGGAGCTGACCGGCTTCAAGAAGCCGATCCGCTTCTGCCGGGTGGACGTCGGCGCCGCGAACGGCACCGGTGAGCCGCAGGAGATCGTCTGCGGGGCGCGCAACTTCGCCGTGGGCGACAAGGTCGTGGTGATCCTCCCCGGGGGCGTGCTGCCCGGCGGCTTCGCCATCGGCGCGCGCAAGACGTACGGGCGCAACTCCCACGGCATGATCTGCTCGGCGCAGGAGCTGGGGCTGGGCGACGACCACTCGGGCATCGTCGTGCTGCCCGAGGACGTCAAGGCCCAGCCCGGCGACGACGCCCGGCCCGTCGTCGGCCTGGACGACGTCGTGGTCGAGATGGAGATCACCCCGGACCGGGGGTACGCGCTGAGCGTGCGGGGCATCGCCCGGGAGCTGTCGCACGCGCTCGGGGTGCCGTTCCGCGACCCGGCCGACGCGCCCGCGCCCGGCGCGACCGCCGAGCCGGCGTACCCGGTGGAGGTCCGTGACCCGGTCGGCTGCGACCGGTTCGCGGCGCGGATGGTGCGCGGCGTCGACCCGACCGTGGAGACGCCCGGGTGGCTGCGGCAGCGCCTCACCGTGGCCGGGGTACGCAGCATCTCGCTCGCCGTCGACATCACCAACTACCTGATGCTCGAACTCGGTCAGCCGATGCACGCCTTCGACGCGGACCGGATCGCCGGGGCGCTCGTGGTGCGCCGCGCCGAGGCGGGGGAGAAGCTGACCACACTGGACGGGGTCAGCCGCACCCTGTCCGCCGAGGATCTGGTGATCTGCGACGACACGGGCCCGATCTCGCTGGCGGCGGTGATGGGCGGCGAGACGAGCGAGGTGCTCGCCTCCACCACGAACGTGCTGTTCGAGGCGGCCCACTGGGATCCGGCCACCGTCGGCCGTACCGCGCGGCGGCACAAGCTGTTCAGCGAGGCCGCGAAGCGGTGGGAGCGGGGCGTGGACCCGGCGCTGCCGCTCGTCGCGCTGGACAAGGCGGTCCGGCTGCTCACCGACCTCGCCGGCGGCACCACCGGCGAGGAGGTGCTGGACATCGACCACGTCGCGCCGCGTACGCCTGTGACGTTGCCGGTGGACCTGCCGTCGCGCCGGGTCGGCGTGACGTACTCGCCGGACCGGGTGGTGGAGCTGCTGGAGCAGGTCGGCTGCACTGTGACGCGGGGCGCCGACCGGCTCGCCGAGGACCCGGGCACGGTGGGCACGGCCGCCGGGGTCGGCGCCGGCGACGTGCTGACCGTGACGCCGCCGAGCTGGCGGCCCGACCTGACCGACCCGGCCGACCTGGTGGAGGAGGTGGTACGCCTCGACGGTTACGACCGCGTGCCGTCGGTGCTGCCCACCGCGCCGCCCGGCCGGGGCCTGACCTGGCAGCAGCAGCGCCGCCGGGCGGTCGCCCGTTCCCTCGCCGAGCGCGGCTACGTCGAGGTGCTGGCGCAGCCGTTCGTCGCGCCGGAGCTGGTCGACCAGCTCGGCCTGCCCGCCGACGACCCGCGCCGTCCCGCGGTACGGCTGGCGAACCCGCTGTCGGAGGAGGAGCCGCTGCTGCGCACCACGCTGCTCGGCCCGCTGCTCGGCATCGTCAAGCGCAACGTCGGCCGGGGCCAGCGGGACGTGGCGATCTACGAGATCGGCACCGTCTTCCACCCGCGTCCCGGCGCCGGCGCCCCGCCCGCGATGGGCGTGGACCGACGGCCGACCGACGAGGAGTTCGCCGCCGCCGACGCGGTGGTGCCCGTCCAGCCCCGGCACGTCGCGGTGGCGCTCACCGGTGAGATCGAGCCGGCCGGCTGGTGGGGCGCGGGCCGCACGGCCGGCTGGGCCGACGCGGTCGAGGCGGGCCGGGCGGTGCTCGACGCCGCCGGGATCCCCGCCGACCGGGTGACGGTACGGGCCGGTGAGCGGGCGCCCTGGCACCCGGGCCGCTGCGCCGAACTGGTGGTGGACGACGTGGTCGTCGGTCACGCCGGTGAGCTGCACCCGGCTGTGCTGGCCGCGCTGGAGCTGCCCCGGCGTACCAGCGCGATGGAACTGGACCTGGACGCGCTGCCGGCCGCCCCGCTGGCGGCCGGCCCGACCATCTCCACGTTCCCGCCGGCCCTGATCGACGTGGCGCTGGTGGTGGACGAGTCGGTGCCGGCGGCCGAGGTGCGGGCCGCGCTGGTCGAGGGTGCGGGCGCGCTGCTGGAGGACGTCCGGTTGTTCGACGTCTACACCTCCGAGCAGCTCGGCGAGGGGCGCAAGTCGCTGGCGTACAAGCTGACGTTCCGCGCCCCGGACCGGACCCTCGCGGGCGAGGAGGCGGTGGCCGCGCGCGACGCGGCGGTGGCGGTGGCCGCCGAGCGTTTCGGCGCCACCCTGCGCGGCGCCTGAAAGAAGGGGCCCCCTCTTAACGCCTCAGGTAGAGGAGGGGGCCCCTCTTAACACCCGGCACGCGCGCGGGCGGCCGGGTGAACGCCGTCTCATGCCTATGCGATGCGCCGTATGACCTTGCGGCGACATGGTCGCAACGGGTAACCTCCTCTGCATAGTCATGCGGAGGTGGGTATGGGCATTCGGGTTGCTGTTGCCGGGGCGAGTGGATACGCCGGGGGCGAACTGCTGCGCCTGCTCGCCGGTCACCCCGAGTTCGAGCTGATCGCCGCCACCGCGCACAGCCAGGCCGGTCAGCCCGTCGCCGCCGTACACCCGCACCTCGCCGGCCTGGACCTCGTCTTCGCCGCGACCGAGCCGGCGACCCTGGCCGACGCGGACCTGGTCTTCCTGGCCCTGCCGCACGGGCAGTCCGCGGCGCTCGCCGCGGCGCTGCCCGGCACGGTCAAGGTGGTCGACCTGGGCGCGGACCACCGGCTGCGCGACGCCGCCGCCTGGGCTCGCTACTACGGCGGGGAGCACGCCGGCGCCTGGACCTACGGGCTGCCCGAGCTGCCCGGCCGGCGGGCCGAGATCGCCGCCGCGTCGCGGGTGGCCAGCACCGGCTGCTACGCCGTGGCGACCACGCTCGCGCTGGCCCCGCTGATCGCCGCAGGCGCGGTACGTCCCGACGACGTGGTGGTGGTCGCCGCCTCCGGCACCTCCGGCGCGGGCCGGGCCGCCAAGGCCCACCTGCTCGGCAGCGAGGTGATGGGCGACCTGTCGCCCTACAAGGTGGGGGCGCACCAGCACGTACCGGAGATCAGGCAGGCCACCGGCGCGACCGGCCTGTCCTTCACCCCGGTGCTCGCGCCGATGCCCCGGGGGATCCTGGCCACCGTCACCGCGGCGCCCACCGGCGACGCCGACCCGCGCGCGGTGCTGGCCGCCGCGTACGCCGACGCGCCGTTCGTGCACGTGCTGCCCGAGGGGGCGTGGCCGCACACCGCCGCCACCACCGGCTCGAACTCCTGCCACCTCCAGGCGACTGTGGACGCCGACTCGGGCCGGGTGATCGTGGTCAGCGCGATCGACAACCTGGGCAAGGGCGCGGCCGGCCAGGCGGTGCAGAACGCCAACCTGATGGTGGGTCTCCCGGAGACCACCGGTTTGTCCGTGTTTGGAGTGGCCCCGTGAGCGTCACCGTCCCCCGTGGGTTCCGCGCCGCAGGTGTAGCGGCCGGACTGAAGTCCTCCGGCGCCGCCGACGTCGCCCTCGTCATCAACGACGGTCCGGACGCCGGCGTCGCCGGTGTGTTCACCGCCAACCGGGTCAAGGCCGCGCCGGTGCTGTGGAGCCAGCAGGTCGTGTACGGCGGCGTCGTGCGCGCCGTGGTGCTCAACTCCGGCGGCGCGAACGCCTGCACCGGCCCGGCCGGCTTCCAGGACACCCACGCCACCGCCGAGCACACCGCCGCCGCGATCACCGCGGCGAACGCGCGGCTCATCGTCGGCGCGGGCGAGGTCGCGGTCTGCTCGACCGGCCTGATCGGCGAGCGGCTGCCGATGGACAAGCTGCTTCCCGGCGTACGCGAGGCGGTGCGCGGCCTGTCCCGCGACGGCGGCCCGGCGGCGGCCGAGGCGATCATGACCACCGACACCCGGCCCAAGACGACAGTGGCGCCTGGTACGGGCTGGAGCGTCGGCGGGATGGCCAAGGGCGCGGGCATGCTCGCCCCGGCCATGGCCACCATGCTCTGCGTGCTCACCACCGACGCGGTGGCCGGGCCGGACGCCTTGGACGCCGCGCTGCGCGCCGCCACCCGGATCACGTTCGACCGGGTCGACTCCGACGGCTGCATGTCGACGAACGACACGGTGCTGCTGCTCGCCAGCGGCGCCTCCGGCATCGAGCCGACCGCCGAGGAGTTGACCGCCGCGGTCACCGCCGCCTGCCACGACCTGGCCCGGCAGCTTTTGGCCGACGCGGAGGGCGCGACCAAGGAGGTCGCGATCGAGGTGGTCGGCGCGGCGAGCGAGGACGACGCGGTCGAGGTGGGCCGCACGGTGGCCCGCAACAACCTGGTGAAGACCGCGCTGTTCGGCAACGACCCGAACTGGGGCCGGATCCTCGCCGCGGTCGGCACCACCGCCGCCGTGTTCGAGCCGGACGGCGTGGACGTCGCGGTGAACGGCGTCTGGGTGTGCCGGGGCGGGGCCGCCGCCGAGGACCGCGCCAAGGTGGACCTCACCGGCCGCGGCGTCACGGTCCGGATCGACCTGCACGCCGGTGCCGACGCGGCCACCATCTGGACCAACGACCTGTCCCACGCGTACGTCCACGAGAACTCGGCCTACTCCACGTGAGCGCGAGGAACGCAGCGAAGCGGAGTCCCGCAGTCGCGAACGAAAGGCGGACTCAGCATGAACCTCTCCGCTGACCTCACCCGGGCCCAGGCCAAGGCCGCCACGCTGATCGAGGCGCTGCCCTGGCTGGCCCGTTTCTCCGGCGCCACGGTGGTGGTCAAGTACGGCGGCAACGCCATGGTCGACCCCGAACTCCAGCGGGCGTTCGCCGCCGACATGGTGTTCCTGCGCTACGCCGGGCTGAAGCCGGTGGTGGTGCACGGCGGCGGTCCGCAGATCTCCGCCATGCTCGGCCGCCTGGGCATCGCCAGCGAGTTCCGGGGTGGCCTGCGGGTCACCACCCCGGAGGCGATGGACGTGGTCCGGATGGTCCTGGTCGGTCAGGTCGGCCGGGAACTGGTCGGGCTGATCAACGCGCACGGCCCGTACGCGGTCGGCCTCTCCGGTGAGGACGCCGGGCTGTTCACCGCCGTGCGCCGCCCCGCGTACGTGGACGGGGAAGCGGTCGACGTGGGCCAGGTCGGTGACGTGGAGTCGGTGAACGTCTCGGCGGTCACCGACCTGATCGCTGCCGGCCGGATCCCGGTCATCTCGACTGTCGCGCCTGATGCCGACGGGGTGCTGCACAACCTCAACGCGGACACCGCCGCCGCCGCGCTCGCGGTGGCGCTGGACGCCCGCAAGCTGGTCGTGCTGACCGACGTGCCCGGCCTGTACGCCGACTGGCCCGACACGTCCAGTCTGGTCAGCGAGATCACCGCGGACGACCTGGCGAAGCTGCTGCCGTCCCTGGAGTCGGGCATGGTCCCGAAGATGGAGGCCTGCCTGCGGGCGGTGCGCGGGAAAGTGCCCGCCGCGCATGTCGTCGACGGCCGGGTCGCCCACTCCACGCTGCTTGAAGTGTTCACGTCGGAGGGCTTCGGAACCATGGTGGTCGAGTCATGAGCACGCTGGTGCAGCGGTGGAACGCCACCATGATGGACAATTACGGCACGCCGCCGCTGGCGCTCGTCTCCGGCACCGGCGCCGTCGTGGTCGACGAGACCGGCCGGGAGTACGTCGACCTGCTCGGCGGCATCGCCGTCAACGCGCTCGGTCACGCCCACCCGGCGGTGGTGGCCGCCGTCAGCAGGCAGGTGGCGACGCTCGGGCACGTGTCGAACCTGTTCGTCGCCGAGCCGCCGGTGGCGCTGGCCGAGCTGCTGCTCGCGCTGGCCGGCCGCCCGGGCCGGGTGTTCTTCGCCAATTCCGGCGCGGAGGCCAACGAGGCCGCGTTCAAGCTGTCCCGGCTCACCGGCCGCCGGCACGTGGTCGCCACTCACGGCGGCTTCCACGGCCGGACCATGGGCGCGCTGGCGCTGACCGGGCAGCCGGCCAAGGCCGACCCGTTCCGCCCGCTGCCCGGCGACGTGACGCACGTGCCGTTCGGCGACGCCGAGGCGCTGGCCGCGGCGGTCACCGACGACACCGCCATGCTGATCGTCGAGCCGATCCAGGGCGAGAACGGCGTGGTCGTCGCGCCGCCCGGCTACCTGGCCGCGGCCCGGCGGGTCACCGCCGCGCACGGCGCGCTGCTGGTGCTCGACGAGGTGCAGACCGGCGTCGGCCGGACCGGCCACTGGTTCGCCCACCAGGCCGAGGGCGTCGAGCCGGACGTGATCACGCTCGCCAAGGGTCTCGGCGGCGGACTGCCGCTGGGCGCCTGCCTGGCCTTCGGCCGGGCCGCCGACCTGCTCACCCCGGGCTCGCACGGCACCACGTTCGGCGGCAACCCGGTCAGTTGCGCCGCCGCGCTCGCGGTCGTGTCCACGATCGCGCACGAGGGCCTGCTCGACCACGTCAAGCGCGTCGGCGAGCGGCTGCGGCGCGGCGTCGAGGCGCTCGGGCACCCGCTGGTCCGGGAGGTGCGCGGCGCCGGGTTGCTGCTCGGCATCGTGCTCGACCAGCCGGTCTCCGGTGCGGCCACGGCCGCGCTGCGCGAGGCGGGTTTCCTGGTCAACCCGGTGCAGCCGGACGTGGTCCGGCTGGCCCCGCCGCTGATCCTCACCGGGGCGCAGGCCGACGCGTTCCTCGCCGCCCTGCCGGCTGCGCTGTCCGCCGCCGCGCCGGCACCGTCCGCCACCGGCGCCGCCGCGCCCGCCGCCACGACCCCGACGGAGGCTCCCGCATGATCCGCCACTTCCTGCGCGACGACGACCTCACGCCCGCCGAGCAGGCCGCCGTGCTCGACCTCGCCGCCCGGATGAAGGCCGACCGGTACGCGCACCAGCCCCTGACCGGGCCGAAGTCGGTGGCGGTGCTGTTCGACAAGCAGAGCCTGCGCACCCGGATCTCGTTCGACGTGGGCATCGCCGAGTTGGGCGGGCATCCGCTCGTGGTGGACACCCAGGTCACCCACTTCGGCCGGGGCGAGACGCTGGCCGACGCGGGCCGGGTGCTGTCCCGCTACGTCGCCGCGATCGTGCTGCGCACCCACGGCGACGACCGGATCGCCGAGGTGGCCGGACACGCCACGGTGCCGGTGGTCAACGCGCTCACCGACACGTACCACCCCTGCCAGCTCCTGGCCGACCTGCTCACCGTGCGGGAGCGCTTCGGCGGCACCGCCGGGCGGATCCTCACGTACGTGGGCGACGCGGCGAACAACATGGCCCACTCGTACCTGCTGGCCGGCGCGACCGGCGGGATGCACGTGCGGATCGCGGGCCCGGCCGGGTTCCAGCCGGACCCGGAGATCGTGGCCCGCGCCGAGAAGATCGCCGCCACCACCGGCGGATCGGTACGGGTGCTCACCGACCCGGCCGAGGCGGTACGCGGCGCGCACGTCGTCGCCACCGACACCTGGACGTCGATGGGGCAGGAGGCCGACGGGCTGGACCGGATCACCCCGTTCCTGCCGTACCAGATCAACGCCGCGCTGCTCGGCCACGCCGACGCCGACGTGATCGTGCTGCACTGCCTGCCCGCCCACCGGGGCGAGGAGATCACCGACGAGGCGCTCGACGGCCCGCACAGCGCGGTGTTCGACCAGGCGGAGAATCGGCTGCACGCCCAGAAGGCGCTGTTGACGTTTCTCCTGGAGGAATCCGCATGACCGCTCCGCTGACCCGCGCCGCGCGGCACGCCCGCATCGTCGAGCTGATCCGCGACACCCCCATCCACTCGCAGACCGAGCTGGCCGACCTGCTCGCCGGCGACGGCATCCAGGTCACCCAGGCCACCCTGTCGCGGGACCTGAAGGAACTGGGAGCGGTGACCGCGCGGAGCGGCGACGGGCGGGGCGTCTACCTGATCCCGGAGGACGGGCACCGGCCGCTGCGCGACGCCGAGGGCGCACCGGCCCGGCTGGTCCGGCTGCTGCGTGAACTGCTCAACGGCGTCGACTCCAGCGGCAACATCGCGGTGCTGCGCACCCCGCCGGGCGCGGCCCAGTACCTCGCCAGCGCGCTGGACCGGGCCGGCCTGACCGAGATCGTCGGCACCATCGCCGGCGACGACACCATCCTCGTCGTGGCCCGCGAGGCCGACGGCGGCGCCGCGCTGGGCGAGCGGCTCGCCGCCTGGGCCCGCCGCGACGACGCCGCCGAAGGGGGCACCTCGTGACCGAGCGGGTCGTGCTGGCGTACTCCGGGGGCCTGGACACCTCGGTCGCCATTCCCTACCTGGCCGAGCGGACCGGCGCGGAGGTGATCGCGGTCGCCGTCGACGTCGGTCAGGGCGGCGAGGACATGGACGTGATCCGGCAGCGCGCGCTCGACTGCGGCGCCGTCGAGTCCGAGGTGGTCGACGCCCGCGACGAGTTCGCCGCCGACTACTGCCTGCCCGCGATCCGGGCCAACGCCCTCTACATGGACCGCTACCCGCTGGTGTCGGCGCTGTCCCGGCCGCTGATCGTCAGGCACCTGGTCGCGGCGGCGCGCGCCCACGGCGGCACGATCGTGGCGCACGGCTGCACCGGCAAGGGCAACGACCAGGTCCGGTTCGAGGTCGGCCTGGGCGCGCTCGCGCCCGACCTGACGGTCGTCGCGCCGGCCCGGGACTTCGCCTGGACCCGGGACAAGGCGATCGCGTACGCGCAGGAGAAGGGGCTGCCGATCGACGTGTCGGCGGCGTCGCCGTACTCGATCGACCAGAACCTGTGGGGCCGGGCCGTGGAGACCGGCTTCCTGGAGGACATCTGGAACGCCCCGGTCGAGGACCTCTACGCGTACACCGGGGATCCGGCGTCGGAACGCGACCCGGACGACGTGGTGATCATGTTCGACGGCGGAGTCCCGGTCGCGATCGACGGCGAGACGGTCACGCCGTACGAGGCGATCCGGGAGCTGAACCGGCGCGCCGGTGCGCACGGCGTGGGCCGGCTCGACATGGTCGAGGACCGGCTGGTCGGCATCAAGAGCCGCGAGGTGTACGAGGCGCCCGGCGCGCTCGCCCTGGTCACCGCCCACCAGGAGCTGGAGGCGGTGACCGTCGAGCGGGACCTGGCCCGGTTCAAGCGCGGCGTCGACCAGCGCTGGGGCGAGTTGGTCTACGACGGGCTCTGGTTCTCGCCGCTGAAGCGGTCGCTGGACGCGTTCATCGACGACACCCAGCGGCACGTGACCGGCGAGGTACGGCTGCGCCTGCACGGCGGCCGGGCGGTGGTCACCGGCCGGCGCTCCGAGGCGAGCCTCTACGACGTCGGCCTGGCCACCTACGACACCGGCGACACGTTCGACCAGTCGCTGGCGAAGGGATTCGTACAACTGTGGGGACTGCCCAGCACGATGGCCGCGCGACGGGACGCCCGGATGGGAGGGGCCTGATGGGGGGCACCACAATGGGTGGGGTGGACGACAAGAGCCTGACCGAGAACAGCGCCGCCGCCAACCGGACGAGCCTCTGGGGCGGCCGGTTCGCCGGCGGTCCCGCCGAGGCGCTCGCGCGGCTGTCGGTGAGCGTCCAGTTCGACTGGCGCCTCGCCCCGTACGACATCGCCGGTTCCCGGGCGCACGCCCGGGTCCTCGCCGGCGCCGGCCTGCTCGACCCGGACGAGCTGGGCCGGATGCTGGCGGCGCTGGACGACCTGGAGGCGGCGTGCGCCTCCGGCGCGTTCCGGCCGACCGTCGACGACGAGGACGTGCACACCGCACTGGAGCGTGGCCTGCTGGAACGGCTCGGCAGCCTCGGCGGCAAGCTGCGTGCCGGCCGGTCCCGCAACGACCAGGTCGCCACCGACCTGCGGCTCTACCTGCGCGACCACGCCCGCGGTGTGGCGGCCCGGCTGGTCGAGCTGGCCGAGGCCCTCGTGGAGCAGGCGGAGCGGCACGTGGACACCGCCGCGCCGGGCATGACGCACCTGCAGCACGCCCAGCCGGTGACGTTCGGGCACTGGCTGCTGGCCCACGTGCAGCCGCTGCTGCGCGACCTGGAGCGGATGCGCGACTGGGACGAGCGGACCGCGATCAGCCCGCTCGGCGCGGGCGCGCTGGCCGGCTCGGGGTTGCCGCTGGACCCGGTGGCGGTCGCCAAGGAGCTGGGTTTCCGCACCTCGTTCGCCAACTCGATGGACGCGGTGGCGGACCGCGACTTCGTGGCCGAGTTCCTGTTCGTCACCGCCATGATCGGTGTGCACCTGTCCCGCCTCGGCGAGGAGGTGGTGCTCTGGACGTCGCAGGAGTTCGGCTGGGTCGAGCTGGACGACGCCTTCGCCACCGGCTCGTCGATCATGCCGCAGAAGAAGAACGCGGACATCGCCGAGCTGGCCCGGGGCAAGTCCGGCCGCCTGGTCGGCGGCCTGATGAGCGTGCTCACCATGCTCAAGGGCCTGCCCATGACGTACGACCGGGACATGCAGGAGGACAAGGAGCCGGCGTTCGACGCGGTCGACACGCTGGAGCTGCTGCTGCCCGCGCTGGCCGGGATGATCTCCACGATGACGGTCCGGGTGGACCGGCTGGTCGCGAGCGCCCCGTCGGGCTTCTCGCTGGCCACCGAGGTCGCGGACTGGCTGGTCCGGCGCAACGTGCCGTTCCGGGACGCACACGAGATCACCGGCAAGCTGGTGGCGCTCTGCGCGGCCCGCGACTGCGCGCTGGACGAGGTGTCCGACGCCGACCTGGCCGCGGTGAGCGAGCATCTGGACCCGTCGGTGCGCGACGTGCTGTCGGTGCGCTCGGCGCTGGCCGCCCGCATCACGCCCGGTTCCACCGGCCCCGGCCCGGTCGCCGACCAGCTCGCCGCCGCCGCGGACAAGCTGACCGGCTGGCGGGAGTGGGCCGCCGAGCGGGTCGTCCCCCGCTGAACCACAGGTCCCGGCTTCGAGATCTTGGTACGAAACGGCCCTCATAGGGGCGCTTTCGTACCAAGATCTCGGCCCGCGACCGGTCAGGCGGTGGGGCGCTCGCGTTTCGGCAGCTTCGCCACCACCGCGTCGTACGACCCGTCGACGGCCTCGACCAGCTCGTCGTCCGGGATGCCGCCGTCGAGCCGTAGCGTGTTCCAGCCCGACCGGCCGATGTAGGGGGAGGGGCGCGCGTCGGCCGGGTACCGGTGCAGCCACTCGTCGGCCGCCTCCCGGGACGTCCCGAACTTCACGCCCAGCCGTGCCGCACCGTCGGGGGAGCCGAGGAACGCGAAATGCGGCTGCCCACCTTCACCACCTCGTCGCCCTCCCATGGCCGGTCGAGCCAGGCTCCCGGCTTGGCCAGGCAGTAGGCCAGCATCTCGTCGCGCGTCATCGCGTCCTCCCGGTGCCGTCGGCCGGCACGGTCTCGCCCGCCGCGGCGCCGGCCCGCGCCGCCGGCCCGCGCCGCCGGGTCAGTCGCCGGTGCCGGTGCGGACGGTGAGCCGCTCGTAGCGCTGCCGGGCCGCCTGCGCGCTGCCCAGCCCCAGCCCGAAGGCGATCGCCTGCCAGGTCATGCCCCGCCCGCGGGCCACCTGCAAGAGGCCGGCCTCCAGCACGTCCACCTCGGCCCGTACGTGCGGGATCAGCGTCAGCGCGGCCATCAGGTCGGCCTGGTCGACGGGCTCCTCACCCGCGTCCAGCTCGGCGCCGCCGGCGAGCGCCATCACCAGCGTGGCGGCCTCGTACGCGTCGGGCACGTCGGGGTGGGCGTAGCGCCGGCGGCGGGAGTTCGTGCCCGCGTGCCGTTCGGCGATCCGCAGCAGCGCCGCGTAGTTGCGGTGGGCCCGGGCCTGGGCAGCATCCGGAGCGGTGAACGGGTCGTTGTCCACGGTGACCATGCCGTCCATCCCACACCCAAGAATGGCCTGTTGTCAACGCCTTGTTGAAAGTCGTTCGCAGACAACGCCATGCCTCAAGGTGTGATGAGAAGACGGCGCGTCATGCACCACGGACGCGACGCAGGGTGCTCCGGGTTGCCCGGAACGGCCGAATCAGGCCGGTGAGTTCCGTGCCGAGGCGGGAGCGGGCCGGCGGCGCGGCGTGTGCCGCCGGTAGACGCTGACGCTGGGCTCGTCCGCCAGCCAGAGCCGCCAGGGCAGGTCGTGCGCGGCGGCGACCCCGACGCGCGGCCCGGCGACGATCAGCGCCGGGTCGGCCGGGCTCGCCGGTGGCGTCAGCAGCAGCGGGCCGCTGCCGTCGATCGCCGAGGTGCCGTTCGCCTCCCGCCCGAGGCCGAGCGCGGTGACCAGTCGGGCCGGCCCGCGTGCCAGCTCCCGGTCGGAGGCGCGCGGCCGGCGCTCGCGGGCGGTCTCGACGCCGTCGACCACCTCGCCCGCGCGCAGCAGTACCGCCGCCGCCTCGCCGTCGCGACCGCAGACGATGTTCGCGCACCAGTGCATCCCGAACACGAAGTACACGTAGACGTGCCCGGCGGGCCCGAACATGACCCGGTTGCGTGGCGTCGGCCCGCGGTGGGCGTGCGACGCCGGGTCCTCGCCGGTGCCCGCGTACGCCTCGACCTCGGTGAGCCGGACGGTGACGCCGCCGGCCGACACGGTCCAGCCGAGCAGCGTCCGCGCGGTCTCGGCGACCTGCGCGGCGGGCGCGGAGAGCCAGGGGTACGTCATCGCGGCAAGGGTAGTCGGTGGGTGGCGCGTGAGCCGGGCCACGACGGGGCGGGCGGCCGCCGGAATAGTTGACTCGTCAAATATGTTGTGCGGGGCGATGCCGGCCGACCGGTCCGGACCCCCACGCGAGGAGCTGGTCATGCAGTTCGGAGTCTTCACCGTCGGTGACGTCACCGTCGACCCCACGAACGGGCAGATGCCGTCCGAGCGTGAGCGGATCAAGGCCATGACCGCCATCGCGCTCAAGGCCGAAGAGGTCGGCCTCGACGTCTTCGCCACCGGCGAGCACCACAACCCGCCCTTCGTGCCGTCGTCGCCGACCACCATGCTCGGCTGGATCGCCGCGCGCACCGAACGGCTGCTGCTGTCGACAGCTACCACGCTGATCACCACCAACGACCCGGTGAAGATCGCCGAGGACTACGCGATGCTCCAGCACCTGGCCGACGGCCGGGTGGACCTGATGATGGGCCGCGGAAACACCGGCCCGGTCTACCCCTGGTTCGGGCAGGACATCCGCAACGGCATCCCGCTGGCCATCGAGAACTACGACCTGCTGCACCGGCTGTGGCGCGAGGACGTGGTCGACTGGAAGGGCCGGTTCCGCACGCCGCTGCAGTCGTTCACCTCGACCCCGCGCCCGCTCGACGGCGTACCGCCGTTCGTCTGGCACGGCTCGATCCGCAGCCCGGAGATCGCCGAGCAGGCCGCGTACTACGGCGACGGGTTCTTCGCCAACCACATCTTCTGGCCCAAGGAGCACACCCAGCGGATGGTGGGCCTCTACCGCCAGCGGTACGCGCACTACGGCCACGGCTCGCCGGACCAGGCCATCGTCGGCCTCGGCGGGCAGGTGTTCATGCGCCGCAACTCGCAGGACGCGGTACGCGAGTTCCGCCCCTACTTCGACAACGCCCCGGTCTACGGGCACGGCCCGTCGCTGGAGGAGTTCACCCGCGAGACGCCGCTGACCGTGGGCAGCCCGCAGCAGGTCGTCGACCGCACGCTGGGCTTCCGCGACTACGTCGGCGACTACCAGCGGCAGCTGTTCCTCATCGACCACGCCGGACTGCCGCTGAAGACGGTGCTGGAGCAGCTCGACCTGCTGGGCGAGGAGGTGGTGCCGGTGCTGCGCAAGGAGTTCGACTCGATGCGTCCGGCGCACGTGCCCGCCGCCCCCACCCACGCGAGCCTGCTGGCCGACCAGCTCGCCGCGGCCGACCCGTTCGCGCTCACCACCGACTTCGCCGAGCTGCTCGCCGGCCGCGACCCGTCCTGACGCCGGCGGCTCGGCGGACCGGACCCTGCCAGCCGTGCCGCGCGTCAGTCGTCGGCCGGCTCGGGCCGGTGGGCCACGAGCACCGGGCAGTGGGAGTGCTGCACCAGCGCCTGACTGACCGAGCCGAGCAGCAGCCCGGCGAAGCCACCCCGGCCCCGGGAACCGACCACCACGAGCGACGCCTCGCCGCTGGCCTCCACGAGCGCGTTCTCCGGGGACGCGGCGGTCAGCGGCCGCTCCGTCACCCGCAGGCCCGGGTGCGCCGCCCGGACCCGGTCGGCCGCCTCGGCCAGCAGTCCCGCGGCCTCGGCCTGACCGGCGGTGGCCGCCTCCGCCGCGACCTGCGGCGCCACCGCGCCGTGTTCCGGCGACCGGACGTGCGCGAGCACCAGCTCCGCGTCGCGACGCTCGGCCTCGTCCGCCGCCAGCTCGATCGCGTACGCGGCCGAGTCGGAGCCGTCCACGCCCACCAGGACCGGGCCGTCCACCGGGATCGGCTGCTCCTCCGGGCGGACGATGAGCACCGGGCAGTGCCCGTGTTGTGCCAGCTGCCCGCTGACCGAGCCGAGCATCAGCCCGGCGAAGCCGCCCACCCCCCGGCTGCCCACCACGACCAGCTCGGCGCGGCGGGACTCCTCGACCACCGCGGCGCCCGGGCCGCCGGCTACCTGTCGTACCTGCACCCGCAGCCCGGGGTGCCGCTCGGCCAGGTCGGCGGCGACCGACTCCAGCATCCTCTCCGACTCCGCTGTGGGCGCCGGCACGCCCAGGTCGTACGGGTTGAGCGGCACGCCGTAGCCGAGCGGGTGCAGGTATCCGTGCACCAGCAGCAGGGGCCGGGAACGGGCGACGGCGGTCGCCGCGGCCAGGTCGGCGGCGGCCAGGCTGGACGGTGATCCGTCCACTCCCGCCACGACGGGTCGGTTCATCTGGTGCTTTCCCTCCGGTCGGCTCAGGCCATTGTGGCGGCACCGGCCCCGCCCGGACCGGGGAACCGGCTCGGTCGGTCCGGTCGCCCCGGTGCCGGACGACGGCCAGCGGGCTGTGACAGTGGTGCAGCACGCCGTGGCTGACCGAGCCGAGCAGCAGCGCACCGAGGCTACCGCGCCTGTGCGCGCCGACCACCGTCAGCTGCGCCCCGACGGAACCCTCGACCAGCACCCGGGCCGTCGGCACGGGCCTCGCCCACCGCCTCCTCGAACAGCTTCTCGGCTTCCTGCCGCAGGTCGACGTCGGGCAGCACCGGGGCGACCAAGCCCAGCGGCGTGCCGAGCAGCGGCCACAGGAACGCGTTCACCACCCGCAGCGGTGTCGGGGGGTGCCCGTATCGTTCCGGCCGTGACGAACGAGGTGCTGCTCCGCCCGGTGCGCGACGACGACCTGCCCGCCTTCTTCGCCCACGAGCAGGATCCGCAGGCGAACTGGATGGCCGCGTTCGGCCCGACGGACCCGTCCGACCGGGCCGCGTTCGACGCGCACTGGGCGCGCATCCGCGCCGACCCGCGCATCGTCAACCGGGCCGTCACCATCGACGGCGAGGTGGTCGGCCGGGTCGCCGCGTTCCCGGTCGGCGAGCAGACCGAGGTCAGCTACTGGATCGACGCGGCGCGCTGGGGGCGCGGCCATGCCACCGCGGCGCTGCGCGCGCTGCTGCGCGAGGTGCCGCACCGGCCGCTGCGCGCCCGCGCCGCCAAGGACAACGCCGCCTCGCTCGCGGTGCTGCGCAAGTGCGGCTTCGTCGTGGTCGGCGAGGACTCCGGGTACGCCCCGGCACGCCGAAGCGAGGTCGAGGAGTACGTGCTGGAGCTGCCCGCCGAGGGGCCTGACCAGGCAGACCGCTAGTCTCCCCGGGTGAACTGGCTGGAAATCGTCGGCTGGGCCGGCTCCGCGCTGCTGGTCTGGTCCCTGCTGCAGACGCGGATCCTGCGGCTGCGCGCGCTCAACCTGGTCGGCTGCCTCATCCTGATCGGCTACAACACCGCCGTGCAGGTCTGGCCGATGGTGGGGCTGAACGTGGTCCTCGCCGTGATCAACGTGTGGTATCTGCGCAAGCTGCTGGCCACCCGGCACGACGAGCAGACCTACCAGGTGGTCGAGGTGGGCACCGGCGACGCGTTCCTGGCGCACACGCTGCGGGTGCACGCCGCCGACATCGCCCGGTTCAACCCGGGGTTCCACTGGGATCCGGCCGCCGCCGACCGCTCGGCGTTCCTGGTGGTACGCGCCGACGAGGTGGTCGGCGTGATGCTCTCGCACGCCGAACCGGGCAGCGTGGCCCAGGTCGACCTGGACTACGTGACCCCGCCGTTCCGCGACTTCACCCCGGGGGAGTTCGTCTACCGCCGCAGCCGGCTGTTCACCGACCGGGGCTTCCGCCGGGTGGTCAGCCCGCCCGGCATGATCGCCCCCTACTACCACCGGCTCGGGTTCCGGCCCGAGGGCGGCGCGTACGTCCTCGACCTGCCGGTTCCCGCCACGCGGGGGTGAACCGGGCATCCGCCGGTCGACGCCCAGTGATTGCACAGGATTCAGGCGCGGACCGGCGGGGCAACAGAGGGCCACGCCGACCGGATCTGCCGGCCGGCGGGTCGGCCATCGGCCGACCCGGATCGGGTCGAGGGAGATAACCGGTCGTGCAGAGCTACTGGAGCCAGCTTGCCCTGGTCGGTGTGCTGGTGATCCTCAACGCGGTGTTCGCCGGCAGCGAGATGGCCCTGGTCTCCCTGCGGGACAGCCAGGTGCAGCGGCTGGAGCGCAGCAGCCGGGGCGGACGGACCCTCGCCCGCCTCGCGAAGGACCCGAACCGGTTCCTGGCCACGATCCAGATCGGCATCACACTCGCCGGGTTCCTCGCCTCCGCCGCCGCCGCGGTGTCCCTGGCCCGGCCGCTCGTCCCGCTGCTGGGCGTCTTCGGCAACGCCGCCGAGACCGTCGCCATCGTCGCGGTCACGCTGGTGCTCACGTTCGTCACGCTCGTCTTCGGTGAGCTGGCCCCGAAGCGGATCGCCATGCAGTCGGCCGAGCGGTGGGCGTTGCTGGTGGCCCGCCCACTGGACGTGCTGTCCAGCATCACCCGGCCCGCCGTCTGGCTGCTGGGCGCCACCACCGACCTGGTGGTACGCCTGTTCGGCCTGGACCCGAAGGCCGAACCGGACGAGATCGGCCCGGACGAGCTGCGCGACATCGTGGCCGGCAACCACGGCTTCACCAAGGAACAGCGCACGATCATCGCCGGTGCGGTGGAGATCGCCGACCGGCAGTTGCGCGCGGTGCTCGTACCCCGGTTGCAGGTCTTCACGCTCGACAGCGGCACCACCGCGGAGGCCGCGCGGCTCGTCCTGGCGGCGACCGGCCACTCCCGGGCGCCGGTGGTCCGCCACGGCGGCCTGGACGAGGCGGTGGGCGTCATCCACCTGCGGGACCTGGTCGGGGTCTCCGACGACCGGCCGGTCGACGAGATCGCCCGCCCGCCGATGCTGCTGCCCGACTCGCTGCCGGTGGTCGACGCGCTGCGCCAGTTCAAGGCCGAACGCCAGCACATCGCGCTCGTGGTCGACGAGCGCGGCGCGGTCGACGGGATCGTGACGCTGGAGGACATCCTGGAGGAGATCGTCGGCGAGATCTACGACGAGACCGACCGGGACCTGCGCGCCGTGCGCACCGAGGCCGACGGCACGCTGGTGCTGCCCGGCACGTTCCCGGTGCACGACCTGACCGACCTCGGCGTGGAGCTGCCGAACCGGCCGGCGGGCGACTACACCACTGTCGCCGGGCTGGTGCTGATCTGCCTCGGGCACATCCCGACGGTGGCGGGGGAGCAGGTCACGGTGGACGGCTGGGAGCTGTCGGTGGCCGGCGTCGACCAGCGGGCGATCACCGAGGTGCGCGTCCGCCGGCGCGGCCGCCACGACGGCTCCCCGGACGACGACATCACCGACGACGCCACCGACCCGGCCGACGCCCCCGAACTCGACGAGGCACGCCGCTGACCGGCGCCCGCCGGTCGCTCAGCGGCGCCCGGCTCAGCGGCGCCCGGCCGGGGGGCCGAACGGGAAACCGGGCACCGGCGGGAGCAGCTGCACCGCGTCGGCGGGCAGCTGGCGGGTGCTCCGCCCGACCAGCCGGGCGATCACCCGCAGCAGCCACGGCCCGGAGGGATGCAGCTCGGGACCGATCAGCCGGCTGATCACCCGGGTCCACCAGTGCCCGGCGACGATCACGTCGGTGATCCGCAGCCGGTCCGGCGGCCACCCGCCGCGCACCACCACGTCCACCACCCGGCCCAGCCGCCGCCCGTGCAGGTCGTACGCGGTGCGGCCGAGCAGCTCACCCGCTCGCACGGCCGGACCCCGGGATCCGCTCGATCAGGTGCCGGCGAAGCCACGCCTCCACCGGCGACGGCGGCAGGTCCGCCGCCGGGCAGCGCAGCCGCACCGCGCTGTCCACCCGGGCCACCTGGGACAGCGGGACGCGTAACGGCGGCACCGAAGGGTCGTCGGTGAACCGGTCCGCCACCGCCACCAGCAGCCGCCCGACCCGCCCGCCGATCCGTTCCCCGAGCGCGCCCTGCCCGGTGAGCAGGCAGTCCACGTACGGGAAACCCTCGTCGTCGACAGCGAAAGCGATGTCGTCTACGCGCCCCACGAGCAGCCCGTCCACGTCGACGATCTGCCGGTCGAGCAGCCGCTCGGCGAGCTGAACCCTCATCGCCCCATCCCCGTCATGACCGCCAGTGGGATCGCCGCCACCGAGGCCGCGACGATGAGCACCAGGAACACCGCGCCGAGCAGGTTCGTCCACCGCCCGTTGACCCGGTCGCCGAGATAACCGCGGTCGTTGGCGACCACCAGGATCGGCAGGTACGTCAGCGGCAGCACCACCGCGCTCAGCACCAGCATGTACTCGGTCAGCCGCACCGGGTCCACAGTCGTCATCAGCATCACCACACCGAGCAGCAGGCCGACGAGCAGCACGCTGTGGAACCGGGCCGCCTCCCGGGGACGGACTCGCTTGCCCCACTGCCACCCGAAGTACTGCGCCGCCGCGTACGCCGCCGACAGCCCGGTCTCCAGTGCCGCGCCGAACGTCACCGCGAAGAACGCCAGCACCGCGGCGGCCAGGCCGGCGCCACCGAGCGCCGTGGCCACCGGCCGCGCCACCTCGTCCAGCGTGCTCAGCGACGCCCCGGACGGGTGATAGGCCACCGTCGCCACGGCGATCAGCGACAACGCCAGGAACCCGCCCACCGGAAAACCGGTCAGCACGTTCGAACGGGCCCGCGCCAGGTCCGCCGCGCTCCACCGTTCCTCCACGCCGCCGGAGGAGAAGAAGAACACCTCGTACGGGCTCACAGTCGAGGCGAACAGCGCCACCGCCACGAACCAGTACAGCGGCCAGCCGTGCCCGGACGCGCCGACCTGCCACACGCCCTGCCCGAGTGCCGGCCAGTCGGTCGGCAGCGCCACCAGCGCGACCGCGAACACCAGCAGCGCCAGCCCGGCCAGGCCGAAGATCCGCTCCATCAGTTCGAACCGCAGCCGCCACAGCACCAGCCACACGGCCAGCGCCGCGAGCGGCACCCAGAACAGGTGGCTCAGCCGGGTCGCCAGTTGCAGCGCCAGCGCCACCCCACCCAGCTCCGCGGCGAGCGTGACCACCGTGACCAGCCACGACGCGACCAGGTTGAGCAGCGCGACCCGCGGCCCGAGCCGCTCCCGGACCAGGTCGAACACCGCCCGTCCGCTCACCGCCGCGATCCGGCCGGCCATCTCCGCGTACGCGCAGATGCCGACCACCCCGACCAGCAGTACCCAGGTGTGGGCCATGCCGAACAGCGCGCCCGCCTGGCTGGCCGCCACCACGTCGCCGATGTCGACGAACCCGCCGACCGCCGACAGCACGCCGAGCGTGGCGGCGAACAGCTTCCTCACGTCGGGCCGGGAGCGGACGTTCTCACCGAGGCGACGATATCGGGGTCAGTTCCCCTTTTCGGGCTAAATCGGCCAGCCCGCGGAGGTCAGGCGGTGGTGAGGTTCTGCAGCCGAACCTGACCCCGGGCCACCAGCCGGCCGTCGGCGTCGGTGATCTCCACGAGCCAGAGCTGCTGGCTGCGGCCCCGGTGCACGGGCGTGCCGACAGCGGTCAGCTCCCCGTCACGCACCGCGCGCAGGAAGTCGGTCTGGTTCGACACCCCGACGACGTTGCCCTTGTCGCCCAGCCAGAGCGCGCCGCCGATGCTCGCCGCCGTCTCCACCACCGAGCAGTAGACGCCGCCGTGCTGGATCCCGTACGGCTGGTGCAGCTCCGGGCGGACCTTCCAGCGGATCACCACCCGGTCCCCGCTGACCTCGTCGAACGTCAGGCCCAGCAGGGCCACGAAGCCACCGGTCAAGTTCGGCATGTCCACCGCGGTTCCTCCTCGCGTTCGACGGGCGCCGCCAGCCTAGTCGCCGCCACGTGGGCAAACCCGGTACGGGCCAGGGGCGGGGATGGGGGACAATCGGTGACCGTGACCGACAGCAACCTCCCGCAGGGGCGGGACTCCCTGACCGACGACCTGCTGTGGCGGGGCCTGATCCAGGACTCGACCGGCCTCGACGAACTGCGCGAGCTGCTCGACGGCGGGAGCACCACCTTCTACGTGGGCTTCGACCCCACCGCGCCGAGCCTGCACATCGGCAACCTGATGCAGGTCGTCATGGCCCGCCGGCTCCAGCAGGCCGGGCATCGGCCGCTGCTGCTGGTCGGTGGCGCCACCGGGCAGATCGGCGACCCGAAGGAGAGCGCGGAGCGGACGCTGAACCCGCCCGAGGTGATCGCCGGCTGGGTGGAGCGCATCCGCGAGCAGCTCTCGCCGTTCGTCACGTACTCCGGGGAGAACGCGGCGCAACTCGTCAACAACCTGGACTGGACCGGCGAGATGTCGGTGGTCGAGTTCCTCCGGGACGTCGGCAAGCACTTCCCGGTGAACAAGATGCTCGCCCGCGAGGTGGTCAAGGCGCGGCTGGAGACGGGCATCAGCTACACCGAGTTCAGCTACCAGCTCCTGCAGGCGAACGACTACTTCGAGCTGCACCGCCGGCACGGCTGTCGGCTCCAGTACGGCGGCTCCGACCAGTGGGGCAACATCACCGCCGGGGTGGACTACATCCGGCGGCGCGGCGCCGGGCCGGTCGAGGCGTTCACCACGCCGCTGGTGACCAAGGCCGACGGCACCAAGTTCGGCAAGAGCGAGACCGGCACGGTCTGGCTCGACCCGCAGATGACCAGCCCGTACGCGTTCTACCAGTTCTGGGTCAACGCCGACGACCGGGACGTCAGCCGTTACCTGCGGTACTTCAGCTTCCGCTCCCGCGAGGAGCTGGAGGAACTGGAGAAGGCCACCGCGGAACGCCCGCAGGCTCGCCTGGCCCAGCGGGCGCTGGCCGAGGAGCTGACGACGCTCGTGCACGGCGAGCGGGAGATGGCGCAGGCGGTCGCCGCGAGCCAGGCGCTGTTCGGGCGCGGCTCGCTCGACGAGCTGGCTCCGGAGACGCTGCGCGCCGCGCTGACCGAGGCCGGCCTGGTGCACCTCGACGAGCTGCCGGACGTGGCCGGTCTGCTCAAGGAGTCGGGCCTGGTGCCGAGCATGAAGGAGGCCCGGCGGGTGATCGCCGAGGGCGGTGCGTACGTCAACAACACCCGGATCTCCGCTGTGGACGCCACGGTGTCCGCGGACGACCTGCTGCACGGCCGGTACCTCGTGCTGCGCCGGGGAAAGCGTTCGTTCGCCGGCGTCGAACTGCGCGGATAGCCGCCTGTCGACTGTGTGACGCGGGACGCGCCCAGCGGATTTGACGATCACTCCGCTGGGCGCGTAACTTTCTCTCTGCCAGCGCGGAACGGACGAAACAGGGCGAAAGACCTGAAGGCCGGAGCGCAGGACCTGAGAGCCGGGTGGTGCCCCGGATCCGCTGGGAGGCGGATTTGGCGAGGCGGAACCGACCGGGTAAGGTCATTGGCCGGTAGGGATACGGACGAGCCAGCGGGAAACCGCGGGCGGCCGGCCTGCCGAATTCCTCGGAACGACCGGCGGAAGCCGGTCGAATCGGGGTGCCCGTTAAGGGTGATGCACGACAAACCGGGAAACACCGGTTTGACACGGCAGAAACCACCGGGTAACGTAGTAAAAGTGCCCGGCGCGAGAGCGGCGGGTGAGCGGACGAAATGCCCCGGTCGGGGGTTCCACGGTGTGGGGCTTGCGGTTGGTGTGTGGTTGTTCTTTGAGAACTCAACAGGGTGCTTGTAAAGCCAGTGCCAATTGTTTTATACCCCGGACTGGTGGCTGTTCTTTGGGATGGTTGCTGGTTGGGATTCCTTTGGCAACACTTTTGTTGTCAGGTTGATTGCTGTTCGACAAGTTTTTGTTGGAGAGTTTGATCCTGGCTCAGGACGAACGCTGGCGGCGTGCTTAACACATGCAAGTCGAGCGGAAAGGCCCTTCGGGGTACTCGAGCGGCGAACGGGTGAGTAACACGTGAGCAACCTGCCCCAGGCTTTGGGATAACCCCGGGAAAC
>NZ_FMCV01000031.1 GCF_900091565.1 Micromonospora marina | reverse complement strand
GACGCCCGTACCGACGGGGGTCGGCGCGGGTGCGCTCAAGAAAGTCTTCGAGGGGATCCGGCCGCACGCGGGGCAGGGGGTGCCACATCGCGGCGCCGGAAGCATGTCCAACGACCCGCCACCCGGCATCATTCCCGGGGCCTCACGCGTCGCCGGATCCATCGTCAACGACCAGCCGACCAGGATGACTCCCTGCGGCTCACGTCGCCGGAACCGAACTCGACAACCGGCAGCCGGGCCTGTTCCCGCAGGCCGCACGACCCCTTCTCCGGGGCTCGGCCGCTGCTCGGTCGTTCACCCGGTTACAACGCCACCCATCCGCCGCCGATTCCACCCCCACAGTGCCGCCCACCACCCCCGAACCCGACACCATGCCACAAACCCCCCACACACCCGACCCCCAACCGGGCCCAGCCGAAACCACCGCGCCCACACCCCGGTGATCAAGGAGTTCGCGGCAACCCCCGGCACCGACAAGGACACAAACCCCTTGATCACCTACCAAAGGACCCCCTCCGGGCGCCTATCGGGCGCGGGGCGGGCGGCGGCTGACGGCGGCGGGAGGCCGGGTTCTGCCGCTGGCAGATCGGCTTACCGTGAACGGGGACTGTGCCGGACGTTGCTGGACGGCACGCTGGGACGCATGCGAATTCTGATGCTCGGCGGTACAGGTTTCGTCGGCGGTGCGGTGGTGGCCGAGGCGGTGCGCCGCGACTGGCGGGTCACCGTGTTCAACCGGGGTGTGCACGGGCGGGTGCCGGACGGCGTACACAGGTTGCGGGGTGACCGGACCGCGCCGGACGGGCTGGCCGCGCTCACCGGCGGCGAGTGGGATCTGGTGGTGGACACCTGGGACGGCGCGCCCCGGGCGGTACGGGACGCGGCGTCGGCGCTCGTCGACGCGGTGCCGCACTACGTGTACGTGTCCAGCGGATCGGTGTACGCGCCACCCGCCGCGCCCGGCAGTGGCGAGGAGGCGCCCACAGTGCCGGCCGACCCGGACGCCGACGACGGTGACTACCCGGCGAACAAGGCGGGCGGGGAACTCGCCGCGACGCGGGTCTTCGGCGACCGGGCACTGCTGGCGCGCGCCGGACTGATCCTGGGGCCGGGGGAGGACATCGGGCGGCTGCCGTGGTGGCTGGACCGGGTCGCCCGGGGTGGGGACGTGCTGGCACCGGGGCCGCGTGACCTGCCGATCCAGTACGTGGACGTCCGGGACCTGGCGACCTGGCTGCTGGACCGGGGTGCCGAGGGCGTCGGCGGGGCGTACAACGTGGTGGGTCGCACCGGGCACGCGACGATGGGTGACCTGCTCGACGCGGCGGTGGCGGTGACCGGGTCGGACGCGACGCTGCGGTGGACCGCGCCGGAGCCGATCCTGGCCGCGGGGGTGGAGCCGTGGAACGACCTGCCGGTGTGGATTCCCAGCGGGCACGAGTACCGCTGGTTGCAGGAGCGGGACGTGGCACGCGCGTATGCGGCGGGGCTGGTCTGCCGGTCGGTGACCGAGACGGTGGCCGACACCTGGCGGTGGCTGTGCGAGGTCGGGCGCGTGCCGGACCGGGCGGGACGCCCGGCGCGTGCCCCGGTCGGCCTGGCGCCGGAACGGGAGGTCGCCCTGCTGGCCGCGCTCCCCACCTGACCCGGACAGAGAGGGCCGCGGAGGGGGTACGGGTCAGGCCGGCACCACCGGCAGGTCGAGCACCTCCTCGACCGGGCGGCGCGGGGTGGCGCGGCCCGGCTGGCCGTACCCGATCCGCATCACCATCTGCGGGGTGCCGAACCGGCCCAGCGACATCCGCAGCGCCTCGCGCGCGGCGGGCACCTCGATCGGCTGGGACAGCATCGACACGCTCAGCCCGGCGTCGGTGGCGGTGAGCAGCACCCGTTGCAGCGCCTGCCCGGCGAGGATCTGGTCGGCGGACGTGTTGCCGGCGGAGCCGAGCACCGCGACCAGCGGCTCCGGCTCGAAGTCGCGGCCGGGAGCGCGGTTGCGTCCCCCGAAGCCGCGCTGGGGCAGCAGGTCCTGCGGTTCGCTCTGCGGCCCGCCGGCGCCGGCGGGCACACCGTCCGGGGCCGGCTCGGAGCGGATCCACTCGGCCCGCTCGGCCACGTACGCGGGGTCGCGTTCCAGCACGCGGTGGGCGCTGCGGGCGACCTCGGCGACCGCGTTGACGGCGCTGGTGCCGATCACCAGTTCCAGCCAGCACTGCTCGGCACGGGCCGCTTCGCCGAGCCGCCAGCGGGCCTCGGCCGGCACGGGGTCGGGCCAGAACGGCGCGCGGTTGCTGAACCGGCGGCGGATCGCCCCGTACAGGCTCTGCTCGACCGGGGTGGGGCGGCGCGGCAGGTCCGGCACCAGCCGGGCCACGACGTCCGGGTCGGCCGGGTACGGGCGCAGCCGCACAGTGGCCGGGGTGCCCGCCACGGCGAGCGCCAGCCGCAGGTTGAACAGTGCCGCCCCGGCGGCGATCCGCGCGCCCCAGCCGGTCGGGTCGGTGGCGGGCAGGCCGCGCAGCGGGTCGACGGACACCTCGATGCCGCCGTCGACGAGCCGGAACCGCCACGGCTGGGTGTTGTGCAGCGACGGCGCCCGGACCGCGTCGGCGACCGTGGCCCGCAACTGCTCGCCGGTGTATTCGATCGTCATGGTGGTGCTCCCTCCCGTGCGGCGCCGGCTTTCCCGGCCGGGTACGCCACTACGGTGCGTCAGCGGGCGGTGCGGTGAGCAGGGCCGGAGGTCCCCACCTGGGCCCGGCCGTCGGTCCCGCGGGGCTCGGGCAGCACGGGACTTTCGACCCGTGCCACCGGGGCGGGAAAGCGGGTAGAAAGAACGGATGATCCGGGTGTTCCTGCTCGACGACCACGAGGTCGTCCGTCGTGGCCTTGCCGACCTGCTGCAGAGCAGCGGCGACATCGAGGTGGTCGGCGAGTCCGGCCTGGCCCAGGAGGCGGCGCGCCGCATCCCGGCGCTGCGCCCCGACGTGGCGATCCTCGACGCCCGGCTGCCCGACGGCAACGGCATCGACGTCTGCCGGGACGTCCGCGCCGTGGACTCCTCGATCAAGGGGCTGATCCTCACCTCGTACGAGGACGACGAGGCGCTGTTCGCGGCGATCATGGCGGGCGCCGCCGGGTACGTGCTCAAGCAGATCCGCGGCACCGACCTGGTGGACGCGGTCCGCCGGGTGGCGGCCGGGCAGTCCCTGCTCGACCCGGCGATCACCACCCGCGTGCTGGAGCGCATCCGCAGCGGGGTGGAGCAGCCGCGGGAGTTGAAGTCGCTCACCGAGCAGGAGCGGCGGATCCTGGAGTACGTGGCCGAGGGGCTCACCAACCGGGAGATCGCCGGGAAGATGTTCCTGGCCGAGAAGACGGTGAAGAACTACGTCTCCAGCGTGCTGGCGAAGCTGGGCCTGGAGCGGCGCACCCAGGCGGCGGTGCTGGCCACCCGGCTGCTCGGCAGGAACACCTGACGTCGGTCAGTCGAGCGGGACGCTCCAGCGCACCTCGGTGCCGCGTGGCTCGGCCCGGCGCAGTGCGAACTCGCCGCCCAGCCGCTCGGCCCGTTCCCGCAGGTTGACCAGGCCGCTGCGGGCCGCCTCCGGGTCGCAGCCGACCCCGTCGTCGGTGACGGTGATCTCGACCCGGCCGGAGCCGACGCGTACGCGCACCGACACCCGGTCGGCCTGCGCGTGGCGTACCGCGTTCGACAGCGCCTCGCGCAGCACGGCGGTGAGTTCGGGGCGCAGGTCGTCCGGAACGGCGCTGTCGATCGGGCCGATCAGCTCCAGGTCCGGCCGGTAGCCGAGCGACTCGGCGGCCACCTCGATCGCCTCGCGGATCTCGGTGCGCAGCGCCGCGCTCATCGGGGTGCGCAGCTCGAAGATGGTGCGGCGGATGTCGCGGATGGTGGCGTCCAGGTCGTCGACGGCCTGGTTGATCCGCTTGGCCGCCTCGGGGCGGGCGTTCATCGCGCCGCTCTGCAGTTGCAGGCCGGTGGCGAACAGCCGCTGGATCACCACGTCGTGCAGGTCACGGGCGATGCGTTCGCGGTCTTCCAGCACCACCAGCAGTTCCCGCTCCTCCTGCCCGCGGGCCCGTTCCATGGCGAGTGCGGCCTGGCCGGCGAAGCTGGCGAGCAGGGCGAGGTCGTCGTCGGCGGCCGGTCCGTGGTCGGGCCGGTAGCCGATCACCAGGACGCCGTGCAGCGTGTCGGCGGCGGTGAGCGGGGAGATCACGGCCGGCCCGGCGACCACCGGCCGGGGCCAGGGCGCCGCGGCGGCGAGGTCGTCGACCTGGTCGTGCCGGCCCTGCGTGACGGACGCGGCGAAGCTGGTCTCGGCGGCCGGCAGCACCGCGCCGACCAGTTCCCGGGCGACCGGGTCGGCGCCGTCGACGACCTCGACGGTGAACTGCGCCTCGTCCTCGTCGTAGAGCAGCACCAGCGACAGTTCGGCCTCGGCGACCTCGCGGGCGCGGCGGGCCACGAGCGTCAGCGCGTCGGTACGGCGTACCTCACCGAGCAGCACCGAGGTGATCTCCGCGGCGGCGGCCAGCCAGCGTTCCCGCCGGTGCGCCAGCGCGTAGAGGCGGGCGTTCTCGATCGCGACCCCGGCCGCGGCGGCCAGCGCCACCACGATCTCCTCGTCGTCCTCGGTGAACTCGGCCGCGCCCTGCTTCTCGGCCAGGTAGAGGTTGCCCCAGACGTGGTCGCGGATGCGCACCGGCACGCCGAGGAAGCTGTGCATCGGCGGGTGGTTCGGCGGGAAGCCGTACGAGTTGGGATGCGTGGTGATGTCCGGCATGCGGACCGGCTTCGGGTCGTCGATGAGCAGGCCGAGCACGCCCCGCCCGTGCGGCAGCTCGCCGATCTTCGCGTGCAGCTCGGGGCTGATGCCGTGGACGATGAAGTCGTGCAGCAGGCGGTCCGGCCCGATCACGCCGAGCGCGCCGTAGCGGGCGCCGGCCAGCTCGCACGCCGACTGCACGATCCGTTGCAGCGTGCTGCGCAGGTCGAGGTCGGACCCGATGCCGACGACCGCGTCCAGCAGTGCGCGGAGCCGCTCACGGCTGGTCACCACCTCGCCGACACGGTCGAGCATCTCCTGGAGCAGTTCGTCCAGGCGGACGCGGGACAGCGGGGTCAGCCCGAGCGACGGGGTGAGGTGCTCGTGCCGGGACTGGGGTGCGGCGGCCACCCGGCGATGGTATCGCCGGGTGGCCGCCCTGATCGAGACCGGTCAGGCGAGGCGGTCGCGGACCGCCGAGGTGTCGACCGTCTGCGCGACGTCCAGCCGGGGCGTGTGCGGCGGGCCGGCGTGCGCCGGGTCGGCCACGCCGAGCCGCATGCTGATGTACGGGAACCCGAGGCCGGACAGCATCTGCCGCAGGACCTGACGGGTGCTCTCGACCTCCACCACACCGGACAGCGGCACCAGCGACACCCCGTGCCGGGTGGCGGTGAGCCAGGCGGCGGAGAGCGCCTCGCCGGCGTGCAGCCAGCTCATCGGCTCGTCGTCGGAGCCCCAGAGGATCCCGTACACGGCGGCCTTGTCGTGGCCGGGCCCGATCGGCAGTGAGCCGGCGCGGCCGAAGTCGCGGGCCGGAACGGTCGTCTGGGCTGCCCGCTCGGGCAGCACCTCCGGCGGCAGCCCGGTGCCGGTGCCGGCCCGGCTGGTCCAGTACGCCAGTTCCTCGAGCAGTTCCGGGCTGTCCGCCTCGACGGCGGCGGCCTGCTGGGCGGCGCCCGCGAGCTGGATCTTCTGGGTGTCGTCGAGCAGTTGCAGGTGCACGCCCTCCAGCGTGGCCGCCCGGTCGATGTCGTCGAGCGCGGCGGTGGGGATCGGCTCGTCGCTGACCGGCCGCCGGTCGGTGTGCCGTACCTGCATGCACTGCACGACGCGCATGGCGTCGGGCTCGGCGCCGGTGTGCTTCAGGCCGGTGATCCGGGCCATCAGGTCGGGTTCGGTCGGGTCGGGCAGCCGCTCCACCACCGGGGTCCAGCCCTCGGCGGCCAGCGCCACCCGGGCGTGGTGCAGCGCGGCGCCGCAGCTCACCACCAGCAGGTGCCCTTCCGGGTCCAGGGCGCTGAGGTGCCGTTCGCGGACCACCCGCAGTTCCAGCGCGTCGGGCAGGACCGTCCAGTGCCACGGCTGCGTGTTGTGCACCGAGGGGGCGTGGCCGGCCATTCCGGCGGCCTCCGCGAGCGCGGTGGTCAACGGGCGATCGCCGGGCGGCGTCTCGTGGCTCATCGTCACGACCTTTCCTGTTTTCCCCATCGTGCCCCACGCCCGGGACGCCCCGGGTGGGGATGCCGCTCCATCCTCGGGCATGCCCGGCCGCCCCCGCAGGGGCCCTTCGCCCCCGGATTACCCGCGTCGCCCCGCCCGCACCACGTCCGGACTGAGACGATCCGCACGTGGGAAGCGAGCCACGCGAGTGCGTACCCGAGCAGCCGGCCCGTGCCCGGCGGTGGGCGCGGGCCGAGTGGGCGCCGCTGGTGCTGCTCACGGTGGCCGTGCTGGCCGGGGCGGCGCTGTGGTTCGCCGGCGCGCACGACGCCGCCCGGCTGGTCTGGGCGGCGGTCACCGTGGTGGCCCTGGTGCCGGCGGCCTGGACGACGCTGCGCCAGCTGTGGCTGCGGCAGTTCGGGGTGGACGTCATCGCGGTGCTGGCGCTGGTCGGTGCGCTGCTGGTGCGGGAGTACCTGGCCGGCGCCGTGATCGCGGTGATGGTCGCGACCGGGCGGGCGCTGGAGGAGTACGCCCGGCGCCGCGCCACCCGCGACCTGAGGGCGCTGTTGGAACGCGCGCCCCGGCAGGCACGACGGCGTACCCGGGACGGCGGGATCGAGGTGGTGCCGCTGGACCGCGTCGCGGTGGGGGATCGGCTGCTGGTCGGGCCGGGTGACGTGGTGCCGGTGGACGGCGTGGTCGAGGAGGCGGCCACGCTCGACGAGTCGGTGGTGACCGGCGAGTCGCAGCTGGTCAACCGCGCGGCCGGGGACGAGGTGGCCAGCGGTGTCGTCAACGCGGGCGCCGGCTTCGGGCTGCGGGCCCGCCGCAACGCGGCGGAGAGCACCTACGCGGGCATCGTCCGCCTGGCCGGCGAGGCCACCGCCCGCAAGGCACCGATGGTACGGCTGGCCGACCGGTACGCCGCCGCGTTCGTGCCGTTCACGCTGGTGCTGGCCGGGCTGGCGTGGCTGCTGTCCGGCGAGTTCAGCCGGGCGGTGGCGGTGCTGGTGGTGGCCACCCCGTGCCCGCTGCTGCTGGCGACCCCGATCGCGGTGGTGTCCGGGCTGTCCCGGGTGGCCCGCCGCGGTGTGCTGGTCCGGGACGGCGGGTCGCTGGAACAGCTCGGCCGCGCCCGTACCCTCCTGCTCGACAAGACCGGCACGCTCACCGCCGGGCGGCCCCGGGCGGCCGAGGTGGTGGTGGCGCCGGGCGGCGACCGGGGCGAGGTGCTGCGGCTGGCCGCGTCGGTCGAGCAGCTCTCCCCGCACGTGCTGGCCGCCGCGCTGGTCCGGCAGGCCCGCGAGCGCGGGCTGCCGCTGGCCGAGCCGGCGCAGGTCACCGAGGAGCCGGGGCGTGGGGTGAGCGGGCGCGTCGACGGGCGGACGGTGCGCGTCGGGCAGCTCGCCGGGGAACCGCCGGAGTGGGCGGGCCGGCTCGGTGAGCGCGCCGAACGGTCCGGGCGTTCCGCGGTGTGGGTCAGCGACGACCACGGGCCGCTCGGCGCGATCCTGCTGGAGGACCCGGTCCGCCCGGACGCCCGGCGGACCGTGCGGCGGCTGCGCGAGGCGGGCCTGTCCCGGCTGGTGATGGTGACCGGCGACCGTCCGGGCACGGCCCGGCAGGTGGCGCAGGTCGTGGGCGTGGACGACGTGATCGCGCGGTGTTCGCCGCAGGAGAAGGCCAATCGGGTACGCCAGGAGTCGGCGCACGCCGTGACGGTGATGGTCGGCGACGGCGTGAACGACGCGCCCGCGCTGGCCGAGGCGCACGTGGGCGTGGCGATGGGCGCGACCGGGGCGACCGCCTCGGCGGACGTGGCCGACGCGGTGCTCACCGTGGACCGGCTGGACCGGCTCGCCGACGCCGTCGAGATCGCCCGGTACGCCCGCCGCATCGCGGTGCAGAGCGCCACTGTCGGGATGGGCCTGGCGGTGCTGGCGATGCTCGTGGCCGCCGCGGGGCGGCTGCCCCCGGTGGCCGGCGCGTTCCTCCAGGAAGGCATCGACGTCGTGGTGATCCTCAACGCGTTGCGCGCGCTCGGCGGCGGCCTGCGGCGGCGTGACCTGCCCGCGCGCACCCGCGAACTGCTCGACCGGTACGCGGGCGAGCACGGCGGCGTACGCGACGTGCTGAACCGGCTGCGCGACACCGCCGACCTGGTGGCCACCCGTCCGGACGACCCGGCGTGCCTGCCGGCGCTGCGGGAGGTGCACCGGCGCCTGGTCGACGAGGTGCTGCCGCACGAGGCGGCCGAGGAACGGCAGCTCTATCCGGCGCTGGCCGGTCCGCTCGGCAGCGCCGAGGCGACCTCCACGATGAGCCGGGCGCACGTGGAGATCGTGCGGCTGGTGGAGCGGATCGGCGGGCACCTCACGGCGCAGCCGGACGGCCGGCTGCGCCGTGACGAGGTGCCCGATCTGCTCGCCGCGCTCTATGGCCTGGACGCGGTGCTGCGCCTGCACCTGGCCCAGGAGGAGGAGGAGTACTTCTCGCTCGACCCGGAGGAGGGCTCCACCGCGCCCGGCCGCTGAGTCAGCGTTCGCGTACCACGGCGACCGGGCAGTGCGAGTGCTGGATGAGCTGCTGGCTGACCGAGCCGAGCAGCATGCCGCGCAGGCCGCCGCGGCCCCGGCTGCCGACCACCACCAGCTGCGCCGACCGGCTCGCCTCCACCAGCAGCGACGACGCGCTGCCGGGGACCGCCTCGATCTCGGCCGGCACGTCGGGGAAGCTCTCCCGCCACGGCGCCAGCTCCGCCTCGGCGGCGGCCCGCTCGCTCGCGGCGACCTGCTCCGGGTCGAAGTCCGGCGGCACCCACCGGTCACCCGGCGGCTCCCAGGCCCGCAGCACCCGCAGCGGCACGTCCCGCTGGGCGGCCCGCTCGACGGCGAAGCCGAGCGCCCGCAGCGCCGACTCGGAGCCGTCCGAGCCGACCACCACCGGCCCGGACGTGGCGGTCTGGCCGTCGCGGACCACCACCACCGGGCAGTGGGCGTGCGCGGTGACCGAGACCGCCGTGGAACCGGCGAGCAGCCCGCCGAACCCGCCGTGGCCCCGGCTGCCCAGCACCAGCATCCCGGCCTCGGCGGACCGCTCCTGGAGCACCAGGGCGGGCGGCCCGTCGAACACCTCACCGTGCACGGTCAGGCCCGGCCGGTCGGCGGCGGCGTCCGCCGCCTTGCGGACCAGCTCCTCGACCTGCTGGCGGGCCGCCTCGTCCGGCCACACCCCCGGCGCCACGCCGGGCCCGATCCAGCCGGTCACCGTCAACCACTCGAAGACGTACGCCAGGCGTACCGGCCGCCCCGACCGGCCCGCCTCGTCCAGCGCCCAGTTCAGGGCGACCGCCGCGTCGGCGGACCCGTCGTAGCCGACCAGGATCTCCTCGCCGCTCATTCGGCACTCCGCACGGCCGCGTCGTTCTCGCGGATCCAGCGCCACTCGGCGACCCGGGGGTCGTCCTCGCCGTGGCGGCGGGTGTGGTCGCGGCAGGCCTGGCGGGCGTCCACCATGTCCTGGCGCAGGTGCGCGGCGCGCGACCGCAGCCCCGGCACCCGGTCGATCACGTCGATGACCAGGTGGAAGCGGTCCAGGTCGTTGAGCATCACCATGTCGAACGGCGTCGTGGTGGTGCCCTCCTCCTTGTAGCCGCGCACGTGCAGGTTCTCGTGGTTGGTCCGCCGGTAGGTGAGCCGGTGGATCAGCCACGGGTAGCCGTGGTACGCGAAGATCACCGGCTTGTCGCGGGTGAAGATGGTGTCGAACTCGTTGTCCGGCAGGCCGTGCGGGTGCTCCGACGGCGGTTGCAGGCGCATCAGGTCGACCACGTTGACCACCCGCACCTTCAGGTCGGGCAGGTGCCGGCGCAGCAGGTCGACGGCGGCGAGCGTCTCCAGCGTCGGCACGTCGCCGGCGCAGGCGAGCACCACGTCCGGTTCGGTGCCGTCGTCGCTGCTGGCCCAGTCCCAGATGCCCAGGCCGCGGCGGCAGTGCTGGACCGCCTCGTCCATGGTCAGCCAGTTCGGCGCGGGCTGCTTGCCGGCCACCACCACGTTTATGTATTGCCGGCTGCGCAGGCAGTGGTCCATGGTGGACAGCAGCGTGTTGCCGTCCGGCGGCAGGTAGACCCGGACCACCTCGGCCTTCTTGTTGACCACGTGGTCGATGAAGCCGGGATCCTGGTGCGAGAAGCCGTTGTGGTCCTGGCGCCACACGTGGCTGGACAGCAGGTAGTTCAGCGACGCCACCGGCTCCCGCCAGGGGATGTGCCGGGTCACCTTGAGCCACTTGGCGTGCTGGTTGACCATCGAATCGACGATGTGGATGAACGCCTCGTAGCTGGTGAAGATGCCGTGCCGGCCGGTCAGCAGGTAGCCCTCCAGCCAGCCCTGGCACAGGTGCTCGGAGAGGACCTCCATCACCCGGCCGTCGGGGGAGAGGTGGTCGTCGCCGGGCACCTCGGTGCCCACGAACGCCCGGTCGGTCACCTCGAACGCCGCACCGAGCCGGTTCGAGGCGACCTCGTCCGGGCCGAACAGGCGGAACGTCTCCGGGTTGCGCGCGATCACGTCGCGGACCCAGGGGCCGAGCACACCGGTCGCGCCGGCCATCGGCTCACCCGGCGTCGGGACGTCGACCGCGTAGTCGCGGAAGTCCGGCAGCTCCAGGTTGCGCAGCAGTCTGCCGCCGTTGGCGACCGGGTTGGCGCTCATCCGGCGGTCACCGGTCGGCGGGGCCTCGGCCACCTCGGCGACCGGGCCGCCGGTGGCGTCGAACAGCTCCTCCGGCCGGTAGCTGCGCAGCCAGCGCTCCAGCTCGGCCAGGTGCTCCGGGTTGTCCCGGACCTGCGAGATCGGCACCTGGTGGGCGCGGAACGTACCCTCGACCTGCTTGCCGTCGACCTGCGACGGCCCGGTCCAGCCCTTCGGCGTGCGCAGGACGATCATCGGCCAGCGGGGGCGCTCGACGTGCTCGCCGGAGCGGGCCCGGCGCTGGATCGCGGTGATCTCGTCGACCGCCCGGTCGAGCGTGGCGGCCAGCAGCTGGTGCACGGTCGCCGGGTCGTCGCCCTCGACCACGTACGGCTGGTAGCCGAAGCCGCGCATCATGTCCCGCAGGTCGTCGCCGGGGATCCGGTCCAGCACCGTCGGGTTGGCGATCTTGTAGCCGTTGAGGTGCAGGATCGGCAGCACCGCGCCGTCGCGGGCCGGGTTGAGGAACACGTTCGACAGCCAGCTCCCGGCCAGCGGGCCGGTCTCCGCCTCGCCGTCGCCGATCACGCAGGCCACCAGCAGGTCCGGGTGGTCGAACGCGGCGCCGTACGCGTGGCTCAGCGCGTACCCCAGCTCGCCGCCCTCGTGGATCGAACCCGGCACCTCCGGCGCCACGTGGCTCGGGATGCCGCCCGGGAAGGAGAACTGCCGGAACAGCCGCTGCATGCCGGTCTCGTCCCGGGGGATGTGGTGGTACAGCTCGCTGTAGGTGCCCTCCAGCCAGGTGTTCGCCACCAGCGCCGGGCCGCCGTGGCCGGGGCCGGTGACGAAGATGGCGGACAGGTCCCGGTTCACGATGACCCGGTTGAGGTGCGTGTAGAGCAGGTTGAGCCCGGGGCTGGTGCCCCAGTGGCCCAGCAGGCGCGGCTTGACGTGCTCGGGCTTGAGCGGCTCGCGCAGCAGCGGGTTGTCGAGCAGATAGATCTGGCCGACGGTCAGATAGTTCGCCGCGCGCCAGTAGGCGTCCAGCCGGCGCAACTCGTCTTCGGTCAGGGGGCTGTGCAGGTTCACCGCGGTGTCCATGCTGCCTTAGCCTCTCGTGGCTCGGGGTCGGCTGCCACTCGGGGACCACATCTTCTTCCCCGGCACGTCCAGCCTCGCCCCCGTTCGGGGGCTCCGGTCAGGGCCGTTGGTCCCGCCTCGTGCGGGCGTCATGACCCGTCCCCGGCGTCCGTGGCGACTCCCCGGACGACGATCAGCGGGGCCGGCGAGTGGTAGAGCAGGGACTGGCTGACCGCGCCCAGTGTGGACCCCAACGGCCCGTCTCCCCAGGCGGCCACCACCGCGAGCTGCGCCGCGCGGGAGCGGTCGAGCAGGACGGAGCGCGGCTCACCGTGGACGGTCTCGCAGTCGGCGGCGACCCGGGGGTACCGCAGGGCCTGCCGGGTGACCGCCTCGTCCAGCCGCCCGTCGTCGGGGTCGCCGGACTCCGGCTCGATCACCCGGACGGCGAGCAGGCGGGCGCCGCGGTGCTGCGCGCAGTCGAAGGCGTACGCGAGGGCGGCGCGGGAGCTGGACGAGCCGTCGAAGCCGACGAGCAGCGGCCCGGGCGGGGCCGGCTCGGTGCGTCCGACCAGCACCGGGCAGCCGGCCCGGGCGGCCACGTCCACGGCGGGCGTGTCGGCCGGTACGCGGTCCGGGTGAGCCGAGCCGCCTCCGTCACCGAGTGCGATCAGGAACGCGGTGTCGGCGACCCGCAGCAGCGCCTCGACCGGGGAGCCCTCGACGATCACGCCGGTGACCGGAACCTGTGGCGCGTACTCGGTGGCCACCCGTCCGGCGTGTTCCAGCACGTTCTCCGCGTCCACCCGGGTGCCGCCGGCCGGGGCGGGGCCGGTGGCGGGCCAGTTGAACGCGTGCAGCAGGTGCAGCGGCCGGTCGTGGGCGGCGGCCTCGGCGGCGGCCGTGCGGACCAGCGTCAGATCGGCCTCGGACCGGCCGACGCCGACGACCACCGCGCCTTGGCTGGGTGCGGCCACCCCGGCTCACCTCCCGACCCCTGCTTTTCACCCACCGTAGTCGCGGGACCGGGTGGGCCGGAGCGGGTCGGCGAAACTGGCGGTCAGCGCGGGGCGGGCAGCGCCGGGTGGACGCGCAGCACGACGGCTGTGGCGTTGTCCTCGCCGCCCTCGTCCAGACTGGCGGCGAGCAGGGCCTCGGCGGTGCGCGCCGGGTCGCGCCGCGCGGAGAGCAGGTCGCGCAGCCGGTGGTAGCCGAGCTGGTCGCTGATGCCGTCGGTGCACAGCAGCCAGGTGTCGCCCCGGCGCAGCGGCACGGCGAGCAGGTCCGGCTCGGGCCGGTCCGGGTGGCCGACGTAGCGCAGCAGCTGGTAACGCGCCCGCGCCGCCTCCGGCGAGTCCGCCGGCCACCAGCCGTGCAGCAGGCCGAGCCACGCCATGGTGTGGTCGACGGTGACCAGTTCCAGCAGCCCGTCGCGCAGCCGGTACGCCCGCGAGTCGCCGAGCTGGACCAGCCAGCCCTGGTCGCCGTCGGGTTCGACAACGAGCGCGGTCAGCGTGCACCCGGTCAGGCCCGGCTGCGCGGCGCCGGCCTGGCGTACCCGCCGTTGGGTCTCGGCGACGGCGGCCCGCAGCGCGGCGGCGCCGACGGCGGGCCAGCCGGCGCGGACCTGCGCGGTGAACGTCTCCGTGGCGGTCGTGCCGGCCACCCGGCTGCCCTCGCCGTCGCCCATCCCGTCGCAGAGCACCGCGAGCGGCAGTTCCGGGTCGACGTGCAGCACGTCGTAGTTCTCCGGGTAGCGGTGCCCGACCACGCTGCCCCCGGCGATCTCCAGGGTGAGGCGGCCGGCGGTGAGCCGGCGCGCGGACTCGACCGGCCGGTCCAGCGGACGGCGGCGGAACACCAGCGGACCGTAACACCGGGACGGGCCGGACAGCGGCAGGCCGGGTCACCTGTCAACCAAGGTTGACAGGTGACGGGCTGTCAACCTACATTGACAGCATGAGTCAGGCGACGGAACTCGCGGCGGCAGCCGGCAGCACCGACCCCAAGGTCGGCCTGCGTGCCGTGCTCGCCCTGCGGCGGCTGCTGGAGCGGCTCGAGGTGATCCAGGTCGACAACGCCCGGCGACAGGGCTGGTCGTGGCAGGAGATCGCCGACGCCCTCGAGGTCAGCCGGCAGGCGGTCCACAAGAAGCACGCCGGGCGACCGGCGGTGCGCGAGAGCTGGGAGGCGTGATGTTCGAACGATTCACCGACCGGGCCCGTGCCGTGACCGAGGTCGGGGTGGACATCGACGACCTGCGACGCCGCGTCGACGCGGCGCTGCGTGAGGCCGCCTGAGGCCACCAGGTTTTCAAACCTGTTTGCGGTCCTCGCAACGTCCCGCTTCGCCGGGTCGCCGTCACGCCCCGTGTCCGGCACACTGTCGCCGTGGACGGTGCAGACGACAAGCGCCCGGTGAACGCGGAGAACCGCACCCCGCGCTCGGCAGTGGTGGTCAACCCGGTGAAGGTGGCCGACCTGGACGAGTTCCGCCGCACCGTGGACGGCGCGCTCGCCGCCGCCGGGTGGCCGGCCCCGGCCTGGTACGAGACGACAGTCGAGGACCCGGGCCGCGGCCAGGCGGAACAGGCCGTGAAGGCGGGCGCGGAGGTCGTCTTCGCCTGCGGCGGCGACGGCACGGTGATGGCCTGCGTCACCGCGCTGGCCGGCACCGACGTGGCGCTCGCAGTGCTGCCCCAGGGCACCGGCAACCTGCTGGCCGCCAACCTCGGCCTCTCCAACGACCTGGCCGCCGGGCTGCAGGTCGCCGTCGAGCGCGGGATGCGCCGCCTCGACGTCGGCGTGGTCGGCGACAAGTGCTTCGCGGTGATGGCCGGGATGGGCTTCGACGCCCAGATGCTCGACTCCACCTCCGAGACCACGAAGAAGCGGATCGGCTGGCCCGCGTACGTGGTGGGCGCCGTCCGGCACCTGCGCGACCGGCCGATGCGGGTCTCGGTGCGCGTCGACGGCAAGCCGCCGATGCGCCGCCGGGCCCGCTCGGTCCTGGTCGCCAACGTCGGGCGCCTCCAGGGCGGGGTACGCCTGCTCACCGAGGCCGAACCGGACGACGGCTGGCTCGACGTGGCGGTGCTGACGCCGCGTACGCTGCGCCACTGGGTCGCCATGGGCTGGGCGGTGCTGCGCCGCCGCGACAGCGTGCCCCGGCTGGAGGTGTTCCGGGCCCGCTCGGTCGAGATCACCAGCACCCGGGCGCAGCCCCGGCAGCTCGACGGCGACCTGATCGAGCCGGGCCGTTCGCTGAAGGCCACCGTCCGCCCGGAGTCGCTCTGGCTCTGCGTACCGCGCCCGGAGGAGGACCCCGACCTGGCGGTGGACGCCGACGCGGCCGGTGAGCGCGGCGAGCACCTGATCGAGGAGGCCCGCCGTGAGTAGCACGAAGCTTGTCCCCGAGACCCGGTTGATGGCCGAGGACCAGCTGTCCGCCGACGACGCCTGGCACACGCTGCGCCGGCACGGCGGCTGGTGCCTGCTGCGGGATGCGTTCATCCGGTTCCGCTACGGCGACGGGTTCAGCCACTCCCGGGCGCTGGCGTTGCAGCTCTGCCTGGCCGTGGTGCCGTTCCTGATCGCGCTCACCGGTCTGATCACCGACCTGGGCGTGGACGAGGGCGGCAAGGTCGTCGCCGACACGGTGCTGGCCATCACGCCCGGCCAGAGCGAAGCCATGGTGCAGGACCTGTTGACCGACAGCGAACGCACCGAGGACGCCGGTGAGCTGGCGCTGACCCTCGGTCTGCTCACCGGGCTGGTCGCGCTGACCACCACGATGGCGCAGATCGAGCGGGGCGCCAACCGGATCTACGGCGTCGAGCGGGACCGCCCGGCGCTGCCCAAGTACGTGCGTGCCGCGATCCTCGCGGTGCTCGCCGGCGTACCGGCGCTTGCGGGGTTCCTGATCCTGGTCGGCGGCCGGGCGATGGGCGAGTCGGTGCGGCGGCACTACGAGTGGGGCGACCTCGCCATGGCCACCTGGGAGGTGATCCGCTGGCCGCTGAGCCTCGGCCTGACCGTGCTCGCCGTCGCGGTGCTGTTCCGGCACGCCCCGCGACGCCGTCAACCCGGCCTGTCCTGGCTCTTCTTCGGCGCGTCCATCGCCATCGCGCTCTGGTGGCTGGCCAGCCTGCTGCTCGCCGCCTACGTGAAGTACAGCGGCGGATTCGGCCAGACCTACGGCGCGCTGACCGGCATGATGGCCCTGTTGCTCTGGGCCAACCTCACCGGGATCGCGCTGTTCGGCGGACTGGCCTTCGCCGCGCAGCTCGAAGCGATGCGCATCGGGGTGGAGGAGCCCGCGAAACCGGACCTGTGGGAGCCGGAGGCGCAACGCGAGGAGATGTTCGACACCGGTGAGATGACCTCGCTCTGACGCCGGGGCCCGTCCGGCGTGGACGCCGCGCCGGTGCCGCGTGTACGGGACAGGCCGATCGGGTACAGCGCGCCTCGCAGAGGAAGAGGAGGTGCGGTGTGACCACGGTCAAGGAAACCGGGCGCCGGCCGCTGGGCCATTTCGCCGAGCGGAGCCTGGCGGGTCTGCTCGTCGTGGCCGGCGCGGGCGTCGGGTTCGGGCTGCTGCTCATGCTGGTCCGGTTCCGGTGGAGCCCGCTGGGCGACGCCGACCACGCGGTGGCCGAGTGGTTCAACGGCCTGGTGGCCCCGCACGGACCGCTGGTCACCGTGCTCCAGGCGGTCACCGACCTGGGTGGCCGGCCGGTGCTGATCTGGCTGGTCACCATCGCGGTGGTGGGCCTGCTGATCCGCCGCCAGCCCCGGCTGGCGGTCTACCTGATCGTCACCGGCGCCGGTGGGCTGATCCTCGACCCGTCGCTCAAGGCGCTGGTCGGGCGGCTGCGCCCGGTGGTGGACGTGCCGATCGCCAGCGCGCCGGGAAACAGCTTCCCCAGTGGTCACGCGCTCGGCTCGTTCGTCGCGTACGGCGCGCTGCTGCTGGTGTTCCTGCCGGCCATGTCGCCGCGCTGGCGCAAGCCCGCCATCGCCGTCGCCGCCGTGCTGATCTTCCTGGTCGGGCTGACCCGGATCGCGCTGGGCGTGCACTTCGTGTCCGACGTGATCGGCGGCTGGCTGCTCGGCGCGGCCTGGCTGGGCGTCACCGCGTACGCCTTCCGGCTGTGGCGGCGCGAGCGCGGCCGGCCGGTGCCGCCGCTGCGCGAGGGCCTGGAACCGGAGGCGGGCGAGGAGCTGGCGCTCGCGCCGGAGGAGGAGAAGGTGCTGGAGCACCCGCGCTCGGCGGTGGCCGAACTGCTGGTCGGCTGGGTGCTCGTTTTCGGTGTGCTCTACGCCTTCGGCATGTTCGTCAGCTACTACGCCAAGGGCACGTTCTTCGACACGCTCGACACCGAGGTGCCGCGCTGGTTCGCCGAGCGGCACACCGACGCGCTCACGGAGCTGAGCTGGTGGTGGAGCAAGTTCGGCGACACCCACGCGATCCTGCTCGTGTCGCTGGTGTTCTGTCCGATCGTGCTGGCCGTGTGGCGGCGGTGGCGACCGGTGCTGTACGTGGTGCTGGCGATGTTCGGCGAGCTGAGCCTGTTCCTGGCCAGCGCCCGGGTGGTGGACCGGCCCCGGCCGCCGGTGGAGAACCTGGACGGGCCGATGCCCACTTCGTCGTTCCCCTCCGGGCACATCGCGGCGACCATCTGCCTCTGGGCCGCCATCGCGGTCATCGTGTTCCCGCGTACCGACAGGTGGTGGCGGTGGCTGTTCGTGGGCACGGCGGTGCTGATGCCGGTCGGCGTGGCCACCTCCCGGTTGTACCGGGGCATGCACCACCCGACCGACTTCATGGGCGCGATCCTGCTCGGCACGCTGTGGCTGTCGCTGCTGTACTGGGTGATCCGGCCCAACGCCGACGTGCACGAGGGCAACCGGCCGGCGATCGAGTCCGAGCAGGTGGACGAGCTGGACGACGAGCTGGCCAAGGCCGCGCGGCCGGGCTGAGCCGATGCTGCGGGTGATGACCTGGAACATCCGGACCGGCGGGCGGGACGGCGACGGCACCGACCGCCGGGACCGGATCGTCTCGGTCGTCACCGCGCAGCGCCCCGACGTGCTGGCCCTGCAGGAACTGCGCGGCATGGACGCCACGCTCGGCGGCCTGGCCGGGCGGCTCGGCATGACGGCGCACCTCGCCCGGTCCTGTTTCGGTCAGCCCGTGGCGGTGCTGGTCCGCCCGCCGCTGCGGGCGCTGCGCGCCGGCCCGGTCCGCCGCCCGTTCCACCACGCCGCCGCCCGGGTCCAGGTCGCCACCGGCGCGGGACCGCTCACCGTGTTCAGCGCCCACCTGAGCCCGTACTCGGGTGGGCGGCGGCGGATGGAGGCGGACTGGCTCGCCGCCGCGCTCGGGCGTACCGGGGGAGAGCTGGCTCTGCTCGCCGGTGACCTGAACACGCTGGAGCCCACCGTCGACCACACCGCCCGGCTGGCCGGGCTTGCGACGGCGTACCGGCGGCGGCACCTGCGCCGCGACGGCCGTACCGTGGACACCCGCGCGGTGGCCCGGTTGCTCGATGCCGGGCTGGCCGACCTGTGGCCGCGCTCCGGCGGCGACGAGCCCGGCGGCCTGACCGTGCCGACCCGGCACGGCGGCGCCGAGTTCGCCGGGATGCGGCTGGACTACCTGCTCGCGACCCCGGCGCTCGCCGATCGGGTACGCGTGGTGCGGGTGGTCCGCGACGGTGACGCGGAGACGGCGTCGGACCACTACCCGGTGCTGGCCGAGGTGGACCTCGCGGCCGGCTGAACGACCCCAGAGCGTCAACGGCCCGAGCACGCCGAGCGTCACGCCGCCCAGGAAGGCCAGCGAGCGGCGGCGCGGTGTCGCCGCCGGGGTCGCCGGGCCGCGTTCTACAGGACCAGGTTGAGCAGCACGGTGAGCACCACCGAGGCGACGATCGAGAAGAGGATCATCAGCAGGCAGCCGAGCCCGCCTCCGGCGGGCCGGATCTCGGTGTTCCCGATACGCATGGCGTCAACTCCTCAGCGGGGGAGGTAGCGGTGCGACTGTCACAGCTCGCGCAGCCGGGGCAGCAGCTCTTCCTGGGCCCAGTCGAGGAACATCGGCTGGGTGCCGCCGCCCACCTGGACCAGGGCGACGTGGGTGAAGCCCGCGTCGACGAACTTCTTGAACGCCTCGACGTGCCGGTCGGTGTCCGGGCCGCAGGAGATGCCCTCGGCCACGTCCTCCTCCCGGACGAACCGGGTGGCCGCCTCGAACGAGTCCGGGCCGGGCAGGTCGGCGTTGACCTTCCAGCCCAGGCCGAACCAGCGGAACTGGTCGTGCACGATCTTGCGGCACTCGTCCTCGTCCGGGCCGTAGCAGATGGCGACCTGCCCGTAGCGGGGGCGGCCCGCGCCGCCCGCCTCCTCGTACATGTCGATCAGGTGGGGCAGCGGGTCGGTGGCGATCATGGCGTCGGCGTACTCGGCGGCCAGCGTGGCCGACTGCCGCCCGGACGCCGCCACCGCCATCGGCACCGGCCGCTCCGGGCGGTCCCAGACGTACGCGTCCGGCACGTCGAAGTGGTTGCCGGAGAACGTCAGCGTCTCGCCGTTGAGGAGCGGCCGGATGATCTGCAGCGCCTCCTCGAACATCTCGTGCCGCTGCTGCACGTGCGGCCATCCGCCCACCACGTGCTCGTTGAGGTTCTCCCCGGCGCCGAGGCCCAGCGTGAACCGCCCGTCCGAGAGCACCCCGATGGTGCTGGCCTTCTGCGCCACCACCGCCGGGTGGTACCGCCGGATCGGGCAGGTCACGAACGACATCAGCTCGGCCCGGCTGGTGGCGTGGGCGACCGCGCCGAGCACCGACCAGGCGTACGGGGAGTGGCCCTGCGACTCCAGCCACGGGTAGTAGTGATCGGACATGACCAGATGGTCGAAGCCGGCGGCCTCGGCGCGTACGGCGTGGTCGACCAGTTCCTTCGGGCCGGCCTGCTCGCACATGAGGGTGTAACCGACGTTGACCATGGCACGTCTCCTTCCCGGGCGGATCGTCCCCGGATACCCCGCGCGGCGCGCCTCAACCCTGCTGTCCGCTTTCGCTGGTGCTCTTAACCGGTTAAGCTTCCACGCTCCGGCGAGTGTCACCTTCTCCCCGCTGATGCCGCTTAACCGTTTGCCTCAAGGTGTCCATCGCCCTACGCTGATGCCTGCGTCCGTTCGGGAACCGGGCGGCGGCTACCGGGCTCAGTCGCCACCACCTCGTCACCGTCACCGCACCCCCGCTCGGGCACGGGGGAGACCTTCCCCTGAGGACAGCCATGAAGAAACTGCTCTCCGTCGCGGGCGCCGCCCTGCTGACGGCCCTCGCCGCCGTCTTCGCCCTCGGGCAGCCGGCCCACGCCGCCACCGGGTTCTCCGTCTCCAACGGGCGGCTCTACGACGCAGGCGGCGTCGAGTTCGTCATGCGCGGGGTCAACCACGCGCACACCTGGTACCCGCAGCAGACCAGCTCGTTCGCCGACATCAAGGCGCTCGGCGCGAACACCGTCCGGGTGGTGCTGTCCAGCGGCGACCGCTGGACGAAGAACAGCGCCGCCGACGTGGCCAACGTGATCTCGCTGTGCAGGGCCAACCGGCTGATCTGCGTGCTGGAGGTGCACGACACCACCGGGTACGGCGAGGAGGGCGCCGCCGCCTCGCTGGCGAAGGCCACCGACTACTGGCTGAGCATCGCCGACGTGCTCAAGGGCCAGGAGAAGTACGTCATCGTCAACATCGGCAACGAGCCGTTCGGCAACCAGGGCTACAGCGCCTGGACCATCGACACGTCGAACGCGATCAAGCGGCTGCGCGCCGCCGGTCTGACCCACACGATCATGGTGGACGCGCCGAACTGGGGCCAGGACTGGTCGTTCACCATGCGCGACAACGCCGGCACCGTCTTCGCCGCCGACGCGCAGCGCAACACCGTCTTCTCCATCCACATGTACGGCGTGTTCGACACCGCCGCCGAGATCAGCGACTACCTGGGCCGGTTCCGTGCCGCCGGGCTGCCCATCGTGGTCGGCGAGTTCGGCTTCAACCACTCCGACGGCAACCCCGACGAGGACGCCATCATGGCGTACAGCCAGGCCAACGGCATCGGCTACCTCGGCTGGTCGTGGAGCGGCAACGGCGGTGGCGTGGAGTACCTGGACATGACCACCGGCTTCAACCCGGCCCAGCTCACCAGCTGGGGGCAGCGGATCTTCAACGGTGCCAACGGCATCGCCGCCACCTCCCGCGAGGCGTCGGTGTACGCCGGCAGCACCCCGACCGCCAGCCCGACGGTCAGCCCCACCGTCAGCCCGACTTCGCCGCCGCCCACCACGCCCCCGCCGTCCGGTGGCTGCACCGCCACCTACACTGTCGGCAACTCGTGGCAGGGCGGCTTCCAGGGCGAGGTCAAGGTGACCGCCGGAGCCGCCGCGATCACCGGCTGGACGGTCCGCTGGACGTACGCCAACGGCCAGTCCGTCACCCAGGCGTGGAACGCCACCGTCAGCAACAGCGGGTCGACGTACACCGCCCGCAACGTCGACTACAACGGCCGCCTCGGCGCGGGCGCGAGCACCAGCTTCGGCTTCATCGGCACCTGGCAGGGCACCAACTCCATCCCCGCGGTGACCTGCACCCCCGCCTGACCCCTATCCGGTGATCAAGGAGTTCGTGTCACCGTCGGCATCCGATCGGGACACGAACTCCTTGATCACGGGGCGCGGGCGGGGCGGTGGCGGATCGTGATTGACCGGCCCTCTACCGAGGGTTAGGTTGAGTCCACCGGATCCGCAACCGTCCTCGGCGTCGAGGACGGCGCAAGATCCCCACCTGTCGCCCAGGAGGGTCTTGCCTTGCGCCGAGTCATCCCCGTCGCGCACGTCGACGGCGCGCCGCTGCATCTGATCACCGCCGTCGCTCCCCGCAAGGACGCCGGCAGCAGTCCCACCGGCATCGTCGGGCGGTGCCTGGCCCGGCGCCTCCTCGACGCCGGTGACCGGGTACGGGTGTTGGCCGAACCCGGTCAGACCGACGGCTGGCCCGACGACGTGGACCTTGTCGAAGGCTCGATCACCCGGCCCCTGGACCATGCCGCGGTCTTCGCCGGCGTCGGGACGGTCTTCCTCGCCGGAGCCGTGGCCGACACGACGTCGGACGTCGTGTGGCTGGCCCGCGACGCCGGGACCACCAAGGTGGTGGTGCTGTCCTCGCACGGCACCGAGTACGAGCCGGACTACCCGCCCGAGACCTGGTTCTGGCTGGCCATCGAGCAGACGGTCGAGCGATCGGGCCTGCGCTGGACGCACATCCGCCCGTCCGCGGTGATGGGCGCCGCGATCGAGGGCACCTACCCCGCCACCGGGTCGGACTGGCCGGAGACGATCCGCGGCGAGCGCACCGTACGGGAGGCGCTCCTCGAAAGCGGCCAGTACCCGTTCATCCACGAGGACGACCTCGCCGCTGTCGCCGCCGTCGCGATGCGGACCGACGACCACGTGGGCGCCGTGCTGGAGGCGGTCGGGCCGCCGATCAGCACCCGGTCCCGCCTGGCGGGCATCGGCCGGGCCATCGGGTGTGAGATCACCGGCGTCGAGGTGTCCCCCGAGGACAGCCGGGCGATCTGGCGACGGCACGGCTGGACCGACAGCGGCATCGACGTGACCCTGTACGCCCTGCGCGAGTACCACCTGCGGTTCGACGAGCTGACCGCGTGGACATACGCCCAGCGCCCCAGCGTCGCGGACCTCATCGGCCGCCCGCCGCGCAGCTTCGACGACTGGGCGGCCGAGCACGCCCACCTGTTCCGCTAGGCCGCGACGACCTCCAGCAGGAGGGCCTGTTCGGGGTGCAGAGCCGGCAGTTGCAGGCCCACCGAACCCAGCACCGAACCGCTCACCGTGACGCCATCACCCGGCCAGGCCAGCCAGCCCGGCGGGGACAGCTCCAGCAGCGCCGGCTCGGGCGCCCCGTCGGGCGGGCGGACCCGGTAGCGCCGGGCCGGGTCCAGCCCGGGCAGCCGCACCGCGCCCGGCACCTGCGCCGCCGACGTGGCGACCCGGCTGACCGCGTACACCGCGTGGGAGCTGTCGTGGGCGACCACGCCGTGGGCCTGCACGGCCGGGTCCGGATGGTCGACCCGCACCACCCGGCCGCCGTGCAGCAGCGGACGCAGCCGCTTGTGAAGCGCCACCCAGGCGGCGAGTTCGGCCCGCTCGGTGGCGTCGATCGCGGTGATGTCCCACTCGATGCCGTGGTGGCCGAACAGCGCGGTGACCGCCCGGAAACCCAGGTCGTGCACGCGGTGCGTGGTGTGCGAGCGCTCCGGCCCGATGTGCGTGCCGATCAGCTCCGGCGGCAGCAGCAGACCGGTCCAGCGCTGGATGGACAGCCGTTCCAACGCGTCGTTGCAGTCGCTGGCCCAGACCCGGTCGGTGCGGCGCAGGATCTCCAGGTCGACGCGGGCGCCGCCGGACGAGCAGCTCTCGATCTCGACGTCCGGGTGCCGGGCGCGCAGCTCGTCCAGCAGCCGGTACACCGCGAGGGTCTGCCCGTGCACCCCCGGCCGCCCGGCGTGCCCGGCCTCGGTGAGGTCGCGGTTGTGGTCCCACTTCAGGTACGCGATCCCGTCGTGCTCGCTCAGCACCGCGTCGAGCCGTTCGAGCAGGTACGCGTACGCGTCCGGGTGGGCCAGGTCGAGCACCTGCTGGTGCCGCCACGGCGGTGGCAGCCGGCCCGGCGTCTGGAGCACCCAGTCCGGGTGGGCGCGGAACAGGTCGGAGTCGGGGTTGACCATCTCCGGCTCCACCCAGAGCCCGAACTGCATGCCGTGCCCGCGTACGTGGTCGATCAGCGGCTGCAACCCGTCCGGCCAGACGTCGCCGTCGACCCACCAGTCACCGAGCCCGGCCTGGTCGTGCCGTCGGCCCCGGAACCAGCCGTCGTCGAGCACGAAGCGTTCCACACCGACCTCGGCGGCCGCGTCGGCGAGCGCCCGCAGCCGGTCCAGGTCGTGGTCGAAGTAGACCGCCTCCCACACGTTCAACGTCACCGGCCGCGGTGTGCGCGGGTGCGACGGGCGGGCCCGCAGGTGCGTGTGCAGCGCCTCGCTGAGCCCGTCCAGCCCGTCGGCGGAGTGCGCCGCGTAGAGCAGGGGAGTGACGTACTCCTCGCCCGGCTCCAGCACGACCTCGCCCGGCGCCAGCAGTTCACCGCCGCCGAGCGTGGACTCACCGGTGGGGCGACGTTCGGCGGCGGTGACGTGGTCGCCGCTCCACGCGGTGTGCACCGCCCACACCTCGCCGTGCCGGAAACCGAACCCGGCGGTGCCCGCCACCAGCAGCAGCGTGGCGTCGTGGCCGGTGCGGCCGTGCCGCCCCTCGCGTACCCAGGCGCCCATCGGCCACGGGTGCCGCTGCGGCGCGCGTTCCCGGCACCACCGCCCGGTCAGGTCGAGCAGTTCGGTGGCGACCGCCGACACCGGCAGCACCGGCGTCAGTTCCCGCAGCTCGTACCGGCCGTCGCCGTCGTTGCGCAGCCGGTGCCGCAGCGTCAGCACGCCCGCCGCGTCCAGCGTGATCTCGACGCTCAGGCTCAACCCCGCGTCCGGGTCCGCCGCCCGCACCACCACCCGCCCTGCGGTAAGGAAGGGCCCCCTGTTAACGCCTGGTGCAGGTAAAGGGTCCCCTCCTAACAGCTCAGGCGGCGCGGCGAGGTCGTCGTGCACGTCGAGGCCGGTGAGGCGGAACGCCGTGGACCAGTCCCGGCCGTCGCGGTGACCGGCGAGACCGGGCCGCCCGCTCCACCCGGCGCTCGCCTCGGGCAGCAGCGACAGCACCGTGGGCGCGTCGAAGCTGCTCGGCACGACCGGCGGCATGGTGGCGTCGGCCAGCGCGGGCAGGTCCCCGTCGGGCAGCGGGCCGAGGTCGGCGCCCCAGTGCACGACCCGGGGCAGGCCCGGGCCGCGTGCGTCGAGCACCAGGCTGGTCCGCGCGCGGCGCAGGTGGACGATCGTCATCCCTTCGAGGCTCCCAGCGTCAGACCCCGGACGAACTGCTTCTGCAGCAGGAAGAAGATCACCAGGGTGGGGATCGCGACCAGCACCGAACCGGCGGAGACCAGGTTGTTGTCGGTGAAGAACTCGCCGCGCAGGTTGTTCAGCGAACTGGTGACCGGGAACTTGTCGCCGGTCCGCATGAGCACTGTGGCCCAGAAGAACTCGTTGTAGATCCAGGTGACCTCCAGTGTCGCGAGCGCGGCGAGCGCTGGGCGGCACAGCGGCATCGTCACCTGCCAGTACTGCCGCCACACGTTCGCCCCGTCGACCATCGCGGCCTCGTACAGCTCGTGCGGCAGCGCCTTCATGTAGTTGCTGAGCACGAACACGCAGAAGCCGCACTGGAACGCGACGTTGACCAGGATCAGCCCCCAGTAGCTGTCGTACAGCAGCTCCGAGTCGCTCATCCAGGCCGGCAGCGGGATCTCGGTGAACATCCGGAACAGTGGGATGAGCAGCGCCTGCTGCGGCAGCAGGTTCGCCGCGGTGAACAGGCCGAGCAGCGCGATGTTGAGCTTCCAGCTGAACCGGGCGATCACGAACGCCACGCACGAGGCGAGGAACAACGTCAGCAGCACCGCCGGGATCGTGATGTACGCCGAGTTGAGGAAGTGCTTGCCGAACTCGGCGGTACGCCAGGCGGTGACGTAGTTGTCGATCGTCCAGCCGCCGAGCGACACGTAGCCGTTCACGGCCGTGTACTCGTAGGAGCGGAACGAGGTGAGCACCGCCCAGAGGATGGGGAACAGCCAGCCCACGGCGACCGTACCCAGGAACAGGTGCAGGACGACCCGGCCGGGCCGCACGGGGCGGCGGCCGGTGGAGACGGCGGTCATCGCTTGTCCTCCCGCATCACGGTCCAGAGGTAGATGGTGATGAAGACGAGCGAGACGGCCAGCATGATGGTCGCCAGCGCGGAGCCGAAGCCGATCCGGCTGGCCTCACCGACCACGTTCTGGGTGACCAGTGCGGAGATCAGTTCCAGCCCGTTGCGACCCTTGTTGATGACCCAGACCAGGTCGAACGCGCGCAGCGACTCGATCACCGTCACCACCAGCACGATGATGTTGATCGGGCGCATCACCGGGAAGACGACCCGGAAGAACGTGCTGGTCTCCGAGGAGCCGTCGACCGCGGCGGCCTCCCGCAGCGACGGGTCGACGCCCTTGAGGCCGGCCAGGTAGAGCAGCATGATGTAGCCGACGTGCCGCCAGCCGGCCGCCACGAGCACGGCCCAGATGTTGACGTCCGGGTCGCCGTACCAGTCGGTGTCGCCGCCGAACACGCCGTTGAGCAGTCCTTGGTCGCGGCTGTAGATGAGCTGCCAGACGAAGCCGATGAGCGCCAGCGACAGCACCACCGGCAGGTAGAGCGCGGTCTGGTAGAAGCGGCTGCCGCGCAGTTCCTTGTCCAGCAGCACGGCGAGGAACATGCCGAACGGGGTGGCCACCACGAATAGCGCGGCCAGCCAGAGCAGGTTGTTCTGCACGGCGGGGACGAACGGCGGGTAGATGTTCACCACGTCGTCGTAGTTCTTGGCCCCTACCCATTCGATTTCGGAGACCGGGCCGATGCCGTCCCAGTTCGTGCCGGAGAGCAGCACCGTCGCCACCGCGGGCAGCCAGACCAGCCCGGTGACGAGCAGCAGGGGTACCAGCACCATCAGCGTGATCACCACGCGGTCGGTGCGGGACAGGAGCCGTAGCCGGCGACCGCGACCACCCTTGGTGGTCGCGGCCGGCGGCGGCACGGCGTGATCCGCTTGGATCAGGGGCAGGTCGGACATGGTGTCCTTCCCCCTTCCGCCGTCAGCTGGTGAAGATCGACTTCTTCTGGTTCTCGATGCTGGTGAGCAGCCCGCTGATGTCCTTCGGGTCCTTGATGAACTGCTGCAGCGCCGGGATGATCACGGTGGAGGCGAAGTCCGGCCGGGTGTCCCGGTCGAGGAACTGGGCGATCTCGGTGGCGGAGCCGACCAGCTCGGCCGCCTTCTTCTGCAGGGCGGTGTAGGCGCCGGTGTCCGCGCCGCTGTTCGCGACCAGCGTGCTCGGGTCGTTCTTGACGGTGATGTCCGCCGCCTCCTTCGAACCCAGGTACGTCAGCAGTTTCTGCGCCGCGTCCTGGGACTTGGGCTTGCGGGCCATCATGTAGCCGTCGATCGGGGCGTCCAGCGCCTTCGCGCCGATCGAGGAGTCGATCTCGGGGAACGTGAAGAAGTCCAGGTCCTCCAGGTCGGCGCCGCTGAACTGCTGGCCGACGAACAGGCCGAGCAGGTACATGCCACTCTTCTTCTGCTGCAGCGACTGGGCCGCCTCCTGCCAGGTGCGGCCGAGCGAGTCCGGCTGGTGCAGGGGGAGCAGCCCGGCCCAGGTGTCGAAGACCTTCTTCACCTTGTCGGAGGTCCACGCCTCCTTGCCGGCCATCAGGTCGATGTGGAACTGGTAGCCGTTGATCCGCAGGTTGAGGATGTCGAACGTGCCCATCGCCGGCCAGCCGTCCTTGTCGGCGAACGCGATCGGGTCCAGGCCGTCCTTCTTCATCTGCGCGCCGAGCGTGTTCAGGTCGTCGAGCGTCCGGGGCACCTCGTAGCCGCGCTGCTGCCACACCGACTTGCGGTAGAAGACCGCCCACGGGTAGTACGACGCCGGCACGAAGTACTGCTTGCCGTCGTCGCCGGTGGACGCCTTCTTGAACGCGTCGGAGTAGCCGTCGAGCTTGCCCCACACGTCGCTGAGGTCACCGGCCAGGCCCTTGGCGGCGAAGAACCGCATCCGGTAGCCGGCGAACCAGGTGAACACGTCGTCCGGCTTGCCCTGGAGGTAGTTGTTGATGTTCTCCTGGAACGTGTTGTGGTCGACCGTGTTGATGTCGACGGTCACGCCGGAGGACGTCTTGAAGCCGTCCATCACCTTCGCGACGACGTCCTTGGGTTTCGGGTCCGACTGGTTCGAGCCGAGGGAGACGCTCGTGGCGTCGCCGCCGGACCCGGAGTCGGAGTCGCCGCAACCGGCCAGCAGACCGGTGCCGAGCAGCGCTCCCGCGCCGGCCGCGCCGGCGAGCAGCGAACGCCGGTTCAGGCCGGCGACGGACGGGGGTACGAGCCGGGCGAGGTATTCGGCTTGCGAGCGGGGACGGGACATGGTGCCTCCTGCGGGGAAGAGGTGCGCTGCGCTCATGGACCGTGATCGTTGGCGGTGGCCGGTGTTCATGTCGGTAGCGGTAGATCCACCGAGAATCCACACGTCCGAACACAAACAGCCGGTGGCGCTTGAAGCTACCCCTTGGCGTGGCGCTGTCAAGGGGGCAAAAAGGCGACGCTGTCGGCGGTCAGGCGGCGCAAAGCCCCGGTAAACGTTGGAACTTCAGTCGATGTTGGAAAGTGTTGACTTGGGTGCTGTTCGAGGGCAACCTCTGCTGTCATGCGGAACTGGCACGGCGAAGGCATCTGGTACGGCGCGGACTACAACCCGGAGCAGTGGCCCGAGCAGACGTGGGCCGAGGACATCGACCTCATGCGACGCGCCGGGGTCAACCTCGTCTCGGTCGGGATCTTCTCCTGGGCCCTGCTGGAGCCCGCCCCCGGCCGGTACGTCTTCGACTGGCTGGACCGGGCGATCGACCTGCTGCACGACGGCGGCATCGGCGTCGACCTGGCCACCGCCACCGCCAGTCCACCACCGTGGCTCGCGCACCGGCACCCGGAGACGCTGCCACGCCGCGCCGACGGCACGGTGCTCTGGCCCGGCGGCCGGCAGGCGTACTGCCCCAGCTCGCCGGTGTTCCGGGGCCACTCGCTCGCCCTGGTCGAGGCCGTCGCCCGCCGGTACGCGCGGCACCCCGCCGTCGTGCTCTGGCACGTCTCCAACGAACTCGGCTGCCACAACGTGCACTGCTACTGCGACGTCAGCGCCGAGTCGTTCCGCGGCTGGCTGCGCGAGCGCTACGGCGACCTGGACTCGCTCAACGCGGCCTGGGGCACCGCCTTCTGGAGCCAGCGCTACCACGACTGGGCCGAGATCAACCCGCCGCGTACCGCGCCGACGTTCGCCAACCCCACCCAGCAACTGGACTTCCTGCGCTTCTCCTCCGACGAGCAGCGCGCCCAGCTGCGGGCCGAGCGGGAACTGCTGAACCGGCTCGTCCCGCAGCCGGTCACCACGAACTTCATGATCGGCACCGGCATCAAGTACCTGGACTACCACTCCTGGGCCGCCGACGTGGACGTGGTCGCCAACGACCACTACCTCACCGCCGCCGACCCGCAGCCGCAGGTCAACCTGGCGCTGGCCGCCGACCACACCCGGGGCGTCGCCGGTGGTGCGCCGTGGCTGCTGATGGAGCACTCCACGAGCGCCGTCAACTGGCAGCCCCGCAACGTGGCGAAGACACCCGGCCAGATGCGCCGCAACAGCCTCGCCCACGTCGCGCGCGGCGCCGACGGTGTGCTGTTCTTCCAGTGGCGGGCCTCCCGGGCCGGCGCGGAGAAGTTCCACTCCGCGCTGGTGCCGCACGCCGGGCCGGACACCAAGGTGTTCCGCGAGGTCTGCCGGCTCGGCGCCGACCTGCGCGCGCTCGCGGAGGTACGCGGCAGCCGAGTCGACGCCGACGTGGCGATCCTGTTCGACTACGAGGCGTGGTGGGGCGCCGAACTCGACTCCCACCCGAGCGTCGACGTCACGTACACCGATCGGCTGTCGGCGCTGCACGCCGCGCTGTGGCGGGCCGGGATCACCGCCGACGTGGTGCACCCGTCGGCCGACCTGTCCCGCTACCGGCTGGTCCTGGCGCCGACGCTCTACCTCGTCCGCGACGCCGACGCCGCAGCGCTGCGCCGGTTCGTGGAGGGCGGCGGCACGGCTGTGGTCACCTACTTCAGTGGCATCGTCGACGAGCACGACCACATCCGGCTCGGCGGCTACCCCGGCGCGTTCCGCGACCTGCTCGGCGTACGCGTCGAGGAGTTCTTCCCGCTGCGCGACGGCGAGACGGTACACCTCGACGACGGCGCCCGCGCCGACGTGTGGACCGAGTGGCTGCACGCGGAGGGCGCGGAGGTGCTGGCCGCGTACACCGACGGGCCCCTGCCCGGCGTGCCGGCACTGACCCGGCACGCGGTCGGCGCGGGCGCCGCCTGGTACGTCGGCACCCGGCTCGACGACGACGCCACCGACCGGCTGGTGGCAAGGTTGCTCACCGAGACCGGCGTACGCCCGCCGGTCGGCGCGCCGGCCGGGGTGGAGGTGGTCCGCCGCCGTTCGGCGGACCGGAGCTGGCTGTTCGTGGTCAACCACACCGGCCGGCCGGTTCGGCTGGCGGTCAGCGGCGTCGAGCTGCTCGGCGGCACCCGCTGCGACGGCGAGCTGGAGGTGCCGGCGGGTGAGGTGGCGGTGGTCCGCGAACAGCCCGCGCCGGTGCCCGCCACCGCCTGACCGGTACGTGGCCGTTCGCGCCGAGGAGGTTCCCATGCTCGCCCAGCAACGGCAGAGCGCCATCCTGGAGTTGATCCGCCAGCGCGGCGGCGTCCGGGTCAGTCACCTGGTCAGCCGCTTCGGCGTGTCCGACATGACGATCCGCCGGGACCTGGAGGTGCTGGCCGACCGCGGCCTGATCGACAAGGTGCACGGCGGCGCGACGCTCGCCGGACCCGGCTCCACCGAGGAACCCGGCTTCGCCGCCAAGTCGGTGCGCCAGCAGGCCGAGAAGCGCGCCATCGTGGAGCGGGCCGCCGGGCTGGTCGAGCCGGGAATGGCGGTCGCGTTGTCCGCCGGCACCACCACCGCTGCGCTGGCCGCCCGGCTGGCCGAGATACGCGGGCTGACGGTGGTCACCAACTCGATCCCGGTCGCCGACGCGCTCTACCAGAATCCCCGCGCCGACCAGACAGTGGTGTTGACCGGTGGCATCCGTACCCCGTCGGACGCGCTGACCGGCCCGGTCGCCGAGGCGGCCATCGCCGCGCTCAACGTCGACCTGCTGTTCCTCGGCGTGCACGGGATGAGCCCGCGTACCGGCTTCACCACGCCCAACCTGCTGGAGGCGGCGGTGAACCGGCGGCTGATCGGGTCCGCGCGCCGGCTGGTGGTGCTGGCCGACCACACCAAGTGGGAGACCATCGGCATCGCCACCATCGCGCCGCTGGAGGAGGCCGACCTGCTGATCACCGACGCCGGCCTGCCGCCAGAGGCCCGCCGGCAGCTCGGTGAGCAGGTCGGCGAGCTGGTGGTGGTCCGGGCGGACTGAGGCCACGGCGCGCCTCACAGGCACTTCTCAGCCCCACCGTCTAGGGTGCCCTGACGAGGCGCTCGACGGTCCATGTCGGAGCGCAGTCGCAGGGAGTGACCGATGGTCTTCAAGAAGATGTTGAGCGCGTTCGGCGTGGGCGGTCCGAGCGTCGACACGGTGCTCACCAACCCGAACACCCGGCCGGGCCTGGCCCTGGACGGGCACGTGAACCTGGTCGGCGGCGACGCCCCGGCCCGCATCGAGCAGATCGCCGTCGGTCTGGTGACCCGGGTCGAGATCGAGAGCGGCGACCACGAGTTCGCGGGCGTGATGGAGTTCCACCGGATGCCGGTCAGCGGCGCCTTCGAGCTGGCACCGAAGCAGCAGCTCTCCATCCCGTTCCAGATGCCGGTGCCGTGGGAGACCCCGATCACCGACGTGTACGGCCAGCGCCTGCACGGCATGACCATGGGCCTGCGGACCGAGCTGGCGGTGGCCCGCGCGGTCGACAAGTCGGACCTGGACCAGGTGTCGGTGCACCCGCTGCCGATCCACGAGCGGATCCTGGAGGCGTTCCAGGCGCTCGGCTTCCGGTTCAAGCACGCCGACCTGGAGCGGGGCCACATCTACGGCGTGCCGCAGACGCTGCCGTTCTACCAGGAGATCGAGTTCTTCGCCGCGCCGCAGTACGCGCAGACGGTCACCGAGGTCGAGCTGACGTTCGTGACCAGCCAGCAGGGCGTCGAGGTGATCCTGGAGTGCGACAAGCGCGGCGGCTTCCTCAGCGCCGGGCACGACGCCATCGGGCGGTACTCGATCCCGCACAGCGACGCCGGCCGCACCGACTGGGTGCAGGTCGTCGACGGCTGGCTGCGGGAGACCACCGGCCGCTACGGCAGCCTGCGGGCCCAGGGCTTCGGCATGCCGCACGGCGGCGGCCACGGCTACCCGGGTCACCACGGCTACGCCGGCCACGGGCGGCGCGGTCCGGGCATGGGCGGCGTGGTCGCGGGCGCCGCGCTCGGTGTCGTCGGCGGCATGGTCGCCGGTGAGATGATCGAGGACGCGTTCGAGGGCGGCGACGACTTCGGGGACTTCGGCGAGGAGTGAGCACATGCGACGACGCCCCCGGGACGGATCCCGGGGGCGTCGCCGTTCGCGCGGCGTGCGGTCAGCGTCCGCGGCGCTCCTTGCCGGAGCGGCGCGCGCTGCCCGCCTTCGACAGGCCACGGCTGACCAGGTACGCGCCGGTCAGCGCGGTCAGGTACCACCAGGCCTGATTCGGGTTGTTGATGTTCAGGCCGTCGGTGGCGGCGCCTCGCCAGAACGCGGCGATCACGACGACCGCGACCGCTGCGGCGTACACCCAGAACTCGGTGGTCAGGAACGCCTGCTTCGTCTCCGTACCCGGGGACGGCATCTGCTCCCGGTGGCCGTCGTGCATCGACGGCATCTGCCGGGTCGACGTGTCCTGCATGCTCGACCGGTTCTGGACGTCGGACATCGGCCGGTTCATCGGCCTGGTGGATGCAGCCTGCGTGCTCATCTGGTCCTCCTCAGGATTTGATGAGTCGTTAACCTGCACACCCTCGCCCCGCTACCGCAGGTCGGCCACGGCGCGGTTCGCGCTCGTTGGCGGGGGCACCCTGGGTCTACCCGGGCCCGGAGACAAGGTAACCGCCGGTCGGCGTGATGTTCCCGAACCGGACATCCGGGTACGCGCCGGGCCGTTCGGGTGCCGGTTCCGGTTTCAGCGACCCACCCTCGGGCACGCAACACCGATACCCGAGAGAGCTGCGAGGTGGTTGACGTGCGTGAGGACGACATGCGGCAGGACGCCGCCCGGCGGGCCGAGCAGCGGGTCGCCGGAGGCGTGTACGGCGAGGGTGCGCTGGACGAGGTCACGGTGCCGCAGACCGACGTCGAGCGGGTGCGGCAGGAACTCGACCCGGACGACCCGGCGGACGTGCCGGTCGACCCGACGGTGCTGCGCGACGGCGGACCGACCCGGGGGCAGGGTGCGGTGACCACGACCGGCGGTACGGCCGGCCCGGCGAGTGTGCGCCGGGTGGCCCGCCAGCCGGAGAGGCACCCGGGCAAGGTCGCGCCGACGACGACCGGTGACGCGAGCACGGGCGGCCTGAGCACCCCGGCCGGTGGTTCCACGAGCGACAACTCGGCCACCGGTGCCCAGGTGGGCAACTTCACCAACGACCGCCCCAACCTGGGCTGACCGGCACGAACGCGCAGCGGGGGTGGCCGCCGGCCGCCCCCGCCACCCTGTCTGCGGTCGCTGCCGCCGCCACCTCGGGGAAGTGGTGTGGTCAGGGCGGGCGTGACATAGCAACTTCCCCGATCTGGCGCAGGAGCGCCGATCTTGTACCGGGGCGCGAGGAGCACGGGCGGGTGACCCGCTCCCACATCATCACTGTCAGGAGGGGGTGCGGAGGATGCCCAGGCGCTGGGTGGCTCTCGTGAGGGCCACGTAGAGGTCGCTGTGGCCCCTCGGGGACTCGGCGACGATCCGGGCCGGGTCGACCACCAGCACCGAGTCGAACTCCAGGCCCTTGGCCTGCTCGGTGGTCAGCACCACCACCCGGTTCGCCAGCTCCGGTTGCTCGCCCACCGCCGCCTCCGGCAGCGCCGCCACGACCGCGCCGCCCAGCTCGTCGACCCGGCCGGTCGGCACCAGCACGCCGAGCCGCCCGTCGCCCAGCGACGCGGCCTCGCGGGCCGTCGCCTCGACCAGCTCCGTCCCGAGCCGGTCCGCCGGTACGGTCCGGTCCCACGGCGGTACGCCGGTGGCGCGTACCGAGCGGGGCGGCCGTAGCGCCGGGTCGATCTCGGCGAGCACGTCGGCGGCGACCGCCATGATCTCGGCCGGGGTGCGGTAGCTGACCGTCAGCTCCTCCAGCCGCCACCGGTCCGCCACGTACGGCGCCAGGGCCTCGTCCCACGACGGCGTGCCCGCGAGCGCGCCGGTCTGCGCCACGTCGCCGACGATCGTCATGGACCGGCTCGGGCAGCGGCGCATCAGCAGCCGCCACGCCATGGGGGACAGCTCCTGCGCCTCGTCGACGATCACGTGCCCGAACGCCCAGGTGCGGTCGGCGGCGGCGCGCTGGGCGGTGGTGAGCCGGTCGGACTCCTCCTGCCGCTCGGAGAGCCGGTCGGCGTCGATCAGGTCGGTGACGCCGAGGATCTCACCGCCGTCGGCCTCGTCCTCCACGTCGATGGAGCGGGAGCCGCGCCAGATCTCCAGCACACCCTCGGCGTACTCGCGTTCCAGCGCCCGGATCCGCTCCCGGCGGGCGACGGCGGCGCGCTCGTCCTCGCCGAGCAGCTCGGCGGCCTCGTCCAGCAGCGGCACGTCGGCGGGCGTCCAGCCGCCGGGCTCGCGGTGCAGCGCGGCCCGTTCGGTGCCGGTGAGCATCGGCGCGGCGGTGGCGATCCGTTCCGGCGAGGCGTACAGGTCGGCGAGCAGGCGTTGCGGGGTCAGCACCGGCCACAGCTCGTCCAGCGCGGCCCGGATCTCCGGCTCCTCGCGCAGCTCGCGGCGGATCTCCGCGCGGTCGGCCTCGGAGAGCAGGTTCTCCCCGCCCAGCGGGTCGGCGCCGATCCGCTCGGCCACCTGGTCGGCGAGCGCGTGCACGATCTCCACGTCGAACAGGGCGCGGGCCAGGTTGTGCGGGCGGCCGGTGCGGCGTACCCGGTCGCGGGCCTGCCGCACGGTCTCCGGGTCGAGCGTCAGCACCTCCCGCTGCGGCAGCTCGATGGTGACCGGCTCGTCCGGCACCCACTGCCGGTCGCGGACCGCCGCGGCGAGCACGTCGGCCAGCACCGCGCGGCCCTTGAGCGCGGCGGTGGTGGCCGGCTCGGTGCGCCGGGCGTGCACGCCGGGGAACAGGTCGGCCTGGGTACGCAGCAGCACGCCGGTCTCGGCCAGCGTGGGCAGCACCTGGGAGATGTACCGCAGGAACGTGGCATTCGGGCCGACCAGCAGCACGCCCCGGGTGGAGAGCTGCTGGCGGTGGGTGTAGAGCAGGTACGCGGCCCGGTGCAACGCCACGGCGGTCTTGCCGGTGCCGGGCCCGCCCTGCACCACCATCACGCCGGGCAGGTCGGCGCGGATGATCCGGTCCTGCTCGGCCTGGATGGTCTCGACGATGTCCCGCATCCGGCCGGTGCGCCCGGCGTTGAGCGCGGCGAGCAGCGACGCCTCGCCGGTCAGCTCCTCGTGGGCGGTGGGGGAGGCGGCGGCGATGTCCAGCACCTCGTCGTTGAGCCCGGTCACCTTCCGGTCCCGGGTCCGCAGGTGGCGCCGGCGGCGTACGCCCTGCGGGCTGGCGGCGGTTGCCAGGTAGAACGGGCGGGCCGCGGGCGCGCGCCAGTCCATCAGCAGCGGGTCGTAGTCGCCGGAGGTGTCGAAGATCCCGATCCGGCCGATGTAGCGGACCGAGTCGTCGTCGCCGTCGAGGCGGCCGAAGCACAGGCCGCTCTCCACCGCGGCGAACTGCTCGACCTGGTCGGCGTACATCGCCACCGTCGAGTCGCGCTGCGACCGGGCCTGCTGCGTGCCACCGGTGTGGCGCAACTCCTCGTCGAGCCGCCGGGCGGCCTGTTCCCGCATACCGTCCAGCCGGTCGTACAGCATCGAAACGTATTCCTGCTCCCGGCCGATCTCGTCGTCCTGGCGCAGGTCAGCCGACACGTCGGAGTGCGTTGACAATCCGGCTCCTCATTGACTAGAATTGCCGCAGGAATGGCATTCAGAAGCCATTCCTTTTTTGTGCCTGAACTGAGAAAGATAGCGCGTCGGCCGCCACCGGACCAAGCCCGGACACGACTCGGGGCCCGGCCGGCGTCAGCCGGCCGAGCCCCGGGCACGGCAGTTCTCAGCCCTTTGCGGCCTCGTAGAGCCGCTCCGGCGTGACCAGGCCGGCGATCACCCGGCCGTCGTCGGTCAGCAGCACGCTGAACAGCTTGCCGCTGAGCAGCCGCCCGCTGCCCCAGTCGCCGCTGACCTTCGGCAGGTCACCGAGCACCTGCGCCAGCATCTGGGCATCAGGCGCGTCCGCGTCTGGCTTCGCGCCGCCGGTCGCCGCGTCGCCGATCTCGGCGACCACCACGGTGGTCCAGCCGGTGCCGACGGTACGCACGTCCGGCTTCTCGGCGTCCTTCTTGTCGAACCGCTTACCGGCCGGTGCGGGCCGCTCGCCCTCGGTCGCCTCGGTGACCTTCACCCCGGGCGGCGGGTTGAACCGGAACTGGTCCGCCTCCGGAGTGCGGAAGTCGACCTGGGTGAACGCCACCTGGAACGCCGGTTCGTCCTGGCCGTCGGCGAGCACCTGCAGGCGCAGCGGCACCTTCTCCTTCGCGTCCAGCGCGATCCGGACCTGGTGCACCAGTGACGCCGTGTCGCGCGGGGTGAGTACCAGCTCGTACGCGTCCCGCCCGGCCACCGTCGCGGTGCGGCCGACGGTGACCGCCGTGGTCGGGTCGATCGCCTCCAGCGCCCGGTCCGCGGCGTCGGCCGGGGTGGCCGGCACGGTGGCCCGCTCCGGGGCGTCGGCCGGCAGCACCCGGTGCGTGGCGGTGTTCTCCCGACTGTTCCAGGTCCAGACGTCGCGCCCGTTGCGCAGGATGTCCTGTTCGCCGAGCGTGTCGACCAGGGCGAGCCGCTGCCGGTCCTCGCCGCCGTACCAGACGCGCAGCGTGTGCGTACCGGAGACCAGGCCGGCCAGGTCGTTGCCGGCGGCCCGGCCGGCGAGCGCGGCGATCGGCGGCAGGCCGAGGTCGGCGCGCTGCACCACGGTGCCGGAGAGCCCGTCCAGGCGGGACGTGCGCAGGTCCTCCAGGAGCTGGGCGGCGCTGCGCGGCGGCAGGGCCGGGTCGGCGCCGGCGGCGAACGTGCCGACGGCGGCGCCACCGCCGATCACGGCGACCCCCGCGGTCACCGGGACCAGCCAGCGCAGCACGGCGCGGTTCTTCATCACGGACATAGTGTGCACCTCCTGCGCACCATGCTGCGCGATCGTGGCTGTGACCACGCTGAGGAGATCCCCTACGGGTGACCCCGTGGTGGCACCCTGGACCGGTGCGGTTGCTGGTGGTGGAGGACGAGACGAGGCTCGCGGCGGCGCTGCGCCGGGGCCTGTCGGCGGAGGGGTTCGTGGTCGACGTGGCGGCCACGGGCCCGGACGGGCTGGACGCGGCCCGGCACGGCGAGTACGACGCGATGGTCCTCGACGTGATGCTGCCCGGTCTCTCCGGCTACGAGGTGGTCCGCCGGCTGCGCGCCGAGCAGCGCTGGCTGCCGGTGCTGATGCTGTCGGCCAAGGACGGCGAGTACGACCAGGCCGACGGCCTGGACTGCGGCGCCGACGACTACCTGACCAAGCCCTTCTCGTACGTGGTCCTGCTGGCCCGGTTGCGGGCGTTGCTGCGCCGCGGCGCGCCCCGGCGGCCGGCCGTGCTCACCGTCGGCGACCTGCGCCTGGACCCGGCCCGCCGCCGGGTCACCCGGGCCGACGCCGAGGTGGTGCTGACCAGCCGTGAATACGCGCTGCTTGACTACCTGATGCGCCGCCCCGGCGAGGTGGTCTCCAAGACCGAGCTGCTGGACCACGTCTGGGACGCCTCGATCGACACCGCCCCGAACGCGGTGGAGGTCTACGTCGGCTACCTGCGCCGCAAGATCGGCCGGGAGCGGCTGGAGACGGTACGCGGCGCCGGTTACCGGCTGGCCACATGAGCCGGTGGGTACGCGGCCCGCTGCCGCGACTGGGTCTGCGGGCGCGGCTGCTCGCGCTCGGCGTGGTGGGACTGGTGGTCGGGTTCGCGTTCGGCGGGGCGCTGCTGCTCGGCGCGCTGGGCTGGACGCTGCAGCGCTCGGTCGACGAGGAGGCGCTGCGCACCGCCGACGCGGTCGCGCTGCTGACCGCCGAGGACGCGCTGCCGGATCCGCTGCCGGTGGCCGGCGGGCAGCTGCGGGTGCAGGTGGTCGACGCGCAGGGCCGGATCCGGGCCGCCTCGATCGACGCGGACCGCCTCGTGCCGATGCTCGGCCCGGACGAGCTGCGTCCCGGGCAGCGACAGCGGCTGGTGGTGGACGGGCGGCGCGTCGGCATGCCCGGCCCGGTCCGGGTGGTCACGGTGCCGGCCGGCACCGCGCAGGAGCCGCGTACGGTGCTGGTCGCCAAGTCGCTCACCGACGTGCGGCACAGCCTGCAGGTGGTCCGCAACCTCCTGCTCGTCGGTTTCCCGCTGCTGGTCGCAGGGCTCGGCGTGGTGGCCTGGCGGGTGGTGGGGGCGACGTTGCGCCCGGTCGAGCAGTTGCGCAGCGGCGCGGCCGAGATCACCGGGCGGGCCGGGGCGGAGCGGCTCCCCGTACCGGCCGGGCAGGACGAGATCCACCGGCTCGCGGTGACGCTCAACGACATGCTGGACCGGCTGGCCGCGTCCCGGGACCGGCAGCGGGCGTTCGTCGCCGACGCCGCGCACGAGTTGCGCAGCCCGCTGACGAACATGCGTACCGAGCTGGAGGTGGCCCGGCGGCTCGGCGACGACACCGACTGGCCGGCGGTCGCCGACGACCTGCTCGCCGACACCGAGCGGCTCAGCCGCCTGGTGGACGACCTGCTGCTGCTGGCCCGCCTCGACGAACTGGACGCCCGCCCGTCCCCGATCGGCCCGGTGGAGCTGGGGGAGCTGCTGCGCGGTGTGGCCGCCCGCTACCCGTCGCCGCCGGTACGGCTGACGCCGCCGGACGCGCCGCGCTGGGTCGAGGGGGACGCGGGGGAGCTGCGCCGGGTGCTGGTGAACCTGGTGGACAACGCGTTGCGGCACGCGTCCTGCGCGGTGGAGCTGGCGGTGAGCGGGCCGGACGGCGCGTACCACCTGATCATGGTGACCGACGACGGGCCGGGCATCCCGGCGGCGGACCGGGAGCGGGTGTTCGCCCGGTTCACCCGGCTCGACGACGCGCGGGCCCGGGACGCGGGCGGCGCCGGCCTGGGCCTGGCCATCGTGCGCGAGCTGGTGCGCCGGGCCGGCGGCACGGTGGAGCTGGCCGACGCGACGCCCGGCGCCGCCGCGCCGGGGCTGCGCGCGACGGTACGGCTGCCCGCGCTGGCCGAGCCGGACCCGGAGTGAGCGGTCAACGGCGGCGTTTCGTGCAGACCGGGCCGGTGCGGGCGACCGTGTCGGTGGACCAGACGAGCGCCACCGTGAAGCAGTAGTCGGTGGTGCGGTCGAGCCCGTAGGCGATGTAGTCGGCCGACCCGGCGGGCAGCGTCGCGAACGTGCCCTGCGGCTGCCCGGACCGGCCCCCGGCGACCACCACGGGCCCTTCCGCGCCGGCCGGGTACGTCCAGCTCAGCACGATGCTGTCGCGCCGGTCGGTGAGCGTGAACCGCCCGGGCGGCGTGCCCGGCTCGGCGGCTGCGGGAGTGGTCGGCGCGGGACCGGCGGAGGTCGGCGGCGGCGCGCTGGTGGCCGGTGGCGGGGTGTCGCGGCCGTCGTCCACCCGGGACACCCCGGCGATCACCGCGATGGTGCCGAGCAGCAGCGTCACCGCCACGCCGAGCGCCACGAGCGGCAACCACGGGCGGGCGCGCCGCTCGGCCGCCGGCGGCCGGGGCACGTGCACCGGCAGGTAGCGCGACGGCGGCTCGGGCGGGGGCGGCGACACCCGGCGTACCCCGGCCTGGTCGTCGGCGAGCCCGACCACTGTGGGCGGCAGCGGGTCGGCGTCCGGGCGCCACGGCTGCTCGGCCGAGGGCGGCCACGGGTAGTCGTCGAACCCGTCGGCCTCCGGCGCGGTACGCGGCGTCGGCACGTGCGCGGTCTCGGCGGCCCGGCCGGGCGGATGGTAGAGCGGCGTCTCGACCGGGTCGTCGAGCGCGGGCGGCGAGTACGGCGGCAGGTCGTGCGGCCCTTCGGCCGGCGGGGGCACCCGGGCGGCGGGCACCACCGGCGTCGTCCGGGCGGGCGGCTCGGGAGCCGGGGCGGGCGCGGGCTCGGGACAGACATGGTCCGGGTCGGCGGCGGCGCGGGCCAGCCCGGCCACCTGGGCGGCGAGCGGGTCGTCGGCGTCCAGGTGCAGGCGGCACAGCTCCTCGGCGAGCGTCAGGTGCTCGTGGGAGTCGGCGTACCGGCCGCAGTCGCGTTCCATCGCGCCGAGCTTCGCCAGCATCTTGATGCCGCTGGGGTGGCCGTCGCCGTAGACCTCCCGGTGCAGCTCCCAGGCGTCCTGCAGCCGGTCGCGGGCCACCTCGCACTGGCCGCGCGCGTACTCCACGGTGGCCAGGTCGGCGTGCGCGGCGAGCACCCGCTGGGACTCCGGGCCGTCGCGGGCGGTCAGCTCGATGATGACGTCGGAGTAGAGCCGGGCGGCCCGGGCGTCGCTGCCGACCCGGTGCAGCACCGCGGCGAGCGTCGCGGCGGCGGTGACGGTGCGCTCGTCGGAGCGGCCGAACAGGCGGGTGGCCGCCGCGTACGCGAACGCGGCCCAGCCACGGGCGGAGTGCGGCTCACCGAGCGCGACCAGCACGCGGGCCTGGAGACCGGCGGCCTCGGCCAGCTCGGGGGAGGCGTTGCCGGGACGGGGATCCGCGTCGCTGAGCGCGTCGGCGAGCAGCCGTTGCGCGCCGTCGAGGTCGCCTTCGGCCACCAGTTGGTGCGCCTGGACGGTCAGGTCAGCGAAGCCGGAGGACACGCCCCATCGTGCTCGTCCGGCGACGGTATGTACAAGACCCGGAGTGGATCAGTTTGGTCCCGAATCCGTCAAGTGGTCGGCGAGCGTCTCGCTGATCCGGCGGAGCTGGTCGACCTGGGCCGAGCTGAGCGCGTCGAACAGGTGCCGGCGCGCCCCCTCGACGTGGCCGGGTGCGGCGGCGGCCAGGGTGGCGAAGCCCTCGTCGGTGAGCACGGCGGCCTGCCCGCGGCGGTCGCTCATCCGCAGCCGCCGGCCGGCGGCCTCGGAGAGGCGGACCAGGATCTCGTGGCACGCGTGCGGCATGCCGCCGTCGTGCTGCAGCTCGCGGTCGAGCACGTCCATGAGCGCCCGGGAGGCGGTCAGGAAGGGCCACCAGGGTCCGCTGCTCGTCGGGGTCCAGCCACCGGCGGGGGTTCACGGCCGGGCCCACCGCGCCGTGCGGTAAAAACGGCAGCATGTCCACCGACGCCGTCCTGCGCGAGCTGCTCGTCCGCCGGCTCGACCACTGGCTTCCCGCCGCGCTGCACCGGGCGCGGCGGGCCACGCTCGCGCTCGCGTACGCCGGAGGTGACGCCACCGGCGCCCAGGAGGCGCTGCGGGTGGTGGCCGAGTTCGCCGACCGGCTGCGCGGACGGCGGCTGACCGTGCTGGTGGTGGCCGACGACGGCACCGACCTGCCGGCACGCCTCGGCGCCGCGGAAGCCGCGCTGCCCGCCGACGTCGCCGTGCACCTGGTGCCCGGCGGCCCGGACCGGCTGCCGGTGGCGCTCAAGGCGGCGGGCGCGGCCGGTGCGCCGCTGCTCACCGTGGCCGACGGCGCCGACCCGGACCCGGCACTGCTCGCCGCCGCCGTGTCCGGGCGGCCGGCCGAACTGCTGCTCGTCACCGCGCCCGGCCGGTCGCTGCGCCCGGCGCTCATCGACGCCGGGTTTCCGCTCGTCACCGAGGTCGAGCTGGTGCCGGACGGGGACGCTCCGGCGCGGCTGCTCGGCTACGGCACCGGCTCCGACCACGGGCTGGAGGCGGTCAAGGAGGCGCTCTGGGCGGTCGACGAGTACGCCGGCGTGCGCTACCGCGACCCGGCCGACCCGCAGGGCCGGCTGCTGGACCTCTCGTCCGACCCCGACCTCGGCCCGCTGCGCCGGGAACTGCTGGCCGAGCTGGCCCGCACCGGCCCGCGTACGGTCACCGAGCTGCGCCGCTTCGCCACGACCTCGACGGTCTACCGGGCCGCCGACGTCAACCGTGCGCTGACCTCGCTGCTCGCCTCGGGCGCGGTGACCCGCGACCCGGAGCACGGCCGGCTCGGCGGGGACGTGTCGATCAGCGCCGTGCCGACCGCCGGGTCATCTGCTTGACCACAATCGACGCCCCGGTGGCGACCACCCCGATGCTGAAGACCATCTGGGCGCAGACCGCCACCCGGGCGATCTGGCCCTGGGCGTGCACGTCGCCGTAGCCGACAGTGGTGAGCGTCGCGAGCGCGAAGTAGAGCGCGTCGACGCGGGTCCGCAGGCCGGCGAACTCGCCGGGCCGGGTGTTCGCCACCACGTAGTCGCCGAGCGCGAAGGCCAGCAGCCCGGCGACCAGCGCGACCGCGAGCCGGGTCAGCGCCCGGTCCGCGTCCCGGCCGGTCGGCTGGTCGCGGACGAGCTGACGGCGGACCTGGCCGGTGACCAGGAACGCGACGACGGCCACCAGGACGAGGGTGCCCGCCGAGCGTAGGACCAGCCGCAGGCCGTTCGGATCGGCCTCGACCGGCACCAGGAAGTAGCCGACGAGCATGAGCAGGCAGGCCGCGACGGCCCGCCGTCGTGTCCGCCGCAGGGACAGGTCCGCCATGCGGCGATTCTCCGATCGCCGGAGCGTCCCGGCCGGCAGAACCGGAAAAGCCGGTACTCACGACGATCGGGGCGCGGCCAGCGGCCGGCGCCCCGATCCACGTCCGGGTGTCAGGCCCGGGTCTTGTCCTGCTTCCAGGACAGCGGCCCCGGAAGGTCCACGCGGTGGGCGCGGGTGTTCGAGTTCCAGGACCAGCGGCCGATCTTGATGCTCCACGACGAGAAGCCGTTCTGGGTGAAGTGGAGGATCAGCGGTCCGTACTTCTTGCGCTTGCGGAACTGGACGCCCATCGGGGGTGCCTCCTTCGTCTCCCTGCCTCTACGGCATCGAACATGCCCGGATCGACGATTCGCGAAACCCTGCCTCGGTCCGCTCTGGAGGGTAGGACTGTTCTCTATCCAACGGGTAGGTCTTACGGCGCTGTAAATGCTGGTGGTGAAGGCTTGCGGCAGACTCAGCGAGGAAAGTCTCACTCTTTGGAACGGCGTTGACCGGTGCCGAGAGCGATCGGCACCATGAGTGCTGGTCGCCCCGCATCGCTTCGGTCATCCGGGGGTATCGGAAGAGAACACCGTGCCGCCGCAGCTACCCCTGGACTGGAGGCTCCCGTGGACCACGTGCCCGCTCCGTCGCGCCGGCAGTCGGTGGCATCGTGACCACCGTGGACCGGCCCGGTGCCGCCACCGTCGAGCTGCGGCCCGTCGACGTCGACTCGTTCCGCGGCCTGCTGCGCCGCCAGGCGTCCACTGTCACCGTCGTCACCGCCCCGGGCCTGCGCGGCAACCGGATGCGGGCGGACCTGCCACCGGCCGGCTTCACCGCCACCTCGTTCACGTCCGTGTCGCTCGACCCGCCGCTGGTCTCGGTCTGCCTCGGCGCGTCGTCGAGCTGGCCCACCGTCGAGCAGGCCGAACACGTCGCGGTGCACCTGCTCGCCTCCGGCCAGCAGGAGACCGCGCAGATCTTCGCCACCGCCGGCATCGACCGGTTCACCGCCCACCCGGGCTGGACCATCGGCCCGTTCGGCGTGCCGCTGATCGGCGACGCGCTCGCCGTGCTGCTGTGCCGGGTCGTACGCCGGATCGAGGCGGGCGACCACACCCTCCTGCTCGGTGAGCCGCTCGCGCTCGGCGCGGGCGAGGACGGCGACCCGCTGCCGCATCACCGGGGCGGCTACACCACCACGCTCGGCGACCGGCCCGAGGCGTGGTGACCGCGCGCTGAGATCAGCGCGGCTCCCACGCGTCCGGCTGCGCGGTCAGCTTGCGCACGTGCGCCGGCAGCCGGCCGCTGACCAGCTCGTCCAGGCTCACCTCGTCGACCACCCGGCGCACCGAGGCGCGTACCGCCACCCAGAGCCGGGGCAGGTTCTCCGCCGCCCCCTCGTACCGGGTCTCCTCGGGACGCAGCCCGCGTACCCCCGCGAGCGGACCGTCGACGGCGCGCAACACGTGCCCGATGGTGACCTTCCGTGGCGGCCGGGCCAACGTGTACCCGCCCTCGGCGCCGCGCTGAGCCCGGACGACCCCGGCCCGGCGCAGGTCGGCCAGGACCGCCTCGAGGAACTTGCGCGGCATGTCCTGCTCCGCCGCGATGGCCTGGGTGGACAGCAGGGTGGGGTACGCGGTGGCCAGGCTCAGGGCCGCCCGGACCGCGTAGTCGCCGCGCGCGGAGATCTGCACAGTGCCATCATGCCTGCCCGCCGGGTGCGGGGGAGTCGGCGGGCGGCCGGGGCCGCACCAGACGGACGGCCAGCGGGCGTTCGCGCTCGGCCCGGAACGTCCCCGGGCTCACCCCGACCTCCCGGGTGAAGAAGCGGCCGAAGTTCGTCGGCTCGGGAAAGCCCAGCTCCCGGCCGATCGCGGCGATCGACTCGTCGGTGGCGGCGAGCAGCCGGCACGCCTGCAACGCCACCCGCTCGTCGATCACCTGCTTGGCGCTGCGGCCGGTCACCGCGAGGCAGGCCCGGGTCAGGGTACGCACCGAACAGCCGATCTGGGCCGCGTAGTCCTCCACCCGGCGGGTGTGCCGATAGCCGCGTTCCACCTCGCGGCACAGCCGCCGGAACGTCTCGGTCTCGGCCCGGGGCGTCGCGCCGTCGCCCGGATGCGGCAGCAGGCTCAGCCGCAGCAGCAGGACGGCGAGCTGATGGCGCAGCAGCGCCGCGGCGGCCGGCACCAGCGCGTGCCGGTCGGCGTCCACGGCGAGCTGGCTCACCTCGCTGATCACCGCGTCCTCGTCCTCACCGGCGAGCTGACGGTGAGCGGGCACCGCGTCCGGGTCGACGTCGAGGCCGCGCAGCGCGTCCGGCCGCCAGCTCACCACGGTCGCGTCGAGCTGGGTGCCGACGAACCGCAGCGCCTGGCCGGGGTGCGCGCGCAGCAGCGTGCCCGGACGGCAGGGGACCGGCCGGAAGTCCAGCTCGGCGGTGCCGTGGCCGTGGGTGACCAGGACCAGCAGATCGTGGTCGAGCAGGACCGGACGGGGCCTGCCTGGCTCGGCGGCGAGGTCGCCGAGCGCACCGGTGACGATCTCGTCGGTGCCGGGGCGCAGCTCCGGCAGACCGGTGCGGGTGGCCGGGGAGGGCTGACCGGTAGTGACCATCATCCCGACGGTAACCGGCCCGCGCGCACGTTGCATCTCGACGGTTTCACCCGCTCGGGCCGCTCTTGTCGGCAGCCGAGCCGGGCGGTTAGGTTACCGATCGGTAAGACCCGGACCGGCGTGCGCTCCGCACCCGGCCACGCGGCCCCGGCCGACCGGCCCGCGGCCGGGAGACGGCGATGGGACGAACATGACGGATCTGTTCTCGGTCGACGGCAAGACGGTCCTGGTGACCGGCGGCTCACGCGGGATCGGGCTGATGATCGCGCGGGGTTTCGTCCGGGCCGGCGCCCGGGTGATCATCTCCTCGCGCAAGGCCGACGTGTGCGAGTCGGTGGCCAAGGAACTGTCCGCCGAGGGCCACTGCGAGGCGATCCCGGCCGACCTGGGCAGCGACGCGGGCGCGCTGGCGCTCGCCGAGGCCGTGCGGGAGCGCCACGACCGGCTGCACGTGCTGGTCAACAACGCGGGCGCCACCTGGGGAGCGCCGCTGGAGGAGTACCCGGAGAGCGCCTTCGACAAGCTCTGGGCGGTGAACGTCAAGGCCGTCTTCCGGCTCACCACCGCGTTGCTGCCGCAACTGCGCGCCGCGGCCGGCGCCGACGACCCGGCCCGCGTGATCAACATCGGGTCGATCGACGGCATCCGGGTGCCGTGGATGGAGGTGTACGCGTACTCGGCCACCAAGGCCGCCGTGCACATGCTCACCCGCGGCCTCGCCCACCAGCTCGCCGGCGAGCAGATCACCGTCAACGCGATCGCACCCGGACCGTTCGAGAGCAAGATGATGGCGTTCGCGCTGGACGACCCCGAATCGCGCGCCGCAATCGAACAGCAGGTGCCGCTGGGCCGGATCGGCCGGCCCGAGGACATGGCCGGCACCGCGATCTACCTGGCGTCGCGCGCCGGCGCGTACCTGACCGGAGCGGTCATCCCGGTCGACGGCGGGATCACCACGCGCGGCTGAGGCGTACCCCAGGTCGGGAACGGCCCGGGGCCGCGCGGACTCGGCAGATCCGCGCGGCCCCGGGTGCCGCCTTGTCAGCGACCGGCCAGCAGCCGGTTCACCGCGGTGTCGACGTCCAGGTGCTCGGCCTCGCGACCGCGCGGAACGACGACGTAGGTCCGGCGCAGGAAGCGCACCAGCACGCTGCGCGGAACCTCGAACAGGGCGTTGCCGTCCGGCGACGACAGCGCCAGCGCGACGAAGTCGCCGCGCGGGGTGGCCCACGGCCAGACCCGCACATCACCGATGCCGGCCGGCTCGTCGAGCCCGGTGACCAGCAGTTCGCGAGCGAACGACCAGCTCACCGCCTCGCCGCCGGCGGACTCGGCATGGAACAGGACATGGACCGCATACGGGTCAGCAGGGTCGTAACGCAGACTGGCACGCACCGGCAAGGCGGTGGCGTCAGGCGCGACGAGCCTTAGCGACGTCTCGACCTCTACGGTCGTCGGTCGGATGACACTCATGGACGTTCTCCCCCCGGCACCGCGTGCGGAACGCGCGTGTCCCGCTTTTCCCATACTCAGGTGCTGCTCCTGGCTACGCTCCGCCATACGCTGACTTCACCCAGTGGTGGGAAGGGGTTCCGAAAGCCCCCGGGACCGCTCGGCCCCGCATAGAATTTCGGGTTCCGCCCACTCCGTCGTCCCGCCCGGCAACGGGTGGTTCAGTCGTCGACTTACTCCGGTAACGTCCAGTCGTCAGCAGGGGTGACGGTCCTGGGCGACACTAGGGGTGGAAATGGTCACGAGGGGACCCTCGGTGACGTCGCGGACCACGGCCGAATCGCCGAAAGGTGCGGCCCGAGCAGCCGAAAGTCGGGGGTACGAGGTGCCGGTGGAAGGGCGGTCGCAAGGCGCTCTCATGGAGCGGCGCCGGCGGCGACGGGGCTGGCGCGGACGCCTGCACACCACGCTCGACCTCATCCGCGCCAACCCCACCGGCCGCGTTGCCCTGAAGATCTTTATCGGCATCCTCGGCGCCATCGTCGTCACCGTCGGCATCGCGTTGATCCCGCTGCCCGGGCCCGGCTGGCTGCTGGTCATCGCCGGTCTCGGCGTCTGGGCGGTCGAGTTCCACTGGGCGCGTCGGCTGCTCGCGTTCACCCGCCGGCACGTCAACTCCTGGACGCGCTGGGTGACCAGGCAGTCGCTGGGCGTGCGGCTCGTGCTGGGCGCGGTCGGGCTCGTGTTCGTGTCGGTGGTGGTGTGGCTCTCGCTCAAGTACAGCCTCGGCATCGACGTGGTGGCGCAGGCGCTGCACTACCTCGCGACGCACTGAGGCCCGGTTTTTGGTCCGGGCCGGTGATCGGGTAGAGTCATGCGCGCTGAGGGCGATTAGCTCAGCGGGAGAGCGCTTCGTTCACACCGAAGAGGTCACTGGTTCGATCCCAGTATCGCCCACGCAGGTCAAAGGCCACTTCCCGGCTTCGGGAGGTGGCCTTTCTGCTTGCGTACAGCAGCTTTGTACAGCAGTTCTCGTCAGCGGCTCAGTGATTCGCCGAGGCGCTTGAGTGCTTCTCTCGTCTTTGTCGATGTGACCTGCGTGTAGATCTCCATCGTCACCGAGAAGCGGGCGTGCCTGAGCACCTGCATGGCGACTCTAGGGTGGACGTCGAGGTCGGCCAGGAGGGTGGCGCAGGTTCGCCTGGCGTCGTGGACGGTGATCGGCTTGACGTTCGCCTTGTCGCATCGCGTCTGCCAGGAGCGTTGGAAGTTGCGGGGCTCGATGGGCGTGCCGAAGCGGGTGGTGAAGACGAGTCCGGTTTCGTGCCACGCCTTGCCGGCGGCTGCTTCTGCCTCGTCGCGTTGTTGCTGTCTGAGCTTGAGGGCGGTCAGGCAGATGTCGGGCAGGGGGAGGGTGGCGTCGGACGCCTGGGTCTTGGTGTCGCGGTGCAGGAGCTGCCCGCGTACGCGTTGGAGCTGGCGGCCGATGGTCAGTTCCCCGGCGTCGAGGTCGACGTCCTCCCATGTGAGTCCCAGCGCTTCGCCCTTGCGGAGACCGGTGACGAGTACCAGGGCGTAGGCGGCGTAGAGCGGATCGTCGTCGGCTCTCGCGGACTCCAGGAACTTCCGTGCCTCGTCGCTCGACCAGGACCTACCCCGCCGACGGCGGACCGTGGCGAGGGTGACCGCGACGGCGGGGTTCTTGGCGATGAGGTCTTCGGCCTGGGCGTGGGTGAGGGCGGCCCGCAGCGCGGCCCGGATGTCGCTGACCGTCCGCGTCGACGGGACTGCCTGGCAGCAGCGGCCGACCGCGCAGCAGCGCCGCTTGTGCTTGGGGCGGGCGGCGTCCTTGCCCTGGGCGCAGCACTGGCAGGTCCGGGCCACCTGGTTGATCCACGTCTGCACGTCGCGGGACTGGAGCCGGTCGAGCCGCTTCGCCCCGAGGCCGGGGGCGATGTAGAGGCGGACGAACGTCTCGTAGGTGGCGTAGGTCAGGGGTGCCCGGTTCGGCTGGATGATCTCGGCCAGCCAGTACGTGAGGAAGCTGCCGACCGTGGGGACGCTGGTCGCCACCGGACCTTGCTTCGCCTGCTGGTGCAGCTTGATCCACTTGTCGTGGACGGCCTCGCGGGTCTTGCCGTAGACGTACTTGCGGGTGCGCCGCCCGTCGGGCTTGGTGACCCATACGTACGCGGCGAAGCCGTTCCGGTACGGGAAGATCGAGCCTTCGCCGTTGGCTCGGGTGCGTCCGGGCATCAGGCGGCCTCCTGACGTTCGACCTGTTCGCGGATGTAGTCGTCGACCCATTCGGGGAGGATGCGGCGGTACTTGCCGTCCTTGATGGAGCGCAGCTCGCCGGTGGCGATCTTCATCTTGACCTTGGAGATGCCGAAGCCGAGCAGCACGGCGACCTCAGCGGGGGAGTACCAGCGCGGGGTCAGGTCTCGGCTCATGCGGCCACCCAAGTTTCGTGGGCGAGTTCTTCTCGGCCGATGCGTCTGCTCTCGCGGCGCTGTCGGGCGGCGGTGTTGGCGAGTAGGGCGTCGCCTTCGGTGAGCCAGCCGGAGCCGAGGTAGGTGAGGGTGCCGACGCTGATGGTGTCGGCGGGTTCGTCGTCCTCTTCGCGGCGGTAGGTGGTGCGGGTGGCGCGGAGTTGGCCGAAGGTGACGGAGTATCGGCGGGCCTTGGTGAGGAAGTGGCCGCCGAAGCCGAGCATGTGCGCCCAGCGGCGCAGCCCGGCGTAGATGTTGGGTTTGGTGTCAAGGCTGTCTTGACGGTCGTCGGCGGTTGCGGCGCCACCGGTTGTGTCGGTGTGGGTGGGGCGGCCGAGGTGCCAGCAGGCGTCGATGAGGCGGGCGACGTGGTCGCCTCCGGGGTCGGCGTAGTCGTCGACGGTGGCGGGGGTGAGTCGGGTGGAGCTGTGGCCGGTGGCTTCGGTGGCCTTGGTGGCGTACTTGGCGAGGTAGGCGGCCACCTTGGCATCGGTCAGTTCGCCGCCAACGGTGTTGATGCGTTTGACGTCGACCTGCTCGCCCCAGGCGATCAGCCAGCCGTCGGGCTGGTCGGGGTGCGCGGGTGTGGTGACGGTGATCTGCCGGGCGGCGGCGCGGATCGCGTCTTCCAGGTCGTCGACGGTGATGCCGTCCGGCGGCGGTACGAGGGCGTCCGGGTCGTCGGGGTCGACGCCGTCGAGGCGCAGCAGGACGTGGAAATGCACCGCTGCGCGGCGCTGCATCTCCGCGACCTTGCCGTGCGACACCCGCACGGGCGGCACCCAGCGAACCTTGCCGGAGGCGGTGAGGATGCCGACCTTCCGGATGCCGCGTCGACGGCACGTTGCGGCGACGTGGCGATCAGCGGCCTGCTTGGTGCGCCGCCACAGCTCGCCGGAGAAGTAGTTCCAGACGACCTGGTGGGCGTGGTCGTAGCAGTCGAGGCATAACGGCTGGCCCAGCCGCGGATCGTCGGCGTCGTGGCGGGCGAAGCACGCCGTGGGCTGCCCGTGCGGGCAGGTTCCGGCGTTGCTGCGGGCGCGGCAGGGGGCGGGGCGGCAGTCGCAGCGCTGCCGGTGGCGGCAGGTGTGGCGAGGAACGTGGCGGTGGTGGACCGGTCCGAAGGACGGGGCGGTGAAGGTGGCGAAGACGACCGGGTGCCGGCCGACCGAGGCGGGGACGCCCTTGCCGCCGGTCAGGCCGCGACAGACGACTTGGTAGGCGTCGCCCTGGTAGACCCAGGCGCAGTCCGGGCACACCGATTCGCGGCGGTTGCCGCACGCCTTGTACAGCGTGCGGTCGGGTAGCTCGTCGGTGTGCTGCTCGCTCAGAACTCGGCCAGTGTCGCGGTCGACGGCGGTGATGGTGCCGGTGAGGCGGATCGGGCGGGAGCAGCCGCCGGCGGGGCGGGTGTGCTCCAGCCAGCCGGAGAACTCCGGTGTGGCGGCGCGGTGCAGGACCTGGGCGTCACGACCGGCGGCGAGGCCGGGGCGGTAGGTGGTGAAGATGGCTGTCTCCTCGTGCGGGGGTGGCAGGGACGGGAGACGAGGCACCACCAGCCGTGGACGCCTGTCCGCTGGTGGTGTTCGTCGTGTCTCCTGGCACCGCCGAGAGGGCGGCTGACGCCGGAGGGCGGAAGTGTGGTCGTGCCACTGCCCGCCGATGGGTCATGTCCTTTCACGCTCGTGACTTGGCAATTGAGGGCCGGCACGGGTGGGGAGCCTGGGATATCGGCATCCGGCGGGTTGCCGCAGGCTGCCCCCACCCGTGAGGTGTGCGAATCCGGGCCATCGTGGACGGCAGGGAAGGCCGTGCTGGGCCGCTCAGCGGATTCGGGGAGCCGGCATGGTGGCCGGCGCGATCAAGAGCCGGCGGGACGTGGCCCGCATCAGCGGCAGAAAGGCCGCTCAGCATCTCCGACGTCAAGTCCAGCGATCCGGCAGGAAGGCCGCGCTGGCGTCCTCGACGAGCGCCAGAGTAGCACCGGGTACCGACACGTCAACCCGCCGTGATCCCGATGGTCGTGGCGACAATGGATGTGTAAGAGGTCTGGCCAGGAGATCATTCCCTGGTGCCACTGACTCACTTTCTCGATCAAGTAACCCAATGGAGCGCCCCGTGAACGCCGACAAGACCCCACCGCTACGGGAGTACGTCGGCTTCATCTGGATCGAAGACAAGCCGGGCATCCGCCTGCGCATTCTTGCCAGATCCCTCGATGAGGCGAGGATCGGCGTGGTCGAGGAGTACGGGGACGGGCACGTCATTTCCATTTGGAACGAAGAAGACGCATCGAAGGCCCGATAGTGCTTCCTTCGCATCGGTGCGCCTGAAAGCGGAGCGCGGACCTCCTCCGCTTAGCGGGCGGGGCGCGCGGCGTGTCGCGCATCATGTGGAAGCCGTCGCGTGAGGGCGTAAGGCGAAGGCGGGCACGGTTGCCGGCACGGTTGCCGGCCCGTTTGGGAGAACTTTCTGTACATCTATCAAGGCGGCCCTTGACGGGCCGCACGCGCCGCCGCCAGGGCGCGTGCCCGTCGCTCCGCTGGCGCTCCGACTCCGATCACGCAACACGCCCGGCGGCTGGCGCGGATGGCGGGTAGCCCGGTGGGCCGCCGAGTGACGACAGGCCGTTGTCCGGTGGGGTGGTGGGCCGGCAGCCGGCCGGGCCGCGCGGCGAGCACCGCGCGGCGTGGGGGAGCGCACGCCGGCCGCGTCGGCAGCTGTCGGGTCGGTGGCGGGGTTGCGGTTACTGCGCCTCCGGCGGGGGCGCTCCGGCTCCAGGATGGCCGGGGCTCCGTCGGCGGCTCGCGGTCCGTGGGTGGTGGCGGTGGGAGCCATCCCGCCCGCCGTCGACCCGGGCGAGCCGAGCAGACCACCGCCCGACCCGCCAGCGTCCGAACGGGCGTCAAGGTCCGGTTGACGTGGCGGGCCGGGCGGCGGCCCGCTCCACAGGAGTGCGGGTCGACGGCAGACGGGATGGCGAATGTACTGGAGCTAGCTCTACAGCTTCTCCAAGCGGTCGTCCAGGTAGAAGCGGCACTCGCCGGTGCTCTCGAGGAGGACCGTCGAGATCGTCTTCCCCAGATAGGGGCCCCTCTTGACCTGCGCGCTGTCGATGATGATGCCGATCTCGTCCGTGCCCGGCCCCCGGGTACGGTTCAGAGCCGGGGTGTCGCCCCGAGACTCTTCGGTTCGCAGGGAAATATCCATGTGGGCAGTATGGCCGGTACGTACGACAGGACCAGATTGCCAGGGTTGCGGGCGTGCCCGATGCGTGCCCGGTGTAGAGGTCAACACCGGGTCGTAGCGGGACTCTGGCAGCAGCAAACCGGACGCTGCGTGTTCGTCTGCTGGGCGGAAGGGTTACTGAGGGTACAGGTCAGCCCGATTCCCAAACTGACAGTGCGAGGATGAGCAACTATGAGCCCCGACGCCTGGAGCCTGCTGGACGGCAGAGGTGAGCGCGCAAGGCGCTCGTGGTCAGAGGTCAAGTCGGCATTGCCTGTTGGTGAACGAGTCCGCGCCCGAGTCTTCGCGGCGATGCCGTTCGGCGTCTTCGTCGAGATCGACAGCCAGCCGGATGCGCTTGGGCTGTTGGAGATAACCACGCTTCCACGCGGCGGCGAGCTTCCAGCCGTTGGCGTCTACCTCGATCTGGTCGTGGTCAACCATGCTGCTCACAACTGGCAGGTGCGACTGCGGCCAGCCGACGTCGAAGCCGGCGACTGAGTGACTAACTGGGTGACGATCGGGGTGCACGGGGCTGGACTTCCGTGGACGACACCGGACGCGAGCGCCAGCGTGTGGCCAAGGGCGGCCCTGGTGGAGAGATCCTAATGGTTGCCTGGGGGTCAAGGGGTTGACGGGATTCGGGTTGAGGTCGTCGTCAGGCTGCCGGAGTTTGACGGTAGGCGACACCCTCTGGGCATCGGCGGGTCGCCCGGCTGCTCGCGTCCGCCTGTCAGGTAGGTTGGGTCGCCGCAATTTTCTGAAGCGTTGAGCGCATACAATATGGTATCGCTTGGGGATAAATTGTAGGAGTGGTTGTGATCGCCGAACTGTGGGGCTGGCTCTCCAAAACCAATCCCGACGCATGGGCCGCTGGCGCAGGTTGGACGACAGCATTGATTGCGCTTGTTGCAAGCATCGCCGCCTTACGGCAGGTGCGAGAGGCTCGACGACTCCGTGAGGAGCAGGCCCAACCATATGTGGTGGCCTACATGGAGCATAGCCAGGCGGACATGGAATTCATCGATCTTGTTATTAAGAATTTCGGGACAACGGCAGCGCGTGACGTTCGTATCTATGCCGAGCCGGCACTGAAAAGGAGTACCGGGCAAGGTGCCGGCACCGAGGATGTGGGACTCTTCAAGGTGCTGCCGATCTTGGTGCCGCAACAGGAATGGCGAACCTTCTGGGACTCCGGCATGAATCGCAAAGATACTGATCTCCCCGACGAGCATGTCGTGAAGGTTGAGTACATGGACTCGCGTGGGCGGAAGATGGATCCAACTACGGCTGTTCTTGATTGGTCCGCATACAAGAATAGTCAATGGCTTGTTATTTACGGAATTCACCATTCCGCCAAAGCGCTCCGCGATATCAAAGATGTGGTCAAGAAGTGGGGCGAACATGGCGGTAGGGGAATCTCCGTGTATGCCCGCAGTGGGGACCGTAAGGACGCCAGTACGGCAGCCGCCATTTGCTAGGTGAGCAGGGCGTATTCGCGGTTGAGGCGGGTGCGTTGGTGGTGCCAGCGGGCGCGGGCCTGGTGTCGGCGTCGCCAGGTGAGCCAGTCGATGGCGTGTCCTGGTGGTGGTGGGTGGTGCAGGGCGTCGGCGAGGAGTCGTCCGACCTCGGGCACGGTGAGCGGGATCAGTCCGGGATCGGCCGGTGGTGGCTGGTCGGGTGTGGTCCAGGGCCCCGGCAAAGTCGTGAGGGTGTCCGGCTTGGGCGGTTCGAAGTAGAAGCGCCGGTGTTGGTGGCAGCAAGACGGGCATGACCGGTTCAGAAGATCATCAAGGTTCTCTACGCCACGATGACCTATCCGAAGTGAGCCATGCCCGCACTGCCATCATCGCTGACCTCTTCTCTGTCCTGCGCACCGGCTCTGACCGTTGCCGAAACCGCTGGTGGGCTGCCCGCAGCACTCGCCGGTCTGCCTGACCCGCGAGCCCGGCGGGGTGTGCGGCACAGGCTGCCGGTCGTGGTGACCGCGGCGGTCTGCGCCGTGGTTGCCGGCTACCGCTCGTACA
>NZ_FMCV01000052.1 GCF_900091565.1 Micromonospora marina | reverse complement strand
CCCGGCACACCGTGCTGGTCATGGCCGCCCTCGCGGTCTGCACGGTCACCGCCGCCGCGCTACGGGAACGTACCGACAGCCAGGCACCCCCACCGACCACACCCGACCAGCCACCACCGGCCGATCCCGGACTGATCCCGCTCACCGTGCCCGAGGTCGGACGACTCCTCGCCGACGCCCTGCACCACCCACCACCACCAGGACACGCCATCGACTGGCTCACCTGGCGACGCCGACACCAGGCCCGCGCCCGCTGGCACCACCAACGCACCCGCCTCAACCGCGAATACGCCCTGCTCACCTAGCAAATGGCGGCTGCCGTACTAGGCGGCCGGCGTCCTCGCCTTCCCCGGCAAGCCGGAGTGCGATGTGCGCGTCGGCAAGGATCTTGTTGACCCGCCACCGGTAGAGAGCCCTGGCCGGCGTGACCGCGAAGCCGCTGTAGTGCCAGCCGCAGTTGTTCCAGTTGTGCCACCAGCGCTCGCGGGGGCGGGCAACGAGGTCGTGGAAGACCTCGATGACCCCGTAGAACACGTCGTCGTCCCACTGCGCCGGCTGTAGCGGCCAAAGATCCGGTATGCCGAGCAGTTCCTGCAGCTTGGCCGACTCATCGACGTCGACATCAGTCGGCAGGTCCACGCACTCGCCTGGGAAACCCTCTCCAGGTATCCATTCCGGGTCAATTCGGCGACCAGGCTGACGAAGCGGCGCTTGGTTTTTTCCCTGCTCAGTGGCGGTCGCGAGGCGTTGGTGCCTGTCGGTGTTCGCTCCGGCCAGTATGGCCGCGGAGCTGTCGCCTCGCGTAGCACATCGGCCCGTTTGATCAGCTCGGACAGGAAATCGGATTGAATAACCACAGGCTGTGTGGCACCCGAAGCCTTCGTGCTGCCTGCAGGGGAGGCTGTAGCCCAAGGATCGTCGTCCCCGAAGGGGCCAACGGCGCGGGTCGGGGCAGCTTTGAAGTCCTCGATGGGCGTTGAACTGGTAAATGCTTCCTCGAGCAGCCACTCCACGCGGCTTCCGTCTGCGTTGCGGCTGGTAGCCACCAGGGCCGACGCCTCGGCCACGAAGAGATCCCGTGGCCAGGCCAATTCGTAGTCGGGTCCATCAAACACAGACCGTAACCCTACCAGGCAAGAAGGTGAATGACCGTCGCGTCCGCAGCCCGTTGCACAGATACTCGCTACGCCCGGCTACCGCCAGACCACGCTAACCGCCTGGCCCGAGGAAGCAGCCGCATGCGCCCGTTTACCCGCAACCGCTGGAACCTCACGGTTGTGCTGCTGCTCGCTGGCGCCGGACTGCTCGTCTGGTCGTGGCTGGCCCGCAGCGGCGGTTGGCTCTCCGGTGCACTGGTGAACGTCGGCACCACGCTTCTACTGTTTGCGCCGCTCCTCGTGGTCGGCCGGTATATCGAGAAGCGGCTAGACGACGTACAGGCCAGCCAGGTGAAGATCAGGAGCTGCGGCCGTGGCTGCCGGGATTGCGGTCTGGCAGGCCGTCAGCGCGGGGAGCCAGGCCAAGAGCGCCCGAGAGCAAGCGGCCCGCGCGAAGGAGTCGGCCGCCGCGGCGGAGCGGCAGGCGCGGGCGGCCGAGGAGCAACTAGCGCTCGCGCGTCAGCAGTATCAGAGCGAGCAGAGGGCGCGAGACGAGGCCGAAGGCCCTCGGTTCCAGGTCGACCAGGGCGTGGACCAGGTCAGCGGTGAGCGCTTCGCGGAGATCCCGATCAAGCTGCTCGCGGGGACGTACCTGGACACTGTCATCATCAGCGCGGCCGGACAGCCGGACGTGCGCGGCTTCGTCCGGCGTGTCGGCGGCCACGGGGCCAACGTCAGGCCGTCGATCATGCTCACCAATCTTGCACCTGGAGCCGCGCACACCGTGGTTCTGGAGCTGGAGTGGAACGCGTCGTCGCCGGTTAACCTGCGCTTGGACTTCGAGTGCCACGAGGGGGCGGGCGGCACTCGCACCTGGAACCGTTCGTACTCCTCGCTGCTGGTGGACTCGCCGCAGCCGCCCTCGATCGTGCGGCGCGTTCGGCGGTAGATCCGGGCGGATCGATATCACGCGAGTCCTTGATCAGGGAGTTATCCACAGGGTGCCGCGTTTTCCACAGGCCGAACACAGACGCGTGCTGACGGAGGAATCGGCGGACTGAGCACGTCAGCGAGGTCGCCGTCCGGGCTGCTGGCCACGGTCGCGTGTAGGTGGAGCCGGCCCGGCCCGCAGGTCACCGACCGCGCCCCCCGCGCCGGGCGTTTCCGGCGCGGGGTGCGCGGCGGCGGGAGCCGCCTACCGCAGCGGCGAAGAGCGCCGCCACGGTACGCCCGACCGGTGGATCTAAGACCTCACATGGTCGTCGATGCATGTCGTGTTGTGCCTGCTGACTTTCGCAGGGGGAGCGGGACGCAGTGGCACCCTGACATGTAGTCCGCGTCCCCCGTTGGGTTCAGGACGGTGACGGGTTGACCGGATATGGCGGCCGGCTGGTGGGCCGCGAACGTACCGGCAACGGTCAACGGTGGCCCCCGTTTACCCCCCGAAAACCCCTGTTAAGGGTCGACCATCTGTGACTGACGTTGATAGGTCGGCGAGGGCGTCTGTGCAGGTCAGTGATGGTCGTTGATGATTGATGACAAGCTTGTAACACCGACGTTCGGTGAGCAGCTCCTGGCGTTTGCGCAGCTCAATGACCAGTTCTGAGGATCAGTGACAAGTTCGGGACCGCCACTATCGGTAAAAGGGGGTCAGGGGTTGACAACAGATGACAAGGCTCGATGAAGTTCGCGAGTAGGAGGTCGTGGATTCAAATCCCCCTCCTTCGCGTTGAGCTGTCGCCGAAGCGAGCGCCGGCAGGGCTGACACCCCCGTCGCCATGAAGGCGAGACTGTCCTCGAGGCTGCTGCCGGACAGGATCAGCGGAAGGGCACGGGCAGCGCATCGCCGGGCCGAAGAACGACTATGCCGTCGAATTCCACGAAACCGTCGGGCTCCAAACCATCAGGCAACCTGAACAACCGCGCTTCCAGACCCCCGGCAAGTTCGCCAGTGTGTGTTGCCGGGATCGGTCCGTGGTTCCGCTCGGCGAGCGCAAACGAGGCTCGGTGGCCGAACAGCCCAACCAACCCGGCCGGCACGAGCTCGTCGCTGGGCATATATACCTCCCGACGCCGCACGCCGGGCTCGATCTGCGTCACGTGGATGACGCTCTTTGGTGACAGCGATTTGCCTGCCGCCACCGGCAACTCCATCCGTTCCGCCGCCGTAATCCACCGGCACCGATGTTCGGCATCAGGCCGCTGCTCGAACCAGGTCGCATCCGCAACCATGAGCGCATCCAACGACGTCGCCATGGGGCAAGTAGGTTCATGGACGAGCGTACCGCCCGACGGGCGCTTGCCACAGTCCGGGCATTTAGGTCCGGCAGGGTGGCCGGTGCGACGTCGACTTGCAGGCACCGTTGATCAAACTCCTCGCCCCGTCAGGCCGCCCCAAAAAGGGGTCTCCGAACCCATCATACTGATCGATGCCGCCAAGGGCGGACATGAAGGAGCCAAGCCGCCATCTTCCGTGACAACAGTGAGCGGAGGCTGGCCGAGGGCGAGGTCGTGGAGGTCAAGCCGGGCCACGGGTCCGGCAAGAAGATCGGGTTCAAGTGGGGTGGTCGATGAACGGCTGGGCGGTGCAGGAGCCGAAGCTCCTACACCGCTGTTGGCCGGCGCTTCGCCGAGGCGGCGGGCGCTCGGCAGGCCCGGCCGGCGGCCAGCCCAGGACCAGCCGAACGAGGCAGCGCTTATGCACGACGTCAGTCGTTGTCCGGCGCTGGAGTGCCGGCCAATTGCCGGATCAGGTCCAGTAGCAGCTGTTGGTGCGCGACGATGTGGGCTGAGTTGACGCTCATCCGGTACCGGCCCCACCGCGCCGCGTACGACAACGCATCGAGGCCACCGGCAAACCCGTCATCTGGTGGGGCCCGGTCGCTTGGCAGGCCATGGTCGACCGTTGGCTCAATATCGCGGGCGGAAGACCGACCTGCGTGGACGCCCTCGTCCGATTCGTTGCGTCAGCGCTCCCCTCGGCCGAACAGGCCAGCCTCGGCGTTCCGCAGGATCTGCGAGCAGTGCTCGCAGATCCTGCGGCTGCTGCAAGCCGCTGCTTTAGCCTTGCCAACTGGCTCTTCGAGATCAGGACAGCCGCCGAGGACGTGGGCCTGTCGAGCGACTGGCAGCGCGCCGTTGATGCGCTTGTCGTAGCCGGTGACACCAGTCTCGCCCGCTACTCTGAGTAGCTAACCCGCCAGCCAGCCCTCACTGGCCAAGTCAGCCGGTGGCCACCTGACCCATTTGTTAACAGAATTGGGTGCACTCGCGAGTGCACAATCGACGCGGCGGGAGAGCGTCCGTAGCTTCGTCCCCGTGAGTGATTCTACCGCTACGGTTTCCCAGGCCCGGCTCGCGCAACTCGCTGGCGTCGCACGAGCGGCGGTCACGCAGTGGCGCACCAGGCACACCGAGTTCCCGAAGCCTGTCGACGCCGGCGGTGACCTACGGCTCGCCGACGTCATCGCCTGGCTTGACACGCGGCCTGTACCCGCCAATCGCCGGGGATCGGACGAGGCTGCCGGCGTCACCTACGGTGACCGGGTGAGGCGCCGGCTCCGGGCCGCCGAAGAACCCGCTCGAGATCGGGTCCACGAACTTGCGGCGCTGGGCACCGAGTTCGGCGGCAACGCAGTCCGGGCCGAGTATCTTTACCTGCTGCTCTGCCTGACGTATTTGCGCTTGTACGACCACGATCGCTGGTCACGACTGACACGCAGCGTGCCGCCGGACGGCGACCCGGGCATGGCCTGGCGGCTGCTGCGCCGTGTCGTGGCGCTGGCCGACGAGTCACTGGCCGCTCCGGACGTGCTCAGTACCTCGGAGGCACCATCGACCAGGCTGCGGCCCCGTTCGTTCGAGCCGGTCCGCAAGGTCATCGCACTCGTTGCGGGCCTCGGCCCCGCCGACTTCGCTCGGCTCCGCGCCGCATATCTGCGGCAGGTGAGCATTGACGGCGACGTCATCTCGACACCCCGAGGCGTCGCCCGGATCATGGTCGCGCTCCTGGCCGGCACCCCGGTCGGCGGCGACGCCTTGATCTACGACCCGTTCGCCCGCTTCGGTGAACTCCCGGCCGAGTTCATCCGTACCGCCGGCGACCCGGCCGCGATGGTTGGCGGCAACCTGGCCGCAGTGCGGGTTCGCGCGGAGCATCCCGACGCGGCCGAGCTCCGGCTGGCCGGTATGTGGTTAGTGGCGTCCGGGACGCCAGCCGAACTCGCCGTGACACCGGCGCCGACGCCCGTCGGAGCAACCTTCGTACTGACCAACCCGCCGTTCGGCAAGCACGTCGAAGACACATGGCTGAGGCACTGCGTCGACTCGCTTGCTGAGAACGGACGGGCCGTCGTCCTCATGCCGTACAGCGCTGGTTTCGCCGGCAAGGCGACGATGCGCCGAGAGCTGGTGGATCAAGGTGCGCTCATCGCCGTCGTGGCGCTACCGGCGCGGTTGTTCTCGAACACCAGGGTCGGTGTGTGCATCTGGCTACTGCGGCGGCCCACTGGACGACCCGCTGCAGTGCGGTTCGTCGACGCCCGCCATCGTGGCCGGGCGAGGGGCCTGCACGTCGAGTTCGACGCGACAGACGTCGCGGGCATCGTCGCCGCAGTAACGGCAGAGGACCAGGCCGAATGCAGCGTCCTGGCGACCCCCGAGGAAATCCAGGCGCGAGGGTACTCGCTACATCCGCCGGAGTACCAGGACCGTATGTTCACGCGGTCGCCGGCGGACGTGGCGCGCGCGGAACTGGAGGCGCTGGCGACCAAGGTCGGCCTACCTTCATACACGACCGGCAGCGGCTGGCCCGGTCGCCCGCTGAACGAACTTTGCGATGTCCGCAGCGGGGTGCCGCACCGGTCGTTGACCGCAGCGGTCGCCCGCGCCGGAACCGCGGGGGTGATCGTGCCGGTCGTGCACCCGCGGCATCTGCGCAGCGGGGTCGTCGAAGCGGCCGACGCCCCTTTGGCCGAGGCCGGGTCGCTGGAGAAATACCGGCTGCGCACCGGCGACGTGCTCTGGGTGCGCACCGGCGCCATGGGTCAGGCCGCGATGGTCGGCGACGCCGAGTCCGGCTGGCTGCCGCACACCAACCTGCTCCGGCTGTGTGTCATCGACTTGGATGCACTGGATCCGGCCTACTTGCTGGCATTCCTGTTGCAGCCCGCCGTGCTGGCCCGCATCCGCGAGCGATCTGTCCGGTCGGTCACCACCTCGATCAGCAAAGGCGTCCTCGGTGAACTTGTGATGCCGCTGCCGCCCCTCGCCGCGCAGCGGGACATTCTCGCCGCGCTCGCCGCGCTCGACGATCACGCGGCCTCGCTGCAGCGCCGCCTAGATGCCGTACGCGCTGCCGAGCCGGTCTTCGGCCAGCATCTAATCCTGCGTTCCGCAGCTCAGCGTCGATATAGTCGGCGTCGCGGTGTGAAGGTGCAGGTCAGGGCGTTGCAGCCTGGCGGGAACGGCGAAAACGCCTAGTGACACGCCTGCCTGTGGATAACTTCCATGAGCTGCTGATCTATGCGTGGTTTCATAGTCGGTGTACGGTCGTGCCTCGTGTACGTGAAGGCGTCGACACGCAAGACCCGTGACGGGCAGACGATCCGCTACCTGCAGTTGGCCCACAACGAGTGGGACCCGGCCGCGAAGGCGTCCAAGACCCGGGTGTTGTACTCGTTCGGCCGCGAGGACCAGCTCGACGTGGCCGGTATCC
>NZ_FMCV01000020.1 GCF_900091565.1 Micromonospora marina | reverse complement strand
CCACCTCGCCACGATCACCGGTGATCCGCTGCCGCTACGCCCGCGCCGCTCCTGAGCCTGATCGACAGTTCAGGGCCAGACGTCGGACCATGTGACGAGGAGCCTCGGCAGACTTGTACAATTTGTTGTACGTAACGTTTGGAGGCGGCAGCATGCGCACCGTTCCCTACTCAGAGGTCCGGCAGAACCTGGCCAAGATGCTCGACCATGTCGTGGACGACGCCGAGGAAGTGGTGGTCACCCGTTCCGGCCGGGAGGCCGCGGTCATCATCTCGCTGCGCGAGTACGAGTCGTTGAAGGAGACGGCCTACCTGATGGCCAGCCCCGCCAACGCCCGCCGTCTGAATGAAGCCGTCGAAGAGCTGCGTAACGGGGGTGGGGAGATGCACGACCTGATCGACCCCGACGCCAGTTCAGGCGAGGCATCGGCAGCGTGAAGGTCCAGTTCGCCGGCCGAGGCTGGGAAGACTATCTGACCTGGCAACGAGATCGCCAGATGCTCAAACGAGTGAACGCCTTGATCGAGGACATCCGACGCAACGGCCACCAGGGCATCGGCAAACCGGAGCAGCTCCGCGGAAACTGGGCGGGATTCTGGTCGAGACGCATCGACCAGGAACACCGCCTCGTATACCGGATCATGGACGACACAGTGCAGGTCGCCCAGTGCCGCTACCACTACGAATGAGGTAGAGGACCACGCCCTCCGCCGAGGGACACGGCCCTGCGGCGGCTGCGTGCCGTCGTCATGCGACTTGCCGTACGACAACATCCCGGCCCGTCCAGCACCGCGCCACCGTGGTCAGCCACAGTCCGCGTCGAGAAGCCGAGCCGAGCGTCACCACGCGGCGCGGGCACCGGTTCCCATGAAAGATCAACAAGGTGGGCCGGAGGTACCACCATGCGAACCGCAACGCCACGATCGCCGGAGACCCGCTACCGCTGACTTTGCCGAGCTCATGGGCATCGGGCGGTGCCCGATGAACCCGGCCCGCCAGTCCGACCCGCCGGTGCGGTTCACCAATGCGACCCCGACACCGCCACGCGACAGTAGCGCGGCAGGCACGTCGCGGGCCCGGACGGGGGTGTGTCTTCGCGGTGAACTGCGACCACCCGAGCGCGGGTCAGCGGACGACGCCGTTGCGGTACGCCCAGATCACGATGTTGACCCGATCCCGGACGCCCAGTTTGGCCAACACCCGACCGACGTGGGTCTTCACCGTGACCTCGGCCAGGTGCAACCGCTGGGCGATCTCGGCGTTGCTCGCTCCCGCCACGATCAGGTCGAAGACGTCTTGTTCCCGGGCGGTGAACCCGACGGCCGCCGTGGTGTCGCGGATCGACGGGGAACTGGCGTGCCCGCCGACCAGGCGCCGGGTGGTCGAGGGTGCGATGACCGATCCGCCACGGTGGACCGTACGGATGGCCGCGGTCAGCCCCTCGGCGGTCGCGTCCTTCAGCAGATAGCCGCTGGCTCCGGCGTTCAGGATCCGGGTCGCGTAGTCGTCGTTGTCGTACGTGGTCAGCGCCACGATCTTCGGGGTGGGCCCGGGAGCCGCGAGAATGGTGCGGGTGGCGATGATCCCATCGGTGTCCGGCATACGGATGTCCATCAGGATGACGTCCGGGCAGTGCTCGGCCGCGAGTGCGACGGCTTCCTTGCCGGTCGCGGCGGTGGCGACCACGCGCATGTCGGGGGCCGAGTTGACGACCAGGGCGAACCCGGTGCGGACCAGATCCTGGTCGTCGGCGATGAGCACCGTGATGAGCGGCTCGGTCATTGCGCCACTTCCTCCTGGACCAGCGGCCATGTGGTGGTGACCGCGAACTCCGACCCGGCGGTGAGAGTGCAGGCCCCGTTGAACAACGAGCACCGCTGCCGGATACCGGACACGCCCCGCCCCTCCACCGGCGCGCTGCCACCCGGCCCCACCGACGGGCTGGTCACGGTGACGGTGAGCACCTCCGGCGTCCAGCACATGCGTAGGTGCGCCTGTTGCCGGGGGGCGTGCTTGATGACGTTGGTGAGCGATTCCTGGATCACCCGGTAGACGGCGAGGTCCATGCCCGGCCCGAGCGGCTGTTCGCTGCCGTCCGTGGTGACGGTCACCCGCAGACCGGCGGCGGCGACGCTGGTCAGCAGGGCCGGCAGCTCGCGCAGCCCCTTGGCGTCCAGGTCGTCGTCGCGGTCAACGGCGGTAAGCAGGCGTTTGACGTCGGCGAGCGCCTCACGACCCGTGCCCGCGATCCGGTCGAACAGCGGACCGGCGACCACGGCGTCGGCGCGGGCGGCGGCCCGACCGCCCTCGGCCTGGGCGATGATCGAGGCCAACGAGTGCGCGATGATGTCGTGCATCTCCCGGCTGATCCGGCTCCGCTCCTCATGAACCGCGAGTTGGGCGCGCATGGCGCTGTCCTGTTCGGCGAGCCGCCGGCGGCGCTCGGCATGGTCGACGGCGCTGCGCTGCTGGCGTTGCATCAGCCCGGTCGACCACGCGGCGAGCGAAGTCGCCATGATCAGCACACCGGGCAGCCCGGCGCCGAGCCGACGGTCGTGCAGGGCGTAGCCGGCGACCACGAGAGCACCGGCCGCGCCGAGCAGCAGACCGGCGTGCCGCAGCCGGTCCGTCGCGTACGCAGCGACCGCGTGGATGGCGACGAGGCCGACGAGGTCGCCGGGGAACAGGAAACTGTGCGCCACCAGCAGGTGCGTGCCCGAGATGACCGCCACCAGAGCAAGCATGGTCAGCGGCGCGACGCGGCGGATCGCCAGGGGCACCGCGACCAGTGCCGACCAGTACCAGTCGGGCAGACCGGCGAGACCGAGCAGCAGACAACCGACCACGACGGCGAGGGCGAGGCCAGCGTCGACCGCCAGCGTCTGCTTCGTCTCGGTCCGCACTCCCCCAGCGTAGGCAGCGGAGCGCGGCAGCGGAATCACGGCTTTCCGAGCGATACCGGAGGCTTGATACCAAGGTACCGGTCGAGGAGGAAACTCGATGCCGGGGACGGATGTGCACGGCCGGGGGCCTCCCTACCGTCGATGAGGTGACGACGCAGACGACGTATGCCGACATGGTGAGCTGCCGGGACGTCCGCAAGACGTACGGGACCGGCGAGTCCACGGTGCGGGCGGTGGACGGCGTCTCCGCCGACTTCGCCGCCGGCGAGTTCACCGCCATCATGGGCCCGTCCGGCTCCGGCAAGACCACCCTGATGCATCTGCTGGCCGGCCTAGACACGCCCACTGAGGGCTCGATCAGCGTCGCCGGCACGTCGTTGGTGGGGCTCGACGACCGCTCGCTGACCGAACTGCGGCGAGACCGGATCGGGTTCGTCTTCCAGGCGTTCAACCTGCTGCCCACGCTGACCGCCCGGCAGAACATCACGCTGCCGCTGCGGCTCGCCGGCCGGCCCGTCGACGCCGCACAACTGCGGGTCATCACCGACGCGCTGCAGATCGGCGACCGCCTCGAGCACCGTCCGGCCGAGTTGTCCGGTGGCCAGCAGCAGCGCGTCGCGGTGGCCCGGGCCCTGCTGGCCCAGCCCTCCGTCGTCTTCGCCGACGAGCCGACCGGCGCGCTCGACATCGCCACCGGCAGGGCCCTGCTGGGCGGCCTCCGTGACGCGGCACAGCAGTACGGTCAGACGATCATCATGGTGACCCATGATCCGGGAGCGGCGACGTACGCCGACCGGGTCCTGGTGATGGCCGACGGCCGCATCCACGACGAGCTGCGTCGCCCTTCACGGGAGACGATCCTCGCCTCGCTGGCGTCGGTGACGGTGTGATCATGATCTTCGCACTGGCCTGGGCGCAGGTCCGCACCTATCCGGCGCGGTTGCTGGCGATCATCGCTGCGGTGCTGCTGGCGACGGGCTTCCTCGCCGCCACGGCCACCTTCGCCGCCACCTCGGGTGAGGGGTTGCGGCTAACCGCCGCGGCGCCATTGACCACGGCCGACATCGTTCTCGACGCCGAGAGTTCGGTACGCGACCCGGGCTGGTACCGGGCCGTGGCGGACGTTGCCGGCGTCCGCACCGTCGACCCCCAGTTCGCGCGTACGGTCAACGTCTTCGGCGGCGACCGGCGCGGTTCGGCCAACGTACAGAGCATTGCCGCCACGCCCGAAATCCGCTGGTTCCACCTGGATCACGGGTCCTGGCCCAACGGCACGGGGCAGGTCGTCGCGGATCAGCGGACCCTCGACGACCTGGGCGTCGGCGTCGGCGGCCAGCTGATCTTCCGGCAGGGCGACAAGCAGCCGGTGACCGTCACCGTGACGGGCTCGACCGATCTCGAATTCCGGCCGTTGACCGGATCGTCGTTCCGCTTCTACGCCGACCCGTCGTTCTTCGCCGGGGACGTGCCGCCGGCGGCGCTGGCCACGGTCGACGACCCGGACCGCCTCGCGGCCACCATCGATGCGGTCGACCGCGCGCTGCCGCCGGGCGCCTCGGCGATGAGCGCCGCCGCGGCCGCCGACCAGGCCGCAGCGCGCTTTGCCGGGGGCAACACCCAGCTGGTCGTGCTGATGATGGCCTTCGCCGCGGTGGCCCTCCTGGCCTCCGTCCTGGTCATCGCCAACACCTTTCACGTGGTGATCGTCCAGCGGGTTCGGCAGATCGCACTGTTGCGGCTCGTCGGCGGCCACCGGGGCCAGGCGAGCCGGATGCTGCTGGCCGAGGCCACCATCGCTGGCGCGGTCGGCGCGACAGCGGGAGCCGCGGCGGGTGTCGCCGTCGGCTACCTCGGCGCCGCCCTGCTCGACATCAGCGGTGGTGGCCTGCGGGTGAACCCCCTGGCTTTGGCAGGCAGCGTGCTCGTGGGAGTGCTGGCCACGCTGGCCGCCGCCTGGCTCCCGGCGCGACGCGCCACCCGGATCCCGCCGGTCCGTGCCCTACAGGAGGCCGCCGAACCGCCCGCGGGCGCGGTCCGCGGTGGGCGTCGTCTGGTCGTCGGCGCGGTGGTCACGGTCGTCGCCGCCGCAGTGCTGGCCGTGGCCGGGATCGGCGCCTCGCTGCCGCTGGCACTCGTCGGTGGGCTGCTGCTGGCGGTCGGTCTGTTGATCGCCCTGCCCCGACTGATCGCGGTGCTGCTTCCTTCGGTCACCTGGCTCCTGGAGCGCTTCGGCGTGGCCGCCGGCCTGGCGGGGAGCAGCCTCAGCCAGAACGCTCGCCGGACCGCCGCGGCGGCGATGGCGGTGGTGGTGGGTTCGGCTCTGATCGCCTGTCTGGCCGTGGCGGCCACCACGGGACGGGCCACCATCGACGCCGACCTTGAGGCCCGATACCCGGTGGCCGTGAGCGCACGCACCGACGGCGGGCCCATCAGTGGGGACACTGTCCGGCGCCTCGCTGCGGTGCCGGAGCTGTCCGTCGCGTCCACCGTGGCCACCGTGGACGCCCGATTCTCCGACGGCGGCAAGGCGACGCCCGCCCAGCTCGCGGCCCTGCCCACCGCGCTGGCGGGCACTCTGGCTCCCGAACTCGCCGCGTCCGCCGGCCCGCCGATCGTCCTGCTGCCCGCCGCCTATCTCGCCGCGCGCGGCCTGTCGGACGGCAGCCCGGTCAGCGTCGGCGTGGGTAACCGGACTCTGCAGTTCATCGCGCACGCGAGCCGGCTGGCCGACACCACGGGTCAGCTCCTGGGGGTGACCTCCTCCGACGCGCTCGCGGCCCAGGGTGTGGCGGCGGTCCCCACGACCGCCTGGGCAGTGGCGCGTCCCGGATTCGACCGCGCCCTCCTGGCCGATCGGGTGAACGCCGTCGCAGCCAGCGACCCCGCCGTGGAACTGGGCGGCGGTATCACGGAGGGAAGCGACATCGCCGACGTGCTCGCCATCCTGCTCGGACTCTCGCTCGCGATGCTCGGCGTGACCGTGATCATCGCACTGCTCGGCATAGCGAACCTGCTGGGATTGTCGGTCATCGAACGTACCCAGGAGATGGCGCTGCTGCGTGCGCTCGGCACCCGGCGCGGGCGGCTGCGGGCGATGCTCGCCATCGAGGCGGTGACCATCACGCTGGTCGGTGCCGCCGCTGGCGTCGTGATCGGCGTTCCGGTGGGCCTGGTCGGGGTCACCGCCACGGTCGGCGCCACAGCCACACCTGTCATCCGGCTGCCCTGGGGGCAACTGGGTCTGCTGCTGCTCGCGGCCGTGGTGACCGGGGTGCTGGCCAGCGTGGCGCCGGCCCGACGAGCGACGCGGATCTCTCCCGCGCAGGGCCTGACCCACTAGCCGCACTCTCCAGCCCCGGTGGTCTCGCACCCTGCCACGCCGGTGCCGGACGCGTCGTTGACCAGGCTCTCCCCCGCCGGGCTGGTGACGACCCGGCGGGGTAGCCCACCCGCCGGCCTCGGCCGGGCACCCGACCGCGCTGCTGCGAACCCGGGGCGGACGGAGAGGCGTCGGTCCGGACGTCGACGCGGCACGTCCGGGTCTCCCCGACAGCACTATCGCCCAGGGGAATGGCCTGGTGGGGCGGGCGGGGTTCGAACCCGCGACCGAGGGATTATGAGTCCCCTGCTCTAACCGGCTGAGCTACCGCCCCGTGACCGCGCCGGATCGTAACCCGCCGATCGTTGCGCGGACCACCACCTACCGGGCGGAAACACGGCCGCGACAGCACGATGGGCAACGCGAGGATAACAACGCGCAACCCGCCGACCAATCGCTCAGGCGCGCCGCAACGCCGCGAGGACCTCGCCGACCGTACGCCACCCGCTGGCGAGCGCCCCCTGGATGGACGGGCTGTCCCGGTGGTCCCCGGCCACGTACAGGCCGTCGCCGAGCGCCACCGGCTTGCGCAGCCGGCCCTGCGGTGGCGGGGCGGCGGGGAGCGCATCCGGCACTGTGACAGTGGTGAGGTGGGTCCAGTCGGCGGTGGAGCGGCCGTAGAGGCGGTCCAGTTCGCGCCGGATCACCGGTTCCGGCGGGGCCTGCGGGCCGACCACCGAGGTGGCGACCAGGTGCTGGCCGTCCGGCGCGTACGTGGGCGCGGCCCGGCTGATCACCACCGTGTTGGCGACGAGTTCGCGCCGGTCGCCGTCGAGCAGCAGGATCGGCTCGTCCAGCGGCGCCGTGCCGGTGCGGTGGTAGTAGGTCGTGTACGCGTGCATGCGTACCCGATCGAGGCCGGGCAGCAGCGTGGCCGCCGCGGGCGGATCGACGGCGACCACGACGGCGCGGCACGCGATCTCGCCGGAGGGGGTGCGGACCCGGCCGGGCGCGACCTCGGTGACCGGGGTGTTCAGCTCGATCAGCTCGGCAGGAAGCGGCGCGGCGAGCGCCTTCGGCAGCGCCTGCATCCCGTCCGCGGGCAGGCCGATCCGGCCCCTGGCGAAGGAGCGCATGATGACCGCGAGGACGTGGCTGGAGGTGGCCAGCTCACGGTCGAGCAGCACGCCGGACAGGAAGGGCCGGAGCAGTTCCTCGATGATCGCGTCGGAGAGCCCGGCCCGGCGCAGCGCCTTCTCGGCGCTGGTCTCGGGTGTGCCGAGCAGCCGCCCGACCGGCGCTGTGGCGTAGCCGGCGGCGAGCGCGGCGAACCGCAACCGGTCGGTCAGCGATCCGATGCCCGCAGTGAGCGTGCCGGGTGCGCCGGTGGGTTCGCGCAGCGGGTTGACCAGACGTTCCAGGCGGTCGCCGCGGCGCACCAGCACGCCGGAGGTGAACCAGCCCAGGCCGAGAGTGCCGACGTCGACCAGGCCGGACAGGCGCGGGTACGCGGTGTTCAGCACCTGGAAGCCCCGGTCCAGCAGGAACCCGTCGACGCGGTCGGTGGCGACCCGCCCGCCGAGTCGGTCGCCCGCCTCCAGCAGCCGCCACGGCACGCCGGCGCGGTGCAGCCGCCGGGCCGCGGCGAGGCCGGCCAGGCCGCCGCCGACGATCACCACGTCCGGGTCAGGCACGGTCCACCCCCGCCCCGGCGGGGTCGCCCGCGCGGTGCGACCGCGACAACCGGCCCGGCCACCAGACCTCCGGCCCGATGTCGTACGCGGGCGCGGGCACCAGCGGCGAGCGGACCACGACGGTGTCCAGCAGGACGCCGACGGCGACCGCCACGCCCAGCCCGACGGGCACCACGAGCGGCAGCACGGCGAGCGCCTCGGCGCTGGGCACCTCGGCGAAGTGGGCCATCTCCACCGTCCTCGAATCGACGCATCAATCGACGCAGTGGGAGTCTAGGTCGACGCCGACCATCCTGCCGGGCGAACGAGGAGCCGGGGGCGGAAACCGGGCAGCCCGGGGCGCGGGCGGGGCGCGGGAACGACGAACGCCCGCCGACGATGCCGACGGGCGTGACGTGGAGCGAGGCTCCCCCGATTGGACTCGAACCAATAACCTGCCGGTTAACAGCCGGCTGCTCTGCCAATTGAGCTACAGGGGACCGTGCACCGCACGGTCCGGATCTCTCCGCTCCGTGCGACGGGGACAAGAGTACAGGACATCGGGGGGTGGTGCGCCAGGGGGTTACCGGAGGAGGGCCGGACCGGCTGACGCACCAAGATTACGGACAAATCGTCATCTCGGCACAGGGAGGCATGAGCGGAGAGCAGGATGGGTAGTTAGCCGTCGACAGAGAACGCAGGCGCGAGACGGTCGTTCCGCCGAGCTGGCGGAGACCGGCGAGAGCGTCAGGTACGGAAGGAGCCGCCATGCGCGGAAAGATCATGTTTCTTGGCGGGCTGGCTGCGGGATTCGTCCTGGGCGCCCGTGCCGGCCGGGAGAAGTACGAGGAGCTGGTGGTCCGCGGGCGCAAGGTGCTCGACCACCCGACCGTCCAGGAGGCGGCCGGGGTCGCGCAGGCCCAGGCGACCCGGCTCTACTCGGAGGGCAAGGACAAGCTGGGGCAGACCAAGATCGGCGAGAAGCTCGCCACCAACGGTGGCAAGCCGGGCATGACCGACGCCGACAAGCCGTTCGCCGGCACGCCGGCCGCGGTCGGCAGCCGCAGCGCCAACGGCACGGGCTCGACCAGCGCGTCCGGCTCGACCACGACCGGCACGAGCACCAAGCCGTCCAGCACCGGCAACACGCTCTGATGCAGACGGACAGCGGGCCGGTCACCTCCGGGTGACCGGCCCGCTCCCGTGTGCGCGGGCACGGATGTGGCACGTTCTCCGTGGGGAGGTGGCCACATGCCGATGCTCGGACCGGAGACGGCGGATCAGGCGCGACTGCTGCGCCTGCCGCGCGACGACGGCCCTCGCTCCCGGGTCGAGCTGGCCGACCTCCTCGGCCCGCCCCGGGCCCGGTTGCCGCGCCGGCCTGGTCGGGGCGGCGCGCCTGGTCAGCGACCAGGTCTACGCCGCCCGCTGACCGGTCAGTCGCGGCTGCTGCTGAACGCCGCGTCGAAAGCGGCGCTCGGGGCGTCGAACGCCAGGCGGCGGACGAACTGGAGTGCCTCCGGCGCGCCGACCAGGCGGTCCATGCCGGCGTCCTCCCACTCGACCGAGATCGGGCCGTCGTAGCCGATCGCGTTCAGCGCCCGGAAGCAGTCCTCCCACGGCACGTCGCCGTGGCCGGTGGAGACGAAGTCCCAGCCGCGCCGCAGGTCGGCCCAGGGCAGGTGGGAGGAGAGCCGGCCCCGCCGCCCGTCGCCGGTACGGACCTTCGCGTCCTTGCAGTCCACGTGGTAGATCCGGTCGGCGAAGTCGAAGATGAAGTTCACCGGGTCCAGTTCCTGCCAGACGAAGTGCGACGGATCCCAGTTGAGCCCGAACGCCTCCCGGTGCCCGATCGCCTCCAGCGTGCGCTTCGTGGTCCAGTAGTCGTAGGCGATCTCGCTGGGGTGCACCTCGTGCGCGAACCGCACCCCCACCTCGTCGAACACGTCCAGGATCGGGTTCCACCTGTCGGCGAAGTCCTGGTAGCCGCGCTCGATCATGGCCGGCGGCACCGGCGGGAACATCGCCACCGTGTGCCAGATGGACGAGCCGGTGAAGCCGACGACCGTGCGGACGCCGAGCTTCGCCGCCGCCCGCGCGGTGTCCTTGATCTCCTCGGCGGCCCGCTGCCGTACGCCTTCCGGCTCGCCGTCGCCCCAGATGCGGGCCGGCAGGATGTCCTGGTGCCGCTCGTCGATCGGGTGGTCGCAGACGGCCTGCCCGACCAGGTGGTTGGAGACGGCGAACACCTGGAGGTTGTGCTTGGCGAGGGTGGCCCGCTTGCGCTCCACGTACGAGTCGTCGGCGAGCGCCCGGTCCACCTCGAAGTGGTCGCCCCAGCAGGCGATCTCCAGCCCGTCGTAGCCCCACTCGGCGGCGAGCCGGCAGACCTCGTCGAACGGCAGATCGGCCCACTGGCCGGTGAAGAGCGTGATGGGTCGCGCCATTTGTCCTTCTCCCCTGTGGTGATGGGGGATTCCGTCGCGGACCGGGGCGAGGACGACCGGAGGCGGCGGCGCGTGGGCACCGGTGGACGCCGGAGCGTCTGCTCCCGGAGGGGTTGCGCCTCCCGCCGGGTCACCGGCCACCTCGCGGTCGCCGCCTCCACTCTATGGCTCCGTCAGGGCAGGGTCCAGCGCTGGGGCAGGTGCGCGGTGGCGGCGTGGGCCCGGTCATCGAGCTTCACCGTGGCGCCAAGCGACAAGTGGGTGTCACTCGTGGCGGTCGACCGCCCGCTCCGCGAGCGCGGCCAGCACCCGTCGCGCCGGCTCCGCCAGCGGCAGCGCGTCCAGCGCGACCAGTGCGGCGTCGGCCCGGGTGCGGATCATCCGCTCCACCGCCTCCCGGGCGCCGCACTCCTCCACGACGCCCCGCACCTCGGCCGCGCCCGCCTGGTCGAGGCCGGGATCGCCGACCAGCTCTGCCAGCCGGGCCACGGCGGCCGGGGAGGCGGACGCCCGGGTCAGCGCCAGCAACACCGTCGGCTTTCCCTCCCGCAAATCGTCCAGGTTGGACTTGCCGGTCACCGACGGATCACCGAAGACACCGAGCAGGTCGTCGCGGAGCTGGAACGCGTCCCCGAGCGGGTCGCCGAACCCGGCCAGCGCGGCCACCTCCTCCGGCGCTGCACCGGCGAGCGCGGCGCCGATCTGCACCGGGCGGGTCACCGTGTAGCGGGCCGTCTTCAGCCGCACCACGGTGAGTGCGTTCGCCACCGAGCCGTCCCCGGCCGCCCCGACCACGTCCAGGTACTCCCCCGCGATCACCTCCGAGCGCATCCGCGCCAGCAGCAGGTGCCCCCGGCGCAGCCGCTCGGGCGGCAACCCGCACCCGTGGAACATCTGCGCCGACCAGCTGGCACAGAGGTCACCGCAGAGCACCGCCGCCTGCCGACCGTACGCCGCCGGGTCGCCCGGCCAGCCGCAGCGGGCGTGCAGGTCCGCGAAGAGCCGGTGCAGCGTCGGCGCGCCCCGGCGGCGGTCGCTGCGGTCCACGATGTCGTCGTGGATCAGCGCGAACGCGTGGAACAGCTCCAGCGACGCCGCGGCGACCACGATCGGCGAGGTGTCCGGGCCACCGAACCCCCGCCAGCCCCAGTAACAGAACAGCGGGCGCATCCGCTTGCCGCCGGCCAGGACGAACCAGCGCAGCGCGGTGTGGACGGCCCCCGTACCGTCGTCCGGCCGATCCGGCTCTCGCGCGTCCAGGAACGCGGCTAGCGCGGCGTCGAAGCGGCCCCGCAGCAGGGCCGGATCGGTCGGTGCGACGGTTACGGTCATGGTGCCTCCCAGGCCGGTCCGGCGAGTTCGAGCAGCAACGCCTTCACGTCGGTGGCCTCCACCCGGGGCCGGATCGCGGCCCGGCCAGCGCCTCGCGCAGCACCGGCACCGTAAAGCGCGGCGGCGGCTCGGGCGGGGCGTGCAACGGCACGTGGTAGTGCACCCGCCACGCCCCAGGTAACCGCGCGTCGAGTGCGGCGTCGAGGTCGTCGGCCGCGTACGCCGGATCGGCCGGGTCGGGCGACTCGACGGCTGCGGACACCTGGATCTTCACCACCGGCAGCCCGGCGGCACGCAGCCCGGCCAGGGCATCCGCCGGCTGCTCCCAGGCGCACGCCGGGTCAGCGAGATCCACGCAGATCCCGAGACGGTCGGTATCCATGTCTGAGAATACCTCGCGTGCTTGTCCCGTCGACACCGAGCTACGAACGGCATCGTCGGGCAGCAGGTCGGCAAGCACCCGGGCCAGGTCCAGCGTGTACGCCGGCCGCTTGCGGCGTGGTCCAGTCCGGGTGGTTCACCGCGCCCTTGACCACCGGGGCCTGGAACGCGGCGTACCGGAAGCCGTTGAGCGTGACCACCTCCAGCCCGCGTACGGTCAGCTCGTGGCGCAGCCGGCGGCGGGTCGGCGGCGAGCGCGGCGGCCACCGGCGCGGCCAGCCAGAGGCCGAGCCCGAGCCGGCCGGCGCCGAGCGCCCGGCGGACCGCCACCGCGTACGTGTCGAGAAGCCCAGCCAGCAGCCGGTGTCGCGGACCAGCTCCACGGTCACCTCGTTGAGGTGGTCGAGCACCCCCCGGCCCGGCGCGATGCCCGACTCGGCGACCACCGCGAGCGTGCGATCTCGGGTCAGCGGGAGGGCGCACCGCCCTTCTTGCGCAGCTTGCGGTCGTCACGCAGCTCGACGTAGGGCTCCTCGTCCGCCGGGTGCCCGGCGGCGATCGCCCGGCTGCGCTCCAGCTCGGCGTCGAACTCCGCGCCCAGCAGGATGGCGATGTTGCTCAGCCACAGCCAGACCAGGAAGATGATCACGCCGGCCACCGCGCCGTACGTCTTGTTGTACGAGCCGAAGTTGCTGACGTAGAACGCGAACAGGCCGGACACCACCAGCCAGAGCACCACCGCGAGCACGCCACCGGGGCTGATCCAGCGGAAGCCGCCGTGCCGGGCGTTCGGCGAGGCCCAGTAGAGGATCGCGAACATCAGGCTCACCAGCACCAGCAGCACCGGCCACTTGGCGATGTTCCACACCGTCACGGCGGTCTCGCCGAGCCCGATCGCGTTTCCCGCCTGCTCGGCCAGCCCACCGGTGAACACCACGATCACGGCGCTGATCAGCAGCATCACGCCGATCACCGCGGTCACCCCGAGGCGTATCGGCAGCGTCTTCCAGATCGGCCGCCCCTCCGGCACGTCGTAGATGCTGTTCGAGGCGCGCATGAACGCGGCGATGTAACCGGAGGCCGACCAGAACGCCGCCACCAGACCGACGATCGCGGCGATGCTCGCCAGCCCGCCGGACTGGCCCGCCTGGTCGATCGCGCTCTCGATGATGCGCTGGATGTTCTCCTCCGGCACCGCCTGCCCGACGGTGTCCCGTACCCCCTCGGTGGCCCGGTCGCCGAGCAGGCCGAGCAGCGAGATCAGCACCAGGAGACCAGGGAAGATGGAGAGCACACCGTAGTAGGTGAGCGCGGCCGCCCAGTCGGTCAGGCTGTCGTCCTGGAACTCCCGGGCGGTCCGCTTGAGCGTCGCCATCCAGCCCGTGGCCGACAGATCGGCCGGGCTGTCCGGCCCGTCCTCCGGCCCCACCGGCCCGGTGCGCTCCCGCCCGGCCGGTCGGCCCGGCCCGGCGGGAGCGTCCTCGCGGGCAGCGGGGGCGTCCTCGCGCCCGTCACGGGTGTCGTCGTGGACACCGTGGGCGTCGTCGCGGGCGGCCATGGCACCTCCTCGTCGTCATGTCGTCCCGCACGACATGCCCTGACGAGGGCAGCGGTAACCACCGCACCCGCAATCCGGCCGCCCCGGACGTCGGCGAACGCGCCGCCACTTCCCCGCCGGTTCCCTCCACGGCAACGCCCCGTCCGTACCTCCGGGCCGCACTCACCCCACTCCTCCGACGACACCGTCTCTCCCCGCCGCGTCCGCTCTGCAGCCACGCACGCGGCAGGCACGCTCCGTAACCATGTGCTCCCGTGGATGCAGAGCAAAGGCGGCGAGGGCGGCACTCCCACCGGCGCCCACAGCGCCTCGTCGAGATCTCGGCGAGGCGCTGTGGCTGCGTCGCGACCACCAATCGGCGAAGTCACGACGAGTGGAACACCACGGGTGTCAAACGCGGCCGGAGGCACCCATGACGTTCCACTCGCCAAGGGCCGGCCGGGCGCGAGTGAGACGCGGCCCGCAGGCGGCAAGGATCAGCGGGCCGAAGTGACGCGTGATCGACCTTCCCACGCCGCCACCTCGGCGAAAGGGAGTTGATCAGAAAAAGGGCGACACGGCGGAACACGCGCTCCGGCCATTCCCGACGGGTGAGCGCCGCGGGCGGCGGGCGCACACCACCCGGCGCGAGCCGGTGCTACGGGCACCGACCCGCGCGATCCACCACGGAGGGAAGACCCACCTCAGTGGACACGCTGCGTGACCACAAGCGTCTCGGAAGCGCCCGTTATTCATCGTTGTAAGCGATATCGGGAGAGAGCCCGGAAGGGGCCATCTCCCGACGACGCGAAACAGTTCGAGAAATCTGCGACACGTGTGAGCGAAGCTCCATTCCGTCACTCATCGCAATCATGATCGGCAATGTTCCCCACGGTGCGCGCTGTTCGCGTATCGTGCCCCCTCGTGCCGTCCGTTCGCCCCTCCGACGCGACTCCTCCCAAACCCCGGCCGCCGACCGGCGGGCAACCGGGGTCCGACGTGGACGCCGAGGTGGTGTCGCTGCCGCCGGACGAAGGAAGCGTCGGCGGATCCGAGTGGACCGACGACGGGCCGGGCGAGACGCTGCACCACAGCCGAGCCGAGGACCAGGCCCCGGACGAGAGCGACACCCACACCCCGGGTGAGACCGATAGCCGCAAGGAGCCGCCCCCGGACCAGGCCCGGCAGGACGCCCGCGAACTGGCCGCCCGGTTCGAGGAGGAGAAGCCGGGACGGGTGCTTGCCGGACCGGTCGGCGTCCTCTTCACCGGCATCACCGTCGCGGTCGGGCTGCTGACGCTCTGGCAGGTGTTCTTTCCGCTGGCCCAGGGCAGCAAGTACTACCTGATCTTCTTCCTGGCCGGCGTGCTGCCGACGGTGTTCCTCGCGTACCCCTCCGGGGTGCGGCTGCGGCGCACCGCGACCGACGTGGACGACCGGCGCGGCCCCACGCCCGTGGACTGGCTGCTGGCCCTCGCGGCGCTCGTGGTCTGCCTCTACCCGGTGCTGCCGGTCGCCGTCGGCGCGGGTGGCGGCGGGTACGACGCCTTCCTCGACCGGCAGGGCCTGCTGGATCCGCTGGACGTGGCGTTCGGCACCGGGCTGCTGCTTCTGCTGCTGGAGGCGTGCCGGCGTACCACCGGGTGGATCCTGCCGGCGGTGTGCGTGCTGTTCCTCGGATACGGCTACTACGGCGGGCTGCTGCCGCAGGCGTGGCCGGTGGCGCACGCGGGGCTCGACTTCGGGCAGCTCGTCGACGCGTTCTACAACTCCGACAACGGCTTCTACGGCACCCCGCTGGACGTGGCCGCCTCCTACATCGTGCTGTTCACCATCTACGGCGCGGTGCTCAACCTGTCCGGTGCGGGCCGGTTCTTCGTGGAGTTGTCCGCCGCCGCGTTCCGCCGCTCCCGGACGGCCGCCGGGCGCACCGCCGTCGCCTCGGGCTTCCTGCTCGGCACCGTCTCCGGTTCCGGCGCCGCCACCACCGTCAGCATCGGCGCGGTGACCTGGCCGATCCTGCGCCGCGCCGGCTACCCGGCCGAGCGCGCGGGCGGCATGCTCGCCGCCGCCGGTGTGGGGGCGATCCTGTCCCCGCCGACGCTCGGCGCCGCCGCGTTCATCATCGCCGAATACCTGGGCGTGTCCTACCTCCAGGTGCTCGGCTGGGCGACGGTGCCGACGATCCTCTACTACCTCGGCATCCTGCTCTCCGTCGAGATCGACGCCAGGCGCTCCGGCGTGCGGCCGGTGGTCATCGACACCGGCTCGGCGTGGCGGCTGCTGGTCCGCTTCGGCTACCACTTCCTCTCGCTCTTCGTGATCATCGTGGTGCTGGCGCTCGGCGCCTCGGCCATGCGCGCGGTCGTCATCGCCACCGCGCTCGCGGCCGTACTGTCCTTCCTGGACCGGCGGCACCGCCTGACGCCGGCCCGGCTGGTGGCGGCGCTGCGCGACGGCGTACGCGGGGTGCTCGCGGTGAGCGCCGTCTGTGCCGCGGCCGGCATCATCACCGCCACCACCACGAAGACCGGCCTCGGGCCGCAGGCCGCCGCGCTGCTGATCGACGGCGCGCAGGTGGTCAGCTCGGAACCGGCAGTGGTGCTGGCGCTGACCGCCGTGCTCGCCGCGATCGCGCTCAGCCTGCTCGGCCTCGCGGTGCCGGTCACCGCGTCGTTCGTCATCGGCTGGGTGATCATCGGCCCGGCGCTGCTGAACCTGGGCGTCGAGGCGCCCGCCGCGGCCATGTTCGTCTTCTACTTCGCGGTGCTGTCCGAGGTCTCGCCGCCGACCGCGCTCGCCGCGGTCGCCGCCGCCGCGGTCACCGGCGGCCGGCTGGTGCCGACCATGTGGCAGACCCTGCGGTACGCGCTGCCGGCGTACCTGATCCCGCTGGCCTTCGTGATCACGCCGACCGGTCTCGGGCTGCTCGGCATCGGCGGGCCCGGACGGATCGTGACGGCCGGCCTGGTGTCGGCGCTGGGAGTGGCCGTGCTGGCGGTCGCGGCCGGCGGCTGGCTGCCCGGTGTGGGCCCGGCCGGCGTGCCGGAGCGGATCGTCGGCGCGATCGCCGGGCTGGTGCTGCTCCGGCTGGAACCGCTGCCCATGGCGATCGGCGCGGCGCTCGCCGCGCTCGCGGTCGCGGGCGTGTACGTCCGACGTGGCGCCGCCGGGCACCCCGGCCGCCCGGCGGTCGAAGAATCCGTGGACCTTGGGGAGGAGAGAGAGTGGGACGGATCGACACGAGGATAGTGGCGGGTGTCGGGGCGCTCGTCCTGGTCGCCGCCGGTGCCGCCGGCTGCGGGGGCCGTCAGGACGGCGCGGCGAAGGACGACGCCGCCCGCGAGGTCAGCTGCAAGGTCACAAAGGACACCCGGGTCGGTATCGCCACCGGTAACGCCACCGGCGTCTACTACGTGGTCGGCAATGCACTCGCCGGTGAGCTGAGCAAGACCACCGACGGCAAGCTCACCGGGACGGCCGCCGAGACCGGGGCCTCGGTGCAGAACGTCGAACAGCTCGTCGCCGGCCAGTACGACGTGGCGTTCTCGCTGTTCGACACCGCCGTCAACGCGGTGCAGGGCAAGGGGAGCTTCACCGCGCCGCAGCCGGTGCAGGCGCTGGCCCGGATCTACGACAACTACACGCAGGTGGTGGTCCGCGCCGACGCGGGGATCACGTCGGTGGCCGACATGAAGGGCAAGAAGATCTCCACCGGCTCGCCGAAGTCCGGCACCGAGGTCATCGCCAACCGCCTGCTCAGCGCCGCCGGCCTGGACCCGGCCAAGGACGTCCAGGCGCAGCGGCTGGACCTCACGAAGACCGTCGACGGCATGAAGGACGGCAGCATCGACGGCTTCTTCTGGTCCGGCGGCGTGCCGACCGGCGGGGTCACCGACCTGTTCACCACGTCCGGCGACAAGGTGACGTTCGTCGACATCAGCCCGCTGCTGCCGAAGATGGCCGAGCTGAACCCGGCGTACCAGGCGGGCACCATCGGCAAGGACATCTACCGGACCTCGGCCGACGTGCCCACCATCGTGGTGCCGAACGTGCTGCTGGTGCGCGACAACCTGGACGCCGACGTGGCCTGTGCGGTCACCCGGACGGTCTTCGAGTCAAAGGACGCCCTGGCCCAGGCCAATCCGGCGGCGAAGGGCATCGAGCTGGGCAACGCCCGCAAGACCGACCCGGTGCCGCTGCACCGCGGCGCGGAGCGGGCGCTGAGCGACCTCGGCGCGAGCTGACCCGATCGGGCCGGGCCGGACGCGCGTCCGGCCCGGCCCACCGACCGACCGACCGACCGGGAGACCCCGTGCCGCTGCCCCACCCGGCCCGCGTACGCCGGCATCACCGCTCCGCGGACCGCACCGGACACCTCCGCTCGGTCCGCGTCCAACTGCTGGCGCCGATCCTGGTGGCCACCGCCGGCCTGGTCGTGCTGGGGGCGGCGCAGACCGACGCCGCGCTCGACGCGTCCGCCGACGCCGACCGGGCCCGCGTGCTGGCGGGCACCGCCACCGCGACCGTACGTCTGGTGCACGAGCTGGAACGCGAACTGGGCGAGACGACCGCGTTGCGCCAGCGCGGCGGTACGTCCGGCCGTCCGCTCGTGGACGCGCAGCGCCGGCGGGTGGACACGGCTGTCGAGCGCTACCGCTCGGCGCAGGATGACGCCCGCCGTGCGGCCCCCGACTTGAAGCCCGTGCTCAACGATGCGAGCCGGCGCCTCGACAAGCTCACGCCCACCCGGGAACTGGCCGTGACCGGCGAGGGCGCCGACCCGGCGTACGTGTCGCTCGTGGAGTCCCTGCTCGCGGTCGCGGACGCGCTGCCCAGTCAGCTCCGCGACGCGGGCCTGGCCAACCAGGCGCGCGAGGTCGCCGCGGTGGCCGCCCAGGAGCACCTGTCCGCGTTGGAACGCGACCTGCTGCGGGCGGTGTTCGTCAGGGGCGGGCTGGAACCCGGCGAGTTGGCCCGGCTCGGCCGGCTGCGGGGCGCCCGGGAGCAACGGCAGGCCGAGTTCCTGCGGATCGCCTCCGGACCGGCGAGCAAGGCCTGGTACCGGCTGATCGACGGCACGGACGTGCTCACGGCCCGGCGGATGCGCGACACAGTGCTCGACACCGACGGCACGCCGGAGGCGCTGAAGACCGACGGCGACGCCTGGTACGTGGCGCAGAGCGGCGCGATCCGCCGGTACAACCTGCTCGGCCGGAACCTGTCCGACGGGCTGGACCGGGACGCGGCGGACCTGGCCGGGGCGGCCCGGCTGCGGGCGGTGCTCACAGCGGGCGCGACGAGCACCGTCGCGCTCGGCTCGCTCGTCACCGCCGTGCTGCTGGCGGTACGCACCAGCCGCCGGTTGCGCCGGCTACGGGTGGCCGCGCTGACCATGGCGAACCGGGAGCTGCCGGAACGGATCACCGCGATCGCGGCGGGCGAGCGGACCCCGGCGGAGGGCCCGGCGACCCGGATGACCGACGGGATCCGGCGCGGCCGGGACGAGGTGGCGCAGGTCGCCGAGGCGTTCGACACGGTGAACCGGGCCGCGTTGCGGCTGGCCGGGCAGCAGGCCGAGTTGCGGCTGGACGTGACCCGGATGGCGGAGGCGCTGGCCCGGCGCATCCGGACGCTCATCACCCGGCAGCTGCGGCTGCTCGACGACTTCGAGCGCGAGGAGACCGACCCGGACGCGCTGGCCCGGCTGTTCGCCCTGGACCACCTCGCCGCCCGGTTGCGCCGCAACGGGGAGAACCTGCTGGTGCTCGCCGGTGGCGAACCCGGCCGGGGACACGAGGGCGCGTTGCTGCTGGAGGACGTGGTCCGGGCGGCGGCCTCCGAGATCGAGGACTACCCGCGGGTGGAGATCGACGTGCCGACCGCGGCGGTGCACGGCGCGGCGGTGGGCAACCTGGTGCACCTGCTGGCCGAGCTGCTGGAGAACGCCACCGTCTACTCGCCACCGGAGGCCCGGGTGCTCGTCGACGGGCGTCGCACCGTCGACGGGCTGGTGCTGCGCGTCCACGACCAGGGCATCGGCGTCAGCGAGAGCCGGCTGGTCGAGATCAACGAACGGCTGGCCGCGCCGGCCATGCTGTCCAGCGCGGCGGCGGGCAGCATGGGCCTGCACGTGGTGGCCCACCTGGCCGCCCGGCACGGGATCCGGGTGCAGTTGCACGACCTCGGCACCGGCACCGGCACCGTGGCGCAGGTCGACGTACCGGAATCGGTGCTGACCCGGGTCGAGTCGGTGGCGTCCCGGCCGGCCGCCGAGCGGCGACCGCGCGCGGCGGCCTGGTTCAAGTCGGGGCCCGCCGCACGGCCGGCGGCCGGCGCCCGCAACCTCGTCACCAGCGCCTCGACCGTCGGCCCGGTACGCGGCGTCGCCGCCGTCCGCACGCCCGGAGGCGCGTTGCCGGCGCCGAGCGCGGCGCGGATCCGGCCGGTGAGCGTGCCGCCGACGCCGACCACCGCCGCCGGTCTGCCCCGGCGGCAGGTGGGCGGTCACCTGCCCGAGCCGATGCCGGACGCCACCGCGCCGCCGCCGGCTACCGACCTGCTCGACCCCGAAGTGGTACGTGCCCGGCTGTCCGCCCTCGCCGAGGGGGTGGCCAGCGCGACCCGCCGTGCCCCGACCACCACACACCACGGGAGAAGACCATGACCTCACCGTCCTCCACCGGCCTGGACTGGCTGCTGGCGAACTTCGCCGAGCAGGTGCCGGACGTCTCGCACGCACTCGCGGTCTCCGAGGACGGGTTGCGGCTGGCGTCCTCGCCGGACCTCGCCCCCGACCAGGTCGACCAGCTCGCCGCCGTGATCAGCGGGCTGGCCAGCCTGACCGTGGGCGCGGCCCGGCTGATGTCCGCCGGCCGGGTACGGCAGCAGATCGTCGACATGGACGGCGGAGTGATGCTGGTGATGGCCGTGGGTGAGCGGGCGCTGCTCGGCGTGCTGGCCGCACCCGGCTGCGACCTGGGCCAGATCGGCTACGAGACGGCGACGCTGGTGCAGCGGGTGGCGGAGGCGCTGGAACCGGCGGTCCGCCGGTGACCGGCCGCGCGCTGCGGCTGACCGCCGCGCTGATGTCGGCGATGCTGCTGGCCGGGTGCGCGGCCGAGGACTCCGCGCCGGAGGCGTGGCACGGCGGGCGGATCTTCCTGGCCACCGGCAACACCACAGGCGTCTACTACCAGCTCGGCGGCGGGTACGCCGACCTGATCACCCGCCACCTGCCCGGGTACGAGGCGCGGGCCGAGCCGACCGGCGCGTCGGTGGAGAACATCACCCGGGTGGCGAGCGGGGACATGGAGATCGCGTTCAGCCTGGCCGACACGGCGGCGGACGCGGTCGACGGGCGCGGGGCGTTCGACAAGCAGCCGCAGCCGGTACGGGCGCTGGCCCGGGTCTACAGCAACTACACGCACGTGATCGTCCGCACCGACGGCAAGATCGGCAGCTTCGCCGACCTGCGCGGCAAGCGCATCTCCACCGGCTCACCGAAGTCCGGCACCGACACCATCGCCGGACGCCTGCTCACCGCCGGTGGCATCCACCCGGACCGGGACATCCAGCGGTTCAACCTGTCGCTGCCCGAGACGGTCAAGCAGATGCGGGCCAAGGGCCTGGACGCCATGTTCTTCTCCGGCGGCCTGCCGACTCCCGGCGTCAAGGACCTGCTCTCTTCCGCACCCGGCACGTTCCGGCTGCTGCCGCTCGGCGATCTGATCGAACCGTTGAGCGCCCGGTTCGGCGCGGTCTACACCACGGCGACGCTGCCGAAGGAGGTCTACGGCACGCCCCAGCCGACGCCGACCATCACCGTGGCGAACGTGATCCTGGTGGCGGCGGACATGCCGGAGCAGCTCGCGTACGACCTGACCCGGGTGCTGTTCACCTGGCAGGGCGAGTTGATCCAGGTGCACCCGGAGGCGGCGAACTTCAACCGGTCCAGCGCCGCGGCGACCCGGCCGATCCCGCTGCACCCGGGCGCGCAGCGGTTCTACCGCACCGGCTGAGCCGCCGACTTCGGAATCGGCGCGTGACCCTGCTGCTGGACACCCCCGTCGCGCTCTGGGCCACCCGCGACGCCTCCATCCCGCTTACGAGGTAGACGTCCTCAAGGTGCAGGCTTCAGGCGTCGGCGGGGGTGGTGGCGGCCCGCGCCGCCGCGACCAGCCGGGCGGTCTCGGCGGTCACCGCCTCGTCGTCGGCGGGCGTCCCCGGGTCGTAGCGGACCGTCCAGGTCAGACCGTCGACGCCGGGCACCCGCCGGGCCGCGATCCGCCCGGAGCCGCCCGGCACCTCGTGGTGCGAGGTGTACGCCACCGAGCCGGTGACCCGGGCCCGGACCTGGTGCGGCAGGTCTCCCGGGTCGACGAGCAGGCACGTCTCGGGTAGGCCGTCCGCGACCACCAGGTAGCCGTCGTGCTCGGCGACCGGCTCGGCCGGGGTGACCGTGAGTTCGCGGCCGGACCAGACCGCCTTGAGGATGTCGTGCCAGCCGAGGCGGTCGACGCGGCCGGGCAGCCAGAGCCCCCGGTTGCTGGCGACCAGTACGCCGTCGTTGCCGCCCTCACCGGTGCCGGCGGCGGCCCAGGCGAGCACCCGCTCGTCGGCGGCCAGCGGCGGCCGGTCGGCCGAGGGCAGTTTCGGCCGGCGGTTGAACAGACCCATCACAAACCTCCGGCGGCCTGCTCGCGCAGTGCCCGTGCGTGCTGTTCCAGCGAGAGCAGTTCCCCGAACAGGGCGAAGTACTCGTCCTTGTTGCTCACCGGATTGATCCGCTGGATCTTCGACTTCAGGTCACGGATGCGGCCGGTGACCGAACTCCACTGGAGCCGGGCCATGGTGATCGAGACGTACCGCGGGTCGGGCTCGCCGTCGATGCGCAGCGGTTCCACCGCCAGCTCACCGACCAATGCCTGCCCGGCCAGGTCGTCGCAGGCGTCGCGGACCCGCTCGATCCAGACCGCGCCGCCGGTGGCGCCGGACGCCCCGCCGGCCGCGGCCACCGCGGCGCGTACCGCGACGTGCACCGGGTGCTGGTAGTCGGTCGCCTCGACCGCGTCGAACATCGGGCCGGCCAGGACCGGCTCCTGCAACGCCAGCTTCAGCGCCTCCCGCTCCACCATGGACCGGGGGCTGTCCACCGAGGGCACCCCCGGGCGAGCGGGCGCTGCGTGCGCACCGGCCGCCGGCTGCCCGTTCCCGGCGGCGAGCACCGCGCGCTGCACCGGCTCGATCTCCATGCCGAGGTCGCCGGCGAGTTTGCGCACGTACTCCGGGCGCTTCTCCCGGTCCTTGATCTTCGCGACCAGAGGCGCGGCGCGGCGCATGGCCTCGACCCGGCCGTCGACGGTGTCCAGGTCGAACCGGTTGATCACGTGCCGGAGCGCGAAGTCGACGAGCGGCTCACGGCGGGCCACCAGGTCGCGCACGGCCAGGTCGCCCTTTGCCAGGCGCAGGTCACACGGGTCCATGTTGTCGGGGCTGACCGCGATGAAGGTACGCCCCACGAAGCGCTGGTCGTCCTCGAAGGCGCGCAGCGCGGCCTTCTGCCCGGCCGCGTCGCCGTCGAAGGTGAAGATGATCTCCCCGGCCCGCTCGTCGCTGTCGAACAGCACCCGGCGCAGCACCGAGATGTGGTCGCCGCCGAACGCGGTGCCGCAGGTCGCCACCGCTGTCGGCACGTCGGCGAGGTGGCAGGCCATCACGTCGGTGTAGCCCTCGACCACCACCACCTTGCCCTGCTTGGCGATCTCCCGCTTGGCCTGGTCGATGCCGTAGAGCACGTGTGACTTCTTGTAGATCGGCGTCTCGGGGGTGTTCAGGTATTTCGGGCCGTCGTCGTCGTCGAAGAGCTTGCGGGCGCCGAAGCCGATCACGTCGCCGGTGATGTCCCGGATCGGCCACATCAGGCGCCGGCGGAACCGGTCGATCAGCGAGCCGGAGCGGGCCGGGCGGGACAGGCCGGCGGTGACCAGTTCGTCGTGGGTGAAACCCTGCTGGCGCAGGTGCTTGGTGAGCAGGTCCCACCCGTCGGGGGCGAAGCCGCAGGCGTACCGCTCGGCGGCGGCCCGGTCGAAGCCGCGCCCGGCGAGGAACTCCCGGGCCGGGCGGGCGCCGGCGGTGGTGAGCTGGGCCCGGTAGAACTCGACGGCGGCGGCGTGCGCGGCCACCAGGCGCTGCCGCTGCCCCTGCTGCGGCCGGGGACGCGGCGCGGACCTGTCGTCCTCGACGTAGCGCAACTGGATGCCGGCGCGGGCGGCGAGCCGCTCGACGGACTCGACGAAGCTGAGGTGCTCGGCGTCCATCAGGAACTTGATCGCGTCGCCGCCGACCCCGCAGCCGAAGCAGTAGAACACGTTGCGGGCGGGCGAGACGTTGAACGACGGGCTCTTCTCGTCGTGGAACGGGCAGAGCCCCTTGAGGTTGCCGCCGCCGGCCGACTTGAGCGTCACCACCTCGGAGATGACGTCCGCGATGGCGGTGCGCTCGCGGACCAGCGCGATGTCCTCGTCCCGGATCCGCCCCGCCATGACCGCCACCCCCTCGGCGTACATCCTGCCCTGCCGGACCGACGTCGCGGCGGCCGGGGGGACGGGCGTGTGGCCGGCCACGCCCGTCCCCGCCAGCTCAGGCCGAGCGGGCCGTCGCGGGGTCGCCGATGCGCGGGAACGGCTCGATGGAGAAGACCACCTCGACCGGCACCTCGAAGTACGCGGCGATGCGCAGCGCCAGGTGCAGGCTGGGCCGGAACTCGCCGCGCTCCAGGTAGCCGACGGTCTGGTAGTGCACACCGAGCGCGTCGGCCAGTTGCCGCCGGGAGATGCCCCGTTCGGCGCGCAGCACCGCGATGCGGTTGTGCACGGTCTCGCTCATCGACGCCCTCTCATCCGACCCGCTGCATGGCCCGCTCCCGCCGGGCCGCGACCCGCGAGCCGGACTCCCGGCGGGCCATCCGGCGCAGCACCACCGGGGCCAGCACCAGCCCGAGCACCGCCCAGGCACCGAGCACGCCGACCGTCTCCAGGTGCCGCCAGGAGCCGCCCAGTTCGACCGCCGCCAGGTCGCCCGGGAGCAGCGCCGAACGCATGCCCAAGCCTAGCCAGTAGAGCGGGAAGACCTGGGCGACGCCCTGGAGCCAGCCGGGCAGGCCGTTGATCGGGTAGAAGATGCCGGACAGCGCGATCAGACCGAAGATCGGCATCACCACCAGGCCCATGTTGCGCGGGTTCTCCACCAGCGAGCCGATCACCGCGCCCAGCGGCAGCGTCGCCACCAGCCCGAGCGGCACCACCCAGGCCAGCGTGAGCCAGGCGCCGGGGTCGCCGAGCCGCAGGCCGTCGAGGAAGAACAGCCCGGGCGTGAGCTGGATGACCACGCCGATCAGCGCCACCGCCGACACCAGCACGATCTTGCCGACCAGGTAGCCGAGCATGCCGTCCGGGATCGCCTTGGCGCGCAGCAGCGTGCCGTCCTCCCGGTCGATGACGAGCTGGTTGGCCAGGCCGAGCAGCCCGCCGAAGAGCAGGCCCATGCCGAGGGCGCTGGGCAGCGTACGGGCGCCGAGCGAGAAGTCGGTGCCGGGCACCGTCGAGCCGCGCATCCAGAACACGGCGATCAGCAGCACCACGGTGGGGAAGAAGTAGGTCCAGAGATCCTGGCCGTTGGTGAACGTGGCGCGCAGCTCGATCGCGCCGCGCCGCAGCCCGGCCCGCAGCGCGTTGGTGGTCGGGTTCATCGGTTCGCCTCCTGCTGCCACACCCGCTCGGCCCGGCCGGTACGGATGCCGGTCTCCTCCTCGTGCACCAGCGCCAGGTACGCGTCCTCCAGGCTGGCCCGGCGTACCTCCAGCTCGCGTATCCGGTCGCCGTGCTCACGGAGCAGGTCGCGCAGGAAGGCGGTGGCGTCGGCGGTGGCGTGCACGTACCGCTCGCCGTCGCGGGCCCAGCGCACCTCGGCGTCCCCCGCCACACGCCGGGCGAGCTGGTCGGGCGACCCCTCGGCGATGATCCGGCCGCCGGCCAGGATGAGGATGCGGTCGGCCAGCTTCTCCGCCTCGGCCAGGTCGTGCGTGGTCAGCACGATGGTGGTCTCGTCCAGGTCGGCCAGCCGGTGCACCAGCTCGTGGAACTCGCGCCGGGCGGCCGGGTCGAACCCGACTGTGGGCTCGTCGAGGAACAGCAGTTCCGGCCGGCCGACGATGCCGACCGCGACGTCGAGCCGGCGGCGCTGGCCGCCGGAGAGCCGGGCCACCCGGCTGCCGGCGTGCGCGCTCAGCCCCACCGTCTCCAGCAGCTCGTCGACCGGCCACGGGCGCGGGATCCGGTCGGTGGCGTACGGCGCGTAGAAGTCGCCGAGGTGGGCCAGCAGCTCCCGCACCCGCCACTTGCCGTGGTCGCGCCAGGACTGGAGCACCACGCCCAGCCGCGCGCGCCAGCGCTCGTCGCCCCGGGCCGGGTCGGTGCCGAGCACGCGCACCGTGCCGGCCGAGGGCAGCCGGAAGCCTTCGAGGATCTCGATGGTGGTGGTCTTGCCCGCGCCGTTGGGCCCGAGCAGTGCCACCACCTCGCCCCGCCGGGCGGTCAGGTCGACGCCGCGCAGCACGTCGACGGCGCCGTAGCGCATGCGCAGATCCCGCACGTCGAGGACGAGATCCTCGTCGGGAGGCCGGGGGGACGCGGCGGCCCACGGAAGTTCGACCACAGTCATACCGCGAAATGTAGCATCTCTACTACGAAATGAGGTACCCCCGCTCAGGGGCGAGGGCGATGGAACCAGCGCGTGACGGGAGCCGGATCCTCCTCCTCGTACGACCGCGCCGCGTTCACCGCGGCGGCCAGGCCGGAACGGCGGGGCCGGGGCCCGGCGCGCAGCATCGGATCGGCCGCCATCTCCCGGAGCACCGCGACGGCCAGACCCAGCATCACCACGACGAACGGCAGCGCGACCAGGATGGTCGCCTGCTGCAGTGCGGCCAGGCCACCGGCCAGCAGCAGCGCCGCCGCGACCGCGCCGATCAGCACGCCCCAGAGCACCACCACCCCGCGATGTGGCCGCAGCGCGCCGCGCGAGCAGAGCGAGCCGAGCACCAGCGACGCCGAGTCCGCGCTGGTGACGAAGTAGAGCGCGATCAGCACCATGGTGAGCACGCTCGTCAGCGTGGCCAGGGGCAGCGCGTCGAGCAGCCCGAACAGCGCCTGCTCGGAACCGGCGCCCACGTCCGCCACTAGGTCCCGGGTGCCAGTGGTCTGCGTACGCAGGGCGGTCCCGCCCATCACCGCGAACCAGACGGTGCTCGCGCCGCTGGGTATCAGCAGCACCCCGACGAGGAACTGACGGATCGTACGGCCGCGCGAGATGCGGGCGATGAACGTGCCCACGAACGGCGCCCAGGAGATCCACCACGCCCAGTAGAAGACGGTCCACGAGCCCAGCCAGGCCGGGTCGGAGAACGCCCCGGTACGCGTCGACATGCGCACCAGGCCGCTCAGATAGTCACCGACCGAGGCCGGCAGCACCTCCAGCGTGTAGACGGTCGGACCGACCACGAACACGAACAGCATCAGCGCGACGGCGATCAGCACGTTCGTGGTGGACAGCCACTTGACGCCCCGGTGCAGTCCGGAGAAGGCGGACACGACGAAGGCGAGCGTGAGCGCGCCGATGATCGTCAACTCGACGGTCCGGCTGTCCGGCACCCCGACCACCAGGTCGAGACCGGCCGCCACCTGGAGCGCACCCAGCCCCAGACTGGTGGCGGAGCCGAACACGGTGGCGAAGACGGCGAGCAGGTCGATCCCACGGCCGAGCGGGCCGTCGGTCCGGTCCCCGAGCAGCGGCGCGAACGCGGACGAGATCCGGTTGCCCCGCCCCTTGCGGAACGTCGAGTACGCCAGGGCCAGCGCCGCGATCGCATAGATGCCCCACGGGTGCAGCGTCCAGTGGAACAGCGTGTACTGCATGGCCGCCGAGGCGGCGGCGCCGGTCTGCGGCTCGACACCGGAGGCCGGCGGCGGCGTGGCGTAGTGCTGCATCGGTTCGGCGACGGCGAAGAACACCAGGCCGATGCCCATGCCGGCGCTGAACATCATGGCGACCCAGGCCAGGGTGTTGAACTCCGGCCCGTCGTCGTCGGCGCCCAGCCGGATCCGGCCGAACCGGGAGGCGGCCACGACGACCGCCAGCACCAGGAAGGCGTCGGCCGCGACCACGAAGAACCAGCCGAACGTGCTCACGGCCCAGGCCAGGCCGGAGTCGCCGAACCGGGCCAGTGAACCCCGGGCGAACACGCCCCACAGCACCACCGCCAGCACACCGGCGACCCCGGCGCCGAGCACCACCCGGTCGACCTGCTGGGCCACGGCCCGCCGCCCCGATTGTCCCGTCATGCCCCCATCGTCGGCGGGCCGGGCGCACCGCCGGGCCGGAATGCCGCAGGAACCGCGTCAGGACACGACGGCGGCTGCCTCCTCGGCCTCCACCGCGGCGTTCCAGGCCGGCTTGGTGGACCGCCAGCCCTCGTCGTCCATGCCGCGCCGCCAGTAGCCGGAGATGGACAGATCACCCCGAGGCACGCCACGCTCGACGCGCAGCAGCCGCCGCAGTTCCTTCATCGCGCCGGCCTCCCCGTGCACGAACGCGTGCACCCGGCCGGGCGGGAACTCCAGCGCCCGGACCGCCTCGACCAGCGGCTCGCCGAACGGGCGCCCGTCGCGGTGCAGCCAGCACACCTCGACCACACCCGCGCTGGTCAGGGGCAGCTCGTCGGCCGGGCCGCCGACCTCGACGTACACCTTGGCGGGCGCTCCCGCCGGCAGCCGTTCCAGGGCGGCGGCGATGGCCGGCAGCGCGCTCTCGTCGCCCGCCAGCAGGTGCCAGTCGGCAGCCGGGTCCGGCGCGTACGCGCCGCCCGGCCCGGCGAACAACACCCGGTCGCCGGGACGCAGCGCCGCCGCCCACGGCCCGGCCACGCCCTCGTCGCCGTGGTGCACCACGTCCACGGTCATCTCACCGGCAGCGGCGTCCCAGGCCCTGATCGTGTACGCGCGCAGGCGCGGCCACTGCTCCGCCGGGAACTCGAGCTTGATCGTGGCCAGGTCGACCGGGTACGGGTAGGTCACCCCGGCCGGCGGGAAGACGAACTTCACGTAGTGGTCGGTGTACGCGCCCACCGGCAGCCCGGCCAGCTCGGCGCCGCCCAGGACCAGGCGGATCAGGTGTGGGGTGGGCCGCGCGGTCCGGACGACCGTGGCGGCGGTGAACGTCTTCGGGCGATCCGTCATGCCGCTTAGGCTAGCCTAAGCTCCGCACGAGTGATCCGGTCAGTTCGGCGACACCAGCCGGGCGTGCCAGGCCAGCGCGGCCGGATCGGTGAGCGAGGCGACCTGGTCGATCACCACGCGCAGCCGCGTGGCGTCGTCCCCCGCGTCCCGCCACAGCGGCGCGAACACCGGGTCCAGCGCGTCCGGCGCCCGGTCCAGCAGCGCCGCGACCAGCCCGCACAGGACGTCGCGCTGCCGCGCGTACCGGTCCTGGGCGCCGGGGCGGCGCATCACGTACCGCAGCGCGATGCCCTTGAGCAGCGCGCACTGCGCCCGGATCCGGCGCGGCACCACCAGGTCGGCGTCGTAGCGGCGGTGCGGACCGGGACCGTGACGCTGCTCGGTCGCGGCCACCACCCCGGCGGCGAACCGGCCGGTGAGCACGCTCGTGGTGGTCTTCAACGCGGCGAGCGCGCGATGGCTGCCGTCGTACGCGGCCAGCGGAGCGAGCACCGGGTCGGCCAGCAGGTCGGCGAGCACCTCGCCCAGGTCCTCCGGCGCCTCACCCGAGTAGGCGGCGGCCACGTCCGCGCAGAGTGCCCGCCGCTCGTCCGCGTCGACCAGCAGCGGACGCAGGTCGACGTACCCGCCGTGGATGCCGTCCTCGACGTCGTGCACCGAGTACGCCACGTCGTCGGCCCAGTCCATCACCTGGGCCTCCAGGCAGCGCCGGGCACCGGGCGGGGCGCCCGCGCGCAGCCAGTCGAAGACCGGGCGGTCGTCGGCGTACACGCCGAACTTGCGCTCACCGGGCCGGCGCGGCCACGGGTACTTGCTGACCGCGTCCAGCGCGGCCCGGGTCAGGTTCAGCCCGGCCGAGCGCCCGTCCGGGGTGAACACCTTCGCCTCCAGCCGGGTGAGCACCCGCAGCGTCTGCGCGTTGCCCTCGAAACCGCCGCAGTCGGCGGCCAGCTCGTCCAGGGCGTACTCGCCGTTGTGCCCGAACGGCGGGTGCCCCAGGTCGTGGGCCAGCCCGGCGGTGTCCACCACGTCGGGGTCGCAGCCCAGCCGGGCACCCATCTCGCGGGCGATCTGCGCGACCTCCAGCGAGTGGGTCAGCCGGGTACGCAGGAAGTCGTTCGTCCCGGCGGTGTGCACCTGCGTCTTCGCCGCGAGCCGGCGGAACGCCGCCGAGTGCAGGACCCGGGCCCGGTCCCGCTCGAACGGCGACCGGCCGTACCCGGTGTCCTTCGGCGCCTCGTCGACGAGCCGGGCCGCCGCGTCAGCCCCGGTCACCGTTGCCGCGTTGGCGCAATGGCCGGAGGTCACGACTGCGGGGCTCGCAAGACCGGCTCACTCCTCGCGCTCCCGGAGAACGCAGAACTCGTTGCCCTCCGGGTCGGCCAGCACCGTCCACTCCACGTCCCCCTGCCCGATGTCGACGTGCCGGGCGCCCATGTCGACCAGGCGCTCCACCTCGGCCTCCAGGTCGGCCGGGCGCAGGTCGATGTGCAACCGGTTCTTTCCCTTCTTCGGCCCGGCGACCGGGACGAAGACGAGACCGGGCCTCGTGTCGGGGGTCCGGCGGATCTCCACCTCGTCCGGCTTGTCGGTGATCACCTGGTAGCCGAGCGCCTCCGCCCACCAACTGGCGAGCCGGGACGGATCCCGGGCGTCGATGGTCAGGTTCTCCCAGACGGCGGTCATGCGGCCACCCCTCCTGATCGACACGTGGCGGAAGCTCAGGTTACGCCGAGGGGGCCGGAAAGGCGCTCCGGTCAGCGGGAGTCCGAGCCCGTGGTGGTGATCGACGCGCGGCCCGCCTCCAGCCGGGCCACCGGCACCCGGAACGGCGAGCAGGAGACGTAGTCCAGTCCGACGGAGTGGAAGAAGTGCACCGAGTCCGGGTCGCCGCCGTGCTCGCCGCAGACGCCGAGCTTCAGCCCCGGGCGGGCCGCCCGGCCCTCCTCGGCGGCGATGCGGATCAGCCGGCCGACGCCGTCGGTGTCGATCGACTCGAACGGCGAGATGCCGAAGATGCCCAGCTCCAGGTAACGCCAGAAGAACGCACCCTCCACGTCGTCGCGGGAGAAGCCCCAGCCCATCTGGGTCAGGTCGTTGGTGCCGAAGGAGAAGAACTCGGCCGCCTCGGCGATCTGCCCGGCGGTCAGCGCCGCCCGGGGCACCTCGATCATCGTGCCGATCAGCACCTCGACGCCGCTGTCCCCGACCACCTCGGCGATGATCCGCTCGGCCTCGGCGCGTACCGTCTCCAGCTCCTGCACGGCCCCCACCAGCGGCACCATGATCTCCGGGCAGGCGGTGCCGCCGTCGCGGACGACCGCGACGGCGGCCTCCGCGATCGCGCGGACCTGCATGGCGAACAGGCCCGGGATGACCAGGCCGAGCCGGACGCCGCGCAGGCCCAGCATCGGGTTCTCCTCGTGCATCCGCCGAACGGCGGCGAGCAGCGCCTCCTCCTTCGCCACGTCCTCGCCGCGTTCCTGGGCCACCGCGACGTTGACCGCGAGCTGCTCCAGCGGGGGCAGGAACTCGTGCAGCGGCGGGTCGATCAGCCGCACGGTGACCGGCAGGCCGTCCATCTCCCGGAAGATCTCGACGAAGTCGGCCCGCTGCAGCGGCAGCAGCGCGGCGAGCGCGTCCTCCCGCTCCCGTTCGCCGGAGGCGAGGATGAGCCGCTCGACCAGCTCCCGGCGGTCACCGAGGAACATGTGTTCGGTGCGGCACAGGCCGATGCCCTCGGCACCGAAGCGCCGCGCCCGGGCCGCGTCCGCGCCGGTGTCGGCGTTCGTGCGTACCCGCAGCCGCCGCGCCGCGTCGGCGTGCGTCATGATCCGGTGTACGGCCCGGACCAGCGCGTCGTCGGTGGTCTCCGGGTCGAGTTCGCCCTCGAAGTACTGCACCACCTCGGACGGCATGACCGGCACCTCGCCGAGGTAGACCTTGCCGGTGGTGCCGTCGATCGAGACCACGTCGCCCTCGTTCACCACGTGGTCGCCCACGGTGAACCTCTTCGCCGGCACGTTGACGTCCAGCTCGTCGGCGCCGGAGACGCAGGTCTTGCCCATGCCGCGGGCCACCACCGCGGCGTGGCTGGTCTTGCCGCCCCGGGAGGTGAGGATGCCCCTGGCGGCGATCATGCCGTTGAGGTCGTCCGGGTTGGTCTCCCGGCGGACCAGGATCACCGCCTCGCCCTCGGCGGCCAGCTCGACCGCCCGGGCCGAGGTGAAGACGACCTTGCCGGACGCGGCGCCCGGCGAGGCGCCGATGCCCTTGGCCACCGCCTCGAACTCGTGGTCGAGCTGGAAGCGGGGGAACATCAGCTGGGCGAGCTGCGCACCGTTCACCCGGTGCAGCGCCTCGTCGAGGTCGATCAGCCCCTCGTCGACGAGTTGCCCGGCGATGACGAACGCGGCGGCGGCGGTGCGCTTGCCGACGCGGGTCTGCAGCATCCAGAGCTTGCCGCGCTCGATGGTGAACTCGATGTCGCAGAGGTCCTTGTAGTGCTCCTCCAGCCGGGCCATGATGCCGAGCAGCTGGTCGTAGGAGGTCTTGTCGAGCTGCTCCAGCTCCTGCAACGGCACCGTGTTGCGGATGCCCGCGACCACGTCCTCGCCCTGGGCGTTGGCGAGGTAGTCGCCGTAGATGCCCTGCGCGCCGCTGCCCGGGTCGCGGGTGAACGCGACTCCGGTACCGGAGTCGGGCCCGAGGTTGCCGAAGACCATGGCCACCACGTTGACGGCGGTGCCCAGGTCGGCCGGGATGCGCTCCTGGCGGCGGTAGAGCACCGCCCGCTCCGCGTTCCACGAGTCGAAGACCGCGCGGATGGCGAGGTCGAGCTGCTCGCGCGGCTCCTGCGGGAACTCGCGGCCGGTGTGCTTGGCGAAGATCTTCTTGTACGCGCCGACCAGCCCGCGCAGGTCGTCGGCGTCCAGGTCGAGGTCGTCGTGCGTACCCTTGGCGCGCTTGATCTCGTCGAGCGCGTGCTCGAACTCCTCGCCCGGCACCTCGCAGACGGTCTTGCCGAACATCTGGATCAGCCGCCGGTAGGAGTCCCAGGCGAACCGGTCGTTCCGACCGGCCTGGGCGCTCAGGCCGACCACGCTGCGGTCGTTGAGACCCACGTTGAGGACGGTCTCCATCATGCCCGGCATGGAGAACTTGGCGCCGGAGCGCACCGAGACCAGCAGCGGGTCGTCCGGGTCGCCGAGGCGCCGGCCCATCTCGCGCTCCAGGGACTCCAGGTGCGCCTCGATCTGCGCGGCCAGGCCGTCCGGCTCGCGCCCGGTCGTCAGGTATGCCTTGCAGGCCTCCGTGGTGATCGTGAAGCCGGGCGGAACCGGTAGACCGAGATTCGTCATCTCGGCCAGGTTGGCCCCCTTGCCGCCGAGCAGATCCTTGAGATCCTTGTTGCCCTCGGCGAAGTCGTAGACGTACTTCCGCTCGACCGAATCGTGCGCTGCCACCAGAGCCTCCCACGCGCGCCATTGACACTTAACGAAGGTTCAATTCGGACATACCCCGGTAGCGACCACCGGCAATCCCGGCTCGTCAGCGTCGGTGGGCCGAAGGCTAGGCGAACTTCGCGAAACCTGGGAGCGTTCGGTGACTTTCGGCACAACAGCCACCACGATCCGCGTTCGTACGGGTCTCTGGGAACGCTTCCACGAGCACGATCACGCAAGTCCGATTTCCCTCGTACCCTTGACGTCACTGCATCTCGCGGAACCTGACCTTTGCCATATCCCGCGCGAATACACCCCTCGGAGCGTCGCCGTGCCGACCAACCCCGCCGCCCCGGAGACCGGGCCGCAGCCGTCCGACACCCGTTCCACCAGCCCTTCCCGCCACGTACCCGCCGTGCCACTGCCCGGCGTGCCGGCACCCGCCGCCGAACTGGCCCGGGCCGCGGAGGGCCGGGCCGCCGAGACGCTGGCCGGACCGGTGCCGGTCCGGCTGGGCGACGTGGTGCCGGCGCCCGAGCAGGTACGCCCGGACCCGGCCGGTGACTTCACACTGAGCGCGGACGCGGTGCTGCGGGTCAGCCCCACCGGGCGGGACGTGGCCGAACAGCTCGCCGGCTGGCTGCGCCCGGCCACCGGCTTCCCGCTCCCGGTCACCGACACCGCCGAGGACGGCCCGCTGACGCTCACGCTCTCCCCGGCGGACGTCGCCGGGCCGGCGGACGCGGTTCCGGCCGCCACCTCCGGCGCGGCGGACGGTGCGCGCCTCGGGGACGAGGGCTACCGCCTCGACGTGACCACCGGCGGCGTCCGGGTCACCGCCCTCACCCCGGCCGGGCTGTTCCACGGCGCGCAGACGCTGCGGCAGCTGCTGCCCGCGCCGATCGAGAGCCCGACCGCCGTCCCCGCGCGCTGGGCGGTGCCCGGCGGCACGATCGTCGACCGGCCACGCTTCGCCTACCGGGGCGCGATGCTCGACGTCGCCCGCCACTTCTTCGCGGTCGAGGACGTGCTGCGGGTGGTCGACCACCTGGCCCGCTACAAGCTCAACCACCTGCACCTGCACCTCACCGACGACCAGGGCTGGCGGATCGCCGTGGACTCCTGGCCCCGGCTCACCGAGGCCGGTGGCGCGACGGAGGTCGGCGGCGGCCCGGGCGGCTGGTACACCCGTGACGACTACCGCCGCATCGTCACGTACGCCGCCCGCCGCCACGTGACAGTGGTGCCCGAGATCGACCTGCCCGGCCACACCAACGCGGCGCTCGTCGCGTACCCCGAACTGGCACCCACCAAGATCGCGCCGCCGCCCTACACCGGCACCGAGGTCGGGTTCAGCTTCGTCGACCCCGCCGACGAGCGGACGTACGCCTTCGTCGCGGACGTGGTCGGCGAGGTGGCGGCGCTGACCCCCGGACCCTGGCTGCACCTCGGCGGCGACGAGGCGTTCAAGGTGCCGGCCGGCAGCTACCGCGCGTTCGTGGAGCGGGCGCAGCGGCTGGTCGCCGCCACCGGCAAGACCGTCGTCGGCTGGCACCAGCTCGCCCCGGCCGCACACGTCGACGGGCGCGTCCTGCAGTGGTGGGGCACCGACGGTGACGACCCGCAGACCGCCGACGCGGTACGCCGGGGCGCCCGGCTGATCCTCTCCCCCGGCAACCACGCGTACCTGGACATGAAGTACGCCCCGGACACCCCGATCGGGCACGACTGGGCCGGTCTGATCGACGTACGCCGGGCGTACGAGTGGGATCCGGGCAGCCACGTGCGGGGCGTGCCGGCCGAGGCGGTGCTGGGGGTGGAGGCCCCGCTGTGGACCGAATCGGTCACGACGCTCACCGAGGTCGAGTACATGTTCTTCCCGCGCCTGCCCGCCGTCGCCGAACTCGGTTGGTCACCGCGCGAGACGCACGACTGGTCCGGGTTCCGCAGCCGGCTGGCCGCCCACGGCCCGCGCTGGACCACCGCCGGCATCAGCTTCCACCCCTCCCCGGAGATCCCCTGGCCCCACAAGAACCCAGGCATCCCCACCCAGCCCACCCCCCACACGCGCCGTACCACCCCCACCCCCTGACCGTGGTTTGGGTGGGGTCGATGTCCGGAATCGGGGTGGCCGGGGTCACCGGTGGGGTGGAATCGGGGCCGGGCGCGGGGCGTTGTACATGGCAGACCGCGCCGCACCCGCCGACCGCCCGCCCCGTGGGCCGGGAATCAGGCCGCGACGCCGGTCGTTACATCCCCCGGAGCCGCCGGAGCAGGCCAACCCCCTGGCCGCCCGAGCGAGCCGCCGGCCCGACGCACATCCCGGGCCACCTGATCTTTCTCCGCGGCATCCCCCATCGCCGCGAACCCCCGACAGAGAGGCAACTGATCATGGCTACCACTCTGCTGCGCAAGACCGCTCTGACCGTCGCCGGCATCGCCGCCACCGCCGGTGGCATCGCCGGCCCCGCCATCGCCGCCCAGGCCACCCCGGCCGAGCGCGCCGCCCAGGTCGTCACCACCGATCGCGAGCACGGCGAGCGGGAGCTGGACGTGCGCTACGAGGCGCAGCCCAACTTCTACTTCTGCGGCCCGGCCGCGGCCCGTAACGCGCTGAGCGTGCAGGGCAAGAACATCGACGTGCACGCCATGGCCGAGGAGATGGGCACGACCGAGGCCGGCACCAACTCCATCAACGACATCACGCCGGTGCTGAACAAGGAGACCGGCAAGGACGTCTACAAGTCGACCGAGATCCCGGTGGACGAGGTCGGCGACAAGGTGGAGAAGCTGCGCGCCGACGTGGTGCGCACGGTGGACGACGGCCGGGCCGTGGTGGCGAACATCGCCGGCACCGCGACCGACACCGACGGCAACACCCACGCGTTCGAGGGTGGCCACTACATCAGCGTGGTCGGCTACCGCGACGGCGGCAAGGTCGTGACGATCGCCGACTCGGCGAACCCGGACCAGGCCTCCTACCGGATGGACGTGGACGAGCTAGCCCGCTGGATCGCCAGCCGCGGCTACAGCTCCTGACCGAACACCGAAGGGCCCGACCCCACTGCGGGGGTCGGGCCCTTCGGCGTGTCCGGGGTCAGGCGTGTCCGGGATCAGCCGCCGGAGTCGTCCAGTTCGGCGCCGTCGGGCGGGGTGTCGTCGTCGCGGCTGGCCAGCCAGCCGTCGGGCAGGAAGACCTTGCCCGGGGAGTTGGTGCGGCCACGCGGCTGCCCGAGGTTCTCCACCGGGAACGGTACGGCCGGATCCAGCTTGCCGAGCAGGTCGTCGAGCTGCGCCAGGCTCTCGATCATGGCGAGCGAGCGGCGCAGCTCGCTGCCGATCGGGAAGCCCTTCAGATACCAGGCGACGTGCTTGCGGAAGTCGGTGCAGCCGTCCCGCTCCCCCCGGGCCGGGTTGCGGGCACCCGCCACGAACTGCTCCACCAGCAGCTCGGCGTGCCGGCGCATGGTCACCGCCACCTCACCCAGGCTCGGCAGCCGCCGCTCGGGGCTCCCGTTGAACGCGGCCTCCAGGTCGGCGAACAGCCACGGCCGGCCCAGGCAGCCGCGCCCGATCACCACGCCGTCCACGCCGGTGTGCGCGACCATCCGCAGCGCGTCGTCGGCCTCCCAGATGTCGCCGTTGCCGAGCACCGGCACGTCGAGCGCCGACTTGAGCGTGGCGATCGCGTCCCAGTCGGCGGTGCCGGAGTAACGCTGCGCGGCCGTACGCCCGTGCAGGGCGACCGCCGCCACGCCCGCGTCCTGGGCCGCCAGCCCCGCCTCGACGTACGTCAGGTGGTCGTCGTCGATGCCCTTGCGCATCTTGACGGTGACCGGCACCCCGGCGGGCGACGCGGCGTCCACGGCGGCCTTTACCAGCCGGGCGAACAGGCGGCGGCGCCACGGCAGGGCCGAGCCGCCGCCCCGGCGGGTCACCTTGGGCACCGGGCAGCCGAAGTTGAGGTCGATGTGGTCGGCCAGGTCACGCTCGACCACGATCCGCACCGCGGCGGCGGTGATCTCCGGGTCGGTGCCGTAGAGCTGGAGGCTGCGGGGCTGCTCCTCGACGCCGAAGGCGATCATGCGTAGCGTCTTCGGGTTCCGCTCGACGAGCGCCCGGGTGGTGATCATCTCGCACACGTAGATGCCACCGCCCTGCTCACGGCAGAGCCGGCGGAAACCCACGTTGGTGATCCCGGCCATCGGCGCGAGCACCACCGGTGGCCAGACCTGGTGCGGCCCGATGGTCAACGCGGGCAGGGTCGGGGCAGTCACCGCCCAAGTGTAAGGAAGGGCCCCCTCTTAACGTCTCCGGTAGAGCAGGGGCCCCTTTTTAACAGGGCACATATCACAGCCGGCCCGCCACGCGGACGTTCTCCACACCGGGGTCCGCTGTCCACAGACCGGGCCGGCGGGCAGGAAGGGGACGGACCGAGCGCGCAGGCTGCCCGGCATGCGCGAACAACCACCCGAACTCAGCGACCTGGCGGAACGCCAGCAGCAGATCGTCACCCGGACGCAGCTTCTCGGCGTCGGATACGACGACATGTACCTGTACCGGCAGACCCGGCGCGGCCTGTGGCAACGCGTGCTGCCGGCGACGTACGCGCTCGTCACCGGCACCCTCACCGACGAGCAGCGACGCATCTCGGCGGCGCTCTACGCGGGCGCCGACGCGCAGGTCACCGGTCTCGCCGCCTTGATCTGGTACGGCTTCCGGCACAGCCCGCGCACCGCTGACGTACACCTGATCCTGCCGCACCACGTGCGGCGCCGATCGGCCGGTCACGCGGTGATCGCGCGGGCCCTGGAGCTTGATCCGCGGGCCCGGCGGACCGCGCTGTACCCGGTGTGCTCGCCGGCCCGGGCGGTGGTGGACGCCGCTCGCGACCTGCGCCGGCTACGGCCGGTACGGGCGACGGTGGCCGAGGCCGTGCAGCGCGGGTTCACCGACCTGGACGCCCTGGACGCGGAGATCCGCCGGGCCCGGCGTAGCCGCACCGCCCTGATCCGGAAGGCGTTCGCGGAGATCACCGACGGGGTCCGCTCGGCGCCGGAGACGGAGCTGCGGGAGTGTCTGAGCAGCAGCGGGGTGCTCGGCGGAATCCTGTGGAACCCACGGCTGTCGGCGGCCGACGGCGCCCGGCTGCCGACGCCGGACGGCTACCTCGCCGACTGCGCGGTGGCGCTGGAGGTCGACTCGCGGGAGTACCACCTCAGCCCGGACGACTGGGCGCGGACGCTGGACCGGCACAACGAGCTGAGCCGGCACGGGGTGCTCATCCTGCACTTCACGCCGGCGCAGATCCGCCGGGAGCCGGGCCGCGTGCGGCGCACGGTGGAGGACGCGTACGAGGCCCGGCGCGGGCTGGGCGCCGCGACCGGCGTACGGGCGGAGCCGATCTCCCCCGGCGACGGGTGTTAATAAGGGGCCCCTTCTCTACGCGAGACGTTAAGAAGGGGCCCTTCCTTACATCAAGTCAGCAGCCGGGGAGGCGCTCGATAAGGTAGCGCTCGACCTGGTCCAGCGAGACGCGCTCCTGGGCCATCGTGTCCCGGTTCCGGACCGTGACGGCGTTGTCGTCGAGCGTGTCGAAGTCGACGGTGACGCAGAACGGCGTGCCGATCTCGTCCTGCCGGCGGTAGCGGCGGCCGATCGCCTGCGAGTCGTCGAACTCGACCACCCAGCGCTTACGCAGGTCGGCGGCGAGCTGCTTGGCCTTCGGCGACAGCGCCTCGTTGCGCGACAGCGGCAGCACGGCGACCTTGACCGGGGCCAGCCGCGGGTCGAAGCGCATCACGGTGCGCTTGTCCACGCCGCCCTTTGTGTTCGGCGCCTCGTCCTCGTCGTACGCCTCGAGCAGGAACGCCAGCACCGCGCGGGTGAGGCCGGCGGCCGGCTCGATCACGTACGGGATCCAGCGCTCGCCCTTGCCCTGGTCGAAGTACGACAGGTCGACGCCGGAGTGCTTGCTGTGCGTGGACAGGTCGAAGTCGGTGCGGTTGGCGATGCCCTCCAGCTCGGCGAACTCGCTGCCACCGAACCGGAACCGGTACTCGATGTCGACGGTGCGCTTCGAGTAGTGGGAGAGCTTCTCCTTGGGGTGCTCGTAGAAGCGCAGGTTCTCCTCGGACAGGCCCAGGTCGAGGTACCAGTTCCAGCGCTCGGAGAGCCAGTACTCGTGCCACTGCTCGTCGGTGCCCGGCTCGACGAAGAACTCCATCTCCATCTGCTCGAACTCACGGGTCCGGAAGATGAAGTTGCCCGGGGTGATCTCGTTGCGGAACGACTTGCCGGTCTGCGCGATGCCGAACGGCGGCTTCTTCCGGGCGACCGTCTCCACGTTCTTGTAGTTGACGAAGATGCCCTGGGCGGTCTCCGGGCGCAGGTAGTGCATGCCCTCGTCGCTCTCCACCGGGCCCAGGTAGGTCTTCATCAGGCCGTTGAACATCTTCGGCTCGGTGAAGGTGCCCTTGTTGCCGCAGTTGGTGCAGTTCAGTTCCGTCAGCGACGTCAGCGGCTTGCCGTGCTTGGCCTCGTACGCCTCTTCCAGGTGGTCGGCCCGGAACCGCTTGTGGCAGGACTGGCACTCGGTGAGCGGGTCGACGAACTCGGCGATGTGGCCGCTGGCCTCCCAGACCTTGCGGGCCAGGATGACCGCCGAGTCGAGGCCGACGACGTCGTCGCGCTGCTGCACCATGGTCCGCCACCACTGCCGGCGGACGTTCTCCTTCAGCTCGACGCCGAGCGGACCGTAGTCCCACGCCGACCGGGTGCCCCCGTAGATCTCGCTGGAGGGAAAGACGAAACCCCGGCGCTTGGCGAGGCTGGTGACGGCGTCGATACGGTCGGCTGGCATGTTTCCTCCTACGCCGGCTGGCGGTCGGCGCGGTCGAGATGGATGGGACCGGGCTGTTCGGGACAACGGTACGGTCGTGTCCGTCCCGAGCCCAGCAGAATACCGGGGCCCGGTCAGCTCACCCCGCAGACCTCCACGCCGCCCGTCTGCTGGTCCGGCGCGAGCGTCACGGTCTGCGCCTCCCGCCGGCCGCCGGCGAGCGTGACGTCCACCGGCACGGTGAGCGTGGCGAGGTCGACATCGCCCACCCGGTAGCCGGAGACCTGCGGCTCGGTGGCCACCCGCCGCTCGAACTCCCGCCGGGGCTCACGCCGGCGGAGGTCGTCGCAGAGCGTGTCGTACGCCTTTGACCACTCCCGGGCCACGAGCGCCTGGTAGTAGTCGTTCGTGACCGCCCGGCCCTGCTCGCCGATCGCCTGGGCGTTGCTCACCGCCAGGCCGACCACCGCCGTGCCGCCCCCGCCGCAGCAGATCAGCACGGCGAGCGCACCCGCGCCGAGGCCGAGCCAGAGCCGGGTCCGCCCACCCTCGGTGGGTGGGGCGGCGAACGGCGGCGCGGCGCCGGGCCCCTGCGGCGGCGCGGGCACCCCGGGTTCCGCCGGCAGCGCGGGCGGAACTGATGACGGGGGCGGCGCGGCCGGTCCGGGAGCGGTCATACGCGCCAGGGTAGTGCCCCGGCACTCAGCGGTACGGACCTGCGGCACGATCGCTGGCGGCGACGACGATCTCACCGTCGGGGGCGGCGCTGGCGAGTGTCTCGTACGCCGACGGCTCGTCCATCGATCGGGCGAGCAGCGGCACGGCGGTGACCTTGACGTCGAACCCGCCGAGTGCCCGCCGGTACGCCCCGACCGACTCCCACTCGGTGACCAGGAGCCAGTGGTCCGGGTCGTCGAGCGCCCGCAGCAGTTCACCGCGCAGGTAGCCGGGGCGGGCGGCGAGCGCGGCCAGCGCGTCGTGCGCCGCACGGGTGAACTCGTCCACCGTTTCGGCTTCCACCACGAAGCGGTTGGTGACCAGCACGGGGTTCCTCCTCGTAGAGTTTGTGGCATGCAGCGTACGCAGAGTCCCGGGCTGGCCCGGTTGGCACGGCTCAACCCGACGGTGGTGTTCCTGGCCGCGCTGGCCCTGGTGCTCGTCGGCCTGTTCGCGCCCGGCCCGGCGGGTGGCGGCCTGCTGCTCGTGCTGGCCGGCGGGCTGGTCTGGCTGATGTCGGTCACCTGGCCGGTGCAGGCCCCGGCGACCCGGATGCTCCGGCTGGTGATGCTCACCTTGTTGGTCGCGGTGGCGCTGGCGAAGCTCACGGTCGGCTGAGGCGCGGACGGATCTCATCTGCGCTGACATGCAATCATGCGTTTTTGACAATAATTTTCGTTGTCACGGACAGTTGAGTCCATGACCGTACGCACATCCCGCCGCATCCTGACCACCACAGCCGCCGCCCTACTCGCCGCCGCCGGCCTGACCGCCTGTGCGGACGACTCAGGCGACGTGAGCCAGCCGGGCGAGGTCGGCGTGGTGGCCGCGTTCTACCCGCTCCAGTTCCTCGCCGAGCGGATCGGCGGCGACGCGGTCACGGTCAGCAACCTGACCAAACCCGGCGCCGAGCCGCACGACCTGGAACTCAACCCACGACAGGTCGGCGAGGTCGTCGACGCCGACCTGGTCGTCTACCTCAGCGGCTTCCAGCCGGCGGTGGACGAGGCGGTGGAGCAGAACGGCGGCGACCACGCGTTCGACGTGGCGGGCGTGACGCCGCTGCGGGACGCCGCCGCCGGTGACCACGACCACGACCATGAGGGCGAGGGCGAGGACGAGCACGCCGAGGACGAGCACGCCGAGGACGAGCACGCCGAGGAGGGCGGCGGCAAGGACCCGCACGTCTGGCTCGATCCGACCCGGCTGGCCACGATCGGCGACAAGCTCGCCGAACGCCTGGGCAAGGCCGACCCGGACCACGCCGCCGACTACACCGCGCGGGCCGGCGCGCTGCGCACCGAGCTGACGAAGCTGGACACCGAGTACGCCGACGGCCTGCGCACCTGCCAGCGCCGGGAGATCGTCACCAGCCACGCCGCGTTCGGCTACCTGACCGACCGCTACAAGCTGGAGCAGATCGGCATCAGCGGGCTCACCCCGGAGGCCGAGCCGTCTCCGCAGCGGCTCGCCGAGGTCGCCGAGGAGGCCCGGGAACACCAGGCCGGCACGATCTTCTTCGAGACGCTGGTCAGCCCGAAGGTCGCCGAGACCATCGCGCGTGAGGTCGGGGCGAAGACGGCCGTCCTGGACCCGCTGGAGGGCCCGCCCGCCGACGGCGACTACCTCTCCGCGATGCGCACCAACCTGCAGACCCTGCGAACCGCGCTGGGCTGTTCGTGACCCCACCCGTGATCGAGATCGCGCACGCCACCGTCGGCTACGACGGCCGCCCGGTGCTGCGTGACGTCTCGTTGACGGTGACCGCTGCGGAGGTGGTCGCCGTGCTCGGCGCCAACGGCTCCGGCAAGTCGACCCTCGTGCGCGCCGCACTCGGCCTGGTGCCGGTCGGCGCCGGGTCGGTCGCCCTGTTCGGCACGCCGCAGCGCCGCTTCCGGCAGTGGCACCGCATCGGGTACGTGCCGCAGCGGCTCGGCGCGGGCAGCGGGGTGCCCGCCACGGTGCGCGAGGTGGTGGCGTCCGGGCGGCTGGCCCGCCGGGGCGTGCTGCGGCCCGCCGGCCGGGCGGACCGGGAGGCGGTGGCGGCGGCGCTGGACGCGGTCGGGCTCACCGACCGTGCCGGTGACCCGGTGTCGACGCTCTCCGGCGGCCAGCAGCAGCGCACCCTGATCGCCCGCGCGCTGGCCGGCGGGCCGGAGCTGCTGGTGCTCGACGAGCCGACCGCCGGGGTGGACGCGGCCAGCCAGGAGGCGTTCTCCTCGGCGCTGCGCGCGTTCCGCGACGGCGGGGGCACGGTGCTGCTCGTCGCGCACGAGCTGGGCCCGCTGCGCCCGCTGATCAGCCGGGCCGTGGTGGTGCACCAGGGCGGGATCGCCCACGACGGTGCGGTGCCCGAACCGGCCGGCCACCACGCCGACCCGGGCCACGAGCACGTGCACCCGCACTGCGACGAGGAGCCGGCCCGGCTCTGGACAGGCATCTGAGATGGACCTCTTCCAGTACGACTTCATGCTCCGCGCCCTGGTCGGCGCGCTGATCATCGGGCTGGCCGCCCCGGCGCTCGGCATCTACCTGGTGCAGCGCCGGCTGGCGTTGATCGGCGACGGGCTCGGGCACGTGGCGCTCACCGGCGTCGGCGCGGGACTGCTGCTCAACCACTCCCCCGTGCTGGTGGCGGTGATCGCCGCGACGCTCGGCGCGGTGCTTATCGAGTTGGTCCGCGCGTACGGGCGCACCTCCGGTGACCTGGCGCTGGCGTTGCTGTTCTACGGCGGCATCGCCGGTGGCGTGACGCTGGTCGGGCTCTCCGACGCCAGCACCGGGTCGCTCAACGCGTACCTGTTCGGGTCGCTGACCACCACCTCCCGCACCGACCTGATCACCATCGGCGTGCTCGGCGTGGTGCTGCTGGTGACCATGCTGGTGCTGCGCCCGGCCCTGTTCGCGGTGTGCCACGACGAGGAGTACGCCCGGGTGTCCGGCCTGCCGGTGCGGGCGCTGAACCTGCTCATCGCGGTCGGCACCGCGGTCACGGTGACCATCGCCATGCGGGCCGTCGGGGTGCTGCTGATCAGCGCGCTGATGGTGGTGCCGGTGGCCACCGCGCAGCAGGTGACCCGGGGCTTCCGGTCGACCATGACGGCGGCCATGGCGCTGGGCCTGTTCGCCGCCGGCACCGGGGTCTGGGTGGCCGCCACCGCCGACACCGCGCCCGGCGCGTCGGTGGTGCTCGTGGCGATCGGCTCGTTCCTGCTGGTCGCGCTCGCGGCGGCGGGTCTGCGGGCGCTGCGGCGGCGGACCCGGACCGACCGGGCGACGTCGCCGGCCGAGCCGGCCGAGCACGAGGTGCTGCTGCGATGAGGCCCTAGCCGCCGACGCGCCTGGGATTGGTTACCGTTACGGGGTGACGACCGGCACGAACGGGTACGACGCCTTCGAGGGCGCGGGCGACCTGCTGCGCGCGCTCTCGGCCCCGATCCGGCTCGCGATCGTGAGCGAGCTGGCCGCGGGGGAACGCTGCGTACACGAACTGGTCGAGAAGCTCGGCGCGCCGCAGCCGCTGGTCTCCCAGCACCTGCGGGTGCTGCGCGGCGCCGGCGTGGTGCGCGGGTCGCGGCGCGGCCGGGAGATCGCGTACGCCCTGGTCGACGACCACGTCGCGCACATCGTGGCGGATGCGGTCAGTCACGCCGACGAAGGGTCGCACTGAGCGGGAAATCGGCCAGGTGCCGACGCGCCCGTGCCGTGGGACGCTGTCCGGCGTGAAGATCTACGCCGACCGTTTTCCCGTCGCCGTCCGCCAGTTCCTCACCGACCTGCTCGTGGTCGTCTGGGTGTACGCGGCGATCCGCTTCGCGCTGTGGCTGCACGACCTGGTCGAGAAGCTCGCCGTACCCGGGCAGAAGCTGGAGGGGGCCGGCGGCGGACTCGCCGACAACCTGGCCGACGCGGGCGGCAAGGTCGGTCGGGTCCCGATCGTCGGCGACGAGTTGACCGCGCCGTTCACCCGGGCCGCCGAGGCCGCCCGCTCGGTAGCCGAGGCGGGCCGCGACCAGCAGGAACTGGTCGGGCAGCTCGCGCTCGGGCTGACCATCGCGGTGCTGGTGTTCCCGCTCGGCCTGGTGCTGTTCGGCTGGCTGCCGCTGCGCCTGCGCTGGATGCGCCGGGCCGGCGCGGCGAAGGCCCTGGCCGGCGTGCCGGCCGGCCGGGATCTGCTGGCGCTGCGCGCGCTGGCCGGCCAGCCGCTGTCGAAGCTGACCCGGATCGCGCCCGACGTCGCCGAGGCGTGGCGGCGCGGCGACGACGCGACCGTCGACGCGCTCGCCGCGCTGGAGCTGCGCGAACTGGGGCTTCGCGGAGGCCGCTGACGTCCCGGTTCCCGGAAGATGACGCACTCCCCGCGTTATGACTCCCAGTCCTATTCATGACCGAGGGTCATAACGCGGAGAAGAGTGTCCTTCCTCCACGCACCGACACACGACCGCCACCCGGACGGCGGCCGTCCGGGCGGGACGACCGCCGCGCGGGCACAGCGCGGGAGCGGCGGATGGTCAGCCGGTGGGCGGGATGCGACGGCGGACGTCCTGCTCGGTGGACGGCCCCGGTTCCCAGCGGGCGACCCAGGGGAGGTCGGCGGGTGGCGTGACGACACCCTCCTCCACCGAGGCGTACCGGCCGGCGACGATGCGCTTGGCGGCGGCCACGTCGACCGAGTCGGTGTTCGACCACAGCCCGGTGAACAGGCCGTCGACGCGCAGCCGCGCCTGCCGGCAGAACAGGTCGGCCAGCTCGACGTTCTCCGGGTGCGCGTCCCGCTCGGCGTAGGCCCGGACGCAGACCGCGCTCATCGCGAACAGCTCCGCGCCGATGTCCACCACCCGGCCGAGGAACGCCTGCTTGCGCTCCATCTTTCCCTGCCACCGCGACATCGCGTAGAACGTCGACCGGGCCAGCTTGCGGGAGGTCCGTTCGACGTGGCGCAGGTGCCCGGCCAGCGGCCCGAACTCCTGGTACGCCCCGGGCGTCTGTCCCTTGCCGACGGCGAGCGTGGGCAGCCACTTCGCGTAGAAGGCGCCGGCCCGCGCGCCCGCCCTGGCCTTGCGGCCCAGCCCGGCGTCGGGGTCGATGATGTCGCCCGCGACGGACAGGTGGGCGTCGACCGCCTCGCGGGCGATCAGCAGGTGCATGATCTCGGTGGAGCCCTCGAAGATCCGGTTGATCCGCAGGTCGCGCAGGAGTTGCTCGACGGCGGCCGGCCGTTCCCCCCGGGCGGCGAGCGAGTCGGCCGTCTCGTAGCCGCGGCCACCGCGGATCTGGATCAGCTCGTCGGCGATCCGCCAGGCCATCTCGCTGGCGTAGAGCTTGACCAGCGCCGCCTCGATCCGGATGTCGTTGCGGTCGTCGTCGGCGAGCATGCAGGACAGGTCGAGCATCGACTCCATGCCGTACGTGGTGGCGGCGATGAACGACAGCTTCTTCGCCACCGCCTCGTGCTCGCCCACCGGGCGGCCCCACTGGACCCGGTCCGCCGCCCACTCGCGAGCCACGTTGAGCGCCCACTTTCCGGCACCGACGCACATGGCCGGAAGCGAGAGCCGCCCGGTGTTCAATGTGGTCAGCGCGATCTTGAGGCCCTTGCCCTCGCCGCCGATCACGTTCTCCTTGGGCACGAACACGTCGTGGAACCGGGTGAGGCTGTTCTCCAGGCCACGCAGCCCGACGAAGGAGTTGCGCCGCTCCACGGTGATGCCGTCGCTGTCGCCCTCCACCACGAACGCGGTGATGCCGCCGCGCCGCCCCTCGCCGGCCGGCACCCGGGCCATCACCACCAGCAGCGTGGCGAGCGTGCCGTTGGTGGCCCAGAGCTTCAGCCCGTTGAGCCGGTAGCCGGTGCCGTCCGCCGTCGGCTCGGCGGTGGTGGCGAGCCGGGCCGGGTCGGAGCCGACGTCCGGCTCGGTGAGCAGGAACGCGGAGACCTCACCGGCGGCAAGCCGGGGCAGGAACCGTTCCTTCTGCTCGGGCGTGCCGAACATCTTCAGCGGCTGCGGCACGCCGATCGACTGGTGCGCCGAGAGCAGCGCGCTGACCGCCGGGTTCACCGAGCCGACGAGCATCAGCGCCCGGCAGTAGTGCAGGTTGCTCAGCCCCAGCCCGCCGTACTTCCGGTCGATCTTCATGCCGAACGTGCCGAGCCCGGCCAGGCCGTGGAACACCTCGTCGGGGATGCGCGCGTCCCGCTCGATCGCCTCGCCGTCCACCTCGGACGTCAGGTACGCGCGCAGCGCGCCGAGGAACTCGTCGGCGCGGGCCACCTCGGCCGGGTCGGGGCGGGGCCACGGGTCGATCAGGTCGAGCCGGAAGCGGCCGAGGAACAGTTCCTTGCCGAAGCTCGGCCGGTCCCAGGCCGACTCGCGGGCCGCCTCGGCGACCTGCCGGGCCTCCTTTTCGGAGACCTGGCCCGCCTCGGTGGGCAGCGGCCCCGCACCGTCTGGTGACTCGGGCCGGCTGTTCTGTGTCGTGGTCACGGCTGCCTCCTCGTCGGTCCGGCTGCGTCGACGCGTGCGACGAAAACGACGCTACCCCCGGGTGTTACCCAGGGGTAGCGTCGCGTGCACGTCCGATTTGGCGGACCGTCAGTCGCCGGACAGCGTCTGCGGGTCATCGTCCTCGTCGTCGATGTCGTCCTCGCCCCAGTTGCGGCGGCTGAACGGCAGGATCGCCCAGAAGGTCAGGAACCAGATCCCGGTAGCAGCGCTGAGCACGAACGCGACCGGCCGGGGCAGCACGAAGTCGGTGACCAGCAGGACCGCGCTGACCATCGCGATCAGCATGAAGAACAGGCCACCCGAGGCCATCCGGTGGGCGAAGCGGACCAGCTCCGGCTTGCGCCCCTGACGGAACAGAGCCCGGTGGAACGCGACCGGCGAGATGATCATCGCGGCCGCGGCGGCAGCGGCCAGCAACGCCACGATGTAGACGTCGCGCTGGAAGTTGGTGGTCCGGGTGAAGGCGTTGCTGAACGGCATCGTCAGCAGGAAGGCGAACAGGATCTGCACGCCGGTCTGCGCGACCCGCAGCTCCTGCAAGAGGTCGGCGAAGTTGCGCTGCCAGCGCTGCTTCTCGGATTCCTTGGACACCTCGTGAACCTCCGGTGAAGACGGCACGACCGGTGGGGAAACGCCCACCGGCAGGACCGCCTGTGCCCCGCAGGAGCGATCACGAAACCGGTTCAGGAACCGCGGCGGATCCGGCCCGCGTACCGTGCCTCCAGCTCGGCGTTGTGCTCGTCGCCGCCGGTGATGTTCGCGGACAGGTAGACCGGCGGGCGCCGCCCCGCCGCGACCAGCCGGGCCACCACCTCGGCCACGATCTGCTGGGCGAGCAGCGCCGCGGTGATGGAGGAGACCGCGCCGACCGCGCCGCCGCCCGGCAGCGGCAGCGTGGCGTCGCCGTACGGGGCGCCGTTGTCCAGCACCACGTCGGCGAAGTCGGCGAGCTTGCGGCCGGACGGGTGCCGCGAGGTCATCCGGCCCGAGTGCTGCGCCGACGTGATCGCCACCAGGCCGTGCCCGCGTTCCTTCACCACGGACGCGAACTCGACCATCGCCCCGTTCACGCCCGAGTTCGAGGCCAGCACGAACACGTCCTGCGGCCGGATCGGCGCCAACTCGTACAGGCGGTGCGCCACGGCCGGGTCGCGTTCCAGCTTCGGGCCGAGCACGTCGGCCGGGTCGCCGCCGATCAGCACCAGGTCACGCAACGCGATCCGGTTGGTGGGCACCAGACCGCCGGCCCGACCGGCGATCTCCATGGCCAGCGCCTCGGAGTGCCCGGTGCCGAACGCGTGCACCACACCGTCGGCGCGCAGCGCCGCCGCGATCAGGTCGGCCGCGTCGGCCACGTTCTGCCGCTGCTCGGCCGCGACCCGGCCGATCGTCTCGGTCACCACCGCCAGGTACGCGTCGGCGCTCACCGTCATGCCTCCTCCGTTCCTGCGCACCGGGCGAGGATCGCCTCGGCCAGCGGGCCGGGTGCCTCGTCCGGGATCCAGTGGCTGACCCCTGGCAGCACCACGAACCGGTAGTCACCCGTGACGTGCGCGGCGCACGCGTGCGCGGCCGTCCGGCCGATCGCCACGTCCTTGTCGCTCCACACGAACGTGGTCGGCACCCCGACCGGGGCGACCCCCTTCATGTCCGCCCCGGTCATCGCGCGGTACCAGTTCAGTGCCGCCGTCAACGCCCCCGGCTCGCGCATCGGCTCGGCGTACCGGGCGACCGTACCGGCGTCGCCCACGCCGCTCAGCAGCTTGCGCAGCGTGGCGCCGTGCCACGCCAGCAGCACCTTCTCCGCCGTACCGGGCTTGCGGAACAACGCGATGTAGGCGGACTTGACCTTCTGCCGCGGGTCGGTGGCCAGCGCATGACCCATCGCCGAGGGGTGCGGCACCGACACCGCGGTGAGCGTCCGGACCCGCTCCGGGTGGGCCGCCGCCAGGCCCCACGCCACGATCGCGCCCCAGTCGTGACCGACCACGTGTGCGCGTGCCACCCCGAGCGCGTCGAGCACCGCCGCCGCGTCGGCCACCAGCTCGGGGATCCGGTACGCCCCGACGTCCGCCGGACGCGCGCCGGGCGAGTAGCCGCGCTGGTCGAGCGCGTACGTGCGCAGCCCGGCGGCGTGCAGCGCGGGCGTGACCGCGTCCCACTCGCCGGAGTGCTGCGGGAAGCCGTGCAGCAACAGGACGGGGTCACCCCCCTCGGGGCCACCGGCGCGCACCTCGAACGTCAGTCCCCGCGCATCCACCTGCATGATCGCCACCATACCGACACTCGCCCTGCTGGGCCGGAGACCGTCGTCGGTGCTAGCGTCTGCGACGAGACAACTTCACATCCGACAGGGGAGCGCACAGCGCTGAGAGTGCGGGCCGGTGCCCGCAGACCCTCGAACCTGATCTGGGTAATGCCAGCGCAGGGAGTTCGGTCGACCTTCAGCCGCGTCGCCGTCCGGTGACCACCGGGCGCGGCGTGCGTCTTCTCCTGGTTCACCTAGACGAACTGGGAGCCATCCGTGAACCACACCGACAGCAACCGCTGGCGTACCGTCGACATCGTCGTCGCCTCGGTCATCGCCGTCGCCTTCGGCGTCGTGTTCCAGCTCTGGAACATCCTCTGGAAGGGCAGCGACGGGCCGTTCGCCTTCTTCGCCCCGCTCCAGTCGGTCATGTACGGCGTCTGGCTCATCCCCGCCGTGCTGAGCGCGCTCATCGTCCGCAAGCCGGGCGCGGCGCTGCTCACCGAGACCGTCGCCTCGACCGTCTCGGTGCTGCTCGGCTCCCCGTACGGCGCGATGGCGATCCTTCAGGGCGCGGTGCAGGGCCTGGGAGTGGAGAGCGTCTTCGCGGCCACCCGGTACCGCAGCTACCGGCCGGTCACGGCGGCGCTGGCCGGGGCGGCGGGCGGCCTCTTCGCCACCGTGTTCGACGTCCTCTACTGGTACCCGGCCACGAGCTGGACCACGTTCCGGCTGCCGTACATCGCGTTCGGTGTGCTCAGCTGCCTGCTGGTGGCGGGCCTGGGCGCGGTGGCCCTCACCCGCGCGCTGGCGAACACCGGCGTCCTGGACCGCTTCCCCGCCGGCCGCGACCGGGCCCTGGTCTGACGGCTCGCCCCGCCCCGGTGATCAAGGAGTTCGCGTCCGCCGGGCACGGTTTCCCGGACGCGAACTCCTTGATCACACAAGCTGGGCCGGGAGAGGGGGTGGGTGGTTCGTGAGCGCTGTGGTGCTGCGGGGGTTCGGGTGGCGGCACGGGGGACGTCGGCGGTGGGCTCTGCGCGGCGTGGATCTGCGCGTGGAGAGCGGCGAGCGGGTGCTGCTGCTCGGGCCCTCCGGGGCCGGTAAGAGCACGCTGCTGGCCGCGCTGGCCGGGCTGCTGCCGGAGGACTCCGGCGAGCAGGAGGGTGCCGTCGAGATCGACGGGCTGGACCCGCGCAAGGCGCGTGAGCGCGTCGGCATCCTGTTCCAGGATCCGCAGACCCAGCTCGTCATGGCCCGCTCCGGCGACGACGTGGCGTTCGGGCTGGAGAACCGCGGCGTACCGGCCGGCGAGATCTGGCCCCGCGTCGACGAGGCGCTGCGGCGGGTCGGCTTCCCGTACGACAGGGACCGCCCGACCGCCGCGCTCAGCGGCGGCGAGCAGCAGCGGCTGGCGCTGGCCGGCACGCTCGCGCTGCGCCCCGGACTGCTGTTGCTGGACGAGCCCACCGCGAACCTCGACCCGGCCGGTGCCGCCCTGATCCGCCGGGCCGTCGCGAACGCGCTCGACCCGGACACCACGATGATCCTGGTCGAGCACCGGGTCACCGAGGCCCTGCCGCTGGTCGACCGCGTCGTGGTGCTCGAACCCGGCGGCGGGGTCCGCGCCGACGGGCCGCCCGAGACGGTCTTCGCCGCGCACGGCGACGCGCTGGCCGCCGCCGGAGTCTGGGTACCCGGGCACGTCGCGCCACCCCGGCACGCCGCCGCGCCGCCCGGCGACGTGCTGCTCACCGCCGGCCGGCTCGGCCTCCCACCCCGGCTGGCCCCGACCGACCTTCGGGTACGCGCCGGCGAGGCGCTCGCCGTCCTCGGCCCGAACGGGGCCGGGAAGTCCACGCTGGCGCTGCTCCTGGGCGGCCTGCTGAAACCCGGCACCGGCACCGTGACTGCGTCGGCGGAACTCGCCGGGCGGGACGCGCGCACTCCCCCGCACCGCTGGCGTGCACCGGCGCTGGTCCGCCGGATCGGCTCGGTGTTCCAGGACCCGGAGCACCAGTTCGTCACCGCCACGGTCCGCGACGAGCTGGCGCTCGGCCCCCGCCGCACCGGTCAGCCCGACACGGCGGTGACCGCCACTGTCGACGGGTTGCTGGAGCGGCTGCGGCTGGACAAGCTGGCGGGCGCCAACCCGTACACCCTTTCCGGTGGCGAGGCGCGGCGGCTGAGCGTGGCGACGGCGCTGGCCACCGCGCCCCGCCTGCTGATCTGCGACGAGCCCACGTACGGCCAGGACCGGCGCACCTGGCTGGAGCTGGTCGACCTGCTCGCCGAGCTGCGCGACGCCGGTCACGGCGTCGTGGCGGTGACCCACGACGAGGACTTCGTCGCCGCGCTGGCCGACCGGACACTCACCCTGGACCGGTCACCGTCCGGCGCGGAGCGCTCCCCCGACGGGCGGTCCTCGACCGGCGTGGCCGAGGCCGCGCGCGCGGGCGACGACGGCCCGGCTGCCGGAGGTGTGCCGTGATCGGCCTCGAACCGGTCGCCGTACCCGGCGCCCCGCTGGCCCGCCGCAACCCGGTGGCGAAGCTGGCCGCCGCGCTGGTCTTCACGGTGATCCTGGTGGCGACGCTCGACCCGGTGGCACCGGCCATCGCCATCGCCGTCGAACTCGCGGCGCTGCCGCTGTTCGGTGTCCGCTACCGGGTGCTGGCCCGGCGGGCCTGGCCGCTGCTGGCCGGCGCCGTCGGCATCCTCGTCACACTCGTGCTCTTCGCGGCCGACCGCTCCGGCCCGGTACTGCTCCAGGCCGGGCCGATCCTGGTCACCGAGGGCGTGCTGACGACAGCGCTCGGGCTGGTGCTGCGGATGGTCGCGGTGGCCCTGCCCGGCATCGTCGTGTTCGCCACCACCGATCCGACCGACCTGGCCGACGCGTTGATCCAGAACGCGAAGGCGCCGGCCCGGTTCGCCATCGGGGCGCTCGCCGCGTTCCGGATGGTGCCGCTGCTGGAACAGGAGTGGCGGATGATCAGCATGGCCCGCCGGGCGCGCGGCGTGGACGCCGGACGCAACCCGGTGGCGAAGCTGCGGCTGTTCGCGTCCACCGCGTTCACGCTGCTGGTGGGCGCGATCCGGCGGGGCACCCGGCTCGCGGTGGCGATGGACGCCCGGGGGTTCGACGCGGGCACCCCGCGCACTGTCGCCCGCCCCCAGCGCTTCACCCGCGCCGACACCCTGCTGGTCGCCGGAGCCGCCCTCCTGGCCGGAGCCGCCTTGGCGACAAGCATCGCCCTGGGCACCTTCCGCCCCTTGATCGGCTGACCCGGCCCACCCCCGCCAGCCCAGCGCCCACCCTCGCCCCGTTGACCATGAGGTTGACGGCAAAGAGTGCCCGATTTGTCGCCGCCAACCTCATGGTCAACCACGACCGGGCGAGACCTTGGTACGGAGTGGCCCCCATAGGGTCGCCGGGGACCGCGGAAGGCGCAGGGCTGGCCCGCGGTGGGAAGGAGCGGGTGGCGCCCGCCGGGGCAGGCTCCGGGGTCGGGCCCGCCCGGCGAGCAACCGCAGGGATCGGACTGTCGGTCAGCTGCGGCGGAAGGCGTAGAACCGGGTCTGGCCGGCCCGCTGACTACGCCCGGTCAGCCGCGGCTGCCGTCCGGCCGGTGGACCGGAGCGGGGCGGCGTCGTGGACGCGCCGGGCGGGACCGCGATCTCCGGGGAACCGACCGGCGACCCGGGCTCGGTGGGAAGCACCACCGCGGGCGGCGTCGCTGTGAGCACGTCGAGGTTCGGCGCGGTCACCTGCGGCGCGGACTGCTTGCGGGATTTCTTTGGGTTACGCTTCGCTGGCATGCGCGGGCCTCCTGTCATACGGGCGCGCCGATCGGGACGCGCCGAGCGAGGGCTCCGGTGCGATCCGATCGCGACAGACACCGCTACCGACGGTGGCGGAAAGGGATGCGGACGCCCGGAGCAGGACGGATCCACCGCACTGGCGGCAGTGGACCGGGCTCGGAGATGTGGCGTCACTTACGCATGCCGTCACGCTATCCCGCGGCCTGAGCGCCCCGCATCCGAATTAACGCGAGAAGACGCACTGCCCCACCCACCGGCGTCGTCGCATGAGGAGGGCGAGCTGTGGCACGCACCATCACCGGGCACGTTCATTTCGAGCCGGACCGTTCCATGCGCCTCGTGCTCGCGGGGCCGGACGGCCCGGTCGACGCGGGCACCACCCGGCGCTCGACGGAACTCGGCCGGATGGCCCAGGACGCCGCTGCCCGCATCGGATCCGGTCCGGCTGACGTCTCGCTTCTGGTGGACCGGCCGCCATGGCTACGACTGGGAATGATCGTACGGATGCCCGCCTCAGCCGACACTGGGGAAAGGCCTCGGCACCCCTACGGTCAGGTGATCGGCTTCCTGCCGGTCGGCGGCGTGGTCGTGTGGCATCCCGAGAGCAGCGCGGGTGTGCACGCTCCGGAGGATCTCGTCGTCTGCGACCCCGCTTCCGTGGATCCACGCATCGTCGGGGAGATATCCGGCCGGACCGGTGTTGCCGCCACCTTCGAGTGACCACGCCGGCGTTCGTCAGGCGGGCCGCGGAACCGATCAGGGCGGCCGGCGGCAGCACCCTTGATCGGTTGCCGGACCGCAGCGACGGAACCGCCGGAGCCGAGGTACCGGACGCGCACCCGCAGCCACCGGGAACTCACCGCCCGTCGACGACCCGGTCCACCGCGTCGCCGATCGCGATACGGTCGCAGGCACAGCAGCACGAACGAGAGGTGGCGGTACGCATGGCAGAGCAGGCGACGGCGCAGATCGGAGTCACCGGTCTGGCGGTGATGGGCCGCAACCTGGCCCGGAACCTGGCCCGCAACGGTTTCGCCGTGGCGGTGCACAACCGGTCGCCGGAACGTACCCGCAGCCTCGTCGCCGAGCACGGCGACGAGGGCACGTTCGTGCCGTCGGAGTCGCTCGCGGACTTCGTCGGCTCGCTGGAGCGGCCCCGCGCGGTGATCGTGATGGTGAAGGCCGGCGCGCCCACCGACGCCGTGATCGACGAGCTGGTCCCGCTGCTGGAGGAGGGGGACATCGTCGTCGACTGCGGCAACGCGCACTTCGCCGACACCCGCCGCCGGGAGGAGGCGCTGCGGGGGCACGGGCTGCACTTCGTCGGCACGGGCGTGTCCGGCGGCGAGGAGGGCGCGCTTCTCGGCCCGAGCATCATGCCCGGCGGGTCGGCCGAGTCGTACCGCAAGCTGGGGCCGATCTTCGAGCGGATCGCCGCGCAGGTGGAGGGTGAGCCCTGCTGCCGGCACATCGGGCCGGACGGCGCTGGTCACTTCGTGAAGATGGTGCACAACGGCATCGAGTACGCCGACATGCAGCTCATCGCCGAGGCGTACGACCTGTTGCGGGCCGGGCTGTCGGCGAGCCCGGCGGAGATCGCGGAGATCTTCCGGGAGTGGAACGGCGGCGAACTGGGGTCGTTCCTCATCGAGATCACCGCCGACGTGCTCGGCCACACCGACGCGGCCACCGGGCAGGCGTTCGTGGACGTGGTGCTCGACCAGGCGGAGCAGAAGGGCACCGGCCGCTGGACCGTGCAGAGCGCGCTCGATCTCGGCATCCCGATCACCGGCATCGCCGAGGCCACGTTCGCCCGGTCGCTGTCCGGGCACGCCGACCAGCGGGAGGCCGCCCGCCGCGTGTTCGCCGACGCGGGCGACGAGTGGCAGGTGGACGACCGGGAGGCGTTCGTCGAGGACGTGCGCCGCGCGCTGCTGGCCAGCAAGATCGTCGCGTACGCGCAGGGGTTCGACCACATCCGGGCCGGCAGCCGCGAGTACGACTGGGACATCGACCTGGGCGGCACGGCCACCATCTGGCGGGGTGGCTGCATCATCCGGGCCGGTTTCCTGGACCGGATCCGGGAGGCGTACGACGCGGAGCCGGACCTGTCGACGCTGCTCGTCGCGCCCTGGTTCGCCGAGCGGGTCAGCGACGGCGTACCGGCCTGGCGACGGGTGGTGGCCGACGCGGCCCGGGCGGGCGTGCCGGCCCCGGCCTTCGGGTCGTCGCTGGCCTACTTCGACGCGCTGCGGGCGCAGCGGCTGCCGGCCGCGCTGATCCAGGGGCTGCGGGACAACTTCGGCGCGCACACCTACCACCGGGTGGACCGGGACGGCTCGTTCCACACCCTCTGGGCGGGCGACCGCTCCGAAGTGGAGGCGTGAGCCGCACCGACGTGGGCCGCATCGACACCGGCCCGGGCCGCCCCAGCCCAGCCGGACGGCTCACCAGGCCCGCTGACCGTCCGGCTCGGGCGTCCAGCCGGCGGCCGGCTCCCCGGCCGCCAGTTCGCCGATCTCACCGGAGCGGACCGCCGGGGTGTGCCCGAGGTCGGCGCACCACCGCTGCGCGACGTCGGCGCACAGTGCGGCGACCGCGTCCCGGCGGGCCGGCTCCACCAGGTCGGCGACGGCCAGGGCAGCAGTCATCTCGTACCGGAGATCGCGCATCCTCCACCCCCGTGGCGGGCGCGCACCCGGCGGCGCGCCCTGCGCCGATCGTAGAGCGCGACGCTCCGCGCCCGGCGGGAAAGCCGGATGCGGGGCGTCATGCTCGGGCCGGACGGTGGCCGCGGCCACCTCGGCCGGACGTCGCGGTCAGAAGAACCGGCGACGCTTGGCCTTCTGCGGCCGGATCAGGTCGGCGCCCTTGGTCAGCAGACGGCTCACCCCGGACGGGCCGCGACGGGCCTCCAGGGTGTGGCTGAGCCGGCGCGCGCCGGCCGCCGCCAGCGGCACGGCGACCGCCATGACCGCCCACTGCGCGATCCGCTTCTGAATCATGTGGTTCACCTCCGCGTTTGCTGTCTACCCGTATCGGTACCCAGCGCGGCGCGTCGCTAAGCGTGACCTCAGGCGCCCGGGGCGACCGGGTTGGGCAGGGCACCGCCGAAGCGGCGGTCGCGCTGGGCGTACAGCTCGCAGGCGTACCACAGGTGGCGGCGGTCGAAGTCCGGCCAGAGCGTGTCCAGGTAGACCAGCTCGGCGTACGCGGTCTGCCAGAGCAGGAAGTTCGAGATGCGCTGTTCGCCGGAGGGACGCAGGAACAGGTCGACCTCGGGCACCTCGGGATGGTAGAGGTAACGCGCGATCGTCTTCTCGTTCACCTTGGCCGGGTCGAGCTTGCCGGCCGCGACGTCCCGGGCGATCCCGGCGGCGGCGTCGGCGATCTCGGCCTGACCGCCGTAGTTGACGCAGAACTGCAGCGTCAGCGTCGAGTTGCCGCGCGACATCTCCTCGGCGGTCTGCAACTCGGAGATGACGCTCTTCCACAGCCGGCCGGCGCGGCCCGACCAGACCACCCGGACGCCCAGGTCGACGAGCTGGTCGCGGCGGCGGCGGATGACGTCGCGGTTGAAGCCCATCAGGAAGCGGACCTCGTCCGGTGAGCGCCGCCAGTTCTCGGTGGAGAACGCGTACGCCGACAGGTAGGGGATCCCCATCTCGATCGCGCCCTCGACGGCGTCGAACAGGCTGTGCTCGCCCTGCTCGTGCCCCTTGGTGCGGGGCAGGCCGCGCTCCTTGGCCCAGCGGCCGTTGCCGTCCATCACGATGGCGACGTGCCGGGGCACAGCGGCGGGCGGCAGCGCCGGCGGACGGGCTCCGGAGGGGTGCGGGGTCGGCGGCACCGGCTCGCGGCGGGTCGCCCTCGTCGATCGGATCACTCGGTCATCTCCCTGTTCACACCGGCGACGGGCCCGGCGCCGGAGCGCGGCGGGACCACATCCGGCCCCGCACCGCCGGGCGGCGGGACCGCGCCGGACGCCGGGGCACCCCGGTCGACCAGCGGCAGCGAGCGTAGCGCGCGCTCCAGATGCCATTGGAGGTGCGCCGCGACCAGCCCGCTGCACTCGCGGCGCACGCCGGTCTCGGCGGCGTCGGCGTACCCCCAGTCGCCGGAGGTCAGCGCGGACATCAGCTCCAGCGTGGCGGGCGCGGGGTGGGCGGCGCCGGGGGGTCGGCAGTCCGGGCAGACCGCGCCGCCGGCCGGTACGGAGAACGCGCGGTGCCGGCCCGGCTCGCCGCAGACCGCGCAGGCGGCGAACGCGGGCGCCCAGCCGGCGAACGCCATGCCGCGCAGCAGGTACGCGTCGAGCACGAGCGTGGTGGCGTGCTCGCCCCGGGCCAGCGACTTCATCGCGCCGAGGGTGAGCTGGAACAGCCGCAGCGACGGTTCCCGCTCGACCGGGGTGAGCCGCTCGGCGGTCTCGGCTATCGCGCTGGCCGCCGTGTAGCGGGGGTAGTCGCCGAGGAACCGCTTGCCGTACAGCTCGATCGCCTCGACCTGGCTGACGGTGTGCAGCGAGCTGCCCTGGTTGCCCTTGGGGTCACCGGCGAGCTGGAGGTCGACGTGCCCGAACGGTTCCAGCCGCGCGCCGAACCGGCTCGTGGTGCGCCGGACGCCCCGGGCCACCGCGCGCAACCGGCCGTGCCGGCGGGTGAACAGCGTGATGATGCGGTCCGACTCGCCCAGCTTCTGCACACGCAGCACCACCGCGTCGTCGCGGTAGAGCTGACGGCGGTACCCGGCCATCAGGCCATTCTCCCTCCGGGTGCGATCTCAGGGTCGGCTCGGGGTGCACGGTCGGGCGATCCCCGATGTGCCGGGCGCCGGGCCGGACCTAGTGTGCTGGCATGGCTTCGCTCCGCACCGCTCCCCGGCCGCGCAATGTCTTCCGGGCACGTGGCGTGCTGGCCGCCGCCACGGCCACCGCCCTCATCGTCCTCGCCGGGTGTGACACCCTCTCGTTCCGCCGCCTCGACTTCGACCAGACCGAGCGGACGAAGATCACGAAGATCACCGTGGACGACGACGGCGCCGGCGACGTCGTGGTCCGGGCCAACGGCCCCGCCGACCAGGTACGCGTCAAGCGCGTGGTCCGCTACCAGGGCGATGAGCCGAACAGCCGGTACGAGATCACCGGCGACGAACTCGTCCTGCCCACCGACTGCGGGCAACGGTGCAGCATCTCCTGGGAGGTGACCGCGCCACCCGGCGTGGTGGTCCGCGGCGGGACCGGCTCGGGCAACGTCGACCTCAGCGACGTGGGCGCGGTGGAGTTCACGCTCAGCTCCGGCGACCTGACCATCCGGGGCGTCACCGGCGAGGTCCGGGCGTCCACCACGTCGGGCAACATCCGGGTGGTCGAGGCGGCCGGCCCGGTGCGGCTACGGGCCCGCTCCGGCGACATCGAGGCTCGCCGGCTCGAGTCCGCGATCGACGTCGAGACCACCTCCGGCGATATCGTCGTCGAGCTGGACGAGCCGGCTCCGGCCCGGGTGCACGCCACCAGCGGAGACGTCGACCTGGCCGTACCGGCGGGCCGCTACCGGGTGCGCGCCACCGCGACCTCCGGCGACACCGACGTGCGCGTCACCGACGACCCGGCCGCCTCGGTGCAGCTCGAAGCATCAGCCACCAGCGGCAACGTCACGGTCAGCACCCGCTGAGCGGGCCGCCCCCGGTGGTCGCTCAGTCGCCGCCGGGCGGCCGGGACGCCGTCGCCCCGGCCGGGTCCTCGGCCGGGCGGCGCGGCGCCGGCACCCCGGCACCGACGCTCACCAGCGCGTCCCCCGCCCCCGCGGGGGCCGGACTCGCCGGGGCCGCCGCCCGGCCGGCCACGGTCCGCCGCGGTTTGCCCGGAAGCAGTTCGGGGCTACGCCGGGCCGCCACGTCCTCGACCCAGCCGACCATGAGCGTCACCACGCCGACGAGGGCGAAGACCAGCCCCACCCGCAGCCACAGGCCGACCGGATCGCGCGGGGACCAGCCGACCAGGCCGACGAGCGGGGTGAGGAGCACCACGAACGGCATGTGCCAGAGGTAGACGGTCAGCGCGCGCCGGTTCACCACGGTGACCGCCCGGCCGAGCACCGGCACGCGGTCGACCCAGGTCACCCCGGCCGGCGCGCGGCCGATCGCCACCAGGATGAACGCGGCGGACCAGAGCGCGTTGCCGAGCGGGATGTCGTTGATGTCGTACCCGCGCGGGCCCGGGTGGGTGACGATCCAGGCCAGCCCGGCGGCGCCGACCACAGCGGCCACCGGCAGCAGCACCCGGTTGCGCATCCGGCGCAGCATCCCGTCGTGGTGGGCGAAGCCCAGCAGCCAGGCGCCGAAGTAGAGCCCGAACTCGCGCAGCACCCTCGGCGGGTTCGCCAGGACACCGGCCTCGATCGCGACCAGCAGCAGGTACGGGGCGACGAGCGTGGGCAGCGGCGCCCGGCGGAACAGCCGGAGCACGAGCGGCGAGGCCAGCACGAACCACAGGTAGTCCCGCAGGTACCAGATCGGGCTGAGCGCCAACCCACCCCAGTAGTTGGCCGGCGGGTCGCTGATCGGAAAGAGCCAGAGCAGCACCTTCGGGCCGAACGCCAGCCCGGTGAGCAGCATGGCCGGCACGAAGACCGCGGCGACCACCCACAGCGACGGCAGGAGGCGGCGCAGCCGGCGCCCGACCGCGCGTACGCCACTGCGGTCCAGCGACGCCGCCATCAGCGACCCGGCCAGGGCGAACATCACCGACATCGCCGGGAACACCAGCGTGAGCGTGGCGTAGCCGGTGACGTGGTAGATGACCACGCGCAGGATGGCCAAGAAGCGGAGCAGGTCCAGATAGCGGTTTCGCATCAGCTCGCGGCGGGGTCCGGGGACAGAGACAACGATCCCTACCCTGCTCCCGGTCGCTGTGAAACAGCCGAGAATGCCTGTGGAAAGTGAGATGTTCCATAGGCCTGGCTGATCCTGATCAGCCGTCGCCGGGAGCCCGCCCGGCCGCCCGGTCAGAAGCCCAGCTTGCGCAACTGCTTCGGGTCGCGCTGCCAGTCCTTCGCCACGCGTACGTGCAGGTCGAGGTAGACCCGGGTGCCGAGCAGCTCCTCGATCTGCCGCCGGGCGGTGGTGCCCACGTGCTTGAGGCGACTGCCCCGATGGCCGATGACGATGGCCTTCTGGCTCGGGCGCTCCACGTACACGTCGGCGTAGATCTTGGTGAGGTTGCCCTCCGGGATCATCTCCTCGACCACCACGGCGATGGAGTGCGGCAGCTCGTCGCGTACGCCCTCCAGCGCCGCCTCACGGACCAGCTCCGCCACGAGCACCTGCTCCGGGTCGTCGGTGAGCATGTCGTCCGGGTAGAGCTGCGGCGACTCGGGCAGGTAGCCGGTCATCACGTCCACGAGCGTGTCCACCTGGTGGCCGGAGACCGCGCTGACCGGCACCACGTCGGCGAACTCGCCCAGCTCGCTCACCGCGAGCAGCTGCTCGGCCAGCCGCTTCCGGTCGACCAGGTCGGTCTTGGTGACCACCGCCAGCACCGTGGCCTTGAGGCTGGCCAGCTCGCCGGTGATGAAGCGGTCCCCCCGGCCGATCGGCTCGTTCGCCGGGACGCACAGGCCGATCACGTCGACCTCGCTCCAGGTCTCCCGGACCAGGTCGTTGAGGCGCTCGCCGAGCAGCGTGCGGGGCCGGTGCAGACCCGGGGTGTCGACGAGCACGAGCTGTGAGTCCGGCCGGTGCAGCACCGCCCGGATGATGTGCCGGGTGGTCTGCGGCTTGTTCGAGGTGATCGCGATCTTGGTGCCGACGATCGCGTTCGTCAGCGTCGACTTACCGGCGTTCGGCCGCCCGACGAAACAGGCGAAACCGGCCCGATACGGGTGCGGCTCGGGCGTGGTCACTCGACCACCGTGCCGAGGACGGTGCCGTCCGGCGCGGCCACGTGGACCGGCGCGTCGGCGGACAGGTCACGCACCGCGGCGTGCCCGGCCCCGTCCAGCGTCGACGCCTCGGTCACCACCACGGCGGCCTCCAGCCGGCTCGCGCCCGCCGCCACCGCCGAGGCGACAGCGAGCTGGAGCGCGGTCAACGTCAGCGACGGCATCGCCACGCTCGCCGCCGCGTACGTCCGGCCGTCCTGGTCGCGGACCGCGGCGCCCTCCACGGCCGCCACCCGGCTCCGCGCGCCCCGGGCCAGGACGACCAGCTTGGCGTCCTCGGCGCTCAGCTCGGCCGGGTCGGCGGGGGTGGGCAGGGCGGCCGGTACGGCGGGTGACTCAGGCATCGGCGGGTTGCCTCTCCTCGGAACGGTTGTTGTCGCCACGGGAATCGGGCGGATCGCTTCGGTTGGTGCCCTCCGGCGCGTCGCCCCGGCCGACCCGGCTCACCAGAACCGTGTCGATCCGGTTGCGCCGGCCGGTCGTGCCCTCGGCCACCAGCCGCAGGCCGGCCACCTCGGCCTCGGCGCCCGGGATGGGCACCCGGCCGAGCGCCTGGGCGAGCAGACCACCGACCGTCTCCACCTCGTCGGTGGGCAGCTCGGTGTCGAACAGCTCGCCCAGATTTTCCACCGGCAGCCGCGCGGTCACCCGCACGGCCCCGTCCGGCAGGTGCTCGACCGGCGGACGCTCGACATCGTACTCGTCGGTGATCTCCCCGACGATCTCCTCCAGGATGTCCTCGATGGTGACCAGCCCGCCGGTGCCGCCGTACTCGTCGACCACGATGACCAGGTGGTTACGGGCCGCCTGCATCTCCGAGAGGAGGTCGTCCACCGGCTTGGACTCCGGCACGAACGTGGCCGGGCGCATCAGCTCGGCCACCGGCATCTGCCGGGCGGCCTGGTCGCCCTGCACCCGCCGGATCAGATCCTTGAGGTAGAGCACACCGAGCACGTCGTCGACGTTCTCGCCGATCACCGGGATCCGGGAGAACCCGGAGCGCAGGAACAACGCCAGCGCCTGCGCGAGCGTCTTGCGTTCCTCGATCCACACCATCTCGGTACGCGGCACCATCACCTCGCGGGCGATGGTGTCGCCGAGTGCGAAGACCGAGTGGATCATCTGGCGCTCGCCGTGCTCCACCACACCGCGCTGCTCGGCCAGATCGACCAGCTCCCGCAGCTCCACCTGGGTCGCGAACGGCCCCTCGCGGAAGCCCTTGCCCGGAGTGACCGCGTTGCCGATCAGGATCAGCAGCGACGCCAGCGGGTTGAGCGCGCGGCCCAGCCAACGCACCAGCGGCGCGACCGCGCGGCCGACCGCGTACGCGTGCTGGCGGCCGATCGTCCGCGGACCGACGCCGACGACGACGAAGCTCACCACCGTCATCGCGCCGGCGGTCACCAGTGCCGCCCGCCAGCCCGCGCCGAACGTGTCCACAGCCACCAGCGCGACGAGCGTGGTGGCGGTCAGCTCGGCCAGCAGACGCAGCAGGAGCAGCAGGTTCAGATGGCGGACCACGTCACCGGCGACCGCCTGGAGGGCACGCCCGCCGCGCGCGCCGTCCCGGGTCAGCTCGGCGGCGCGAGCCGGGGAGACCGCGGCCAGCGCCGCCTCGGTCATCGCGATCAGGCCGGCGAGCACCACCAGCCCGGCGGCGAAGACCAGGAGTTGGAGATCAGGCAGACCGGCGGGGGCACGGACCGCCGCCAAGGCGTCCATCACCGCGACCGGGTCGACCGCCAGCTGGCCAGCAGCCGGGCCTGGAGACCGAACATCTCCCGCTCCTCCTCGGGCTCAGCGTGGTCGTAGCCGAGCAGGTGCAGCACGCCGTGCACGGTGAGCAGGTGCAGCTCGTCGGCGGCCGCGTGCCCGGCGGCGGCGGCCTGCTTGGCCGCCACCTCCGGGCAGAGCACGATGTCGCCCAGCAGGGCCGGTTCACCGCCGGCCGGGGCACTCTCCCCCGGGCCGTGGTCGACGCTGCCCTCGTCCATGGGGAAGGCGAGCACGTCGGTCGGGCCGTCGCCACCCATCCAGCGGTGGTTCAGCTCCGACATGTACTCGATGTCGACGAGCAGCACGGACAGCTCGGCGAGGGGGTTGACCCCCATCTCGTCGAGGGCGTGCCGCGCGACGGCGAGCACGGCGTCGGTGTCGACGTCGACACCGGACTCGTTGGCGATCTCGATGGACAACTGTCTTCCTCTGATGATGTGACGGCTTCCGCCGGTGGGTCAGCGGCGCCGGCCGGCCCGGCCGCCCTGGGCGGTCCGCCCCGGTACGGCGTGCACGCTCTGCGCCTGCTGGTTCTCCCGCTCGGCGTCCCAGCGGGCGTACGCGTCGACGATCTCGCCCACCAGCTTGTGGCGCACCACGTCGGAGCTGGACAGCTGGGCGAAGTGCACGTCCTCGACGTTGTTCAGGATCTCCCGGACCACCCGCAGGCCACTCGTCGTCCCACCGGGAAGGTCCACCTGGGTGACGTCACCGGTGACGACGATCTTGGACCCGAAGCCGAGCCGGGTGAGGAACATCTTCATCTGCTCGGGCGTGGTGTTCTGCGCCTCGTCCAGGATGATGAACGCATCGTTGAGCGTGTTGTGAGTCACCAGGAAGTCGTCGGTGACGTAGAGCGAGTCCTCCGCCGCGACCTGGATGCACATCGTCTCCCGCACCCCGGCCGGGATGATCGAGTCGATGAATCGCATCGGCCGGCCACCGCCGTGCTCGTCGTAGAGCCGGCGCTTACGCGACAGGCGGAACGGCGCGACACCGGCGGGTAGCCGGATCTCCACGATGTAGGCGTCGGACCGGTACGGAACCGGCCGCCCCTTCGCCAGACCGGGCTTGCGTCCCTCGGCCGGACGAACCCGCGCCGTGGCCACCCCTCCGAGCGACTCGACCAGGTGGACCACGTCGTCGCACAACCGGGGGGAAGTGGTCGAATACTGCACACGGCACGTGCGCCCGGCCTGGGTGACCGGCCCGCCGTCGGTGTCCAGCAGCCCTTGCAGGACCGCCAGCCGGACGCCGACGCTGTTGTTCTTGTAGACCTCGGGGACGAACTTCGTGCCCGAGGTGGCCCCGGCCAGCCCCAGTTCGCGGACGGCCACAGTCACCGGGTTCGCCACGATCACGCCGCCGCGGTGCCCGTTGACGTGCCGGAGGACGTAGTCGTCGTCACCCTTGCCGACCAGTCGGATGTCGACGAGCGCCTCCTCCAGCGCGGTCGCCAGCTCCGGGTCGGCGGTGCAGAAGGCCGGCGTGGCGCGGGACGAGATCGCGCCGTCGCCGAGCAGCAGCCCGAGCGCGTACGGGTCGAGCGGAACCGCGCGCGGCTCCATCTGCACCGGCGCGACGAGCGGGAGTTCGTAGCGACGGGTGTGGCCCCGCCACTCCTTGCCGATCATCTCCTGCGTCTCGATCGTGCGCCGGCGCCCACGCCGCTTGTCGTCCGGCGTGGCGACGGTCCACAGGTGCTCACCACAGCAGAGCGTGGACGCGCCGTCCTGCGTGGTGACCCGGTAGGTCTGCTTCGGCCCCTGCGGGTAGATGCCGATCACCGGTGTGGGCGTCCCGTTCGAGCCGATGACCAGGTCGCCGACCTGGAGCGAGCCGAACGACCGGAAGCCCTCCGGCGTCAACACCCGGGCGTCGTACGGCTGGGCCCGCCCGCGCATGTAGGCCAGCGGCGCGACCTCGATCGTGCCGGCGGCCATCAGCTTGGGGATGGTCTCCGGGTCGAGCATGTCGTGCAGCGCGTCGTAGAGCGGGCGCAGGTAGGGGTCGATCTTCTCGTTCAGGGTGCCGGGCAGGAAGCCCAGCCGCTCCCCCGCCTCGACCGCCGGCCGGGTCAGGATGATCCGGTTGACCTGCTTGGCCTGCAGCGCCTGCACGGCCTTCGCCATGGCCAGGTACGTCTTGCCGGTACCCGCCGGGCCGATGCCGAAGACGATGGTGTGGGCGTCGATCGCGTCGACGTACTTCTTCTGCCCCAGCGTCTTGGGACGGATGGTGCGGCCGCGACGGGAGAGGATGTTGAGCGTCAGGACCTCGGCGGGCCGCTCGGCGCCGCCCTGTTCGAGCATGCCGACGGTACGCCGTACCGCGTCTGTGGTCAGGGTCTCGCCTTTCTCGATCAGTTCGAGCAGCTCACTGAAGAGGCGCTCGGCGAGGGCGTTGTCGGCGGGAGCGCCGGTGATGGTGATCTCGTTGCCGCGGACGTGGACGTCGCTGTCGATCGAGCGCTCGACGAGGCGCAGGATTTCGTCGCCCGCGCCGAGCAGGTTCACCATGATCTTCTGGTCGGGAACCGTGATCCTGGTCTGCACACGCGGCGTGCCGGGAGGTGGGGTGCCGGTCATAGGTCGGGCCCTCGGGCCCTGCGCCACCTGCTCTCCGCTTCTCGGGCGCCGGGCCCTGCCGGCACGGCGTTCGGTTACCTCCATCGTATCGGGTCGGCACCGTACGCACCGCGCCCATTTCCCGTGCCCCGGCGCTCAACCACCGACGCGGAAGTCGTACCCGTCGAAGGTCTCCTGGGCGCGGGTGAAGCGGTAGGTCGCCCAGTGCATCCGGACCACCACGCCGCGCTCGTCGCGGGTCAGCCGCAGCAGCTCACCCACCTCGCGGCCGGAGACCGTGCGGAACACGTCCGGCCGGTCCGGCAGTGGCGCGAAGACGGCGGGCGGCTTCCCGGCCGGGTCGTCCGCGCCGCGTGCCCGCAGCGTCCCGTCGTGCCAGGAGAAGACGTACTCGAAGCCCTCGCCCCACCATCGGCCCGGCACGCCGCGCAGGTGGTCCGGAGCGGGCGGGCCGGGACGCCACGGCTCGATCTCCGCCGGGTCGTGCTCGGCGGCGGCGAGCAGCCGGTGGGGCAGGTCCAGCACCTCCACCCCGGTGCCGGACGAGCCGAGCACCGAGCAGCCCATCGCCCCGGCGGTGCCCTGTCCGCCGCGCCGTCCGTAGACGGCGGCGAGGAATCCGGGCATCGCGCCGTCGTGGCCCACGTGGGTCACCCGGTCCGGCTGCGGGATCAGGATCAGCCCCAGCCCGAAGCCGGCCGACCAGACCGACTCGTCGGTGGGCGTGAGCGGCCAGCGCATCTCCTCGACCGTCGCCGCGGCGAGCACCGCGCCGTCCGGGTCCACCGCCGCCGGGTCGGCCAGGAACGCGGCCCAGCGGGCCATGTCCGTCGCGGTGCTCCAGAGCTGCGCGGCGGGGGCCACCGCGCCGAAGTCGGCGGGTGGTTCCGGGTGGGCCTCGTCGGAGTACGCGTCGACCAGGAACCCGGTCGCCGCGCGCCCGGTCGGGTACGGCCCGGTGGCGGTCAGCCCGAGCGGGGTGAGGACCCGGTCGGCCAGCACCTCGGCCCAGGTGCCGCCGCGCAGCCGGGCGACCGCCTCGCCGAGCAGTGCCAGGCCGAGGTTGGAGTAGTGGAAGCGTCGGCCGGTGGGCAGCACCCGCTCGACCCGGGCCAGGTCGGCCAGCATCTCGCCGACGGCCGGGGCGCGCAGGCTGTCCCACACGTCGCGGTGCGGCTCGCGTTGCAGGCCGGCGGTGTGCGACAGCAGCCGGCGTACTGTCGCGTCGCCGTGCGCGGGCAGGTCGAGGTGCCGCCCGATCGGGTCGTCCAGGTCGAGCAGGCCGTCGTCGCGGCACTGCATGACGAGCGCCGCGGTGAACGTCTTGGTGACCGAACCGATCCGGAACACCGTCTCCGGCCCCAGCGGGGTGTCGTTGCCGGTGTCCCCCACGGTGCAGGTCCAGAGCGGCCGATCGGCCCGGTGCAGGGCGGCGGACACCGCCGGGATCCGCCCGGTGGCCTGTGCCTGGCGCACCATCCGGCCGAGCCGGTCGGAGACGTCGGTCATCGGCAGAGCATCGGGCCGAGCGGCGCGCCGCCGAGCAGGTGGGCGTGCACGTGGAAGACCTCCTGGCCGCCGTACGGGCCGGTGTTGAACATCAGCCGGAACCCGTCCACGGTCAGGCCCTCCTCCTCCGCGACCACGGCGGCGGTCTGGAGCACCTCGCCGGCCAGTTCGGGCGCGCCCTGGGCCAGCGTGGCCACGTCCGCGTAGTGCTCCTTCGGGATCACCAGCACGTGGGTCGGCGCCTTCGGGTCGATGTCCCGGAAGGCCAGGGTGGTGGCGGTCTCGCGGACGATGGTGGCCGGAATCTCCCCGGCGACGATCCGGCAGAAGAGGCAGTCCATCGCAGCAGTGTAAGGAAGGGCCCCCGCTTAACGCCTCGGGTAGGTGAAGGGGCCCTTCTTAACACCGGGCCCCGATGCGGCAGGATGGCCGCCATGTCGGGACGGGCGGTGCTGGTGACGGGGGGCTCGCGGGGCATCGGGCGGGCGGTGGCGCGGGCGTTCGCCGCCGGTGGGGACCGGGTGGCGATCCACCACCGGGACTCGGCCGGGCTGGCGGAGCGGCTGCGCGCCGAACTGCCCGGCGAGGGGCACGCGGTGGTACGCGCCGACCTGGCCGACGCCGACGCGGTGCGCGCGATGGTGGACGAGGCGGCCCAGCGGCTCGGCGGGCTCGACGTCCTGGTGAACAACGCCGGTGTGTTCGGACCGGCCGATCCCCCGCACCCGGTCTTCGAGAGCAGTTACGAGCAGTGGCGGGCGCGGTGGCGGGAGGTCCTGGACACCAACCTGGTCGGCGCCGCGAACGCCGCCTGGTGCGCCGCGCAGCACATGCGCGAACGCGGGGGCCGGATCGTGAACGTGTCGTCCCGTGGGGCGTTCCGGGGCGAGCCGGCCAACCCGGCGTACGGGGCCAGCAAGGCCGGGATGAACGCGATGGCCCAGTCGCTGGCGGTGGCCCTGGCGCCGTACGGCATCGCTGTGGCGTGCGTGGCGCCCGGCTTCGTCGAGACCGACATGACGAACGAGCACCTGAAGAGCGAGCGGGGCGAGGCGGTACGTGCCCAGTCCCCGTTCCACCGGGTGGCCCGGCCGGAGGAGATCGCCGCGGCGGTGCACTGGCTGGCGAGCCCCGAGGCCGAGTGGGCGGCGGGAACTATCATCGACCTCAACGGCGCTTCCTACCTCCGCTCCTGACCCCCGCTCCCCGCCCTTGACTCCCGGCGATCTTGCATTCTCGGCCCCGGCCAAGCATCACGAAAGCGGCACAACATGGGCCGAAACTGCAAGATCAGCGCGGAAGGGGCCGGCGGGCTACCAGTGGGTCAGGCGGGTGGCCAGGACTGTCAGGGCGGCCACTCCTGCCGTCGACGTGCGCAGGACCGACGGGCCCAGGCGGACCGTCCGGGCTCCGGCGTCGGCGAAGGTGGCCAGCTCGTGGTCGGCGATGCCGCCCTCCGGGCCGACCACCAGCACGATCTCCCCGGCGGCCGGCAGGTCGACTGTGGTCAGCCGGTCCTGTGCGCCCTCGTGCAGCACGAACGCGCCGGCCGACCCGGCGATCCGGCGGGCCACCGAGGCGGTGGACTCGTCCGGCGCGCCGGCCACCACGGGCAGCCACGGGCGGCGGGCCTGCTTGGCCGCCTCCCGGGCGGTGGCCACCCACTTCTGCCGGGCGCGTTCGCCCCGCTCGCCACGCCACTGCGCCACCGAGCGGGACGCCGCCCAGGGCACGATCTCGTCCACGCCGACCTCGGTCACCGCCTGCACGGCGAGTTCGCCCCGGTCGCCCTTGGCGATGCCCTGCACCACGACCAGCCGGGGCACCGGCGCGTCCGCGTACCCCCGGCTGGTGACCCGCAGGTCGAGCGTGCCGCGGCCGGCGGCGGTGACCACGGCGGCGGCCGTGCCGCCCCGGCCGTCGGCGAGCACCAGTTCCTCGCCGACGCGCAGCCGCTGCACGGTGGCCGCGTGGTGGCCCTCCGGGCCGTCGAGCGTCAGCGTGTCACCGGTGGGCAGCGCTTCGACCAGGAACAGCGGCGCGGACACCTCAGGCGTGCCCGTTGAAGGCGTCGCGCATCCGGGAGAAGAAGCCGCCCTGCTTGGTCAGCTCGGCGACCTCCTCGCCGCGCGTCTTGGCGAAGTCGCGCAGCATCCGCTCCTGGTCGGCGTCGAGCTTGGTCGGGGTACGCACGTCCAGGTGCACGTAGAGGTCGCCCCGTCCGGTGCCGCGCAGGTGCGGTACGCCCCGGGCGCGCAGCCGCAGCGTGCTGCCGGGCTGGGTGCCGGGCTTGACGTCGACCACCTCCTCGCTGTCGAGCGCCTTGATGGTCAGCCGGGTGCCGAGCGCGGCGGCGGTCATCGGCACCGTCACCCGGCAGTGCAGGTCGTCGCCCTTGCGGGAGTAGACGTCGTGCGGCCGCTCGTGGATCTCGACGTAGAGGTCACCGGCGGTGCCGCCACCCGGGCCGACCTCACCCTGCTGGGCCAGGCGGATCCGCATGCCGTCCTCGACCCCGGCCGGGATCTTGACGGTCAGCGAACGGCGGGTGCGCACCCGGCCGTCACCGGCGCAGGTCGGGCAGGGGTGCGGGATGGTGGTGCCGAAGCCCTGGCAGACGGTGCACGGCCGGGCGGAGACCACCTGACCGAGGAACGTCCGCTGCACCGACTGCACCTCGCCCCGGCCGCCGCACGCCTCGCAGGTGGCCAGGTGGGTGCCGGCGGCGGTGCCGGCGCCGGAGCAGGTGGTGCAGAGCACTGCGGTGTCGACGGTGATCGGCGCCTCGACGCCGAACGCGGTCTCGTTGAGGTCCAGTTCCAGGCGCAGGATCGCGTCCGCGCCGGGGCGGGTGCGCGGGCGCGGCCCACGGCTGCCGCCGGCGGCGCCGCCGAAGAACGCGTCCATGATGTCCTGGAAGCCGACGAACGGACCGGCGCCGCCCGGGCCCCCGGGACCGCCCATGCCACCGCCGCCCGGGGCGAGCGGGTCGCCGCCGAGGTCGACGATCTGCCGCTTCCGGTCGTCCGAGAGGACCTCGTACGCGGCGTTGATGTCCTTGAACTTCTCCTGGGCCTCCGGGTCCGGATTGACGTCCGGGTGGAACTGCCGCGCCAGCTTGCGGTAGGCGCGCTTGATCTCGTCGTCGGAGGCGTCCCGGCTCACGCCGAGAATGCCGTAGTAGTCCCTGGCCACTGGGTTAGGTGTCCTCATGTTCGTCTCGCGTCGCTCCGGTCGTCGGCCGGAACCGGCCGTCGGCCCTGACTGGTCAGTTCTGGGCCAGCAGTTCGCCCACGTAGCGTGCCACGGCCCTCACCATGGCGATATTGCCGGGGTAGTCCATCCGGGTCGGCCCGAGCACGCCGAGACCGCCGACGATGGTGCTGCCCGGTCCGTAGCCGGTGCTGACCACCGAGGCGGCCCGCAGGTTGTCGACTTCGTTCTCGTCGCCGATGAGCACCCGGGTGGTGCTCGGCTCGGTCTCGCCGATCAGCTTGAGCAGCACGACCTCTTCTTCGAGCGCCTCCAGGACGGGGCGCAGCGAACCCTGGAAGTCGAGCAGGCCACCCCGGGTGAGGTTGGCCTGCCCGGCCAGCGCGAGGCGCTCCTCGTGCCGTTCCACGAGCGTCTCCAGCAGCACGGTGGAGAGCGTGGTCATGGCCGGGCGCAGGCGCGGCGCCGACTCGTCGACGAGCGCCTGCACCAGCGGCGGCGTCTCGGCGAGCTGACTGCCGACGAGCTTCTCGTTCACCAGCCGGCGCAGGTCGGTCACGTCGTCGGCGGGCACCGGGGCGGGCAGCTCGACCAGCCGCTGCTCGACCCGGCCGGTGTCGGCGATCATCACGACCATGAGCCGGGTGGTGGAGATCGGCACCAGCTCCAGGTGACGCACCTTGGAGCGGGCCAGGCTCGGGTACTGCACGACCGCCACCTGCCGGGTGAGCTGGGCGAGCAGCCGGACCGTACGGTGCACCACGTCGTCCAGGTCGACGGCGCCGACCAGGAAGCGCTCGATCGCCCGGCGCTCGGCCGGGCTGAGCGGCTTGATCCGGGACAGCCGGTCGACGAAGAGGCGGTAGCCGCGGTCGGTGGGCACCCGGCCGGCGCTGGTGTGCGGCTGCCGGATGTAGCCCTCCTCCTCCAGCACCGCCATGTCGTTGCGCACGGTGGCCGGCGAGACGCCGAGCTGGTGCCGCTCGACCAGCGTCTTGCTGCCGACCGGCTCCTGCGTGGCGACGTAGTCCTCGACGATCGCGCGCAGCACGGCGAGTTTGCGGTCGTCGAGACCCATTCCCCACCTCCTGACGCACCTCGGTCGGCCGGCACGCGGCATCCGCCGGGCGGCTGGCACTCGACTGTAGCGAGTGCCAGTCTACGTCGGCACCCCCGCCGACGCGATGATCGCCCGACGGACCTGCGGTGCGGCCCACCACACACCGCGCCCCACCAGGGCCGAACAGCCGGTCATCGTCGGCCTGTGTCGCTCTGGTGCGAGTTGACCGGTGCACCTACCGTGGCGACCATGACTGAACCTCCTCGCCCTCCCGGGTCGGGGGACTCCGGCCCCCAGCCCGACCCGTCGGCCCCCTACGGCTCGTCGCCGGGCGACGAACCACCCACCGCTCCACTGTCCGGGGCGCCGGGCCCCGGCGGCTATCCCCCGCCCGGTGACTATCCGCCCCCGGGCGGCTACCCGCCCCCGGGCGGACAACCTCCGCCGGGCGGCTACCCGCCCCCCGGTGGTTACCCCCCGCCGGGCGGCACGCCGGGCTACGGCGCCGGTGGCGGGTACGGTCCCGCCGCGTACGCCAACAACGACGAGAAGACGTGGGCCCTGGTGGCGCACTTCGGCGGCGCCGCGGGTGTCATCGTCGGCGGCGGCCTGCTCGGCTGGGTCGCTCCGCTCATCGCGCTGATGACCCGCGGTCAGCAGTCGCCGACGGTCCGCGCGCACGCGGTCGCGGCGCTGAACTTCCAGATCACCTGGACCGTCGCCAGCGTGCTCGCCTGGGTGATCACGGTCATCAGCTGCGGGATCCTGTTCTTCGTCCCGATGCTGGTCTGGCTGGTGCCGCTGATCTTCGGGATCATCGGCGGGATCAAGGCCAACGAGGGTGTGCTGTACCGCTACCCGTTGACCTACAACTTCGTCAAGTGACACCGCCGGCCGGCCGAGGGGGCGGCCGGCCGGCCCCGGTCACGGCAGCAGGTCGCGTACCACCGCGTCGGCCAGCAGCCGGCCGCGCAGCGTCAGCACCACCAGCCCCCGCGCGTACGCCCCGGCGTCGAGCAGCCCGGCGTCGCGGGCCCGCTCGGCGCCCGCCCGGCCGGCGGCGTCCAGCACGTCCAGCGGCAGCCCGGAGGCGAGCCGCACCCGCAGCATCACGTCCTCCATGTGCTGCTCGTCCGGGGTGAGCTGCTCCCGGGCCAGCGCGGGCGAGGCGCCCTCGGCCAGCCGCGCCGCGTACGCGCTCGGGTGCTTCACGTTCCACCACCGCACGCCGCCGACGTGGCTGTGCGCCCCCGGGCCCAGACCCCACCAGTCGGCGCCGGTCCAGTAGAGCAGGTTGTGCCGGCACGCCGCCGCCGCCGAACGGGCCCAGTTCGACACCTCGTACCAGGAGAACCCGGCCGCGCCGAGCACGGCCTCCGCGGCCAGGTAGCGGTCCGCCGCCACGTCGTCGGAGGGGTACGGCAGCTCCCCCCGGCGCATCCGCGCGGCCAGCCGGGTGCCGTCCTCCACGATCAGGGCGTACGCGCTGACGTGGTCCACGCCCGCGTCGACCACCTGGGCCAGCGAGGCGGCGAAGTCCTCAGCCGTCTCGCCCGGCGTGCCGTAGATCAGGTCCAGGTTCACGTGCGCGAACCCGGCGTCACGCGCCTCCAGGGCGGCGGCGGTGGCCCGGCCCGCGCTGTGCCGCCGGTCGAGCACCGCGAGCACCCCCGGCGCGGCGGACTGCATGCCCAGCGAGATCCGGGTGTAGCCGGCCGCCCGCAGCGTCTTGAGCGACTCCGGGCTCACCGACTCGGGGTTGGCCTCGGTGGTCACCTCGGCGTCGGCGGCCAGCCCCCAGACGCGGTCGATGCCGTCGAGGATCCGGGCCAGATCGTCGGCGGGCAGCAGGGTGGGCGTGCCACCGCCGACGAAGACGGTGTCGACCCGGGGCGGCGGCGAGTCGCCCAGCACCCGGGCGGCCAGCGCCAGCTCCGCCAGCACCGAGTCGGCGTACGTCTCCCGGCTCGCCCCGCCACCCAGTTCCGAAGCGGTGTAAGTGTTGAAGTCGCAGTAACCGCACCGGCTGGCACAGAACGGCACGTGGACGTACACGCCGAAGCCGCGGGCACCGACGGCGCGAGTGGCGGTGGCGGGCAGCGATCCGTCGCGCGGGACGGGTTCGCCTTCTGGAAGGACGCCGGGCATGGCCACTAGTGTGCCCGGCATGACCTCTCCGGACGCTCTCGTGCGAGTCGCCACGGCCCGTGGGGTGACCACCCTCACCCTGGACAGCCCGCACAACCGCAACGCGCTCTCCACGCCCCTGATGACCGAGCTGCTGGCCGGGCTGGCCGACGCGGTCGCCGACGACGCCGTCCGCGCGATCGTGCTCGACCACACCGGCCCGGTCTTCTGCTCCGGCGCCGACCTGAAGGAGACCGCCGCCGCGTACGCCAGCGGCACCGTGCCCGCCGGGATGCTCGGCGACGTGCTGGTGGCGGTGCGGGAGTGCCCGAAGCCGGTGGTCGCGAAGATCGCCGGGCCGGCCCGGGCCGGCGGGCTGGGCCTGATCGCCGCCGCCGACCTGGCGGTCTGCGCGCAGGAGGCGACGTTCGCGTTCACCGAGGTGCGGATCGGGGTGATCCCGGCGGTGATCTCGGCGACCGTGCTGCCCCGGCTGGGCCAGCGGGCCGCCGCCGAGCTGTACCTGACCGGCGACACGTTCGACGGCCGCCGGGCCGCCGAGATCGGCCTGGTCACCGCCGCGGTGCCCGGCGACGAGCTGGACGCCGCCGTCGGGCGCTACTGCGCCTCGCTGGTCAAGGGCGCGCCGGGGGCGCTGGCCGGGGCGAAGGAGCTGCTGCGCCGGCCCGCCGGTACCGACCTGCGGGGCGAGATCGGCGAGTTGGCCGCGCTGTCCACCGGGTACTTCCTCTCCGACGAGGGGCGCGAGGGCGTGCTGGCGTTCCGGGAGAAGCGTCCCGCCGCCTGGGTGCCCGCCGGGGAATGAGGTGCGCGGCCGGCCCCGCCGGAGCCGCTCCGGCCGACGTGGGGCCCGCCGGTCGGCCGAGACCCGCCGGTGCGGGTGGGAAGTACGCTTGTCGGACTGTCGGGACAGGGGGTGCGGGTGCGGACGCGAGCGGCGATCGTGGCATCTGGGGTGGCGGTGTGCGTGCTGGCACTGCTCGCGGTCTACGTCGTGACCAAACAGTTCGGTGAGCACCTGCGGCTCCCCCTGTCCAGCCGGACCTGCACCGTGCAGGCGGACGGCGAGGTGGTGCTCGGTGCCGACCAGATGGCGAACGCGGCCACCATCGCGGCCATCGGCATGCAGCGCCGGATGCCCGACCGCGCGGTGGTGGTGGCGCTGGCGACCGCGTACCAGGAGTCGCACCTGCGCAACATCGCCCACGGCGACCGCGACTCGCTCGGCCTGTTCCAGCAGCGCCCGAGCCAGGGCTGGGGCACCCCGGAGCAGGTCCAGGACCCGCGGTACGCGGCGAACAAGTTCTACGCCGCGCTGAAGAAGGTGAAGGGCTGGGAGCGGATGCGGGTCACCGACGCCGCCCAGCGGGTGCAGCGGTCGGCGTTCCCCGAGGCGTACGAGAAGTGGGCGGACGAGTCGGAGGTCCTCACCCGGGCGCTGCTCGGCCACGCGACCGGCGCGGTGGCCTGCACCGTCTCCTCACCGCCGACGATGCGGGGGCCGGCCGCCGCGAGCGCCGTGCTGGAGAGCCTGTCGCTGGACTGGGGGCTGCCCCGGCTGCCCACGGCGACGGACCTGACCGCGCTCACCGTGCCGGCCGGCGGCGACCGCAACGGCTGGCGGTACGCGCACTGGCTGGTCTCGCACGCCGACGACCACGGCGTGAAGAGGGTCCGCTTCGGCAACCTGGAGTGGACCGCCGAGCAGGGCTCCTGGGCCCGGGTGAAGGGCGACCCGGCCACCGAGGTGCGGGCCGAGGTGTTCGCCGCGGCCTGACGGCCGCCGGGTCGGCCCGCACCGGGTCAGCCCTTGACCGCTCCCGCCACCAGACCGGAGACCATCCGGCGCTGTACCAGCAGAAAGAAGACGATCACCGGCAGGGTGAACAGCGTGGACGCGGCCATCACCGAGCCCCAGGCGGTGTCGTCCCGGCCGAAGAAGAACGTCATCGCCACCGGCAGCGTGTACTTCTGCTGGTCGTTGATGAAGGTCAAGGCGAAGATCAGCTCGTTCCAGGCGGTGATGAACGAGAAGATGCTGGTGGCGACCAGGCCGGGCGCGACGAGCGGGAACAGCACCTTGCGGAACGTCTGGGCCCGGCTGGCGCCGTCGATGGCGGCGGCCTCCTCCAGTTCCTTGGGCACCGCGGCGACGAATCCGCGCAGCATCCAGACCGCGAACGGCAGCGAGAAGCCGAGGTACGTGAGGATCAGGCTGGGCAGCGTGTTGTAGAGGCCGAGCCGCTGGATCATCAGGAACAGCGGGATGACCAGCGCCTCCAGCGGGATCATCTGCACCACCAGCAGCATGATCAGGAACGTGGTGCGCAGCTTGAACCGGAACCGGGCCACGGCGGTCGCGGCGAGCAGCGCGACCAGCCCGCTCAGCAGCACCGTCGCGAGCGCGACGAGCACGCTGTTAAGGAAGAAGTCGGCGAACGTGACGCCCGGGATCAGGTTGCCGGTGAGGATCTCCCGGTAGTGCTCCAGCGTCGGCTCCGCCGGCACCGGCCGGGGGGTGGACGAGAAGATCTCCCGGTTGGGCTTCAGTGAGGTCGCCACCATCCAGTAGACCGGGAAGGCGGCGAAGAGCGCCACCAGCAGACCCGCGCCGTTGAGGGCGATCTTCTTCGTCATTCGTCCTCCTGCTTCAGCACCATGCGGACGTACAGGGCGGTCACCACGAGCAGGATCACGGTGAGGATGACCGCGATGGCCGAGCCGAGGCCGTACTTGGGCGGCGGCGAGAACGCCTCCGCGTACGAGTAGATCGACAGCATGAACGTCGTCCGGTCCTGGGTGCCGCCGGCCAGCACGAACTGCTGGGTGAAGACCTTGAAGTCCCAGATCGTGGAGAGCACCACGAGGATGCCGAAGACCGGCCGCAGCATCGGGAACGTGACCTTCCAGAAGACCTTCCACGGCCCGGCGCCGTCGACCCGGGCCGCCTCCTGCAGCTCCGTCGGTACGCTCTTGAGCCCGGCCAGGACGCTCACCGCGATGAACGGGAACGAGTGCCAGACCACCACGAGCGTCAGGATGGCGAAGAACAGCAGCGGATCGTTGAACCAGCCGTACCCGGTCCAGTCGCTGCGCCCGAACAGGGCCGTGGAGAGCCCGTCCGGAAGCTTGTTGAACAGCCAGGTGACCAGGCCGCTCGTGTCGTCGAAGATCCACTTCCAGACGATCGTGCCGGTCAGTGCCGGGGTGGCCCAGGCGAGCATCACGCAGCTCGCCACGAACGTGACCATCTTCTTGCCCAGGCGGTTGAGCAGCAGCCCGACCAGCGTGCCGAGGATCATCGTGAGCGCCACGTTGGCGAGCGCGAACAGCACGGTGTTGCGCAGCACCGTACGGAAGAACGGGTCGCCGAGGATCTGGGCGTAGTTGGCCAGGCCGACCCACGGCCACTCGCGGTCGCCGCGCAGCTGCCGGACGCTGTCCAGCTTGTGGAAGGACATCCACACGACCTGGCCGAGGGGCCAGAGCAGCAACACGGCGATGATCGCCAGGCAGGGCAGCAGGAGCAGATACGGAAGGTGGTCCACCCGGCGACGGCGCCGCCGCGCGGGGGTCTCCCGCGCGGCGGCCTCGCCGGGGCTCTTTGTCAGTAGGCTCACTTGCTGTTCAAAATGCCTTCCATCTCGGTGGCCGCGTCGGCGGTTGCCTTCTCGACCGTCTTCTGGCCCTTGATGACCGAGCTGTTCATCGCCTGGGTCACCGTCTTGGTCCGGCTGACCTCGACCCACTTCGGGGTGAGCGGGGTCAGCTTCGTGTTCTGGATGGCGGTGGCGAACGCGGCCATCACCTTGTCGTTGGCGTAGTCGCCGCTGCTCACCAGGTCCTGGTAGACCGGGAAGAAGCCGAGGCTGCTGGCGAACTCCTTGTCCTTCTGCTTGCTCAGCAGCACTGTCATGTAGTCCCAGGCCAGCGCCTGCCGCTCGCTGTCCTTCCAGATGGCGATGTCGGAGCCGCCGGCGAACGCCGGGGCGGGCTTGCCGTCCGGGCCGGGGATCGGGAACGTGCCCCACACCTTCTCGATGTCGGGGTTGTCCTTCTTCATCGCGCCACCCTGCCAGCTACCGGCGAACGCCATGGCGGCCTTACCGGTGGCGAACTGGGTGCGGGCGTCGACCTCGTTCCACCCGGCGGCGGCGGGCGGGGCGACCTTGTGCACGGTCACCAGGTCGGTCCAGAACTTGACCGCCTTCTGCGCCTCGGGGGTGTTGTAGCCGGACTTCCAGCTGTCGCCCTCCTTGGTGGCGATCTCCCCGCCGGCACCCCAGAGGAAGGAGTAGAACGGCAGCTCGGAGTTGCCGGGCAGGGCGATGCCGTAGGTGCCGGGCTTCTTGGCCTGCACGGCCTTCGCGGCGGCGATCATCTCGTCCCAGTTCGTCGGCGGCTTGACGCCCGCCTCGGCGAACCAGTCGGTGCGGTAGTAGACGGCGCGGACGCCGGCGTACCACGGCACGCCGTACTGCTTGCCGTCGAGCTGGGCGTTCTTGACCAGGTCGGGCAGGATGTCCTTGCCCTCGGACCAGCCGTTGAACTTGTCCGAGACGTCGGCCAGGGCCTCCTGCGCGGCCCAGCCCTGGGTCTCGGTGTTGCCCAGCTCGGTGACGTCCGGGCCCTCCCCGCCGGCGAGCGCGGCCTGGAACTTCTTCGGCGCCTCGAGCCAGGGAATGTACTGCACCACGACGTCGGTCTCGGGGTGCTTCTTCTTGAACTCCGCCTCGACGCTGTCGAGGAACGTGGTCTGGGCGTCGCCGCCCTCACCCATCATCCACACAGTGAGCTTGCTGTTGTCGGCGGCCTTGTCGTCGTCGCCGGAGCCACCGCACGCGGTCAGCACCAACGCGGCCGACGCCACGATGGCGGTGACCGGAGCCAGCCGCTTCCACCTGTTCACGCCATATCTCCCTCAGGGCCGTTTGGCACTAACCTTCTCTGCCGCACCTTAGTAGGAAAATTTCCTTTACAACAGGGGGAGTTCGTGGCGGAGGCACAGGCGACCGTATCGCAGCCTGAGGCCCGGCCGGCATCGACGCCGTCCGGGCAGCTCAGGGCACACATACGCCGACGGGCGCCCGGCCGGTGAGGCCGGGCGCCCGTCGAGGCGCGTGGTGCGGGGTCAGTAGCGCGAGACGCCGCGACGGCGGCCGACACCGGCCACCAGGGCCACGCCGATCGCGGCGAACAGCACCTGCAGCATCAGCTCGCGCCAGTCGATGCCGGCGGTCTCGGCGAAGCCGGAGGCCCGGGCGACGATGGTGCCCAGAAGCGCGGCGCCGACGCCGATCAGCATGTGCAGCCACATCGGCATGTTCTGCCGGCCCGGCACGACCAGCCGGCCCAGCGCGCCGACGATCAGACCAACGACCAGCGCCGTGATGATGCCCCAAACGGTGAGCTCCATGGTCGCCCTCCTCCTTAAGATCGGGTCACACATTCCTGTGTGGTTACTGTCGTGATCGCTAAGTTCCCGACCGCCCGGAAATCCAAACCGACTCCGATGACGAATTGTTCAGGCGTACCCTGAGCTGCTGCTTCTCCCCGAAACCCGGCGCGGCGGGCCAGCCCGGCGCACCGACGGGGCTCAATGCGCCGAATACACCGACGGGCACCCGGCCGCATCGGCCGGGCGCCCGTCGAGGCGCGTGGTACGTCGATCAGTGATGCGCGACGCCGCGGCGGCGGCCGACGCCGGCCACCAGGGCCACACCGATGGCCGCGAGCACGACCTGCACGGCCAGCTCGGCCCAGTCGATACCGGCGGTCTGCGTGGCGATGCCGAGCGCGCGGGCCAGGACGGTGCCCAGCAGCGCGGCGCCGACGCCGATCACCATGTGCAGCCACATCGGCATGTTCTGCCGGCCCGGTACGACCAGCCGGCCCAGCGCGCCGACGATCAGACCCACGACGAGCGCGGTGATGATGCCCCAGACGGTGAACTCCACGGTCGGTCCTCCTCAAGCGATTTCGCACGTTCCGTGCGGTTGCTGTCGTGCCCGCTAAATGCCCGACGCATCGAAAACCGAAACCGGCGGCATCGACCGCCGCTCCCCGACCGCGACGAACCCGCAGGTGGGAGCGCTGCCGGCAGCTGAAAAATTCCTGGGTACGCGAACCGGCCGGCGCCCTGGAGAGGACGCCGGCCGGTGCGTGGAGCCTTGCCGCTACTTCTTGCCGGGCGACTTGGTGTCGCCGGAGTCGGACGACAGCGCCGCGATGAACGCCTCCTGAGGGACCTCCACCCGGCCCACCATCTTCATCCGCTTCTTGCCCTCCTTCTGCTTCTCCAGCAGCTTGCGCTTACGGCTGATGTCACCGCCGTAGCACTTGGCAAGCACGTCCTTGCGGATCGCGCGGATCGTCTCCCGGGCGATGACCCGGCTGCCGATGGCCGCCTGGATCGGCACCTCGAACTGCTGGCGCGGGATCAACGAGCGCAGCTTCGCCGCGATCGTCGTGCCGTACGTGTACGCCTTGTCCTTGTGCACGATCGCGCTGAACGCGTCGACCGGCTCGCCGTGCAACAGGATGTCGACCTTGACCAGGTCGGACGCCTGCTCGCCGGAGGGCTCGTAGTCGAGCGAGGCGTAACCCTTGGTGCGGCTCTTGAGCTGGTCGAAGAAGTCGAAGATGATCTCGGCCAGCGGCAGCGTGTAGCGCAGCTCCACCCGGTCGGCGGAGAGGTAGTCCATGCCGAGCAGGCTGCCGCGGCGCCCCTGGCACAGCTCCATCACCGCGCCGACGTAGTCGTTCGGGGTCAGCACGGTGGCCCGGACGGTCGGCTCGTACACCTCGGCGATCTTGCCGGTCGGGTACTCGCTCGGGTTGGTGACCACGACCTCCTCGCCGTCCTCCTGAATGGCCCGGTAGACCACGTTCGGCGCGGTGGAGATCAGATCGAGGTTGAACTCCCGCTCCAGCCGCTCCCGGATGATCTCCAGGTGCAGCAGGCCGAGGAAGCCGCAGCGGAAGCCGAAGCCCAGCGCGCCGGAGGTCTCCGGCTCGTACGTGAGCGCCGCGTCGTTGAGCTTGAGCTTGTCCAGCGCCTCACGCAGGTTCGGGTAGTCCGAGCCGTCGATCGGGTAGAGCCCCGAGTAGACCATCGGCTTCGGATCCTTGTAGCCGCCGAGCGCCTCGGACGCCGGCCGCCCGTTGATGGTGACCGTGTCACCGACCCGGGACTGCCGCACATCCTTCACGCCGGTGATCAGGTAGCCCACCTCGCCGACGCCGAGCGCGTCGGCCTTCACCATCTCCGGCGAGATGACGCCGATCTCCAGCAGCTCGTGGACCGCGCCGGTGGACATCATCTTGATCCGGTCCCGGGCGGAGATCCGGCCGTCGATCACCCGGACGTACGTGACCACGCCCCGGTACACGTCGTACACCGAGTCGAAGATCATCGCGCGAGCCGGCGCCTCGGCGTCGCCCACCGGCGGCACGAACTGCCGGACGATCTCGTCCAGGAGGTAGGGCACGCCCTCGCCGGTCTTGCCGGAGACCCTGATGCAGTCCGCCGGGTCGCCGCCGATCAGGTGGGCCAACTCCTCGGCGTACTTCTCCGGCTGGGCGGCCGGCAGGTCGATCTTGTTGAGCACCGGGATGATGTGTAGGTCGTTCTCGAGCGCCAGGTAGAGGTTGGCGAGCGTCTGCGCCTCGATGCCCTGCGCCGCGTCGACGAGCAGGATCGCGCCCTCGCAGGCGGCGAGCGAACGGGACACCTCGTAGGTGAAGTCCACGTGGCCCGGAGTGTCGATCATGTTGAGCACGGCGGTCTCGCCGGCCCGGTCGCCCTCGCGGATCGTCCACGGCATCCGCACGGCCTGGCTCTTGATGGTGATGCCGCGCTCGCGCTCGATGTCCATCCGGTCCAGGTACTGCGCGCGCATCTGCCGCGGATCGACCACACCGGTGAGCTGCAACATCCGGTCGGCCAGGGTCGACTTCCCGTGGTCGATGTGGGCGATGATGCAGAAGTTCCGGATGCGCGCCGGGTCGGTGGCACCAGGAGCGTTCGCGCCGGGATCGAGCGTCGGTGGCACAGCGGTCCGTTCTGGTCGGCTGACGTGAGCGGGCCGGCGCGCCGCCGGCCCCCTCCATGGTCCCACGTCGCCCGGGGCGCGCCCGGGCTCCCCCTTCACTCCACGCCTATTCCACGGGTGGCTCGACGAACAGCGCGGCCAGCCTCGGCAGCCGGCGGCGGGCCTCCTCCTCGTCGTCGAAGTCCCAGAAGTCGTTCAGGTCGGGCACCGGGACCGGGTCGCGCTCGGCCGGCAGGTCGGACGCGGTGGCCTTGCGGTACGCGTCCCACGGCACCCCGAGCATCCGCTCGCACTCGAACTCCTCGCCACTGAGCGCGGCGGCCCGGACCTGCGGCAGCTCGGCCAGCGAGTCCGGGTCGCCGACCGTCCGGGCGAACACCGCCCGGCCCTGGGTCATCAGCCAGCCCCGGAAGTACTCGAAGCCGTCGTCCGAGGCGCCGCCGTTGATCAGGTACGCCGCGCCCCACAGGTCGACCCGGTAGGAGGCGGCGAGCACCCGCCGCTGGTGGTGGGCGTATCCGACGATCTCCTCCGGGTCGCGCTCGGCCAGCAGCGCGACCGCCCGGGCGGCGACCGCGTCGGGCTCTCCCCCGGCGCCGGCGCGGGCCTCGTCGATCAACTGCCAGAACTCGTCGGTCCTCATGGCAGGCAGTCTGGCAGAGCCCACCGACGCGCCGGTTCGCCGCGCGCCGCCGGTGCGGCAGCATGGTGCGGTGCGCGCGATCTCCCTACCGCCCGTTCCTTACGGGTCGACGGCCGTCCGGCCCGGCTGGGCCGACCTGCCGGCCGGGCTGCGCGACGCGCTCGCCGCCCGGATCGGCGGTCCACCAGCGGCGGTACGGGTGGCGGGTGGCGGCTTCACCAGCGGCTTCGCCGCCGTACTGACCGGCCCTGCCGGGGAGCGGGCGTTCGTCAAGGCGGCGGCACTGAACGGGCAGCGGCACCTGGTCGACTGGTACGCCCACGAGGCGGCGATCCTGGCCCGGCTCCCGGCCGGGCTGCCGGTGCCCCGGCCGCGCTGGGCGCTCACCGAGTCCGGCTGGTACGCGCTCGCGCTCGACGCCATCGACGGGCACACCCCCCGCCTGCCCTGGGCGCCGGCCGAGCTGGACGCCGCCCTCGCCGCGTACGCCGAGGTGGCCGCCGCGCTCGCCACCGCGCCCGCGGAACTGGCCGCGCTCCGGCTCCCCCGCCTCGCCGACCTGGCCCGCGACGACATCCTCTGGTGGGGCGAGGTGGCCGCCGGACGGGAGCCGCTGCCCGAGCAGGCCGCCGGCGCCCCACTGGCCGAGCTGGTCGCGCTGGAGTCGCGCCTGCCCGGGTACGCCGACGCCGCTCCCGGCCTGACCCACGGCGACCTGCGGGTGGACAACCTCCTGATCGACTCCGGCGGGCGGGCCTGGCTGTGCGACTGGCCCTGGCTCTGCCACGGGCCGGCCTGGTTCGACCTGGCCGGGCTGCTGCTCACCGCGTACGCCAGCGGCCTCGACGCGGACGCCGCGTTCGCGGGGCACCCGGCGGCGGCCGGGGCGCCCGCTGACGCGCTGGACGTGACGCTCGCCGCGCTGGCCGGGTACTTCCTGACCGGCGCCGAGGCCGGGCCGTCCAACGCCTCCCCGCACCTGCGCGCCCACCAGCGCTGGAGCGGGGAGCAGGCACTCGGCTGGCTGGCCGAGCGCCGGGGCTGGTCCTGGGCACGCCCCGCCCCTTCCCCCTGATCCACACCAGTTCGGCGAGATGGCGGCATCCCACGGGCCCTGACCTCACCACCTCCCCGAAGTGGCACGCGCTCGACCAGGCTGGATGGGGCCGGGCGGAGGCGTTTTGGCTCGTCCGGGGCCGACCTGGTAGCCTGGCTTTTCGCGCGGCGATGACGCATGCTCGTCGTGCGCGAAAGCAGACCAACCCGAGCTATCAAGACGAGGCTGTCGCGTGGCGAACATCAAGTCCCAGATCAAGCGCAACCGGCAGAACGAGAAGCGCCGGCTGCGTAACAAGTCGGTCAAGTCGTCGCTGAAGACCGCCATCCGGAAGTTCCTCGTGTCTGCCGAGGCCGGCGACACCGAGAAGGCCACCGTGCTCATGCGTGAGGCCACCCGCAAGCTGGACAAGGCTGCCAGCAAGGGTGTCATCCACTCGAACCAGGCGGCCAACCGGAAGTCGGCGATCGCCAAGCGCGTCGCCTCGTTCTCTGCCTGACCAGCGCCACAGATCCCACCGGAAGCCCCGGGGCCATTGTGCCCACGGGGCTTCCGCCTGTCCGTACTCCCCCCCTTGCACCATCGGAATGCGGGGCGTGGTGCGCGGCGCGGGTGCGCCGCGGAGATCGTGGAAGATTTCGGCCCCTACGGGGGCCGTTTCGTACCAAGATCTGCGGGGTGATCGCGCCACGGTCGGTCGGCGACGGCGCCGGCGGGAGAGCGCGGGTGTTCGGAGGGCGTAGCGCGGGGCGTCCGGCGGAAGAGCGCCGCCCGGTGGCTGCGGCTATCGCTCGTTCGGGCGGTCGAACGTCGCGCGTTGGGGATGGTGGTAGCGGACGCCCCGGGAATCGGCGGTCGCGCCGCCGTGCAGCGCACCGGAGCTCGCCGGTGACGCGCCGCCCGGCAGCGACCCGATGCTCGCCGCCCCGCCCGGCGACACGCGGGCGCTCGCCGGCACCCGGGCCCGCCCGATCACCGGCTCCATCTGCCGGCGGAAGCGGTCCCGTTCCTGCTCGGGCACCTGCGCGGCGGTGCGGACGACCATCTCGGCCACCACGTCGTTGAGCTTGACCATCGCCGCGACCGCGACCGGCAGCACCAGCACCGCCCACCAGCTCACCAGTTCGGCGAGCGCGAGCAGCACGGCCAGCGCCACCGCGCCCTCGAAGAAGAGGAAGCAGAGCACCCCACCCGGGTTGACGAAGCGCAGCCCCAGCACCCGGGCGTAGAGCGGGCGGTACCGCTCCTCGTCCGTGGCCACCGTCGACCACGCTCGGGTCACCGGGCGCCGCCCTGCCGGGCCGCGGCCACCGAGAACACGGCCCGCTCCAGCGCGTACGCCCGGTCGTCGGCACCGCCCTTGACCGCCGCGTTGCACTCGGCGGCCACCCGCATCGCCTCGACCAGGCCCTCGGGCGTCCAGCCCCGGGCGCGTACCTGAGCCTTCTCGATCTTCCAGGCCGGCATGCCGAGCGTCTTGGCCAGCTGGAACGCGTTGCCCCGGCCGGCGGCGGCGACCCGGGCCACGGTCCGCACGCCGTCGGCCAGCGCGTCGGCGATCGGCACCGGGTCGACGCCGACGTGCAGCGCCCACCGCAGCGCCTCCAGCGCGCCGGGCACGTCACCGACCATCGTCGCGTCGGCGACGGTGAAGCCGGTCACCTCGGCCCGTCCCCGGTAGTAACGGGCGACGGTGTCCGCGCCGATCCGCCCGTCGGTGTCGGCGACCAGCTGCGAGCAGGCGGCAGCCAGCTCACGCATGTCGTTGCCGACGGCCGCGACCAGGGCGTCGGCCGCGTCGGGCGTGCACTTGCCACCGTGGCGGCGGATCTCGTCCCGAACGAAGGCGGACCGCTCCCGGTCGCCCTTGAGCTTCACCGCCGGCACCACTGTGGCGCCCGCCGCCCGCAGGCCGTCCGCGAACGCCTTGCCCTTGGCCCCACCCAGGTGCAGCACCACGAGTTGCACGTCCGGGTCGGGATTCTTCGCGTACCCGAGCAGCGCGGTGGACAGGTCCTTGCGGGCGTCCTGACCGGAGCGGAGCACGAGCACCCGGCGACCGCCGAACAGCGACGGGCTGAGCATCTCGGCGATCTCGCCGACGGTGAGCGTGCCGGCCTGGTATTCCCGCACGTCCACGTCGGGGTCGACCTCGCGGGCCCGGGCGACGGCTTCGGTGACCGCTCGCGTGGCGAGCAGCTCCTCGTCGCCCAGGACGAGCACAATAGGAGGCAGGTCGGCGGGGGTCACGTCGCCCATACTCGCACGCCCTCCGACCCGGCCGGGCCTGCTCATCGGGGACTGTGACGGCGCAGCCCGCAGACAGCGCAAATCCAGACATTTGACTTGATCCCCTTTTTACTCTGACAAGATTCCCCCTCAGCGTGGCCGTCCCGCCTCGGCGCCCCGCTTCACCACCGCGAGCCCGCCACCCACCCGGACCGCTGCGATGTCCCCGTCGGTGTCGGTACGCGACACCCGCGCGCCGCCCCGGCTCAGCCGATCCAGCAGCCCGGCGTCGGGGTGCCCGTAGTCGTTGCCGACGCCCACGCAGACGAGCGCCACCGCCGGACGCACCGCGGCCAGGAACTCCGGATCCTGGTACGCCGACCCGTGGTGGGCCACCTTCAGCACGTCGGCCCGGATCCGGGCGGCCGGCGTCGTCTCCAGCATCGCCCGCTGCTCCTCCGTCTCGGCGTCCCCGGTCAGCAGGATGCGTACCCCGTCCACGGTGGCGGCCAGCACCAGCGAGTTGTTGTTCGGGTCGGACCGGCTGCCCCGCAGCGGGTACGGCGGCCCGACCGCGTCCAGGTCCACCGCGCCCGCCCGCCACCGCCACCCCGCCTGCACCGGAGCCACCGGCGTACCCGCCCGACGGGCCGCCTCGCGTACCTGGGCGGCCCCGTAGGGCGGCTCGGACCAGGACGGGCCCACCACAGCACCCACCCGCCGGCCCCGGAACACCCCGGACACCCCGCCGACGTGGTCGACGTGGAAGTGACTGACCACCAGCAGCGGCACCTCACGTACCCGGAGGCGGCGTAGGCAGGCGTCCACGCCTGACGGTTCCGGGCCGGCGTCGACCACCACGGCCCGGCCGGCGGCGACCGGCAGCACCACCGCGTCCCCCTGCCCCACCGCGCACGCCACCACCACCCAGCCGCGCGGCGGCCAGCCGGAGGCGAGCAGTCGTACCGGCACCGCGCCCAGCACCACCGCCACCGCGACGACAGCGATCAGCCGCCGCGCCCGGCGCCGCTGGAAGGCGAGCAGCAGCGCCACGCTCACCGCGGCCAGCAGCAGCGCCCCGGCCGCCCCGCCCGCCCACGGCAGGTTCCCGGCCGGCAGGTCCGCCCCGTATCCGGCCACCGCCACCAGCCAGCGCGCCGGCCAGCTCGCCAGCCAGGCCAGGAACTCCGCACCGCCCGGCCACAGCGGCGACAGCACCGCCGCCAGCACGCCGAGCACAGTGGCCGGCGCGACGGCCGGCACCGCAAGAAGGTTCGCCGGCACCGCCACCAGGCTCACCGTCGCGGATAGGCCGGCGATCACCGGGCCGCAGGCCAGTTGCGCGGCCGCCGGCACCGCGAGCGCCTCGGCCAGCCCGGCCGGTACGCCCCGGCGCCGCAACGCGTCCCGCCAGCCGGGCGCGAGCAGCAGCAGTCCCCCGGTGGCGCAGACCGACAACGCGAAACCCGGGTCGCCCGCGAGCTCCGGGTCGTACAGCACCAGACCGGTGACGGCGGCGGCGAGCGCGGGCAGCGCCGACCGGGACCGCCCGGCGGCGAGCGCGGCGAGCCCGATCGCGCCCATCGCTGCGGCACGCACCACGCTCGGCGAGGGTCGCACCAGGATGACGAACCCGACGAGCGCGAGGACGCAGAGCACGGCGGCGGTACGCGGACCGGCGCGCGCCCAGCGGGCCAGCAGCAGCACCGCCCCCACGACGATCGCCACGTTGGAGCCGGACACCGCGTTGAGGTGGGTCATCCCGGTGGCCCGGAAGTCCTCCTCCACCTCCGGCAGCAGCCGGCTGGTGTCGCCCACCACCAGACCCGGCAGCAGCCCGCCCGGCGCGTCGGGCAGCGGTTCGCAGGCCCGTTGCAGCCCGGCGCGCAGCACGCCCGCGGCCCGTTGCGGCCACGACGCGTCGCCGCGCAGCGTGGGCGGGTCGGCGGTGGAGAGCACGGCGGCGGTCAGGTCGCCGCCGCGCGGGGCGGACAGCCGTCCCCGGCTGGTGACCCGCTGCCCCGGCAGCAGTGGACGCCAGGACGGGTCGGTGGCGAGCACCAGCGCGCGTACCGGGCCGGTGACCCGGGTGCCGCCGGATCCGGTGAGCCGGATCAGATCCACCCGGACCAGCAGCATCGGCGGACGGCCGGGCGCGCCGCGAATCGCACGGGGGTCGTCTCGGAGCACCAGCTCGGCGGTGACCGGGGCTCGGTCGGTGACGAGCGCGCGGACCGGGGCGGCGTCGCGGACCGCGACCCGGGCCCCGGTGGCCGCCGCCCCGCAGAGCACGCCGAGCAGCACGGCGACCGCGATCCAGCCGTAGCGACGGGCCACCGCACCCGGCCGGCGGCCCAGCACCCCGCCCAGGTGCAGGCCCGCGAGCAGGGCGAGCGCAGCGGCGACGGCGGCCAACCACACGCTCGCCCGGGCGCTGAGGTGCAGCCCGGCCAGCGCGGCGAGCCAGGCGGCCACCGCCAGCCCGGCCAGCCGCAAGTCGGGCGCGTCGCGCTGGGCCGCGTCTCCGTCGACCGGGCGGGAACCATCCAGGGCCGGTCGCGATCCACGGCGGTTCACACCGTCACCAGTTCCTTGAGCTGCTCGTACCGGGCGTCGCCGATGCCGTCGACCTGGCGCAGGTCGGACACGGACCGGAATCCGCCGTTGCGGTCCCGGTGGTCGAGGATCCGCTGGGCGAGCACCGGGCCGACGCCCGGCAGCGCGTCGAGCTGGGCGAGCGTCGCGGTGTTGAGGTTGACCGGTCCGGCGGGCGCCGCCGAACCACCGGGCGCACCGCCACCGGTCGCCGGTCCGGGCACGGCCTGACCGGGTGGGGCGGTGACACCGACCAGGATCAGCTCCCCGTCGGTGACCTTGCGGGCGGGGTTGAGCAGCGCCACGTCGACGCCGGGCAGCGCACCGCCCGCCGCCTCGATCGCGTCGGCCACCCGCGCGCCGGCCGGGAGGCGGACCAGGCCGGGACGCCGGACCTTGCCGGCCAGCGCGACGACCACCTGACCGGGTGAGCCCGCCGGCACGGGCACCCCGGGTACCGCTTCGGTCGCCGTGCTCACCGGCGCCTCGGCGGACGCCGCGACCGGCTGGACCGGCTCGGCGCTGGGACGCGCGCGCCACGCCCAGACGGCGGCCACCACGACCACCACCGCGGCCACCGCCGCGAGCGCGCGCACGCCCCGGCGACCGGGATCGAACGCCCCGGGGCCGGGGAGCCGCGACGCGAGCCCCCGCTCGGTTGCCGGAGCATCGTGGACTCCGGCGTCCGGCTCGGCGCGGGCCGGCTCGGGAGCGAACCGGTGCTCCCGCTCCGGGAAGCCGGCGCGCAGCCCGGCACCCTGCTCGGGCGGCGAAGGCGGGGGCCACCGCTGCGACGCGGCCGCCCGGACGTCGGTGACTGGCGGGACGGCAGCTTCCGTGTCCGCGCCTCCGAACAGCCGGGCGAGCCGCCGCCGTACCGTCGTCTCCTCGTCGTCTGGCACGGCTCGGGACGCTACGGCGACGGCTCGTCACCCGTCGGCCGGTGAACTCTCACCTGTGGACGACGCAAGCACTGTGGACAGGATCCCGATCAAGCCCTGACTGTGCTAAAGCCGACCGGTGACTGGATGCCGGGCCAGCCAGTCCACCGCGCCGGCATCCCGCTCGACCACGACCACCATGCCGCCGGCGGCGGCCAGCCGTTCGACGACGGCCCGCCCGCCGCCGGTGACGACGTACGACAGTGGGCTCATCCGGCCACCCTAGGGAGTGCGGCGGTGGACCACCACGCATGCCAGCCCGGGCCCGGCGTGGGCGGCGACGACGGCTCCGGCCTCGGTGACGTACGTGTCGTGCAGGCGGTCGCCCAGGCGCTCGGTCAGCGCCGCCAGCAACTGCTCGGCCCGCTGCGGCGCGGCGAGGTGGTGCACGCCGAGGTCCACAGGCCCGTCGCCGGCCGCCTCGACGGCGAGGTCGACCAGGCGTGCCACGCCCCGGCTCGCGGTCCGGACCTTGTCCTTCACCACGATCGCACCATCGGGCATGTGCATGATCGGCTTGACCGAGAGGGCGGTGCCGAGCAGTGCCTCGGCCGCGTTGATCCGGCCGCCCCGGCGCAGGAACTCCAGCGTGTCGACGTAGAAGTAGATGGTTGTCCGGGCGACCGCGTCCAGCGCCGCGTCGCGTACCCCGGTCAGGTCGGCGCCCTGCGCGGCGGCCGCGGCGGCGGCGAGCGCCGGGAAACCGAGGCCCATGCCGGTGGATCGGCTGTCGACCACCGTGACCCGGTCGTCGCCGACCTCGGCGGCGGCCAGCCGGGCGGCCTCGACGGTGCCGGACAGCTCGGCGGACAGGTGCACCGACACCACGCCGTCGGCGCCCTCGGCGAGCAGCGTGCGGTAGACCTGCGCGAACTGTTCCGGCGCGGGCCGGGACGTGCTCACCGAGACCCGCCGGCCGCTCAGCGCGCGGGTGGCGTCGGCCGGGGAGGTCTCGACGCCCTCCAGCCCTTCCGCGCCGTTGAGGACGACGGTGAGCGGAACGACCGTGAACCCGCGTGCGCGGACCAGGTCGGGGGGCAGGTAGGCGGTGGAGTCGGTGACGACCGCGACGGGCATGACCGGCACGCTAGCCGATGGCGCTGTGACGCGCCGGGTCCGGAGGTGTCAGACCGCCTCGGTGAGCGCCGGCTGGGCGATCAGGCCGACGTTGTGCGCGCGCAGGTGCCAGCCCCGGACGTCGTCGTGGCGCAGTTCGGTCCAGTGGCAGTTCGCCAGCGAACCGAGGCTGCGCAGCACCGTGTGGTCCCAGCCGAGCAGGTGCCCGACGCCCTGCCGGGCGCCGCCGCCGTGGGTGGTCACCACGACCGTGCCGCCGACGGCGAGGTCGGCGGCGGCCTGGAACGCGGCGCCGAGTCGCTCACCCAGGTCGGGCAGAGGCTCGATGCCGGCACCGGGGTCGGGGTCGCCGGCCCGCCAGCGGGCGTACTCGTCGGGGTGGCGCTCGGCCACCTCGGTCAGGGTGAGGCCCTGCCACTGGCCGAAGTGCCGTTCGCGCAGCCGGGCGTCGGCGCGGACCGGCAGCCCGGTCAGCGCCGCGAGCGCGGCGGCGGTGTCGGCGGCGCGGCGCAGGTCGCTGGCGACGAGCGCGTCCGGGCGCAGCGCGGCGAGCACCGGAGCGGCGGCCCGGGCCTGCTCGCGGCCGAGGTCGTTGAGCGGCACGTCGGTCTGGCCCTGGACCCGGCTCGCGGCGTTCCAGTCGGTGTTGCCGTGCCGCCAGACGATCAGGCGGGTCATTCGGCGGTGGCGGTGCCGGCGGCCGAGTCGGCCAGGTCGCGATCGGTGAACGGGATCTGCGGGCAGTCCTTCCAGAGCCGGTCGAGGGCGTAGAACTCGCGCTCCTCGGTGTGCTGGACGTGGACCACGATGTCGACGTAGTCGAGCAGCACCCAGCGGCCGCCCCGCTCGCCCTCGCGGCGCACCGGCTTGGCCTTGTCCGGCAGCTCCAGCAGGCGCTCCTCGATGGCGTCGACGATGGCGAGCACCTGACGCTCGTTCGGAGCGGCGGCCAGCAGGAACGCGTCGGTGATCGCGAGCTGGTCGCCCACGTCGATGATGACGATGTCCTGTGCCTTCTTGTCGGCCGCGGCCTGGGCGGCGGCCATCGCCAGCTCGTGCGCGCGTTCGGAAACTGTCACCGTTCTCCTTCGATCAACCGTGCGACCCTCCAAGCCTCTCACACCCGGCGGTGCGGCGACTTGTCAGTTCTGGTCGATTTCAGGTATCAACCGGGACGTAAGTGGGCGTATCACCGCTGGTAGAGACGCCGTTTCGCGATGTACTGCACCACACCGTCGGGCACCAGATACCACACCGGCTCCCCCCGGGCGACGCGCGCGCGGCAGTCGGTCGACGAGATGGCCATCGCGGGCACCTGCACCAGGCTCACCGAGTCGGCCGGGAGGTGCTTGTCGGTGAGTTCGAAGCCGGGCCGCGTCACGCCGATGAAATGGGCCAGTTCGAGCGCGTCGTCCAGGTCCTTCCAGGAGAGGATGCGCTCCAGGGCGTCCGCGCCGGTGATGAAGAAGAGCTGCGCCTTCGGGCCGTACTCGGCGTGCAGGTCGCGCAGCGTGTCGACGGTGTAGGTGGGACCGCCGCGGTCGATGTCGACCCGGCTCACCTGGAAACGCGGGTTGGAGGCGGTGGCGATCACCGTCATGAGGTAACGGTCCTCGGCCGGGGTGACCGCTTCCTCCGCCTTCTGCCACGGCTGCCCGGTCGGCACGAACACGACCTCGTCCAGACCGAACCGGTCGGCCACCTCGCTCGCCGCCACCAGGTGCCCGTGGTGGATCGGGTCGAACGTGCCGCCCATGATGCCGACCCGCCGGATGTCTTCCTCCACCCCGCGATCGTAGGCCGCGCCCCGGACAGGCCCGGGCGGGGTCGGCCACGCCGGGCGGAGGAGGCCGCCCGGCGTGCCCGGTCAGGCCGACGTGGCCGCCACCGCCGTCCGGGCCACGAGCGCCCGGCGCATGTCGTCGTCCAGGTCGGTCACCCACCGCCGCAGGCCGGGCGTGAGGTCGTCGCGGGCCAGCAGCGCCGCGGCCATCTCCCGGGTGGGCTGCGCCACGGCGTAGCGGGGGTACGCGGCGACGGTGACCGCGTCGGCCACCCACGCGGTACGCAGACGCGCCGCCGCCGGCATGTCGGTGAAGTAGCGCTCCACGTACCCGGCGGTCAGCTCGGCCTGCTCGGGCTGCCAGAAGCCCTCTGCGGTCGCCTCGACCAGGCGGTTCGACAGTTCGGTGCTGCGGGTGACGATCTCCCAGGCGGCGCGCTTCGCGTCGGCGCCGGGCAACGCGGCCCGGCACGCGGCGGCCTGCTCGGCGCCGGTGGCGCTGCGGTCGGCGCCGGCCTCGGCGTCGATCTCCGGCGCGCCGGCCGCGCCGAGCACCACGAGCCGGCGCAGCACCGCCCAGCGCAGGTCGGCGTCGACCGCCAGGCCTGGCGGGACGCCCTCGCCGGCCAGCCAGCCGGTCAGCATCGCGGTGTCGGTGGTGGCGCCGATCAGACCACGCGCGGCGGCGAGCTGCAACGAGCCGCCCGAGGGTGCCGGGTCGAGCAGCGCCGCGCAGGCGGTCGCGACCCGCAGCAACGCCGCGTCACGGGCGAGCGGGTCGAGGTAGCGGTCGATCAGCCGGCGGCTGAGCGACAGGACGTCCTCGACGATCGTCACCTCGGTCTCGGCGGGCAGCGCCGCCCCGATCAGCTCGGCGAGCGCGCCGGCCGGCCGTTCCCCGTCGGTTACCGCGTCCAGCGTCTCGGCCCAGAGCAGCGCCCGGGCCAGCGAATCGTCCAGGCCCGGAAGCAGCAGCGGCACCGCGTCCGCCGAGGCCGGGTCGAGCCGGACCTTCGCGAACGTCAGGTCACCGGCGTTCGGCAGCACGAGCCCGGTGGCGGGCCGCCCGACCAGCTCCGGCAGCGGCGTACGGCCGCCGTCGGCGTCCGGGTCGAGGTCGACCTCGAACCGGTACGCCGGGCCGTCCGCGGTGTGGTGGGCCACCCCGATGCGGTGCGGCCGCAGCACCGGGTGGCTCGCCGGGGCGGTCTGCACGATCGCCACGTCGGTCCACCGCCCGTCGGCGTCCACAGCGGTGTCCACCCGCAGCGTGTTCACCTGCGCGCGGCGCAGCCAGCGCTCCGCCCAGCCGTCCAGGTCGCGGCCGCTCGCCCCGCCGAGGGCGGCCAGCAGGTCGGCGAGCGTGGCGTTGCCGAACCGGTGCGCCGCGAAATGGGCGTTCAGCCCGGCCAGGAACGCCTCGTCACCGAGCCAGGCGACGAGCTGGCGCAGGACACTGGCGCCCTTGGCGTACGAGATGCCGTCGAAGTTGAGCAGCGCCTGGGCGGCGTCTGCCACCTCCTGCGGGGCCACCGGATGGGTGGAAGGGCGCTGGTCGGCGGTGTAGCCCCAGGCCTTGCGGCGGCTCGCGAACGTGGTCCACGCCTGGTCGAACCGGGTCGCCTCGGCGGTGACCCGGGTGCCCAGGTATTCGGCGAAGGACTCGTTGAGCCACAGGTCGTCCCACCAGCTCATGGTGACCAGGTCACCGAACCACATGTGCGCCATCTCGTGGGCGATGGTGGTGGCGCGCAGCTCCCGCTGGGTGTCGGTGACCGCGGAGCGGAACACGTAGTCGTCGCGGATCGTGACCAGGCCCGGGTTCTCCATCGCGCCGGCGTTGAACTCGGGCACGAACGCCTGGTCGTACTTGCCGAACGGGTAGCGCTCGGCGAACAGCTCGTGGAAGCGGTCGAAGCACTGCCGGGTGACGGTGAAGATCTCGTCGGCGTCGGCGTCCAGGTGGGCGGCGAGCGAACGTCTGCAGTAGAGGCCGAGCGGGATGCCGTCGTGCTCGGCGCGCAGCACGTGCCAGGGCCCCGCGATCAGCGAGACGAAGTAGGTGGCCAGCGGCTCGGTGGGGGCGAACTCCCAGCGGCCGGGCGCGGGCCGCTCGGCGAGCTGCCCGTTGGCGGCGACAGTCCACTCCGGCGGCACGGTTACCGTCAGCGTCACCGGGGCCTTCAGGTCGGGCTGGTCGAACGCGGCGAAGATGCGCGGCCCGTCGTCCAGGAAGGACATCGCGTAGAGGTAGGTCTCGCCGTCGGCCGGGTCGACGAAGCGGTGCAGCCCCTCGCCGGTGTTGGAGTAGGCCATCTCGGCCTCGACGGTGAGCGTGTTGGTCCCGGCCAGGCCGGTCAGCGGCAGCCGGTCGCCGGCGAGCAGGGCCGGGTCGAGGTCGCGGTCGTTGAGGCGGGCGGCGACGAGTCGGCGCGGCTTGACGTCGACGAAGGTCTCGGCACCGGGGGTGGCCCGGAACCGGATGGTGACGGCGGAGCGGAACCGCTCGGCGTCGCCGGTCAGGTCGAGGTCCACATCGTAGGACTCGACGACGATCGACGCGCCGCGCGCGGTCGCCTCTGCACGGGTGAGGCTCGGCATCCGCTTATCCTGCCCGATGAGGTCCGCTCGGGCCTTCTCGTTACGCATGGCAATGGAGGAGCAGCGATGGGTCAGCACCCCAAGGGCGATTTCGACCTCTCCCGGGCGGTTTGGCAGCGGGCCGAGGGCGACACCTCCGAGGGAGCGGTCGAAGTGGCATTCGTCGACGACCTGATCGGCATGCGCAACTCCGCCGAGCCGGACGGGCCCGTGCTGGTCTTCACGCAGGCCGAGTGGGACGCGTTCGTCGCGGGCGCCCAGGACGGTGAGTTCGACCTGGACTGAGCGCGCCTCAGTCACCGTCGCCCCAGCCGAGGCCGCCCGGACCGGGCGCGTGGTGGAAGCCGGGGTGACCGGCCACGTCGGCACAGCGCTCGCCGTCGGGCCCGGCGGCGTCGCAGAACAGCCGCTCGGCGCGGTGCCAGGCGTCCGCCGGGGACAGCGCCGCCGCGCCCAGCGCCAGCTCCGGGCGGAGCAGTCCGAGCGCTTCGGCGTACGCCACGGCGTGTTCACGCGCGACGGCGGGATCGGCGGCCGCGAAGCCCAGGTGCACGGTGAAGTGCCGCGGTGGGCGGGGTGCGGAGCGCCGCGGCCCGCCGATCAGCGGCCCGTCGCGGCCGTCGCCGCGCAGCCGGTCCGGCGCCTCGCGGTGCCGTCGTGCCGCCCTGTCGTCACGCATCGGTGCCCTCCCCCGTCGCCGGTGTCGCCCGCCGGACGTCGCGCCGGCGGGCGGCGGACCGGTCGCCGCCGGTCCGCGGAACCGAGCCAACCAGCTTTTCCGCGCCCGGGGAGGGGCCAGTGGCCACCCGCGTGGCCGGCCCCTCCCCCGAGCGGCCGGAGCTGCTGGAATGGAGGGTTCGGCCGCGCCGACCCGGGTAGGTAGGCAGCGCCGCCGAACCGCGTCAGGAGCAGCCCAGATGAGCACCATGCCGAGCGACCGGACCCCGGACAGTACGCTGGCGTTCCTTCGGGAGGGCTACCGCTTCGTCGGCGACCGCTGCGACCGCCTCGGCACCGACGTCTTCCAGACCCGGCTGCTGCTGGAGCCGACGATCTGCCTGCGCGGCCGGGAGGCCGCCGAGCTGTTCTACGACGAGGAGCGGTTCGTCCGGCGCGGCGCCATGCCGGTGCGCGGGCAACGCACGCTCACCGGCGTCGGCGGCGTGCAGGGCCTCGACGGACAGGCTCACCTGGTCCGCAAGGCGATGTTCATGTCGATCATGACCCCGGCCGCGATCCGCCGCCTCGGGGAGATCTTCGACGAGCAGTGGCGGGCCCAGCTCCAGGTCTGGGCGGGCAGCGGCCCGGTGGCGCTCTACGACGAGGTGGGCCGGATCCTGACCCGGACGGTCTGGGCCTGGGCCGGGGTGCCGCTGGCCGAGGCCGACGTGCCGCGCCGCACCGCCGAGATGCACGCGATGATCGAGGCGCCGGCCGCAGTGGGCCCCCGGCACTGGCGCGGACGGCTCGGCCGCCGGCACGCGCAACGCTGGGCCGGCGAGCTGATCGAGCGGGTACGCGCGGGCGCGGTGCCCGCCCCGGAGGGCAGCGCGCTGGCGGTCGTGGCCGGGCACCGGGACGAACGGGGCCTGCCGCTGCCCCGCCGGATCGCCGCGGTGGAGCTGCTGAACGTGCTGCGTCCCACCGTCGCGGTGGACCGGTACGTGGTCTTCGCCGCGCTGGCGCTGCACGACCACCCGCACTGGCGGGACCGGCTACCCGGCGACGACGCCGCGACCGAGCAGTTCGTGCAGGAGGTACGGCGCTACTACCCGTTCTTCCCGGTCGCCGCGGCCCGGGTGCGCCGCTCGTTCCGGTGGCGGGGGTATGCGTTCCCACAGGGCCGGCGGGTGCTGCTCGACCTGTACGGCACGAACCACCACCCCGACGTGTGGCCCGAGCCGGAACGGTTCCGCCCGGAGCGCTTCGCCGGGTGGCGGGACGACCCGTTCGGCCTGGTCCCGCAGGGCGGCGGCGACCACTACACCGGCCACCGCTGCGCCGGAGAATGGATCACGATCGAGCTGATGAAGCGGGCGGTGACGAACCTGACCGGCGCGATGACCTACCGCGTACCGCCGCAGGACCTGGCGCTCGACCTCGGCGCCATGCCGGCGTTGCCGCCCGGCGGGCTGGTGCTCGACGGGATACGACCGGCCGAGGGGGTACGCCCGCCGCGCTGACTCGGGCGCACCCCCGCGTGCTCACGCGGCCTGCGGGTGCAGCACGGTACGCAGGCAGCCGTCCTCCTTCTTCTCGAAGATCTCGTAGCCCCGGGCGCCCTGTTCCAGCGACATCGGATGGGTGGCCAGGTAGCCGGGGTCGATCTCGCCGGCTGCGACCCGGTCCAGCAGCATCGGGATGTAACGCTGGGCGTGCATCTGTCCCATCCGCAGCACCAGGGCCTTGTTCATGGCCGCGCCGAGCGGGAACTTGTCCACCAGGCCGCCGTACACGCCGACGATGCTCACCGTGCCGCCCTTGCGAGCCGCCATGATCGCCTGCCGGACGGAGGTGGGCCGGTCGGTCTGCGCGCGTACCGTCTGCTTGGCCTTGTCGTACGCGTAGACCGGGCCGACGTCGTGCGACTCCATGCCGACGGCCTCGATGCAGGCGTCCGGGCCGCGCCCGGCGGTCATCTCCCGCAGCGCCTCCAGCACGTCGGTCTCGGCGTAGTTGATCGTCTCCACGCCGAGGCGCTGCGCCGCGGTGGCGAGCCGCTCCGGCAGCCGGTCGATGACAACGACGCGCTCGGCACCGAGGATCTGCGCGGACCGGGCCGCCATCTGACCGACGCCACCGGCGCCCCAGACCGCTACCACCTCGCCGCCCTTGAGGTCGCAGAAGTCGGCGGCCATCCAGCCGGTCGGCATCGCGTCGGAGGCGAACACGACGGAGTCGTCCGGTACCCCGTCCGGCACTGTGAACGCGCCGACGTCGCCGAACGGCACCCGGATGTACTCGGCGTGGCTGCCCGAGTAGCCGCCGGCCGCGTGCGAGTAGCCGAGGATGCCGGCGGGCGAGTGACCCCACAGCTTCTCGGTGAAGACCGGCTGCGGGTTGGAGTTGTCGCAGAGCGAGAACTGCTCGGTGCGGCAGTACCAGCACGAGCCGCAGGCCACCACCGACCCGACCACGACCCGGTCGCCGACGGAGATCCGGCGCACGTCCGGGCCGGTCTCGACCACCTCGCCCATGAACTCGTGGCCGAGGATGTCACCCTCACGCATCGCCGGCAGGTAGCCGTTGATCAGGTGCAGGTCGGAGCCGCAGACGCTGCTCGCGCGGACCTTGACGATGATGTCGCCGCCGGACCTGACGGTCGGCTCCGGCACGTCCCGCACCGCCAGCTTGCCGACCCCCTCCCAGCACAACGCCCTCACGGCCGTCCTCCCGCCATCAGCTTCTCGCGTACCTTGTCCGTCGCCCGTTCCTGCCGTGGGCTGCGGCCGGACGGGTCGTGCCGGGTGTCGAGCACCTGCCCGGTCTCGACCAGCGACTTGATCCGGCGCAGCGTGGTGCGCAGCGCCAGGTCCGGGTCGCCGCCGCCGGCCAGGCCGACCACCCGCCGGATCGGTCCGGAGCGCCACCGCAGCTCGGCCCGGATCTCGGTGCCCCGGTCCTGCGGAGCGGCGGTCAGCTCGACCCGGCCGCGCTGGGCGACCGGCCCGTCGGTGACCCGCCAGCTCAACCGGCCCGGCCCGTCGACGGTGATCTCGGCCCGCCACCCGGTGCCGCCGCCGGCCGGGTCGGCCGCCACGCAGCGCCACCGGTTCGCGTCGATCTGCTCCAGCGTGGCCCACTCCGCCAGGCCACGGTCGAGCCGTTCCCGGTCGGCCCAGAAGCCGACCACCTCGTCCATCGGCCGGTCCACGGTGATCCCGCGGTGCACCACGTACCAGCCGTCCTCCCGGTCGGGCTGGTGCCGGTGCCGCCGCCGCGCCACCGTCCGGGTGACCCCGAGGGCGGTCACCGCGGCGGCGCCGGCCAGCGCCCATCTCGTCGCGTTGCTGGGCATCACGTCTCCTCCCGACTCGGACCGTCCGTATTCGGCTGCGCTACCCGGCGCAGCCCGCCCGAAACGGTTTCAGCAGCCGCATTCCGGGCAAGTCGCGTGACCCGACACGAGGGGGAGGGCGACGTGACCCGACCGACCGCCGCACAGCCGCGCGACGAGGGCGCCGTGTCCGCGCCGGTCCGGCTGCCGATGACGTACGTCCTGCCGCTTCGCGCCCACGACGACGACGGTCTGGACGAGCTGACCGGGTACCTGCGCGAGCTGAGCCGCTGGGTCGACGTGGTGGTGGTCGACGGATCGCCGCCGGAACTGTTCGCCCGGCACGCCGGCGCCTGGCGCGAGCTGGTGCGGCACGTGCCGCCGGACCCGGCCTTGCACGGCCGCAACGGCAAGGTGCTCGGTGTGCTCACCGGCGTCGCGCTGGCCCGGCACGAGCACGTGGTGATCGCCGACGACGACGTCCGGTACGACCGCCCCGCCCTGTGCGCCGTGCACCAGATGCTGGACGGGGTGGACCTGGTTCGGCCGCAGAACCACTTCGACCCGCTGCCCTGGCATGCCTGGTGGGACACCGGCCGGACGCTGCTCGCCCGCACGTTCGGCGGCGACTGGCCGGGCACGCTCGCGGTACGGCGGAGCACGTTCCTGTCGATGGGCGGCTACGACCCCGACGTGCTCTTCGAGAACCTGGAACTGGTCCGGACCGTGCGCGCGTACGGCGGCAGCACCGCCACCCCGGCGTGGCTGTACGTGCGGCGGCTACCGCCGACCGCCGCGCATTTCCTCGGGCAGCGCGTCCGCCAGGCGTACGACGAGACGGCCCGTCCGGTGTGGCTGCTCGCCGCGCTGGCGGTGCTGCCCGCGGCGGCGGTCGCGCTCGCCACCGGCCGGCCCGGCCTGCTGCTGCGCGCCGGAGTGGCCACCGTCGCGGTGGCCGAGTTGGGCCGGCGACGGGCCGGTGGCACCCACATCTTCCCGGCGCACACGAGCCTGGCCGCGCCCGCCTGGGTGCTGGAACGTGGCCTGTGCGCCTGGCTGGCGGTGGCACGGCGGCTAGGCGGCGGGCTGCCCTACGCGGGAGCCCGGCTGCGGACGGCGGCCCACCCCTCACGGGTCCTGCGCCGGCGGATGACACGGCGCCGCCCCGACGATCTGGTGCTCTGGGTGGAGGCCGGGGCGATGCCCCCACCGCTGCGCGCCGAGGTGTAAGGAAGGGCCCCTTTTTATCGCCTGGGCGATAAAAAGGGGCCCTTCCTTACAGTTCAGGACCGCGCCTGCTCGGCGCTGTGCCGGACGTCGTGGGCGGCGGCGCGGCCGTCGTCCTTGACCGTGTACGCGGCGTCCTGCGCGGTGGCCTTCACCGACTCGGCGGCGTGCTGCGCCGGCTCGCGCAGCTCCTCCTTCAGCTCACCGGCGACCTCGCCCAGCTTCTCCTTCACCACCCCGCCGTGCTCGGCGGCCTTCTCCTTGACCTGCGCGGCGACCTGCTGCTCGCGGCGGGTGGCCGGGATCAGCGAGGAGACCAGCATGCCGACACCGAAGGCGATCACCCCGGCGGCGATCGGGTTGCCCTCGGACTTCTGCCGCACCACCTGCGGCGCCCGGTGGGCGGCGTCGCTCACCGAGGCCGCGGCGGACTGCGCCTTGTCGCCCACCGAGGAGGCCATCGAGGAGGCGTGGTCGCCCACCGAGTGGGCGGCGTGGCCGGAGCTGTGGCCGAGGTCCGAAGCGGTTCCCATCACCTTGTCCTTCACGTTCGTCAGCGCGCTGCGGACGCGCTGCTTGCGGTCGTCGACGATGCGGCTCGGGCTGACCTTGTACGCCAGGGCGTCCACGTCCGAGCTGAGGTTGTTGCGGGTGGCTTCGATCTCGCGGCGGATCTGCTCGGGATCGGTGCTCATCGGGTGACTCCCTCCGGGTGCGGCTTGAGCGCGTCGGGGATGCGCTGCACGCTGTCGTTCGTCTGCTTCAGGCCGCGGATCCGCTCGGCGTTCTTCTTGCCCATCGAGTACAGGACCGCCGCGACCGCGGCCCAGATGACGGCCACGATCAGCGCGGCCAGCCCGGAGTCCATGACGTTGTCGAGGAACTGCCAGATCGCGATCGAGACGAAGAGCGCCACCATGTAGCCGCCGAAGCCGGCGCCGCCGAACAGGCCGGCGGCCTTCCCCGCCTTCTTGCCCTCCTGGCGGATCTCGGCCTTGGCCAGTTCCACCTCCTGGCGCATCAGCGTGGACAGGTCGGTGGTGACCTGGCGCATCAGGTCGCCGAGCGAACTGCCGCGCACCTCGTCGGCGTGGGGCGGGGCGCCCGCCGCCTGGTAGCCGGGGTCCTGCGTGGGTACGGTCATGCCGTCGCCTCCCTTCTGCCGGTGCGGCCGGTCACGGCCGGGGAGCGCCGGTCGACGGGACGCCCGGCAGCGGGTCGGTGCGCTCCGGCGGGGGCAGCGGCTGGCCGGTGCCGCCCGCCGGGTCGGCCCAGGTGTTCGGGGCGCCGCCACCCGGGTAGGTCGCGCCCGGCGCGGAGTAGCCCGGGTCCGGCTCGGCGTAGCTGCCCGGCGTCGGGTCGAGGTAGCCGCCCGGCGGCACCTGGTCCGGCACCTCACGGGCGGTCGGGATGACGGCGGTGCGGTCCGGGTCGTACGCCGGCCGCGCAGTGCTGTCGTCGCCGAGCGCGGTGATGTTGCGGGTGAGCCGCCCGGCGACCACGCCGAGCAGCGCCGCGCCGACGAGGAACGTGCCCGGGTTGCGGCGGGCGTAGGTCTTCACCTCGTTGAGCAGGTCGCCCGGCTCGCGCTGCTCCAGCCACCCGGCCACGCCGTGCACGCGCTCGGCCGCCTGGTGGGCCAGCTCGGTGACCGGCCCGGAGCCGCCACCCTGCTGCGCCATGGTGCGCATCTCGTCGGCGAGCGACCGCAGTCCGCTCGCGGCGCGCTGCTGCTGCTGACCGGCCTGCGCGGTGACCTGGCCTCGGGCCTCGCCGTAGAGGTCGCGGGCCTGCCGCTTGGCCTCGCCCACCACCTCCCGGCCCTGCTCCTTGGCGGTCTGCGCGACCGCGCCGCCCGCGTGTGCGGCGTCGGAGCCGACCTGGCGCGCCTGGTCACGCACGCCGCCACCGTTCGTCGACTGGTACGTCGCAGACGTGGGGGAAAGATCCTGAGTCATGGTGTCCCTTCCGCTCGTGTGTTCCCAGCGGGTGTCGTCGGGGGGTCACGCGGATCGTTTCCGCGTGACAACTGCCCTACCCCAGGCCGGTCGGTCCATTCCTGATTCGTGATTTCTCTGCGGGACCGACCCGCTCCGGTCAGAGAATGGAATGCCCGCCCGCCCGGGCGGCGGCCAGTTCACGGGGGTGACGGGGATGGCACGTGACGTGCGCGAACACGCGTCTGCCCGGCCTGCGGTGCAGAAGGTCGCCCTCGCGGCGGCGGCCCTCTTCACACTCCTCGGCGTGCTCGGCTTCGTGCCCGGCGTCACCACCCACTACGGCGAGATGACGTTCGCCGGGCACCACTCCGAGGCGAAGCTGCTCGGGGTGTTCCAGGTGTCGGTGCTGCACAACCTGCTGCACCTGTCGTTCGGGCTGGTCGGCCTGGTGATGGCCCGGCGGCTGGGCGGGGCGCGGGTGTTCCTGACCGGCGGCGGCGCGCTCTACCTGATGCTGTGGCTGTACGGCTTCGCCATCGACCGGGACACCTCGATGAACTTCGTGCCGGTCAACGACGCCGACAACTGGCTGCACCTGTTCCTCGGCTTCGGCATGCTCGCCGCCGGCCTGCTGCTCAACAACAACCTCGGCACCGGCACCCGGGTGGAGGCTCCCTTCGATCGCCCATGACCAGGCACGACCCGCCGATCCGGAGTTTGCCCCGGCCGGCACAGTCAGGCCGGGGGCGACGGCGATCGGGGCGAGGAGGTCAGGCGATGGTGTTCGAGCGTCAGGCCGCCACCGGCAGCCGCTTGGCGAAGCAGACGCTGTACGGGTTGTCCACGTACTCGCCGTAGACCGGGATCGGCTCGTAACCGCTGGACCGGTAGAGCCCGATCGCGGCCGGCAGGTAGATGCCCGTCTCCAGGCACACCGTCCGGTGCCCCTGCTGGAACGCCAGCTCCTCCAGCGCCACCAGCAGCTGCCGGGCGATGCCCCGCCCCCGGTACGCCGGCCGCACGTACATCCGCTTCAGCTCGCCGGTGTCGGCGTCGAGCGCCTGGAGGCCGCCGCAGCCGACCGCCCGGCCGCCCACCACGACGGCCAGATAGTGGATGTCGGTGTGCACGACTGTGACCTGCCCGTCCAACCCGCCGTCCGCGTCGCGCAGCTCACGCTGCTGGGCGACGACGAGCGCGGCGATCTCCGGATCGGTGGCGGGGCGGGACTCGATCAACATGCCCGTACGTTAGATCAGCCGGATTTCGCGCAGGTTTCCCACCATCGACCCGCAAACGGCTACTCGGCGTCCGCTTCCGCCGCGGGCGCGGCCTCGACCTCGTCCTCCGGCCGGACCCGGCGGGCCTTGCGGGCCGCCAGCCGGTCGGACGCCGACGGGCGGTTCGACTTCTCCTCCAGCCGTACGTCGGTGCCCCGGTTACCGGGCACGAAGTCGGCACCGGCGTAGAGCGTCGGCTGCCAGTCGAACTCCCGGTCGCCGATGCGCACCAGGTCACCGGCCTGCGCACCGGCCTTCGCGAGCTTCTCCTCGACGCCGAGGCGGGCCAGCCGGTCGGCCAGGTAACCCACCGCCTCGTCGTTGTCGAAGTTGGTCTGCTTGACCCAGCGCTCCGGCCGGCTGCCGCGCACCGTGTACGACCCGTCCGGCTCGGCCTCGATGGTGAAGCCGGCGTCGTCGACCGCCTTCGGGCGGATCACGACCCGGGTCGGCTCGGCCGGCGGGGCGGCGCGACGGCCCTGGTCGACCAGCTCCGCCATCGCGTACGTCAGCTCGCGCAGGCCCTCCCGGGTGGCGGCCGAGACGTCGAACACGCGCAGGCCACGCGCCTCCAGGTCGGGGCGGACGATGTCGGCGAGGTCCTTGCCGTCCGGCACGTCGACCTTGTTGAGCGCGACCAGCCGGGGCCGGTCGGCCAAGCCGCCGTACTGGGACAGCTCCGACTCGATGGCGTCGATGTCGGCGAGCGGGTCGCGGCCGGGCTCCAGCGTCGCGGTGTCGATCACGTGCACCAGCACGGCGCAGCGCTCGACGTGGCGGAGGAACTCCAGGCCCAGGCCCTTGCCGCTGGCCGCACCAGGGATCAGGCCCGGTACGTCGGCGACGGTGAAGGTGTGGTTGTCCACCCGGACCACGCCCAGGTTGGGCACCAGCGTGGTGAACGGGTAGTCGGCGATCTTCGGCTTGGCCGCGGAGATCACCGAGATCAGCGACGACTTGCCGGCCGACGGGAAGCCGACCAGGCCCACGTCGGCGACGCTCTTGAGTTCCAGCACCACGTCCAGCCGGTCGCCGGGCTCGCCCAGCTCGGCGAAGCCCGGTGCCTTGCGGCGGGCGTTGGCAAGCGAGGCGTTGCCGCGCCCGCCCCGGCCGCCCCGGGCCGCCTCGAACGTGGTGCCGACGCCGACCATGTCGGCCAGCACCTCGCCGTCGAGGCTCTGCACCACGGTGCCGTTCGGCACCTTGATGACCAGGTCACGCCCGTTGGCGCCGTCCCGGTTCGAGCCGGCGCCACCCTTGCCGTTCTCGGCCTTCAGGTGTGGCCGGAAGTGGAAGTCGAGCAGCGTGGTGACCTGCGGGTCGACCACCAGTGACACGCTGCCGCCGTGGCCGCCGTTGCCGCCGTCCGGCCCGCCGAACGGCTTGAACTTCTCCCGGTGGATCGAGACACAGCCGTGCCCGCCGTCGCCGGCCTGCATGTGCAGGACGACCCGGTCAACGAACGTCGTCACGACGCCAATCCTTCCAGCGGGGTCCGCCCCGCACGGGGAAAAGCGAAGCGGGCCGGGACTCGAGGTCCGCGGCCCGCAACGCTTTCGGAACTACTGCTGCGGCACGATGCTGACGGTCTTGCGACCGCGCTTGGTGCCGAACTGCACCGAGCCGGCGGCCAGCGCGAACAGCGTGTCGTCGCCGCCACGGCCGACCAGGTCACCGGGGTGGAACTTGGTGCCACGCTGACGGATGAGGATCTCACCCGCGCTGACGACCTGACCACCGAAGCGCTTCACGCCGAGTCGCTGGGCCGCGGAGTCACGGCCGTTACGCGAGCTGGACGCACCCTTTTTGTGAGCCATTGGAGGACGACCTACTTCCCGCTGGAGATGCCGGTCACCTTGACCTGGGTCAGCGGCTGGCGGTGACCCTGGCGCTTGTGGTAGCCGGTCTTGTTCTTGAACTTGTGGATCCGGATCTTCGGGCCCTTGGTGTGCGCGGCGATCTCGCCGGACACCGCGACCTTGGCGAGCTTCGCCGCGTCGGTCACCAGGTCGTCACCGTCGACGAGGAGCACCGCGGTGAGCTTCACCGCGTCGCCGGGGGCACCGGCGAGCTTCTCGACCTCGATCACGTCGCCCTCGGCGACCTTGTACTGCTTGCCGCCGGTCTTGACGATCGCGTACATCGGAGGCGGACTCCCTGTCGTTGAGGCTACTGGCGTCTATTCCACCGCTGTCGGCTGTCACACCGTTCGCGGTCGTTCCCACGGCGTCTCGCCGGGAGCCGTGACACCGGCAGCGCGGGCACGCGGGAACTCGGCCCACCAAAAGTGCGCCGCAGGCAAGCGTACGCCATACCCGCCCCGCCCCCCAAACCGGGCTGCCGGTCGGTGCCCCTGCGCCCGGATCGGCGGGCACGACAGGGCCCCCGCTCCGCCGGGAAGAGGCGGGGCGAGGGCCCGGTTCGCGCAGGTCAGCGCGTCAAGACCTCACGGCCGGGTACGCCGCCGGGCGCCGCCGCGGCGTGCCCGCCGGCGCGGAGCGCCGCTGTCGTCGTCGTTGTCCCCGTCACCGATCGCGTCCGGGTCGTCGGCGGCGGCCAGCCGGGCCGACTTGCCCTCCTGGCTGTCCGCGACCGCCGGGGCGGCGGGCATGTCCGTCTCGAACCGGGACAGGTCGTAGCCCTGGGTGTCGTAGTAGTCGTCGTCGTTCTCGACCACCTCGGCGACGGTCCGCTCCGGCATGACCGGCGCGGCCGGCGGCTCGACCTGCGCAGCCGGCTGCTCCGGCGCGGCGGCCTCGGCCGCGGGCTTCTCCGCGGCGGCCTTGCGGCCCCGGCGGCGGCCGGTCTTCTCCTCGGCCGGCGCGGCGACCGCCGAGGCGACCGCCTTGACCTTCTCCCCCGCCCCGGCGCGCGGCTTCTCCGGCACCGGCTCGGTGTGGATGATCACGCCCCGGCCCTTGCAGCACTCGCAGGTCTCGCTGAACGCCTCCAGCAGGCCCGCGCCGATGCGCTTGCGGGTCATCTGCACCAGGCCGAGTGAGGTGATCTCGGTGACCTGGTGCTTCGTACGGTCCCGGCCGAGGCACTCGGTGAGCCGGCGCAGCACCAGCTCCCGGTTCGACTCCAGCACCATGTCGATGAAGTCGATCACCACGATGCCGCCGAGGTCACGCAGCCGGAGCTGGCGCACGATCTCCTCGGCCGCCTCCAGGTTGTTGCGGGTGACGGTCTCCTCCAGGTTGCCCCCGGAGCCGGTGTACTTGCCGGTGTTGACGTCGACGACAGTCATCGCCTCGGTGCGGTCGATCACCAGCGAGCCGCCCGAGGGGAGGAAGACCTTCCGGTCCAGCCCCTTGAGGATCTGCTCGTCGATCCGGTACTCGGCGAACACGTCCGCCACCCCGGCGTGCCGGCGCAGCCGCGCCACCAGGTCCGGCGACACGTGCGACAGGTACGACTCGACCAGGTCGTACGCGGGCTCGCCCTCGATGACCAGCTCGCGGAAGTCCTCGTTGAAGAGGTCCCGGACCACCCGGATGACCAGGTCCGGCTCCTCGTAGAGCAGCACCGGCGCGCCACCCTCGGTCGCCTTGGCCTGGATGTCCTCCCACTGCGCCTGGAGCCGCTTGACGTCACGCGCCAGCTCGTCCTCGCTGGCGCCCTCGGCCGCGGTCCGGACAATCACCCCGGCGCCGTCCGGCACCAGCTTCTTCAGCACGTCCCGCAGCCGCTTGCGCTCGGTGTCGGGCAGCTTGCGGCTGATCCCGGAGGCGTTGCCGTTGGGCACGTAGACCAGGTGCCGGCCGGAGAGCGCGATGTGGCTGGTCAGCCGCGCGCCCTTGTGCCCGATCGGGTCCTTGGTCACCTGCACCAGCACCGAGTCGCCCGAGCGCAGCGCCTGCTCGATCGAGCGGGCCCGGCCCTCCAGGCCGGTGGCGTCCCAGTTGACCTCGCCGGCGTACAGGACCGCGTTGCGCCCGCGCCCGATGTCGACGAAGGCCGCCTCCATGCTCGGCAGGACGTTCTGGACCTTGCCCAGGTAGACGTTGCCGGCCATGGTGCCGGACGAGTTCCGCGTGACGTAGTGCTCCACGAGCACGCCGTCCTCGAGCACGGCGATCTGGGTGCGGTCGCCGCGCTGGCGGACCACCATCACCCGGTCCACCGCCTCGCGACGGGCCAGGAACTCCGACTCGCTCAGGATCGGCGGCCGCGTACGCCGCTGCTCGCGGCCGTCCCGGCGGCGCTGCCGCTTGGCCTCCAGCCGGGTCGAGCCGGAGACGCCCTGCACCTCGTCGACCGGCTTGCGCGGCTCACGGATCTTGACGACGGTCGGCACGCCGTCCTCGGCGGCGGTGTCCGCCTCCCCGGCGCCCCGGCGGCGACGACGGCGACGGCGGCGGGTCATCCCCTCGCCCTCGTCCTCCTCGTCCTCCGCGGGCTCCTCGGCCTCGCCCTCGGCGGCCTCGGCCGCGGCGGCGGGCTCCTCGACGTCCTCGTCGTCGGCCTCGTCCGCGCCGCCCTTGCCCCGGCCCCGGCCCCGGCGGCCCCGGCGACGGCGACGGCGGCCCGCGGCCGTCTCGTCGTCCTCGTCCCCCTCGGCAGGCTCCTCGGCCTCGGCGGTGGGCTCCTCCTCGGCGGCCTCCGGCTCGGCCTCGGCCTCGACCTCGACCGGCTCGACCTCACGGCGGCCGCGACGGCGACGCCGGCCGGTCTCGACCGTTTCCTCGATCGGCTCCTCGGCGGCCGGGTACGTCACCTGGACGGCCGGCGCCTCGTCGGGCTGCGGCGCCATGAACAGGACGGTCGGCGCGGAGAGCGCGGCACGACGCCGGCGGCTGGTGGCGGGCGGTGTCTCGGCCGGCTCCTCGGCCGCGCGCGGCACGGCGGCGCCCGTCGCGTCCGCCGGGCCGCCGCGGGCCAGCTTCACCTCTTCGGTACGCGCAGCCGCGGCGCTCGCGTCCGCAACCGCCTCGGCGTCCTCGTCCTCGACGTCCGCGCCGGTGGTCTCGACGATGCCGGACGGGCCGGCGGTGCTCACCGTGCCGGCGGCCTTGTTGCCGCGGGTGGTGGCCCTGCGCCGGCCGGTGGGGGCCTGCGCGGCGGTCCCGGCGGCGGCACCCGCGGTCTCCGCGATCCCTGCGCTCTCCGCGGCGGCGGCTTCGCCGGGTGCGGCGGCCTCGCCGCCGTCGATGTCGGCGCGTCCCTCGGCGATCAGGTCGCCCCCGGGCGCGGAGACCGGTCCGTCGATCACGCCGTCCGCGGGCGCCTGCCCCGCGGCGGCGGTCTCCTCCGGCGCGACGTTCTCGGCAGCCGGCGGCGTGGCCTTGCGACGACGGGTCCGGGTCACCTTGACCGGCGGCACGACCTCCTTCGAGGCGGCCTCCACACCGGCCGCCGCCACCGGCTCCTCGACCGCCTTCGCCGGGGTCGCCTTGCGACGCCGCCGGGTGGTCTTCGGCGCGGTGTCCAGTTCGCCGGCCACCGGCGCGAGCACCTCGGCCTGCGGCGACTCACCGCTGCCGGTGACCGTCGTGGACGCCTCGACCGGCGCATCGGTCTGCTCCGGCTGGTTCAGCGGGGCGGCCCTGCGGCGGCTGGCCCGTTTACGGGCCGGCGGCTTGGTCTCGGCGACACCCTCCGCGACGGTGCCGCCTTCCGCGGTGCCGCCTTCCGCGGTGGTGCCGGAGGCGGCACCCTCGGTGCCGGCAGAGGTCGCACTCGCGGCGCTGCCGGAGGCGGTGGTCGCGCTGTCGGCGGTCGTCCCGGCCGGCTCTGCGCCGGTCCGTTCGCCGCCCTCGGGCTCGTTCTCGAGCATGGACGTTCTCCAGTTCTGGCCGCCCCGGGCGCGGGTGAGCGCTGCCACGCAGGGTTGCCGCAAAGGTGTTTCCGCCGGGCGCGCAAACGCGCGACCGCCGAAGTCTGCCTGCCAGAGCGTTGACCGACGGTCAGCGCTCTCCGATGGTTGCCCCGTCGCGATCCGCTTCCAACGGATCGACGATCTCGCCCTGCGCGGTCAGCGTGCCCTGCGCCAGCCGGATCACCTTCGGGGTGACCGGCGGCTCCAGGGCGGCCACCGCGCGGAGGCCGGACAGGACGTCATCGGGCCGAACGGACGGGGTGACCTGCCGCACGACCAGTTCGAGTATCGCACACGGTACGGCCGCCGCCCCGGAAGGCGTCTCAGCCGGAGCCATGGCATCGATCGTCACCACTGCCGCGCGGGCGTCGAACGTACGCCGCCCCTGCTTGGTCATCCGCTCGACCTGGATCTCCTCGGCGGCGGTGAAGGCCGCCACAGCCTCCGCGAGCACCTTCGGATCGACCTCGGGCAGCTCGATCCGCCAGTACGACGCCTCGATCCGGTCCGCCAGGCTGCCGCCGGTGGCCTCCACCGCGTCGAGCACGTCGAGTCCGGGCGAGAGCGCGGCGTCGAGCGCCGCACGCAGCCCCGCCGGGTCGACCGGCTCACGGAGCCCGATCTCCAGGTACTCCGCCTCGCTCGCCACTCCCGTCGGGGCGGCCGAGGCGTACGAGATCTTCGGGTGCGGGGTGAACCCCTGGGAGAAGGCGATCGGCACGCCGGCCCGGCGCAGCGCACGCTCGAAGGCCCGGGCGAAGTCGCGGTGCGAGGTGAAGCGCAGCGGCCCACGCTTGGCGTACCGGATACGGACCCGCTGGACGACGGGGGCCTGGCCGCCCTCGGGTTGAGGCTTTCTGGCGATCGTGAGCTCCTCGGCTGTGCCTGCGTATCTGTCTCATCCTGACGCAGCGCCCACCGCGCCCCACACCCGGGGCCACTCCACCCACCCCAAACCCCCGCAAACCACCGCCCGCACCACACCCCCGTCCCGCCACACCCCGGCGATCATGAAGTTGGCGACACGATCGGAGATCGACTTCGCCGTCAACCTCATGATCGTCAGGTTGGGGCGTGCGGGCTCTGCCCGGGTGGGGTGTGGGGGGCCTGGCCCTGGGGCGGGTAGGCGCCGGGTGGACCGTGGCCGGGCGGCGGGGCGGCCACGCGACCGGCGGGCACCGGCGGGCCGTGCCCACCACCGTCCATCCGGTCCAGCGCCTCGTCCGGGATCGAGCCGGCCTCGGCCAGCTCGCGCCGGTGACGGCGACGGTTCCAGATCAGGAACACCCCGAGCGCCAGCAGCACCACGAGTGCCACGGCGATGCCGATCCCGATCACCATGACCTGCTGGTCGGTGGGGCCGCCCCGGTCGCCGTACTTCGTCACGTCGAAGTTGTCGTCCTCGGCGGCGGCCGGCGGCGCGGACGCGCTCGGCGCGGCGGCCCCGAGCAGCGGATTCGCCGACACCGACGGCACCTCGGCGGTGAGCGCCGCCACCGGGTCGATCCGCCCGAAGCCGAACCGCGGGTCGCGGCCGGGCGGGCCGGCATCCCGGGCGGTACGGATCATCCGGTTGATCACGTCCGGCGCGGAGAGCTTCGGGAACTTCGACCGGATCAGCGCCGCGACGCCGGACACGACGGCGGCGGCGTCGGAGGTGCCGTCACCCCAGCCGTAGCCCCGATCCGGGCCGATGTTGTAGACCTCGTCGCCGGGTGCGGCGATCACCGCTTCCGGGCCCTGGGCCGACCCCGACCAGAAACCCCCGCCCCGGACCGTGCCGGTCACCGCGATCACGCCGGGGATCTTGGCAGGTGAGACGACGTCCGGGCCAGCCCGCCGGACGTTGCCGGCGGCGGCCACCACGACCACGTCGCGCTCCAGCGCGTACCGGATCGCGGCCTCCTCGGTCTCCTCCACCGGCCCGGCGCCGCCGTACGACAGGTTGAGCACCTTCGCCCCGCCGTCGACAGCCATCCGGATGCCGGTCGCGGAGTCGTCCTTGGTGGCCGCCGCGCCGACGGGCTTACGGATGGGCAGGATCCGGGCGTCGGGCGCGATGCCGACCACCCCGGTCCCGTTGGCCGCGATGATCCCGGCCATGTGGGTGCCGTGGCCGTCCGGGTCGCGCCGGCCGTCACCGGAGTCGCGGGTGCTGCCCCCGGCCAGGACCCGGCCCCGCATGTCGGGGTGCCCGGCGTCGACGCCGGTGTCCAGCACGCCGACGACGACGCCCCGCCCGGTGGAGATCTGATGCGCCCGGTCGATCCGCAGCTCGTCCAGATACCACTGTTCGGCGCGCCGCGGCGCGGCGACCGCCGGCTGGGCGGCACCCAGCAGCATCAATCCGGCAAGCAGACCGGCCGCCACCGGCCGGAGCGCGCCGACGTGCACCGTCATCCGTCTGTCCTCATCGCAGGATGCCCGGGGACGCACCGTCACCGGCGCCCCACGGATCGTCGTCCTCAGTCAACCATGACGAGTGGCCCGCCGCGTCGCCGCCGTGACCGGCGCCGCCGTGACCGCCCATCATTCCGCCGCCCACCATCCCGGCGCCGGCCATCCCGCCACGCGCGCCGCCCGTACCGCCCGGTCCCGCCGCGGCCGCGGCCTTCAGCGCACTGGCCGCGCTGGTCAGTGGCGGAACCTTGCCGTTGCCGCCGCCGACCATGCCGGGCAGGCCGCCCATGGCCATGCCGCCGACCGCGCCGGTCCCGCCGCCGATCCCGCCGACCGCGCCCAGGCCCGCCCCGCCGCCGCCGAAGCCGCCACCGGCGCTCAGCCCGCCCGCGCCACCGGCGCTCAGCCCGCCCGCGCCACCGGCGCTCAGTCCGCCCGCGCCACCACCCAGGCCGAGCGTGCCCGGCCCACCGGCGGTGATCGTGCCGGGCCCGCCCGCGCCGGCCAGGCCACTGCCGTACTCCGGGGTGCCCGAGCCGGGGGCACCACCGAGTTCGGGGATCCCCCCGGTGGTCGGCGGAGTGTAGGAGCCGCCGGGAGTGCCGCCACCCGGCAGGCCGCCGCCGGGCCCGCCGGAGGGCGGCGTGAACGAGCCGCCGCCGGGCGTGCCGCCACCACCGATGCCGGTGCTGCCGATGGACAGCATGGGGCCGCCACCACCGGCGGGCGCGCCACCGCCGGGCGCACCGCCACCGGGCAGGCCGCCGCCGGGCACACCCGTCGGGGGGACCCGCGGCTCGCCGCGGTAGCCGTCGCCCATCTCGCTGTCGGTGGGGCGGGGTACGGCCAGCTTGGGGCGTTCGGCCTCGACCGCGGCCGGCAACGGCGACATCGCCGCGTTGGCCGCCTTCTGGTTGTCGTTGTACCAGTTGTCGAGGTGCGACTTGGTGTCCCACCAGCCGCCGCGCTTCTGGTCGCTGGCGTTGCCGTCGATCTTCATGGTGGCTTCGAGGTCGTCGGCCTTGTCGCGGAACGCGCCGTCGGCGTACAGCGCCTGGTTGCTCTGGTAGTCGCTGCGCAGGACGGCGAGGAAGCCGGACTGGCTCTCACCGTCGCGCGCGTCGTCCAGCTCGGTGCCGCCGGGCAGGCTCCACTCGTTCCAGCCGAAGTTGTCCATCAGCGGGATCGGAATGCTCGCCACCGTCTTGCGGATGTCACCCTCGATCCGCGTCAGCGCGCCACTGACGTTGCTGGCGTACGTGACGAGTTCCTCGATCTGCTTGCCGATGTCGCCGAGGTGCTCGCGGTACGCGTCGCCGCCGCTGCCCGTCCAGCCGGCGAGCATCCCGGGGAGGCCGCCGGTGTGCGGGCGCTCCTGCCCGGCCGCGACCGGGCCGACGAACGAGCGACCGACGAGCGAGTCGCGCAGGTGGCCGAGCGCGGTGGCGAGGTTCTTCCAGCCCGCGCCGACCGATCCGACGGTTTCCGGGTCCGCCGAGAGCGTCACCTCACGGACGCAGCGCTCCCAGGTGCCTGCTGCCATGACCGTCTCCCCCTCAGGCCGTGTACGGGTAGCTGGGCTGCTGCCCGGCGTCCGGCGGCGGCGCCGCGGACTCCAGCAGCCGCTCGATGTCCCTACCGTTGGCCGCGTTGCGGGCCTCGGCGTCGCGGAACGCCTTGGCGATGTCCTGTGTGCCCTGCTTCAGGCCGGCCAGCTTCAGGGAGATGGCCTTCAGGTGAGCCTCCATGCTGGCCGTCGACGTGGTCAGCGCCTGCCACTGCATCCGGGCGTCCTCGTACGCGCCGAACGGCGTGCCGTTGGGCACCGTCTGCGCGTTGCCGCTGTCGCCCTTCATCCGCTCCTTGATGCGCTCCATCTCCCATGAGATGGTGTCCTCGACGTACTGCTTGAGGCGCTCGATGTATTCGGCCGCCGCATCCAGGTCCTCGACGCTGACGTGCAGATCGCCGGTGTCCGGCGGATTGATGCCCATCCTGACTGTCCTCCCCGCTGCCGGCCCCGGCCGGTCCACTACGGACGCAGCGTATCGAGGAAGAACCAGTCGGGGCACCCCACCCCGCGTACCGCGGCGGTCACCGGGGGAAGACGACGGAGCGCGGGAACCCGATCGGGTTCCCGCGCTCCGGTGGGTGCGGGCGGCCTCAGCCCTGAGCGGCGGCGGGCAGCTTCAGTCCGTTGACCGGGGTCAGCGGCAGCAGCTTGCGGCCGGTCGGGCCGATCTGGATCTCGGTGTCCATGGCCGGGCAGACACCGCAGTCGAAGCAGGGGGTCCAGCGGCAGTCGTCCTGCTCGTACTCCGACAGCGAGTCCTGCCAGTCCTGCCAGAGCCAGTCCTTGTCCAGGCCGGAGTCGAGGTGGTCCCAGGGCAGGACCTCCAGCTCCTCGCGCTGCCGGGTGGTGTACCAGTCGAGGTCCACGCCGTACGCCGGCAGCACCTCGGCGGCGGCGTCCACCCACCGCTGGTACGAGAAGTGCTCGCTCCAGCCGTCGAACCGGCCGCCGCTCTCCCAAACCTTGCGGATCACCGCGCCGACCCGGCGGTCCCCCCGGGACAGCAGGCCCTCGATCAGCGACGGCTCGCCGTCGTGGTAGCGGAAGCCGATCGCCCGGCCCAGCGACCGGTCGCTGTTGATCGCCTGCTTGAGCAGCTTGAGCCGGGCGTCGATGACCTCCGGCCGCTCCATCGAGGCCCACTGGAACGGGGTGTGCGGCTTCGGCACGAACCCGCCGATGGAGACCGTGCAGCGGATGTCCTTGGACCCGGTCGCGGCGCGGCCGGCCCGGATCACCTCGTGCGCCATGTCGGCGATCTCCAGGACGTCGGAGTCGGTCTCGGTGGGCAGGCCGCACATGAAGTAGAGCTTCACCTGCCGCCAGCCGTTTGAGTACGCGGTGACCACGGTGCGGATGAGGTCTTCCTTCGACACCATCTTGTTGATCACCTTGCGGATCCGCTCCGACCCGCCCTCCGGGGCGAAGGTCAGACCGGTCCGGCGTCCGTTGCGGGACAGCTCCTGGGCCAGGTCGATGTTGAACGCGTCCACCCGGGTCGACGGCAGCGACAGCGAGACGTTAGTGCCCGCGTACTGCTCGGCCAGGCCGGAACACATGTCGCCGATCTCCGAGTGGTCGGCCGACGACAGCGACAGCAGGCCGACCTCGTGGAAGCCGGAGAACTCCAGCCCCTGCTGCACCATCTGGCCGACAGTGGTGATGGAACGCTCCCGCACCGGGCGGGTGATCATGCCGGCCTGGCAGAAGCGGCAGCCACGGGTGCAGCCCCGGAAGATCTCCACCGCGTACCGCTCGTGGACCGTCTCGGCGAGCGGAACCAGGGGCTTCTTCGGGTACGGCCAGGCGTCCAGGTCCATCGTCGTGCGCTTGTGCACCCGGAACGGCACGTCCGGGCGGTTCGGCACGACCCGCTGGATCCGGCCGTCCGGCAGGTAGTCGACGTCGTAGAAGCGCGGCACGTAGACGCTCTCGGTGCGGGCCAGCCGCAGCAGCAGCTCGTCCCGGCCGCCCGGGGAACCCTCGGCCTTCCATTCCCGGACGATGGCGGTGATCTCCAGCACCGCCTCCTCGCCGTCGCCGAGCACCGCGGCGTCGACGAAGTCGGCGATCGGCTCCGGGTTGAACGCGGCGTGCCCACCGGCCATGATCACCGGGTCGGCGTCGGTGCGGTCGGCGGCGAGCAGCGGGATGCCGGCGAGGTCGATCGCGGTGAGCAGATTGGTGTAGCCCAGCTCGGTGGAGAAGGAGACGCCGAACACGTCGAAGTCGCGGACCGGGCGGTGGGCGTCGACGGTGAACTGCGGCACGCTGTGGGCGCGCATCAGCTTCTCCAGGTCGGGCCAGACCGCGTACGTCCGCTCGGCGAGCACGTCGGGCAGCTCGTTGAGCACCTCGTACAGGATCTGCACGCCCTGGTTGGGCAGGCCCACCTCGTACGCGTCCGGATACATCAGCGCCCACCGGACGGTCGCGGCGTCCCAGTCCTTGACCACCGCTCCCAGCTCTCCACCCACGTACTGGATGGGCTTGGTCACCTGCGGCAGCAACGGCTCCAGCCGGGGCCAGACGGAGTTGGCGGCGGCGGGACGCGGGGTCGTGGACGGGGCACTCATGATGCCCAAGCGTACGCGGTGCCCCCGCCTTCGCCCGCGCCCGCGCCCGTGTCCGTCGCGTTGATCAAGGAGTTCGTGTGCCGTCCGGCGCTCCCGCCGGACCCGAACTCCTTGATCACCGGAGTGGGGCCGGACACCGGGGCGGGATTCGTCCCGGGTGGCGGGACGGTACTAACCTCGCAACGGGCGCGAGAGGAGATAGCCGCGATGCCGCAGCCGCAGCCGGGGGCGGACCGGCCGGCCGACGGGGCCGAGATGCCGTCCGTCACCGAGCCGGCGACCGCCGTCGACACCGAGGACGCCACCGGCGCCTCGGCTCCGGCGTCGCCGTCCGACACTCCGGAGACCGCCGACGACCGGTCCCCCGGCGCAACGGCGGCCGACCAGCCGTCCGACGCCGCCGACGGCGGACCGCACGACGGTACGCCCCGCGGCCGGCCGGCGGCCGTCGTGTCCGACGAGCAGCCGCACCACACCGAGCCCGGCGACCGGCCGTCCGACGATCAGGTGCACGCCTCGCCGCCCGACGAGCCGGCGCGACAGGACGAAGCCGCCGGGCCAGCGGAACAGGCTGACCCGACGCGGCAGGACCAGGCCGCCGACGCGGCGGGGCAGGCTGACCTGACGCGGCGGGAGCAATCCGCCGGGCCGGGGACTCCGGCGGAACCGGCCGGCACCGCCGCGCCCGGCGACGCGAGCCCGCACCCGCCGGCCGGCGCGGCCGACGTCCCCGGCGACGGTTCCGAGGCGCCGACCGCCGACGCCGCAACGCCGGCCGGGCCGGTCACCCCGGCTCGGGGTTCGGCAGCGGTTCCCGGCCGCACCACACCCGTCCCGACCCCGCGCACGGGGCACCGGCCGGATCCGACGCGCATCGACCTCGCGCCGCAGTCGCCCCAGCCCGCCCCGGATCCCACCCGGGTCGACGACGCCCCGGATCGCACCCGCGAGGAAAGCACGCCCGACCCGACCCGGGTCGAGGCGCCCACGCCCCGCTGGAGCGGTTCCGCCGCCGTCCCGCCACCGCCGGCACGCCGGCCCGCCTGGGGCGAGTCGGCCGAGCCCACGCCCGTGCCGCCGCTCGCGTCGCCGGAGCACGCCACGCCGGTCGACCCGTGGGCCGGGGTGGACACCACCGGCTGGGAGCTGCACGCTCCCGAACTGCCGCCGCTGACGCCGACGATGCCCTACACCGCGCCCTGGACCACGCCGGGCGACCCTCACCCGGCCCACCCGGCGCCACCGGCGGCTCACCCGAACCCACCGGCACACCCCGCCCCGCAGCCGGCGCCACCGGCCCATGCCGCGCCGCCCGCCGCCCGCCCGGTGTCGCCGCCCGGCGCGCCGTACGCCGGACCGGCCCGCCCGGTGTCGCCGCCGCACCACCCGCCCTACCCCGGACCGGCCCGCCCGGTGTCGCCGCCGCACCACCCGGGTGCGCCGGCCGCCCGGCCCGTCGCGCCGCCGCCCGTCGCGCCGCCGCCCGTCGCGCCGCCGGCGAAGCCCGGACGGCCGCCGAAGCAGCGCCGGGGCAAGGCCGGGCCACCTGCCGCGCCGCCACCGGGCTGGCAGCAGCCGCCCAAGCGGACCCGGCGCCGGCGCCGCTGGCCCTGGATGCTGCTGCTCTCCGTGGCCTGCTGCTGCGGCGTCCCGCTCTGGTGGATCCAGCCGGTCTCCAGCCAGTACCCGGCCAGCGCCACCCTCCCGGACCGGATCGACTCGATGCGGCTGCGCCAGGACGAGAGCAGCCGGGCCACCGCCGAGGAGCTGAAATCCCAGGTACGCGAATCGAACCTGCTCGCCGAGGACACGTTCGCCGGCATCTACACCACGAACGACGGCAAGCGGGTGACGTTGTTCGGCAGCACCGGCCTGCGGTTCAGTCCGGAGTCGGACGCCAAGTCGGAGATCGACCGCCTCGCCGGGGACTACGCCCTGAAGGAGTCGGTGGCAGTGGACACCGGCGTACGGGGACGCTACGAGCGCTGCGCCGTCGGCCGGGCCGACGGCGACTCGGTGGTGGTCTGCGTCTCGGCCGACCACGGCAGCCTCACCACCGGCGTGTTCACCCGGCTGTCGGTGGACGACAGCGGGCGGCTGCTCGACGACCTGCGCCAGCGCGTGGTGGTGCCGAAGTCCTGACCGCTCAGGCGGCCTGGTCGCCGCCGGTCTGGTCGGCGCGCTTCGGGGCGTAGCGCGGGACGTACTCCTGGCCGCTGAGCTTCTGGATCTCGGCCATCATCTCGTCGGTCATCGCCCGCAGCGACGTGCGGTCGTCGGGACGGCCGGTGAAGTCCAGCGGCTTGCCGAACTTCATGGTGATCTTGGCGCGGCCCGGCCGCGGGATCCGCGTACCGATGGGCTGGGCCTTGTCGGTGCCGGTCACGCCGACCGGAATGATCGGCACACCGGCGGCGATGGCCAGCCGGACCGTGCCGGTACGCCCACGGTAGAGCCGCCCGTCCGGCGAGCGGGTGCCCTCCGGGTAGACGGCGACCAGGTCACCGGCCTTGAGCACCGGGATCGCCGCGTCGAACGCGGTGAGCGCGGCCCGGCCCCCGGCCCGCTCGACCGGGATCGCGCCCAGGCCGGTGAGGACGAACTTGGAGAAGCCGCCCTTGAGCCCGGCGCCCGTGAAGTACTCCGACTTGGCCCAGAACGCCAGGTGCCGGGGCACCACGGTGCCGAGGAGCAGCTCGTCGGCGACCGAGAGGTGGTTGCTGGCGAAGATCGCGCCGCCGGCCGCCGGGATGTGCTCCAAACCCTCCACGTGCGGACGGAAGGCCAACCGGAGCGCGGGCGCCACGGTGAGCTTGCCGATGGTGTAGAGCAGGGGCACGGGTCCTCCGGCGGTCGTACGTGAAACAGGCGCTGTCACGGTAGCCGACGCGGCCGTCCGCCACCGAGCGGGTGGCCCGCAGTCCACTGGCTGGGTGCGGGCGTTGAGCGGGGGCCCTTCCTCTACCTGAGGCGTCGAGAAGGGCCCCCGCCTCACTTCACACCTTGCGGACCGCCACGGTCACGCGCTCGCCCTCGCCGGCCTCGCCGTCGAAGCCGTCGAGGCCCTCGGCGAAGTCGACGCTGTCGGCGAGCACCTCCCGCGCCACGAACTCGGTGTACGCGGCGACGGCCGCGCGCACCTCCTCGGACGCGGAGACGGCCACCGTGATCCGGTCGGAGACGTCCAGCCCGGCCTCACGGCGGGCCTGCTGCACGACCCGGACCACGTCCCGGGCCAGCCCTTCGGCCGCGAGTTCCGGCGTGACCCCGGTGTCCAGCACGACCACTCCCTCACCGCCCGGAAGCGGCGCGGAGTGTTCGGCGTCGGCGGCGACCAGGCGCAGCTCGTACTCGCCCTCGGCCAGCGTGACCCCGGCGGCGACCGGGGCGCCGTCGCGCAGCTCCCACTCCCCCGCCTTGACCGCCTTGATCACCTGCTGGACGGCCTTGCCGACGCGCGGGCCGAGCGCCCGCGGCACCACTGTGAGCACCTGCTGGCAGTACGCGGACACCTCGCCGGTGAGCACAACCTCCTTCACGTTCACCTCGTCGGCGACCAGGGCGGCGAAGGGCCGCAGCTGGGCGGCGACGGGCGACGCCACGGTGAGCTTCGCCAGCGGCAGCCGCACCCGCAGGCCCTTGGCCTTGCGCAGCGACAGGGCCGCCGAGGCGACCGCCCGGACGTTGTCCATCGCGGAGACCAACTCGTGGTCGGCCGGGAACTCCTCCGCGGACGGCCAGTCGGTCAGGTGGACCGACCGCTCGCCGGTCAACCCGCGCCAGATCTCCTCGGCGGTCAGCGGCGCCAGCGGCGCCACCACCCGGCACAGCGTCTCCAGCACGGTCCACAACGTGTCGAACGCGTCCGCGTCGCCGGCCCAGAACCGGTCCCGGGACCGGCGCACGTACCAGTTCGTCAGCGCGTCCAGGTAGGACCGCACGGTGGCGCACGCGCCGGAGATGTCGTACGCGTCCATCTGCGCGCCGACGGTCGCGACCAGCTCGTTCGTCTTCGCCAGCACGTACCGGTCGAGCACGTTCGCCGAGTCGGTACGACGACGCGCGGTGTGGCCGTCGGCGTTGGCGTAGAGCGAGAAGAAGTACCAGACGTTCCACAGCGGCAGCAGCACCTGGCGCACCGCGTCCCGGATGCCCGACTCGGTGACCGCCATGTCGCCGCCGCGCAGCACCGGCGACGACATCAGCATCCACCGCATCGCGTCCGACCCGTACGAGTCGAACACGTGGTAGACGTCCGGGTAGTTGCGCAGGCTCTTGGACATCTTGCGCCCGTCCGAGCCGAGCAGGATGCCGTGGCTCAGGCAGTTGCGGAACGCCGGCCGGTCGAACAGCGCGGTGGCCAGCACGTGCATGGTGTAGAACCAGCCGCGGGTCTGCCCGATGTACTCGACGATGAAGTCACCCGGGTAGTGGTGCTCGAACCACTCGCGGTTGGAGAACGGGTAGTGCACCTGGGCGAACGGCATCGAGCCGGACTCGAACCAGCAGTCCAGCACCTCCGGCACCCGGCGCATCATCGACTTGCCCGTCGGGTCGTCCGGGTTGGGGCGGACCAGGTCGTCCACCGCCGGCCGGTGCAGGTCGGTCAGGCGTACGCCGAAGTCACGCTCGATGTCGGCCAGCGAGCCGTACACGTCCACCCGCGGGTGGTTCGGGTCGTCGGAGCGCCAGACCGGGATCGGCGAGCCCCAGAACCGGTTCCGGCTGATCGACCAGTCCCGGGCGTTCGCCAGCCACTTGCCGAACGAGCCGTCCTTGATGTGGCCGGGCGTCCAGTTGATCTGCTGGTTCAGCTCGACCATCCGGTCCTTGAACCTGCTCACCGCGACGAACCACGACGACACCGCCTTGTAGACCAGCGGGGTGTCGCAGCGCCAGCAGTGCGGGTACGAGTGGGTGTAGGTGTCCTGCCGCAGCACCACCCCCCGCTCCTTCAGTTCCCGGATCACCGGCTTGTTCACGTCGAAGACCTGCTCGCCCTGGTACGGCGGGACCAGCGCGGTGAACCGGGTGTGGTCGTCCACCGTCACGACGGTGGGGATGCCGGCGGCGTTGCAGGTGTTCTGGTCGTCCTCACCGAAGGCGGGCGCCAGGTGGACGATCCCGGTGCCGTCCTCCGTGGTGACGAAGTCCGCGCCGAGCACCTGGTAGGCGTTCGGGCCGGCCGGCTCGACCAGGAAGTCGTAGAGCGGCGTGTAGCGGCGTCCGGCCAGGTCGCGGCCGTACACGGTGCCGACCTGCTCGTACCCCTCCAGTTCCTTGGCGTACGCGCCGAGGCGCGCGGCGCCGACCACGTAGCGCTCGCCGTCACGCTCGAGTAGCGCGTACTCGATGTCGGGGCCGACTGCGAGCGCCAGGTTCGACGGCAGCGTCCACGGCGTGGTCGTCCAGACGCCGAGCTTGACCGGCCCGCGCAGCGGCTCCGGCGCGTTCTCGTCGGCGGTCAGCTCGAACCAGACGGTGAGCGTCGGGTCGTGCCGGTCCCGGTAGACGTCGTCCATCCGGGTCTCGGTGTTCGACAGCGGCGTCTCGCACCGCCAGCAGTACGCGAGCACCCGGAAGCCCTCGTAGACCAGACCCTTGTCGTGCAGGGTCTTGAAGGCCCACATGACGCTTTCCATGTAGTCCAGGTCGAGCGTCTTGTAGTCGTTGGCGAAGTCGACCCAGCGCGCCTGCCGGGTGACGTACCGCTCCCAGTCGTGGGTGAACTCCAGCACCGACGTGCGGCAGGCGTCGTTGAACCGGGCCACGCCGAGGTCGAGGATCTCCGCCTTGGTGGTGATGCCGAGCTGCTTCTCGGCGACCACCTCGGCGGGCAGGCCGTGGCAGTCCCAGCCGAACCGGCGCTCGACGTGCCGCCCGCGCATGGTCTGGTAGCGCGGCACCACGTCCTTGACGTAGCCGGTGAACAGGTGGCCGTAGTGCGGCAGGCCGTTGGCGAACGGCGGGCCGTCGTAGAAGACGTACTCGTTCTCGCCGTTCCGGCCGGCGTCGCGGGCCTCCACCGACGCCTCGAAGGTCTTGTCGGCCGTCCAGTGCTCCAGCACCCGGCGCTCGACCGCGGGCAGGTCCGGGCTCGCCGGGACGCCGGCGCCGGTCGGGTCGTGCAACGGATAGGCCATCGCCTGTCGCTCTCCCTCAGCAGCTCACTCGTCTGTGGTCTGCGAGGACGAGCCGACTCCGGTACGCCGTGACCGGCGCCCCGGGCGTGGCCCGCGGTACCACCCCGCTTGGCGGCCGAGGTGCGACCGCCCGCTCGTTGGCCGGCTGTGACGGGCCGTCCCGTCCGGTTCTACTGGGCCGGTGACCCGGCTGTTCTTCCGGAGGCTCGCCGGTGATGGCCGGGTCGTCGCCTGTGCCCCGCAAGCGTACTCGACCTCCCACCCGCCGCGCCTCCGACTATCTCCTCTCCCATCGACCCCGGGCGGGTCAACGGCGGGAGGCGGGGGCCGGGAGGGTGGTGGTCCAGAGGGAGACGCCGGTGCGGTCGCGCAGGTGGACCGTGAGCGCCCGCGACGCGCCGTCGATGGTCACCTCGCCGAAGTGCTGGAAGCCCTCGGCCGGGGAGGTGTTGGCCCGCGGCGGGGCGTGCACGAAGACCGCCTTCGGGCCGAACGTGCCGTCGAGCGCGTTCGGGCCGAACGCCCCCGCGTGCGCCGGGCCGGAGACGAACTCCCAGAACGGGCTGAAGTCCCGCACCGCCGCACGCGCCGGGTCGTAGTGGTGGGCGGCGGTGTAGTGCACGTCGGCGGTGAGGAACACCAGCCCGGTCACCCCGGCCCGGTGCGACGCGCGCAGCACCTCGGCGAACTCCAGCTCCCGGCCGGCCGGCGCGCCGTCGTCGCCCTGCGCGACGCCCTCCTGCGCGCCCGCACCGTCGGGCACCACCACCCCGATCGGCAGGTCGTTGGCGATCACCTTCCAGGTGGCGCGGGACGCGCGCAGTTCCCGGATCAGCCACTCCCGCTGCGCCCGGCCGAGCAGGCCGCGGTCGCGGTCGGCGTACGTGTTGCCGTCGTTCGGGTCCTTGTAGGTGCGCATGTCCAGCACGAACACGTCCAGCAGCGGCCCGTACGACAGCCTGCGGTACATCGGCCCGCCCGTCGACACCGGCAGCCACTCGTGGAACGCCTGCCGGGCCCGGGCGGCGAGCACGTCCACGCGCTTCTCGCCGTACCTGTCGTCGGTCAGGATCTCCCCCGGGTACCAGTTGTTCACCACCTCGTGGTCGTCCCACTGGTTGATCTGCGGCACCTGGGCGGCGAACGCCCGCAGGTGGGTGTCGAGCAGGTTGTACGCGAACTGCCCCCGGTACTCGGCGAGCGTCTCGGCCACCTTGCTCTTCTCCGGCGTCACCAGGTTGCGCCAGGTGCGGCCGTCGGGCAGGACCACGCTCTCGGCCAGCGGTCCGTCGGCGTACACGGTGTCGCCGCTGCACAGGAAGAAGTCCGGCCGGCGCTCCCGCATGGCCCGGAAGATCGCCAGGCCGTCGAAGTCGGGGCTGATCCCCCAGCCCTGCCCGACGATGTCGCCGGTCCACACGAACCGCACGTCACGCCGCTGGTGCCGGCCGGGGGCGGTGGCGAACGAGCCGGTCAGCGGCTCGCTGCACAGGCCGTGCCGGTCCAGGCTCTCCACCCGTACCCGGTAGTGCAGCCGCTCCCCCGCGGGCAGGCCGCGCAGCCGGACCTTGCCGGTGAAGTCGCCGGTGGGGTCGACCACCGGGCCGCGCACCAGCCGCGCGCCACGCAGGTCCGGCCGGCGGCTCACCTCGACCAGCATCCGGCCGGGCCGGTCCGCGCGGGTCCAGACCAGCGCCGAGTCGGCGGTCACGTCGCCGCTCTGCACGCCGTGGGTGAGCAGCGGCCGGCCCCCGGCCCGCAGGCCGGGCGCGGCGGGCGCGCCGGGCGCACCGAGCAGCGCGCCGCCGGCGACTCCACCGGCGACCAGGCCGGCACGGAGCAGGGTACGTCGATCGATGTGCGTCATGGGTCCTCCCGGTGTCGGCAGTGTCACCGGCCCCGGTCTACCGGCCCCAGGTGACCGGCGACTCCGACAGAGGTGACCGGCACCCCAACGACTGCTGTCGACCCCGGTCATGACCACCGTCACACCGCCGCGCCGTCACACCGCGCCCGCCGTGTCCCGTCCTGTCCGCGTACCCGAACCTCAAGGAGGCGGCGATGAGCCGGATGGACATGGCGGCGGTGGCGCCCGAGGCGTTCCAGGCCGTGCTGGGCCTGGAGAAGTACGTCCGGGCGAACGTGGACCACACCGTGCTGGAGCTGGTGAAGCTCCGGGCGTCGATGCGCAACGGCTGCGCGTTCTGCGTGGACATGCACAGCCGCGAGGCGCTGGCGGCCGGCGAGGACAGCCGCCGACTGTTCGCGGTCGCGGCGTGGCGCGAGGCACCGTTCTTCGACGAGCGGGAGCGGGCCGCGCTGGCCCTCACCGACGCGGTGACCCGGCTCGGCGAGCACGGCGTGCCGGACGACGTCTGGGACGCCGCGGTGAAGGTGTGGTCGGAGAGGGAACTGGCGGACCTGGTGACGGCGATCGCCACCATCAACGTGTGGAACCGGATCGCGGTGACCTGCCAGACGCAGCCGCCCACCGGGTAGTGCACCCCGGGCGCGCCCGACTGTTCCCTGCCGCACCGGTGGTGGCGGCCCTGGCGGAGCGGATCGTGCGCGAGCTCGGCGCGCTGCCACCCGCGCCGACGCCCTGACCTGACGGGCCGGCGGGGGCCCGGGGCCGCCGCCGGAAACCGCTCAGGCCAGCTCGGGGAACCAGAGCGCGATCTCGCGCTTGGCACTGTCCGCCGAATCGGAGGCGTGCACCAGGTTCTCCCGGTTCGACAGCGACAGGTCACCGCGGATGGTGCCGGCGGCGGCCTTGCGGCCGTCGGTGCTGCCGATCATCGCGCGCACCACCTCGATCACCTGGTCGCCGGAGAGCACCAGCGCCACCAGCGGGCCGCTGGTCATGAACGTCTTCAGCGGCGGGTAGAACGGCTTGTCGACGTGCTCGGCGTAGTGCTGGTCGGCGAAGCCGCCGTCCATGGTCCGGCTCACCATCGCGTCGATCCGCAGGCCCTTGCGCTCGAAACGGGACAGGATCTCGCCCACCAGACCGCGGCGCACCGCGTCGGGCTTGATCAGTACGAGCGACCGCTCGTCCGGGCTGCTGCTGGACACGCTGGGTTCCTCCTGCGCACTCAAACGGGGTTCGGCTGGGTACGGTCAGCGTAGCGACCCGGTCCCGGCGCCGGCGCGGCGGCTGCGTCTTCCCTGGCCCGCCGCGGCGGCCTAGCCTGGCCCTGGAACCCCTGGGAGGTCCACTGTGGCGAATGGCGGGAACCACACGATCGCGCCGGTACGCAAACTGATCGGGGCGGTGCTGGGCACCGTCGCCACCTTCGTGACCGTGTTCGGGCTCGGCATGACCAGCTGGGCCATCGTGGCGCTCGGCGTCGCGCTACTGGTGCTGGCGATCGCCCTGGCCACGGTACGCGGCGGCGGCCGCGCCTGGGTGATCGGCCTGGGGCACGTGCACAGCGCGTCCGAACCGCCCACCCAGTACGCGTTCGGCCGCTGCGAGCTGCAACTGGTCATCGACGCGCCGGGGCTGCCACCCCGCTCCAAGAAGATCATCGAGCCGCGGGTGCCGGTCGCCAAGTGGCCCTCGCTGGGCCAGGCGCTGCCGGTCCGGGTGGCGCTGGACGACCAGCGGCACGTCCGGGTGCTCTGGGACGAGGTGCCCACGCACGCGGAGAGCACCGCCGCGGTCGCCGACCTGCCGCCCGAGTACGCCGCCGAGCCGGACCCGCTGGACGAACCACTGATCGCGCAGGAGGCGCCGCCGTGGGCCGGGCGCGCGCCGGAGGACGACTTCCGCGACGACTACCCGCCCGCGCCGGACCCGTACCTGGACGACGTCCCGGCCCGGGCCGAGGACCGCGAGCCGGTGGTGCTGCACCGGAGCCCCGGCGGCCCGGTGGTGCTGGAGGGGCAACTCGTCGAACGGGCCGAACGCACGGCCGGCCCCGGCGCGCTCCCCCGCCGCGCCCCGGCCCCCCGCTCGCCGGTCGAGGAGCCGGCCGACACGGTGCCGGTCGAGACGGTGCTCACCGACCCCGGGCCGGCCGACACGATCCCGACGAACGCCGAGCCGGCCGACACCGTGCCCGACCCGATCGACGTGCCGCTGGACGACCCGCCGGACGCTCCGCGGCGCTCCGACGCGCCGACCGCCGAGGAGCTGGACGAGGCGATCTTCGGGCCGTCCGACGCGGTCGAGCCGGACGAGCCGGCCAGCCCGATCAGCGGCGTCGGCATCACGCTGCTCGTCACCGACCTGGACCGGTCCCTCGACTTCTACCGGGAACTCGGCTTCGACGAGCTGGACCGGGGCGAGGGCAACGCCGTGCTCTCCTCCGGGCCGACCCGGCTGGTGCTGCGCCGGGTGACCGGCGCCGCCCCGATCAGCCGCCGCCTGGTGCACGTCAACCTGGAGGTGGACGACATCCAGGGGGCGTACGAGCGGCTGCGCGACTCCGGCGTCCGGTTCACGTACGCGCCGCGTGTGGTCAACCGGGGCACCAAGCTGGAGGTGTGGGCGGCAGCCTTCCGCGACCCCGACGGCCACGGCGTCGCGCTCACCCAGTGGCGCACCCTCGCCGAGGTGTAAGGAAGGGCCCCCTCTTAACGCCTCAGGTAGAGGAAGGGGCCCTTCTTAACACGCGCAGCCGCGCGACGGCGCTCAGCCGAGGATGACCCGCCGCACGTGCAGCGCGTACGCCCACACCAGCGCGAACATCACACCGAGCGCGAACAGCGACCAGTGCAGCAACCCGGAGAGCAGCAGCAGGCCCTGGAGGACGGTGCCGGCGTGCCACGCCCACGGGCGGCCCATCATGCCGGCGAGCACCACGCAGGCGACCGCCAGCGCGACGATCGCGCCGATCGCCGCGCCGCTCAGGTCACCGCCGACCACCCGGATCGGCTGGATGGCCAGCAGCAGCACCAGCGCCTCCAGCGCCATCGTGCCGGCGCCGAGGCCGCGTACCGCCTTGTCCGGGTTCCGCAGCCCGGACCGCCGCACACCGGCCGGCGCGTGGCCCTCCGACGCGGCGCCGCCCGGCCGCTCGGCGCCGCCCGGCCGCTCCGGACCCGCTGGCTCGTACGGGCCGGCCGGGCGCTGCTGCGGGCCGGTCATCGCTTGAGCAGCCGGCGGGCGTCGGCCACTGTCACCACCGATCCCGTGATCAGCACGCCCACCCCGGCCAGCTCGCCCGGCACGTCCGACTCGGCCTCCGCCACCGCCGCCTCGATCGCGTCGGGCATCTCCCGGGCCACCTGCACCCGCTCCGGCCCGAAGATCTCCCGCGCCAGCGCGGCCAGTTCGTCCACCGGCATCGCCCGAGCCGAGCTGTTCTCCGCCACCACGATCGAGTCGAGCACCGGTTCGAGCAGTTCGAGCAGGCTCGCCGCGTCCTTGTCGCCGAGTACCGCCAGCACGCCGACGAGCTTGCTGAACGCGAACTCCTCCTGCACGGCGGCGACCGTCGCGGCCATCCCGTGCGGGTTGTGCGCGCCGTCGAGCAGCACCGTCGGTGCGGTACGCACCCGCTCCAGCCGGCCCGGCGAACTGGTCGCGGCGAAGCCCTCACGGACCGCCTCGATGTCGAGCTGCCGCCGGGCCCCGGCGCCGAGGAACGCCTCCACGGCGGCCAGCGCCACCGCCGCGTTCTGCGCCTGGTGCGCCCCGTGCAGCGGGATGAAGATCTCCTCGTACACCCCGCCCAGGCCCTGGATGGTCAGCACCTGGCCGCCGACCGCGACCGCGCGGCGCAGCACGCCGAACTCGGCGCCCTCGCGTGCGACGGTGGCGTTGACCTCGGCGCATCGTTCCAGGATCGGGCGGGCTGCCTCCTCCTCCTGCGCCGCTGCGATCACCGTGGCGCCGGCGTGGATGATGCCCGCCTTGTGCAGGGCGATGTCCTCGATCGTGTCGCCGAGCCACTCGGTGTGGTCCAGCCCGATCGGGGTGATCACGGCGACGCCGGCCTGGAGGACGTTCGTCGCGTCCTCCGCGCCGCCGAGCCCGACCTCCACCACCGCCACGTCGACCGGGGCGTCGGCGAACGTGGCGAACGCCAGCGCCGTGGTCATGTCGAAGTACGTCAGCGGCTCGGCGAACCGCTGGTCGACCAGCTCGGCCAGCGGCGCGATCTCGCGGTACGTGGACACGAACCGCTCCTCGCTCACCGGCTCGCCGTCCAGGCTGATCCGCTCCCGGACGGTCTCCAGGTGCGGGCTGGTGTAGCGGCCGGTGTGCAGCCCGAACGCCCGCAGCAGCGAGTCGATCATCCGGGCCGTCGAGGTCTTGCCGTTGGTGCCGGTCAGGTGGATCGACGGGTACGCCCGCTGCGGGCTGCCCAGCAGGTCGAGCAGGGTCTCGATCTTCTCCAGCTCGAAGTGCATCCGGGTGAAGCCGCGCGCGTTGAGCGCGGCCTCCACCTCGGCGAACGCCGTGCGGTCGGTGCGTTCGCTCATGAGGGAAGCGCCTCCAGGGCGGCGTCGATCCGGACCAGATCCGCCTCGGCCACCGCCAGCCGTTCGCGGATCTTCGCCACCACCGGCTCGGGCGCCTTGCCGACGAACGCCGGATTGTCCAGCTTCGCCCGCGCCTGGGTGGCTTCCTTCTCGGCGGCCGCCCGGTCCTTGGTGAGCCGGGCGCGCTCGGCGGCCACGTCGATCGAACCGCGGGTGTCGAGCGCGACGCTCACCTCACCGGGCATGGCCAGCGTGGCGCTCGCCTGGAACTCGTCGCCCGGCACGTCCAGCCGGGCCAGCGAGCGGACCAGCGGCTCGTGCGCCGCGATGCCCGCGCCGGCCAGGCCGTCGAGCCGCGCGGCGACCCGCTGGGTGGGCCGCAGCCCCTGGTCCGACCGGAACCGGCGGACCTCGGTCACCACCCGCTGCAGGGTGCCGACCTCACCCTCCGCGGCGTCGTCGATCAGGGTACGGTCGGCGACCGGCCAGGACGCGGCCAGCACGGTCTCGCCGCCGCTGAGCGCGGCCCACAGCTCGTCGGTGACGAACGGGATGACCGGGTGCAGCAGCCGCAGGAGCTGGTCCAGCACGTGCCCGAGCACCCGGCGGGTGGCGTCGGCGGCCGGGCCGCCCTCGGCCAGGACCGGCTTGCTCAGCTCCACGTACCAGTCGCAGACGTCGTCCCACGCGAAGTGGTAGAGCAGATCGCAGACCTTCGCGAACTCGTACGCCTCGAACTGCTCGTCGACCTCGGCGGTGACGTGCGACAGCCGGGACAGGATCCACCTGTCGACGGTGGAGAGGTCACCGGCGTCCGGCAGCGGGCCGTCGGTGTGCGCGCCGTTGAGCAACGCGAACCGGGTGGCGTTCCAGAGCTTGTTGCAGAAGTTGCGGGAGCCCTGGCACCACTCCTCGCTGACCGGCACGTCCTGGCCGGGGTTGGCGCCCCGGGCCAGCGTGAACCGGGTCGCGTCGGCGCCGAACCGGTCGATCCAGTCCAGCGGGTCCACCACGTTGCCGAACGACTTCGACATCTTCTTGCCGTGCTCGTCGCGGACCATGCCGTGCAGCGCCACCACGTCGAACGGCTGCACGCCGTCCATCGCGTACAGGCCGAACATCATCATCCGGGCGACCCAGAAGAACAGGATGTCGTAGCCGGTGACCAGCACGCTGGTCGGGTAGAACTTCGCCAGGTCCGGGGTGCGCTCCGGCCAGCCGAGCGTGGAGAAGGGCCACAGGCCGCTGGAGAACCAGGTGTCCAGGACGTCCTCGTCCTGCCGCCAGCCCGCGCCGGACGGCGGCTCCTCGTCCGGGCCGACGCAGACGATCTCGCCGTCCGGGCCGTACCAGACGGGGATGCGGTGGCCCCACCAGAGCTGGCGGGAGATACACCAGTCGTGCATGTTGTCGACCCAGGCGAAGTAGCGCTTGGCCAGCTCGGAGGGCTCGATCGTCACCCGGCCGTCGCGCACCGCGTCGCCGGCGGCCTTCGCGAGCGGCGCGGTGTTGACGAACCACTGCAACGACAGCCGCGGCTCGACGGTCGTCTTGCACCGCGAGCAGTGCCCCACCGCGTGCAGGTACGGCCGCTTCTCGGCCACGATCCGGCCCTGCTCGCGCAGCGCGGCGACGATCGCCGGGCGGGCCTCGTACCGGTCCAGGCCCTGGAACGGGCCGGGCGCGGTGATGACACCGCGCTCGTCCATGATCGTCAGCGACGGCAGGTCGTGCCGCTGGCCGATCTCGAAGTCGTTCGGGTCGTGCGCCGGGGTCACCTTGACCATGCCGGTGCCGAAGCTCGGGTCGACGTGCTCGTCGGCGACGATCGGGATCCGCCGGTCGGTGAGCGGCAGCTCCACCTCGGTGCCGATCAGGTGCCGGTAGCGCTCGTCGTCCGGGTGCACCGCCACCGCGGTGTCGCCGAGCATGGTCTCGGCCCGGGTGGTCGCCACCACGACCTCGTCGCCGTAGCGGATCGAGACCAGCTCACCCTCGTCGTCGGTGTGCTCCACCTCGATGTCGGACAGCGCGGTAAGGCAGCGGGGGCACCAGTTGATGATCCGGTTGGCCCGGTAGATGAGCCCGTCGTCGAAGAGCTTCTTGAACATGGTCTGCACGGCCCGGGACAGGCCCTCGTCCATGGTGAAGCGCTCGCGGTCCCAGTCGACCGCGTCGCCCAGCCGGCGCATCTGGCCGAGGATCGCGCCGCCGGACTCGGCCTTCCACTGCCAGACCCGCTCAACGAACTTCTCCCGCCCGAGGTCGTGCCGGGACAGCCCCTCACCGGCGAGCTGCCGCTCGACCAGGTTCTGGGTGGCGATGCCGGCGTGGTCCATGCCCGGCAGCCAGAGCGCCTCGTACCCCTGCATCTTCTTCCGCCGGGTGAGCGCGTCCATGAGCGTGTGCTCGAACGCGTGGCCCATGTGCAGCGAGCCGGTGACGTTCGGCGGCGGGATGACGATGGTGAACGGCGGCTTCTCGCTGTCCGCCGACGCCCGGAAGTGCCCGCCGGCTACCCACTGCTCGTACCGTCGCTGCTCTACCTCGCCGGGCTGGTACTGGCCGGCGAGGGTCGGGGCGTCGGGGCGTCGGGCATCCAGTCTCTCGGTCACCTGCGAAAGTCTACGGAGCGCTTTCGGGGACCCGACGTGCACCACCTGTGATTCGCGTACGGTGGCGGTCATGTCCGACGCGCATCTCACCGAGCGCCCGGTCGACGGGGGTTCCGATCCGGTCGAGCTGACCGACGAGCCGATCGAGCTGAGCCGCCGCGATCCCGCGCAGGAGCCCGAACGCCGTCCCGTCTCGCGCCGCCGGAAGATCGTCCTGGCCGCTCTGCTCGCGGCCGGTCTGGCCGGCGCCGGCGCGCTCGGACTGGGCGGCTGGCGGGTGCTCCAGCAGAAGGACACCACTCTCGGTCGGCCCGCCGAGGTGGCGGGGCTGGTGCGGGACGACAGTGAGCGGGCCCGGAGCACCGCCGACTATCTGCGCGACGGGCTGGCCGCCGACATCGAGCTGGACCGCGGCTACGGCGCCGTCTACTCCGAGTCCGGGGACGCCAAACGTTCGGTGCTGCTGTTCGGTGGCACCACGCTGCTCTGGCAGCCCGAACGCGACCTGGACACCCTGTTCGGCCTGATGGCCGACGAGACCGGCCGGGTGGCGGGGCTGCGCGAGGTGGACGCGGGCCGCCTGGATGGCGTGATGAAGTGCGGTACGACGAGCGGCGACGGCGGCGACTTCGCGGTCTGCGGGTGGGCCGACCACGGCAGCGTCGTCATGGGCATGTTCCCGGGCCGCCGGGTCGACGACGCGGCGGCGCTGTTCCGCGACATCCGCGAGTCCGTCCAGAGCCGCTGAGCCGCGACCTCGGCGCCCACTCATCGGGCAGTACGCCGAGGTGCCCACACACGCTCCTGCCCCGCCCCCGCCACGTCGCCGTGTCGGCGGCCCCTGTCCCCTCCCACGCCCCGGTTTCGGGGTGATGGCCGCACTTCGGGGAAGTGGCGGCCTGGTTCGGCTGGCCGGTATCGGTGCCGGCAATGAGATGGGCGGTCCGTTGGTTACCCGCATCGGGGGCCAGCTCGGCGGCCGGTCTGGTGGTGTTTTCCGGGGGTGAACGCAATTCAGGGCCACCCCGGAAGGGGTGACCCTGAATGAAAAGGTTGTCCGGCGGTGTCCTACTCTCCCACACCCTCCCGAGTGCAGTACCATCGGCGCTGGAGGGCTTAGCTTCCGGGTTCGGAATGTGACCGGGCGTTTCCCCTCCGCCATGACCGCCGTAACTCTATGAACATGTCAACCAACCCAACAACACGGGCGGCAGTTTGTTCAGAGTTGCACAGTGGACGCGTAGCAGCTTGGTAGTCAAGTCCTCGGCCTATTAGTACCGGTCAACTGAACCCGTTACCGGGCTTACATTTCCGGCCTATCAACCCAGTCGTCTAGCTGGGGGCCTTACCCCACAAATGTGGGTGGGATACCTCATCTTGAAGCGAGCTTCCCG
>NZ_FMCV01000033.1 GCF_900091565.1 Micromonospora marina | reverse complement strand
CACATCCTGCTCTGCTGGCTGGCCCTGCTGCTCATCCGCGTCGCCGAGACCGAGACCGGCCGCACCTGGACCGCGATCCGCACCGAGATCGACCGGCTGCACCTCGGCGTGTTCACCGGCCCCGCCGGCACGTTCACCCAGCGCACCGAGCTGTCCCAACCCCAGAAGGCCCTGCTCACGAAACTGCGGATCACCGAACCGCCCCGCATCTTCGACGCCACACCCGCAACCACCTGACCTGCAACAACACAGCCGCCTAGTGACACGCCCCGTCACCGGGCCTACCCCTGTCTGCCCAGCTCACAGCCCAGATCCGCCGCCTATATCGACGCCGAGCTGCGGAACGCAGGGACAGCGGCGTCGAAGTCGTCGACCTGCCCACGGCCACCCTGCGGCAGGGCGGCGGGTCCGTCGGGGGTGATTCCCTGCCGGTCGGGTGTGCCGCCATGGGCGCGAGCGCCGTGCTGCCGGCGGCCGGCGCGGGCGTCGTTCTCCCACACGTCCCGGGCGGCGGCGCGCATGGCCTCGGGAATAGCGCTGCCGGCTTGCCGGTGTCGTTCGTAGGCGGCTATCAGGTCGGGGCGGAACTGGCGTAGTCGTTGCTCGGCGAACTCCGCTGCCCGCCGGGCGACCGGGTCGGCGCTGGCGTGGATCGTCGCGGTCCGCCAGACGGCGGCGGCCTCGGCGAAGGTGGCCTTGTTGAGCAGCCAGTCGCCGTCGAGTGACGATGCCATCCGATCGCGGTCCACGCGTACCTTGGCTGCCAATCGGTCGGCTTCGCGACGGGCTGCCGCGGCGGCCTGGTCGCGGTGGGCTTGGCGTTCGCGGTCGGCGGCCTTGTTCTGGATGCCGACGGCGGCCCAGCGGGCGCCGGCCTCGCCGACGGTTGCCATCGTGGCCAGCCCCTGCAAGAACTGCTGGCGGGTCTCGGCCATCGGGTCCTCGTGTTGCTGCGGGTGCGGCACGTGCACCTCCCTTGCCTGCTCAGCGGCCACGTCCAGCGCGTCGGCCGCCTCCCACTGTCGGTTCGGAGGCGGGCACGGCAGTGAGCGGCAGCGTTACCGCCGGTTGCCGGCCACCCGCTACCAGCCGCAACGCATCGGCCGCGGCTCGCGCCGCCTCGGCCTGGTGCAGGCGCTGCTGTGCCGTGCGCAGCTGCTCGACGGTGTCGGCGAGGCGGGCCAGGTCCGTCACCAGCGCGAGCGCAGCCATGGCGTCGTCGTCGCCGGAGATGCGGCCCATCAGCGCTACCAGCCGCGACATAGCGCGCATCTCCTGGCCGCGGCCGGTGGGCCGACGGACCCGCCCGTACAGGTCCCGGGCCGCCCGGTCAAAGACCTCAGGGGCCCGGTGTAGCGGCCCGCGCCGGTCACCCTCCATCGCGTACGCCAAGCTGGTGAGCAGATCCGCCGCGGCGACCGCGGTGGCCTGCACCCGGCCCGGTTCGGTACGGGCAGCGCGGCGGATGTCGTCGGCGGCCGCGGTGGCGACCTTGGCGGCCTGGCGCATTGCCTCGACACGTTCGCTGCGGCCGACCGATGGTGCCGCCGGCTGCGGGGGTGGGGTGCCCCAGCGAAGCCGCAGCTTGGGCAGGGTCATGTCGGGCGCCAGCCGGCCGCCACCGAAGTACACCGGTTGTCCGCCGGCGGTCCGGGCGCCGGGAAGCGCCACCGCGTACCCGGTGATCTGCTGGGCGTTGGTGCTGCTGCGTCGGAGGCGGACCAGCACCCCTGCCTCCCGGAGCAGGGTGAAGAACTCCTCCTCCGAACCGGCTGCGGCCACCGCCCTGCGTACGCGCCGGCGCAGCTCGTCGCGGGGTGTCTGGGCGCGGCCGGTGCGGCGGGCCTTGCTGACCTCCACCGGGTGGGGACGGCGGTGGGCGGTCCGGTCCGCCGGCGGGATCCGGCGGTGCAGGTTGTAGCGGCGGGCGACGTGGTAGGTGGCCTTGACGCAGCGCGGGTAGTCGTTGCGCATCCAGTTGGTACGCCCGTCCTCGCGCACCAGCGTGGCAACGATGTGCACGTGGTCATCGGCATGCCGCATGGCGATCCACCGCAGGCCCGGATCAGCGGCGGTGGTGGCGACACCGACCTCAGTGAGCATCTGCACCGCCATGCCTGCCCACGTCGAGTCACTGATGGTGCGGTGCCGGTCCTCGGGCGCCAGCCGCATGCTGGCGTGCCAGACGAACTTGTTCGGCGGCCGGTAGCCCGCCCGGACCGGTTGCTCGAGTAGCGCAGTCAGCGCCCGGATGTCCCGCTTGCCGCGGGCGGTGACGTTCGGCTCCAGATCCGCCAGCGACCCCGCGCCGTCCCAGGCGGCCACCAGGTGGGGGTTGGCGTGCTCCTCCGCCTTACCCGGGCCCCACAGGTAGCGCAGCAGTCCGCCGACCCGCGAACCGCGTCGGTGCACGCGGGTGATCACCGCAGTCTCCGATGGACCAGGGAGATCACCTCGTCGAGCCGAGCCACCGCTGCGGCACAAAGGCGGACGGCGTCGGTGGTCCACTCCGGCAGCTGGCCGATGGCGTTAAGGGCCGCAGCGGCCTGGTTGACGTTGTTGCCAAACATCACCACGGCCCGGCGGGCGGCGAACAGCTCATGCTGCAGGCCTCGCAGGTCACCGATCGCGTCGCTGGCAGCCTGGCCGGCGGTCGCGGCGGCGACGGCCGCCTTGGCTGCGTATCCCGTGGCGGTCAGGTCCGCAGCTGCGGCTGCCGCGTCGATCGCAGCCTTTTCCTCGTCCGACAGTCGGAGCAGCATCGCGTGCGGGCGGGCCGGTCGATGGTGGGCACGGTGCCGGGCCTTGCGGGGTGGGGCGGGCTGATCGTTGTCCATCGCCGCCACTGTGTGCCCTGGGCGCTGCCGGCAAGTGAGCGTCCAGGGCTACCAACGCCGGCTTGTCGGCGTACAAGGTCTCGCCACGTATGCCTGGGTGAGGTCCGTCCGTGTACCCACCGACGACGCTCGGGTATAGACCAGCTCGGGGCGCGGTCTGACGTCCTGGTCCGGGAAGGCCAAGCTGGCGCCTGCCCGACCTGCTGGCGTCGTTGCGGTCGCCGGCGGGCGCTGCGGTAGCCATTCGAGAGCAAGCCGACCCGCACCGCAGCCGCGCAGCGGCGAGGAGCGGAAGCGGCGCGGTAGCAGGGGTTATCCTGCGGCCTGCGCGCCTGTGCCGTCCATCAGGCCTGGGCGTAGGCGTGGGCCGGAGACTGGTCCCGTTCGTCCGCACCTACCTGGCCGCATGCAACCGGACGCCCAAGCGGGGCCGGCGCTGCGGGCGCGGAGCTGCCTCCATTGCCGATCTGCGACCGCGCCCGGTCGCAGATCGATAAGCAATGGCCATATCTTGCTCTCGGCAGAGCAATGGTTAGTCTCGAAGGCGCTCGCCACGACTAGGAACGGCGGAACGGCGTGACGGACCACTTGCAGGTGCCGGTTTGGACCCTGGCGACGGACCCCGAGAAGGTTTCGCGGGCAGCTGAGCTTCCTGTGGACCACAAGGGGATGACCCCGGAGCGGCTTGCCGGGCTGCGACAGGCGCTCGCCGCGTTTCTCGAAACGCCGCTGGTCACGGTGGAGGCGTATCCGCTCCCCGCAGAGGCCGACCTCCGAGGCGGAAGACTCCTCGACGCCGCTTCGCCTCTTGCCGTGCAGCTCCGGAACCTGTTGAAGGTGCCGGCGAACGCTTCCTCAGGGGCGGCCAGCGCCACCAAGTCGACCGAGACGCTGTACCGCATGGTGGTGCCGAAGTCGGTGGCAGCACAGCTCGGCGAAGGTCTAGTTCGGCCCATGCCTGCCAAGGGCATCGACAGCGGGATCCATAGTGCCATCCTGGGAAAGTCGGGAATCGTGAAGCAGGCTACCTTCGTCCCAGTGACAGCCGACGCGTCACGACCAGGCGTTACCGGGGCGATGAGCGGCACCGCAAAGGCGGCGACCGGCGCCGGCATGGTCACCGCCGCAGCAGCGTTCGTTCTGCTCGCCGTCGCCACCGCTGCGAGCGTGTATGCCGAGGAGCAACGCCGCAAGGCCATGGAGAGAGTCACCGAGCTTCTCGAGGATCTGACCGCCGGTGACCTCGACGCCGAGCGCGATCGCCTCAACGCGGCGACGGCCGCCGTCGAGAGAACTGCCGCGCTCCTGCTCGACAAGGGTGAGGCCGGGCATTCCCTTGGCCTGGACGCCGCGGTGCACACCGTCGACACTGCCATCGCCGCAGCCACCCGTAGGGCCAGCACATGGCGGGCGAAACTCGCTGCGTTCTCTTCTGATGGTGTAGAGATCGCTGACCTCATCAAGGCATTCCCCGGCATCGACCAGCCCAACGGCACCTTCCGCATCCAGCTCCGGCTCGCCTCGCTCGCGATCGCCACGAAACGACGTGTCGCAGTTCTTCAAGCTGTGGAGCACGCGCAGAAGTCTCCGGAGCTGAACTTCCGTCGCTTCACGACGATGCTGCAGGACGAGCAGCGAAGCGTGGACGAGCTACAGGACGAGATGCACGCACTCCTGGCCGGACTGGCGGAACTCCGGCTCCGCGCTCCTTCCAAGAGCTTCACGGACCGCCTTCTCACGCAAGGTGAGGTGAACAACCTGCTTGGCTGGCCGGGCCGCCTGCGCCAACTTGCGGCTGAGGAGTCCGTCGCCGTTTCGGAGCTTCCCGATGTCGAGATCGGACTCGTCGAGCGGGAGAACGGGAAGGTGCTGGTCCTGCCCGCAAGGGCGTTGCCGCGCGACCACGTCGCCTGAGGTCTCCCCGCACTGCGGTCCTGACGACGACACACGGCGAAATGGACCGGACGAACAGCTGACCGCCAGAATCGCTGATGGGGTGCTGTGACGGGAGGCCAACGCTTGCGGCATATGGCCCGATGCCGCTTCATCGTCCGCGGGTTGCCACCATGTCACGGCTGAGTTGGCCGAGTGGAGCGACAAGATGCTGGCGTCAGTCCTTGCTGCTCCTGTCAACGAGAGCCCACGAAGCCCGGCGACTACCGCTACTCGAGGTCGAGCAGCTTGAGGATTGCTGGGACCGGCACGAGGTACCGGCGCCCCACGCGCAGAACCCGCACCGGGAACTGGCCCGCCTTGGCCAACGCGTAGGCCTTTGTCCGCCCGATGCCCAAGACTGATCCCGCAGTCTCCACATCGGTAGTGGTTCCAAGCGCTCGCACGGCCTCCATGGTCCACACGTCCCTGCTGCCGGCCGGCTCCGCTCCACGTCCTACGGCGGTGGTAGTCGACATCGCCTTCTCCCTCCCCTGCCGTCATCGGCCCACCAGGTGCCTCCCGGTGTTGGGTAGGACCATGCGGTCCGGTAGTTGCCGGTCCGCTGCCAACCAGCAGCAGGCACGGCATCCAGAGAGAAGGCCCGCAGCGCGGCACTACAGCTCGCCGTGAAGCTCAGTTGGCTGACGGTGACCAGGTCGCAGCGTCTCCGAGCACCGCCTCCATCAGCTCCGCTGCCCGACGCTCGCTCTCCGGCAACACGTGGGTGTAGACCTCCCGCGTGGTCCGACTGTCGGCGTGACCGAGCCGCCGCTGCATCACGTGCTCGGGAACGCCAGCGTCAGCACCGGTGGTAGCGGAGGTGTGCCGCGCATCGTGCAGGGCGATCACCGGAACGCTGGCGTCAACGCACGCCTTCGCCCACTGGTCGGTGAAGTACTTCGGGTAGTACGGCTCCCCGTCCTCTCGGCAGAACAGGTAACCGCCGTCGTGGTAGAGGACGCCGGCGTCGGCCTTCTCCACCGCCTGGCGCGTCTGGTGGGCGAGCAGCTCCGCTACCAGGGCCGGTCCGAGCGCCACCGCCCGCTTGCTCTTGCCCTTGGGCGCCTTCTCCACCACCCCGTTGCTGGTCGTGGTGCGTTGCCAGTGCAGCAGCAGAACACCCCGGTCGAGGTCGACCCGCGGCCATTTCAGACCGGCCAGTTCCCCTCGCCTGGTGCCGACGACGATTGCCAGCACCCACGCGGCACGCAGCCGGTGGTCGGCGTGGTGCTTCAGGAACTTCGCCGACTGCGCCGGCGTCCAGACGCCCTTACGCCCCATCGTCTCCCGCTCGGCCTGCCGGGGTTGCCGTACACCGTCGACGTTGACCCCAAGGTCACCCAGTGCCTTCATCAGGATCCGGTGGACGATGCGGACGGTGGTCGGCGACAGCGGCGTACCGTTCTTGCCGCCACTCTTCAGCAGCTTCTTGTAGAGGTCGTGGATGACCCGCTTGTCGAGTGCATAGAGCTGCCGGCCGCCGATGTGCGGCACCACGTAGCAACGAATGACGTCCCGGTAGTTGCTGAGCGTTGTCTCCTGGACGTCCAACTCGCGCTCGTTGAGCCAGCTCTCCAACTCCGCGGCGACGCTGCCGTCCGCGCCGAGATCCGCTCCGCCGTACGCGGCGCGCGCTTCGTCCTCCGCCTTCAACGCTGCGGCCTGGTTGGGGAATCCCTGCCGCTTGTGCTGACGGCGGCGCCCGTTGGTGTCGGGCGGAAGGTCGATGATGAAGAACCAGCGGGCTTGGCCGTTGGCGAGGCGGTAGCTGTAGACAGCCATGCGGCTGCACCTCCGCAGTAACGGGATCGAGGGATGCAGCCCACGTTAAGCGATCTCCGTTACCGCCAGCGTTACCGCAAGATCACACATGATCTTCTATATCCGCTGGTGAATACCAGTCGGGACGGCCGGATTCGAACCGACGACCCCTTGACCCCCAGTCAAGTGCGCTACCAAGCTGCGCCACGTCCCGATGCCCCCGCCAGGTCTCCCCCGCGGCAGCCGATACAGCTTAGCGCAGGATCTTCGCACCGTGCGCAGAGGCCCCTCCCGCGCCGCGCGCCACATCCCCTAGAGCGTCCTAGGAGGGTGGCGTGCGGCAGGGAGCGGGTCAGCCGTGGGCCTTGCCCCGGCCGCCGGGGCCCAGCTTCTTGCGCGGGCGTACCGAGATCTCGATCGGGCTGCCCTCGAAGCCGAACTCCTCGCGGAGCTTGCGCTCGACGAAGCGCTGGTAGCCGGCGTCCAGCGGGCCGGTGGTGAACAGCACGAAGCGCGGCGGTGCCGCCCCGGCCTGGGTGGCGAACAGGATGCGCGGCGCGCGTCCGCCGCGTACCGGGTGCGGGGTGGCCTGGACCAGCGCGGTGAGCCACTGGTTGAGCTGCGCGGTGGGGATGCGCGTCTCCCAGCTGGCCAGGGCCTTGCGCAGCGCGGGCGCTAGCTTGTCGACGGCGCGGCCGGTCTTCGCGGACAGGTTCAGCCGGATCGCCCAGGGGATGCGCCGCAGCTCCCGGTCGATCTCCTTGTCCAGGTAGTAGCGGCGGTCGCCGTCGACCAGGTCCCACTTGTTGAACGCGATGACCAGCGCCCGGCCGGACTCGACGACCATGGTGAGGATCCGCTGGTCCTGCTCGCTGATCACCTCGCTGGAGTCGATCAGCACCACGGCGACCTCGGCCGCCTCGATCGCCGAGGCGGTACGGAGGCTGGCGTAGTACTCGGTGCCGCTGGCCTTGCCGACCCGCTTGCGCAGACCGGCGGTGTCGACCAGTTGCCACGTCTCGCCGCCGATCTCGACCAGGCTGTCGACCGGGTCCACAGTGGTGCCCGCGACCGAGTCGACCACCGCCCGTTCCTCGCCGGAGAAGCGGTTGAGCAGGCTGGACTTGCCCACGTTGGGGCGGCCCACGAGCGCCACCCGGCGCGGGCCGCGCGGCCGGTTCTCCACGATCTTCGGCGCCTCGGGCAGCGCGTCCAGGATCGCGTCGAGCAGGTCGCCGGAGCCGCGGCCGTGCAGCGCCGAGACCGGGAACGGCTCACCGAGGCCGAGCGACCACAGCGAGGTCGCCTCCATCTCGATGGTGGTGTTGTCGGCCTTGTTGGCGACCAGGATCACCGGCTTGGCGCTGCGGCGCAGCATCTTCACCGCGGCCTCGTCCACGTCGGTCGAGCCGACCATGGCATCCACCACGAACAGCACCACGTCGGCGGTGACCACCGCCGTCTCGGCCTGCGCGGCGATGGCCGCGGCCCGGTCCTTGGCGTCGGGCTCCCAGCCGCCGGTGTCCACCACTGTGAACGCCCGGCCGTTCCACTGCGCGTCGTAGGGCACCCGGTCCCGGGTCACGCCGGGAATGTCCTCCACGACCGCCTGCCGGCGGCCGATAATGCGGTTGACGAGCGTGGACTTGCCGACATTGGGACGGCCTACCACTGCTACGACTGGCTGTGGGCCGGTCGGCTCACCGGAGTCGGCCTCCGGCTCACGCAACTCCACCCAGCCTCCGAAATCCTCGCTCACGCGGCACCGCCCTTCGTTCGCGACTGCGGGGCCCGCACAACCCGCTCGCTCCTCGCGCTCACGCGGCACCGCCCCTCGTTCGCGACTGCGGGGCTCGCACAACCCGCTCACTCCTCGCGCTCACGCGGCACCGCCCTTCGTTCGCGACTGCGGGGCTCGCACAACCCGCTCACTCCTCGCGCTCACGCGACACCCCGCTCGGTGAGCATCTCGCGCAGCCGGGCCACTACCTCGTCGATGCCCAGCTCGGTGGTGTCCAGCACGATCGCGTCGGGGGCCTGCTGGAGCGGGTTGACCTTGCGGGTCGAGTCGAGCCGGTCCCGGCGGGACAGGTCGGCGGCGGTCGCCGCGACATCGGCGGCGTCCTCGGCGCTGCGCCGCTGCGCGCGCGCCGCCTCGGAGGCGGTCAGGTAGACCTTCAGGTCCGCGTCGGGCGCGACCACCGAGCCGATGTCCCGGCCTTCGACCACGATCCGGCCCGCGTCGGCGATCACCCGCCGCTGCCGGTCGACGAGCAGTTCGCGTACGGCGGCGACGGCGGCGACCGCGGACACCGCTCCGGTCACCTCGGCGCCGCGGATGGCGGTGGACACGTCGGTGCCGTCGACTGTCACGGCGTACCCCTGGGGGTCGGTGCCGATGCGCAGGTCGGCCTCGGCGGCGACCTTCGCGACCGACTCGGCGTCGGTGAGTTCCACGCCGGAGCGCAGGACCGCCCAGGTCAGCGCCCGGTACATGGCGCCGGTGTCGAGGTAGCGGGCGCCGAGGCCGGTCGCCAGTCGCCGCGACACGGTGGACTTCCCCGAACCGGACGGCCCGTCCACAGCGACCACGCATCGCCCGGCCCGTACGTTTTCCTCCACCGTTGTCCTCCTCAGCCCGTACCTCGCGGGTCGCCCTTTTTGTCAGGCGCCGTTGAGCGGATGGTTCTGTCGTCAATCATGCCCGCGCCGCGCGGGCGTCCCGCCGGCCGGCGTGTGCCGGCCGCGGACCGCGTCGAAGCCTACCGGGAGCCGTACCCGGATCGGCGGGTCAGTCACCCACCGCCTTGAACAGGGCGGCGACCTCCGCGTTGGTGAGCCGCCGCAGCCGCCCGGTGCGCAGGTCGCCGAGCTTGATCGGACCGATCGAGGTACGGACCAGACGGGACACCGGGTGTCCCACCTCGGCCATCAGGCGCCGGACGATGTGTTTGCGCCCCTCGTGCAGGGTCAGTTCCACCTGGGCGGTCTTGCCGAGTGTGTCGACCAGCTTGAACCCGTCGACCTTCACCGGCCCGTCCTCCAGCTCGACGCCGGTGGTCAGCCGCTTGGCGAGGTTGCGCGGGATCGGCCCGGCCACCTCGGCGAGGTAGGTCTTGAGAACCTCGTACGACGGGTGCATGAGCTTGTGGGCGAGGGTGCCGTCGTTTGTGAGCAGGAGCAGACCCTCGCTGTCGGCGTCCAGCCGCCCGACGTGGTAGACCCGCTGCTCCAGCCGCGCGCCGATGAAGTCGGCGAGTTCGGTGCGGCCCTTCTCGTCGGCCATGGTGGTGACCACGCCGCGCGGCTTGTTCATCGCCACGTAGACCAGGCGGACGTCGGCCTGGAGCCGTTCGCCGTCGACGACGATCACGTCGCGGGCCGGGTCGGCCTTGTCGCCGAGCTGCGCCACCCGCCCGTTCACTGTGACCCGGCGCCGGAAGATCAGGTCTTCGCAGGCGCGCCGGGAACCCACCCCCGCGGCGGCGAGCACCTTCTGGAGGCGCTCGGCGCCCTCGTACACGGGGGCGTCGGGCTTCGGGGCACGGTCATCGCGTCGCATCGGCAAGCTCTTCTACGTCGTCGGGGAGGAACGGGGCGAGCGGCGGCAGGTCGTCCACCGAGTTGAGCCCCAGCTTCTCCAGGAACATGGTGGTGGTCCGGTAGAGGTAGGCCCCGCTGTCCGCTTCGGTGCCGCACTCCTCGACCAGGCCGCGACCCACCAGGGTACGGAGCACCCCGTCGCAGTTGACACCCCGGATGGCCGAGATGCGGGAACGGGTCACCGGCTGCCGGTAGGCGACCACGGCGAGCGTCTCCAGCGCGGCCTGGGTCAGTCGTACGGACTGCCCGTCCAGCACGAACCGTTCCACGTACGTCGCGTATTCCGGCCGCGTGTAGAGACGCCAGCCACCCGCGGCCCGGCGCAGTTCGAATCCGTGTCCGGCGGCGGTGTATCCGGCGGCGATCTCGTCGAGCATCGCGCCGACCCGTTCCGGGGCCTGTTCGAGGACCTCGGCCAGGACCAGTTCGCTGACCGGCTGGTCGACCACGAGCAGGATCGCCTCCAGGGCGCCGCGCAGCTCCGCGTGGTCGAGGACGGGCGCGGGCGCCGGTTCCGGCACCGCCCGCCGCCGTCCCCGCCCAGGGGGTACGCCGCCCGTTGCCGCTTCCCCGCTCCCCTGATCCGCCGGGTTCCGCCCGGACGTGCCGACGTCCGACCCGCTCTCTCCCGAGATCTTGGTGGGGTCCCACCCCTCGGGGGGCGCCCCCGTACCAAGATCCGGCCCGGTTGTGGCGATCTTGGAAGGGATCGGCCCCGCCGGGTCCGGCTGCTCGGCGGTGGCGCCGGAGTCGTCCGGGGCGGGCGTGCGCGGGGCGGGACGCTCCCATGGGGGCACCCAGGCGGCGGCCTGGTCGGCCAGGGAGTCGCGGCGTTCCTGGTCGCTCATCCGTTCACTCCTGCGTCGGTGCGGGTTCGTCGGCCGCGTCGGCCGGCGCGGCGGGGACGGACGTGGTGGTGGGTTCGGGGCTGCCGGCGTACTCGTCGACCGTCAGCTCGGCCCCGCCGTCGGCCGGGCCGGTCCAGCGGACGGTCAGCTCCTCCAGCGCCTGTTCCTGCACGAACGCGACGAGGCCCTGCCGGTACAGCTCCAGCAGCGCCAGGAACCGGGCCACCACCTCGAGCGTCATCTCGCAGTCGGCGCAGAGCAGCGAGAACGTGGCGACCCCGGCGCGGCGCAGCCGGTCGGCGATGATGCCGGCGTGTTCCCGGACGCTGACCCGGACCATGTGCACGTGCGCGATGGAGACCTCGGGCACCGGTCTCGGGCTCATCGCCTTCACCGCGAGCTTGCGCAGCCGCTCCGGACCGATGCCGAGCACCAGGTCGGGCAGCGCCTCGGCGTACCGCGGTTCGAGGGTCACCGCCCGCGGGTAGCGCCGGCCGCCGACCGCCTCCAGCTCGGCGATGTGCGCGGCGGCCTCCTTGTACGCCTTGTACTGCAACAGCCGGGCGAACAGCAGGTCACGCGCCTCCAGCAGCGCCAGGTCCGCCTCGTCCTCGACCTCGGCCGAGGGCAGCAGCCGGGCCGCCTTCAGGTCGAGCAGCGTGGCGGCCACCAGCAGGAACTCGCTCGTCTCGTCCAGGTCCCACTGGTCGCCCATGGCGCGCAGGTACGCGATGAACTCGTCGGTGACCTTGTGCAGGGCGACCTCGGTGACGTCCAGCTTGTGCTTGCTGATGAGCTGGAGCAGCAGGTCGAACGGGCCGGTGAAGTTGTCCAGCCGGACCGTGAAGCCGCTGGTCTCCGAGGTGGCGGGCACCGCGCCGTCGACCTCGACGGCGGCGGCGGGGTCGCCGGGGCCGTGCGGCGGGTCGAGGGGCGGTGCGGTCACCGGGAAACCGTAGACGACGCGGCGGGCGGCCGGCGTGCGCCCTACCGGTCCGTCTGGGCGGCGATGACCTCCCGCGCGAGCTGCCGGTAGTTGCGCGCGCCGGAGGAGGCCGGGTCGAGGGTGGTGATCGGCGCACCGGCCACCGTGGACTCCGGGAACTTCACCGTCTTGGTGATGACGGTCTGGTAGACCTTGTCGCCGAACGCCTCGACCACCCGCTGCAGCACCTGGCGGCAGTGGGTGGTGCGGCTGTCGTACATGGTGGCGAGGATGCCTTCGAGTTCCAGGTCGAAGTTGAGCCGCTCGCGCACCTTGTCGATGGTGTCCAGCAGCAGCGCCACACCGCGCAGGCTGAAGAACTCGCACTCCAGCGGGATGAGCACGCCGTGCGCGACGGTGAGCGCGTTGATCGCCAGCAGGCCCAGCGAGGGCTGGCAGTCGATCAGGATGAAGTCGTACTCCTTGCGGATGCTGCGCAGCACCCGCGCCAGTGCCATCTCGCGGGCGACCTCGTTCACCAGCTGGATCTCGGCGGCGGAGAGGTCGATGTTCGCGGGCAGCAGGTGCAGCCCGGCCACGTCGGTCTTGATCAGGACGTCCTCGGCGGTGACGTCGTCCTGCATCAGCAGGTTGTAGACCGACAGGTCCAGGTTGTGCGGGTTGACGCCCAGCCCGACGGAGAGGGCGCCCTGCGGGTCGAAGTCGACGAGCAGCACCTTGCGGCCGTACTCGGCCAGGGCGGCACCCAGGTTGATGGTCGTCGTGGTCTTGCCGACGCCGCCCTTCTGGTTGGCCATCGCGATGATCCGCGCCGGGCCGTGCCGGTCGGTCGGCATGGGTTCGGGGATCGGCTTGCGCATGGTGTAGGCGGCCGGGTCGGCGGGGCCGAGATCGGCGCCGAGCGTCGCCTGCTGCTCACGGAGCTCCGACGTCCAGGTCTCGGCACGGTCACCGTTTCCTGCCATGTCCTCGTTGCCCCCTCCCGACGACCACCTGGCGTCGGAGCCGTCCGACGTCCCTCGCGGCGCCGCTGCGCACCTCCGGTCCGTCGCACCTGGAGGCCCGCGCCGATGCCGACTGTACGCCACCGGCCAGCAGCGCGTTCGGTAGCGGGTCGGCGTGTCGGCCGCCCGTCAGGCCGGGATCACCACGCCGGCTCTCAGCGGGCCCGGGGGTGGGCGGTGGCGTACACCTCGCGCAGCCGTTCCACTGTCACCAGCGTGTAGACCTGGGTGGTGGTCACCGAGGCGTGGCCGAGAAGTTCCTGCACCACGCGTACGTCCGCGCCACCGTCGAGCAGGTGCGTGGCGTACGAGTGACGCAGCGTGTGCGGCGAGACCGCGTCGGGCCCGTCCACCGGCAGGCCGGCGCGGGCGGCGGCGGTGCGCAGCACGGCCCAGGCGCCCTGCCGGGTGAGCGGGCCGCCGCGGGCGTTGACGAACACCGCGTGGGTGCCGCGCCCGGCGGCGAGCAGCGCCGGGCGGCCCCGGACCAGCCAGGCGCGCAGCGCGCCGGCCGCGTACCCGCCGACCGGGACCAGCCGGGTCCGGCCGCCCTTGCCGCGCAGCAGCACGGTGCCGGCGTCCAGGTCGAGGTCGTCGACCGCCGCGCCGACCGCCTCGGAGATGCGCGCGCCGGTGCCGTACAGGAACTCCAGCAGCGCCCGGTCGCGCAGCGCGCGGGCCGCGGCGTCGCCGGTGGCACCGGGCAGATCGGCGGCCTCCAGCAGCCGCAGGACCGCGTCCACGGGCAGCGCGCGGGGCAGCCGGCGCGGCGGCGCGGGCGGGCGGACGTCGCGGCTGGGGTCGGCGCCGGCGAGTCCCTCACGTAGCGCGAAGCGGTGCAGACCGCGGACCGCGCTGGCGGCGCGGGCGGCGGAGGAGACGGCCAGCGGCGGGTGGTCGTCGTCGCCCGCGCGCAGCCGGACCAGGTGGGCCTCGACCTGCGCGGGCCCGGCGGCGGCCAGGTCGTCCACCCCGGCCGCGGCGAGCGTGGCGAGGTAGCGGTCCAGGTCCCGGCGGTACGACGCGAGCGTGTTCGCGGACAGCCCGCGCTCGACGGTGAGGTGGTCCAGGTAGGTCCGGACCGCACGGCGCAGGGCCGGCGCGGGTTCCGCGCCGGCCCTGCGCACGGCGGCTTCGGTCAGCTCAGCACCTCGTCCAGCGGCAGCACGTCCATGCCGTGCGCCTCGGCGACCGGGCCGTAGACGACCTTCCCGGCGTGGGTGTTCAGGCCCAGGGCCAGCGCCGGGTCGTTGCGCAGCGCCTGCTGCCAGCCCTGGTTCGCGAGTTCGAGGGCGTACGGCAGGGTGACGTTCGTCAGCGCGTAGGTGCTGGTGTTCGGCACCGCGCCGGGCATGTTCGCCACGCAGTAGAAGATCGAGTCGTGCACCTTGTAGACCGGGTCGGCGTGCGTGGTCGGGCGCGAGTCCTCGAAGCAGCCGCCCTGGTCGATGGCGATGTCGACGAGCACGCTGCCGGGCTTCATCCGGGAGACCAGCTCGTTGGAGATGAGCTTCGGGGCCTTCGCGCCGGGCACCAGCACCGCGCCGATGACCAGGTCCGCGTCGAGCACGGCCCGCTCGATCTCGTACGCGTTGGAGGCGACGGTCTGCAGGTGGCCCCGGTAGATGGCGTCGGCGGAGCGCAGCCGGGCCACGTTCTTGTCCAGCAGCAGCACCTCGGACTGCAGGCCCAGCGCGATGGCGGCGGCGTTCAGGCCGGACACGCCCGCGCCGATGACCACGGTCTTGGCCGCGTACACGCCGGAGACGCCGCCGGGCAGCACGCCGCGCCCGCCGCCGGTGCGCATCATGTAGAAGGCGCCCACCTGCGGGGCGAGGCGGCCGGCCACCTCGGACATCGGGGCGAGCAGCGGCAGCGAGCGGTCGGGCAGCTCGACCGTCTCGTACGCGATGCCGGTGACCTTCCGGTCGACAAGCGCGTCGGTGCACTCGCGGGACGCTGCCAGGTGCAGGTACGTGAACAGCACCTGTCCCTCGCGCATCCGGTGGTACTCCTCGGCGATCGGCTCCTTGACCTTGAGCACCAGCTCGGCGGTGTCCCACACCGCGTCGGCGGTGGCCAGGATCTTCGCGCCGGCGGCGGCGAACTCGTCGTCGGTGATGCTGGAGCCGACGCCGGCGCCGGCCTCCACGAAGACCTCGTGGCCGTGGCGGGTGAACTCGTTGACGCCGGCGGGCGTGATCGCCACCCGGTACTCGTGGTTCTTGACCTCGCGGGGGATTCCGACCTTCACGATGCAGACACCTTCCTCCGGGGCGGCTCACCCCCGACTGCGTGGCCGTGCCGGCTCCGTTGCCGGCGCGGTCCTCCTGTCCCGCCGGCGGCAGTCTAGGCCCGCGGGAAGCCCACGGACGGCGACACTGTGACATCCGGTACCCGCTGGTCCTGACGGTGTGTCAGGCATGCCGTGGACTGCCCGGTGGAGACGCCCTCCGCCGACAGGACAAAGTTCGGTGACATCTTCCCACCGGGCGAGCGGCGAGACCGACAGGACGTGAAGCGATCACTATTGTGTCCGCCCATGACCACTCCTTATCAGCAGTACCCGCAGGGCGTCTCGGACAAGAGCAAGGTCGTCGCGGGTGTTCTCGGCATTGTGCTCGGGTTCTTCGGCGCCGGGCGGTTCTACATGGGCGACACCAAGACCGGCGTCCTCCAGCTCGTGGTGAGCGTCGTGACCTGCGGCTTCGGCGCGCTCTGGGGCACCATCGACGGCATCCTGATCCTCGTCAACGGCGGCGTCGACGGGCAGGGCCGGCCGCTGCGGGACTGAGCGCCGGCACACGGAAGGGGCCGCGCGGTGCGTCGCACCGCGCGGCCCCTTCGTCGTCCGCGCCGGATCAGCGCGGCAGCGGCGCCTCCGGGCGGCGCAGCTCGGTGAAGCCGGTGTCCCGGGCGCGGGCGGCGGCGAGCAGCCCGGCCACGCAGGACGCGTTGGTGATCTCGCCGGCCAGCACCATCCGCACCGCCTCGTCCAGGTCCACACGGACCACCTGGAGGTCGGCCTCCTCGTCGCGCCGGTCGTGCCGCTGCCCGGCCGGCACGTCGGCCAGGTCGCGGGCCAGGAACACCCGGACCACCTCGTCGGCGAAGCCGGGCGAGCTGTGCAGGTCGACGAGCACGTCGACGCGCCCGGCGGTCAGGTCCGCCTCCTCGGCCAGCTCCCGCAGCGCGGCGGCGGCCAGGTCCTCGCCGCCGACGTCCATCAGCCCGGCGGGCAGCTCCCACAGGTGCCGGCCGACCGGGTGCCGGTACTGGCGGATCAGCACCACCTGACCGGCGTCGTCGAGCGCCACCACGGCGACCGCGCCGACGTGCCGCACGTAGTCGCGGGTCGCGCTGCCGCCGCCGGGCATGGTGACGTCGTCGCTGACCACGGAGAAGATCCGGCCGGACCAGATCTCCCGGCGGCCGGTCACCTCGTACCGGTGCTCGACGCCGCTCACGCCGCCTCCCCGCGCGCCCGCGCGGACCGGCCGCTCACTTCGCCGACGCCTTCGCGCCGCCGCGGCGCCCGGTCTTCTCCGCCGCGCCGTCCAGGTCCACCGGCAGCTGGTCGGCCTGCGAGTACGCCACGGCGGCGCCGACGAACGCGGCGAACAGCGGATGCGGGCGGGTGGGGCGGCTCTTGAGCTCCGGGTGCGCCTGGGTGGCCACGAAGAACGGGTGCAGGTCGCGGTCCAGCTCGACGAACTCCACCAGCCGCCCGTCCGGCGAGGTGCCGGAGATCCGCAGGCCGACCTTGGTGAGCTGGTCCCGGTAGGCGTTGTTCACCTCGTACCGGTGCCGGTGCCGCTCGCTGACCTCGGTGCTGCCGTACGCCTCGGCGACGATCGAGCCCTCGGCCAGCGTCGCCGGGTACGCCCCGAGCCGCATGGTGCCGCCCAGGTCGCCGCGCCCGGCGACGATGTCCTCCTGGTCGGCCATGGTGGCGATGACCGGGTGCACGGCCTCCTCGTCGAATTCGAGCGAGTTCGCCCCGTCGAGGTTGCCCAGGTGGCGGGCCACCTCGATGGCCATGCACTGCAGGCCGAGGCAGAGGCCCAGCAGCGGGATGCCGTTCTCCCGCGCGTACCGGGCGGTGCCGACCTTGCCCTCGATGCCGCGCACGCCGAAGCCGCCGGGGATCACGATGCCGTCGACGCCGGACAGCGCCGCGGCGGCGCCCGCCGGGGTCACGCAGTCGTCGCTGGGCACCCACTTGAGCTGCACCCGGGCGCGGTGGCCGAACCCCGCCGCCCGGATCGCCTCGCTCACCGACAGGTACGCGTCGGGCAGGTCGACGTACTTGCCGACCAGCGCGACGGTGATCGTGTGCCGGGGCTGGTGCACCCGCTCCAGCAGGTCGTCCCAGCGGGTCCAGTCCACGTCGCGGAACGACAGGCCGAGGCGGCGCACCACGTACGCGTCGAGGCCCTCGCGGTGCAGCACCTTCGGGATGTCGTAGATGCTCGGCGCGTCGGGCGCGGCGGTGACCGCCTCCCGGTCCACGTCGCAGTACAGCGACAGCTTCTCCTTGACCTTCTCCGGAATCTCCCGGTCGCAGCGCAGCACCAGCGCGTCGGGTTGGATGCCGATGCTGCGCAGCTGCGCCACCGAGTGCTGGGTCGGCTTGGTCTTCAGCTCGCCCGACGGCGCCAGGTACGGCACCAGCGACACGTGCAGGTAGAAGCAGTTGTCCCGGCCCAGGTCGTGGCGGATCTGCCGGATCGACTCCAGGAACGGCAGCGACTCGATGTCGCCGACCGTGCCGCCGACCTCGGTGATCACCACGTCGGGCACCTGGCCCTCGGCGTCCGGGTCGGCCATGCCGAGGATCCGGGCCTTGATCTCGTTGGTGATGTGCGGGATGACCTGCACCGTGTCGCCGAGGTACTCCCCGCGCCGCTCCTTGGCGATCACCGCCGAGTAGATCTGTCCGGTGGTGACGTTCGCCTTGCCGGAGAGGTCCCGGTCGAGGAACCGCTCGTAGTGGCCGACGTCGAGGTCGGTCTCGGCGCCGTCCTCGGTGACGAAGACCTCGCCATGCTGGAACGGGTTCATCGTGCCGGGGTCGACGTTCAGGTACGGGTCGAGCTTCTGCATCACCACGCGCAGTCCGCGCGCGGTCAGCAGACTGCCGAGGCTGGAGGCGGTGAGGCCCTTACCCAGCGAGGAGGCGACGCCCCCGGTGACGAAAATGTGCCTGGTCGTCCGTGCTGTAGGGGCCAAGGCCTGCTCCCGTGTCGTCCGTAGCGGTCGTGCGAACCGCCGTGCCGATCAGCAGAGTGATCACGCGATCCACGGGATTCCACGGTAACACCATCCGGACCGTGAGCCGGCGTCGCACCCGCTGTCGGCGCACGTGAGACCGTATCCGGCCCTCCCGCGGGTTCCCGTGGCGCTCCTGCGGGCCGGGTCCGGGCCCTTGATCGACACCAGCTCGCCGATGCGGTGCCCTCCACCGGGCCTCGACCCCGCCACCTACCCGACCTGGCGGAGGCGGCAGGCCCGGCGGGCACGCGGACGGGGTCAGCGGGCAGGAAGGTCCGAGGACGGTCGGGTCGGCTGTGCGGGAACCCGCACGCCGGCATCGGCGCGCGACCCGTCCGGCGTTTCCTTGCCCGCGCAGTCCGGCCGGTCCGGTTCGTCCGGTTCCTCGGTCTCCCCCGGGTCGCCCGCACCGTCGGTGGCCGGGCCGTCGGCGGCCGACCGACCACCACCCGCACCGTGAGCGGCCGGGCCGTCGCCGGCCGCGCCGCCCCTGGAGGAGGTGTCCGGGCCACCCGGTGGCACCACGCCCGTCTCGCCGCCGCCACGCCCGCTGTCGGGCACCGTGCGGTCGGTGGAGTGGTCGAGCACCCGCAGCGCCGCCAGGGCCGCCATCGGCACCACGAGGGCCGCCGCCGCACCGGCCACGTCCAGCGCCGACCCGCTGAGCACACCGCCCAGCCCGACGGCCACACCGGTGCCGGCCATCGCCGCCCGGATCGCCGGGTAGATGCCGAACAGCCGCATCAGGCCGCCCCACGGCTGGAGCAACGCGAGCCAGACCAACGCGGCCCCGGCCAGGGCCAGCACGGTCAACGGGCTGTTCACCAGCGTCTGGATGTTGGAGCTGCTGGACCGGTGCACGGTCAGCCCGCCGGTGCCGTCACCGAGCGCCGCCAGGAAGCGGCCCAGGCTGCCCCGCTCCGCCGCCGGACGGCCGAGGTCGACCAGGGCGAAGCCGACGGTCACCGCCAGCGCGGCCATGGTGGCCCAGGCCAGCCGGCTCACCGTGAGCCAGCCGCCGCTGCAGATCGCGGCCGCCACGCTGACCCCGGCGGTGAGCGCGATCGCGCCGATCGAGTCGGCGCCCAGGTACGGGCTGCCCACGATCACCACCGCGAGCCCGCCGACCGTCACCATCACCATCGGCCGCCAGCCCCGGCGGAACCGCTGGGCGAGCCAGCCTCCGCACAACAGCGCCCCGGCGACGAACACGCCCAGCCCGACGGTGCCGAGCCCGGCGTACCGGCCGCCCTCCAGCGCCGAGTAGCCGACCACCCCGTTGAGCTGCAACCGGGAGCCGGTGAGCACGTCCACGCCGACCACGAGCGTGGCCAGCCCGGCAACGGCCCCGAGCGGGCCGAGCGTGCGCTCGTACCCGGGACTGAACCGGACCGCTGCGGTGCCGGCGAGAACGAGCAGCGCGGTCACCGAGGCGTACCAGAGGCCGGCGTGGTCGCCGCGCCACCAGGGCACGGCGTCGGCGAGCAACGCGGCGGGCACCGCGAGCGCGGCGGCGACCAGCAGCAGCTCCACCGCCGCGACGATCCGCCGGGACACCGGTTCCGGCCCGTGCGGACCGGCGAGCCGGCGGGCCCGGCGCAGCAGCGGCAGCACCGCCACCGCGAGGGCGAGCTGGGCGGCGGCCAGCAACGTGAAGAACCAGCCGGCGACGCGGCGCTGGGCGGCGGCCTCCCGGTCCGCGTCGGCCGGCGCCTCGATCGCGGCCCGCAGGTCGTCCGGCCGGTCGTCGACAGTCACCGCGGGCCGGCCGAGGAACGCCCGGTCCGGCATCGGCTTGTCGAGCACGGCGAGCACGGTCGGGGCCAGGTCGATCAGTTGCAGGTAGCCGGACCGGGCGGTGCTGGGCGAGGTCAGCCAGCCGCCCTCCCAGCCGGGGCCGTCGGCGACCGCGACGTGCAGCCGCGCCGGAGAGTCGGTGTCGGAGACGCCGGCGACGAGCACCAGCGAACGCGGCGGCCGGGCGGCGAGCACCCGGGCCAGCCGGGCGTCGGCCTCCCGCGCCTGGGCGGCCCGTACGGCCGGGTCGTCGTCGTCGACGGTGCCGACGTCGACGATGCTCAGCACGCAGGAGCCGAGCAGTTCCGCCGGGTTCTCGGGGAGCGACGGGGCGTACCTGTCGACCCGGCCGAACGGGCGGGCCGCGGCCACGGCGGCACCCGGCCCGACCGCCACCGAGCAGCGCACCGACTCGGCCAGCGCGCCGGGCGTCGCGCCCCAGGACAACTGCTCCTGGTTGTGCGCCACAGCGCTCGGCTGGTCGGGCAGGTTCGCGCCGATGGCGTCGGGCCGCTCGACGGTGACCCCGCTGGCCGGGCAGCCGCCGCCCGGCCGGGCGCCGGGCCAGGCGGCGAAGTTCCCCGCGCCCACCGTGAGCCAGCCGTCGACCGGGCAGGTGGGGCGGTGCGCGGAGCGTACCGACAGCGACCCGATCGCGCCCTGCTCGGCCATCCGCCACAGCGTCGGCGTGTTCTCCGGGTCGACGTCGTCCCACCGCAGGCCCGCCGCGCCGACGAGCACCACGAAGTCGGCGTTCGGCCGGGTCGAGCCGTCATCCGGCCGGGCGGAGAGCGCGGCGACGCCCAGCACCACCACGACCAGGGTCAGCAGCACCGGGGTCAGTCTGCGCAGCATCAGCGGTTCCCCGTCGAGAGCTGCGGTGTCAGCTCGGCGTAGAGGCCGGCGAGTGCGGCCACGGTGTCCGCCTCGGTGGGCCAGGTCGCGGCCCGGGCCAGGCCGCGGCGGCCCAGGTCGGCCCGGCGCACCGGGTCGTCGAGCAGGTCGCGCACGGCCGCGTCGACGGCGTCCACGTCGCCGGGCGGCACCAGCACGGCCGCGTCACCGACCAGGTCCGGCAGCCCACCGACGTCGGTCGCGACGAGCGGTACGCCCGCCCGCAGCGCCTCCTGCGCGAACAACTGGCGGGCCTCCCAGTCGCTCGTCACCACCGCCAGGTCGGCGGCGCCCAGCAGGTCCGCCACGTCGGTACGGTGCCCGACCAGTGTCACCGGCGCGCGGGCGGCCGAGATCCGGGCGGCCAGCGGCAGGTACGCCGGGCCGCTGCCGGCGATCACCACGAGCGGGGCGGGGGTACGGTTCCGCCAGCGGGCGGCGGCGTCGATCAGCACGTCGTACCGCTTCTGCGGGTGCAGCCGGCCCACCGAGAGGATCAACTGCTGGTCGGCGGCGGCGAACTCGGCGCGTACCGCCGTGCGGCGGCGGCGCGGCGCGGGCAGCGCCGGCGCCGCGACCGGAGCGAGGCGGGCGTCGGCGGCACCGAGCGCGGCGGCGCGGTCGACCAGGTCGGCGGAGGCACCCAGGGCGACCCGCACGGACCGGGCGACGACCCGCTCGACCAGCCGGGACACCGCGCCGCGCAGGCCACCGGCGAGGACCGCGTTGTGCCAGGTGACGACCAGCGGCGCGGCGGGACGGGCGAGCGCGGCGACCAGGCCGGCGCGCAACCCGTGCGCGTGCACCACGTCGACGGGCGTGTCCGTGAGCGCCCGGCGCAGCGCGGTGACCGCGCGCGCGTCGCCCGGCGTGGGGCTGGCCGGGATCTCCACCGGCGTGAACCGGGCCCCGGCGGCGGTGAAGTCGAACTGTTCCTCGGTGGCGGCCGGGCCGCAGACCAGCACCGACGCGCCGGCCTCGGTGAGCCCTCGGGTGATCGAGCGCACGTGCTGCCCGACCCCGCCGGTGCTGGAGGCGAGCACCAGGGCCACCGACCCGGGCCAGCGCGGTGCCGGCGAGGCGTCCGTCATGAGGAAACGGTCTCCCTTCCGTCACCCCGCTCGCCGGGGTGCTGCTGCGCCGGCGGGCCGTCGTCCCCGCCGGCCGGGCGTCGCCGGCGTAGCCGGCGGGTCACGGTCGCGAGCAGCGGCCGCAGGTCGCGGGCGTCGGTCAGCCAGGCGACGGCGAGGAACAGGACACCGACCACGACCCCGGACAGCATGCCCTGCGCGAGGGCCCACGGTGTCGTCGGGGTGCCGTCACCGAGCCCGGCGAGTCCCGCCGCGACGGCCGCCCCGCCGGCTCCGGCGACGACTGCCGCGAGCAGTCCGGCGGCTCCGGCCCGGCCGGCACCGGCCAGCGCCTCGCCACCCGCGGCCCGCCGGACCGCGGCGATCAGCAGCACGCCGAGCAGCAGCATGCCGGCCGAGTTCGCCAGCGTCACCGCGAGCACCCGGTCGGCCAGCGGCGCCACCTGCGCGGACACCACGGCCAGCGCGGGCACGCTGAGCCAGCCGAGCGCGGTGGCGACGGTGGCCGCGCGGGTCTCGCCCCGGGCGTAGAGCGCGCGGCTGAGCACCGCGAACAGCCCGTAGCCGACCAGGCCGGGCGCGAAACCGGCGATCCCGGCCGCGGCGGTGCGGGCGTCGACGGGGTCGGCGAAGAAGAAGTGCCCGACCGGGATCGCGGTGCCGGCGAGCGCGGCGGCACCCAGCAGGCTGAGCAGCACGACGCCGCGTACCGCCGGGGCCAGGGTCTGGCGGTAGGCGCGCTCGTCGCCGGTGGCCCGGGCCGCCACGAGCGTCGGGTACGCGGCCACCGCGAGCGGCACGGCCAGCACCGCCCAGGGCAGGAAGTAGACGGTCTGGGCGAGGTTGTAGACGCTGACGTCGGCGGTGCGGCCGTAGGTGACCTGGTTGAGCGCGACCACCAGGGCGATCTGCTGGGCGGCCACCGTGACCGCCCCGGCGACCACCAGAGGGCCGACCCGGGCCCGCGCGTCGGCCGGGAACCGGAAGCCCGGCCGGATCCGCAGCCGCAGCCGGCGTACCGGGATCAGCAGCGACAGCGAGAGCACCACCACGCCGAGCGTGGTGCCGGCCGACAGCAACAGCTCGCCGCCGCGCCCGGCCTCCCCGATCGTGGCCAGTCGCCCCTGCGCGGCGGTGAAACCGAGGTAGACGGCGATGACCGTGACGCTGGACAGCAGCGGCGCGATCACCGGCCAGGCGAAGCGGCGGTGCGCCTGGAGCACACCGGTCAGCACGATCCCCACCCCGTACAGCGGCAACTGCGGCGCGAAGACCCGCAGCATCCGCGCGCCTGATGCCTGCTGGGCCTCGCTGAGACCGTTTCCGACCAGGCCGGGCAGCGGGTCGGCGAACACCGCCAGCAGCACCGCCAGCGGCACCAGCAGGCTCAGCGTCCAGGTCAGCAGCGCGCCGGTGGTGGCGGCCACCGCGCGCCGGTCACCCGCCTCGACGGCGCCGGCCAGCAGCGGTACGACGAGACTGGCGAGCGCCCCACCGGCGACGATCTCGAAGATGAAGTTCGGGACGTAGTTCGCCACCAGGTAGGCGCCACCGAGGTCGGTGGGGCCCAGCATCCAGGTGAACACGGCGGTACGGCCGAAGCCGGCGAGCCGGCTGAGGACGGTGAGGACGGCGATGAGGGCGGCCGCCCCGGCGACCCGGCCGGCGGCGGCGAGAGGAGCCGGTTTCGTCACGTCAGTCCGGGAGCCGGCCCAGCTCGTCGAGGTGCCGCAGCCCCGGCGTGGACGCGATGACCTGGGTGAAGCTGACCTTCTCGCTGGCCGCGGTGAGCGCGGCGAGCACGGCCAGCACACCGGCCCGGCCCAGCGGTCCGGTACGTGCGGCCAGGCTCACCCCGAGCAGCGCGCCGAGCGCGTTGGCGCCACTGTCGCCCACCATCACCCGCTCGCCGAGGTCGTCGCCGAACAGCGCGGCCGAGGCTCCCACCGCGCCCGCCGCGACGCCGCCGTACGGGCCGGTGGTCAGCGGCACGCCGAGCAGCATGCCGGACTTCAACGCCCGGCCGGGCCGCAGGTCGAGCAGGTTGACCAGGTTGGCGGTGCCGGCCACCACACCGGCCCCGAGCAGCACGTCTAACCCACGGCCGAACGCCCCGGCCCGCCTGCGGCGCGGGTGTGCGGCGACCCGCCGGTCGGCGGCGAGCAGCGCCGCGGCACCCAGCCCGGCCACGCCCACCCCGGCGACCTTGACCATCCCGGCGGTCACCTGCCCCTCGCGCAGCGCGGCGAGGTGCCCGGCGAACCCCTTGGCGGCCTTCTGTTCGGGGCGCGCGCCGACCACGTCGTCGTAGAGGCCGACCGCGCCCGCGCCGAGCCCGGCGACGAGAGCCGCGGCGCCGGCCGGGGCGCTACCGGCACCCAACGCGGCCCCGGTCGCCGCGCCGACGGCCAGGGCCGGCCCGGCGGCCAGGGTCACGGTACGGCCCCGGTAGTTGGTGCGCTCCAGCGCCGGACCGCCCGGCGACGTGCGCGTCTGGCGCAGCGCGTAGCGGGCGGCCAGCGCTCCCGCGCCCACTGCGAGCAGCCGACCCAGTCTCACGGGACCTCCTCGATCCGGACTTCGAACGCGACGCGGGACGGACCGGGCGGCCCGCCGCGGTCACCGGGGCAGTGTAGGCACCCGGGCGGCGGCGTTGTCGCCCACGCCGTACTGGCCGGTCTTCTTGTCGGTGAGCTGCTGCGCCAGGGCGAGGCTGGTGACCAGCTGGCCCTGCACGGTGTTGGCGTTGTCGACGGTGGAGATGGTCTGCGACAGCACCGGGTCGTCGCGGACCACGGAGACCAGGTTCCCGCCGGTCGAGCCCATGCCGGCGACCACCAGCGCGCCGGCCCGGTCGAACTGCTCGGCGATCTTGACCACCGACTCGTCCTTCTTCGCCGAGTCCTTGTCCACGTACGGCTGGCCGGTGACCATCACCACCGCCTCGGCGGCGGTGGAGATCCGGTCCGCCGGGGTGAGGTATCCGGCGGTGGCGTACTGCTCCAGCACGGCGCGCCGGTCGGCGTCGCTGACCGGCGGGCTCTCGGCCGGGCGGTCCACCAGCACGTTGGCCAGCAGCGCGCTGGAGGTCTCCACGCCGTGCCCGTTGCCGGGCAGGTTGCCGGTGGGGGCGCTGTTCGGCCGGGCCGCGGTGACCGCCAGTTCCAGCAGGTTGTTGTTGCTGTCCGGGTTGACGAACTTGTCCTGCACGTCGATGCGGCCGGTGACGTCGGCGCCGGCGGTCTGGAGCATCTTCACCACGCCCTCGGCCTGGTCCCGGCCGCTGGGCAGGGTGAGCACCAGCACCCGGCGACCGGTCAGCTTGCCGGGCAGGACGAGCTGGGCCATCTCCGCGGCGAAGTCCTCCTCGGTCTCCAGCTGCTTCTGCATGCTGTTGACCGACTGGCGCATCAGCGAGTTGTCCTTGCGCAAGCCGTTGACGTTCTCCCGGAGCGAGTCGGCGACCGGACCGTTGAGGGCGGCTGTGCCGACCACCAGGCCGATCGCCAGCGCCAGGAACACCGCGGTCAGGGACACCACGTGGTAGCGAAAGTTGATCACGCTTAGAGCCTCTTGATCGTCGGGGAGCTAGAAGAGCTGGCCGAGCTGGAACACAAAATTGTCCCACCATTCGGAGACCACGCCCAGATACGCCTTCCCGACGGTGGAGACCGCCACCGCGGAGGCCATCGCGGCCACCGCCGACAGGACGAGCAGCAGCAGCGACGACCCGGAGATGCTCTGCCGGTAGAGCCGGCTGACGCCCTTGGCGTCGACCAGCTTGCCGCCCACCTTCAGGCGGGTCAGGAACGTCGACGCCATGCCGCCGCGCCCCTTGTCGAGGAACTCCACCAGGGTGGCGTGCGTGCCGACGGCCACCAGCAGCGAGGCGCCCTTCTCGTCGGCCAGCAGCATGGCCAGGTCCTCGCTGGTGGCCGCCGCCGGGAAGGTGATCGCCGGTACGCCGAGCCCGTTGACCCGGGCCAGGCCCGGCGCCCGTCCGTCCGGGTAGGCGTGCACGATAACCTCGGCGCCGCAGCGCAGCACGTCGTCGGTGACCGAGTCCATGTCCCCGATGATCATGTCTGGGGTGTAACCCGCCTCGACCAGCGCGTCGGCTCCGCCGTCGACGCCGATCAGCACCGGCTTGAACTCCCTGATGTACGGGCGCAGCACGTCCAGGTCGGCCTTGTAGTCGTAGCCGCGCACCACGATCAGGCAGTGCCGGCCCTGGATCTGGGTCTGGATCTCCGGCACGCCGACGCCGTCGAGCAGCAGGTCGCGTTCCTGGCGCAGGTAGTCCATCGTGTTGGCGGCGAACGCCTCCAACTGCACCGACAGGCCCTCCCGGGCGTCGGCCATCGACTTGGCGACGGTCTCGGCGTCCTGCAGCGAGCCGTGCGCGACCGGCTCGTCACCGACGAGGACGGTGTTGCCCTCGATCCGCACCCGGTCGCCCTCGCGGACGTGCTCGAAGACGCTCTCGCCGAGATCGTCCAGCAGCGGGATGCCGGCCGAGATCAGCACCTCCGGGCCGAGGTTGGGATAGCGGCCGGAGACCGACGGCTTGGCGTTGAGGACAGCCGCCACACCCACCGCGACGAGCGAGTCGGCCGCCACCCGGTCCAGGTCGACGTGGTCGATGACCGCGATGTCGCCGGGTCGCAGCCGCCCGACCAGCCGTTTCGTCCGGCGGTCGAGGCGCGCGGTGCCGACGATGGAGCCCGGCTCCGGGTTCCGGCTCCGGCGCAGTGTGGGTAGACGCATCGTGACCATCCTGGCATGTGAGGCAGGTTTTGCTGTCGCGACATGCCTGAGCAGGGCCGCCTACCCAGGGAAGCACACCGGAACGCGTGCCGGTGTGCTTGCGCTCACAATCGGGGTATCACGGACGCCTTTCCTTGGCCGCCACCGCCAGGAGCTCCTCGGCGTGGGCGATACCCAGATCCGAGTCCGGCAAACCGGCGAGCATCCGGGCCAGCTCCCGGGCACGCTCGGTGTCCTCCACCACGCGCACCCCGCTCGTGGTGACCGCTCCCCCGGTGTCCTTGGCCACCACCAGGTGCCGGTCGGCGAACGCGGCGACCTGCGGCAGGTGCGTGACCACGAGCACCTGGTGGCTGCGGGCCAGCCGGGCCAGCCGGCGGCCGATCTCCACCGCGGCCTGACCGCCGACGCCGGCGTCGACCTCGTCGAACACCAGCGTGGGCGGGCCGCCGGAGCCGGCGAAGACCACCTCGATGGCGAGCATCACCCGGGACAGCTCGCCACCGGAGGCGCCCTTCTGCAACGGCAGCGCCGGCGCGCCCGGGTGTGCCAGCAGCCGCAGCTCCACCTCGTCGGCGCCGTCCGCGCCGACGCCGGTCTCGACGCCGTTCACCGGCAGGCTCGGCTCGGACCGGCCCACCGGGCGCGGCAGCACCGCCACCTCGATGCGGGCGTGCGGCATGGCCAGCCCGGCCAGCTCGGCCGTCACCTCCTCGGCGAAGCGGACCGCCGCCTCCCGGCGGGACGCCGAGACCCGGCCGGCGAGGTCGGCCACCTCACCGGCGAGCCGGGTCGCCTCGCGGTCCAGCTCGTCCAGCAGTTCGTCGGAGGTGTCCAGATCGGACAGCCGGGTCCGGGCCCGCTCGGCCCACGCCACCACGCCGTCGACGTCGTCGGCGTACTTGCGGGTGAGCGCGCGCAGCGCGGCCCGCCGCTCGTAGACGGTCTGCAGGCGGGCCGGGTCGGCGTCCAGGGCGGCCAGGTAGGTCGACAGCTCCGCGGCCACGTCGGTGACGAGGGTGGCCGCCTCCTCCAGCCGGCCCGCCAGCTCACCCAGCGCCGGGTCGGTGCCGGCCTGCGCCTCCAGCGTACGGCGCGCGGTGCCCAGCAGCGCCGTCGCGTCCGGCGTCTCGTCGGTCGCCTCGACGCCGCCGGCCACGCACTGCTGCGCCACCTGCGCGGCGGTACGCAGCCCCTCGGCGTGCTCCAGCCGCTGCGCCTCGGCCTTCAGGTCGTCGTCCTCCCCCGGCTGCGGATCGACCCGGGTGATCTCGTCCAGGCCAAGGCGCAGCAGGTCGGCCTCCTGGTTGCGCTCGCGGGCGTTGCGCCGCCGGTCGGCCAGGTCGTCGACGACGGTACGCCACCGGGCGTACGTCTCGCGCAGCGCGTCCAGCAGCTTCTCGTGCTCCGGCCCGGCGAACCGGTCGAGTGAGGCGCGCTGCTCGGCCGGGCGCAGCAACCGCAACTGGTCGGACTGGCCGTGCACAGCCAGCACCTGCTCGCCGACCTCGCCGAGCGTGGACACCGGCATGGCGCGCCCGCCCAGGTGCGCCCGGGAGCGGCCCTCGATGGTCACGGTGCGGCTCAGCAGCAGCGAGCCGTCCTCGTCGGGCTCGCCACCGGCGTCGAGGATGCGGGCGTGCACCGCCTCGGCCGCCCGTCCACTCAGGCGCAGCCGGCCCTCCACCGCCGCGCGGCCCGGCTGGGCGCGCACCCGGCCGGCGTCGGCACGGCCGCCGAAGAGCAGGCCGAGGCCGGTCACCACCATGGTCTTGCCGGCGCCGGTCTCGCCGGTGATGACGTTCATCCCCGCGGCCAGCGGCAGCGTCGTGTCCTCGATGACGCCCAGTCCGGTGATGCGCAGCTCTTCCAGCACAGCACCCGACAGTAGCCCCGCCGTGTGACAGTTGACCAGCCGGCCGGGCGAGCCGCCGCTGGCCGCGCCCGGGAAGCGGCGGGCCTCACCGCCGCGCCCGGACTCACCTCGTCGCGACCCGTACGCTCACCGTAACGCGCGCGAGCGCCGGGGCCGCTGGACCGAACGGAGCTTTCCGCCGAGCCGCAGGTCAGCGCCGGTTGCCCCGCCAGCCCTGGACGGGAAGGTCGAACTTGGCCACCAGCCGGTCGGTGAACGGGCGTGCCCGCAGGCGCACGATGCGCACCGGCAGCGTGCCCCGGCGCACCGTGACCCGGGCGCCGGGCGGCAGGTCGTAGACGCGCCGCCCGTCGCAGCACAGCACCGCCAGGGTGGTGAACGGGTCGACGGTGATGACGAACGTCGACGTGGGCGCGGTCACCAGCGGGCGGCTGAACAGGGCGTGCGCGCTGATCGGCACCAGCAGCAGCGCCTCCACCTCGGGCCAGACCACCGGCCCGCCGCCGGAGAACGCGTATGCGGTCGAGCCGGTGGGGGTCGCGCAGACCACGCCGTCGCAGCCGTACCGGGACAGCGGCCGGCCGTCCACGTCGACGAGCAGCTCCAGCATCTGGGCGCGTTCGCCCTTCTCCACGCTGATCTCGTTGAGCGCCCACGACTCGATGGTCGGCCCGCCCTCGAACTCGGCGGTGACGTCGAGGGTGAGCCGTTCGTCCACCGTGTAGTTGCGGTCGACCACGTCCCGCACGGCGGTGTCCAGGTCGTCGATCTCGGCCTCGGCGAGGAAGCCGACCTTGCCCAGGTTGATGCCGAGCAGCGGCGCCTTGGCCGGGCGGGCCAGCTCGGCGGCGCGCAGGAACGTGCCGTCCCCGCCGAGCGCGAACACGATCTCGGCGCCCTCGGCGGCCTCCGGGCCGGTCACCGGCACCACGCCCGGCAGATCCAGGTCGTCGGCCTCCTCGGCCACCACCCGAACCTCGAACCCGGCGGCGATCAGGTCGGCGGCCACCGCGCGGGCGTGCTCGGTGCTGCGTCGACGGCCGGTGTGCGTGACCAGCAGCGCGGTACGGCTCACCCGGACACCTCCTCGGTCGTGGCCGCCGTCGCGGCGGCGCCCTGCGGGCCGGCGGCCACGACCGCGCGGACCCGCTCCGGATCGGCGGCGGGCGCGCCCCCGCGCAACCATACGAAGAACTCGACGTTGCCGCTCGGCCCGGGCAGCGGGCTGGCCGCCACGCCGGCCAGGCCGAGGCCCAGCCCGGCGGCGGCCGTGGCCACGTCGAGCACCGCCTCGGCCCGCAGTGCCGGGTCGCGGACCACACCGCCGGCGCCGACCCGCTCCTTGCCGACCTCGAACTGCGGCTTGACCATCAGCGCCAGGTCACCGCCGGGCCCGGTGCACGCGGCCAGCGCGGGCAGCACCAGCCGCAGCGAGATGAACGACAGGTCGGCCACCGTCAGGTCGACCGGGCCACCGATCGCCTCCGGCGTCAGGGTACGCACGTTCGTGCGCTCGAACACCCGGACCCGCTCGTCGGTCCGCAGCGACCAGGCGAGCTGCCCGTAACCGACGTCCACGGCGACCACCTCGGCGGCGCCGCCGCGCAGCAGCACGTCGGTGAACCCGCCGGTCGACGCGCCCGCGTCCAGGCAGCGCCGGCCGGCCACGGTCAGCCCGCCGGGGGCGAACGCGGCGAGCGCTCCGGCCAGCTTGTGGCCACCCCGGGAGACGTACTCCTGCGCCGGATCCTCGCCGGTGACCAGCAGCGGGTCGGCCGGGTCGACCATCGCCGCGGGCTTGCGCGCCCGCACTCCGCGCAGCTGGACGCGACCGGCCTCGACGAGCGCGGCGGCCTGCTCCCGGGAGCGGGCCAGCCCGCGCCGGACCAGTTCGGCGTCCAGCCGGGTACGACGAGCCATCAGGTGTCTCTCCGCCTCTGCTCAGGCCTGGTCGATGGTGGCGAGGGTCTCGCGCAGCGTCTCGTACGCCGCCTCGTACTGGGCGATCTGGTCGGCCGGGGCGAGCGCCTCGGCGTTTGCCATGCCGAGCACGGCGGCGTCGACCGCCGGGTGCCGCGCCTCGCCGACCTCATCGACCGGCGCGGGGCGTATCCCCGAGGGCGGTCCGGGCCGCGGGCCCGGCGGCGGGCCGGGCCGGGACGCGGTCACGAGCCGGCCGCCCGGCGCCCGGTGGTTCTCCTCGCCGGCCGGGCGGGCGCGGCGGGCGAGCCGTCGGCAGGGGTACGGGCCACGGTGGCGGGCGGCTTCTTGGCGATCGCCTTCTTGGCCACCGTCTTCTTCGCCACCGCCTTCGTCGGCGTCGTCGCGGGCGCGGACTCGGCGGCGGACGTCCCGGTGCTCGGCTGCCCGGCCCCCGAAGGCGCGGCCTTCGGCGGCTCGGTCCCGGACGGCTCGGTCCGCGGCGTCGCCGAGCCGGACGCCGCCACGGCTGCGCCGGACGGTGCGGCGGCGGGCTCGGACGATCCGGTGGACGGCGTGTCGCCCGGCCCGAGGTGGCCGCGCGCCTCGCGCAGCTGCCGCTCCAGGTCGCGCACCCGGCGGGTCAGCTCGGCGACCTCGTCGGCGGTGGCCAGCCCGACCGCGCCCAACGCCCGATCCACCTCGAAGCGGACCAGCTTCGTCAGCGACTCCCGGTTCGCCAGGCCGGTCGCGACCAGTTCCTCGGCGAGCGTCTGGAGCTGGGCGGCGGTCGCGCCGCCCTGGCCGACGACGCGCATGACCGCGTCCTGTGCCTTCTTCCGGGGCGCCTCCGTCAGGCCCATGGCCAGCTCGAGGTAGGCGCGCCACGCGTCCTGCATGCCTGAGTCCTTCCGCGGGGCGAGGTGTGCAGGTGCCACGCTACCGGGCACCCCGGACGCCCCATTGCGGTACGGTGCCGGGAACGGCGTGGTTCGTGGTGAGGAGACGATGTGGCCAGCGTGGACGAGTGTCGGCAGGCGTTGCAGGACCTGGCCACGCGGCTGGACCGCAACGCCGAGGCACAGGAACGCATCGACCTCGACCGCACCCTGGCCTGCCGGATCACCGACCTCGGCACCGCGTTCCACGGGCGGCTGGAGGGTGGCCGGTTGGTCGACCTGGCCGACGGCGACGACCCGAAGGCGAAGATCGCGCTGAGCATCGGCAGCGACGACCTCGTCGCACTGGTGCACGGCCGGCTCGACGTCATGTCGGCGGTGGCCTCCCGGCGGGTCTCGATCAAGGCGAACCCGTTCGACCTGATGAAGCTCCGCAAGCTGCTCTGAGCGGTCCGGCTGCCTCAGTCGTCGAGACCGAACGCGGCGAGGGCCTCCTCCGCCGCCGGGGACTGCGCCCGTACGCGCGGGCCGGCCGCCGTCGACCAGGCCGTCGCGCAGAGCGCCGCGAGGGCCTCCAGGGGCGGTCCCGCGCCGTCGAGCACGAGGTCCGCGCCGGCCCGCGTCACCGACCAGCCGCCGCCGGACGCCCGGCCCGGCACCGCCACCACCGCCGCCGGGTCGAACAGGCCCGCCAGGTCGAACGAGACGTACGCGGGACGGCGCTCCTCGGGCGCGGCCAGCAGTTCGGCGGCGTCACTGACCCCGGTGAGCACCAGCAGGCTGTCCAGCCCAGCCCGGCGGGCGCCCTCGATGTCGGTGTCCAGCCGGTCGCCCACCACGAGCGTGCGCCCGGTCCCGGCCCGCCGCGCGGCGGTGGTGAACAGCGCCGGCTCCGGCTTGCCCACCACCACGTCCGGGTCGCGGCCGAGAGCGGTCCGCAGCACCGCGACGAGTGAGCCGTTGCCCGGCAGCGGGCCGCGCGGGCTGGGCAGCGTGCGGTCGGTGTTCGTGGCGTACCAGGGGGCGCCCGCCCGTACCGCGAGGGACGCCTCGGCCAGGTCGGACCAGCCGACCTGCGGGCCGTAGCCCTGGGCCACCGCGGCGGGCTCCTCGTCGGCCGTGGACACCGGCCGCAGGCCCACCGCGCGCAGTTCCGCGCGCAGCGCCTCGGCGCCGACGACGAGCACTGGTGCGCCCTCCGGCAGCCGGTCGCGGAGCAGTTCGGCGGTGGCGGCCGCGGAGGTGAGCACCTCCGCCGGCCGGGCCGCAACGCCCATGCCGGTGAGCAGGTCGGCGACCTCGCTGGAGCGGCGGGACGCGTTGTTCGTCGCGTACGCGACCGCGCGCCCCTCGGCGTGCAGCCGACCGACCGCCTCGACCGCGCCGGGAATGGGCCGATCGATCAGGTAGATGACGCCGTCCAGGTCGAAGACGACGAGCGAGTACGCGTCGACCAGCCGACCGCCCGCTCCGGCGCGGTCGGGTCCTCCCCGATCCGCGCCGGAGGCGGTGTCACCGGCGTTCCCGGTCATCGGCGCTCCGCCGCCTCGCCCTCGCCGGCCGCGGCGTCGCCCGGCGCGGGCCGGTCGGCGTCGTCTGCCGGGGTGGCGTCGGTGACCGGCGCGTCCTTGTCGGTGCCCGAGGTGTCGTCGTCACCGCTCAGCGGTGCGTCGTCGTCACCGTCGTCGTCGTCATCGTCGTCACCGTCACCGTCACCGTTCTCGGCCGACGCCTTGGACGTGTCCGCGTCGTCCTCCGGCTCGTCGTCGCCCTCGATGACCACGCCGTCCAGCTCCAGCAGCCGCTCGGCGGCGTCGGTCTCCCCCTCGGAGTCGACGTCGGCGGCCCGGGAGAACCACTCCCGTGCCTCCTCGCGCCGGTCCACCGCCAGCAGGGCGTCCGCGTACGCGTAGCGCAGCCGCGCCGCCCACGGCTCGGTGGAGTCGCCGGTCAGCTCGCGGACCTGGAGCATCGCCACCGCGGCGTCCTTCTGCCCGAGGTCACCGCGCGCCCCGGCGGCCACGATCAGCAGCTCGATCGCGACGGCCTGGTCGAGCTTGTCCCGGTCCGCGCCGCGGAACAGGTCGATGGCCCGCTCCGGTCGGCCCAGCGCCCGCTCGCAGTCGGCCAGCACCGCCAGGTGGCTCTGCAGGCCGGTCATCCGGTGGTACGTCCGCAGCTCGGCGATGGCGCTCTGCCACTCACCCGCGTGGTACGCGGCCAGCCCGACGGCCTCCCGCACGGCGGCGATCCGCGAGGCGAGCCGGCGGGCCGCCATGGCGTGTGCCAGCGCCAGCGCCGGATCGTCGTCGATCAGCAGACCGGTCGCGACCAGGTGCCGGGCGACCGTCTCCGCCACCGGCTTGGCGAGGGAGAGCAGCTCCGCCCGGACGGCCGAGTCGAGATCGCTCGCGACGACGTCGTCGGGCAGCTCCGGCGCCTCACCGGTACGCCCCTCGCCGCGCTCGTCCTGGCGCTCCCGCTGCGGGCCGTAGTTGCCGGTCCGGCGGTCGTCGCCGCCCGGCCGGTCGCCGTAGCCGCGGCGCTCACCGTCCCGCTCGCCCCGGAAACCGCCCGGCTGCCGGTCGTCGCGCCGGAAGCCACGGTCGCGGTCCCCGCCACGGAAACCACCCTCACGACGGTCACCGCCCCGGAAACCACCCTCACGGTCACCACCACGGAAACCGCCCTCACGGCGCTCGCCGCCGGCGTAGCTCTCCCGGCGATTGCCGCCGCCTTGGTAACCGCCCTCACGACGATCGCCGCCGCGGAAGCCACCCTCGCGGTCACCACCACGGAAGGCGCCGCCCTCACGACGGTCACCACCACGGAAACCGCCCTCACCACGGTCGCCACCACGGAAGCCACCCTCACGGGCGCCGCCTTCACGACGATCCCCACCGCGGAAACCGCCCTCACGGTCACCGCTCCGGAAGCCACCCTCGCGACGGTCACGACCGCCGAAGCCACCCTCGCGACGGTCACCACCGCGGAAACCACCCTCACGACGCTCCCCGCCACGGAAGCCACCCTCACGGTCGCCACCACGGAAGCCGCCGCCCTCACGACGGTCACCACCGCCGAAGCCGCCTTCACGACGGTCACCGCCACGGAAGCCGCCTTCACGACGGTCACCGCCGAAGCCGCCTTCACGACGGTCACCGCCACGGAAGCCACCCTCACGACGGTCACCGCCACGGAAGCCACCCTCACGACGGTCACCGCCACGGGCGCCACTGTCACGGGCACCGCCCTCACGACGGTCACCACCGCGGAAACCACCCTCACGACGGTCACCGCCACGGAAGCCACCCTCACGACGGTCGCCGCCGCCGAAGCCGCCTTCACGACGGTCACCGCCGAAGCCGCCTTCACGACGGTCACCGCCACGGAAGCCACTGTCACGGTCGCCACCACGGAAGCCGCCGCCCTCACGACGGTCACCGCCCTCACGACGGTCACCACCACGGAAGCCACCCTCACCACGGTCACCACCGCGGAAACCACCATCACGGTCGCCACCACGGAACCCGCCTCCGCGACGGTCGCCGCCGTCGCGGCCTCCGCTCCGGAAACCACCCTCGCGGTCACCACCACGGAAACCGCCTTCACGACGGTCACCACCGCCGAAGCCGCCTTCACGACGGTCACCGCCGCGGAAACCACCCTCGCGGTCGCCACCACGGAAGCCGCCGCCCTCGCGGCGGTCACCACCGCGGGCGCCACTGTCACGGTCGCCACCACGGAAGCCGCCCGGGCGGTCGTCGCGGCCGCCCCGGTACGAGGGACGGTCATCGCGACGACCGTCGCGGCCGGCGTCACCACGCCCCTGGCCGCGGTCGGCGCGATCCTCGTAACGACGGGGGCGGTCCCCGCCCTGGGGTCCTGAGCTCACGGGTACATCCTTCCTGATGGCGTTTCCGCCGAGAACGCTAACGCAGTCGAGGGCCGCCCCTGCTGGGGCGGCCCTCGACTGGAAGATTGTCCGGCGGTGTCCTACTCTCCCACACCCTCCCGAGTGCAGTACCATCGGCGCTGGAGGGCTTAGCTTCCGGGTTCGGAATGTGACCGGGCGTTTCCCCTCCGCCATGACCGCCGTAACTCTATGAACATGTCAACCAACCCAACAACACGGGCGGCAGTTTGTTCAGAGTTGCACAGTGGACGCGTAGCAGCTTGGTAGTCAAGTCCTCGGCCTATTAGTACCGGTCAACTGAACCCGTTACCGGGCTTACATTTCCGGCCTATCAACCCAGTCGTCTAGCTGGGGGCCTTACCCCACAAATGTGGGTGGGATACCTCATCTTGAAGCGAGCTTCCCGCTTAGATGCTT
>NZ_FMCV01000021.1 GCF_900091565.1 Micromonospora marina | reverse complement strand
ACGACTGTGACCTCGTGTCCGGCGGCGGCCAGGGCGACCGACAGGGCGTGGACGTGGCGGCCGAGGCCACCGACGAGCACCGGCGGGTACTCCCAGGAGAGCAGCAGCACCCGCAGGCGCCGGGCGGGCTGGATGTCGATCACTTCGGCGTCAGCTGACACGCGGCCCCCTTTGAGTTGTGGCGTCCCCACCCGAGGCGGCGTCGCCGCGGTGTCCGGTGGGGTCGCCACCCATCCTGCCGAGGGGTCGATAACCGGGGGCGACGCGCCGGTTGCCGGTCTGTAACGCGTTACCGGCGCATCCGCCGCGCGCGCAGCAGCTCGGCCACCGACCACGCCTGGAACGGGCATCCGGTGGCCGCGTGCGGCGCCGCGCCGTCGGCGGTCTCGCTCACCGAGCCCAGGCCGTCCTCGGCGAGGTGGCCCACCAGACCCACCAGCAGGTCGTCGGTGGGCAACCCGGCCCGGCGGTAGGCGTCCAGCAGCGGTCCGGTCAGCCACGGCCAGACGGTGCCCTGGTGGTACGCGGAGTCCCGGTCGGCGGGCCCGCCCCGGTGCCGCCCGGCGAAGCCGGGGGAGTCCGGGGCGAGGCTGCGCGGCCCGAGCGGGGTGAACAGCGCCTCGGTGATCCGGCGCAGCGTGGCCTCGTCCGGCTCCAGCGGGGCGTGCGGCAGGGACCAGGCGAGCAGCTGGTTGGGCCGCAGCAGGTCGTCGTCGTGGTGCGCGGCGCCGCCCAGCGGGTACGCGGGCGCCGGGGCGTCCACCACGTCGTGCAGCCAGCCGACCGGGGCGGGGAAGCGCTCCCGGAACGCGGTGACGGCCCGGCGGTGCAGGTCGTGCAGCCCGGCGGCGTCGCGTCCGGCCAGCTCGGTCAGCTCGGCGACCCCGGCCAGCCCGTTGATCCACAGCGCGTTTACCTCGACCGGCTTGCCGGTACGCGGGGTCACCGGCACCCCGTACACCCGGGCGTCCATCCAGGTGAGCGCCACGTCCGGCGGGCCGCCCTGGGTCAGCAGCCCGTCGGCCGGGTCGACGCCGATGCCGTACCGGGTGCCCGCCACGTGCGCCTCCATGACGCGGTGCAGCGCGGGCAGCAGCTCGTCGCCCAGGTCGGTGTCACCGGTGACCGTGACGTGCCGGTGCACCGCGTGCAGGAACCACAGCGTCGCGTCGACGGTGTTGTACTCGACCCGGCCGGTGTCGGCCGTGTTCGCCAGCATGCCCTCGTTCAGCGTGGCCGCGTACGCCCGCAGCAGGTCCCGCCCCTCGTCGGCCCGGTTCGTGCACAGGAACAGACCCTCGTAGGAGATCATCGTGTCCCGCGACCACGCCCCGAACCAGGGGTAGCCGGCGACCACGTCCGGGCCGGTGGCGGTGCGTACCACGAACGCGTCGGCGGCGAGCGCGAGTGTCGCCTCGACCGCGTCGCCGGGTTTCGCCGCGGCCACCACGGCCCGGCTGCGCCGCCGGGCCGCCTCGACCACGGCGGTCGCCGGTGGCGGCTCCTCGGCCAGGTCGTCCGCCCAGGCCAGCACCGACACGGTCGCGCCCGGCTCGTCGAGTGCGCCGGTGAACCGGCCCGCGTACCAGAGGTCCTCGTCCGGGTGCAGGCCGCGTTCTGCCTCGGTGCGGTGGCGTACCCCGTGCCACCACTGCCCCCGCGGGGTCCAGTCCGGCCCGGCCAGGCGGTACGCGCCGTCGACCACGGCGCCGCCGGCCGCCGGTTCCAGCCGGGGCGCCGGGCCGTCGGCGCGCCGCTCGCCGTGCGCGTCGCGCCAGGTGCAGGCCGCGGCCAGGTCCAGCCGCACCGGGCCGCCGGAGATCAGCCGGTGCACCACCGCCACGCAGGAGCGGCCGTACGTCATGGCGATCTCCCGCTCGATCACCACGTCGCCGACGCGCCACCGCCAGCGCGGCACCCCGTCGGCCAGGTCGAAGTGTTCCAGCAGCTCGAAGCCGCGCGGGTCGACCACGCCCGAGGACCACTCGTGCGCGCCGAGGCGGACCTGCCGCCCCGAGGGCAGCGTCACCGCCGGGTCGAGGCTCACGAGTCCCACCTTGCGGGACGCTGGCGTGTCTCCGGCCACCACGAGCAGCCCGTGGTACCGGCGGGTACGCAGCCCGGCGACGGTGCCCATGGCGTATCCGCCACGCCCGTCCGTGACCAGCCATTCCCGCGCGGCGGCGGTGGACAGCTCGCCGCAGGATCGCGGCCCGAAACGGATGTCGATCAACTTTCCTCCACCGGCAGCGAGGTGTGACATGCCACGGCGACAATGGCCGCTGTGGAGAAGTACCCGGGCGGCGTCGAAAATGTGCCAGTGATCACCGACCGGTCGACCTCCACGTTCCCCGACCCCGAGCGGCACCGGCTCGCCCAGGCCGACGCCGGCGAGCAGGACTGGCGCGCATGGGGCCCCTATCTGTCCGAACGGGCGTGGGGGACGGTACGGGAGGACTACAGCGAGCACGGCACGGCGTGGGACTACTTCCCCCACGACCACGCGCGGTCCCGAGCGTACCGGTGGAACGAGGACGGCATGGCCGGCGTCTGCGACGACCGGCAGACGTTCTGCTTCGCCCTCGCCCTGTGGAACGGGCGCGACCCGATCCTCAAGGAGCGGATGTTCGGCCTCGGCGGCGACGGCGGCAACCACGGCGAGGACGTCAAGGACTACTGGTGGTACCTCGACAGCACCCCGACGCACTCCTTCATGCGCTGGCGCTACCACTACCCGCAGGCCGCCTTCCCGTACGACGAACTGGTCGCGGAGAACGCGCTGCGCGGCCGGGACGACACCGAGTACGAGCTGGTCGACACCGGCATCTTCGACGACGACAGGTACTGGGCGGTCACCGTCGACTACGCCAAGGCGTCCCCGACGGACATGTGCGTGCTGGTCACCGTGGCGAACCGGGGCGACCGGGACGAGACGCTGCACGTGCTGCCCACGCTGTGGTTCCGCAACACCTGGGCGTGGGGCCTGCCCGGCGCCGACCGGATGCCGAAGCTGACCGGCGTGGAGTCCGGGGAGCGGGCCGGCGCCCGGCTCGTCGGTGACCACTGGGTGCTCGGGCAGCTCCTGCTGGAAGGCGACGGCGACCCGGTGCCGCTACTGTGCGACAACGAGACGAACGCCGAGCGGCTGTGGGGGCTGCCGGGGCGGTCGGCGTACCCGAAGGACGGCATCAACGACCACGTCGTGGCCGGCGCCGCCACCGTCAACCCGGACCGCACCGGCACCAAGGGCGCGCTGCACTACGTGCTGGACGTGCCGGCCGGCGAGCAGCGGCAGATCCGGTTGCGGCTGACCCGTACCGCGCCGCCGCCGGCCGCCGCGCCCCCCGCCCCGGCCGACCTGGGCGACGGGTTCGACACCGTGCTCTGGGCGCGCCGCGCCGAGGCGAACCGGTTCTTCGACAGCGTCATCCCGGCTGCCGCCACCGCCGACGAGGCCCTGGTGGCACGCCAGGCCATCGCCGGGCTGATGTGGGGCAAGCAGTTCTACCACTTCGACGTCGAACGCTGGCTGGCCGGCGACCCCGGCTCCGCGCCGCCGCCGGCCGGCCGCCGGCACGGGCGCAACAGCGCCTGGTGGCACATGAACAGCTTCGACGTGATCTCCATGCCGGACCCGTGGGAGTACCCCTGGTACGCCGCCTGGGACCTGGCCTTCCACTGCGTCACGATCGCCCGGGTCGACCCGGGCTTCGCCAAGGAGCAGATCCTCCTGCTGCTGCGGGAGTGGTACCTGCACCCCAACGGGCAGATCCCGGCGTACGAGTGGGCGTTCGGCGACGTGAACCCGCCGGTGCACGCCTGGGCGGCGCTGAAGGTCTTCGAGATCGACGGCTCCCGCGACCACGAGTTCCTCGCCCGGGTGATGCACAAGCTGCTGCTCAACTTCACCTGGTGGGTCAACCGCAAGGACACCGGCGGCAACAACGTCTTCGAGGGCGGCTTCCTCGGGCTGGACAACGTCGGCCCGTTCGACCGCTCGGCCGCGCTGCCGGTCGCCGGGGTGCTGGAGCAGTCCGACGGCACCGGCTGGATGGCCATGTACGCGCTCAACCTGCTCGACATGGCGATCGTGCTGGCCGAGCACGACCGCTCGTACACCGACACCGCCACCAAGTTCTTCGAGCACTTCGCGTACATCGCCGCGGCGGCGTACCACCAGGGGCTGTGGGACGCCGAGGACGCGTTCTTCTACGACGTGCTGCGGCTGGCCGACGGCACGCAGGTGCCGCTGAAGGTCCGCTCGGTGGTCGGGCTGCTGCCCCTCGCAGCCGTCACCCGGCTGACCGCCCGGACCATGCGCCGCCTGCCCGAGCTGGGCGCGCGGCTGCGCTGGTTCCTCACCAACCGCCCCGAGTACGCCGAGGTGATCGGCGCCCGCCGGCTCGGGCCCGACGGCCGCCAGCAGCGGCTGCTGTCGATGGTCGCACCGGACCAGGTGGTGCGGCTGCTGGCCCGGATGCTCGACACCGACGAGTTCCTCTCCGAGTACGGGCTGCGCACGCTGTCCCGCGCCCACCTGGACAAGCCGTTCACCGTCGCGCTCGGCGGGCAGGAGTTCAGCGTCGGCTACGAGCCCGCCGAGTCGACCAGCGGCCTGTTCGGCGGCAACTCCAACTGGCGCGGCCCGATCTGGATGCCGACGAACTTCCTGCTGATCAGCGCGCTGCGGGACTACGCCGCGTTCTTCGGCGACGACCTCCAGGTCGAGTACCCGACCCGGTCCGGGGTGAAGCGGACGCTCGACGAGATCGCCGACGACCTGTCCGCACGGCTGATCTCGCTGTTCACCCGCGACGACTGGGGACGGCGGCCGATCTACGGGGCCGCGCAGCTGTTCCAGACCCACCCGGACTGGCGCGACCTGATCTGCTTCCCGGAGTACTTCCACGGCGACAACGGCGCCGGCCTGGGCGCCTGGCACCAGACCGGGTGGACCGCGCTGGTCGCCGACCTGATCCTCACCTTGCGCCGCTGAGGCCGGGGCGCGACGGGTCCCGCCGCGCCCCGGGCCCCGCGCCTCACGGCAGCGGCAGGAACGCCAGCCGGGCGTGGTACTCCCCGGCCATCGTCACGGTGTCGCTGCCGACCCACAGACCGCTGTCGGTCGCGTACAGCTCCTGGGTGCCGACGCCGCGGTCCTTGGTCGGGTTCCACGGCAGCGCCCTGCCGGTGGCGGGGTGGATCGCCCCGATACCCGGCCGGGACACCGCCCCCGGACCGGCCGAGTTGCGGCCCAGCGGGTTGTCCAGCCAGCGCTGGTGGCCGCCGACGTACACCGCCGCTCCGGTCACCGCCACCGACAGCAGCGTGTCGCCGCCGGTGTAGTTGGCCCACGTCGGCTGCTTGCCGCCGGTGGCGGTGCCGAACTCGAAGCGCGCCGCGGTGTCGCAGAGCGTGCCCGGGAACGGGCCGCCGGTGGTCACCACCGCGAACCAGGTGCCGTCCGGTGAGATGTCGACGCCGCGCATGTAGACGGGCATCGTCCTCGCGCACTGCGGCTGGTAACGGTCGGTGGCCCAGCCGGAGAGCGTGGCGCCCGCCGTGCTCAGGTCGGCGACGGCGATCTGGTGCCGCGCCACGCCCGCGACGCTGCTGAAGCCGCCCACGAACACCAGCCGCCGGCCGTCGGCGGAGACGTCCAGCGCCTCGACCTTCACCGGCGCGGTGGCGCCGGACGTCGTCCTGCGCGGACCGGTCAGGTTCAGGTCGACCGACGCGTCGGCCGCCCCCGTGGTGGCGTTCACCGCCGCCAGGCCACGCCGGGTCACGCCGCCGACGGTCTGGAACGCGCCGCCGACTATCAGCCGGGTGCCGACCAGCCGTACGTCGTTCACCTGGTTGTTCAGCGCCGGCGTGGTGAACCCGGCGACCCGGGCACCGGTGGCCGCGTCGATCCGGGCCAGCCGGGACGCCGCGGTGCCGTTGACAGTGGTGAACGCGCCGCCGATGTAGAGCGAGCGGCCGTCCGGCGCGGCGGCGAGCGCCTTGACCGCGCCGTTCACCTGCGGCCGGAACGTGGTGTCGATCCGGCCGGTGCTCGCGTCGAGGGCCACCAGCCGGGGCATCGCCAGCTGGGCCGACCGCCCCGCGTTGCGCACCTTGGTGAACGTGCCCGCGACGTACACGCGGTTGCCGATCTGGAGGATGCGGTGCACCGTGCCGTCCAGCGCGTGCGGCGTCCAGTCGACCGGGTTCGTACCGACCACCGTGGTGTGTGCGGCGTTGACGGCCAGTGCCGGGGATCCCGGCAGCGCCGCGCCCGCGACGGCGAGCGTCGCGGCCACCGCGACGGCCGTGCACCGCCGGCCCCGGCGTCCAGGTGGATGATCGGGTGAGATCGTCATGGGCCGAAGCATGCCGTCCGACCAGGGATTCCGCAGTCGGGTAGCCGCCGGTAACCGGCGGCCGACCGGATAATCCGCGTGGTCCGTCCGGCGACCGGGCAGTACGGTGTGCGAGGTCCGCGAGGGGGAGGGGGACGCGATGCCGTCGCGCCGGGACGCCGCCGTGCTGGTGTTCGACGCCGACGACACGCTCTGGGAGAACAACGTCCTGTTCGAGCGCGTCATCGACGACTTCCTCACCTGGCTCGACCACCCCACGCTGGACCGGGCCCGGATCCGCGCGGTGCTCGACGACATCGAGCGCGCGAACGCCGTCGCGCACGGCTACGGCAGCAAGGTTTTCCTGCGCAGCCTCGGCGAGTGCCTGGAGAAGCTGCGCGAGCGTCCGGCCACCGCCCGGGAGCGCGCCGAGATCGAGCAGCTCGCCGCGGCGCTTGTCGGGCACCAGGTGGAGCTGATGCCCGGCGTGGCCGCGACGCTCGACGACCTGGCCGGTCGGCACGAGCTGCTGCTGCTGACCAAAGGCGAGCGCGAGGAGCAGCAGCGCAAGCTGGACGCATGCGGGCTGCTGCACCACTTCCGCGCCGCGCACATCGTGCCGGAGAAGGACGCGGACACCTACCGCTGGCTGGCCCGCGAGCACGCCTTCGACCCGGCCGCCGCCTGGATGATCGGCAACTCCCCGCGCTCGGACATCCTGCCCGCCCGGGCCGCCGGGATGAACGCGGTCTTCATCCCGAACGAGAACACCTGGGTCCTGGAGCACGACGAGCTGGACCCGTCCGACCAGCGGGTGATCCGGCTGGCCGCGTTCCCCGACCTGGTCCACCACTTCTGAGCGGGCCGGTAACGTCCGGGACGTGCCGCTGACCTTCCCGTCGCACCTGGCGCCGGTGCTGCCGCTGAAACTGTGGCGACCGGCCTGGTTCGACGGGGTGGCGCTGTGCACCGGTGCTGTCGCGCCGGACGCCGCGTACCTGTTCACCGGCACGTCGCTGGCCCTGGGCCTGCGGACGCACACGCTCGGCGGCCTGCTCTGGTGGTGCCTGCCGGTGGCCCTCGCGTACGCCTGGGTGGTGCGTCGCGTGGTCGCCGGCATCGCGGTGCACCTGCCCGCGCCGCGGTGGTTCGGCTGGCCCTGGTACGCGACGCTGGCCCGGGTGCGGCACCCCTGGCAGGTGACCGTCTGCTCGGCGCTGATCGGCGCGTTCAGCCACGTGGCGTGGGACCGGGTCAGCCACAGCGAACGCCTGCCCCGGATGCTCGGCGTCGCCGACTTCCGCGCGCTGACCGGCGTCTCCTGGTTACAGTTCGCGGACGTGGTCGGCGGCCTCGGCGGCGGGCTACTGGTGGTCGTCCTTGCCGTCTGCGAGGCCCGTCGCGCCGTGCGGACCGGTGGCGTAGGCGAACCCGCCCCGGAGGCCAACCCGGCGGTGTTCTGGCGGGTGGCGCTGGCGGTCACCGGGCTCGGCGCGCTGCTGATGCCCGCGCTGCCCGCGGCGGGCGTCCCCGCCCCGGCGGGCGTACGGGCGCTGCACGTGGCCGCGCTGGCACTGGTCGCGGGGGCCGTCGCGGCCCGGACCGTGGCACCGCGGCAGGCCGGGCGCAGCCCGCGTCTCGAAGTCGAACAGCGCGAAACCGGCTGACCCCGTTACGCCGACATGCCGCAGTTCGGCATAGACATCAATCACAACCGCAGTCTCCGGTCATCGCTTGTCCGGCCTGCGCGGACGTGCCTAACCTGAGCCGGCGTCCACGCCTCGTCGGGGTGAGACGGGGGCGCACCGGAGTCCGGTGGTGAGAGCACCGTGGAGCTGAGTGCGGGCATACCGGCTCGCCGTGCGGAGCCCGGCGGAAGGCGTCGTGCCACGCCTGCCGTGTTCCCCGTGGCGCAGACCGCTACCGAACCGGACGGCCGGGGTCAGGGCCGGGGAGTTGCGGACCCGGTCCTGACCCGTCCGGCATCCTTCACCGGCCGACAGATCCGGGCTCGGGCTGCGACCGCCCGACGGCGGGCGGCTGCCGGTGCGGCTGGGGGAGGGCGACCGGTCTCGGTCGACGTGCGGCGGAGCTGACACGGGCCCCCGCCATCGGTCCGCGTACTCAGTCCCCCGCGCGCCGCCCGCTCAGGTCAGCTCGCCCCGCACGATCGCCACCGCGACCCGGCAGAACTCGTCCATGTCCGGCTGGAACCCGGCCGCGATGTCCGGGTGCAGGCCGGAGCGGGTCTCGTCGAGCAACCGACGGCAGACGTCCTCCACCGGCTCGCCCGCGTAGCCGGCGCGAATCCGGTCGGCGGCCGCCTGCAGGGCCGAGGTCAGCTGATCCTCCAGCGGGCCGCGCAGCTTCTGCTGCACCGGGTCGAGCCCGCTCGGATCGAGCGTGACATGTGGCTCCGACATCAGCACTCCCTTCCTCGGCGTCCGCGGTACCCCACCGCGGACGTCGGTCAAACCATCGTCGGTACGGCCGACACCCGGACCAGATACGAGAACTCTTCCGCCGGCTCCTCGACGTACGACAGCCGGCGGATCTGCCGGTCGTCGGCCCAGAGCGCGACGTCGACCAGCACCCCGAGGTGGGCGAGACCGATGGTGGAGACCCGCTTCTTGTCCTGGAGCACCGCGCACACGCCGCCCAGCAGCGTGCTGGCGTCGGAGGTGCGGTGCCCGGGCGGACAGCGCAGGGTCAGGTCCACCTCGACCGGCCCGGTCAACGGGGTCCACCCGGTGCGCTGGGCCGCCGTGCAGGCGGCCTGGAGCAGCGTGCGGACCCTCGTCGCCTGCCGGTGCCCGGCGGCGAAGATGGACAGGGCCTCGGTCTTGACCGGGGGCAGGCCGCTCACCTCGAACGTCAGGGCGAGAGCGCGGGTGTCCTGCACGACGGCACCTCCTCGGGGGAATCCTGCCCAACCCGGGAACGCGCACACGGCACTTCCCGTCAGAACCAACCGATCGGGCGGGCGATGGGGGACGGCCGGAGGCGCATCGGCATCGACGGCGACGCGCCGGCTACGGAGCCAGCCCCACGCTAGTGCAGACCGCTGACGCTGGGTAGCCTCGCCGTTTCATTAAGTGGGACGACGTGCGATCGCCCGGCCCGGATCGTGCCGTCGCCGTCACATTTCCGTGATGTTTCGCTCCGTCGCAGGTCGGGCACGTTCAGCCGCACGACACGCCCGGGGCGTCGGGCGATCGGGCCGATGCCCCGATCGTCTCGCCGCGCGCCGGGGCGCGGGTCACCCCCCGGTTCTTCGTAGGAGAGAGGGGGAGGGTGATGACGACAGTCCCCGACACGGCCGCACGGCGGCCGGCCGGACGCGCGGCGGCGGCGGCCGCCGCGCTCGCGCTGGTGGCCCCGCTGGCCGCCTGCGGATCCGGCGGCGACGGCGGCGTCCCCACGATCAACCTGTACTACCCGCCGGAGCAGAACCTGCAGAAGGTCGTCGACACCTGCAACACGCAGGCGCAGGGGCGGTACCGGATCGACTACCGGGTGCTGCCGCGCGAGGCCGACGAGCAGCGGGTGCAGATGGTGCGGCGGCTCGCCGCGCAGGACAGCGGGATGGACGTGCTCGGGCTGGACGTCACCTGGACGCAGGAGTTCGCCAGCGCCAAATGGATCCGGGAGTGGACCGGGCAGGACAAGGCCGAGGCCGAGCAGGGCACGCTGGCCGGTTCGCTGGACACCGCCCGGTACGAGGACAAGCTCTACGCCGCGCCCAAGCACACCAACGTGCAGCTGCTCTGGTACCGGTCCGACCTGGTGTCGCAGCCGCCGAAGACCTGGGACGAGATGATCTCCGCCGCCCAGCAGCTCAAGGAGCAGGGCAAGCCGTACCAGGTGCTGACCATGGGCGCCCAGTACGAGGGCCTGGTGGTGCTCTACAACACGCTCGCCGAGAGCGCCGGCGGCAAGATCCTCAGTGACGACGGCAAGAAGGCGGAGATCGACGAAGGTGCGGTCCGCGCGCTCGACCAGCTCCAGAAGTTCGCCACGTCGGGCGTGACCTCGCCGTCGTTCAGCAACGCGCTGGAGGACCCGGTGCGGCTGGAGTTCCAGTCCGGCAAGGGCGCGTTCCAGGTGAACTGGCCGTTCGTCTATCCGGCGCTCCAGGAGGCCAACCCCGACCTGGCGAAGAACGTGAAGTGGGCCCGGGTGCCGGGCATCGACCCGGGCACCCCGAGCAAGGTCACCATCGGCGGGGTGAACCTGGCGGTCAGCACCTACTCGGAGCACCCGGAGGAGTCGTTCGAGGCGGCCCGCTGCCTGCGTAACGCCGAGAACCAGAAGTTCTCCGCCGTCAACGACGGCGTGCCGCCCACCATCGAGGCCGTCTACGACGACCCGGAGATGACCGAGGCGTACCCGATGAAGGAGACCATCCTGGAGGAGCTGAAGGAGCCGGCGGTGCGGCCGCTGACCCCGGCCTACCAGAGCATCTCCACGGTGATGTCGGCGATCCTGTCGCCGCCGTCGGCGATCCGGCCCGAGCAGACCGCTGACGAGCTGCGCGAGGCGATCTCCGACGCGCTGGAGTCCAAGGGAGTTCTGCCATGAGCGTGAACGCCACCCCGGCCGGCGCGCAGGCCGCCGCCGAGGCCGAGGCACCGGACGGCCGGCACGCGGCCGTACCGGAACAGCGGTCCCGGCGCGGCTCCCGCGCCCCGCTGAGCGAGAACAAGCGCGCCGAGCGGCGCCTCGGCCTGCTGCTGTGCGCGCCGGCCGCGCTGGTCATGGTGCTGGTCACCGCGTACCCGATCCTGTACTCGGTGTGGCTGTCGCTGCAGCGCTTCGACCTGCGCTTCCCCGACGAGCGGAAGTTCGTCGGGCTGGAGAACTACGTCACGGTGCTGACGAACGACTTCTGGTGGACGGCGTTCGGGGTGACCGCGCTGATCACCGTGGTCACCGTCGCGGTCGAGCTGGTGCTCGGCATGGGCCTGGCGCTGATCATGCACCGGACGCTCGTCGGCCGGGGCATCGTCCGCACCGCGGCGCTGATCCCGTACGGCATCGTCACGGTGGTCGCCGCGTTCTCCTGGCGGTACGCCTGGACGCCCGGCACCGGCTACCTGGCGAACCTGTTCGACGGCAGCGCCCCGCTCACCGAACGGGCCAGCTCGCTGGCGATCATCATGCTGGCGGAGATCTGGAAGACCACCCCGTTCATGGCGCTGCTGCTGATGGCCGGGCTGGCGCTGGTGCCGGAGGACCTGCTCAAGGCGGCCTCCACCGACGGTGCGACGGCGTGGCAGCGGTTCACCAAGGTGATGCTGCCGGTGATGAAGCCGGCCATCCTGGTCGCGCTGCTGTTCCGCACGCTCGACGCGTTCCGGGTCTTCGACAACATCTTCGTGCTCACCAACGGCGGCAACGAGACGTCGTCGGTGTCGATGCTCGCCTACAACAACCTGATCCGGGGCCTGAACCTCGGCATCGGCTCCACGATGTCGGTGCTGATCTTCATCACCGTGGCGATCATCGCCTTCGTGTTCGTGAAGCTGTTCGGCACCGCTGCCCCGGGCAGCGACGATGGGGAGAGGCGCTGACATGGCTGTGGAAACCACCACGCGGGCGAAGGTGCGCTGGGGCCTGCTGGACGTCGTGGTCGTCGTCTTCGCGCTGGTCCCCGTGCTCTGGATCGCCTCGCTGTCGTTCAAGACCCCGGCCACCCTCACCGACGGCAAGTTCTGGCCGCGGGAGTGGACGCTCGACAACTACCGGACCATCTTCGACACCGACCAGTTCGTCCGCGCCCTGGTCAACTCCATCGGCATCGCGCTGATCGCCACCACGATCGCGGTGGTGCTCGGGGCGATGGCCGCGTACGCCATCTCCCGGCTGGACTTCCCGGGCAAGAAGCTCCTGGTCGGCGTCTCGCTGCTGATCGCGATGTTCCCGCAGGTGTCGCTGGTGTCGCCGCTGTTCGAGATCGAGCGGCAGCTCGGGTTGTTCGACACCTGGCCCGGCCTGATCCTGCCGTACATCACGTTCGCGCTGCCGCTGGCCATCTACACGCTGTCGGCGTTCTTCAAGCAGATCCCGTGGGACCTGGAGAAGGCGGCGAAGATGGACGGCGCCACCCAGGCACAGGCGTTCCGGCGGGTGATCGCTCCGCTGGCCGCGCCCGGCGTGTTCACCACGGCGATCCTGGTGTTCATCTTCTGCTGGAACGACTTCCTGTTCGCGATCACGCTCACCTCGACCGAGCGGTCCCGCACGGTCCCGGTGGCGTTGCAGTTCTTCACCGGTGAGTCGCAGTTCGAGGACCCCACCGGGGCGATCTGTGCCGCCGCCGTGGTGATCACCGTGCCGATCATCCTGTTCGTGCTCTTCTTCCAGCGCCGCATCGTCTCCGGTCTGACCTCCGGCGCAGTCAAGGGATAGGTGGTAGCAATGGCCGACATCGTGCTGGACAAGGTGAGCAAGCGGTTCCCGGACGGCACCACCGCCGTACAGGACGTCGACCTGGAGATCGCCGACGGCGAGTTCGTGATCCTGGTCGGCCCGTCCGGCTGCGGGAAGTCCACCACGCTCAACATGATCGCCGGGCTGGAGGACATCAGCTCCGGTGAGCTGCGCATCGGCGGCGAGCGGGTCAACGACAAGGCACCCCGGGACCGCGACATCGCGATGGTCTTCCAGTCGTACGCGCTCTACCCGAACATGAGCGTGCGGGAGAACATGGCGTTCCCGCTGCGGCTGGCGAAGCTGGACAAGGAGACCATCAACCAGAAGGTCGACGAGGCGGCGAAGGTGCTGGAGCTGACCGCTCTGCTGGACCGCAAGCCGGCCAACCTGTCCGGCGGCCAGCGGCAGCGGGTGGCGATGGGACGGGCGATCGTCCGCCAGCCCAAGGCGTTCCTGATGGACGAGCCGCTGTCGAACCTGGACGCCAAGCTGCGGGTGCAGATGCGTACCGTGGTGTCCCGGCTCCAGAAGCAGCTCGGCACCACCACCGTCTACGTCACCCACGACCAGACCGAGGCGATGACGCTCGGCGACCGGGTCGTCATCATGCGGGGTGGCGCGGTGCAGCAGGTCGGGCCGCCGCAGGAGCTGTACGACCACCCGCGCAACCTCTTCGTCGCCGGGTTCATCGGCTCGCCCTCGATGAACTTCGTGCACGCCGTCGTGGAGGACGGCCGGCTGCGGACCGCGCTCGGCGACGTGCCGGTGGGCGACCGGATCCGCCGCGAGCTGGAGGCCGGTGACGCGCCCAAGGAGCTGATTCTGGGCATCCGCCCGGAGCACTTCGAGGACGCCGCGCTGGTCGACGACGAGACCCGCCGCCGGGGCATGGAGTTCGAGGCGCCTGTCGACATCGTCGAGTCGATGGGCTCGGACAAGTACGTCTACTTCACCGTCGAGGGGGAGCGGGCCAGCGCCGCCGAGCTGGAGGAGCTGGCCGCCGACACGGGTGCCGCGGACTTCGCCGGTGGCGGGTCGAACCTGGTCACCCGGCTGTCGGCGGAGTCCTCGGCTCGCGAGGGCGAGACGCGCCGGGCGTGGTTCAACCTGGAGAAGATCCACCTGTTCGACCCGGGCAGCGGACGCAACCTGACGCTGCAAGAGGGCCGCTCGGCCGGAGCGCTCGCCGACTGATCCCCTGACGTGTGCGAAGGGCCGGTGGCGATGCGCGCCGCCGGCCCTTCGGCCTTGCCACGCCTTGCTCTGCAGCCCTCGACGCAACGCTCGGTGCGCTGCTTGCCTCCGTGGCTGCAGAGCAAAGGGGGTGAGGCGGGTACCCCACCTGGCGGCCGGGCCGGCCCTGCTGGCCACGAGGAAGGTCGAGCCGCACTACGGCGACGTGTCAGCTCCGTGACTCCACGCGCCGGGCGCCACCACCTACTCCGTCCCCCGCGCCCGGCCGAACCGGTGAGTGGAACGTCATGGGTGTCTCAGCGCGGTTTTGACACCCATGACGTTCCACTCATCACCGGCGCGGGGACCTTTTGCTGGGACGGTGCCACAATTCGCCGACCTCGGGGACCAGCGGGCGGTGAGCCGCCGACCCGCAGTGTCAGCCGCCGGAGAGCGCCCTCACTGCCCTTGCTCTGCACCCACCCACGCGACGGTCACGCGAACCGATGCGTCAACGGCTGCAGAGCAAAGGCGCTGAAGAGCAACAGGAGCAGCGGAGCAGGAGCGAAGCCGGACAGCACGAGAGAAGAAGAGAAGAGGTGCGGCGGGAGCCCACTGCTCACCAGGAGTGGCGCAGCTCCCGGCCCAGGAAGCGGGCGTAGCCGGTGAGCGCCGCGTCCACCCGGTCGCGCAGCGCTGCGTCGAACGGCACGAGCTGCTGCACCGTCACGGTCACCGCCCTCACACCCAGCGTCCGCGTCCAGGTGCCGACCACGCGCCCGCCCCGCACCACAGTCGACCGGAACACCCCGTTGTTGCCGGGGACCACCGCGGCGGCGTGCGCCGGGTCGAGCATCAGCGAGCGGTCCTTGAAGCCGAGCAGGTATTCGTCGAAGCCGGGCAGCGTGTGCAGGTCGTCGACCGGCGCGCGGGGCGCGTCGAGCAGCGCGGCGTCGACGACTGCGGGCTCGCCGTCGGCCTCGACCGGGGCGAGCAGGTCACCGGCCAGGGTGATCGCCCGGGTCGCGTCGGTGACGGTCAGGCCGGTCCACCGGGCCAGCTCGTGCCGGCTCACCGGGCCGTGGCCGCGCACGTAGCGGTGCGCCAGCATCGCCAGCGCCTCGTCGCGTTCCGGCCGGTGCGGCTCGGGTGCCCACTCGTCGAGCAGGGCGAACGTCTGCTCGGTGCCGACGTGCGGCGCGATGCAGGTGATGCCGCGCTGGCTGGCGTACCAGAGCAGGTGGTAGCCGCGCTGACCGTCGGTGGACAGCCCGGCGGCCCGCAGCGCCGCCAGGCACTCGGCGCGGGTCAGCCGGCCGCCGCCGGTCAGCGCCGCACCCAGCACGTCACCGGCCCGTTCGCCGTCGGCGACCGTCAGCCCGAGCTGCCGCCACTGCCCGGCGGTGCCGGCCAGCGTCCGCACCCCGGTCAGCTCCAGCATCCACCGCGCGTCGCGCGCCGGGACCAGGTGCACGGTGCCGCGCATGGGCCAGGTGCGCAGCGCCTCGCGCCGCTCCAGCGCCGCGCGGACGTCGTCCTGGGTGGCGCCGGGAAGGCGGACGCCGAGCGACCACAGCCCGCTTGCCGCGTCCTGCGCCTGCATGGCGCCGAACCACTCGACCACGTCGGCGACGCCCTGCGGACGGGCGGTGGGGTGCGGGCGCAACAGCAGGCCGGTCATGCGCAGCGCGAGCGCCTCGGCGCGGTTGAGGCGTATGGTCACGGGCGTCAGCGTAGGCCCGGGGTACGACAGACCGGCCCCTGATCGCGCTGCGCCGGCGGCGCTGCCGACACCAGCGCGATCCCCCGTTCAGGTTCCCGGCGCGGGACGGCCGATGCGGCCGGCGCCGGTTCGACAAGCATTCCGTGCGGGCTGGGCGGGCAGAGCGGTTGCGGACGGAACTTGCGCAAATCTTGAGCCACGCTCAGTCCAGGTGCCGGTGCACGGCCAGCGGATCGACGTACCCCCGGGTGGGGTGCCGGAAGCCCTCCGGCCCTCGGCCGATCACCTCGAAGCCCAGCGCCCGGCGTCACCGCGACCACGTCCGCGCCGGCGCCGGCCGCGCGGATCTCCACCCGGAGTGGATGCCACGCCCCGGAGTTTGACGGAACAAGTAACGGGTAGTCGCCGGAGCTGACCCGAAACGAGGAGGGACGTCTGATGGATGGCCAGGTCAAGGTCGCGGTGATCTATTACAGCGCGACCGGCATCACCTACCAGATGGCGCAGGCGGCGGTCGAGGCGGCGGGGGAAGCCGGTGCCGAGGTGCGTCTGCGTAAGGTACGTGAGCTGGCGCCCGACGAGGCGATCCGCTCCAACTCCGGCTGGCAGGCACACCGGCTGGAGACCCAGGACGTGATGGAGGCGCAGCCGGACGACCTGTCCTGGGCCGACGTGGTCATCATGGGCTCGCCGACCCGGTACGGCATGATCGCCGCCCAGCTCAAGCAGTTCATCGACACCACCGGCCCGCTCTGGGCCGCCGGCGCGCTCGCCGACAAGGTCTACAGCGGGTTCACCTCGACCGCCACGTCGCACGGCGGCCAGGAGGCGACGCTGCTGTCGCTGTACACGGTCTTCTACCACTGGGGCGGCATCGTGGTGACCCCCGGCTACACCGACCCGAGCCAGTTCGTCGCCGGCAACCCGTACGGCGCGTCGCACACCAGCAACAACGGCGAGGTCGCCCCGGACCACGTGGCACTGGCCGCCACCGCGCTGACCGCCAAGCGCGCCGTGCTGATGGGCGCCGCGCTGAAGCGGGGCATGGCCGGCTGACCCGGCTGGCGACCGGTGGCCGGACGGGGGCTCTCGAACCCGTCCGCACCACCGGTCGCCTGTGCCCTACCCGCGATCGGCCGCGCCATGCGCGCTCAGCGCCGGCCGGTCGAGCAGATGCCCGAGCAGGTCCGCCAGGACCCTCGTGCCGTCCTGGCTCAGCACCGACTCCGGGTGGAACTGCACCCCGGCGAAACCCGCGCCGCGCAGCGCGTGCACCGCGCCGTCGGCCGGGTCGCGGGACACCTCGACCGGGCCGTACGGGCCGGTGACCCGGTCGGCGTCGGCGAGTGCGGTGAAGCTGGCGTAGAACCCGACCCGCCGGATCGTCCCGAACACCGGCACGTCCCGCGGCAACCCCTGGTACGGCGCGTCGCGGCGGTGCAGCGGCAGGCCCAGCAGCCCGGCGAGCAACTGGTGGCCCAGGCACACCGCGAGCGTCGGCCGGCCGGACGCGAGCAGCTCGGCCAGCAGCGCCCGCAGCGCCACCATCTTCGGTGCCGTCGCGTCCCGCGGGTCACCCGGCCCGGGGCCGACCACCACCAGGTCGTAGCCGTCCAGCGGGCCCGGTTCCGGCCAGTCCCGGCGGGTCACCGCCAGGCCCAGCGCGCCGAGCTGGTGGGCCAGCATGCCGGTGAACGTGTCCTCACCGTCGACGATCAGCGCCCGGCGCCCGGCCAGCCCGCGCAGCGCGATCGCCCCCGGCTCCCGCTGGTCCAGCCAGAACCGGGCCAGCGGGGCGTTGCGGGCGGCCAGCGCGGCGCGTACCTCGGGGTCGTCGGCGTACCGGACGGCCGGCTCGGTGGCGGAGCGCGGCGCGTCCGGGCCGAGACCCAGCGCGGCCAGCACACCGGCCGCCTTCGCGTGCGTCTCGGCCACCTCCCCGGCGGTGGTGGAGTGCCGGACCAGCGTCGCGCCGACCGGCACCCGCAGCGCGCCGGCGGGCGAGATCTCCGCGGTACGGATCAGGATCGGCGCGTCCAGCGTCTGCCGGCCCTGCTCGTCGCGGCCCAGCAGGGCGAGCACCCCGGCGTAGTAGCGCCGGCCGGTGCGCTCGTGCCGGGCGATCACCCGGCAGGCGTTCTCCATCGGGCTGCCGGTGACGGTGGGCGCGAACATGGTCTCCCGCAGCACGTCGCGCACGTCCCGGGAGCAGCGCCCGGCCAGCAGGTACTCGGTGTGCGCCAGGTGCGCCATCTCCTTCAGGTACGGCCCGACCACCTGGCCGCCGTGCTCGGCGACCACGGCCATCATCTTCAGCTCCTCGTCCAGCACCATGTACAGCTCCTCCACCTCCTTCTCCTCGTGCAGGAAGCGCAGCAGCTCGGCCCGGTCGACGGTCTCGCCCCGGTGCCGGAACGTGCCGCTGATCGGATTCATCTCGACCAGCCCGTCGGTGACGCTGACGTGCCGCTCGGGGCTGGCGCCGACCAGGATCCGGGTGCCGGTGTGCACCACGAACGTCCAGTACGCGCCCCGTTCGCGCAGCAGCAGCCGGCGCAGCGCCGCCAGGGCCGCGGCCAGCGGGTCGCCCTGCACCGTGGCGCGCATGGTCCGGTGGATGACGAAGTTCGCCCCCTCGCCCCGGCCGATCTCGTCGGCCAGCACCCGCTCCACGATCGCCGCGTACTCGTCGTCGGCGATGTCGAAGCCGGCGTCGCGGGTGCGCACCTCGGCGTCGGGCAGGTCGTCGAGCAGGTCGGCCAGCGGTATCCGCCGGTGCGTCTCGACCGCCAGGAACTCCAGCGGCAGCCCGTCGTCGACACACTCGAACCCGCGCTCGGTGACCTGCCGGAACGGCACCAGGGCCAGCGTGTGCGCACCGGCGCCGTCCTCGGGCAGCGGCAGGTCGGCGAGCCGGCCGGCGGTGCGTACCGGGCCGGTGAACAGGTCGACGTGGTCGGTGCCCTCGCGGCGGACGAGCGCGAACGGGCCGGGGTCGCGGCCGGCCGCGACGGCGGCGAGCGGGTCGGACAGGCGGGTCATCGGATCTCCTCGGTGGGCCGGTGGCCGCCGGTGGAGGCGACCCGGGATGCCGGGGGAGACCGGCGGCCGCCTCGTCGGGCGGCCGCGTGGGGAAGCTACGCGCGGGGGTGGGCCGCCGGGTCGGCGGGCCACCAGCAGGACAGGTGCGCGGGCATGACGGTCACTGTACGCGATCGACAGGCGCCGTGGAACCCGATCGCGGGGCACCGGGTACGGATCTTGGCGTGATCGCCGGTCCCGCCGGGTAGGTTGACCGGCGATGGACATTCTCGCTCTGGATCTGGGCACCTCCTCGGTGCGCGGCCTGGTGCTCGACGCGGACGCCGTGCCGCGTCCGGGCGCGCTGGCCCGGCGTCGGGTGCGCCTGGTCACCGGGGACGACGGCACCGGGACGCTCGACGGCCCCGCCTACCTGGCCTGCCTGGTGGAGTGCCTGGACGAGCTGGCCGCCGGTGGGCACCTGCGGGACGTGGACCTCGTGGCCACCTCCGCGCAGTGGCACTCGGTGCTGCCGGTGGCGCCCGACGGCACACCGTCGGGTCCGGTGCTGACCTGGCTGGACACCCGGCCGGAGCCGCTGCCCGGTGCGACCGGGCCGGCCGATCCGGAGGACTTCCACAGGCGTACCGGCGCCTGGTGGCACCGCTGCTACTGGTCGGTGCGGCTGCCGTGGTTGCGCGAGCGCGTCGACCGGCCCGCCGGCTTCACCGGGCTCGCCGAGTACACGCTCGGCACGCTGCTCGACGACGCGCCGATGTCGATCTCGCTGGCCTCCGGCACCGGGTTGCTCGACCTGCGCCGCCTCGACTGGGATCCGGAGGCGTGCGAGCTGGCCGGCGTACGCCCGGAGCAGATGCTGCGGCTGGCCCCGGACGGCTGGCACGGCCGGCTGAACGCGGCGTACGCGCGGCGCTGGCCGCAGCTGGCCGGTGCGCGATGGGCGCCGCCGGTCGGCGACGGCGCGGCCGCCAACGTCGGTTCCGGCTGTGTCGACCCGACCCGCGCGGCGGTCACAGTGGGCACCTCCGCGGCGGTCCGCACGATCCAGGCCGTGCCGGCCGGTTCGGAGCCGCCGCCGTTGCCGGAGCAGCTCTGGCGGTACCGGGTCGACCACCACCACGTGGTGACCGGCGCGGCGTACTCCAGCGGCGGCAACCTGTTCGCCTGGGCGTCGCGCGAGCTGCGCCTGCCCGAGGGCAGGGAACTGGAGGCGGCGCTGGACCGCGTCACCGGTTCGGTGCGGGCGAACCCCCGCTTCGGCGGCGATCGGCCACCGGGGATCGCCCCGGCGGGCTCGGGGGAGCTGCGCGGACTCAGCTTCGGCACCACCGCCGTGGACATCCTGGCCGGGCTGATGAGCGGCCTGTGCCGGCTCGTCGCGGACGACCTGGCGCTGCTGGAGTCCGGTGTCGGCGAGCCGATGGAGGTGATCCTCGGTGGTGGGGCGCTGACCGCCTCGCCGTGGTGGCGCGGTGCGTTCCTCGACGTGCTCGCGCCCCGCCGGGTGTGCTGGCAACGCAACCCGGAGATCGGCGCCACCGGTGCCGCGCTCGTCGCGCTCGGCCGGCTCGCCGAGGCGGACGAGATCGCCGGGGTCGGCCGGACGGACGAGGCCGCCTCGCACACGTGACCGTCCACCAGTGGCGCTGACCGTCCTGGTCATGCCGTCCGGGCGGCCGTTGACACCGACCGGCGGCCTGATTGGATGGACTCCGCTCCCCGACGTGGTGGGGCGGGACGAGGAGGCAACCGTGGGCGCAGGTCCCGACCCGGCTCGCGGTGCGGCCCCCGCGCCGCACCGGCGGCGCTCCGGGTTGCGGCTGCGGGACTGGCGGATGGGCACCAAGCTCGCCACGGTGCTGGTGATCCCCTCACTGGCGTTCCTCGTCCTGGCCGGCATCCAGACCCGGGGGCTGGTCGGGCAGACCACCACGCTCAGCGCCTTCGCCGAGCAGGTCGGCATCGGCCAGCAGATCTCCGCCGTCGTCGACCGGCTCCAGCACGAGCGGGACCGCACCGCCGGCGAACTGGCCGCGCTGCGCCGCCCCGGCGCCGACCGGGACGCCGCGGTCGCCGCGCTCGCCCCGCTGCAGGAGGCCACCGACCGGGCGATGGCCGAGCTGCGCGTCGCCGCCGCGCCGCTGGCCGACGCCGACGCCGCCTGGCGGGTGTCCTACTCCGAGGCGCTCGAGGCGTACGACCAGGTGGTGAACATCCGGGCGGCGGTGGCGCCGGCGGTGCTGTCCAGCGACACGGTGCTGAGCAACTACCACCGGTCGGTCGCGGCGCTGCTGAACCTGCTGGCGGAGCCGTCGCCCGGCGGCGGCCGGCAGGAGCTGACCGAGGCGGTGCTGCGGTACGTGCAGCTGTCCCGGGTCAAGGAGTTGTCCTCGCGCATCCGCGCCGAGCTCTACGCCGCCGCCCGGTCCGGCCGGTACGAGGCCGACGACCAGGTGACGCTCAGCGATCTGCGGGCCCAGCAGCTCACCGCGCTCGGCGCGTTCCGGGTCGCGGCGACCGCCGACCAGATCCGCCGCTACGACCGCACCTCCGTCGACCCGGCCTTCGCCGCCGCCACCCGGATGGAGGAGCGGACACTGCCCGGCGGTGGCGCCGGGCCGGCCCTGCTCGACGCGACCCAGTGGTGGGCGGCCAGCGAGCAGCGGCAGGAGCTGTTCCGCCAGCTGGAGAGCGAGATCGTCGCCGACGCGGTACGCCAGGCCGACGACGCCAGCGCCCGCCAGCTGCGCGACACGTTGCTGGTGGCCGGTGCGATCGCGACCGTGCTCCTGGTCGCGGTGCTGATCTCGCTGCTGGTCGGCCGGTCGGTGGCTCGTGCCATGCGGCAGCTGCGCGGCCAGGCGCTGCGGATCGCGCAGGTGGACCTGCCGCTGACGCTGCAACGGCTGCGTACCGTGGACCGCCCGATCGGCGCGATCGACGTACCGCCCTCGGTGATCGACTCGCAGGACGAGATCGGCGAGCTGGCGGAGGCGTTCGTGGCCGTGCACCGCAGTGCCGTCGACGTGGCGGTCGAGCAGGCGATGATGCGCCGCAACGTGAACGCCATGTTCGTCAACCTGGCCCGGCGTAGCCAGGTGCTCGTCGAGCGGCAGCTGGAGCTGCTCGACGACCTCGAACGCGAGGAGAGCGACCCGGAGCAGCTGGAGAACCTGTTCAAGCTCGACCACCTCGCCGCCCGGATGCGCCGTAACGACGAGAGCCTGCTGGTGCTGGCCGGCACCGAGTCGACCCGGCGGTGGAACCGCCCGGTGGGTCTGGGCGCGGTGCTGCTGGCCGCGAGCGCGGAGATCGAGCAGTACCAGCGGGTGCGCCACGAGAACCGGACCGGCCTGCACGTCGTCGGGCACGCGGTGGGCGACCTGGTGCACCTGTTCGCGGAGCTGCTGGAGAACGCCACCGCGTTCTCCCGCCCGGACACCGCCGTACGGGTGGTCGTCGAGCCGGACGGCCGGGGCGCGCTCGTGCAGATCGTCGACGAAGGGCTGGGGATGAGCCCGACGGCGCTGGCGGAGGCGAACGCCGTGCTCGCCGAGCCGCCGGCCGCCGACGTGTCGGCCTCGGAACGGATGGGCCTGTTCGTGGTGAGCCACCTCAGCGCCCGCAACGGCTTACGGGTGCAACTGCGGGCCGGGCGCGAGGGCCTGGTGGCCCGGGTGCGGATCCCGGTCGAGCTGCTGGCCGAGGCGCCCGCGCCGGAGGCGGGCCGGCCGGTGCCGGAACGGTTCGGGCGCGGGATGGCGCAGCCGATGCTTTCCGGCCCGGTCACCGCGTCCGGTGCGCTCGCGGCGGCGACCGCGGAGCTGCCGGTGGCCGGATGGCGTCCGGCGCCGGGCCAGCCCGCGGCGTTGCCGGTGTCCCCGCTGACCGGCCGGCCGCTGGGCGACGGGTCGGACGACGGTGCCGTTGCGCCGGCGCCGGCCCCCGCGCCGGTGACCGTGCCGCGTCCCCGCCCGGCACGGGCCGAGGACGTGCTGACGCCGGATGCCGGCGCGGCGGCCGGCGGGTGGTTCAGCCGGCAGGGGCCCGCCGCGTCGGCGCCGGGTGTGCCGCCGGCACCGGCGGCGACGCCGGTGACCGGAGGGACGAACGAACGAGGTCTTCCGGTACGCGTGCCGATGGCCCAGCTCACCTCGGCCGTCCCGGCCGGCCGCCCGGTGGTGCGGCACGAGCCGGACCCGGAGGCGGTCGGCGGCATGCTGTCGCGCCTCTACAGCGGGGTACGGCGGGCCGAGGCCGAGGAGACCACCGAGATGTACCTGCCGCGCGATGAAGGAGGACGACGACAGTGACGACGTTGAGCCAGGAGGCACGCGACCTGAGCTGGCTGGTGAACGCGTTCGCCGAGCGTGTTCCGGGGGTGGCGCACGCGGTGGTGGTGTCGTCCGACGGCCTCCTGGTGGCGATCTCGGCGCACCTGCCGCGCGACCACGCGGACAAGCTCGCCGCGGTGACCTCCGGCCTGATGAGCATCACCGCCGGTGCGGCCCAGATGTTCGACGGTGACGTCGTCAAGCAGACGGTGGTCGAGATGGGGCGCGGCTACTTCCTGGTGATGCAGATCCGGGACGGCTCGATCCTGGCCACGCTGGCCGGGGCGGACGCCGACATCGGCGTGGTCGGCTACGAGATGGCGCGGCTGGCCAAGCAGGCGGGCGAGATGCTCACCCCGGCGCTGCGCGCCGAGCTGCAGCAGGCGCTGCCGCGCTGATCCACCCGACGCGCGCACCCGGCCGGCCCATCGCCGGCCGGGGCGCGCACCGGTTCACAGGCCGTTGCGGCGGATCACGTCGCGGTACCAGTGGGCGCTGCGCTTGAGCACCCGTCGCTGGCTCGCGTAGTCCACGTAGACCAGGCCCCAGCGCTGCTCGTACCCCTCGGCCCACTCGAAGTTGTCCAGCAGCGACCAGACGTGGTAGCTCTCCAGCGGCACCCCGTCGCCGACGGCCCGGTGCGCGGCGGCGAAGTGGTCGCGCAGGAAGGTGACCCGCCCGGCGTCGTCGACGGTCCCGTCCGGGCCGGGCACGTCGGGGCAGGGCAGGCCGTTCTCGGTGATGGTGATCGGCACCCGGCCGTAGTCGCGGGTGACCCGGGTCAGGATGTCGTACATGCCCTCGGGGTAGATCTGCTGCCACTCCGCCTCGGAGGTGGGCCACTTGCGGACCGTGCCGCCGTCGCCGGTGACGTAGATCGGCGTGTAGTACTGCACGGCGAGCAGGTCGACCGGGCTGGAGATGATCTTCAAGTCGCCGTCCCGGACGCCACTGACCATCCGGCTGTCCGGGCCGAGGTCGTCCAGCACGTCCTGCGGGTACGCGCCCTTGAAGATCGAGTCGAGGTAGAGGCGGTTCTCGTAGCCGTCGTGCAGCCGGGTCGCGGCGGCCGACTCGGTCGAGTCGTCGGCCGGGTAGCAGGGGTGCAGGTTCAGCGCCGGGCCGATCCGGCCGCTGAGGCCGGAGGCGCGCAGCGCCTGCACGGCGAGGCCGTGGGCGAGCTGGAGGTGGTGGGCGACCAGGTACGCCGCGTCCTCGTCGCGGATGCCCGGCGCGTGGTGGCCCCAGATGTAGCCGTTCTGCACCACCGTCTTCGGCTCGTTGATGGTCAGCCAGACCGGCACCCGGTCGCCGAGGGCGCGGAACACCGCGTCGGCGTACTCGGCGAAGCGCTCGGCGGTGTCCCGGTTCTCCCAGCCGCCGGCGTCCTGGAGGGCCTGGGGGAGGTCCCAGTGGAACAGCGTGGCCATCGGCGCGATGTCGCGTTCGTGCAGCCCGTCCACCAGGCGGCGGTAGAAGTCGAGGCCGCGCTGGTTGGGGCGGCCGGAGCCGTCGGCCTGGATGCGGGGCCAGGAGATGGAGAACCGGTAGCTGCGCAGCCCCAGGTCGCGCATCAGGTCCAGGTCCTGCGCGTACCGGTGGTAGTGGTCGGCCGCGACGTCGCCGGTGTCGCCGTTGCGGATCCGGCCCGGCGTGTGGCTGAAGGTGTCCCAGACGGACTCACCCCGCCCGTCCTCCTTCGCGGCCCCCTCGATCTGGTACGCCGAGGTCGCCGCGCCCCAGGCGAAGCCGTCGGGGAAGCGCAGCCCGCGGTCCGGCTCCGGGTCGGTGGTGCGCTCGGGCGGGCTGTCGCAGCCGCTGAGCGCGACTGTCGACGTGGCGGTCCCGGCCGCGGTGGCGCCGGCGAGTCCGGACCGGGCCGCGCCGGCCGCGGTCGCGGACAGGGCGGCGCGGCGGAGCAGGCGCCGTCGGGTGAGTAACGACATGAGGTTTCTCCTCGGAGTGACGGGCCGCCCTGGGCCGGGAGCGCTCCGGGCATAGCCAGGGGCGGCCGGCCCCGATCCGCCGGCCGCGGCGCGGGCGCGGCGCGGCCGGCGGGCGGCCGGAACGTGGGGTGGGCGGGGGCGTCGCTCGGGAGCGTCGCGAGCGGCGAGGGGTGGGGTGGATAGCGAGAAAGGCCGTCCGGGTGGCGTGTCACGCCGGTCCCGTCGGCCTCTTTTGCCGTCGACAACGGGGGTTTAGTGTGGGGACGGGGGAGGGCAACCCCCGTCCCCACCGATGGTGCACACACGCACGAAGTGGGATTGGCGTCCGTCGTGCGCGTCGCGCGGGAGCCGGGCCACGCGAGTGGCTCTGGTTCCACCTCCCTCCGTCTGGCGGGTGACGGCCGGCGGCGGCGTCCGGGCTGGTCCGCCGTCGGCCTCGGGCCGACGCGCCGGGCACTGGTGCACCCGGCGATTCAGTACTTGCATATCCGTCGATGGAAGCGCTCCCATCGGGATGTTGCGACTGTAACGCCCGTCACGGGTTTGGAAAAGCCCCTAAACGAGATCGAAACATGGAAGCGCATATCTGCGCTGGCCGTTGTGGTGGGAGCGCTTCCATGCCACACTCTCGTCACGCCACGCGGAGCCAGTGAACGCGAGCGCGGGCCGCCGAGGGCACCCGGTGACGAACCGGTGCGGCGCCCGATCCCCGGCACGGCCGGGACGACCACCTTTCCGGACGCCTCCGTCCCCCCGCGTACGCCCCGTCGGCGCGTAGAGGCGCCCTGCCGGGGCCCGAGGTCCCGGCCCGGTCCGAGGAGACACCGCCCACATGAGACTTCTGGCCAGACGTCGCCGTACGGCGATGGTCGCCGCCACCGCCCTCGTCATAGGCGGGGTGGCCCTGCCCGCGGGCGCCGCGCAGGCCGCGCCCGCCTGCGACGTGACCTACGCGACGACCGACTGGAACAACGGGTTCACCGCCAACGTCACCATCAAGAACCTGGGTGACGCCCTGAACAACTGGTCGTTGAAGTTCGCCTTCCCGAACAGCAGCCAGCGCGTGACCCAGGGCTGGTCGGCCAAGTGGAGCCAGTCCGGCAGCGAGGTCACCGCGACGAACGAGTCGTGGAACGGCAGCCTGCCCACCGGCGCGTCCACGAGCATCGGTTTCAACGGCAGCTACAGCGGCAGCAACCCGAAGCCCACCGCGTTCACCCTCAACGGTGTCGCCTGCAACGGCGCGCAGACCAACCAGCCGCCGACGGTCTCGCTGACCGTGCCGTCCGGCCCGTTCGAGGCGCCGGCGGACGTCCCGCTGACCGCGACCGCGAGCGACGCCGACGGGACCATCACCAAGGTCGAGTTCTACCGCAACGGCCTGCTGGTCAACACCGACACCACCGCGCCGTACGGCTACGACCTGCTCGACCTGCCGGCCGGCAGCTACACCGTGCAGGCCAAGGCGTACGACAACGCGGGCGGCACGGCCGTCTCGGAGAAGTCGTTCACAGTGGCCGCGGCGAGCGGACCGAAGCTGGTCGCCAGCCCGTCGGCGGTCACCGTCGCCGAAGGCGGCAGCGCCACGGTCCGGTACACGCTCAGCGCGGCGCCCACCGCCAGCGTGCCGGTGACCCTCGCCGTCACCGGCGACCGCGACATCACCGTGTCGCCGGCCTCGCTGACGCTCACCTCGGCCAACTGGAGCACCGGCGTCGCCGCCACGGTCTCCGCCGCGGAGGACTCCGACACGGTCGGCGGCACCGCCACGGTCACCGCGTCGGCCACCGGCTACGCCCCGATCGCCGTCATCGCCACCGAGGCGGACAACGACACCCCCGGCGGCGACAACGCCTACATCAAGAAGTTCCTCGACCAGTACGGCAAGATCAAGAATTCGGGCTACTTCAGCCCCGAGGGTGTGCCGTACCACTCGATCGAGACGCTCATCGTCGAGGCGCCCGACCACGGCCACGAGACCACCTCGGAGGCGTTCAGCTTCTGGCTCTGGCTGGAGGCGCAGTACGGCCGGGTCACCCAGAACTGGGCACCCTTCAACAACGCCTGGACGGTGATGGAAAAGTACATCATCCCGTCGCACGCCGACCAGGCGACGGCCGGCTCGCCCGGCACCCCGCAGTACGCCGCCGAGCACAACCTGCCCAGCCAGTACCCGTCGGCCCTGCAGCCGAACGTGCCGGTCGGCCAGGACCCGCTGCGCTCGGAGCTGCAGTCCACGTACGGCACCGGTGACATCTACGGCATGCACTGGCTGCTCGACGTGGACAACACCTACGGGTTCGGCCGCTGCGGCGACGGCACCACGCGGCCCGCGTACATCAACACGTTCCAGCGGGGCACCCAGGAGTCGGTGTGGGAGACCGTGCCGCAGCCGTCCTGCGACACGTTCAAGCACGGCGGCCCGAACGGCTACCTGGACCTGTTCGTCAAGGAGTCCAGCGCCCCGGCCAAGCAGTGGAAGTACACGAACGCCCCGGACGCCGACGCGCGTGCCGTCCAGGCCGCCTACTGGGCGCTGACCTGGGCCAAGGCGCAGGGCAAGCAGGCCGACGTGGCGGCCACCGTGGCCAAGGCCGCCAAGATGGGCGACTACCTGCGCTACGCGCTGTTCGACAAGTACTTCAAGAAGATCGGCAACTGCGTCGGGGCGAGCACCTGCCCGGCCGGCAGCGGCCGTGACTCGGCGCACTACCTGCTCTCCTGGTACTACGCCTGGGGCGGCGCGTACGAGGCGGGCCAGAACTGGTCCTGGCGGATCGGCTCGAGCCACAACCACTTCGGCTACCAGAACCCGTTCGCGGCCTGGGCCATGACCAACGTCGCGGAGCTGAAGCCGAAGTCGCCGACCGCGGTCTCCGACTGGCAGAAGAGCCTCGACCGGCAGCTGGAGTTCTACACCTGGCTCCAGTCCGCCGAGGGCGGCATCGCCGGTGGCGCCACCAACAGCTGGGACGGCAGCTACGCCCAGCCGCCGGCCGGCACCGCCACCTTCTACGGCATGTACTACGACGTCGACCCGGTCTACAACGACCCGCCGTCGAACCAGTGGTTCGGCATGCAGGCCTGGTCGATGCAGCGCATCGCCGAGCTGTACCTGGAGACCGGCAACGCGAAGGCCAAGGCGCTGCTGGACAAGTGGGTGCCGTGGGCCATCGCCAACACCACGATCGGCACCAACTGGTCGATCCCGTCGGACATGAAGTGGACCGGCCAGCCGGCCAACTGGAACCCGAGCAGCCCGCAGCCGAACACCAACCTGCACGTCGAGGTGACGGTCAAGGGTCAGGACGTCGGTGTCGCCGGCGCCTACGCCCGCACGCTCATCGCGTACGCGGCCAAGTCCGGCAACGCCGCGGCGAAGAACACCGCCAAGGGCCTGCTGGACGCGCTCTCGGCGTCCGCCGACAGCAAGGGCGTCTCGACGCCGGAGAAGCGCGGCGACTACCGGCGCTTCGACGACGTCTACAACGCCGCCAACGGCCAGGGTCTCTACGTCCCCAACGGCTGGACCGGGAAGATGCCCAACGGCGACGTGATCGCCCCGGGCAAGAGCTTCCTGGACATCCGGTCGTTCTACAAGAACGACCCGGACTGGCCGAAGGTGCAGGCGTACCTGGACGGCGGTCCCGAACCGGTCTTCAACTACCACCGGTTCTGGGCGCAGGCGGACGTCGCCATGGCGTACGCCGACTACGGCACCTACTTCCCGCAGGGGTGAGGTGACCTCTCCTCCGCGGGCGGGTCAGAGCCCGCCCGCGGAGGAGGCCGACCCGGCCGATGGGGGAACGGAGCGGCCGGGTCGGCGGACGGCCTGACGCCCACGGTCAGGCCGGGTGGGCCGGCTGTCCGGCCGACGCAGCGGACCGGCCGGCCCACCACTCCGCCCGGCGACGACCCATGGCGCGAAAAGGCACGGAAATTCAGCGGTCCACGGGATCACATCCGGGCGCTGAACGGAGTACCGTAATTGACGGAGAGGCCGCTCCCCCCGTGGCGGCCTCTCCATTATTCTGTGCGCGCCGCCACACCCTCCGTGCCCGCCACCGGATGCCGCAGCCCCGGATGCCCGGCCGGCAGCGAGCGCCGGATCACCACCCAGCTCCCCGCCAGCGCCGCCGCGATCACCGGCCACGTCAGCGCCGCCCGCGCCACCGTCAGCGCGACCACCTGCCCGTACAGCCACAGCGGGACGAACACCGCGACCCGCAGCACGTAGGTGGCGGCCCACACCCAGCTGGCCCGCCCGTACGCCCGCAGCAGCGCCGGGTCGCGCCGCCACCGGGTCCGCTGGCCCAGCGCGGTGCCGACCACCACACCCAGCAGCGGCCACCGCACCAGGATGCTCACCGCCCAGGCCAGCGCGCTCGCCGTGTTGGCGGCGATCTGGAGCAGGAAGAAGTCGGCGGCCCGGCCGGTGCGCAACGCGATGAGCGCCGCCACGCAGACCGCGAGCAGCCCGACGAGCACCGAGCGGGGACGGTCGCCGCGCCGCCACCGCCAGCCGGCCACCGCCGTGCCGGTCAGCACCGCCGCGAGCACGCCGCCGCCCAGCCCACCGAGCACCCAGCCGAGGCCGAACGCCAGCGGGGGAAGCGTCGCGTCCACCGCCCCGCGCCGGCCGCCGAGCAGGTCGGCCAGCGACTCCGGCCGCGGACCGTCCTCCGGTTGCCGCTGCGTCGTGCCGGTCACGCGCCACCTCCTCGAAATCGCCCGCCTCACCGTACGCCGCCGCCGATGGCGCTCCGCCGCGCGCCGGAGCGGGCCTACCGCTAAGTTGTCCGGGTGCGGGAGACGGCGAGGGGTTGGACGGCGGTCTGGTTGGTCGTACTGGCCCTGATCCAGACAGCCGCGTTCGGGCTGGTGTGGCGCTTCGCCGTGCACACCGAACTGGGTCAGTGGCTGGACACGGTGGCGCTCACCGGCAACCGGATCGGTCAGGACCGCATCGACGGTCCGGTGGACACGATCCTCAACGCCATGTCGGTGGTGTCGCTGCTGGCCGCGACCGCCGTGATCGGCTTCATCGCGCTGATCCGCGGGCGCAAGGCGCTCGCCGTCACCGCGACGCTGCTGATCGCCGGCGCCAACGTGACCACCCAACTGCTCAAGTACTACCTGGTCCGTCCGGACTTCGGGATCGACCCGGAACGCGCGGCGGCCGGCAACAGCCTGCCCAGCGGGCACACCGCCGTGGCGGCCTCGGTCGCGGTCGCGCTGATCCTGGTGCTGCCGCGCAAGCTGCGGGTCGCCGGGGCGTTCCTCGGCGCCGGGTACGCCGCCGCCGCGGGTGTCGCCACCCTCTCCGCCGGGTGGCACCGACCCAGTGACGCGGTCGCCGCGTACCTGGTGGTCGGCGCCTGGGCCGCCGCCGCCGGGCTGGTGCTGCTGTTCTTCCAGCGGGAGCAGGCGGTGGTGGAGCCGGGGGAGGCGCACCGGGTGGCCGGCGCCGTGCTCGGCGGCATCGGCGTGGTGGCCCTGCTGGTCTCCGCGGCGGCGCTGTCCTGGCTGGTCGACCGCTCCACCATCCCCGTCGAGGCGCTCGGCCGCCGCCCGCTGTTCGTCGGGTACGCGGGCAGCGCGGCCGGCATCGTCGGCATGGTCGCCGTGGTGGCCGCGCTGGTGCTGGTCGTGGTGCACCGGCTGGTGCCCCGCTGGAAGGGCTGACCGCCGGTGCGGACCGTACGGGCGGCGTTCCGGGCCGAGTGCGGACGCCTGGAACGGGTGCTGCGCGACCTGGACGACGCGGCGCTGGACCGGCCCACCCCGTGCCCGCCCTGGCGGGTTCGGGACCTGGTCGCGCACGTGAGCACCGGAGCCGGACGCCTGGCCGGGATGCTCGCCGAACCCGCCCCGCCCCGGGCCGAGGTCGACGCGCCCGCCTACTTCGGCGCGGCCAAGTTCAGCCCGCCGGTCGACCGGGACCGCGTCGAGGGCGCACGCCGTGCCGCCCGGGAGCACCCGGGTGCGGCGGCGGTGGCGGCGGAGTTCGGCCGGGCCTGGCGCGCCACCGACGAGGCGGTCGCCGCCGCGCCGCCGGGCCAGGTCGTACGCACCCGGCACGGTGACGCGATGACGCTGCCGGAGTTCCTGCGTACGCGGGTGGTGGAGGTCGCGGTGCACGGCCTGGACCTGGCCGACGCGCTGGACCTGCCGCCGTGGCTGACCCCGGCCGCCGCGGACACGGTGGCCGGCGTGCTCACCGCGGGCGCGCCGGTGCCGCCGGCCCTGGGCTGGGACGCGCTCACCGTGCTGCGCAAGGCCACCGGGCGGCTGCCGCTGACCGCCGACGAACACGCCGAGCTGACCCGGGCCGGCATCGGCCGGCTGGCCTTCGGCGGCTGACCGCTCAGCGCCCCGCGCAGTGCCGCAGGTGCTCCAGCACGATCGGGTCGATCCGGCCGGGCACGAAGCGTTCCTCCAGGTTCTCCAGGCCGGTCCAGGCCGCCAACGCGTCGTCCAAACCGGCCGGGCCGACCGGGTGACCGGTGGTGGCGAGCAGCTCCGCCACCTCGGCCGCGAGCGGACCGGTGAGGTCACGCAGCGTCGTCGGGTCGGGGCGGCCGAACAGCATGTGATGGATGCCGAGCAGACGGCCCAGCTCGGCGACCGGGTCGGCGTGGTCGTCCACGCGCAGGTCCACCAGCTCGTCGCCGGTGCCGGCGTAGCCGCCGTGACGCTGCACCACCAGCATCGCGGCGCTCTGCCGGCCACGCCGGTCACCACCGGCCCGGTCACCGGCGGTGAGCGCGGCCAGCAGGCGCTGCGGGAACGGCAGCTCGTCGCCGGTCAGCCAGGCGTCGCGCAACGCGTCGATCACCTGCGGACCGGTCAGGATGTTGCCCTGCGCGGCCCACCCGTCGCCGGCCTGCCCGCCGGCCCACGGATGGCAGCGCGGCCCGGTCCAGGTGGCCCCGTCGCCGGTCGCCCCGACCACGGCGAGCTGCCGGTCGTCGCGGCCGGGATCGGCGGCCACGAGCCCGGCCACCGCGTCCGTGGCGGTGACGCCGGTACGCAGCAGCGCGAGCGCCTGCGCCCGGTAGGCGAGGTTGGCGTGCGCCTGGGTGGCGACCGCGCCCACCAGCGCCTCGGCCGCCGGCACCAGCGCCCCGGCGGCGAGGAACCGGCTGGCCACGGCGACGCCGTACAGACGCCCGTCGGCGGAGCGGGCGACGAGCGAGAAGGTCACGCGCGGATCGTAGCCCGGGTGCGGCGTCCGGCACCGGCGTCGCCGGTCAGAACGGCCTCGTCAGCAGCGTCTTGCCGCCGCCGGTCACCGCCGTCCAGCCGCGTTTTCTGCGCCTCGGTGCGGATCACCCATATTCGCCTGGATCTTGCTGCCGGCGGTGCCGGACGGGCACCATCGACGGGTGACGAACCGATGGGGCATGACCGTGCCGCTGGGCGGCATCCCGCTCGCCGACCACGCCGCGGTCTACGCGGCTCTCGACGACGCCGGGTTCACCGACGTCTGGTCGTCGGAGGTGGCGGGCACGGACGCGTTCACCCCGCTGGCCCTGGCCGCCGCGTGGTCGCCGCGGCTGCGGCTCGGCACCGCGATCACGCCGGTGTCCACCAGGGGGCCGGGACTGCTCGCGATGAGCGCCGCCGCGCTGGCCGAGGCCGCGCCGGGCCGGTTCGCGCTCGGCGTCGGCGCCTCGTCGCCGGTGGTGGTACGCGACTGGAACGCGGTGCCGTTCGACGAGCCGTTCAAGCGAACCCGGGACGTGCTGCGGTTCCTGCGGGCCGCGCTGCGCGGCGAGACAGTCGACGGGACGTTCGACACGTTCACGGTCCGGCGGTTCACGCTGGAGCGCCCGCCCAGCGTGCCGCCACCGGTCCTGCTGGCCGCGCTGCGCCCCGGCATGCTGCGCCTGGCCGCCGCCGAGGCCGACGGGGTGATCCTCAACTGGCTGGCCGCCGACGACGTGCCGACCGCGCTCGCCGAGGTGGGCGAGCACCGGCCCGGCTTCGAGGTCGCCGCCCGCATCTTCGTCTGCCCCACCGAGGACGCCGCCTACGCCCGCGCGCTGGGCCGCCGCATGATCACCGGCTACCTGACGGTGCCCGCGTACGCCGCCTTCCACAGGTGGCTGGGCCGCCAGGACTCGCTCGGCCCGATGTGGCAGGCGTGGGCGGCCGGGGACCGGAAGGGCGCCTCCGCGGCCGTGCCGGACGAGGTCGTCGACGCGCTGGTGCCGCACGGCTCGCCCGAGCAGTGCGTGGCCGCTGCCCGCCGGTACGCCGACAACGGCGTCGACGTGCCGGTGCTCGCGGTGCTGCCCACTCCCGAGATCACCGAGGGCGGCACGGCGGCCTGGATGGACCTGCTGCCCCGGCTCGCCCCCGGAGAGGTGGCCTGAGATGAACCTGACCGACCGGGTGGTGGTGATCACCGGTGGAGCCGGCGGGATCGGGACGGCGCTGGGCCGCCGGTTCGCCGCCGAGGGCGCCGCCGCGGTGGTCCTGGCCGACCTGGCCGCCGACGCGGCCCGCGCCGCCGCCGAGGCGATCGGCCCGGTCGCGAGCGGCGCCGGGCTCGACGTCACCGACGAGGCGGCGGTACGCGCGCTCGTCGAGGAGACCGAGCGCCGCCACGGCCGGATCGACCTGTTCTGCGCCAACGCCGGCGTGGCCACCGGCGGCGGCATCGACGCGCCCGACGCGGACTGGGACCGGGCCTGGCGGGTGAACGTGCTGGGACACCTGCACAGCGCCCGCGCGGTGCTGCCGGGGATGCTCAGCAGGGGCCAGGGCCACCTGCTGCTCACCTGCTCGGCGGCGGGCGTGCTCACGGCGGTCGGAGACGCCCCGTACACCGCCACCAAGCACGCCGCCGTGGGTTTCGCCGAGTGGCTGGCGATCACCTACCGGGACGCCGGCATCCGGGTCAGCGCGCTGTGCCCGCAGGGTGTGGACACCCCGATGCTCGCCGACGGCCTCGCCGAGGGGCACCTGGGTGCCCGGGTGATCGCCGCGTCCGGGACGATCCTCACCCCGGACCAGGTCGCCGACGCGGTCGTCGCCGGGCTGGCCGAGGAACGGTTCCTGATCCTGCCGCACCCGGAGGTGGCCGACTACGCCCGCCGCCGCGCCGAGGACCCGGACGGCTGGCAGGCCGGGCTGCGCAAACTCGTCCGCAAGCTGCGCGCCAGCTTCCCTCAGTCGTGACGGATCGACGGCGATTCAGCCGTCGCCACCGGTTCTGGCTGTCGCCGGCCGAGGTGCCGACGCCGTCGGCTCCGCCACCGGCGGTCCGGACCGGGTGGGTAGCAGGAGGGCGGCGACTGCTGTGCTGGCCGCCAGCACGCCGATCACGAGCCAGACCGTGGTGATGAGGGGCAACTGTTGTCCGGCGATGCTGCCCGCCGAGGCACCCACGACGGTCGCGGCCATCTCGGCGGCGGAGAAGGCGGATCCGACCCGGCCGAGTTGGCGGTCCGGGGTATGGCGTTGGACCTGGACCTGGACCAGCATCAGCAACGCGCCACCGGGCAGGCCGGCGAGGGCGATGAAGACCAGCGCGGCGGCGAAGTGGTGGATGAGGAAGAGCCCGGCGAAGCAGAGGGTGATCGCCGCCAGGCAGCCGGTGAACGAAAGCCGGAGGAGACCGCTACGGGACAGCACGTTGCCGACGTACGCGCTGGCCAGGAAGCCGCCGCCCAGCGCGGCCATGAGCACGCCGACATCGCCGGCGTCGCCGCCGAGGACGCTGATGACGTACGGCACGAGAAGCACGTTCAGAGCGGCGTTCGCCATCAGGAAGAGGCTGGAGACGCCGAGCATCGTGCGGAGGACGGAATGTGCGAAGAGGAAGGCCAGTCCCTCCCGGATCTGCCTTCGGAAGGCGGCCAGCCAGGACGACCTGTCCGGCCGGTGCCAGTCATCGGCCACCCGCAGCCTGCCCATTCCAAAGATCAGTACGGCCGAGACCAGGTACGTCGCGGAGTCGATCAGCACCAGAGCGTCGAAACCCACGAGGGCGTAGAGCGCGCCGCCCAGGGGTGCGCCGGCGAGGCGGACGATGCCGCTCGCCACCGTGTTCCAGGCGTTCGCCGCCTCCAGGTCACTGCCCCGGCCGACGATGGCGGGCACCACCGCCCGGGCCGCGGGCTGGAAGACATGCCCGATTGCGCTCTCGAAGAACATCACCGTGTAGAGCAGCCACAGCATGCCCGGATCGTCGACCACGATCAGGGCGAGCACGATAGCCGCGCGCAGCAGGTCCGCGCCGACCATCACCGCGCGCCGGTCCCACTGGTCGGCCAGCACCCCGGCCAGGGGCGCGAAGACGATCGCGGGCAGGGTCTGCGCGACGAAGGCGACACCGCTGCTGAGCGTCGACCCGGTCATGGTGTAGACGTAGACCGGCACCGCGACGATCATCAGCCAATTGCCCAGGTTGGACAAGAGCGTGCTGCTCCAGAGCAGACCGAAACGCCGGTTCCTGATGCAGATCACCGCTCACCCTACTTCCGCGACGCCGGCCGCCGGTGCCCCGCAGGCGTTCGACGACCAGGAGGGTCAGCAGCTGCTCAGGACGGCTCGTAGAGGTACCGGCCCGGCGATCCGGTTACGGCTGTTCATCAGCGTCGCCACCGTAGCGGACCCGGGTGGACCGTCCACAACAGCCGTCCCCACCGGGACCGCGCCGTCCGCAGCGCGTCGGCGAAACCCTGACTCAGCCGTGCGGCCCGTTCCGCCTGTTCCGGCGTGACGCTGCCCGGCGCGAAGCCCGCCTGGTTGAGCAGAGCGGCCAGCTCGTCCACCGCTGCGCCATCCGGGTCGTCGCTCGCCGCGCCCTCTCCGGGCCGCGCCGTACGGGCCTCGGCGAGCGTCCGACGGGCCTGCTCGGCGACCTCCGCCGCCGCGAGGTCCGGCCCGACCGGGTGCCCGGCCAGCCGCAGCGCGTCGGTCAGCTCCCGCCACGCGCCCGCGACCCGCTCGCCCGGATCGCCCACTGCCAGACGGGAGCGTGTCAACCGGCGGCGCAACACGACCAGCGTCGCCAGCACCGCGCCGAGCAGCAGCACCAAAGCGCCGACGCCGACGCCGACCAGCACCGGCGTACCCGGGCCGTCCCGCTCCCGGCCCGGTGCGGGCGCGGCGGCCGGAGGCGTGACGCTGGGCTCCTCGGCAGGAGCGGGCACCTCCGACGGCGGCGGGTCCTCCGGCTGCGGCCGGAAGTCCTCATCCACCGGGCGGGGCTCGGAGTCCGGGCGCGGCATCGGGTCGAACGGCACCCACCCGACGCCGTCGAACAGCACCTCCGGCCAGGCGTACGCGTCGGCCGCCCGCACCGGACCGTCGCCCTCGGGCTCGAATCCGACCACCACCCGGGTCGGCAGGCCGGCGAGGCGGCCGAGCACCGCGAACGCGGCGGCGAACTGCTCCGAGGTGCCCCGCTGCCCGCCGCCGTTACGCGGTCCGAACAGGAAGAACGCCAGGTTCGGGTACGCGTGCCCGCTGGGCGCGTCGGCTGTCACCCGGTAGTGCTCGGCCAGGAACATGGCGATCGCGTCGGCGCGCGCGTACGGGCCGCCGTTCGACTCGGCGAGCTGGGTGGCGAGCCTCCGCAACGGCTCCGGCGCGCCGTCGGCCACCCGCAGCACCCGGGCCACCTCGTCGCCGGCGGGCACGTTCGCCGTGCTCAGCAGGTTCGCGTCCGGGCGCTCCCGGACCGAGGACACCTCGTACCGCAGCCCCGGCGCGAGCCCTTCCGGCCGGATCAGCGTCCCGGTCGCCGGGTCGTACGCCACCCGCGCACCGGTCACCTCGCGCGGCGTGGGGACGGCCGGCAGCAGCCGCCCGGTCAGGTCGCCGACCGTGATCTCCTGGCGCACCTCGTCGGTGGCCGCGCCCGGAGCCGGCTCGGTGGCGGGCAGGATCCGCCCCGCGTTGCGGTACGTGGCGCCGACCCGCCAGGTCACCCCGTCGTAGTCGCTGAGCACCGCCAGCCGGATCCGCGGCGGCCCGCCGTCGCCCGCGCCCGCGACGGTGCGCACGTCGAGCAGCCGCTGGTCCGGGTTCAGCGCCCACCCGGAGATCCGGATCAGCGGGTTCTCGTCCAGCGACTCCACCCGGGGCGGCTCCACGTAGCGGCGCGGGTCGACCGGCCGCTCGTCGACCTGGGCGGCCACCACCGGGGCGAGCAACGCCGCCAGCGCCACCACCACGGCGAGCCCGGCCGCGCTCGCCGACGCCAGCCGCAGCCGCACCGCCGCGCGTACCGCGGAGCTGAGACCGGCGACCGGGCCGGGCGCCGGTCCGGACCGGCGCCCGGGGGCCGCCAGGCCGGCCGTGGCGACGGCCGCGAACAGCACCGTCGGGCCGATCGCCGGATCAGCGTTGGGCCCGACCACGTAGAGCGCGCCGGCGTAGAGCAGCGCCGGCGGCAGGTAGCCCAGCAGCACCCGCCCGGCCCGCAGCGCCACCTCGGCGGCGGTCAGCCCGGCCAGCCAGGCCGCGACCACCGGGACCAGCACCGTGTCCGGGGCCGGTTCGACCGGGATCATCGCGGTGAGCAGCCGGGGGATCGCGTTGCGGGCCGCGTCGGCGGTCACCTCGCCGAGCCCGCCGGGCAGCGCCGCGTGCGTGGCGGCCAGCCGCAGCGACAGCAGCGTCCACCCGGTCAGCGCGGCCACCGACAGCGGCGCGACAAGCCAGGACGGCAGCCGCCGGGCGGCCACGCCGACCAGCACCGAACCGGCCGCCGCGCCGGCCATGAGCCGGGTCAGCAGCGGATCCGCGTACACCCGGCCCAGCACCACGCCGGAGAGCGCGACCAGCACGATCAGCGCGGCCGGCACCGGCGTGGCCCGCAGCGCCCGGGCCACGCGGCCCGCCGCCTCGGTCCGCGGCGGCGTCACCACCGGCGGACCCCGTCCCACTCGGCGGCGAACGCCGCGCCGTCGGCCGCGTCCAGCACCGTGAGACCCGCCGCGCCGGCCGCCGTCGGCCCGTCCGCACCGAACATCCCGACCACGACCGAGGGGTACGCGCCGCGCAGCGCGCCCACGTGCCCCAGGTCGTCGCGGCCACCCGGCCCGGTCAGGAACACCAGCGTGTCGCCGAGCCGATCCCGGCGCAGCCTGCTCGTAGCGGCGGGCAGCACGTCCGGCCCGGCGCCCGCCAGCTCCACCGCGGCGAGCCGGTCCAGCGGCCCGGCCGCGCCCGCGGGCTCCACCTCGGCCGGTACGACGAGCAGCAGGTGCACCGGCAGGTCCTCCCGCACCGCCGCGGCCACCACGGACGCCGCCGCCTCGCACGCCGCCTCGAACGACTCAGCGACACCACCGGCCCGGCCCGGGTGCGCGGACGCGCGGTTGTCCAGCACCACCACCAGGCGCGGCAGGCTGGTGTCCACGTTCTCCCGCACCATCAGCTCACCCACCCGGGCGCTGGTGCGCCAGTGCACGCGCCGCAACTCGTCGCCCACCACGTAGTCCCGCAGCGAGTCGAACGTGATCGACCCGTGCGGCACGCTGTCGGTGCGCCCGTCCAGGCTGCGCCCGGCACCCGTGGGCACCGCGGAGAGCGGGTGGATACGCGGGTGCACCCACACCGGCACCGTGCCGCCGTAGCCGCGCGCCAGCGCCACCAGCCCCAGCGGATCCCGGCGCACCACCCGCAGCGGCCCCACCGGCACCACGCCACGCCGGTGCGTCGGCACCTCGTACCGCGCCACGGTGTCCCGGCCCGGGCGCAACCGCAGCAGCGGCACCGGCACCAGCGCCCCGGCGCAGCGGTCCTCGGCCACCAGGTTCGCTGCCCGCAACCGGCCGGTGTTGCGCACCGTCAGCTCCATCGCCGCCGGCTCACCCCGGGCCACCCGGTCCGGGTCGGCCCGCCGGTCGACGCTCAGCCGGGGCCGCCAGGCCGCGTTCACCACGGCGTAGCCGACCGCCACGCCGGCCGCCGCGCCGAGCACCGTCAGCTCCGGGTACGCGAACCGGAACCCGACGCCGAGCAGCACCAGGGCGGCGACGAGCAGCCCGACCCCACGGGCGGTGATCCCCACGCTCAGCCGTGCACCGCTGTGGCCTGGCCCGACGGCAGCGGCACCGGCACCGACGCGACCGCCTGGCGCAGCACCTCGGCGGGTGTCACACCACGCACCTGCGCATCAGGGGTGAGCAGCAGCCGGTGCGCGAACACCGGCTCGACGAGCGCCTTCAGGTCCTCCGGCATGATCCACCCCCGGCCGTCGATCAGCGCGTACGCGCACGCCGCCCGGGTCAGCGCGATCACCCCGCGCGGGCTCACCCCGACCCGCACCTGCGGATGGGTACGCGTCGCCGCGGCGAGCCGCACCGCGTACGCGTAGAGCGGCTCGGCGATGTGCACCCGCCGGGCCATCTTCACCATCTCGCCGACTGTCGCGGTGTCGGTGACGGCGGTGAGCGAGTCGGGGGAGCGGACCGTGGCGCCGCGCAGCACCTCCACCTCGACCGCCTCGTCCGGGTAGCCGACCGACAGCTTCACCAGGAACCGGTCGAGCTGGGCCTCGGGCAGCCGGTACGTGCCGTCCATCTCCACCGGGTTCTGCGTGGCCACCACCAGGAACGGCTGCGGCACCGGATGCCGGACGCCGTCCACGGTGACGGTCCGCTCCTCCATCACCTCCAGCAGCGCCGACTGCGTCTTCGGCGACGCCCGGTTGATCTCGTCGGCGATCACGATGTTGGCGAACACCGGCCCAGGGTGGAACTCGAAGCCCCGGCTGGCCTGGTTGAAGATGGTCACCCCTGACACGTCGGAGGGGAGCAGGTCCGGCGTGAACTGGATCCGCCGCCACTGCCCCTTCACCGTGGCCGCGATCGCCCGCGCCAGCGTGGTCTTGCCGACGCCCGGCACGTCCTCCAGCAGCACGTGCCCCTGCGCGAACAGCGCGGTGAGCGCCAGCCGCACCACCTGCGGCTTGCCCAGCACGACCGCGTTGACGTTGTCGGCCAGCCGGGCGGCCAGGGCGGCGAAGCCCTGGACCTCCGGCTGGCTCAGCGGTTCGTGCGTGTTCACGGATGTGCCTCTCGGACGGTGCGGTCAGCAGGCGGGCAGGACGTCGAGGTCGTCGCCGCCCTCCAGGTTGAGCCAGGCCCACGGAATGTAGGTCTTGCCCTCGTAGGCGACCTGGATCCACCAGGTGCTCTGCTTGTTGTCGTTGTAGATCCAGGCGTCCACGTTCTCGCCCTTCACCTTGCAGTAGGTGCGCAGCCGCCGGCCGTCCGGCACCCAACCGGCCTGCCGGTCGTTGTCCTGCTGCGGCACCTTGAAGATCTCGTTGCCGTTGCGGCCCGCCACGTCCCTGTCGCAGTACGTCCGCTGGTCACCCGACGGGCCGTTCTTGCACGTGGCGATGCCGTACACCGGGTCGGTGGTCTGCGCGCGGGAAGCGGTGCCCCGGCCGGCGGCGTTCGACGCGGTCAGCGTCACCGTGTACGCGGTACCCGGCGCCAGCCCGGTCACCCGCAGGCTGGAACAACTGCCGCTCGCCGTCTTCCCGCCGGTCGCCGCCGTGCAGGTGGCGCGCCCACCGCCCGCATCCACTGTGAACGCGACGGTCACCGACGTGGCGTCCGCCGACGAGCCGGTCACCGTGATGCGGGGCTCGGCCACGGTCCGCGCGGTGGTGCTCGCCTCCGGGCCCGGCCCGGCCTCGTTGACGGCCTTGACCTTCACCGTCACGTTCTGGCCGTTGCCCAGCCCACCAACCGTGGTCTGCACGTCGGTCACCTCGACGGACTTTCCGGCGGCCTCCACGACGTACTTCGTCACCGGGCGGCCGTTGTCCACCGCCGGGGACCACTGCACCGCGACCGTGCCCGGCTGGTCGGCGACCGTGGACGCGCGCAGCTCCGTCGGCGCCTTCGGCGTGGTGAACGGCACCACCGTGTTGCTCACCGGCGACGCCTTCGACCCGGCCCCCCTGTCGCTCACCGCGGTCACCGTGAACGCGTACTGGGTGCCGTACTCCAGTTGCCCGGCCGGCACCACCAGCTCCGTCTTCGCCGACTCACCCGCCGGGGCGCTCGCGCCCGCCGAGGTCGCCGTCACCGCGTACCTCGCGATCGTGTTGCCCTGGCCGTCGGCCTCGGACCAGCTCACCCGCACCGTGCCGTCCGGCCGCGCCTCGGCGGCCACCGACGCCGGCGGGTCCGGCACCTCGGCGGTCGGCACCACCGGGTTGCTGCGCCGCGGCGGCCCCTCGCCCTTGGCGTTCACCGCGTGCACCGAGAACGTGTACGTCGCACCGTTCGTCAGACCGGTGACCTCCAGCGCACGCTGGTTCGCGCCGACCTGGTGGGTCCGACCGGCGCCCTCCACCACGTACCGGGTGATCTCGGCGCCGTTGGACGCGGCGGCCTGCCAGCTCACCCGCGCCGACGCGTCACCGGCGGCGGCCGTCACCGACTTCGGCGCACCCGGCTTGCCGACCTTGGGCTTCTTCGGCGGGGGCGGCGGCGGGGCCACCGGCGGCGGGTCGCCACCGAGCACGTCGTTGGCGTACTTGTCGACCTCACGCACCCGGTTGCGGTCGTCGACCACCTGCGCGGTGGACGAGTCCGGCGGGTTGATGAACAGGTGGTTCTCGCGTACCTCCAGCTCGACCGGGCCGGGCCGGCCGGAACCCTTGACGGTCTGCACGAGCCGGCCCTCGGTGTCGAAGGCGTACACCGTGCCGGTGTTCTCGTCGGCGCAGTAGAACCGGCCCGCCCACGCCACCGCCGGGCTCAGCCGGGCGCCGGTGCCGGGCACCGTGAACCGCTTCACCTCGCGGCTGTCCCGCACCACGTGCACCGACCGGTCACCGGGAACCGTGACCGGCACCTGCGGCCCGCTGGTACGCGCCGGCAGGTACCCCGGCGCGGTCATGCTCAGCTGCGCCCGCCGGGTCTGCCCGCCGACCACCGTCACCAGCGACGCCGAGGTCCGGTCCAGGACCGCCACACCCTCGTCCAGCGTGGAAACGACCAGCTCGTGCGCCGGCTCGGCCACGTCGTACGTCTCGACCCGCTTCGGGCTCAGCCCCGCGGGCGGCGCCTCACCGGGCGTTTCCGGCAGTTCGGCGGCGGTCACCGCCGAGACGGTGCCCTCGCTGGGCACCGCGACCCACAGCTTGCCGGCGCCGTCGAACGTACCGCCGGTGATGCCCGGCGGGTAGCGGACCGGCTCGCCCACCGGCGTCAGCGCCCGCGGGTCGAGCTGCCGGACGATGCCCTGCACCGCGTCCACCACGAACGCCGCGTCCTCGTGCAACGCCACGCTCACCCCGAGCCCCGGCGCGGTCGGCGTGGTCGCGGTGATCTGCAACGTCGCCAGGTCCAGCGAGCTGACCCGGCCGGTGTGGAGATCGCGCAGGATCAGCAGCCGGTCGGTCTGCACCACCTGCATCTGGTGCCGCCGCCCGCCCGGCACCTCCATCCGGGTGTCCACCCGCGCGGTGACGCCGTTGACCCGGGCCAGTTCGCTGCGGGTGGTGCTCCACAACCAGGAGGACGCGTCGAAGCTCGCCACCGCGTTGTCGGCCGCGCCCAGCCCCAGCACCGTCAGCCCCATCGCGGCCAGCAGCGCGGCCACCGTGCCGATGGTGACCAGTCCGCCGCGCATCCGCGACCGTGGGCGAGCCTGTTCCGGCCCGGTGCCCGTGACGTCCTCGATGGTGGTCACTGCCGGCTGCCTCCCCGTGTCGGTGGGGGAGTGACGCCGAGCGCGGCCGACCCTCCCCAGAGCCGGGAGCCATCATAGGTGCCGCCCGGAGCCGGTGAAACCCGCACCGTCGTGCTGTGGACACCGAGCGTGTCGTCCGTGGACGCTCAGTTGGGCGTGCCGCCGCCCTCCCGATCCGTGCAGACCTGACCCGAGGTGGCGTACGAATCGGTCGAGTAGACCGCCAGCACCGTGAAGCAGTAGTCCAGCTTCGCACTCAGGCCGTTCACCGTGTAACGGGTCTGCCCGGCGTCCACAGTCGCCATAACCCCGAGCTTCTGCCCGACCCGGCCACCCGCCACCACGAACGGCACCCCGCCGTTCGTCGGGTCGGTCCAGGTCACCGTCACGGTCGTGGTGTCGTCACGCAGCTTCAGATCACCCGGCGGCGGGCCCGCCACCTTCGGCGACGCGGCACCGGACGCGGGCACCGGGGCGGGCGGCGCCGCCGCCTCCCGGTTCAGCACCACCGCGCCGACACCGACCGCCGCGATCACCGCGAGCACCGCACCCCCGACCACCAGGGCCAGCACCGTCCGGTTGCGGCCTGGCCGCTCCGGCTCCATCGGGTACGCGTCCTGCGGCTGGACCGGCGGCGGTTGGTGGAACATCGGCGGGGTCGCCGGCCAGAGGCCCTGCTCCGGCCGGGCCGGCGGCTCCGGTCGCGTGGACTCGGGAAAGTCCAGCAGGTCCTCGTAGATCGTCATCTGCCGGTTCGGCTCCGGCGCGTCCCGCTCCGGTTCGCCTGCCGCGTCGGCGGGCGCCGGTTCGTCGTCGTCCGGCTCCGGGTCGGTGGGCCGGTCGACCGGCTGGGACGGGGCGGCACTGCTCCACGGCGGCGCGACCATGCCCCAGGGCGGTACGGGGGAGCCGCTGACCGGTGCCGCGGGCACGCCGCTCACGGCCCCACCGGGGGGACCGCTGACCGGCGGTGGACGGCCGGGTCCGGGCGGCGCGCTGACCGGCGGTCCGGGAGGCCCGCCGGCCAGCGACGGGTAGCCGGGTGCGGGTGGACCGCTGGTCGACGCTCCGGGAGGGTCGCTGACCGGTGGCGGGTAGCCACTCACCGGAACCTCGCTGACCGGCTGACCGGCCGGTCCACTGACCGGCTGTCCGGGCGGGCCGCTGATCGGCGTCGTCGAGGGCGGCCCGACGGGCGGCGCGCTGACCGGCGGAGCGCTCGTGGGTGCGGGGGTGACGGGCGGTGCGCTGACCGGCGCGGCGCTGGTGGGCGGTGCGCCGATGTGGGGTGCGGCGGGCAGCGGTGCGCCGCCGGCCGGAGGCACGCCGACCGGTGGTTCGCCGGCCGAGCCGGTCGCTGCGGGCGTCGCCGGAGCGTCGCCCGCCGCCTCTGCGGCATCGCGCTCCGCCTCCTCCTCTTCCTCCTCCAGCAGAGGGCCGATCTGCTGCACCTGGATCGTCGGCTTGTCCCAGTCCGGTCCACCGGGGACGGACGAAGTGGCGGGGTCGCTGTTCCTGCCCGGCCCGGCATCGGCCGCCCGGCCCGTGTCGGAGCGCGGGGGAGCGGGAATGGCCTCGGTCGCCGGTGTCGCCCGCCGGGCCGGCGCCGGCCCGGGCGTCACGGGTGCCGCTACGGCCGCCGCGGATTCCGCCACCGGCTGGGCAGCCGGCGCCGGAGGCGCCGTCGAGCCCGCAGCGGCGACCGGCGGCGGTGCGGGCGGGGTCGACCCGGGTACGGGGACCGGCGGGACGACCGGAACGGCCGGCGGTGGCGGCAGGACCCCGCGCTCCGGCGACGGGACGCGCGGCGCGGGCGGCAGGACGGCCGGAGGAGGCGGTGGTGGTGGCAGGGCTCCCGCCGATGGCGTCCGTGACGCCGCCGGGGTGTCTCCGGTGGAGGCCGGCGTCCCGACGACCGGCGCTGCGGGCGGGGGTGCGATGACCGGCGGAGGCGGTAACGGGGAGGCGCCGACCGTCCCGGGCATCTGTGCGGGCGGCAGCGGTCCACCTGGCGGCTGCAGCGGCGTGCCGGGCGTCTGCGGGGCCGGTAGCGGTCCTCCCGCGGTGCCCGGCGGCGAGTGGACCGGAGGCATGCCGGGAGCGGCGGCGGGCCGGCCGTGCGTTCCCGGCGGGAGCGGTGTCGCGCCTCGGGCTGGTGGAACCGCGGTTACGCCCGGAGCCGGCGGGACCGGGGTGACACCGTGGGCCGGGGGCACCGGGCGGACACCGGGAGCCTGCGGGGCGGCAGTCGTCGGCGTCGCCGGTGCGATGGGCTCGACGGGCGCTACCGGGAACCGGGCGGTGGCTTCCTCCGCGATCGGCGCGAAGCGGGTCGTCGCCTCCGCGGACGGCAGCGAGGGCGGCGCCCATGGACTCGCCGGTCCGTTCGCCCCGGCGGGGGGAGCGTGGTGCGGCGGTGCGGGCGCAGCCGCCGGCGGAGGGACGATTCGCGGGGCCGGCGAGGGCTGAGGTGGCTGCCCGACGTGCGGCACCGGGCCCGGGCGGGGAGCCCACTGTAAACCGGGTACCGGCGGATGCGCGGCGGGCGTCCCCGGGGCGACGGGCCGGGGCGGAGCGGGAACATGGGGGTGCGGCGGTGTGACCGCCCGCAGCGAGACGGTGGGCTCGGACACTGCGTGCCCGGGGTACCCGGAGGAGGCGGCACCGGGTTGGCCGGGCCGGACCGGACCGGGACCGCCGGACGGAGCCGGATCGGCATGTCCGGGCGCTGACGGATGGGAGGGCCCGGGCCGGCCCGGGTTCGGGTGGCCGGGCACCGGCGGAGCATGGTGCGTTCCGGCAGCGGCGGCGGAGCCGCCGGGGGAGGGGCCATGACCTGCGGGAGCGGCGGCGGAGCCGCCGAGGTACTGGCGGGCTGCGCGTACCGCGGGGTGGTCCGGACCGAGCACGGCGGGCCCGGCGGTCGCCACGCGGCTGTAGTTGCGGCGGGCCTCGTGCCGGTTGCCCAGTTCCTCGGCCACACCGGCGAGGTCGAAGCTGAGCGCGAGCATCAGCGTGTCGGCCTCGCCGCGACGGCGTTCGCCGGCCGCGTAGGCCTCTTCGAGTACGCGCCGGGCGGCGGCCGGGTCGTCGGCCTCGCGGTGCAGCCGGGCCAGCAGGTGGCCGGTGGCCAGGACGTCCTGGTGGTCCTCGCCGTACGCCGGGCGGGCCGCGACGATCGCGTCGGCGAGCAGGCGGCGGGCGCTCGTCAGGTCGCCCACGGAACGCAGCGCGAGGGCCTGGTGTTGAGCGGCGATCAACGGGGAGGGGTGGGACACGTGAGCAATGCTGCCCGGAATCGCCTGTTGCGCGCTACCCACCCGATCCTTGTGGCCGCCGACCTGCGCAAACGGCCCGACCTGGAGCGGATGTGCATGATCGTTTCGAGCCGTGTACAGTAATGCCCCGTGCGGCCCGCCGGGCCGGCCGGTGCGGTGAACAGCTCACATCGGTCGACCGGGTAGGCTGATACGTGCAGGTCCGGGTGGCGGAATGGCAGACGCGCTAGCTTGAGGTGCTAGTGCCCGTATAGGGCGTGGGGGTTCAAGTCCCCCCTCGGACACCAACTGAATCCCAACGGTGCGCGGCAAGGTCAACACTTGCCCGCACCGTCTGCGTTTCCGGGTCGTACGCTAGGTGCAGCCCGAAGGCTGGGGCCCAGTCCGTGAGGACGGCAGAGGCCGTTGCTTGGCTGGCCAGGACGTTGGGCGCCCCGGCCGGTGACGGCGGCGAGGCAGCATCGAGGGAAAGCACATCGATAGAACGACGGAAGCCGACTCCGGTTGCGCGGCTTTGAGAATCGGGTTCACGCGCCTGGCCCGCCCACGCGCCGCCGTGGGACACGCGGGACGGTTTCCCAGAGAAAGCTCGGAGGCGGCCCGGTTCGGGCCGAGATCGTCGGCTCAATCTGCCGCGGCGAGGTTGTGCATCATCGCCTCGGGCAGCGACGGGTTGGCGGCTGCAGCGCCGTGACGTCCATGTCGGCGCCGGCAAGCGACTGGATGATCGTCTTCACCGGCGGTACGAGGTGGCTCGCTCCGCCGAGGTCGTCATGTTCCCCACCCGAGATGGACCGGCTGACATCGAGGGTGGGCTGATGCCCGTAATGGTGTTCGTGCACCAGCGGGTCGGTCTCCACGGTGAAGTCCACCACCTGCCAGAAGTCGCTGATCCGGGGATGCGCCAGGGCCTGCTCGCGGCTGATTTTCTGTCCGAACAGCGGGCAGCGCCCGGTCGTCGGGTCGGAATATCCTTGTCGATGACGTTCCTGGCTGGCATGGTGGTCGCCATGATGATCAGAATCGAGTCTTCTCCGATCCGGTGAGCGACGCTGGCGAGCGCGAGGCGCTCGACCCCCGCACGTTTCTTGAACACGCGATGATCCTGCAGTTCGCTCATCCTGACGGACCGTTGCCGGACGGCGGGCGGCCGTATCCCGACGCGAAACATGTTGTCGGTCTGCCCCGTACGGACGAACCGTACGCCGCACGCAAGCGGAAGCTGGTCGACGTAGTGACGTCGGTCTACGAGGCTGAGCCTTCCGCGGGCCGAGCCTGCGGGCTCCTGTCCGACGCGCTGACGTCGATGCGTGTGGAGCCGCGGTTCGTCGGGCTGCTGGCTGAGGCGGTGGCGTCTGTCGACCCGACGTGGCGGCGTCGGGTCGGACGGGAACTGGCATACCGCAGCCGTGAACGCGGCAAGGTCACCGTCGGACTTGCGCTGCTGAGCGGCGTGGCCGGGCCGCGTGACGCCGTACCGGTGCGATTGCTGGGCCTGCTGAGCAGGCATTTCGGCGAGACAGCAATCCGTGTTCTTCGGCAGATCCCGGGCGTCGCCAGGGACCTGGTGTGGCTGGCCGAACGGTCGGACCCGTGGCGGCACGCTCAGGCTGTCGAGGCGTTGTGCTCCCTCGCGGAGCCGGTCACATTCGGCTGGCTCCTGCGCGAGGGCGTCCGGCCCGGTGAGCCATCGGTGAAGAACGCGCGGACGATCGCCGAGACGGTCGGGCTCGCCGATGTCGTCGGTGATGACGAGATCGGCGAGGACGTTGTCGAGCAGGTCGGCCAGCTGTTGGTGGCCATGACCCTGCGTGGTGCCGGCAACGCGGAGTTACGCCGGTACAACGATGCGCCGACCGCGCTGGCTCGCTTTGCTCGGGCCGCCGGCAGGATGAGCGCCACCCTCGACAGGTACGCGATGATCGTGTCGCTGCTCGCGGACCTCCATGTAGGCCAGGCGGCGACACTCAAGTGGCCGGGCGACGAACTGGGTTGGGTACGGGCGACGCTCGATCGTCTGCTCGACCAGCCTGCCTGGGCAGGTGTCCTGGATCTCGCCGGACGGTCGACCGACCCCGCGATCTACCAACGGGCGCGCTGGGCCTCCCTGGTGAGGACCACCTGCGGGCAGGTGCCGCTGCCGGAGCTTTCGATGGACGACGCGCACAGCCGGCTCGCGATCCGCGTATCCGTTCCGGACCCGGCGCTCGGTGGCGCTGTCGAGACAAGCGTCTTCGTCGACGGCCGTCCGGTCGTTGCCGAGGTGTTCGCGGCCGGACCGGCCGAGGAGCCTGAGTACCTGCTCGGTCCCGATCACCGGTTGCACGCCGAGGTCGAGCCGCACGAGGTACGCCTGGCCGAGGCGGACTGCACCGAAGGCTGCTGCGGCGCGCTGTACGTCACCGTCGAGCGCCGTGACGGCGAGGTGATCTGGCGGGATTGGCGTAACCCCGACCGGTCCAGCCTTGACCTGCCGACCGTTCGCTTCGACACTGGCCAGTACGACGCCGAAATCGCTCGGGCTGAGAACGATCACTCCTGGGAGTGGCCGGACCGCAGCGTCGCCCGGCTGCTGCGGGCGCGGCTACGGGAACATCCCGATCTGCTCGGCCGGTGGGACTGCCATATTGGGTGGGTGGCAGCACGCCCGGACGACCAGGGCCGGGTGCACGTGTCGTACTTTTGCCCCAACCAGCCTGCTGGTGTGGAAGGTCTCTGGCTGCAGTTCGTCGCGGTGATCGACCTGCCCGCGGGCGACCCTGAGATCGTGGCCGATGAGATTGTTCGGCGGATCACGGACGCCGACCCGCGCCGCCAGCAGTGGCTGACCGGCGGCAGCGCGGAAGCCGCCCGGCAGTTCGGCTTCGACTGGCCTGTACGGCATTGAGGACGGAAACTGGCTGGTCCACGTCGTGGGCCAGCCAGTACTCTGCGCCAGCCAGGAAGGAGCGGCGATGACCGAGACAATGACCCTGTGGCGGCCGACCGGCCCCAAGGAGCTCGACCTCGTACGCGCCTCGGGCTGGACAGCCTGGCCGCCTCGGCTGCCCGACCAGCCGATCTTCTACCCGGTCCTCAACGAGCAGTACGCGATCATGATCGCCCGGGACTGGAACGTCCCCGCATCCGGCGTCGGCTACGTCGCCCGGTTCGAGGTCGACCGCGAGTTCGTCTCCCGCTACCCGGTCCGGCAGGCCGGCGGCCGCGACATCCTCGAGCTGTGGGTGCCCGCCGAGGAACTCGACGAGTTCAACCGGCACAACGTCGGGCTGATCGAGATGGTCCACGACTTCCGGCCCGGCAGCTGAAGGGGACGTGGTGACAGTGAACGAGGATGAGATCCTGCACCGCTACGGCCTGCGTCCAGCTGCAGAACACCTCGATCAGGGTCCGCGACCTGCTCACGAAACAGACCAACCTTGAGCAGCAGAGCCAGGGCTACGGCGATACGGAGGGGACGAAGCTCTGCTGCGTCCGGCTGTTCAACGCCGGTGTGATGAGCGATGTCCTGACGATCTGGCGGGCGAAGTCGTCAGGCTGGGACGCGTCCTGCTCGATCGACGTCCAGTTGCTGTGCGGCGGCGGGCTGGCCGAGACGAAGGCATACCTGCTCACGGAGGGTTCCGAAGACGCCGTGCAGGCGCTGGGTCATATCCGCCGCAGTGAGGCCGCAGGGGGTTTCGCCGATTTTTCGGTGGAGAAACAGACGGCCTCGTACGCCAACTACTACAGCGCCTGATCGAGTGTGAGCAACGAATGGCGACGAAGGCGTACCGCGAGTTGAGCGGCGACGAGGCGGCGGTCTGGGACCGCTTCTACGCAACGTTCGACTTCCGACCCAGCATGCGCCGCCTCCCGGCGATCACCGAACCGACTCCGTCGGTCACCTGGAGTTTGAGCGGCATCGAGGACGATCCCGGCTACACCCGGCTGGACCGGATGACCGAGGTCGTGCACGCTGGGCTCACAGCGCTTGTGGGCACGGGTTCGATCCTGTGTTTGGACTGGCAGCACCCGTGCTACTGGGTCTGGCCCAGCCTCGTCGGGCCCGAGAACATCGATCCGCCTGGCCAGCCTGGCTGGCCGCTGTCGCCGTACCCGGACGGCGACTACTTCATCTACCTCGCCGAGGAATTCCGGTTCGGTACGTTCGGCCACCCGTGGGAGCTATCGCTGTGCGTGTTCGGCGGCGACCTGCTGGACCTTGTAGAAGCCGATCTGAATGAGGTCCTCGGCCAGGTCATGCGCCGTGACGGTCGGCAGGTGCCGGTATGAGCCAGCTCATCGCCCACGAGCTGATGACGCTCGGTACCGCCAACCCCCGGATTGGGGTCGGTGGGGGCAGGATGCCGAGCCGCTACCTGACCATCGACGGCGTCCCTGCCTACCAGATCGGCTACTCATGCGGCACCTGCGGGCTCGTCCTGCGCCGCCAGCCTGAGGCTCCGACGGGGCCACTATCGGCGGCCGCCGTACGAGATCGTCTCAACGCCGGACTGAACGGGCTCGACCAGGAAGTCATCGACGCTTTCACTGCCCAGTTGCCGCGCGCTGACTACCAGGTGATGCTCCTCGACGCGCTGCCAACGCTCGCCGCGCCGGGCGCGACGAACGACTACTTCGCGCTCGACGGGCCGGCCGGCTGGCGCAACGAAGAGTTCGAGTACTCCATCGACCCTGCCAACGCGAGCTACTACCGACTCGATCGGCTTGCTGTCGGCGACCATGACGAACTCTTCGAGTTCGCCGTTCCGATGGGCGACCCGACGGAGTTGGACGCCGATGTCGTAGCGCGCTATTCCCAGGCGCCTGGCCGACCGACTGCCGTCGCCTTCGGGCTGCTCGACATCGAAGGTCCGTGGTTCAGGCGGGAACGGCACTGGGGCCTGTTCCACTTCCTGCTCGACGGACACCACAAGATGGCAGCTGCTGCGGCCAACAACGCCCCGATCAGGCTGCTCACCTTCGTCTCGGCCGGTGAGTCGCTGGCTTGCGACGACGAACTGTTGCGTCTCCCGGAGATCATTCGCGCCGACGGCCACGGCAAGGCGGACCGGATGACAGCCGTCGACTTATAGATCGAGTCGCTCAGTGCTGATCTCCCAGTACGCCTACTTCGCGCTGAAATCAACAAGCATGACCGCATCAGAGATCACCGCCCGGCTTGGGATCGAGCCGGACGAAGCCGTGATTCGAGGCAGCCGCCGCCCGGCTGATCCAGTGATTCCGGCCGCGCATTGCTGGCGGGTGGTCTGCCGAACCTCTGGCATGACCGTTGACGAGCACATCGCACACATCGTTGATCGTCTGTTTGTGCACGCGCCGCAGGTCGGCATGCTTGCGGCAGAACTTGACCGGACAGACGGCGGTCCAGGATCGGCCGTCCTTCAAGTCGTGCGGGTTTTCGAGCATCCCGCGGGCGAGCCGGAAGACCTATCCGGGCCGGTCGACGGACTGCAGAAGCTACCCGGACAGCATCAGCTGCTGGGTTGGCACCTTGACCGGCGGACGCTCGAGTTCCTGCGGCTCACAGGCGCCGAGCTGGACATCGACGAGTACGCCTACGGCTGATCGTGCCGGGAGCACCCGGAGCGTGGAGTACAACACGATCACTTCGTGGGGCTGCTGAACCGGAACCTGAACCTCGGCTATGTCGTAGACGGGATCACCTCCATCATGGTGTGAAGCCGGGGCTGAGCTGTCGGACATTGAGGGAGCGTCTATTCATGGACGAACGGACCCGTGAACTACTCGACGTCGCCGTGCGCGAACAGCTTGGCACTCACGGCCGAGTTCTGCCGCCGTGGCGAGCGCACCCGGAGATCGAGAGGTACAGCGTCGGCTGGCGCATGGGCTACGGCGAGTGGCACCTGATGGTCTGGTGGCACTGGTGGGAGTCCACCGGCATGGACGAGGCCGCAAGGATCGCCTACTTCCAAGCTGACGAACCGCCGCACGAGTGGCTGGACTGGGCCGCGGACCAGATCTGGCCGGATGAGGACTCCGGCGAGGCGGTTCTACGCCGTCTCGCCGATCACGGGATCGGTGCGCGTCCGCTGCTGTTCCTCGACGTGGACGGAACGCTCCTGCCGTTCGCCGGCGCCGCCCGGCAGGCGGGCGATGAAACCAATCCGTTGCTGGCCGGGCTCGACCCCGCACAGGGCCGCCGTCTGGCCGCGTTGTCGTGCGAGCTGGTGTGGGCCACGACCTGGATGGCCGAAGCGAACGAGGTGCTCGCGCCGCGGCTCGGCCTGCCCCAGTTGCCGATCGTCGACTGGCCAGACGACGATGACGACGACGGTCGGTTGCACTGGAAGACACGCCACCTCGTCGAGTGGGCCGCGGGCCGCCGGTTCGTCTGGGTCGACGACGAGATCACCGACTTCGACCGGACCTGGGTGGCGGCACACCACAGCGCTCCCGCGCTCCTGCATCGTGTCGACCCACGCCGTGGCCTCACCGACGCGGACTACGATGCCATCGAAGAATGGCTGATGAAAAACGGCTCCATAGCGTAGCCCTTAAACAGTGACCAAATGGACATCGCCTGCCGCTCGGCGCAGGCTATGCGCAGAAATGAAGAGAGCAAGGGAAGCACCATCTGCATCTGCCGGCGGCCGTCCGACACTGGTGCGGGCTCACCGCCGGCGACCGCGTGTTCCTGGCCGCCAACCCCGCTGATGGCCTGCTCGTGGTGCACCCTCCTGCCGCCCTGGACGCGATGGTCGTCGCGGCGCACGCCGAGGCGTTGGGGGGTGGTCAGGCATGAGCGACACCACCGTGGGTCGGGCGGAGCTGGATGCCGCGCGGTTGCTGCCGGCGCGGATGGGCATCTCTCCGGCCGACCTCGTCGAGGCGGTGTCGGACCGTCCACCGGCGCCGACGTTCGCCGAGTACGTGCCGGTGGTATCGGCGGCGGTCAGCGACGGTACCCGGCGCGCGTACGGCTCGTACTGGAAGCGGGTCCTGGAGCACTGGGGACAGCGTCGGCTCGACGAGCCGACGCCGTCGGAGATCGAGCAGCTTGCCGAGTACACCAAGACGCACGTCGTGGCCCAGCGCAACGCTCGCGGCGGACGCAGCGCCGCGGAGCACCTGATCGCCGCGCTGCGGTGCCTGTACAAGCGGGCGGTTGCTGACGGGTACGTCAGCGCGGCGGACAATCCGGCGCTCAAGGTAGCCAAGCCGCGGCGCCTGCCCAGCACCAGACGAGCCGTTGCCGACAGCAGGCTGGCGGAGATCAACGCCGTCGCTGCCAGCACGGGCGACGACCCCGCGCTGGACAGCCTGCTTCTGCGGCTGCACACCGAAACGGCGTGCCGCCGGGGCGGTGCGCTGGCTCTGCGGCCGGTCGACCTGGACCCGGACCAGTGCCTGATCCTGCTACGGGAGAAGGGCGACACGGTGCGGTGGCACCCGGTGTCACCGACGCTGATGAGGCATCTGCAGCAGCATGCCGAGGAGCGCCAGGCGACGGGAACGGGGCAGCTGCTGCGTTACCGCAACGGGCAGCCGATCACCTACCGGCGCTACGACCACCTGTGGGTGCGCATCGGTGAGCACCTGCCGTGGTGTACGGGCAACAGATCAGCACCCACTGGCTGCGGCACACGACGCTGACGTGGGTCGAGCGGAACTTCGGCTACGCCGTGGCACGCGCGTACGCCGGGCACTCCGACAGCGGTAGCGATGCTGGCACCACCATTACGTACGTCCGGGCGAGTCTTCAGGAGGTCGCCGTCGCTCTGGCGGCACTGACCGACGAGCTCCGTCCGAGCGTTGGCGGGGGTGATCCGGGCCGCGGACCCATCGAGCTTCGAGCGTGGTTCGAGCGCCATTGCCGAGGCTGTCTGCGTCGCCGGGCGGCAACCCCGGCGGCCGTCGTCCGTGCACGTCCGGCGAAGGGAACGCACCGGTGATGAATCGCTCAGTCCGCCCGCCGACTCCAGGCCCGGTCGCCCTGCCCCGGGTCGAGCGGATCGCCCCGGGAGCCCGCTCATGAGCCGCCGCGTGGTCATCACCGGTATCGGCGTCCGCGCTCCCGGTGGACGCGGCACCAAGGAGTTCTGGGATCTGCTCTCCTCGGGCCGTACGGCCACCCGCACCATCTCGTACTTCGACGCCTCCCCGTTCCGGTCCCGGGTCGCGGGCGAGTGCGACTTCGACCCGGAACTGGAAGGGCTCAGTCCCCGCCAGATCCGTCGGATGGACCGGGCCAGTCAGTTCGCCGTGGTCTGTGCGCGGGAGGCCGTGGAGGACAGCGGTCTCGACCTGGCGGCGACCGACCCGCACCGGATCGGGGTCAGCCTGGGCAGTGCCGTCGCCGCGGCGACCAGCCTGGAGCGGGAGTACCTGGTGCTCTCCGACAGCGGGCGCCGGTGGCTGGTCGATCAGGACTATCTGTCGCCCCACATGTTCGACTACCTCATTCCCAGCGTGATGCCGGCGGAGGTGGCCTGGACGGTCGGCGCCGAGGGGCCGGTCACCATGGTCTCGGACGGCTGCACCTCCGGTCTCGACGCGGTCAGCTACGCCAGTGACCTGATCCGGGAGGGCACGCTCGACGTGGCGCTCACCGGCGCGGCCGACACGCCGATCACCCCGATCGTGGTGGCCTGCTTCGACGCGATCAAGGCCACCACGACGCACAACGACGAGCCCGAGCAGGCGTCCCGGCCGTTCGACGGCACCCGCAACGGGTTCGTCCTCGCCGAGGGGGCGGCGATGTTCGTGGTGGAGGAGTACGAGCACGCGCGACGTCGCGGCGCGCACGTCTACGCCGAGATCACCGGCTACGCCACCCGCTGCAACGCGTACCACATGACCGGGTTGAAGCGCGACGGCCGGGAGATGGCCGAGGCGATCCGGTCGGCGCTCGACGATTCCCGGGTGGACCCGACGGTGGTGGACTACGTCAACGCCCACGGCTCGGGCACCCAGCAGAACGACCGGCACGAGACCGCGGCGTTCAAGCGCAGCCTCGGCGACCACGCGTACCGGGTGCCGGTCAGCTCCATCAAGTCCATGGTGGGTCACTCGCTGGGGGCGATCGGCTCGATCGAGATCGCCGCCTGCGCGCTGGCGATCGAGCACGGCGTGGTGCCACCCACCGCCAATCTGCGGACACCCGACCCGGAGTGCGACCTCGACTACGTGCCGATCACCGCCCGGGAGCAGCGGCTGGACACCGTCCTTAGCGTCGGCAGCGGCTTCGGCGGCTTCCAGAGCGCGATGGTGCTGCGGTCGGTGGGGGCGGCGGCATGAGCGAGCCCGTCTACGTCACCGGCATCGGGGTGGTGGCCCCGAACGGCCTCGGTGTCAAGGAGTTCTGGTCCTCCACGTTGGAGGGCCGCAGCGGCATCGCGCCGCTGACCCGGTTCGACTCCACCGGTTACCCGGCGCGCCTCGCCGGGCAGATCCTCGACTTCGACGCGGCCGAGCACCTGCCGAACCGGCTGCTGCCGCAGACCGACGTGTCCACCCGGCTGGCCCTCGTCGCCGCCGACTGGGCGCTGCGGGATGCGGCCGTCAACCAGGCCGCGATGACCGACTACGACATGGGCGTGATCACCTCGAACGCCTCGGGTGGCTTCCAGTTCACCCACGGCGAGTTCCGCAAGCTGTGGTCCCAGGGGCCGCAGTTCGTCAGCGTCTACGAGTCGTTCGCCTGGTTCTACGCGGTCAACACCGGCCAAATCTCCATCCGGCACGGGATGCGCGGGCCGGGCGCGGTGCTGGTCGCCGAGCAGGCGGGTGGCCTGGACGCCCTCGGGCACGCCCGGCGTACCGCCCGGCGTGGCACGGCCCTGGTGGTCAGCGGCGGCGTCGACTCCTCCTTCGATCCGTGGGGCTGGCTGTCGCACCTGTCCAGCGGCCGGGTCAGCGCGGTGGGCGACCGGGACCGGGCCTACCTGCCCTTCGACACGGCCGCCAGCGGCTACCTGCCGGGGGAGGGCGGCGCGATCCTGGTCGTCGAGCGCGCCGACGCCGTCGCCCGGCGGCGGGCGCCGCAGGTGTACGGGGAGATTGCCGGGTACGCCGCCACCTTCGACCCGCCCGAGGGCAGCGACCGGCCGCCCGGGTTGCGGCGGGCCGTGGAACTCGCGCTCGACGACGCCCGCCTGCGACCCGGGGACGTCGACGTGGTGTTCGCCGACGCGTCGGGAGTGCCCGAACTGGACCGGGCCGAGGCCGATGCGTTCCGGGAGATCTTCGGCCCGAATGGGGTGCCCGTCACCGCGCCGAAGACGCTGACCGGTCGGCTCTACTCCGGCGGGGGACCGCTGGACGTCGTCGCCGCCCTGCTCTCGATCCGCGACGGGGTGGTCCCGCCGACCTGGCACACGGCCGACGTACCGCCCGACCATGGCATCGACCTGGTGCTCGGGGAGCCCCGGAACCGTTCGGTCTCCGTCGCCCTGGTCCTGGCCCGGGGCCGCTGGGGCTTCAACGCGGCGATGGTCCTGCGGGCGGTCGCCGACGGCGCGGGCTCCGCCCGCGCCTGACCCGCACGTGCACGACGAGTGACACCGTGACCGATGAGGAGAAACCAATGTCCGTCATGACCCTCGACGACCTGCGCCGGATCCTGGTCGAATGCGCCGGCGAGGACGACTCGACCGCCGTCGCCGGCGACATCGCCGACGTCCCGTTCGAGGACCTCGGCTACGACTCGCTCGCTCTCATGGAGACGGCCGCGCGGATCGAACAGCGGTTCGGCGTGCGCCTCCCGGACGACGAGGTTCTGGATCTGGCCACGCCGGGTGCCGTGCTCGACGCGGTGAACAAGGCGGCCGCCGGCGTCTGAGCTGCCGCGGATCGGCCGCCGGTCGGTCCACTCACCCCACTGATGGAACGGGAGTTGCCCAACCATGAGCGGTCCGCAGACATACACCACCGAGCACACCGCTGTCGTCCCCGGCCCCCCCGACCTCGCCTACGAGCTGGTGGCCGACGTCCGTCGCTGGCCGGCGGTGTTCGGGCCGACCGTGTACGTGGAGCACCTCGGCCATCAGGGGCGGCAGGAGCGGTTCCAGCTCTGGGCGCTGGTCAACGGGGAGGTGAAGACGTGGACGTCGCGCCGGGTGCTGGAGCCCGACGCGGGCCGGATCCGGTTCGAGCAGGAACGCAGTCAGCCACCGGTGGCGTCGATGGGCGGTGAGTGGCTGTTCCGGCCGCTGCCCGACGAGCGGACGGAGGTGGTGCTGCGACACCACTTCACCGGGGTCGACGATGATCCCGAGGCGGTCGCGTGGATACGTGCGGCCCTGCACCGCAACAGCCCCGCTGAGCTGGGGGCGCTGACCCGGATCGCCGAACTGGGTGAGCCGATCGAGGACGTGGTGTTCTCGTTCGAGGACACCGTTGAGATCCCGGGCGCGGTCTCCGACGCCTACGAGTTCGTCGACCGGGCGGATCGCTGGGCGGAGCGGCTGCCCCACGTGCGGCGGGCGGCGCTGACCGAGGAGGTGCCCGGCGTCCAGACCCTCGAGATGGAGACGGTCACGGCGGAGGGGGCCGCGCACACCACCCGCTCGGTCCGGGTGTGCCGGGCACCGGAGCTGGTCGCCTACAAGCAGCTGGTGCCCCCGAAGCTGTTGCTCGGGCACAGCGGCACCTGGTCGTTCACTGAGCGGTCCGGCAACGCCGTGGTGACCGCCCGGCACACCGTGGCGATGAACCCGCACGCCGTGGCCGAAACGCTCGCCGCCGGGACCAGTCTGGCCGACGCGAGGGCGTACGTCCGCTCGGCGCTGGGCGGCAACAGCGGCGTCACCCTCGCCCGGGCCGGCGAGTTCGCCGCAGCCCGCAGAGCGGGGCGGACGGCCGGAGCCTCCGCCCGGTGAGCGCCTCGTCCCGGACGGTCCGCCCGCCGGCGTCGGCGGCCCGGCTGGTGGAGGTCGCCGACGGCGTTCACGCCTACACCCAGCCCAATGGTGGGTGGTGTCTCAACAACGCGGGGATCCTGGTCGGCGGCGACGGGGTGCTGGTGGTGGACACGGTGGCCACCGAGGCGCGGGCGGTACGGCTGCGGGAGACCGTCGACCGACTCGGCACCGGCCCCGGCCGCATCCTGGTCAACACCCACCACCACGGGGACCACACGTTCGGCAACTTCGCCTTCGGCCCCACCACGACGATCGTCGCCCACGAGCAGGCCCGAACGGAGATGGCGGCCACCGGCACGGCCCTGACCGGCCTTTGGCCGGACGTGGCCTGGGGTGACGTCCGGGTCGTCCTGCCCCACCTCACGTTCCGGGAGGCCGTCACGGTGCACCTGGGCGACCGGCGGGTGGAACTCATCCACGTGGGTCCGGCGCACACCACCAACGATGTCGTCGCCTGGTTGCCCGAGGAGCGGTTGCTGTTCGCCGGTGACGTGGTGCTGGCCGGATGCACGCCCTTCAACCTGATGGGGTCGATCGCGGGGGCGCTCCGGGCGGTGGCGCGGCTGCGCCGGCTCGATCCGGTGACGGTGGTCTGCGGGCACGGCCCGGTCGCCGGGCCGGAGGTGTTCGACCGGACCGAGGCGTACCTGCGCTGGATCCAGGAGGTGGCGGCCGCCGGGTTCGCCGCCGGGCTCACGGCGTTGGAGGTGGCCCGGGACACCGGTCTGGGGGAGTTCGCCGATCTGCTCGACCCCGAGCGGATGGTGGGAAACCTGCACCGGGCGTACGACGAACTGCGCGGCGGCGAACCCGGCCGTCCCCTGGACGTCTCATCCGTTTTCGCGGAAATGGTGGATTTCAACGGCGGGCGGCTCCCGGACTGCTGGGCCTGATCAGGCGCATCGCGAGGGTGGTGGGAACGGGCTCCGTTCCCACCACCCTCGCCGTCATTCGTTTCATCGGGTCCCCGTTTCGACGGGAGATGTTTCGCGCCGATGAATTTGCGAACACGATGACCGGTGCGACGTCCGGGTGCGGACGAAAATAAGAGCGACCGGCAATAGGTCCAAGATCCGGAAATGCGGGTACCTGCGGGCGGCAAGCAGGCACGGGTCCATTGATCATCGGAGTTCTCGACGCTCTGCAACCGATGGAGTTCCGTGCCTGCTTGCTACCCCGGGGTCACGTCCACCCAGACACCTGCCTATTGCCGGTCGCTCTAACTGCAACTTCTGTCGGATAGTGTGATGCGTCGACCAGGTGGTGCCCCTCAAAGTTACGTTTCCCCAGCTCAGCGGCCATTGCACGCCGGGAGTGGCCTATCTCACTGCCTTTCGGGCCGGTGGGTGGCCGAGTATGCTCGGCCAGGGCTTCAATTAGTGCCCGGCAACAACGGATCATCCGTAGTCTGATAGTCCGCCGTCATTGTGTAGAGCGGTTGATGCAACTGCTCGGGGGCGTCGGAGCCACCGGTTGGCTATCTGCTCAGGCGCGACGGATGTCCGCATGAACCGTCAGTGAACAACGGGTCAGTTCGGGGGAACAGTGCGTTTCAAACTGCTCGGTCCACTGGAAATCGTCGCAGACCGCGGAAAGGCCTGCACATTGAGCACACCGAAGGTGTGCCAGGTGCTGGCCCTGCTGCTCATCCGACCCAACGAGATCGTCAGCGTGAGCTCGCTCGTCGAGGAGTTGTGGGCGGACGCCCCGCCCCGCAGCGCGGTCACCACGCTGCAGACGTACGTCTACCACGCCCGCCGCATCTTCGCCCGACAGGAGCTGGTGCCCCAGGGCCGTACGCTGCTCGTCACCCGGCCGCCCGGCTACCTCATCGATGTCGCCGAGGACGAGGTCGACGCCGCGGTCTTCGTCCGGCTCACCAAACAGGGGCGGAGCCTGCTCGACGACGGCCGGCTGGAGGAGGCGTCCCGGGTGCTGCGTGAGGCGCTCGACCTGTGGGGCGGCGCCGCGCTGGCGAACATCACCGCCGGCGCGGTCCTGCGGGGACAGATCACCCACCTCGAGGAACTCAAGATCAGGGCCATCGAGCTGCGGATGGAGGCCGAGCAGCGGCTCGGTCGCTACCGCGAGCTCATCCCGGAGCTGCGCGCCCTGGTCAGTGCGTACCCGCTCAACGAGTGGTTCCACGCCCAGCTCATCACCGCGCTCAACCGCTCCGGTCGGCGGGCCGAGGCGTTGCAGGCGTACCACGACCTGCGGCGCATCCTCGACGAGGAACTCGGGGTGCTGCCCACGCCGGAGATCCAGCAGATGCAGTTCGAGCTGCTCAACGTCGGGCAGTTGCCCGCACCGGGGCGGCGCCCCGGCGGGCCGGTCGGCGCCCGGGCCCACGTCCGGGTCGCCTCGTGACCCGGCGCGCACCTCGTCGGGGCTCGGGCCGAGCTGACGTCGAGTTGTCCTCGAGCACCTCCTGAGAACGTGACCGGCGATGCCAGCCGTCCGTGGTTCGAGGAGGCACAGAGGTGCGCGAACAGATGTCCAACCAGAGCGGTCTGCTGGAGGCTGCCGACCAGGTCGCCGATCTGGCCGGCAAGCGGGCCGGCGAGGCGGAAGCCGACCGGCAACTGCATCCCGAGGTGGTCCGGGCCGTCATCGAGGCCGGCTTCGCCCGCCACTTCGTACCGTCGCGGTGGGGTGGCATCGCGGGCACCTTCGCCGAGGTGACCCGCGGTGTCGCGGCGATCGGTGAGAGCTGCGCCTCCACCGCCTGGTACGCGTCGCTGACCGCGAGTCTCGGCCGGATGGCGGCGTATCTGCCCGCCTCCGGTCAGGAGGAGCTGTGGCGGAACGGCCCGGACCCACTGATCGTCGGCGCGCTGATGCCGCTCGGTGAGGCCAGGCCGGTGCCGGGAGGCTGGCGGGTGAGCGGGCGGTGGCCGTTCGTCAGCGCGGTGGAATATTCCGAGTGGGCCCTGGTCTGTGCCATGGCGCAGACCGACGGTCGGCCCGAGGCCCGGTTCTTCGCCGTCCCCCGCGACTCGTACACCACCGTGGACACCTGGTTCAACGTGGGGATGCGGGCGACCGGAAGCAACACTCTCGTGCTGGACGACGTCGTCGTGCCGGCGCGACGGTCCTTCACCCGGGAGGCGGTGGCGCAGGGTCGGGCCGCCGACGCGGACGCGCCCTGCCACCGGGTGCCGCTCAAGGCCGCCAACGGCCTGGCGTTCGCGGTGCCCGTGCTGGGGGCGGCCGACGGCGCACTCAAGCTCTGGACGTCGTGGATCGCCGAGAAGGTGCGGACCAGCCCGGCGAACGGCATCAGTGGCGGCCCGACGTACGACGGCACCCTGGCCCGCAGCGCCGGCGAGATCGACGCCGCCCGACTACTTCTCGACCGGGTCGCCGCGGTCGCCGACGGCGGCGCGGTCACCCCGTTGGAGGTCGCCCGCAACAGCCGCGACTGCGCACTCGCGGTCGACCTGCTGGTCTCCGCCGTGGACCGGCTCTTCCGTGCCGCCGGCACCCGGGCCCAGGCCGACGGTAACGGCCTGCAGCGGGCCTGGCGGGACGTCAACGCCGCCGCCAGCCACGTCGTGCTCCAGTTCGAACCCGCCGCCGCGGCGTACGCCGCACAGGCCCGGCACCGGGCCTGACTCCGCACACCCGTCCGAGGAGGGACGTACCATGGTCGACACCGACCGGCCCGAGGCCGGCTTCATCGCCATCGTCACGCTGCGCACTGACGGTCCGGAGACCCAGCGCCAGCTTCTCGACCTCCTGGTCCGCGACGTCGAGGCGTGGGTCCGCCACTGCCCCGGGTTCATCTCGGCCAACTACCACTTCAGCGTCGACGGCACCCGGCTCGTCAACTACGCGCAGTGGACCAGCGAGGAGGCGTACCGCGAGTCCTTCAAGAGCAATCCCCGCGCCGGGGCGTTGCGCCAGGCGCTGGCCGGCATGCCGGGGGTGCAGGGGCCGGAGATGGTCGCCTACACCCTCCAGCGCAGCATCCCGGCCGCCGAGGTCACCGCCCGGACCTGACCGCCGCCGTGCGATGTGGACGTTGCGTCGAGCGAAGCTCGATCCGGGGTTGGCACGGTTCTCCTGCCACCCGACGGACCACGCCGGTCCCGTCCGGGTGCCTACTAGGAAAGGACGATGATGACCACTGGTATGACCTGGAGCCGTCGCCTGCTCGCCGCCGCGGCGCTCGCCGTCGTGGGACTCGCGGCGGTGCCCGGCACGGCCGGCGCCGACACCGGCCGGAGTGCGACGGCCACGGCCACGCCCGGCGTCACCACCGCGACGCCGGTCAACTACAGCTGCTACGTCACCTTCCCCGGCGGCTCGACGACCGTGCCGTTCAGTCTGACCTTCACCTCCACCGCACCCGAGCGGGTCGCCGCGTACCGGTCGTTCAGCGTGACGCTCGACCCGCAGCAGTGGACGCCGGACCCGAAGTTCAACCTGGACGTCCGCAACGTCACGGTCAGGTACCGGCTGCCGGCGAACGCCTGGTACGTCTGGCACCAGCTCTCCGGCGGGCTCAACCTCGGTTCGACCCCGCCGCAGGTAAAGGTCGACTACGCGGCGCGGACCCTGACCGTGACGGTGGCCGGGCCGCTACCTGCCAACGTGCCGTTCGACCTGCCCACCGTGACGGTCTACCTGCTGTCCGGTCCGAGTGGGGTGGCGCAGACGGCCACCGGTGGCACGAGTCTGACCGACCCGTCCTGGAGCTGGGTCCGCACCGACCTGGAGGGCGTGCAGCGGCCCTTCGACTGCAACCCGGCCACGCCGGTCGTGTTCAGCAGCACCACCATCGGCTGACCTCACAGCGGTGCTCGGGCGGTGCGGGTGCCGGATGATCCGGCGCCCGCACCGCCGCGGTCAGTCAGGGAGAGCGAAGGAGAGCACGACATGGCAGACGAACGTGTCGCGGTGGTGACCGGGTCGTCGTCCGGCATCGGCGCGGCGGTCGCCCGCCGGCTGGCCGGCGAGGGGGTCCGGGTGGTGATCAATTCGGTCCGCTCCCGGGAGGCGGGCGAGGAACTCGCTGCCGCGCTGCCCGAGGCGCGGTACGTCGCCGCCGACGTCGCCGACCCGGTCCAGGCTGCCCGCCTGATCGACACGACGGTCGAGACGTACGGCCGGCTGGACATCCTGGTCAACAACGCGGGCCGGACCCGGTTCATCCCGCACCACGACCTGGCCGCGGTGACGCCGGAGGTCTGGCGGGAGATCCTCGACCTCAACGTCATCGGCACCTGGCAAACCACCGTGGCGGCGATGCCGCACCTGAGCGCCTCCGGTGCGGGGTGCGTCGTCAACATCTCGTCCGTGGCCGGCAGCCGGCCCGCCGGCAGTTCGATCCCGTACGCGGTCAGCAAGGCCGCCGTGGAGCACCTCACCCGCCTGCTGGCGAACGTGGCCGGCCCGCAGGTCCGGGTGAACGCGGTCGCCCCGGGACTGATCGAGACGCCGTGGACGGCGTCGTTCACCGAGATCGCCGAGAAGGTGCGGCAGAGCACCCCGCTGCGTCGCGTCGGCGTCCCGGCGGACGTCGCCGAGGCGGTGGCCGGCGTCGTCGCCGCGAGCTACATGACCGGGCAGGTCGTGCTGGTGGACGGCGGAGCACACCTCATCTGAAGACGCCGGAAGGAGACGCCGATGAAGCTGGCCGTCAATCTGGTCTACCAGGACGCCGCGCTGCTCGCCCGGGCCGCCGAGGAACTGGGCTACGCGATCGCCCTCGCCCCCGAGGGGTACCGCTCCGACGCCGCGAGCGTGCTGGGCCTGGTGGCGGGGCGCACCGAGCGGATCGGCCTCGCGTCGGGGGTGATGCAGATCCCCGCCCGTACGCCGGGCCTGGCCGCGTTGACCGCGGCGACCCTCGACGCCGTCAGCGGTGGCCGGTTCCGGCTGGGCCTCGGGGTGTCCAACCCCGAGGTCTCCGACGGGTGGTACGGGGTCGCGTTCGACCATCCGCTGCAACGGACCCGTGAGTACGTGGAGATCGTCCGGGCCGCTCTGCGCGGCGGGCCGGTGCGGTACGAGGGGCGGCACTTCCGGCTGCCCCGGGACGGGGCCGGGAGCGCCCCGCTGCACGTGCTGACCGAGCCGGTCCGCCCGGATCTGCCGATCTACCTCGCCGCGGTCGGTCCACGCAACCTGCGGCTGGCCGGCGAGATCGCCGACGGGTGGATCGGCGTCTTCACCTCACCCGAGCTGGCCGCCCGCGCTGTCGCGCACCTGCGCGAGGGCCGGGCGGTCGTCGGCCGCACCCTGGACGGCTTCGAGGCGATGCCCTGCCTGCCCACGGCCATCATGGACGACACCGCCGCAGCGGTGGACCTGGTCCGAGGTCAGTACGCGTACCTGCTCGGCATCGGCGACCCGGAGCGGAACTTCTACGTCTCCCTGGCCCGGCAGATGGGGTTCGACGGTGCCGTGGAGAAGGTCCACGAGCTGGTCCGCGGCGGTGACCGCGCCGGCGCGGCCGCCGCGGTGCCGCTCGACTTCGTCTGCGCGACCGCGCTGGTCGGACCGGTCGACCGGGTGGCCGCCCGGATGCAGGAGTACGCGGAGGCCGGGGTGACCACGCTCGGGGTGATGGTGTCGGCCGCGGCGACCGGCACCGACGGCCGGCTGGAGCTGCTCCGGCTCGCCGCCCGGGCGCTGCGGCTCTCCGGTGTGGGCGAGCACTGACGGTAGACGACGAAGGGCCGGGCCCGCGGGCCCGGCCCCCTTCGGTGGCAGGTGTTCCGACCAACCGCTGCCGGCCGGTGCCGACCATCAGCCGGCCGGCATCGGACCGACGGCGCCGAAGGCGCGGTCGACGTAGAGCGCCGGGCTCCGGGTCGCCGCCATCCGCACCGAGTGCACCAGGCCGACCAGGATGACGTGGTCGCCGGCCTCGTGCTGCTGGTGCAGGTCGCACTCGATCACCGCCACCGCTCCGTCGACCACGGTCAACCCGTTGGCGGTCCGGACGAACCGACCCTGGGCGAACTTGTCCCCGCGCTTGCTGGCGAACCGGCGGGCCAGCTCGGTGTGGTGCGCCTGCAGGATGCTGACCGCGAACTGCTCACAGCCCTGGAAGACCGGGAACGAGCGGGCCGTGCGGGACAGGCAGACGAGGATCATGGGCGGTTCCAGGGAGACCGAACAGAACGAGTTCGCAGTGAAGCCGTACGGGGTGTCCTCGGGGCCCTGGGTCGTCACGATGGTGACACCGGTGGGGAAGGACGCCATGGCGGCTCGGAAGCCGTCGAGGTCCAGCGGCTCTCGACGGGTGTCATCCAGCTCGGACGGATCCGCTGAGATCATCTCGTTCCTCTGCTTCCGGTCGGTGGCGTCGAACGTCCCGACATCACGCTGGCCGCCGATGCTCGAGACCGGGTCGAGTCGGGCTGGGGTACGCCGGCACCAGCGATCCTCTGTCGCCGCTCGAGCGGTCCGGGGCAGATTGCTCCTCGCCAGCAGGAAGCCGGCCGAGGGGGAGTGGACGGATGAGGCAGACCGTGGACCGGATCGTGGACGAACCGCGGTGGGTGCTCTGCCCCGGTTGCACCACCCCCGTGTACGGCAAGCGGTGGCTGCGCAACCTGAGCGTCTGCCCCGAGTGCGGCCGGTACACCGCGCTGTCCGCGGTCGAACGGTTGACGCAGCTCGTCGACGACGGCCGCTACGAGCGGCTCGACCTGGAAGCGCGCAGCGAGGACCCGTTGCAGTTCGTCGACACCGTCCCGTACCCGGCGCGGCTCGTCCAGGCCCGGGCCCGGACCGGCCTGGACGAGGCGGTGCTGTGCGCGCGGGCGACCGTCGAAGGTGTCCCGGTGGTCCTGGCGGTGATGGACTTCCGCTTCCTGGGTGGCAGCCTGGGCAGCGCGGTGGGCGAGCTGATCACCCTGGCCGCGGAGGTCGCACTGGCCGGTCGTACGCCGCTGGTCATCGTCTCCGCCTCCGGCGGCGCCCGGATGCAGGAGGGCGTGCTCTCCCTCATGCAGATGGCCAAGACAGCCGCCGCGCTGGCGCAGCTCGACGAGGCGGGAGTGCTGACGGTCTCCCTGGTCACCGATCCCACCTTCGGCGGCGTCGCGGCGTCCTTCGCCACACTCTGCGACGTCATCCTGGCCGAGCCCGGCGCCCGGCTCGGCTTCGCCGGTCGACGGGTCATCGAGCAGACCATCCGGCAGCAGTTGCCGGCCGAGTTCCAGACCGCGGAGTTCCTGCTCGAGCGCGGCGTCGTCGACCGGATCGTGCCCCGGCCCCGGCTCCGTACCGAGCTCGGCCGGTTGCTACGCGCCGCCACCGACGCCGACCGGCCCGTCGGCGACGCCCGGCCCGTCGGCGCCGGCCGGTCCTCCCGCAGCGGCCGGCCCGAGCCGGGCGAGGGGCTGGTGCGGGACCCGGGTCGGCTGCCCGAGGCCGACGCGTGGGAGCAGGTCCGTCGGGCACGCGACCTGACCCGTCCGACCACGCTCGACTACCTCGCGACGGCCTTCGTCGACTTCCAGGAACTGCACGGGGACCGGATCTCCGGCGACTGTCCCTCCGTGGTCGGCGGGACGGCCTGGCTCGACGGGCGTCCGGTCATGGTGATCGGGCAGCAGAAGGGGCACACCGCGGCGGAGCTGTCGCAGCGCAACTTCGGCATGCCGATGCCCTCCGGCTACCGCAAGGCAGCCCGGCTGATGCGCCTGGCCGAGAAGCTCCGGCTGCCGGTGGTGACGCTTGTCGACACGCCCGGCGCCTATCCGGGCGCGGACGCCGAGGAGCAGGGCCAGGCCGTGGCCATCGCCGAGAACCTGCGGCTGATGGCCTTGCTGACCGTCCCGGTGGTCACCGTGATCATCGGGGAGGGGGGAAGCGGGGGCGCGCTGGCGCTGGCGGTCGCCAACCGGGTGCTGGCCTTCAGCTCCGCCGTCTACTCGGTGATCTCGCCGGAGGGCTGTGCGGCGATCCTCTGGAAGGACCCGGCGGCGGCGCCCCGCGCGGCCGCCGCGCTGCGGGTCGGCTCCCGGGACCTGCTGCGGCTGGGCGTCGTCGACGCGGTGGTGGTCGAACCGGACGGCGGCACCGGGGCCGACCCGCTGGCCGCTGCCGACGCCCTGCGTCGCGCACTGGCCGACAGTCTGGGCGAGCTGCGGGAACTGACCGGCCCGCAGTTGCGGGCCGACCGCCGGGCCCGGTTCCGGCAGTACGGATCGGCGCTGACCGTCGAGTCCGAGCTGCGCACCATGAGCGAACCGCGCCGGTAGGCGCCTCCGCCCGCACCCCGCCCTCGAAGGAGAGCCGTGTTCCGTACGATCCTGATCGCCAACCGGGGCGAGATCGCGCTCCGGGTGGCCCGCGCCTGCCGGGAGATGGGCATCCGCACGGTCGTCGTGCACTCGACACAGGACCGTGACTCGGCGGCCGTGCGGTACGCGGACGAGGCGGTGCAGATCGGTCCGCCGCCGCCCCGGCAGAGCTACCTCTGTGCCGCCGCGATCCTGGAGGCGGCCCGGCGCACCGGCGCGGATGCCATTCACCCCGGGTACGGCTTCCTCTCCGAGGATCCCGACTTCGCGGACGCGTGTGCCATGGAGGGGATCGTCCTGATCGGTCCGCCCGCGCCGGTGATGGCGAAACTGGGGGACAAGGGCTCGGCCCGGAAGATCATGTCCGACGCCGGCCTGCCGCTGCTGCCGGGAAGCCTCGATCCGCTCGGGCCCGAGGCCGCCCACCGGCTCGCCGACGAGATCGGCTACCCGGTGATCATCAAGGCGGTCGCCGGGGGCGGCGGTCGAGGAATGCAGGTGGTGACCCGGTCCGACGACTTCCCCGACGCCCACCGCCGGACCCGGGCCACCGCCCAGATGCTCTTCAACGACGGCCGGGTGTACGTGGAGAAGTACCTGCGCAGCGCCCGGCACGTCGAGATCCAGGTGCTCTGCGACGCGTACGGCAACGCGATCCACCTCGGTGAGCGCGACTGCAGCGTGCAGCGCCGGCACCAGAAGCTCATCGAGGAGACCCCGTCGCCGCGGTTGCCGGACGGTCTCGCCGAGCGGATGGGCGCCGCGGCCGTCGCCGGCGCGTCGGCGGTCGGCTACGTCGGGGCGGGCACCTTCGAGTTCCTGGTGGACCCGGACGGCCGGTACTACTTCATGGAGGTCAACTGCCGGATCCAGGTGGAGCATCCGGTCACCGAGGCGGTCACCGGCGTGGACCTGGTGCAGGAACAGCTCCGGGTGGCGGCCGGCGAGCGGCTGACCATGACCCAACGCGACGTCCAGCCGCGCGGGGTGGCCATCGAGTGCCGGCTCAACGCGGAGAACCCGGACGCCGATTTCGCACCGACCCCCGGTTTGCTCGAGGAGTTCGTCGTGCCCGCCGGGCCGTTCGTCCGGGTGGACACCCACGCGTACCCCGGCTACGTCGTGCCGCCGAACTACGACTCCCTGCTGGCCAAGCTGATCGTCTGGGCGCCGGACCGGGACCGGGCCATCGCCCGGATGCTGCGCGCACTCGACGAGTGCCGGGTGTCGGGCCCCCGGATCAGCACCACCCGCGACTTTCTGCGGAAGGTCGTCGACCATCCGACCTTCCGGGCGGCGGAGCACAACACCGCCCTCGTCGACGAACTCTTCGCCACCGTCGGCGTGCCGGCCGTCCGGTAGCCCGTCAGGCATCCCGCGCGGCGGATCCAACAAGCCCGTAACGGGACGCGGCGCGGCAGGGTGGACCCTGCCGCGCCGGAGGACCCGGTGCGACGGCTCACGGCACCTGGTCGTGGTCCACCTTCCGGGACCGGGTAAGCAGCGCGCCGTTCTCGCGGACCAGGACGTCGTGGACCACGCAGCTCGGCGCGATGGTCACGTTGCGACCGGGTCGGGTGGTGACCACCAGGGCGTAGTAGGTCGCCGCGATGTCCCCGCCCTCCAGCGGGTCCAGTTTCAGCATGTTGAACCAGTGCCGACGGACCACCGGGTCGTCGGCGAAGCGCTGGTGGAACCGGTTCAGCTCGGCGACGATGCCCGCCCGGGTGCGGGCCGGTGGCTGCTGCGGGGTGTGGGTGAACTCGCCGTCCTCCGTGAACGTCGCCGCGTACTCCTCGAACGCGCCCCCGTCGAGCAGATGCATCTGTCGCGCGTAGAAGTGTTGGACCTCGACGTACAGGTCGGTGAGGGACTCGGTGCCGATCATCGCGCTCCTCGGGAGAGAGACTGGGCGGCCGGTCCGGGTCGCCCTCGGGGGCCACCGCGTGCGTACGCCGCCGTGGCCCTGCCGACCACTGCGCCCACCGTGCCCCGAAGGCCTCGAACCGGCCTCGAGAACGCGGCGAGCGCCGGTGGTCGGGCCGGTGTTCCAGACCGGTTCGACGCGGCCTCGAGCCCGCTGCGCCACCGTCACAGCGTCCTGTCCTACGAAGTGGTCAGTGGAGGAAGCGTGAAGGGAAACCAGCCGGTCGCGATCGTGACCGGGGCGACCAGCGGCATCGGTCTGTCGATCACCAGGCGGTTGGCCGCGGGCGGCCACCGGGTCTTCATCTGCTCCCGCCACGACGAGGAGCTGTCGGCGACGATCAAGGCGCTCCGCGACGAGGGCTTCGAGGTGGACGGCCAGACCTGCGACGTCTCCGTGCCGGACGACATCCGCCGGTTCGTCTCCGCCGCCGTGGCCCGTTACGGGCCGGTCGACGTGCTCGTCAACAACGCCGGCCGCAGCGGCGGCGGCGCCACCGCCGAGATCGCCGACGAACTCTGGTTCGACGTGATCAACACCAACCTGAACAGCGTCTTCCTGATGACCAAGGAGGTGCTCAAGGTCGGCGGCATGCTCGAGAGGGGGCACGGCCGGATCATCAACATCGCATCCACAGGCGGCAAGCAGGGCGTGGTGCACGCGGCGCCGTACTCGGCCTCGAAGCACGGCGTGGTCGGTCTCACCAAGGCGCTCGGCCTGGAGCTGGCGCGCGCCGGCGTCACGGTGAACGCGGTCTGCCCGGGCTTCGTGGAGACGCCGATGGCCGAGCGGGTCCGGGCGCACTACGCGGACATCTGGGGGGTCTCCGAGGAGGAGACCCGGGACCGGATCACCGCCCGGGTTCCGCTCGGCCGCTACGTCCAGCCCGACGAGGTCGCCGCGATGGTCGACTACCTGGTCGGCGACCACGCGGCGGCGGTCACCGCCCAGGCGCTCAACGTCTGCGGCGGCCTGGGCAACTACTGACCGCGATGGTTCCCCGATTTTCCGCCGAGCAGGAAGGCTGGCAATGAGCCCAGACACCGCCGTCGCAGGCGACGGAAGCGACCGGACGTCGCCCGATCTCCCGGCCGCCCTGGACGCCGTACGGCGCAGCGCCCTGCAACTCCTCGCCGACCTGCCCCGGCAGCCCTCAGCGCTGCGGATCCGGGCCGGCGAGCTGACGCTGGAGGCGGAGTGGTCGACGGCCGGACCGGCCGTCGCCGCGGCGGAGCCGCCGGCTCCGCTCGGGTCGGCCGCCACCCCGGCGGTCGAAGCCGTCGCGGACTCCGGGCAGCACTTCGTCCGCGCCCCCACGGTCGGCGTCTTCTACCGGGCCCCCGAGCCCGGCGCGAAGCCGTTCGTCACCGAGGGCGACATCGTCTCGCCGGGCCAGCAGGTGGGCATCGTCGAGGCGATGAAGTTGATGATCCCGGTCAACGCCGACGTGCACGGCACGGTGGTGGCGGTGCTGCGCGACGACGGCGCCGACGTCGAGTACGACGAACGCCTGCTCGCCCTGGCGCCGTTCGGCGCCGAATGAGAGGTGGCACCGGCGGCGGGGCCGGCCGGACATCCGTCGTCCGGCCGGCCCCGCCGCCGTCAGGACGGGGCCGCGGCGGCCTGCGCCCGGTGCAGCAGGGCGAGGTACTCCGTCACCTCGGCCGCTCCGGCGACGTGCTGCCGGCGGTCGACCAGCACCGTCGGCACGGCGGTCACCCCCTCCGCACGGGCCTCCGCGTGCACCTCGGCGGCGTACCGGTCACTGTCGAGGACCTGCCGGGCCGTCGCGGCGTCGAGTCCGACCTCGTCGGCGAGATCGAGCAGCACCTCGTGGTCGGCGACGTTGACGTTCTCGGTCAGGTGGGCGCGGAAGAGACGTTCGGTCATCTCGTCGCGAAGCCCGTACGCACCGGCCAGGTGGGTCAGCCGGTGCGCGTCGAACGAGCTGACCGGGCGGACGGTGTCGAGGTTGAGCGCCAGCCCCTCCTGTGCGCCCAGGCTGCGGATCCAGCCGAAGAGCTTGGTCACCTCGGCTTCGGTCCGGCCCCGCCAGCGCACCATTCCTTCGCCGAGCGTGATGTCCGGGGTACGGGTGTGGCCGGGCCGCAGTTCGTAGCTGCGCCAGGTGATGCCGATGCGGGGGTCGCCCAGCCGGGCCAGCGCCTTCTCCAACCGCCGCTTGCCGATGTAGCACCAGGGACACATGATGTCGGACCAGACCTCGACGAGCATCCTCGTCCTCCTCTGCGTGGGTGTCGTCGGCCCGTCACGCCGGACGGGTCGAGGTCCGGCGCAGGCCCAGGATGAGCACGGCGGCCAGTGCGGTGTGCATGAGCACGATGATCAGCCGGTCCATCACCCGGAAGCCGGGCAGGTAGGGCAGGGTCCCCAGGTAGAGCACGACGGCGACCACCGTCCAGATGGTCAGGGCCTTGGGGGTGAAGCGCTCCAGTACCGTCAGGAAGGCCAGGCCGGCGAAGCAGGCGATGGTCGCCGCCCCGACCATCTCGCCGAACTGCATGGGGCGCGAGACGCTCGAACCGGGGGTCTCCGGAACCCGCAGCTCGTAACCGCCGACGCGGACGAAGAGCAGGTAGACGAGGGCGGCGGCGAGGATCGCCGAGACGGTGACGAGGGTCCGGACGCCGAGGCGTCCGAGGGCGGGGCGGACGTGTTCCGTGGTCGTGGCCATGTTCTGCTCCCTAGGCTGTCGATGACGTCGACGGCGCCGGCGGTACGCCCGCGTGGGGACGTGGTGGATCAGCCCCCGCCGGGGCCGTCGGTGGCCGGTGCGTCCGGGACGTCCCAGGACAGCTCCAGCTCGTTGATGTACCTGACGTGTTCGGCCTGGAACTCCCGGCCGGAGTTGATGAAGCCTTCGATGAGTTCGAGTTCGTCGGTGGAGTACTTCTCGAAGTTGTGGAGCGACCACTGCACCACCGGCCCGTACAGCTGGGTGCTGATGTGGTCGGCCAGCGCGGTGAGGCGGACCACCACCCGCCGGCGGTCGGTCGGGTCCTTGACCCGCTCGACCAGCCCGCGCTCGGCGAGCCGATCGACCACGGTGGTCAGTGCGTTGGGACTGATCCCGCACGCCTGGGCCAGCGTGGTCGCCGTCATCGGTCCTTCGCTGAGCGCGTCCAGGCAGCGTCCGTCGGTGCGGTTGATGCCGATCTTGTGGAAGGCGGTGTCGTCGAGCAGATCGGTCTGCAGGCGGGCGGCTCGCCACGCGCGCATCAGGCCGAAGACCACCTCGTTCCGCGTTCGTCTTGACATGATTACTCCGACTCCAGAATACTTCGCTTTTGGAAGGTATCGAACTTCGAACGTTTTGGCTACCGAATCCCGGCCGGCGCAGGACCGCAGGCCCGGATCCACCCTGACGGACGGGACGACATGACCGACAACGTGGCCCTCGCGCCGCAGCCGACGACGGCCGGCGGAGCCTACCGGTGGCGGTGGCCGGCGTTCGTCGTGGTCCTGCTGGCCTCGATCATGAATCTGCTCGACACCCTGGTCACCAACATCGCCGCCCCGTCGATCCGGGCGGAACTGGGCGGGGGCCCGGCCCTGATCCAGTGGCTCGGCGCCGGCTACACGCTGGCCCTGGCCGCCGGTCTGATCACCGGCGGCCGCCTCGGCGACCTCTACGGCCGCAGACCGGTGTTCCTGGTCGGCGCGGCCGGCTTCACGCTGACCTCCCTGCTCTGCGCCGTCGCCACCTCGCCGGGCATGCTCATCGGCGCCCGGGTGGCCCAGGGCCTCTTCGGCGCGGTGATGCTCCCGCAGGGGCTCGGCGTGATCCGCTCGGTCTTCCCGCCCCGCGAACTCGGCGCCGCGTTCGGTGTCTTCGGCCCGGCCATGGGTCTCGCCTCGGTCGCCGGCCCCGTGCTGGCCGGCGGGCTGATCAGCGCCGACCTGTGGGGCACCGGCTGGCGGATGATCTTCCTGATCAACCTGCCAATCGGGCTGTTCGCCGTCGTGGCGGGGGCCCGCTTCCTGCCCGCCGGCCGGGAGTCCACGGCCCGCCGCCTCGACCTGCCCGGCGCGGTGCTGGCCGCGGTCGCCGCACTGCTGCTGGTCTATCCCGTCGTGCAGGGGCGCGAACTCGACTGGCCGGCCTGGGTCTTCCTGCTCATCGCGCTCGCGCTGATCCTCTTCGTGGTCTTCGCCCGGTTCGAGGCCGGCGTCCAGCGACGCGGCGGCGACCCGCTCATCGTGCCCACCCTCTTCGGTAACCGGGCCTTCACCGGCGGCCTCGCGACCGGGCTGGCCATCTTCACCTCCATGGTGGGCTTCGCGCTGGTGTTCGCCGTCTTCCTCCAGGCGGGTCTGGGCTTCTCGCCGCTCAAGGCCGGGCTGACCGTCCTACCCCAGGCGCTGGGCAGCCTGGTCGGCTTCGCAGCCACCGCGGTCGGGCTGACCCAACGGCTGGGACGCCGATCGCTGCAACTCGGCACCGCGCTGATGATCTGCGGAGTGCTCGGGGTGTTCCTGGTGCTCCGCGTCGAGGGCGCGGACGTGTCGCCGTGGCACTTCGCACCCGTGCTGCTGATCTACGGCGCCGGTCTGGGCCTGTTCCTCTCCCCGTTCTTCGACATCGTGCTGGCCGGAGTGCGCCCCGCCGAGTACGGCTCGGCATCGGGGACGTTGAACGCGATGCAGCAGCTCGGCGGCGCCGTCGGCGCGGCGGTGCTGGGCACCCTGTTCTTCGGCCTCCTCGGCGGTCAGGTCGCGCAGGCCGCCGACGCCGACGCGTCCGCCCTGCGGTCCCGGCTCGCCGCGATCGGCGTGCCCGCCCCCGAGCAGCAGCGCATCGTCGACGGGCTGCGCGCCTGCGGTCGGGAGAGCGCGGACACGACCGACCCCGACGCCGTCCCAACGGCCTGCCGCCGGCTCGGGGAGGAGGTCAGCGGAGCCTCCGGCGCGACCAGCGACGGCGCCGCGGTGGCCGCGGCCGTCGACGAGGCCGGCCGGGACGCCACCCACGGCGGCTTCGCCGCCGCACTGCGCGGCACGATCTGGGCCGCCGTGGGGCTGCTGGCCACCGCGTTCGCGCTGACCTTCCTGCTGCCGCCGTACGCCCGCCGCCACCGGCCGGGTGGTGCGGGGGACGGCCCGGCCGGGCGGGAGACCGGATCGGCGAGCTGACTGGCGGCAGTGCAGGACGATCGACAAATCTTCACCGTCGACACCGGCGCCCAGCGCCGGCGGAAGGAATCCAGATGGCCAAGATCGTGGTGTTCAACGAGTACGGCGGCCCGGAGGTGCTCCACCTCGTCGAGGTGCCGGACCCGGTGGCCGGGCCCGGGCAGGTGCGCATCCGGGTGAAGGCCGCCGGCGTGCAGCCGTTCGACTGCGCGACCCGGCGCGGCGACTTCGCCGCGTACAACCCGCTGACCTTCCCGGTCCGGCTCGGCAACGAGGTCGCCGGCGTCGTCGACCAGGTCGGTGAGGGTGTCAGCAGCTTCGTCGACGGCGACGAGGTGATCGCCTTCCTCACGATGGAGGGGTACGCCGACGCCGTCGTGGTTCCGATCAACCAGGTGGGCCACAAGCCCGCGAAGATGTCCTGGGCCGAGGCGGGGGTCCTGACCGCCTCGGGCCAGACCGCGTACACGGCCCTGGACGAGCTGCGCGTCGGGTCCGGCGACACGCTGCTGATCCACGCCGCCGCCGGTGGGGTGGGCTCGTTCGCCGTGCAGCTCGCGCAGGCCCGTGGCGCCCGGGTGATCGGCACCGCGAGCGAGCGCAACCACGACTACCTGCGTTCGCTGGGGGCGACGCCGGTCACCTACGGGCCGGGCCTCGCCGACCGGGTCCGGGAGGTGGCGCCGGAGGGGGTGGACGCGGCGCTCGACGCGATCGGCGGCGAGGCGCTCGATGTCTCCCTGGAGCTGCTCGGCAGCACGGAGCGGATCGTCACGATCGCGGACTGGGCGCGCTCGGCCCAGCTGGGCATCCGTCGGGTGGGCACCGAGCGGTCGGTGCAGAAGCTCGACGACCTGACCCGCCTCTACACCGAGGGCAAGCTGGTCGTCGAGGTCGCCAGCACCGTGCCGCTCGGGCAGGCCGCCGAGGCGCACCGCCAGGTCGAGACCGGACACGTGCGGGGCAAGGTGGCCCTGGTCGTCGACTGACCGGCCGCGGTGCGCACGCAGCTCCGGGCGACGACCGCCCGGAGCTGCGTCCTACCCGCGCTCAGTGCTGCCCGAGCACCGGCAGGAGGGCCCGGCTGGGCCTGGCGGATGCCGCCGCCGTCAGCCGCTCGGCCGGCACCTCCCCGTAGAGCGTGGTCCGCTGGCGGACCGGGCGGCCCAGCGGCGCGCAGATCTCCCGCAGCTCGGCGACGCTCTTCGCGGAGCCGTGCGAGCTGCCCGCCATCCGGCTGATCGTCTCCTCCATCAGCGTGCCGCCCACGTCGTTCACGCCCCCGGACAGCACCAGCCGACTGCCGTCCACACCGAGCTTGACCCAACTCGTCTGGATGTTGGGGATCCGACCGTGCAGCAGGATGCGGGCCATCGCGTGCACGGCCCGGTTGTCCCGCTCCGTCGGACCGGGTCGGGCGATGCCGGCCAGGTAGACCGGCGCGTTGGTGTGCACGAACGGCAGCGGGACGAACTCCGTGAAGCCGTTCGTCTCGTCCTGGAGGCGGGCGATGAGCCGCAGGTGTGCGACCCAGTGCGCCGGGGCGTCGACGTGCCCGTACATCATGGTCGCGGTGGTGGGGATGCCGAGCCGGTGCGCGGTGGTGACCACCTCCACCCAGGTGGCCGCGGGCAGCTTGCCCCGGGTCAGGATCCACCGCACGTCGTCGTCGAGGATCTCGGCGGCCGTGCCGGGCAGCGAGTCCACCCCGGCGGAGCGGGCCGCCACGAGCCAGTCCTCGATGGACAGCCCGGTCCGTGCGGTGCCGTTGACCACCTCCATCGGCGAGTACGCGTGCAGGTGCAGCCCGGGTGCCCGCCGCTTCACCTCGGCCGCCAGGTCGAAGTAGGCAGTGCCCGGCAGGTCGGGATGGATGCCGCCCTGCATGCAGATCTCGGTGGCCCCCGCCCGCCAGGCCTCCGCCGCCCGGTCACCGACCTGGGCCACCGACAGCGTGTACGCGTCCGCGTCGCTGCGCCGCTGGGCGAAGGCGCAGAACCGGCAACCGGTGTAGCAGACGTTCGTGAAGTTGATGTTGCGGTTGACCACGTAGGTGACCTCGTCGCCGACCGCCTCCCGGCGCAGCGCGTCGGCGAGCGCGCAGAGCTGCTCCAGACCCGACCCCTCGGCGGTCATCAGCGTCAACGCGTCGCGCTCACCGAGGCCCGACGGGTTCTTCTCGGCCCGCCGCAGCGCCGCCGCCACGTCGCTGTCGAGCCGGCCGCCGACCGGCGCCGACGTCGTCCTCGCCCGCTCCCGCAGCGCGTCCCAGTCGCCGTACACCTCGGAGAAGTCGGAGCGACGCCGGTCGTCGGCGGGTCGGCGGTCGACGTCGAGGTGCAGATCGGTGCGCCCGCTCGCCCGCCAGCCGGCCGCAGGCTCCTGCCAGGGAAGCCCGGTCGGCCGGCGGCCGGGCACCGCCAGCCCGGTCTGCGGGTCGGCGAGCGCCCGGACGTGCGGTAGGACCCGCGGGTCGAGCCAGGAACCGCCGCTGCGAACGTACTCCGGCTGGACCGCCAGCCGTTCGCGCAGCGTGAACCCCGCCCGCTCGGTCCACCGCGCCAGCTCGTCCAGCGCCGGCCAGGAGCGTTCCGGGTTCACATGGTCGGCGGTCACCGGGGAGACGCCACCCCAGTCGTCGACACCGGCCCGCAGCATCAACCCGTGCTGCTCACCGACCAGGTTCGGCGGCGCCTGGATCCGGGCCGACGGCCCGAGCACCAGCCGGGCCACGGCGATCGTCGCGGCCAGGTCCGTCAGCTCCGCGTCCGGCACGTCCCGCATCGCGGTGTCCGGCTTGGCGCGGAAGTTCTGCACGATCGTCTCCTGGATGCCCCGGTAGGCCCGGGCCACCCGACGGATCGCGAAGAGCGACTCGGCCCGCTCGACCCGGCTCTCCCCGATGCCGACCAGCACGCCGGTGGTGAACGGCACCGCCGAGCGCCCGGCGTCCTCCAGCACCCGCAGCCGGACGGCCGGTTCCTTGTCCGGCGAGCCGTGGTGCGGCCCGCCCGGGTCCCTCCACAGCCGGGTCGCTGTGGTTTCGAGCATCATCCCCATCGAGACCGACACCGGCTTGAGCCGTTGCAGGTCCGACCAGGACAGCACGCCCGGGTTGAGGTGCGGAAGCAGGCCGGTCTCCTCCAGCACCCGGACCGCCATCGCCCGCAGGTAGGCCAGCGTGTCCGGGTAACCGTGCGCGTCCAGCCACTCGCGTGCGGCCGGCCAGCGCGACTCGGGCCGGTCGCCGAGGGTGAACAGCGCCTCCTTGCACCCGGCGCGGGCGCCCGCCGCCGCGATGTCGAGCACCTCATCCGGGCTCAGGTACGCGTCCGGCACCCGGTGCGGGACGGTGGCGAACGTGCAGTAGTGGCAGCGGTCCCGGCACAACCGGGTGAGCGGGATGAAGACCTTCGGCGAGTACGTCACCGTGCCGGGCCGTCCCGCCGCGGCGAGGCCCTGGTCGCGTACCCGGCCGGCCACGCCGACGAGTTCGTCCAGGTCCTCGCCGCGGGCGGCCAGCAGTACCGCCGCCTCGCCGACGTCGAGGCTCACCCCGTCGCGGGCCCGGCGCAGCGCGCGGCGCAGCGCCGACCGGCCCGGCGGGTTTTGTTCCGGCGCGACCGTCCGTCGACCGGTCATCCTCAGCCGACCGGCTGACGCTGCGCCGCAGCCGTGTCGCGCAGCCGCAGCCAGGCGGTGGTGGCCCGGGCGAGCGCCTTCTCGCGCAGCACCCGGTGCACGTCGTCGTGGTCGACGCCGATCGCGGTCAGCCGCTCCAACGCGGCGTGGGCGTCCTCGTAGGAGCCGTGCACCCTGTCCCCGCGCACCTCGCTGCCCTTCACCACCGCGGCGAGGGTGGCCGCCGACAGGACGGTCAGCACCCCCGGGACCACCAGCTCGTCGACGTAGCGGGTCTCCAGGTAGTACGGGTCGCGGACCTGCGTCGACGTCCAGGCCAGCCGCGGCCGGGGACCGCCCAGGGCGGTCAGACCCGCCCAGTCACGGCCACGCAGGGCGTTCTCGAACGCCGCGTACGCCATCCGCGCGCCGGCCAGAGCCGCGGTGCCGCGCAGCCGGGCCGAGCTGTCCGTGCCGATCGCCCAGAGACGCTTGTCGACCTCGGTGTCCACATCCGCCACCGGCACCGAGACGATCGCGGGCGGAAATCCCTCCGCGGCCGTCAGCCCCTCGCGGACCGCGTCGAGCACGGTCCGCAGCTGCGCCGGGGCGTACACCAGGGTCACGTTCACCCCGATGCCCTCGGCCAGCAGGGCGGTCACCGCCGCCGGCGCGGCGGCCGTGGCCGGGATGGCGAGCAGCAGGTTCGGCCGGTCCACCAGCTCGACCAGTCGTCGCGCCTCGGCCACGGTGCCGTCGGGATCGTCGGCCAGCCGGGGATCGATCTCCAGGCTCACCAGACCGTCGCGGCCGCCCGAGGCGTCGTACCCCGGTCGCAGTGCGTCGGCGGCGCGCCGGGCCACGTCCGCGCCGGCCCGGCGCACGGCGTCGTCGAGGTCGTCGCCCGCCGCGGCGGGCGTGGCGCCGCCGTCCGGAGCGGTGAGCCCGACCCGCAGCGCGGCGACGCCGACGGCCAGGCCGGACACCGGTGGCTGGCCGGGGCCGACGGCCGCCGGGTCGTCGCGCCAGATGGTCACGCCCGCTTCCGCGAGCCGACGGAGGTTCTCGGTCACAGCTGTCGTCTCCTCGTACGTCCGCACGCCCGGTCCACCGGGCGTGACGTGGGTGGCCGGGTGGGGTGTCGTCGGCGCGGTCAGTGCGTCGCGGCGGCGGGGGTGACGTTGCGCCGCACCATGGCGAGGTGTTCCGGGTCCAGACCCCACGTGAAGAGGCGCTGCGGGTGGATGCGGATCAGCTCGGGGGAGAGGAACTCCAGCTCCGGCGGGACGGGCTGGTCGACCAGCGCCTCCGCGTGGCCGCGAATCTCGATGCCCCGCACCCGCCACGGCCGCCGGGACACCACGTCGTCGATGACGAAGGACGCCTTGCCGTTCGCGGCCACGTTCTTGAACTTCTGGGTGGTGGCCATCGCGCGTCCGCCGATGTCGATGCAGTCCGCCTCGGCGTTGTACCAGTAGACGACCGGGTTGTTCTGGATGCTGCCGTTCGGCTGGATCGTGGCCAGCCGGCCGAGCCGCTGCGACTTCAGGTATTCGAGCTCGTCCGCGGTGAAGATCACGTCATCCTGCCCCTCGTCGGCATCCGCCCCGCGCCGTCACGCCGGGGCCCCGACGTGCGGTCACGCCGGGGTCCTGATCGTCGGAGCGGCGGCTCGCTCCCGACTGGAACCCGGCTCGAGAGCCGCTCGAACCCGGCCTCGACCGGCTCTCGAACCCGGCTCTATCCCGGTCGGTGAACCTTCGGCGGCAGGCGCGGCGCTCCGGCGGTGGCCGGGACACCGCGCGGACCGCGACGAGGTACGAGGAGGCGGCCGTGTCATCACGCGCAGACCGGTGGGTGCTGGTCTTCGGGGCGACCGGGAAGCAGGGCGGTGGGACGGCCCGGCACCTGCTGCGCCGGGGCTGGCCGGTGCACGCGTTCGTCCGGGACGCGCAGCGGCCCGCCGCCCGGGAACTCCGGGCGCTGGGGGCGACGCTGGTCGTCGGCGACCTGGACGACGTCGCGTCGATCCGCGCCGCCATGACCGGGGCGTACGGGGTGTTCAGCGTGCAGACGCCGCTGAGCCAGGGCGGCGTGCCGGCGGAGGAACGACACGGTGTCAACATCGCCGACGTGGCCGGCGAGATCGGGGTGGGGCACTTCGTGCACAGCTCCGTCGGCGGGGCCGAACGACCCGAGGGAGTGTTCTGGCGCGAGGCGAAGCTGCGGATCGAGGAGCGGATCCGCAAGCACGACCTGCCCGCGACCTTCCTGCGCCCCACCTACTTCATGGACAACTTCGGCCAGTACCCGCCCCTGCTGGAGGACGGCGGGCTGGTGTACCGGCGCGGCCTGGCCCCCGGCAAGCCGTTGCAGATGATCGCCTCCGGCGACATCGGGTTCTTCGCCGCGGCGGCGTTCGACGACCCGTCCACCATCGGAGCGAAGATCGAGCTGGCCGGCGACGAGCTCACCGGTGACCAGATCGCGGAGACGTTCCAGCGGCACACCGGGCTGCCCACCCGGTTCGAACCGGTGCCGATGGCGGAGCTGCAACGGCAGAGCGAGTGGCAGGCGACCGCGTACGGCTGGCTGAACCGGATCGGCTACCAGGCGGACATTCCCGCGCTGCGCCGGCAGTTCCCCGAGCTGGTCACCCTGGCCGGCTGGCTGGCCCGCACCGGTTGGGCGCCCAGCACCGCACACAGCGCGCCGCCGGCCGCCGGCGTACCGCGCAACGGCTGAACCGAATTCGGAATCCTGGAGGTTGCAGTGAGCATCGAATCCGAGGCGTCGACCCGTGTGGCCGCGACCGGGGAGGTGCTGCGGGACGACTTCTCGGGCCCGCTCTCCGTCGGCGGCGAGACGGCGCGGTGGCGGCTGCGTCCGGTGCCGGGCTTTCCGGCGGGCGACGGCGTGGCGCGTACCGGCCCGAGCGGTCTGACGGTCGTCCCCACGGCGACCGACCCGGCGACCGGTCAGCCCGCGTTCGCCGAGCCGCCGCAGCCGCTGTCCGAAACCGATCACCTGCGCTGGGCGCTGATGGCGAATCGGGACACCGCCGACGGTTTCCCGGGGTTCGCCGTGCCGGCCGGCCGGTTCACCGTTCGCGCCGAGCTGTCCGTCGAGGCGTACGGCCTGGACCGGCACACCTACGGCGACGCGGTCGTCGACCCGTACCGGGACCTGCGGCTGGGCGCGGCGGCGCTGATCTGCATGGACCGCGAGACGGGAATGGTCTTCGACTTCATCGTCACCGATCGCTGCGTCTTCGCCGTCTACGAGCGGCTCGCCTTCCCGCCGCACGGGTACGCCGGGTTCTCGTACGCGGTGCCGGTGCTCGACCGTCAGCCTGCCGACGTGCACGCCCTGGCCCTCACCTACGACGCGGACCGGCGTACCGCCCTTTGGCACGTCGGCGACACCGAGGTGCTGCGGGTGGACCGGATCGGGCGCCGGGCGCTCGACGCGCGGTACGCGATGCGCGACAACGGCCGGCCGGAGGAGCCCGCCGCCCCACGCCAGCTCACCGTGGGCCTGGCGCTCTTCGCCGACCGTCTCTGGGGGCAGGGCGTCCGCCTGGACGTCCGCCGCGTGACGGCCCACCGGGACTGACCGACGTCGGCATACGACCGCGGCAGCCGACTCCGCTGCCGCGGTCGCGGTGCTCCGGCTGGCTAGACCAGACCGTGCTCCGGCTGGCGAGGTCAAACCGCGAGCCACGGGCTCCCGACACAGGTGTGACCGGCCGCCGCGAGGAGCCCGGTCGACGCCGGGCCGATCCCCAGCCGGGCGGCCTCCCGCAGATCCGCCACGGTGTCCACGTCCCGGCGCAGACCGGGCAGCGCCAGTCGGCCGGTGAGGTCCGCCATCCCCGCGCCGACGTGACGCCGGTGCGAGTCCGGCCCGTACGCCGGGCGCAGCCACCGCCCGCGGCGCGCCGTCAGCAGGGTGGTGCCCGACCCGGGGGCGTCGGCCAGCACGGCGGTGTCCAGCGCCGCCGCGGCGGCCAACGCCGCCGCCAGCTCGGCGGGGCGGGCCGCCGGGAGGTCGCCGGAGAGCACCGCGACCGGGCCGTCGAACCGGGCGGCGGCGTGCGCCACCGCGGCCGACAGGCCACCGCCCGGATCCGGCAGCACCGGTACGCCGTAGCGGTCCCCGGCCGGTTCCGCGCTCACCAGGCACACCCGCGCCACCGGGGCGGCGGCGGCCAGCACGTCGAGGAGCATCGCCTCCGCCACCGCCCGGCGCAGCGCCGGGGGGAGGGCGAGCCGACTCTTGGACCGGTCCAGCCGCTTCAGGGGCACCAGGACGGTCCAGGGACGGTCGGTGGCGGTCACACCCGTGTGCCGACCTGCAGCAGGGGTAGCACCTTCGTGCTGTAGAGGCTGAGGAACTGCGCCTGGTCCGGGCCGGGGGCGTGGAACACCAGGTGCCGGAAGCCCAGGTCGAGATACTCCTGAACGCGGGCCGCGTGCTCGGCCGGATCCGACGAGACGATCCACCGGCTCGCGGCTCGGGCCAGCGGCAGCGCGGCCGCCCGGCGCTGCATCTCGACCGGGTCGTCGACGCCGGTCTTCTCCTCGCCGGTGAGCGCCAGTGCGGCCCAGTGGGCGGTGTCGCGCAGCGCCCGCTCCGGGTCCGGGTCGAACGACACCTTCAGCTCGATCGTCAGGTCGAGGTCGTCCACGGCACGGCCGGCCTGGCCGGCGCCCTCCCGCACGGCGGGTAGCAGCTTCTCCGCGTACAGGTCACGGCCCTTGCCGCTGGTGCAGATGAAGCCGTCGCCCTCCCGCCCGGCGAGCCGCGCGGCCACCGGCCCCGCGCCGGCGACGTAGAGCGGCACCGGACGGGCCGGCCGGTCGTAGATGGTGGCCCGGTCGGTGCGGTACCACCGCCCCGCGAAGGTCACCCGCTCCTCCGTCCACAGCCGACGGATCAGCCGGACCGCCTCGGTCAACCGGGCCAGCCGTTCCGCCGGCGCCGGCCAGGCGGCGCCCAACGGCGCCTCGTTGAGCGACTCGCCCGAACCGACGCCCAGCACCACCCGCCCGGGGGCGAGGCAGCCCAGCGTGGCGAAGGCCTGCGCGACCACGGCCGGGTGGTAGCGGAACGTCGGCGTCAGCACGCTGGTGCCCACCACCACCCGACGGGTACGCGTGAGCAGGGCGCCCAGCCACGGCAGCGCGGCCGGCGCGTGCCCGTTGTCGTGCCGCCACGGCTGGAGATGGTCGCTGACGAAGACGGAGTCGAAGCCGTACTCCTCGGCGAGCACCGCGTACTCGAGCAGTTCCCGTGGGCCGAACTGCTCGGCGGACGCCTTGTAGCCGAACCTGATCATCTGCCACCCCTGTCCTGCGTCGGTGCCTCGACGATCAGGGCAGCGGTTAGCGGACGCCTCGAACCCGGGTCGAGCCGGTGGTCCGCGGCCGCTCGAGATGCCCGCTGGGCCGGGATCCGGCGGACCCGTTCCGGGCGTCGCCGAGGCGCGACGTCCCTCGGCGACGACTGCGGCGACCCGAGCGGAACACCGTCCGACCGAGGATCAGGAGACGTCCGCGACCGCTGGCGCCCCATACGCGAACTGCTCACGTTGCCCCCTGCGCCTGACCTCGCCAGCCTGCGGGTTCGCCTGCGTCGACCTCGCCCGCGACATCCTGCGTGAGCAGTCCACCGGATCCCTCGCAACGATCCTGGTCGAACCCGTCCAAGGCCGCGCAGGCAACGTGGTGCCGCCTACGGGCTACGTCCGTGCCCTGCGCCGCCTCGCCGACGAACATGGCGTACTGCTCATCGCCGACGAGTCCATGACCGGCATGGGCCGCACGGGCACCATCCTCGCCAGCGACCAACCAGACGTACGTCCCGACGTCGTCGTACTCGGCAAGGGCCTCGGCAACGGTTATCCCGTCTCCGCCATCTGCGCCCCGACGGACCTCATGCAGCGCGGCCCATTCGGAGCCCCCAGTGCCAGCTCCTCCAGGTACGGCGGCTTTCCGCTCGCATGCCGTGCCGTCGCCGTCGTGGCCCAGACCGTACACAGGCAGCAGTTGGCAGACAGAGCGGGCGAGGCGGGGACTCGGACGCTCACCCGGCTGCGCCAGGACCTCGCCGGGCTGGCGCTGGTCAGCAGCGTCCACGGTATCGGCATGGCGATCGGGATCAGCTTGAACGTAACCCGCGGTTGGCCCTCGATCATCTTCCACACAAAGTCGACCTATCCGGGTTTCAGCCGTCGCGTCCACTTGGGACGCTGCTGCTCGGCACACCCAACCTCAACGTTCACGCATCATGACATCTGCGAGCGTCAACCCACTTTTGAATGGCCTTCCGGGCCCCTGGGGAATTCCCGGATGACATCCGGCTCCGACCTCGTGATGCGACTGTCCGATGACCCGGTCAGCAATTGCGGTCCATTCGTTTACTAACACCAGTTCGGGCCGGGCTGGACCGCATCGCGGCCGATCACCTCAGTGTTGCCGCCCGATTAATTCAGCAACTCTGGCATCGAGTGAGGTCAACGACTTCGGCTGCCCTTCCGGCCGACTTCTTTCGTTCATCTATTGCCTTCGGCATTGCCTTGGACCGCCAGAGACCCGCAATATGGCTACGCAAAGTCACAGCAGCGCTGCTGTGCGACACCTGCATCAGGAAGGGTCCCCGAATGAATCGGATGGAACGGGCGTGGCGGCGTCTTACCGCGCCGACGCCGGCAGGCCGACCCAGGGCGCTACTGCGAACGATGGCGACGGCGCTGGCCGCCGTGGTCGTCGGCGGTGCCGCCGCGTTGGCCCTCGCGACGCCGGCCAGTGCGGCGACGACGACGATCTGCAAGAGCTCGGGCGTGCCCGCCGGATACGTCGTCATCGCGGAGGGCTCGTCGATCTCCTGCCCTTACAGCTTCCCCAACACCTGGACGATCACCACCCCGTCGACCACCTCGACGACCACGATGTGCAAGGTGACGGCCGTTCCGACCGGTTTCGTCGTCATCGCGGAGGGCTCGTCGATCTCCTGCCCTTACAGCTTCCCCAACACCTGGACCATCAAGAAGCCGTCCACCTCCACGTCGACCTCGATGTGCAAGGTGACGGCTGTGCCGGCCGGGTTCGTGATCACCGCCGAGGGCTCGACGATCTCCTGCCCCTACAGCTTCCCCAACACCTGGAGCATCCGCACCCCGTCGACCACCGGCACCACCGTCGTCTGCTCGGTGTCTCCGATTCCACCGGGCTACGTGGTCATCGGCACGGGCTCGTCGATCTCCTGCCCCTACAGCTTCCCGAACACCAGGACCATCCGGCTTCCCTGACGGCTGACCAACGCTCCGCCGCCGGTGATCCCGCCGGCGGCGGGGCCGGGTGCCGCTGCAGCGGCGTACGCGCGATCGCCCGAACTGGTCGAGCTGGTCCACGACGCCACCCGCAGCGACCTGGAGAAGGTCTGGGACGAGGTGACCGCGCCGGAGCCCGAGCCGGTGACTGATCCGCTCTGCTCCGGCCGGGTCCAAGCACCCCCAGGTGGCCATGCTGGTCGACGGCCCGGTGCGGGTCGATGGCCGGACCACAGCCGCTGCTGGAGAGCAGCTGTGGTCGGACCAGGTCCGTACCGCCATCGGTCACCGGGCCGGTCAGCTAAGTGACGGATGTGGATGGGTGGCGAGATGCTCCTTGAGCAGGTCGAATCCGTAGTCGTTCCCATTCGGGGTGCGGATGATGGCGTGGATGTGGTTGCGGGACGCCTCACCCCCGTTACCCCCATCAGGGGACCCGCTGCCGGGCGCGCCGCCGGGTGCCGCGCTGTTCGACGCCACGCCGGTCTTGGTGGCGTTCGAGGGCGCGGCCGCCGCCTGACACCTGAATGATCACCAGAAGGCCGCTCTCCTACGTACCCGCCGCAACCGGCGTGACTACCCCATAACCGGCAATCCGGTCATCTCACTACCTTGCGAACGCCCTGAGGTTCCGGTCAGGCGGCGACTGTCGAGATGGGACAGCGCACCCCTACGGACCCCTAATGATTCGTGAGGATGTCATCGCGGAACGTTATCGTCTGACGAATGTCACCGCCCCTCGGCGGCAAGATCGTCTGACGGAGAGGATCGCCATGACGCTGCCCACAAACCCTCCGGCGCTGAGCGTGGTGATGCCGACCTACCAGGATCCGCAGTGCCTTGCGCTGACCCTCAGGGCGCTGACCCGGCAGACGCTACCGCCGGAACGCTTCGAGGTGATCGTGGTGCGGGACGGTGGCTCGCCCGACGGGTACGCCGAGGCGCTCGCCGAGGGCGCCGGTCTCCGCCTGCGCGTGCTGGAACTCGCCGAGCGCAAGGGCCGCTCCGTAGCCCGCAACGAGGGGGCGCGCCGTGCCTGCGCACCTCTGCTGGTCTTCCTCGACGCCGACTCGTGGGCGGTGCCCGACCTGCTGGAGCGGCACCTGGCCTGGCACAGCGTGCCCGGCAACGCGGCGGTGCTGATCGGCCGGCGGGACGAGATCGGCCTCGCTGACCTGCCGGCAGTGCTTGCCGGGGAGCCGCACGCGGTCGCACGCGCCTTCCCGCACGGCGGCGACCTGCGGTTCGCCACAGGGCTTCCCGACGACGGGGGCGAGTGGCTCCGGGCCGGCTGGGTCATCGCCTACACGCACAACATCTCGCTGTCCAGCGCGCACTTCGCGCAGGTCGGTGGCTACCGCGAGGCGTTCGGTCTGAGCTACGGCGTGGAGGACGTCGAGTTGTTCTACCGCGTCGACCGCAGCCTCCCCGACGGCGTCAACTTCGGCTACGACGACGACGCCCGGGTCGTCCACCTGCCGCACCACAAAAACATCACCCGCAACTGGATGGAGATGAAGGCCAACTTCCAGCAGGCGGCCCGGCTCTATCCGTGCCTGGAGTGGGAGTTCCTCACCGCCGTCATGGGGTACGAGGCGATCCGGCGCATCCTGCACTATCGCGCGCTCATCGACGAGTGCGTCGAGCGGTCGGCCTGCGCCATCGGGCCCGCCGCCGCGCGCCTCGCCGGCCAGGTGCGGGGGCACCGCACGCTCTGGATCGGCACCGGCCGCGCCGATTCCGGGTTGCCCGCCTCGGCGTTGACCTTCGACTACGCCGCACCCATCGGGCGGACCAACTTCCACCTGCTCGGCGTCGCCCCGCCCATGCCGCCGGGCAGCCTGGACGCGGTGATCAGTGTGGACTTCTGGCGGTACCTGCTGTGGCCGGAACTCTGCCAGTTCATCTCGGCCTCGCTGCTGCTGGCCGGCGAGGTCCACCTGGTCGCCACCGCCGACTCGACGCCGGGGATGTGCGCCGCCGACCCGCAGACGCTGGACTACCTGCGCCAGGCGCAGGCCGCGGCCTGCACGGCCGAGCTGCGCGCGGTCGAGGGGCTCGGCCACGTACTGACCCTGCGGCCCCTCCGACCCGCGCCCGGCGCCGCGCGCCGGGTACCCGCCCAGACCGCCGCCAGGGCGCGACCCGCTGCCCTGGCGCCGGGGCGCTCCACGACGCGGGGATAGCAGATCGACGGTGCGGCCAGGCCCGACAACGCTGTCGGGCCTGGCCCAACCGCGCCCGGATCCGGCGCAAGAGACGGGAAGGCGAGTATCATGCGCGTACTACTGTCGACTCTCGGGTCGCGCGGCGATGTCCAACCACTGGTGGCGCTCGCGTCGCGGTTGACGGCCCTCGGTCACCAGGTCCGACTCTGCGCCCCGCCCGACTTCGCCCGCTGGGTGGCCAGCTTCAGGATTCCCTTCGTGCCCGTCGGCCCGCCCTGGCGCAGGTCGGCGGCGTCCAGGTCGCGGGCCGCCGTGCCCAAACCCTCACCCGCGCAGGTACGCAAGTTCGCCGAGTCCTCCATCGGCATCCAGTTCGAGGTGCTGTCGGCCGCAGCCCGGGACTGTGACGTCCTCGTCGCGTCGACGGGCCTCCAGATCGCCGCCCGCACCGTGGCGGAGAAGCGCGGCATCCCGTACGTCTTCGCGGCGCTCTGCCCGGCGGCCCTTCCCTCACCCCACCACCCCCCGCTGCCGCTGCCGGTGCCGGGGGAGGTCCCGGCGCCCGCGTCGGCCGACAACAGCGACCTGTGGGCCGCCAACCTGCGGCACGTCAACGACACCTTCGCCGCGCCCCTCAACGCGCTTCGGTCGACGGTGGGGTTGGGCCCGGTCGACGATGTCAACGATCACATCCACACCGACCGGCCGTGGCTGGCCGCCGACCCGACCCTGGCACCCTGGCCGGACGTCGCCGATCCGGCCGTCTACCAACCGGGCGCCTGGCTCCTGCCCGACGAGCGGGCCCTGCCCGCCGAGCTGACGGCCTTCCTGGACGCCGGCGGGCCGTGCGTCTACGTCGGATTCGGCAGCGTCGCCGCACCCCCGGGTCTGCTGGAGACGGCCGTGCGGGCCGTGCGCGCGGTCGGTTGCCGGCTGGTCGTCTCCCGGGGCTGGGCACCGCTCTCGCCGGTCGACCGGTCCTCCGACTGCCTGGTGGTCGGCGAAGTGAACCAGCAGGACCTGTTCCGGGAGGTGGCCGTGGTGGTCCACCACGGCGGCGCGGGCACCACGACCACGGCCGCGCGGGCCGGGACGCCGCAGGTCGTCATACCGCAGGTGTACGACCAGCACTACTTCGCACGCCGGGTGTCCGCGCTCGGCATCGGCACCGCACACTCCGGCTCCGTGCCGACCGTCGAGTCGCTGACCGAGGCTCTGGGCGCCGCGCTGCGGCCGGAGGTGGCCGCCCGCGCCCGCGAGTTCGCCGGCGTCGTACGCACCGACGCGGCGCAGGTCGCCGCGGAGCGGTTGGTCGCCGCACCGGGAGCCTGAGCGGGCAGCCCCGCGTCGAGGTCAGGGCGTCGGCGGGATGCCGAACACCTTCACCGGACGCCGCGAATCCAGGGCGGCCACGACCCGCCGGTGGTCTCGCGGTGGCGGTCGCCGCACTGCGCGGGTCGGCCTGGTCTACGACAGCGGGCGTGGCTCCAGCGTGTCCCTTCGTCCTCCGCCGTGGCCGGCGCGACCTCGTTTCCGCCGGGCCGGGCGGGTCGACGCTGGGTGCCCGACCTCCGTCACCGGCCCGCGCAGCCGCAGCGGCGTCAGGCCCGGCGCAGCGTCCGCAGTGTGCCGGCCCAGGCGACCACCTCGTCGAGCATGGTGCCGAGGGCCTGCTCGTGGTGCGCGGCCGGCCGGAAGTCGCGGAAGTTGACGAAATCGGTCGTCAGAGAGAGCGCGACCTGGGAGCGGACGTCGGCGACGCCGAGCTGCCCGAGCACCAGCCGCAGGTGCTCCGCCGCCCGGGTGCCGCCGTGCACGCCGTAGCTGACGAGGCCGGCGGCGGCGTGCTGCCACTCCTGGTAGAGGAAGTCGAGGGAATCCTTCAGCGCGCCCGGGATGGAGTGGTTGTACTCCGGCGTGACGAAGACGAAGCCGTCGAACCCGGCCACTGTCGCCGCCCAGCGGCGTACGGCCGGGCGTCGCGACGGCGCCATCGACGGCGGCAGCACCTCGTCGAAGTGTGGCAGGGCGTAGTCGGCGATGTCGACCAGCTCGACAGTGGCGTCGCCCCGCTTGGCGGCGACGTCGCGCACCCAGCGGGCCACGGCGTCGGCCTTGCGGCCGGGTCGCGTGCTGCCGACGATGACACCGATCTTGACCATGCTGCTCTCCTCTACGCGATGGGGACGGGGCGCGCCGGAGCCGGCGTGCCGGTCAGGTCACGAGCCAGCTCCACCGCGCCGTGCAGGGACGACAGCCCGCCGAGGGCGGCGGGACGCACCGGTGGCGCAGGGCGCCCGGGCCGGCCGGCGCGGCGTGCCCGTTGCGCGACGAGCGGCACGAAGCCGGGCAGGCCGGCGGCGAATCCGCCGCCCACGATGGCCAGCGCCGGATCGAGGATCTCGCCGAGGCTCACCACCGCCGCCGCCAGCGCCCGGCAGCTCTCCTCGACCGCCGCCACCGCCCAGGGCTCGCGCCCGTCGAGTCCGGCCAGTAGGTCGTCGAAGCCCACCTCGCCGCCTCGGCGGGCGGCGGCGCGGCGCAGGGTGGCGGGGCCGGACGCGACGGACTGGAGGCAGCCATGCCGGTCGCAGTCGCAGCGCTCACCGTCGAGGGCGACGACCATGTGGCCGATCTCGGCGGAGGACCGGCCCGGCACGGGCCGGCCGCCCAGCACGACGCCGCCGCCGATCCCGGTGCCGACGCCCAGGTAGACCACGTCGTCCGCGCCGGCGCAGCGCGCCTCGGCCAGGGCGGCGAGATCACCATCGTCGGCGACGGCGGTCGCCGCGTCGGGAAAGAGGCGGCGCAGCGCTCCGGTGAGGTCGAGGCCCACCCAGCCGGGGCGCCCAGGCCAGGTGGTGACGGTGCCCCCGGTGTCAGTGGTCGCCGGCATGGCCACCCCGACCGCGTCCACCGGTCCCCACCGGTCGCGCAGCCGGTCCACCTCGACGGCCAGCACCGTCAGGTCCGCGGCCGGGTCGGCGGAACCAAGGGGCCAGCGGAAGGTCCGGTCGTACGCCGGCCGCCCGGGTGCCTCCGCGTGCAACGCGACCTTGGTGCCGCCGACGTCGATGCCGAGGACGCCGCCGTGGCGCTGCGGACCGGACACGGCCGGCCTCAGCCCAGCCGCACGTGCAGGTAGACGAGCGCCAGGGCGGCCACGGCAAAGATCACCGGCGTCAGGATCGTCGTGGCCGGGTCCTTCGCCCGGGCGTGGTAGGCGACCGCGCCCGTCATCTGCAGGGCGAGACCGATCGCCGCCGCGATGCCCAGGGGCGGCCAGAGCAGGCCGAGCAGCAGCCCGGCGACCGCGGCGAGTTCCAGCACCCCCAGCAGGCGGGTCAGCCCCGGCGAGACGCCGAGGTGGTCCATCCGCTCGCGCATCTGTGCCTGCCCGGTGAGCTTCGGTACGGCGGTGCCCGCGAACACGGCGGCGAGGACGAGGGTCAGGACGAGGACGGGAATCTCCACGTGAGGTCCTTCGGGAAGAGTCGGGACGTGCGGACGACCGTACTGCCGGCACGCCGGCGCCCACGGCACCGGACGGCGGGGTGCCCGGTCGTCATCGGACGGTCGAGGTGAGGGCGCGCGCGGCCAGCCGGTAGCCCAGCGCGCCGAGCCCGACGATCACCCCGCTGGCCAGCGGGGCGATCACGGAGTCGTGCCGGAAGCTCTCCCGAGCCCACACGTTGGACAGATGCACCTCGACGAAGGGCCGGGGGTAGTCGGCCAGCGCGTCGCGCAGGCTCCAACCCGCGATCATCAGGGCGCCCGGGTTGACGATCGCGCCCACCGTGCCGTAGCTGTTCTGGATCGTACGGATCAGTGCCCCCTCGCAGTCGTGCTGCTCGGCGATCACACCCCAGCCCTGGGCGGCGACCTCCTCGCCGACGGCGCGTTCGATGTCGTCCAGGGTGTCCGTGCCGTAGATCTCCGGTTCCCGCCGGCCGAGAATGCCCAGGTTCGGGCCGTTCAGCAGCAGTACGTCCGACACGCTTCACCTCGTGGGGCACGGCCCTTGTCCGCAGAGCCTGATGACTGGTCACCGCAGTCTTACTACGCCGACGGCTCCCGGCGAACCGGCGGTGCCCGACGTGCGGGCGGACTAAGGGGTGGCTAGGGGCTGTTAGGGGCGGTGACCGCATATCCGCGTCGGTTACCGTCCTCCCTGCTGAAGCGACGTCGCCGGCTCCAGACGGAGGCGTCACGTACCGCGCGGCCACCCGGTTCTCCGCTGCGCCCGGACCGCGCACCGGCGGTCTCGGGTCGCCCCGCCCGATGGTCCGTCCAAGCCCCTGGTCTGCCCGAGTTGGGAAGTGGGAAGTCATGAGTGGTCAGCCCTCGACGGTGTCCGAGCTCCCCGAGTGGCCGCGGTACGGCGACGAGGAGCGAACCGGACTGATCCGCGCCCTCGAACAGGGCCAGTGGTGGCGGATGGGCGGCAGTGAGGTCGACTCCTTCGAGCGAGAGTTCGGTGACTACCACGGCAGCCCCCACGCGCTCGCCGTCACCAACGGCACCCACGCCCTGGAGGTCGCGCTGGAGGTGCTCGGCGTCGGCCCCGGTACGGAGGTGATCGTCCCGGCCTTCACGTTCATCTCGTCCTCGCTGGCCGCCCAGCGTCTCGGCGCGGTCGCCGTGCCGGTCGACGTCGACCTGGACACCTACTGCCTCGACCCCGCCGCCGTCGAGGCCGCGATCACCCCGCGTACCAAGGTGATCATGCCGGTGCACATGGCCGGGCAGTTCGCCGACATGGACGCGCTCGACAAGCTCGCCGCCGACGCCGGGGTGGCGCTGCTGCAGGACGCGGCACACGCCCACGGCGCGCAGTGGCGGGGCCGGCGGGCCGGTGCGCTCGGCTCGGTGGCAGCCTTCAGCTTCCAGAACGGCAAGCTCATGACCGCCGGCGAGGGCGGAGCGGTCGTCTTCCCCGACGAGGAACTGCGCGAGCGGGCGTTCCTCGTGCACAGCTGCGGCCGGCCCCGCACCGACCGCGACTACCTGCACGGCACCACCGGCTCGAACTACCGGATGGGCGAGTTCGCCGCCGCCGTGCTACGCGCCCAGCTGACCCGCCTCGACGAGCAGATCGCGCTGCGCGAGCAGCGTTGGCCGCTGCTGTCGAGCCTGCTCGCCGAGATCCCGGGCGTCGTCCCGCAGACGATCGACCCCCGCACCGACCGCAACCCGCACTACATGGCGATGTTCCGTATCCCCGGGATCGGCATCGAGCGCCGCCGTGCCGTGGTGGACGCGCTCATCGCCCGCGGCGTCCCGGCGTTCGTGGCGTTCCGGGCGATCTACCGGTGCGAGGGCTTCTGGATGGCCGACGCGCCCGACGAGTCGGCAGAGGCGATCGCGGCCCGCTGCCCCAACACCGAGCAGATCCACTCCGACTGCGTCTGGCTGCACCACCGCACGCTGCTCGGCACGGAGCAGCAGATGCACGAGATCGCCGCCGTGCTCGCCGACGTCCTCGCCGGATGACGGCCCGGCCCCCGGCGACGCCCGACCGGCCGGTGCGGGTCGCGGTGGTCGGCCTCGGCTGGGCCGGGCGGGAGATCTGGCTGCCCCGGCTCGCCGCACACCCCGGCTTCGAGGTGGTCGCCGTGGTCGACCCGCAGCCCGTGGCGCGCGACCAGGCCCGCGACACCCACGCCGTCGCGTCCGCGTACGCCGACGTCGAGGACCTACCCGCCGGAACGGTCGACCTGGCGGTGGTCGCCGTACCGAACCACCTGCACGCGGTCGTCGCCGTCCGGCTGCTGCGCCGGGGCGTACCGGTGTTCCTGGAGAAGCCGGTCTGCCTGACCTCCGCCGAGGCGGACATCCTGGCCGACGCGGAGCGTGACGGCGGCGCGGTGCTGCTGGCCGGCAGCGCCGCCCGCTACCGGGCCGACATCCGGGCGCTGGCCGACGTGGCCGGCGGGCTGGGCCCGGTCCGACACGTCGATGTGGCCTGGGTCCGCGCCCGAGGGGTGCCCGACGCGGGCGGCTGGTTCACCCGCCGCGACCAGTCCGGCGGGGGTGCGCTGGTGGACCTCGGCTGGCACCTGCTCGACACGGTGCTGCCGCTGCTCGGCCCGGCCCGGGTCACCCACGCGATCGGCAGCGTCTCGGACGACTTCGTCAACGACGGCGCTGCCCACGCCGCCTGGCGCGGCGGGGCCGACCCCGCAGGCCACGCTCCCGGCGACGTCGAGGACACCGCCCGGGGGTTCCTGCTCACCGACACCGGCGCCTCGGTCGCCCTGCACGCCTGCTGGGCCTCGCACGAGTCGCTGGACCGCACCACCGTCACCGTGCACGGCGCCGCCGGATCGGCGACGCTGCGCTGCACGTTCGGCTTCAGTCCCAACCGGGAGCCCACGCCGGTGCTGACGCGTACCCGCGACGGCCGGACCGCGCGGCTGCCGCTGCCCGGGGAGCCGATCGGCGCAGAGTACGACCACCAGCTCGACGCCCTGCCCGGGCTGCTAGCCGACCCGGCCGCCCGGGGCGCGGCCGTCGTCGAGGCCCGCCGGACCATCGACATCATCGAACGGATCTACCAGTGCGCCCGGCCCACCCGGCCGGAGCACCAGCACGCACTGGTGGGCCATCGCGCCGGGTGAGAACCACCGTCGGCCCCAACCGCTTCCGGGAGCAGCCATGAGCCGTCCATCGTCCACAGCCGAGGTGACCCCGCCGTCGCCGGCGCGCGGGCCGATCCGTGCGGTCGTGTTCGACCTCGACGGCGTCATCGTCGACAGTTCGGCCGTCATGCGGGAGGCGTTCAGCATCGCGTACGCCGAGGTGGTGGGCGACGGGCCGGCGCCGTTCGACGAGTACAACCGGCACATGGGCAGGTACTTCCCGGACATCATGCGCCTGATGGGGCTGCCCCTGGAGATGGAGGAGCCGTTCGTCCGCGAGAGCTACCGGATGGCCCACCTCGTGCCGCTCTTCCCCGGCGTCCGGGAGACCCTGGAGACCCTGCACTCGCGGGGCATCCGGATGGGGATCGCCACCGGCAAGGCCGGCCCGCGGGCCCGGTCCCTGCTCGACCAACTCGGCGTGCTGGGCCTCTTCGGCCAGGTGATCGGCTCCGACGAGGTGGCCCGTCCCAAGCCTGCCCCGGACATCGTGCTCCAGGCGCTGGGCAACCTCGACGTGCCGCCGCACGAGGCCATGATGGTGGGCGACGCGGTGATCGACCTGCTCAGCGGCCGGGACGCCGGGGCGACGGCCGTCGCCACGACGTGGCACGGCGGGGACATCGCGGCGCTGCTCGCCGCCGGCCCCGACCTGGTCGTGCACGCCCCGGCGGAGTTGCTGGCGCACTGCCCGGTGGTCAGCGTGTCCCGCTGACCACCTCGGGGCCGGCTTCCAGGAAGCGCAGCATGCCGGTGGCCAGGATCTCGGCGACGTGGGCCGGGACCAGGTCGGTACGGATGGTGACCCGCAGGAGGACACTCCCTTCGCCGGGCAGCACCTCGGCGACGCAGGCACCGGACCACTCCCGGGCGTACGGCTCGACGACCTCCTCGGTCCGGCAGCCGGGCAGGTCCAGCGGGAGGACGAGGTTGTCCTGGTAGGCGAACGAGGGCAGGCTGTCGATCACCGTGCGGGGCAGGTCGAGGACCGGGTCGTCGGTGATCATCTCCAGGAAGGAGACGTCCTGGGCGGCCATCATCTCGTCCGCCGTCTGCTGGAGGGCGCACATCAGGTCCTTCTCCGGGCCACCGAACCGGACCCGGAGACAGTTGCTGCTGATCCTGCTCGTGAAGGCGGCGTCGAGGACGCGGCTGCCGCGCTGGGCGACGATCATCAGCAGGGCGATGTCGTCCTGCCCGTGGATGGCGCGTAGCGCCGAGGCGTAGGCGGCGGCGAAGTAGCTGGACCTGCTGAAGCGGTGTTCGCCGGCGGCCCGGTCCCAGCGCCGCACCAGCTCGGGCGGGACGGTGACGATGTGCCCGGTCTTGGGGCCCCAGGCCGGGGTCTGTTCCGGGTTCTCCTGCGGCCGGCCCTTGCCTTGGCGGGGTAGGTCGCGTAGTTGTTCGCGCCAGTAGGTTCGTTGGGTTTGCAGGTCGGCGGCGTTGCGGAGGCGGGTGTGTTCGTCGTGGGTTTGGTGGAGTGTGGGTGCGGGGTGTTTCCAGGTGGAGGTGTGGCCGGCGTGTCGTGCGGTGTAGGCGTGGCTGAGGTCTCGTACGAGTAGTCCGTGTGACCAGCCGTCGAAGGCGATGTGGTGGATGCCGATGCCGAGCAGGATTCGGTTGGTGGTTTTGTTTCGGATCAGGGCGGCGCGCCAGTTGCGGCCCTGGGTGTAGTCGAGGGGTTGTTGTACTGCCTCGGCGAGTTGGTCGAGGGCGTCGTGTTCGGTGGCGGCGTCGGTGAGTAGCCGGAGCTGTGGCATGCCGGGGTTGGGGGGGATGATTGCGGTTGGTGGGTCGGTGCGTCGGTAGCGGGCGTGTAGGGCCTGGTGGCGGTGGTGTATGTCGCCGAGGGCGGCCATGAGGGCTCGTAGGTCCAGCTCACCCTCGATCCACCAGGTGACCGGGACGACGACCTCCAGCGGCGACATCAGGCACTTCGCCACCTGCTGCGCGAGCGGGACCGGTCCCGGGCGCTGCCGGGCCTGTGTCACGGTCGAGCCGGTGTCCGCGCGGCGGGGGGCGGTGGCGAGCCAGCGGGCCAGCTCGTGCGGGGTGGGCGTGCGGTGGATCTGCGAGACGGGCACCACCACGTCGGCGGCCTCGTCGAGGGCGACGGCGACGGCGGCGGACTGCAACGACGTGCCGCCGAGGTGGAAGAACCCGTCGCGGGCCCCGACCCGCTCGATGCCGAGCACGCTCGCGAACACCTCCACGACGAGGCGTTCGCCCTCGGTGGCCGGCGCCACGTACGGCACGCCGAGATCGGGGCGCTGGGCGTCGGGTGCGGGAAGGGCACTCCGGTCGATCTTGCCGGTGCCGCCGAGGGGGAAGCGGTCGAGGACGACGACGGCGGCGGGGACCATGTAGCCGGGCAGGTGGGCCGTGGCGTGGTCGCGCAGGTCGCCAATGCCCGGGGTGCGGCCGTCGCGCCCGGTGACGTACGCGACGAGCCGGGCCACGCCCCGGTCCTCGCGGCGGACGACGACGGCGGTCTCCACCTCCGGGTGCTGGGCGAGGATGCTCTCGATCTCACCCAGCTCGATGCGGATGCCGTTGACCTTCACCTGGTGGTCCATCCGGCCGAGGATCTCCAGTGCACCGGCGCTGTTCCACCTCCCCAGGTCGCCGCTGCGGTAGGCGAGCCCGCCGCCGTACGGGTCGGTGACGAACCGCTGGGCGGTCAGTTCGGGGCGGTTGAGGTAACCGTCGGCGACGCCGAAGCCGGCGATCAGGATCTCCCCGGGAACCCCGGCCGGCATGAGGTCGAGGTCCGCGTCGACGACGCGGACCTGCCGGTTCGGCATCGGCCAGCCGATCGGCACGTACGCGCCACCCCACCCGGCCGACGCGTCGAACCAGGTGCACGCCACGGCGATCTCGGCCGGCCCGTACGCGTTGACCACCCGCGTGCCCGCCGTCAGCCACCGCTGGGCCAGCCGCGGCGGGACGGCCTCGCCGCCGAAGATGACGCAGCGGAGGCCGGGACAGGCGGCCGGGTCGAGCGGGGCGATGTTGGTGGCCGGTCCGAACGTGTGCGTGACGCCCTGGGTGTTGACGAGGTCGGTGAGCCGGCGCGCGTCGAGCAGATCGTCGCGCGGGCACACGACGACGCGGCCCCCACCGGTGAGCGCGGCGAAGATCTCCCCGAACGCGGCGTCGAAGACCGGTGCCGCCGAGTGCAGCATCCGGCTGCCGGGGCCGATGGCGCACTCGCCGGTCATCCACGCCAGGAAGTTCGCCAGCCTCTCGTGTGACAGCACCACGCCTTTCGGCGTGCCTGTCGAACCCGACGTGTAGATGACGAACGCCGGGGCGTCCACCGGCACCACAGGCAGATCCGCCGCCGCACCGTCCGGTACCGCGGGCCAGCCGTCGTCCAGCGCCACCACCGTGACCCCGTCCCCGGCGGGAATCCGGGGCGCTACCGCACCGACCGTCAACACCACCCGCGCGCCGTGGTCGGCCAGCAGCACCCGCATCCGCTCCGCGGGCCACGACACGTCCATCGGCGTGTACGCGGCACCCGCCCGCAGCACACCCATCGCCGCCACCAGCGACCACAACCCGCGCTCCAACGCCACGGACACCACGTCACCGGCACGGACACCCACCGACCGCAGGTACGCCGCCAGCAGTCCGGACCGGCGATCCAGCTCCCCGTAGGTCAGCACCTCGTCGCCCGCGACACCCGCCACCGCCTCCGGGGACCGCCGCGCCCAGCCCAGCACAAGCTCGTGGATCGGCTCACCCGGGATCTCCCGCACCGGGCCGCGCCCCCACGCCAGCAACCGCTCCCGTTGCGCGGCGTCCAGCAACGGCAACCTCGACAGGGCGACCTGCGGCGCCGCCGTCCCGGCGGAGACGAGCACCACGACCTGATCCACGAGTCCCCGTACGAACTGCGTGGAGAATTCCTCCACCGCGTAGTCCACCCGCAGCACTGATCCGTCCGCAGCCACGCGCACCACCATGTCGACGTCCACCACGGCCGGTCCCGTCTCCGCCACCGGGCCGTCGGTGAGCTCCACCGCCACCGGATCCGATCGGTCCGGACCCGCCACCGGCGCCGTCCACGCCAGTCCCACCCGCGTCGCCAACTCCCCGAATCCCGGGTCGCCCGAGACGTCCACCCGCGCCACCGGCCCGTGGGCCGGGGCCAGCCCGAGCACCACCTCGTCCTGGCCGGTCCAGCGGGCCAGGACCGCCACGAGCCCCGCCACCACGACGTGTCCGGCCGGTGTCACGCGCGACGGCCAGGCGGGCAGTACCCGGTGCACCGAGGCCGCCCGCGCGGGCCACACCGCCGGCCTCCGCAGGTCACCCACGAGTTCCAGAGCAACCGCGCCGTCCGCGGCCTGGGCGCCATCGAACCCGACAGACAACAGCTCAACCTCCGATCGAAAGGGAACGACCGAAAGGCTCAGGGCCGCGACGATCGGTCAGCCGGGATGCGGTACGCCGGACGGCGGGGGTGACGCGAGGCGCGTCGACGGGCGGCGCCGCTCGCGGGCCACCCGATCCGGTGCGCTGAGGGTGGCAACGACGAGCCGACGGGGCCCGACCATACGAAGCGCTGCGCCGTGACGTACACCCCTAGAGATCGGCATGTCGACCCCTAGCGCGCCAGCCGGAGATCCCGCCCCGGGCAGGCCGGGGACGTGGCGGCGGTGCCCGCCCGCCACCGGCCGTGTCGAGGCCGGGCCGGCAATGTGGGCCTGGCAGGGGCGTGGCCGTGCGAGCCGGGCCGTCGGCAGCGCGGCTGCGACAGCGCTGTCCGGCGACTCCAACCCTACTGACGAACAGCTTTTCGGTCAGCCCGAGTCGATGGCAACGGCTAGGAGTATCGGCGGCCCCGGCGGCGAAAGGGTCGTCCGCGTTCGCCTGTCTGGCCCATCCCGGGGCAATGAGTAGTGACTATGATCTTTCGATCATGACTCCAAGTCGGTGGCTGGAAAATCAGCCGCTGACCGGCGGTGTGCACCTCGCCGGGTGAAGCTGGCCACACGCCGGCCGGCTTCCCGGCCGGTCCAGCTCACGACCGTCCGGTCGGTGCACACGGCACGCCCGGCTCTCGCGGCCGAGCGGCCGCACCAGGACCGGGAGCCCACGCCTGAGGCCACGTTCTCCGCTGTTCGTGGCCGTGGCGCACCGGTTTCAGCGCTACCCCGAGGCCCGCACCGGGCCAGCATGTCAGGAGATCAGATGCAGGTTCCCATCCAGGTACAGGTGTTCGCACACGACGGGGTGGTCCTCGCCCGACCGCCCGACCCGTCGGCCACCGCCGACAGCCCCTATCTCGCCGGCGCGGGCGCCGCTCTCTACAACGGCCTGGACATGATCACGGGTCTGCACCTGACCCTTCCGCACCAGTCGGCGGTCATCTGCAGCACCGGCTCCAGCGCGGACAAGTCACTGCGTCTGCTCAGCCGGAGTGGTCTGAAGACGCCCAGCGACCTGCGGGAGTTCCGCTCCGGCGCGCAGGCGGTGCGGTACGCGCGGGAAGCCGTCGAGCGGGGCGAGACGCTGGAGTTCCAGTTTCCCCCGCATGACCCGCTGCTGCGGGCCGCTCGCGCCCGGGTGCCCGCGGATCTGCTCGCCCGCCTCAACAACAAGACCGTGCTGGAGACTCTGGTCGCGCCGGAGTACCTGCCCCGCCGGCAGGTCGCCACCCCCGCCGAGGTGCGCCGGATCGTGGCGCGGGACCGCCGGCCGGCGGTCATCAAACCGGCCGGGGTCGAGGTGTTCAGTGGAATTGCGATCTTCACCCGTCGGTTGCGGGACCGGCGGAACCGTTCCCTGTTCAACCAGTTGGAACAGGTGAGCGAGCAGTGGATCGTCGAGGAGGAGGTGCCCTTCGAGACGATCTGGGGTCTCCAGTTCGGCGTGACCGACGGGGGAACGGTGCACTACTTCGGAGCGTCGGTACACCTGCCGCAGCCCACCTCGACGTGGGTCGGCTGTGTGATGGACGACGACCAGCCCCCGGAGGAGCTGGTCGAAGCGCTGACCGTAGGGGTCCGAAAGGCCAGTGAGCTCGGGTACCGGGGCTACTGCTCCTTCGACGCCGGGATCGGCCGCGACGGCGCTTTGCGGGTCATCGACCCGAACTTCCGGGTCAGCGGGGCCACCACCTCGCTGCTGCACCGCAGCTCGCTGCTGGGCCGGCATCCGTGCGCCATGACCACGTTCTTCTCACTGGCTCCCGGCGTCGACGCCGAGCCGATCCTCGCGCCGTTCATCGACCGGGGGCAGTTCGTCGTGTTCATGCACCACGACCCGGCAGAGACGGACAACGGCCCGCTGCCGGCGACCATCGTCGGCATGGTCGGAGCCGCGGACCGGTACGCCTGCGGCGTGCTGGTGGCGCAGATCCAGCGGGCCCTGGGCACCTGACGCGCCGGTCCGGGCCCGCTCGGCTCCGGCGGCTCGCCATCCGTTCGCCGGCCCGGCCGCCCCGCGGCGCCGGCCGGCGAACGGGCACCCGGCGGTGGCGGCCTCACATGCCGGAAAGTGCGGTACGCACAGCGACCTCGGGGACGCGGGTGACCAGTTCGACTCCGCCCGGTCCGTCCAGGACGAAGGACAGGCCCGAGGTTGCCTTCTTGTCCCGGCGCATCAGCCTGATCAGCTCGTCGTGGTCGACGCCGCCGGGCAGCGTGGTGTCGAGCCCGTAGCCCGCCACCACGTCGTGGTGCTCGGCCACCCGGTCGGCCGGTATCCGGCCGAGGACGCCGGCCAGGCGGCCCGCGAAGACCGTGCCGACTCCCACGGCCTCACCGTGGCGCAGGCCGAAGTCGGTGGCCCGCTCCAACGCGTGCCCGAGCGTGTGACCGTAGTTGAGGATGTGCCGCAGGCCGGAGTCCCGCTCGTCCGCGGCCACCACCCGGGCCTTCAACGCCACCGATGCGGCGATCTGTTCCGCCACCGGCCGGTCATACAGATCACCGGCGCCGATGAAGTGCGCGCGGGCGATCTCCCCGTACCCGTTGCGCCACTCCCGCTGCGGCAGCGTCCTCAGGTGCTCGGTGTCGCAGAGCACCGCCCGGGGTTGCCAGTACACGCCCACGAGGTTCTTGCCCTCCGGCAGGTTGACGGCGGTCTTCCCGCCGACGCTGGCGTCCACCTGGGCCAGCAGCGAGGTCGGCAGATGGATCACCGGTACACCCCGGTGGTAGAGGCCGGCGGCCAGCCCGACCACGTCCGTGGTGGTGCCGCCGCCGCAGGAGACCACGGCGTCGGTCCGGGTCAACCCGAACTCGGCGAACGCCCGGCAGAGCTGTTCCACGGTGGTCAGGTTCTTGTCGTGCTCGCCGTCGCGGGCCGGCACCACCCGGTGCGGCACGCCCGGGTCGGGCGTCCACTCCGGTGGCCGGGCCGAGACCACCACGACCCGCTGGGCGCCGATCCGCGCCACCTCCGCCGGGAGCCGGTGGCGCACGCCGGGACCGATCAGCACCGGGTACGACCGTTCTCCGAGTGCCACCTCGACGCGGGCCGGCTCGCCGGCGGGACGGTCAGGTACCGGCGCGTGCATGTGGTTGCTGCCTCCTCTGCGGAACGTGGGCCGGCGCGGTCGGGGCCGGGTCGGCCCGCACCATCGACAGGCGCAGCGCCAGCGCGGCCAGCGAGTCGACCTCCGGCCGGATGCCCCACCGGTCGTGGGTGAGCTGCGCGTGGTGCGCCAGCAGGAACCCGGGAGGCGCCGTCGGGTGGTGGTGACCCACCACGTCGGTCACCCGGTCCAGGTAGCGCTGCCACGCCACTGCCACGTCCCCGCCCAGCGGTAGGTCACCGGCCGACAGGACGATCTTCTCCGCCCCGGCGTCGGCCTGCGCGGCCAGCTCCCGCCGCTGCGCGCCGGTGAGCCGCTGGCTGCGTTCCTGCCAGTGCAGGAACAGGAACGCCAGGCGGTCGGCCGCCGGCATCAGCCCGGTCAGGTGCCGCAGGTGCGCCACGGCCAGCGGCAGTTCGCCGCCGGCCAGCCAGGGCACGTCGCCGCCGAGCAGGGTGAGGGCCAGTTCGCTGCCCGCGAACGCGAGCGGGCCGCCCCGGGCGGGGTCGCGCACGACGCACCGGTCCCCGGCCAGGGACGTCCCCGGGTCGTACGCGAGCAACCCCGCCCGTACCGCGTCGAGCGCGGCGGGGGTGGCATGGAAGCCGAGGCTCAGCCGCCCGGCGGGGGAGCCCTCCGGGTCGAAGAACCAGTGCATGCCGGGATCGGCCCGGCGGGCGGCGGCGACCAGCCCGGTCAGGACGGTGCCGACCAGCTCGGTCAGCCGCGTGCCCGGGCAGCCGCCGGCCGGTACGGCCGAACGGGCGAACAACCAGCAGCGTTCCAACGACGGCACCTCGGCTGACGGGCGGGTGGAGCACGGGATTCGACGGTCCGCGGGGGTCGCCCCATCATCGGCCCGCGGGGCCGTTCCACCACCCGATCGGCGCTTCGAACTGGGGACGACTTAGGGGGTGACAGGGGTAGGACACCGGCAGGGTGCTCGGAAGACTTGGGCCGCTACGGCGAGCGAGGTCTACGCCGCGGATGAGGAGTCTCGCCGACGGATGGATGTGGTGACATGCTTCGGAGCGACCTGATCCAGCCGTTGTCCGATCTGATCGAGGCGCACGCCGCCAGGTCGGGGAACAAGGTCGCATTCCGCGACGACCGCCGGGCGGTCGGATACGCCGATCTGGCGGCGCGGACCCGTCGGCTGGCCGGTCACCTGGCGGCGGCCGGGGTCGCCCGGGGCGACCGGGTGGCCTTCTGCCTCGGCAACCGCGTGGAGACGGTGGAGACCTGGCTGGCCGTCACGCGGGCCGCCGCGGTCGGCGTGCCGGTGAATCCGCACAGCACCGACGCGGAACTGGCCCATCTGCTGGACGACTCCGGCGCGGTGCTGGTGGTCACCGACCCGCGTCACCTCGACCAGATGCTGCGGCTGCGTGCCACCCGGCCGGCCCTGCGGATCGTGGTCACCGGGGACAACCCGGTTCCGGACGGGGTCGTCGCCTGGCGCGATCTTGTCGACACCGAGCCGACCGTGGGCGCCCGCGACGACCTGGGCCTCGACGAGGTGGCCTGGATGCTCTACACCTCCGGCACCACCGGTCGGCCCAAGGGTGTGCTTTCCACCCAGCGCACCTGCCTCTGGTCGGTCGCCGCCTGCTACGTGCCGATCCCCGGGCTCACCGCCGCCGACCGGGTGGTCTGGCCACTGCCGCTGTTCCACAGCCTCTCCCACATCGGGTGCGTGCTCAGCGTGACGGCGGTCGGGGCCACGGCCCGGCTCATCGACGGCTTCTCCACCGACGACGTGCTGCGCGCGGTCGACGAGGACGAGGCCACCGTGCTCGCCGGTGTGCCGGCGATGTACCACCACCTGGTCACCGCCGCCCGGGAGACCGGCTTCCGCGCCCCGGCCCTGCGGGTCTGCCTGGTCGGCGGGGCGATCACCACCGGCGCGCTGCGGCGTGCGTTCGACGAGGTCTTCGACGCGCCGCTGCTCGACGCGTACGGCAGCACGGAGACCTGCGGCTCGATCGCCGTCACCCGGCCGGAGCAGCCCCGGGTCGAGGGCTCCTGCGGGCGCGCGGTGCCCGGCGTCGAGGTGCGCCTGGTCAGCCCGCAGACGGGTCTGGACGTGCCGACCGGCGCCGAGGGGGAGGTCTGGGTCAGCGGTCCGAGCGTCATGCTCGGCTACCACGGCCTGCCGGAGGTCACCGCCGCCGCCCTGCGCGACGGCTGGTACCGCACCGGTGACCTGGCCCGCCGCGACGCCGACGGCAACATCTTCGTCACCGGCCGCCACCAGGAGCTGATCATCCGGGGCGGGGAGAAGATCCACCCGGGCGAGGTGGAGGAGGTGCTGCGCGCGGTGCCCGGCGTCGCCGACGTGGCGGTGACCGGCCGGCCGCACGACGTGCTCGGCGAGGTGCCGGTGGCGTTCGTGGTGCCGGGGGCGGAGGGCTTCGACCCCCGTGCCGGGTACGCGGCCTGCCGGGAGCGGCTCAGCTACCACAAGGTCCCCGAGGCGCTGTACGAGATCGGGCAGGTGCCCCGCACCGCGTCCGGCAAGGTCACCCGCCGGCTCCTGCTCGACGGGCCGGCCCGGCTGCGGGCGATCAACGGCAGCCACCACGAGGCGCTCAGCCTGCTCGCCTGGCGACCGCTGGACCTGGCCGCCGTACCGCCGGTGGCGACGCCCGTGCCGGCGGCCGCGCAGGACGCCGCCGCCCCGGTCCGCCGCTGGGCGCTCGTCGGCGCCGGGAGCGAGTCGCTGGTGGAGCCGTTGCGTGCGGCGTCGCCGGGGGAGCGGTTCCGGGCCCACCGGGATCTGGCCGGCCTGCGCGAGACTCCCGAGGCGCCCGACGTGACGGTGCTGCTGGCCGGGCCGGCCGACGCCGACGCGGCGGACCTCGCCGACCGGTTGCGAGGTTGGCTCGACGACGACGGCTTCGCCGGCACCCGGCTGATGCTGCTGACCGGCCCGGTCGGCGACGCGGCCAACGACCCCGATCCGAGCGGTGCCGGCAGCGCGGGCGAGGCCACTGCGGGAGACGCCCTCGCGCGAGAGGCCCCCGCGCGAGACGCCGCCGCGGGCGACGCCGCCGGGTGGTCCGGACCCGATCCGGCGGCCGGCGCCGTCTGGGCGGTCGGGCGCAGCCTGCAGGCCGCGTACCCGGACCGGATCGTGCTGGTCGACCACGACGCCGCGGACCGCTCGCTCGCCCTGCTGCCGGCCGTCGTGGACGCCGGCGCCGCGCAGGTCGCCCTGCGGGCCGGGGCGGCCCGGTACGCGGCCCTCGTGCCCGCCCCGGCGACCGCGCCGGGACGATCGGCGACCGTGGCCGACCCGGAGCGCCCCGTCCTGGTCACCGGCGCCGACGGACCGACCGGCGCCGCGCTGGCCCGGCACCTCGTCGCCGTGCACCGCGCCCGCCGGCTGCGGCTGCTGCACGCTGGCGCGACGCCCGCCCCGGCCCTGGCGGACCTGGCCGCCGAACTCACCGCCGCCGGTGCGGAAGCCGTTCCGCTGCCCGCCGAGCGGGCGGGCGACGAGGCGTTCGGCGCCGTCTTCCTCTGCCCGTGCGACGACGACCTGGCCGACGTCGAGTGCGCAGTCCGGCTGCTCGGCCTCGCCGCGACGCTGGACGCCGCGGGCCGCCACCCGGAGGCGGCGTTCACCGTCCTCGCGCCGTCCGCCCTGCTGCTGGGCGCGGCGGGCCGGGAACGCGCCGCCTCGGCCGTCGGGGCCCTGCACGCCCTGGTCGCCCGCCGCCGGGCCGCCGGTCACCCGGCCCGGCTCGTCGGCACGACCGCGCCCGCCGAGCGCGGACCGGCGGCGACCGGACCCGCAGCGGGCACCGCATCGGCGGCAGTGCGTGCCGACCTCGCCGCGTTCGACGTGGCCCACGACGGCGCCGACCTGGTCGTGCTCGCCCACCCGGCGGGCCACGCCGACGCCGCGCACCCCGCCTGGCGCGGGCCCGTGGCCGAGCCCGGCGACTCCACGGACGACCGGGACGCCGCCGAGCTGCGCCGTCGGCTGGCCGGGCTCACCACCACCGAGGGGGATCGGCTCCTGCTCGACCTGGTCCGCGCCGCCACCGCGCAGGTGGCCGGGCTGCCCGGCCCGGCCGCGGTCCGCCCCGGCCGCGCCTTCAAGGAACTCGGCTTCACCTCGGTCGCGGCGGTTGCGTTGCGCGATCGGCTGGCCCAGGCCACCGGGGTACGGCTCTCCGCCACGGCCGCGTTCGACCGGCCCAGCCCGCAGGCACTCGCCCGGCACCTCGCCGCCCGGCTGCGTGGTGCCGTCCCGCCGGCCACTCGCACGACCGGCCGGTCGGAACTTCCGTCCACAGCGGACGATCCGGTGGCCGTCGTCGCCATGGCCTGCCGGCTTCCCGGCGGCGTCGCCTCCCCCGAGGAGCTGTGGGAGCTGGTCGACCAGGGCCGGGAAGGGCTCACCGAGTTCCCCACGGACCGGGGCTGGAACCTGGCGAACCTGTTCTCCGACGACCCCGACCGCCCCGGCACCTCGTACGCCCGGGTGGGCGGCTTCCTCACCGGCGCCGCGGACTTCGACGCCACCCTGTTCGCGATCAGCCCGCGCGAGGCACTCGCCATGGACCCGCAGCAGCGGCTGCTGCTGGAGACGTCCTGGGAACTGTTCGAGCGGGCCGGCATCGACCCCACCTCGCTGCGCGGCAGCGCCACGGGCGTCTTCACCGGCGTCATGCACCACGACTACGCCGCGAACCTGCGCCAGGCGCCGCCCGGCACCGAGGGCTACCTCGGCGTCGGCACCGCCGGTAGCGTCGTCTCCGGCCGGGTCGCGTACGCGCTGGGGCTGGAGGGGCCGGCGGTCACCGTCGACACGGCCTGCTCGTCGTCGCTGGTGGCGCTGCACCTGGCCGCCCAGGCGCTGCGCGCCGGGGACTGCTCGCTCGCCGTGGCCGGCGGCGTGGCGGTGATGGGCACCCCGCAGGCGTTCGTGGAGTTCAGCCGGCAGCGCGGGCTCGCCCCGGACGGCCGGTGCAAGGCGTTCGCCGACGGCGCCGACGGCACCGGCTGGTCCGAGGGCGTCGCCGTGCTGCTGCTGGAACGGCTCTCCGACGCCCGCCGGGACGGGCACCCCGTCCTCGCCGTGCTGCGCGGCTCCGCGGTCAACTCCGACGGCGCGTCCAACGGGCTGACCGCCCCCAACGGGCCCGCCCAGGAGCGGGTCATCCGCCGGGCGCTGGACGCGGCCGGGCTCTCCGCCGCCGACGTGGACGCCGTCGAGGCGCACGGCACCGGCACGTCCCTCGGTGACCCGATCGAGGCGCAGGCGCTGCTCGCCACGTACGGGGTGGGCCGCGGTGACGCCGAACCGCTGCGGCTCGGCTCGCTGAAGTCCAACCTCGGCCACACCCAGGCCGCCGCCGGTGCCGCCGGGCTGATCAAGATGGTGCTCGCGATGCGGCACGGGACACTGCCGCGCACCCTGCACGTGGACACCCCGACGTCCGAGGTGGACTGGTCCGCCGGCGCGGTCGAGGTGCTCACCGAGGCCCGCCCGTGGCCCGACGTACGCCGCCCCCGCCGGGCCGGCGTCTCGTCGTTCGGCATCAGCGGCACCAACGCCCACGTCATCGTCGAGGCCCCCGCCGACCCGCCGACCTCCGCCGGGGACACCGCCCGGCAGTCGCCGCCCGCCACCGCGGCAGCGCGACCGTCGACCGACACCGCTCGGCCGCCCGTACCGTGGCTGCTCGCGGCTGCCTCCGGCGAGGCGCTGCGTGACCAGGCGGCCCGCCTGCTGGCCTGGTTCGACGGGCCGGGGGCGCACGTCGACCCGGCCGATGTCGGGCACGCCCTCGCCACCACCCGCGCCGCTCTCGAACACCGGGCCGTGGTCCTGGTGGGCGACGCGGAGTCCGCCCGGACAGGGCTCGGCGCGCTGGCCCGCGGCGGACCGGACCCGGACCTGCCGGGCGTGCTGACCGGCCGGGGCGTCGACGGCCGACTCGGCCTGCTCTTCGGTGGGCAGGGCGGCCAGCGCGCCGGCATGGGCCACGAGCTGCACGCGGCGTACCCCGTCTTCGCGGCCGCCTTCGACGCGGCCTGCGCCGAACTCGACCGCTGCCTCGCCGGCCACGCCCCGTTCCCCGTCGCGGACGTCGTCCTCGCGGCCGAGGGCACCGCAGCGGCCGAACTGCTCGACGAGACCCTGTACACCCAGCCGGGCCTGTTCGCCTTCGAGGTGGCGCTCCACCGCCTCCTGGAGCACTGGGGGATCCGCCCCGACGCGGTGCTCGGCCACTCCGTCGGCGAGCTCGCCGCCGCGCACGTGGCCGGGGTGTTCTCCCTCGCCGACGCGGCGGCGCTGGTCGCCGCCCGCGCCCGGCTGATGCAGCAGCTGCCCGCCGGGGGCGCGATGGTCGCCGTCGAGGCCGACGAGGCCGAGGTCGCCGCGCACCTGACCGACCGGGTGGGCCTCGCCGCCGTCAACGGCCCCACCAGCGTCGTCCTCTCCGGCGACACGGACGCGGTGCTGGCCGTCGCGGACACCCTGCGCGCGGCCGGGCGCCGCACCAGCCGGCTGCGGGTGTCGCACGCGTTCCACTCGCCGCGCATGGACCCGATGCTCGACGAGTTCCGCGCGGTCGCGGCCGGCCTCACGTACCGCACCCCGCACCTGCCGGTGGTGTCCAACCTGACCGGCCACCCCGTCGACCCGGCCCGGCTCTGCTCGCCCGAGCACTGGGTGGCGCACGTGCGGGGCACCGTCCGCTTCCACGACGGCGTACGAGCCCTGCACGGGCAGGGCGTCACCACCTTCCTGGAGATCGGCCCGGCCGGTGTGCTCACCGCGATGGCCCAGGACTGCCTCGTCGCCGAGACCGACGAGCTGGCCTTCGTCCCCGCCGTACGGGGCACCGCAGGCGAGGCCGAGGCGCTGCTCGCCGCCGTGGCGCGGCTGCACGTGCGGGGCGTCGCGGTGGACCGTGCCGCCCTCGCCGGCCCCGGCCCGCACCGCCGCGTCGACCTGCCCACGTACGCCTTCCAGCGCCGGCACTACTGGCTGCCCGCTCCCACCGGCACGGGCGGTTCCGTCGGCGCCGGACTGGCCGACGCCGGGCATCCGCTGCTCGGCGGCCTGCTGGCGGTCGCCGGCACCGGGCAGGTGGTCTGCACCGGGCAGATCGCCACGGCCACCTCGCCGTGGCTGGCCGCGCCCGGCGACGGCACGGCGCCGCTGCTGCCCGCCACCGCCCTGCTGGACATGCTCGCCCACCTCGGCGACCGGCTCGGCGCCCCGAGCGTGCGACGGCTGCGCGTGCCCGAGCCGGTTCCGCTGCCCGCCGAGGTAACCCTCCAGGTGCAGATCGACGTGGGCGCGCCGGACGAGCACGGACGCCGGGAGGCGCACTGTCACGTCCGGGCCGGCGAGGGGCTGCCCTGGCGGGAGGTCGCCGAGGCCGTGCTCGCCCCCGTCGACCCGGAGAGCGGCCGGGGCGCCCTCGCCCCCGTCTGGCCCCCCGCCGGGGCCCGGCCGGTGGACCTGAGTGCCCCGCCGCACCGCGCGCTGGCCGGGGAACTGGCCCGCGCGGCGTGGGTCGCCGCCGACCGGCTCTACGTCGACGTACGCCTGCCCGACGACGCCCGCGACCCGGACGCCGAGCGGTACGGCGTGCACCCGCTGGTCCTGGAGGCGGCCCTGTGCCTGCTCCCGCTCGCCGGCTTCGCGTCGGTCGCCGACGCCGGGCCCACCGCCCGGCTGCTGCCCACCGAGTGGGCGGGCGTGCGCCGCCACGCCGTCGGGGCGCACGCGCTGCGCGTCTGCCTGGCCCCCGCCGGGGCGGACGCGGTGACGCTGAGTGCCGTCGACGACGCAGGCGGGGCCGTGCTCGACGCCGACCGGGTGGTGCTGCGGCCGGTGGACCTGCCGTCCGCCGACGCGCCGGCGCCGGCGGCCACCCCCGCCGGGCTGTACGCCGTCGACTGGCTGCCCGCCGCGTTCCCGGCGACCCCGGCGCCCTCCTGGACGCTCGCCGACGGCACGCCACCGGACGGGCCGCTGCCGCCGCTGCTGGTGCTGCGGGTCGGCGACGGCGAGTCGGGCCGGCCGGTGCCCGACCGGGCGCACGCCGTCGGCCTCGCCGTGCTCGACGTGCTCCAGACCTGGCTGGCCGACCCCCGCGCGGAGACCACCCGCCTGGCCCTGGCCGTGCGCGACGGCGACCCGGTGCACGCCCCCGTGGCCGGGCTGCTCCGCGTCGCCCAGGCCGAGCAGCCCGACCGTTTCCTCCTGCTCAGCCTCGACACCACCGACGACGCCGCCATCCGTTCGGCGCTGGCCGTCGCCGCCGACGAACCCGAGGTGGCCGTCCGCGACGGCCGCGCGCTGCTGCCCCGCCTGCGCCCCGTCGAGCGGCCCCCGGCCGGCGCGCCGCTCGCGGCCCTGGCCGGCGGCACCGTGCTCCTCACCGGCGGCACCGGCGGGATCGGCCGGCACGTCGCCACCCACCTCGCCACCGCGCACGGCGTCACCGAGCTGGTGCTGGTCAGCCGCAGCGGCCGGGCCGACGACTGGACGACCGCACTGACCGACGACGGCGTCACAGTGCGGGTGGTCGCGGCCGACGTCGCCGACCGGGCGGCGCTCGCCGAGGTCGTCGCCCCGCTGGCCGACCGGCTCGTCGCCGTCGTGCACGCCGCCGGGGCCACCGACGACGCTCTGCTCACCGACCTCGACCCGCCCCGCTGGGCGCGGACCCTGCGCGCCAAGGTGCACGGCGCCTGGCACCTGCACGAGCTCACCGCCGGCCTCGACCTGGCCGCGTTCGTGCTCTTCTCCTCGGCCGCCGCCACCTTCGGCAGCCCCGGCCAGGGCAACTACGCGGCCGGCAACGCGTTCCTCGACGCGCTCGCCGCGCACCGCCGCGCCCAGGGCCTGCCGGGCAGCGCCCTGGCCTGGGGGCTGTGGGCCGTCGAGGACGGGATGGCCGGCCGGCTCAGCCCCGCCGACCTGGCCCGGCTCGCCCGCGGTGGCACCCGCCCCCTCGACCCGGCCGCCGGGCTGGCGCTGTTCGATGCCGCCCTGCACGTGGACCGGCCGGCGCTCGTGCCGATCGGGCTCGACCTGGCCGCCGTACGGACCTCCGGCGAGGTGCCCGCCCTGCTGCGGGCGCTGCTGCCCCCGCCGCCCCGCCGGGCGGTCAACGCCGCCTCCGCGCCCGCCTCCGCGAAGGGCTTCGCCGACCGGCTGGCCGAACTCGCCGAGCCCGAGCGCGCCGAACTGCTGCTGGACCTCGTACGTGCCCGGTGCGCCACAGTGGTCGGGCACACCGGCCCCGAGCAGGTCGAGCCGCGCCGCCCGTTCAAGGACCTCGGCTTCGACTCGCTGATGGCCGTCGAGCTGAGCAACCGGCTCACCGCCGTCTCCGGGGTCCGGCTCGCCCCGCACGCCGTGTTCAACCACCCCACCCCCGAGTTGCTCGCCGCGCACCTGCACGCCCGGCTGCTCGGTACCGCCGCCACCGAGGTCGCCGACGCGAGCACCGTCGCTCTGGACGAGCCGGTCGCCATCGTCGCGATGGCCTGCCGATTCCCCGGCGGGATCGGCTCCCCGGAGGAGCTGTGGCGGCTGCTCGACGCGGGCGACGACGTCATCGGCGACCTGCCCGACGACCGGGGCTGGCCGCTGGCCGACCTCCACGACCCGGTGCCCGGCACGCCCGGCCGGACGTACGTGCGCTCCGGCGGGTTCCTCACCGGCATCGCCGACTTCGACGCCGAGTTCTTCGGCATCAGCCCCCGCGAGGCGCTCGCCATGGATCCGCAGCACCGGCTGCTGCTGGAGACCTCCTGGGAGGCGTTGGAACGCGGTGGCATCGACCCGGCCACCCTGCGGGGCAGCCGCACCGGTGTCTTCGCCGGCACCCACGGGCAGGACTACGCCGACCGGGTCGCCGCCGGTGTCGTCTCCGACGACGGCGAGGTCACCGCCGACGAAGGACACCTGCTGACCGGCACCGCCGGCAGCGTCCTCTCCGGCCGGGTCGCGTACGCGCTCGGGCTGGAGGGACCAGCGGTCACCGTCGACACCGCCTGCTCGGCGTCGCTGGTGGCGCTGCACCTGGCCGTTCAGGCGCTGCGCCAGGGCGACTGCGACCTGGCGCTGGCCGGTGGGGTGTCGGTGATGTCCACCCCGGCGGGGCTGACCGGCTTCAGCCGCCAGCGCGGTCTCGCCGCCGACGGGCGGTGCAAGGCGTTCGCCGAGGACGCCGACGGCTTCGGCATGTCCGAAGGCGTCGGGATGCTGGTGGTGGAGCGGCTCTCCGAGGCCCGCCGCCGGGGCCACCCCGTGCTGGCCGTCGTGCGCGGCTCGGCGGTCAACTCCGACGGCGCGTCGAACGGGCTGACCGCGCCGAACGGGCCGTCGCAGGAGCGGGTCATCCGGGCCGCGCTCGCCGCCGCCGGGCTGAGTGCCGCCGACGTGGACGCGGTGGAGGCGCACGGCACCGGCACGTCGCTCGGCGACCCCATCGAGGCGGAGGCGATCCTCGCCACGTACGGGCAGCGCCCGGCCGGCGGCACGCCGGTGCTGCTCGGCTCGGTCAAGTCCAACCTCGGGCACACCCAGGCCGCGGCCGGCGTGGCCGGCGTGCTCAAGATGGTCCTCGCCATGCGGCACGGGCGGCTGCCCCGCACCCTGCACGCCGAGCGCCGCAGCTCGCGGATCGACTGGGACTCGGGAGCGGTGCAGCTGCTCACCGAGGCCCGTCCATGGCCGGCGGCGGACCGGCCGGTTCGCGCCGGCGTCTCGTCGTTCGGCATCAGCGGCACCAACGCCCACGTGATCGTCGAGTCGGTCGCCGAGGCGACGCGGGAGGCCGCCGAATCCGAGCCGCCGCAGGAGCGCCCGCTGCCGTGGCTGCTGTCGGCGCGTACCCCGCAGGCGCTCGCCGGCCAGGCGCGGCGGCTGCGGGAGCACCTCGCCGCCCGGCCCGACCAGCGGTCCCTCGACGTGGCCTGGTCGCTGGCCACCACCCGGGGCTCCTTCGACTCCCGGGCGGTGCTGGTGGCCGCGTCCGCGCAGCGGGTCGCCGACGCCCTCGACGCGCTCGTCGAGGGCCGGCCAGACCCGGCGGTCACGCGTGGCGAGGCGCGGCCCACCGGCCGGTGCGTCTTCGTCTTCCCCGGGCAGGGCTCCCAGTGGCTCGGCATGGGGTTGGACCTGCTCGACCAGGCCCCCGTGTTCGCCGAACGCATGGCGGCCTGCGACGCGGCGCTGCGGCCGCACCTGGACTGGTCGCTGCTGGACGTGCTGCGCCAGGCGCCGGGCGCGCCCGGCCTCGACGAGGTCGACGTCGTGCAGCCCGCCCTGTTCGCGATGATGGTGTCGCTGGCCGAGCTGTGGCGCTCGTACGGCGTGCAGCCGGCCGCCGTGGTCGGCCACTCCCAGGGCGAGATCGCCGCCGCCTGCGTCGCCGGGGTGCTCTCCCTGCCCGACGCCGCCCGGGTGGTGGCGCTGCGCAGCCGCGCGCTACGGGCTCTGGCCGGACACGGGGCGATGGCCTCCGTCGCGCTGCCCGCCGACACGGTCCGCGACCGGATCGCCCGCTTCGGCGAGCGGATCTCGGTCGCCGCCGTGAACGGGCCGGCCGCCGTCGTGGTCTCCGGCGAGCCGGAGGCGGTCGAGGAGCTGCTCGCCGAGCTGGCCGGCGAACAGGCCCGGGTGCGGCGGATCGCCGTCGACTACGCCTCCCACTCCGCCCAGGTCGAACGCATCCGCGACGAGCTGGCCGAGGTGCTGGCCGGCATCGCCCCCGGCCCGGCCGCCGTACCGCTGTTCTCCACCACCGACCTGCGCTGGCTCGACGGTGAGGAGATGGGGCCCGACTACTGGTACCGCAACCTGCGCCGGCCCGTCGAGCTGGAACGGGCGGTTCGCGCGCTGGCCGCCGAGGGCCACGACACGTACGTCGAGTGCAGCCCGCACCCGGTGCTCACCGTCGGCGTGGAGGAGACCCTCGCCGACCACGACGGCGATGCCGTGGTGGTCGGCTCGGTGCAACGCGACCAGGGTGGCCGGGAGCGGTTCCTGCTCTCCCTCTCCCAGCTCCACGTGTCCGGTGTCGCGGTCGACTGGCGGCCCGCACTGGCCGGCGGCCGGCGCGTCGACCTGCCCACGTACGCGTTCGCCCACCGCCGCTACTGGCCCCGGGCGGTCTCCGGCCCCGGCGACGTCGGCGCCGCCGGTCTGGACGCCGCCGGTCATCCGCTGCTCGGCGCGTCGGTCGCGCTGGCCGAGACGGGCGGCCGCCTGTTCACCGGGCGGCTGTCGGCCGACGCGCAGCCGTGGCTGGCCGATCACCGGGTCACCGGCAGCGTGCTGGTGCCCGGCACCGGTCTGGTGGAGTTCTGCCTGCGCGCCGGCGACGAGGTCGGCCACCCGTTCCTCGACGAACTGGTCATCGAGGCCCCGCTGACCCTGCCCGCCGACGGCGCGACGCAGGTGCAGGTGGCGGTCGGCGCGGTTGCCGGCGACGGACGCCGCCCGGTGACCGTGCACTCCCGGCCCGCCGACGCGCCGGCGGGACATCAGTGGACCCGGCACGCCAGCGCCACCCTCCGCGCCGACCAGCCCGCGGTGTCGCCGCAGCTCATCGCCGGGCCGCCGCCCGACACCCGGCCCGTCGACCTGACCGGCTTCTACGCCGGCCTGGAAGCCGAGGGGTACGCGTACGGGCCGGCGTTCCAGGGCCTGCGCGCGGTGTGGACCAGCGGCGACGAGGTCTACGCCGAGGTGGAGCTGCCGGCGGCCCAGCGGGTCGACGCCGACCGGTACGGCCTGCACCCCGCCCTGTTCGACGCCGCCCTGCACGCCGCGCACTTCGGCGGCCTCGCCGGGGCCGGGGCCGGCCAGCTCCTGCTGCCGTTCGCCTGGAACGGTGTCAGCCTGTACGCCACCGGGGCGACCGCCCTGCGGGTACGGCTGACCCGGGTCGGGCCGCACGCCATCGCGCTGACCGTCGCCGATCCGACCGGCGCCCCGGTGGCCGAGGTGGCCGCCCTGACGATGCGCCCGATCTCCACCACCGAGCTGGCTGTCACCGGCGACCGGGCCACCCGCGACGCCCTGTTCCGCGTCGACTGGACGCCGCTGCCGCCCGTCGAGTCGGCCACCCCGGTCGACGCCGTGGCCGTCGCCCCCGGCCTTGACGGGTTCCCGCTGCACCACGGACTGGACGGGCTCGCCGACGCCGTGGACGCCGGACTGGCCCTGCCCGGGGCGGTGCTCGTGCCGCTCGGCGCGTACCCAGCGCAGCCCACCCCCCGCGCGGCGCGCCACGCCGCCGTGCAGGCCCTCGACCTGGTCCGGCGCTGGCTCACCGAGCCCCGGTGGGCGGCGTCGCGGCTGTTGCTGGTGACCCGGGGCGCGGTGGCCGTGCACCACGCCGGCGAGGTTACCGACCCGGCCGCCGCGGCGGCGTGGGGCCTGGTGCGCTCCGCCCAGTCGGAGCACCCGGGCCAGGTGGTCGTCGTCGACGTCGACGGCGACGGGATCGGCCCCGACGAGGTGGCCGCCCTGCTGGCGGCGGACGAGCCGCAGGCCGCGATCCGGGTCGGCGCGGCGTACGTGCCACGGCTGGCGCGGGCCGGGTCCGCCGGTGAGCTGCCCGCACCGCCCGCCGCCGCGTGGCGGCTGGACGCGCCGGTGCGGGGCAGCCTGGAGAACCTCACCCTGGTCGCCACCGACGCCGCCGACGCCGCGCTCGGCCCCCGCGAGGTCCGGGTCCGCGTCCGTGCCGCCGGACTGAACTTCCGCGACGTGCTCAACGCGCTGGGCCTCTACCCGGGCGACGCGGGCCCGCTCGGCGGCGAGGGCGCCGGCGAGGTCGTCGAGGTGGGCGCCGAGGTGACCGACCTGCGCCCCGGCGACCGCGTCTTCGGGGTCTTCGTGGGCTGCTTCGGGCCCGTCGCGGTCACCGACCGCCGCCTGCTGGCCCCGATGCCGGCCGGCTGGTCGTACGTCGAGGCCGCCTCCGTGCCGGTGGTCTTCCTGACCGCTTACCACGGGCTGGTCAACCTGGCCGGGCTCACCAGGGGCGAATCGGTGCTGGTGCACGCGGCGGCCGGCGGCGTCGGCATGGCCGCCGTGCAGCTCGCCCGCCACCTCGGGGCCGAGGTGTACGCCACCGCCAGCCCCGCCAAGTGGGACGCCCTGCGCGCGCTCGGTCTCGACGAGGAGCACCTGGCCTCGTCCCGGACCCTCGACTTCGAGACCCGCTTCACCGACGCCACCGGCGGCCGGGGCGTGGACGTCGTGCTGGACTCGCTGGCCCGCGAGTTCGTCGACGCCTCGCTGCGGCTGCTGCCGCGCGGCGGGCGGTTCGTCGAGATGGGCAAGACCGACATCCGCGACGCCGACCGCGTCGCCGTCGACCACCCGGGGGTGGCCTACACCGCCTTCGACCTGACCCTGGAGGAGCCCGACGAGGTGCAGCGCATGCTTGTCGTTCTGCTCGGGCTCTTCGAACGGGGAACGCTCACCCCACTGCCCACCCAGGTGTGGGACGTCCGCCAGGCGCCGGAGGCGTTCCGGCACGTCAGCCAGGCCCGGCACGTCGGCAAGGTGGTGCTCACCATGCCCCGGGCGTGGGACCCCGACGGTACGGTGCTGCTGACCGGCGGCACCGGAACCCTGGGCCGGCTGGTCGCCCGGCGGCTGGTCGAGACGCACGGCGTACGGCGGCTGCTGCTGGTCAGCCGCCGCGGCGAGCGGGCCCCCGGCGCGACCGAGGCGCTCGACGAACTGCGGGCCCTGGGAGTCGAGGCCACGGTGGTGGCGGCCGACGTGTCCGACCGCGACAACCTCGCCGGGGTGCTGGCGGCGGTACCGGAGCGGCACCCGCTGACCGCCGTCGTGCACCTGGCCGGGGTGCTCGACGACGGGGTGGTCACCGCCCTCACCCCGCAGCGCGTCGACACGGTCTTCGCGCCGAAGCTCGACGCCGCGTGGCACCTGCACGAGCTCACCCGCCACCTCGACCTCGCCGGGTTCGTACTCTTCTCCTCCGGCGCCGGAGTGTTCGGCGTACCCGGTCAGGCCAACTACGCGGCGGCCAACGCGTTCCTCGACGCGCTCGCCGTGGCCCGCCGCGCCGAGGGGCTGCCGGGCCGGTCGTTCGCCTGGGGGCTGTGGGAGCAGGCCAGCGAGATGACCGCCAAGCTGGACCGGACCGATCCCCGGATCACCGCCCGTGACGGGCAGCTCGCCATCCCGTCCGAGCTGGGGATGGCCCTGTTCGACGCGGGCCTGCGGCTGGCCGAGTCGGTGCTGGTGCCGACGAGGATCGACGTCGCCGCGCTCGGCGAGCGGGCCGCGCGAGCCCCGGCCCTGCTGCGCGGGCTGCTGCGCCGGGAGCGGCCGACGGCGCGGGCGGCCACCCCGACCGGCGGCGGGCGTACGCTCGTCGACGAACTGGCGGCGCTGAACGGGCCCGAGCGCCACACCCTGGTGGTCGACCTGGTACGCGAGCAGGCGGCGAGCGTGCTCGGGCACGGCAGCCGGGCGGCGGTGGCCCCGGGCCGGGCGTTCAGCCAGATCGGCTTCGACTCGCTGACCGCCGTCGAGCTGCGCAACCGGCTGACCACGGCCACCGGTCTGCGCCTGCCGGCCACGCTGATCTTCGACTACCCGGACCCGAACGAGCTGGCCACGTACCTGGTGTCCGAGCTGGCGCCGGACACCGGACCGGCGGCCCCGCCGGTCCTCGTGGACCTGGAGAACCTGGAGCGCTCGCTGACCGAGGCCACTGTGGAACCGGAGCTGCACGACCAGATCGGGTCGCGCCTGGAGGTGCTGATCGCCAAGTGGCGGACGATGCGCGCCGGCTCGGGGGGCGATCGCGACCTCGATCTCGAACTGGCCAGCGACGACGACCTGTTCGACCTCATCGACTCGGAACTCGGGATCTGATGGCCGTCCGGCCGTCCCGCACGCCGCAAGCCGACCCCGTGTCCGACCGACCCGCGAGGAACCGATACCGATGCTGACGACCGACGTCCTGATCGTGGGCTACGGCCCCGTCGGTGAGATGCTCACGATCCTGCTGGCGCAGCGAGGGCTCACCGTCACGGCGGTCGAGCGGTGGGCCACCCCGTACAATTTCCCCCGCGCGGTGTCGTACGACGGGGAGGCGAGTCGGGTCCTGGCCGCCGCCGGTGTCGCCGACCGCCTCGGCCCGGTGGTGGAGTCGTCCGGCGAGTACACCTTCAAGAACGGCTTCGGCCGTACCCTGCTGCATGTCAGGGTCACCGGCGACGGCCCGATGGGCTGGCCCGACTCGGTCTCGTTCTACCAGCCGGGACTGGAGGCGCTGCTCGCCGAGCGGGGCGCGGAGCTGCCGGGTGTCACGGTGCTGCGCCCGTACCAGGTGACGGGCCTGGTCGAGCACGACGACCGGGTCGAGGTGACCATCGCCGGCCCGGACGGCGAGGAGGTCCGCGCGGCCCGCTGGGTTATCGGCTGCGACGGGGCCAACAGCTTCGTGCGGGAGCACCTGGGCGGCGGCGTCACCGACCTCGGCTTCACGTACGACTGGCTGGTCTGCGACGTGATCCCGCACGAGGCCCGCGAGTTCAAGCCGAACAACCTGCAGGTCTGCGACCCGGCGCGGCCCCGCACGGCCGTGTCGGCCGGCCCGGGGCACCGGCGGTGGGAGTTCATGCGGGTGCCGGGGGAGAGCCGCGAGGAGTTCGAGAGCGCCGCCAGCGTGTGGCGGCTGCTCGGCCTCTTCGACATCACCCCCGACAACGCCACCCTGGAGCGGTACGGCGTCTACACCACCCAGGCATGTTCGGCCGGGCGCTGGCGTTCCGGGCGGATCCTGCTCGCCGGCGACGCGGCGCACGTGATGCCGCCGTTCATGGGGCAGGGGATGAGTTCGGGCTTCCGCGATGCCCTCAACCTCGCCTGGAAGCTCGACCTGGTGCACCGCGGCCTCGCCGACGAGGCCCTGCTGGACACCTACCAGGAGGAGCGCTGCGCGCACGTGCAGCACGCCATCCGGATGTCCATGGACTCGGGCGCGGTGATCTGCGAGACCGACCGCGCCGCCGCGGCCGGCCGCGACGCCGCGATGCTCGCCGAGCTGCGCCGGCGTACCGCCCGCCCGCGCACCCGGTCCCTGCTGGAGCCCCTGTCCGGCGGGATCCTGCACAGCGGCTGCGAGGCCGCCGGCGCCCCGATGCCGCAGGGCCGAGTCGAGGTCGACGGCCGCGCCGGGCTCTTCGACGAGGTCGTCGGCACCGGCTTCGTCCTGCTCTGCGCCGAGGACCCCGGCGACCTGCTCGACGCCGACGCCCGGGCCTTCCTGGACGCGCTCGGCACGCGGGTCGTCCGGATCGTTCCCGCCGGCGCGCCCGCGCCCGGATCCGGCGCCGCGCCGACCGCCTTCGACCTCGACGACGTGTACCTGCCTCACCTCAAGCGGTACGACGCGGTGGCGGTGCTCGTCCGTCCCGACTTCTACGTCTTCGGCACCGCCGCCGACCCGGCCGTCGTGCCGGCGCTCGTCGAGGATCTGCGCCGGCAGATCCGGCGCGGCTGATCGGCATCCACCCACCGGAAGGAACCGACATGTTCGAGAACCTGAAGATCGCCGGCCGGGCGATCCGCACGGTCTTCACCGCCGACCCCATCACCCGGGTCCGGCGCTTCTACGAGATCCAGTCGCCCGACGTGGAGTTCGCGGCCCGCCGTACCCACTACATGAACGTGGGTTACTGGTCTGACGGGGTCACCGACATCGACACGGCCGCCGACGCGCTGGCCGACAGGCTGGCCGACGCCGCCGGGCTCAAGCCGGACGACACCGTGCTCGACGTCGGCTTCGGCTACGGGGACCAGGACTTCAAGTGGCTGCGGGAGCGCCAGGTAGCCAAGGTGTACGGCCTGAACATCACCCCGCACCACGTCGAGGCGGCGCAGCGCCGGGCGCAGGAGGAAGGGCTCGCCGACCGGACCGACTTCCGGCTCGGCAGCGCCACCGAACTGCCCTTCGAGGACAACACCTTCGACCGGGTCGTCGCCCTGGAGTCCGCCTTCCATTTCTACCCGCGCAGCGCGTTCTTCGCCGAGGCGCTGCGGGTGCTGCGCCCGGGCGGCGTGCTCGCCACGGCCGACATCATCCCGGTCAGCGGCGACGTCGTCCGCGCCGCCATCCAGTCCGGCCCGCTGAGTTTCGTCAAGTTCAGCATTCCCAAGGAGAACTGGCACGACCGGGACACGTACCGGCAGCAGTTGGTCGAGGCCGGCTTCGCCAACCCGGAGGTCCGCTCGATCAAGGACCGGACGTGGGAGGGCTGGCGGGCGTACATGGCCGAGCGGACCAACGACCCCGCGTTCCGGGCCGTCGTCAAGCCGGCCGTCCGCAAGAGCATGGCGGCCCACTGGAAGAACCAGGACCTCATGAAGCGTGAGCTGGCGCAGCTGGACTACGTGATCGCGGTCGGCCACAAGCGGTGACACCGCGTACCGACGAGGGGCCCGCCGACCGGTCGTGACGACCGGCGGACGGCCCCTCGTCCGGTGGGATCAGACCGCCGGCGCCGCGCTCAGTGCCGTCGAGACAGCCCGCAGGATCGCCGGCTGGTGCTCGGCCAGGAAGAAGTGCCCGCCCGGGTAGACCTTCAGGTCGAACGCCGCGGTGGTGTGGTCCGACCACGCCCGAGCCTCGTCGACAGTCGTCTTCGGGTCGTCGTCACCGGTGAGGACGGTGATCGGGCAGCTCAGCGGCGGCCCCGGCCGGTAGGTGTACCGCTCGGCGGCCCGGTAGTCGTTGCGGATCGCCGGCAACGCGGCGCGCAGCATCTCCGGGTCCCCGAGGACGGCGGAGTTGGTGCCGCTGAGCTTCCGGACGTCGGCCAGCAGCCCCTCGTCGTCGAGCAGGTGCACCGTCTCGTGCCTCGACTTCGACGGCGCCCGGCGTCCGGACGCGAACAGGTGCGCGACGCTGCCGCCGTCCTGCTCGATGAGCCGGGCGAGTTCGAAGCCGAGGCTGGCCCCCATGCTGTGCCCGAAGATGGCCAGCGGCTCGACCCGCCAGGGCCGCAGCACTGTGAACACCTCGCGCGCGAGGTCGTGGATGTCGCCGATGCACTTCTCGTGGCGCCGGTCCTGCCGCCCCGGGTACTGGATCGACAGCACCTCCACAGCGGGGGAGAGAGCGCGGGACACCGGGAAGTAGAAGCTTGCCGACCCGCCGGCGTGGGGCAGGCACACCAACCGCCTCGCGCCGCCCGGAGCGGGGTGGAAGCGTCGCACCCACAAGCCGTTGTCGGTATCTGGCGTGGTCATCCTCTGGTGGTCCTTCCGGCGGCTGCGGTTGCCGACCGGATCGGCGCGGACCCGGTCGAGGCGACGCTAGTGCGACGGGTCGGGACCGGACACCCCTAGCTGGTCGGTTGCCTGGTTAGGGGTTGTCCGCGCTCGCGCGCAACCAATAGCTTCTCCCGGCAGATGGGGATCTGCGTGGCTCTCGGCCGAGCGAGCCGAACGACAGATACAGGTGTCGCCTGAGACTTCTGCGCATTCGTACCGTCGCCTACGTCGAGTCTCCGCCGTGAATCGCGATGGGCTGGGATGATGGACACCGAAGAGAAGCTCCGGGAGTACCTGAAGAGAGTCACCGCCGACCTGCGGCGGACCCGGCAACGGCTCCGGGACGTCGAGGCCGACGCGCAGCAGCCCATCGCGATCGTCGGCATCGGCTGCCGGTTCCCCGGCGGGGTACGCACCGCCGAGGAACTGTGGGATCTCGTCGTGTCCGGCGGTGACGCGATCGCCTCCTTCCCCACCGACCGCGGCTGGGATCTCGACGCGCTCTACGACCCGGAGCGGTCCCGGCCGGGCACCTCCTCGGTCCGTGAGGGCGGATTCGTGGCCGACGCCGCCGAGTTCGACGCCCGGCTGTTCGAGGTCTCGCCGCGCGAGGCCCTCGCCATGGACCCGCAGCAGCGGCTGCTGCTGCATACCTCGTGGGAGGCCGTCGAGTCGGCGGGGATCGACCCCACAAGTCTGAAGGGCGCCCGGGTCGGGGTCTTCGCCGGCATGACCCACAGCGGGTACGCACACCCGCCGGAGACCCCGCCGGCGGGCGTGGAGGACTACCTCGGTCTCGGCAACGCGGGCAGCATCGCCTCGGGTCGGGTGGCGTACTCGTTCGGGTTCGAGGGTCCGGCCGTGACGGTGGACACGGCGTGTTCGTCGTCGCTTGTGGCGTTGCACCTGGCGGTGCAGGCGCTGCGGTCGGGGGAGTGCGACCTCGCGCTGGCCGGCGGCGTGACGGTCATGCCCACCCCCGCGGTGTTCGTCGACTTCACCAGGCAGGGCAACCTGTCCCCGGTGGCCCGGTGCCGGGCGTTCGCCGACGCGGCGGACGGCACGGCGCTCGCCGAGGGCGTCGGGGTGCTGGTGGTGCAGCGGTTGTCGGATGCGTGGCGTGACGGGCGTCGGGTTCTCGCGGTCGTGCGGGGCACGGCCGTCAACCAGGACGGTGCGTCGAATGGTTTGACGGCGCCGAATGGTCCGTCGCAGCAGCGGGTGATCCGGCAGGCGTTGGCGAACGCGCGGTTGGGTGTGGCTGATGT
>NZ_FMCV01000071.1 GCF_900091565.1 Micromonospora marina | reverse complement strand
ATCACCCGCTGCTGCGACGGACCATTCGGCGCCGTCAAACCATTCGACGCACCATCCTGGTTGACGGCCGTGCCCCGCACGACCGCCAGAACCCGACGCCCGTCACGCCGCGCATCCGACAACCGCTGCACCACCAGCACGCCGACGCCCTCGGACCAGCCCGTGCCGTCCGCCGCGTCCGAGAACGACTTGCACCGGCCGTCGGCGGACAGGCCGCCCTGGATCGAGAACTCGGCGAACGTGCCGGGTGAGGCCATCACGGTGACGCCGCCGGCCAGCGCGAGGTCGCACTCGCCGGACCGCAGCGCCTGCACCGCCAGGTGCAACGCCACCAGCGACGACGAACACGCCGTGTCCACAGTCACCGCCGGACCCTCGAACCCGAACGAGTACGCCACCCGACCCGACAACACGCTTGTCGCGTTGCCGGTGAGCAGGTGGCCGCTGACCTCCTGGGCCCGACCGACCGACCCGCTGGCGTACCCCTGGAAGCTGGCCCCGGCGAAGACGCCGACCGCGCCGCCCCGCAGGGTGGTCGGGTCGATGCCCGCCGACTCGACGGCCTCCCACGAGGTCTCCAGCAGCAGCCGCTGCTGCGGGTCCATGGCGAGCGCCTCCCGCGGCGAGATGCCGAAGAACTCGGCGTCGAACTCGCCGGCGTCGTAGACGAAGCCGCCCCTGCGGGCGAAGGACGTGTCGGACAGGCCGCTGCTGAGGAAGCTGTCCCAGCCCCGGTCGAGGGGGAACTCGGAGATGCCGTCGCGTCCCGTGGCGAGCAGTTGCCAGAGTTCTTCCGGGGACGCGACGCCACCCGGGAGGCGGCAGCCCATGCCGACGATCACGATCGGGTCGTCGTCGACGGTGGCGACCCTGCGGTCGGCCGGCGCGTCGCCCGATGCTCCGAGCACTGTCTCCCGGATGAAGGCGACCAGGGCGGCCGGCGTCGGGTGGTCGAAGACGAGGGTGGAGGGCAACGCGAGGCCCGTTTCGGCGGTCAGCCGGTTGCGCAGCTCGACTGCGGTGAGCGAGTCGAAGCCGAGACGCTGGAACGCCCGGTCCGGCCGCACCGCCTCCACGGTGGCGTGGCCGAGCACCGTGGCGACCTGGGAGCGTACGAGGTCCAGGAGGGACGCCTCGACCTCCGGCGGCGTCAGGGCCGCGAGCCGCTCACGCAGTGCGGACGCCCGGTCGGTGGGACCGGTCTCGGCTTGGGACGCCGCCTCGATCGCCGCCTGCGCTTCGGGGATGTCGGTGAACAGACACGACGGACGCAACGCCGTGAACGACGGCACAAACCGATCCCACCGCACATCCGCCACCACCACCT
>NZ_FMCV01000009.1 GCF_900091565.1 Micromonospora marina | reverse complement strand
ACGCCCAGTGGGAGCAGCAGGCCGCCGACCTGGTAGCCGAACACTGGAACAAGTAAGCGAGACAGGCCGGCACCCCGACGACGGGGTGCCGGCCTTTCACGCGTCCGGGTGAACCGGGCCCGGTAGACGGGGTGGCCGCAGCGGTGGCGGAGGTTGGATGCGGGACATGGACGAGGTGGACGCCCCGGCACTGCGGCAGGCGTACGAGGAGTTGCTCGCGGAGCTGGACGCGGGCGGGTTCGGCCCGCCGCCGGAAGGACAGTTGAGCGCCGAGCAGATCGTCGCGCACCTCGCCGCCAACGACGAGCTGATGAGCGAGGCGACCGAGGCTGTGCTGGCCGGCTCGCCGTTCGCCTACTACGACCTGGACACCATCCACCGGCCGCAACTGGATGCGCTCGTCTCCGAGTGCGGCGGGCTGGACGGGCTGGCGGCACTGTTCCGGGCCACCAGCCAGAAGTTGTGCGCGCTGGCGGAGCGGCTCGGCCCGGCGGCGGAGGCACCTGTGGACACGGTGCTACGCGAGGGCTTCGACCTGGACGTGGACGACTCCCTGCCCTGGGGCAGAGCGCTGGACCTGCACATCCGCGTGCACCTGCCGCTGCACCTCGCGCAGCTCCGCGCCCTGCGCCGCCAGCCCCACCTCGCCTGACCGTCGGACCGCCGGTCAAGGAGTTGTGGCGGCAGACAACTCCGACACGTCCGGCGCCCCAGGCACCGCAACTCCGAGATCGACGGAGGCGGAGCTCGGCGCAGGGGGCGGGCGGAACGTGCGGCGGTAGGCGGTGGGGGACACGCCCACCCGCGCGTGGAAGTGCTGGCGCAGTGCGGCGGTGGTGCCGAAACCCGAGTCCCGGGCGATCCGGTCCACGCTCAGATCCGTCGTCTCCAGCAGCACCCGGGCGTGCTCGGTGCGCTGCTGGAGCAGCCACTGCGCCGGGCTGAGCCCGGTCTCGGAGCGGAAGTGCCGGGTGAACGTACGGACGCTCATCCGCGCGTGCGCCGCCATCTCGCGCAGGGCCACCGGCTCGTGCAGCCGTTGCTGTGCCCACTCGCGGGTGGCGGCGGTGCCGTTCTCAGCACCGCGGGGCACCGGCCGTTCGATGTACTGGGCCTGCCCGCCGTCGCGCCACGGCGGCACCACGCAGCGCCGGGCCGCCCGGTTCGCCACCGCGCTGCCGTGGTCGGTGCGGACGACGTGCAGGCACAGGTCGATGCCGGCGGCCACTCCGGCCGAGGTGAGCACACGTCCGTCGTCGACGAAGAGCACGTCGGGGTCGAGCCGTACGCCGGGGTGCAGGCGGCGGAAGCGCGACGCGTACGCCCAGTGCGTGGTGGCCGGGCGGCCGTCGAGCAGGCCGGCGGCGGCGAGCACGAACGCGCCGGTGCAGATGGACATGACGCGGGCACCCCTGTCGTACGCCGTGCGCAGCGCCCGGGCCACCTCGGCGGCCACCGTGCCGTCGTGCAGCGGAGGACCGGCGTCGGCCTCACCGCGCCGTTCGCCGCCGCGCTGATGGACCGGTTCGGCATCCGCCGGGTGGTGGCGGGCGCGCTGGTGCTGGTGGCCGCCGGCAGCGGCCTGACCGTGGGGATGACCGAGAGCTGGCAGCTCGTCCTGTGCTGGGGTGTCCTCGTCGGGCTGGGCACCGGCTCGATGGCGCTGGCTTTCGTGGCCACGGTCACCGGGCGCTGGTTCGTCGAGCGCCGTGGCCTGGTGACGGGTGTGCTCACCGCCGGGGGCGCGGCCGGGCAGCTCGTCTTCCTTCCGCTGCTCGCGCTGCTGGTACGCGACCACGGCTGGCGCACGGCGGCACTCGTCGTCGCCGGGGCCGCGCTGGCGGTCGTACCCCTTGTGGTGTGGTTGTTGCGGGAGCATCCGGCGGACCTGGGGCGGCCCGCCTACGGCGCGACCGAGGTCGTGCCGCCGGCCCGGCCGGAGGGCGGCGCGGCGGCGCGGGCGGTCGGCGCGTTCGCCGCCGCCGCGCGGACGCGGCCGTTCTGGCTGCTCGCCGGCGGTTTCGCGATCTGCGGCGCGACCACGAACGGCCTGGTCGGTACGCACTTCGTGCCGGCTGCGCACGACCACGGCATGCCGGAGACCACTGCTGCCGGGTTGCTCGCCGTGGTCGGGCTCTTCGACATCGCCGGCTCGATCGCCTCCGGCTGGCTCACCGACCGGGTCGACGCCCGGCTGCTGCTGGGTGCCTACTACGCGTTGCGCGGGGCGTCGCTGCTGGTGCTGCCGAGTCTGTTCGCCGGTACGGCCGAGCCGAGCATGCTGGTCTTCATCGTCTTCTACGGGCTGGACTGGGTGGCCACCGTCCCGCCGACCGTGGCGCTGTGCCGGGAGTGGTTCGGCGCGTCCGGCGCGGTGGTGTTCGGCTGGGTGTTCGCCGCGCACCAGTTCGGCGCCGCGCTCGCGGCCACCGGCGCCGGTCTGGTCCGGGACCGGCTCGGCGACTACGCGCTCGCCTGGTACGTGGCGGGTGCGCTGTCGATCGGCGCGGCCGGGCTGTCACTGCTGCTGCGCCGCCGTGCCGCCGACGAGCCCGCGTTCGCGCTGCCGGTCGCGGCGGGCAGACGCGCCTGGAGTTACCGGGGCTGACCGGTCAGCCGGCCGCCCACTGCTGCTCGGGAGCGCCGCTGCACGGCGCCTGCTCCAGCTCGCGCCCGGCTTCGGTGCCCGCGTCGTCGACCTGCGCGCACTTGCCGCTGTGCACGGCGACCAGCAGCGCCGCGCCGTTACCGGCCGACTGGAACCGCCACTGCTGGTTGGCCTGCCCGTTGCAGGACCACTGCTGCACGTCCGCGCCGTCGTCGGTCTTCGCCTCGTTGACGTCCAGGCACTTGCTGCTCGCCGCGTTGACGAGCAGGTAGGTGTCGTTCGTGACCGGCGTGACCACCCACTGCTGCTCCGGCCCGCCGGTGCAGTCGGCGAGCGCCGCCTGCGCGCCCTCGGCCTCGTCGCCGGTCACGCCGAGGCAGCGCCCGGACGGCACGCCCCGGATCACCTTCGGCGTGGCGACCGGCGCGGCGGTTCTGCTCGGCGTCGCGCTCGGCGAGGGTGACGCCGACGGAGTGGGCTCCGCCGACGGTTCCGCGCTCGGCTCGCTCGGTGCCGCGGTGGGCGCCGCGGCCGCCGGCACCACCGGCCGGTCGTCGCCGCCACCGAGCACGCCGGTGGCGAAGAAGGCGCCGAGGAGTACGCCCGCCGCGCCGACGCTCAGCGCGACCCGCATCAGCGGGTCCTGAGGCAGCCGGACGCCACGTACGCCACGGGCGCGGCGGGCGCCGCCGTACATGGTGCCGGACGGGTCGGAATGCGGGTCGGCCATGGGGGCATAGTGACCCACCGGGGCCGCCGGGTGCCAGTCGCCCCGGCGGCACGGTGGCTCAGTCGACGACCCGGACGTCCTTCCAGAACGCCACGCGGTCGCGGACCATCTCCGCCTCCGGCTTGGGCTCGGGGTAGTACCAGACGGCGTCCGGGCTGGTGGCGCCGCCGTGTTCGAGCGTGTAGTAGGAGGCCGTGCCCTTCCAGGGGCAGACCGTGTGGGTGTCGGAGGAGCGGATCAGGTCGTCGCGCAGCGCGGCACGGGGGAAGTAGTGGTTGCCCTCGACCACAACGGTGTCGTCGCTCTCGGCGACGACGAGGTCGTTCCAGACGGCTTTCGGCATGCCCTCCACGCTATGCCGGTGGCCGCGTACCGGCCACCGCTGCGCGCGTCGGCCACCGCTCGGGCGAGCACCGGCCAGGCGGTGGCGGAGGTAACGCGCGCGTCGTCGGTGAGTCGTCGAAAGGCCACCGTGGACATCCCACGAACTTGTCGTACCCGAGCGTAAGGTGATCTCATGCACGCTGTCCGTGATCATGAACGGGCGGTGGACACGCTGCGGCGCTCCTACGCCGCGGTGCCCGCCGGGGAGCCCGTACGGCTGGCCAAGCAGACCTCGAACCTGTTCCGGCCCCGCTCCGCGCCGCGTACGCCGGGGCTGGACGTGAGCGGCCTGACCGGGGTGCTCGCCGTGGACCCGGCCGCCCGCACGGCCGACGTGCAGGGCATGTGCACCTACGAGGATCTGGTCGACGCGACGCTGCCGTACGGCCTGATGCCGCTGGTCGTGCCGCAGTTGCGCACCATCACGCTGGGCGGCGCGGTGACCGGTCTGGGCATCGAGTCCACCTCCTTCCGCAACGGCCTGCCGCACGAGTCGGTGCTGGAGATGGACGTGCTCACCGGCGCGGGGGAGATCGTCACGACAGGGCCCCACGGCGAGCACGCCGACCTGCACCGGGCCTTCCCGAACTCGCTGGGCAGCCTCGGCTACGCCACCCGGCTGCGCATCGAGCTGCAACCGATCGGCCGGCACGTGTCGCTGCGCAACATCCGGTTCACCCGGCTGGAGGAACTGGTCGACGCGATCGGCGAGGTGGTCGCCAAGGGTGCCTGGGGCGGGGAGCCGGTCGACGCCATGGACGGGGTGGTGTTCAGCCCCGGCGAGGCGTACCTCGTGCTCGGCGCGTTCACCGACGAGGCCGACGACGGCCCGTCCGACTACACCGGCCAGGAGATCTACTACCGCTCGCTGCGCCGGCGCACCCGGGACGCGCTCACCGCGTACGACTATCTCTGGCGCTGGGACACCGACTGGTTCTGGTGCTCGGCGGCGTTCGGGGTGCAGCACCCGGTGGTGCGGCGGCTGTGGCCGCGGCGCTACCGGCGCAGCGACGTCTACCACCGGATCGTGCGGCTGGAGCACCGGCACCGGGTGGCGGCCCGGGTCGACAGGTGGCGGGGCCGCCCGGCCCGGGAGCGGGTGGTGCAGGACGTGGAGGTTCCGCTCGGCCGCACGCCCGAGTTCCTGCGCTGGTTCGCCGCGGACGTGGGCATGACGCCGGTGTGGCTGTGCCCGCTGCGGCTGCGGGAGCCGTCCGGTCCCGGGTCGGCGAAGGCGTGGCCGCTATATCCGCTCCGACCGGGCGAAACGTATGTGAACATCGGCTTCTGGGGAAGCGTGCCCATCGCGGCGGGCTCCGCCGACGGTGACGTCAACCGCCAGATCGAGCGAATGGTGTCGGAGGTGGGCGGCCACAAGTCGCTCTACTCCGACGCGTACTACGACCGGGGCGAGTTCGACCGCCTCTACGGCGGAGACATCTGGCGTGCCGTGAAGGACCGCTACGACCCGGACCACCGACTCACCGGACTGTACGAGAAGGCGGTATCCCGAGCATGAGTCTGACCGACCGAACACCGGGGGCGGCGAGCACCCCGGCCGGCCCGCCGGCGGGCGGGCGGCGTACCGGACCGACAGTCGCGGACGTGGTCCGCGCGGTCACCACCGGCGACCTGCCCGTCCGGGTCACCGGCTACGACGGCAGCGCGGTGGGTTCGGCCGACGCCGGGATCACCCTGGCGATCCGCACCGAGCGGGGCCTGTCCTACCTGCTCACCGCGCCGGGCGACCTGGGCATGGCCCGGGCCTACGTCAGCGGGGACCTGGGGCTGGAGGGGGTGCACCCGGGCGACCCGTACGAGGCGCTGCGGGTGATCAAGGACGGGGTGCCGCTGCGCGTCCCGGCGATGAGCGAGGCGCTCGCGCTGGTCCGGGGCCTGGGCTGGGAACGGCTGCGCCCGCCGCCGCCCCCGCCGCAGGAGGCGTCGCCGCGCTGGCGGCGGCTGATGACCGGCCTGCGTCACTCGCGTACCCGGGACAGCACCGCGATCTCGCACCACTACGACGTGTCGAACGCCTTCTACGAGAAGGTGCTCGGGCCGTCCATGACGTACACCTGCGCGGTCTTCCGCGGCCCCGGCGACACCCTCGAAGAGGCGCAGCGGAACAAGTACGACCTGGTCGCCGGCAAACTGGCACTCAAGCCGGGAATGCGGCTGCTGGACGTGGGCTGCGGCTGGGGCGGCATGGTCCGGCACGCGGCCCGGGAGTACGGCGTCAAGGCGCTCGGTGTGACGCTGTCGAGGGCGCAGGCCGACTGGGCGCGGGCCGCGATCGAGCGGGAAGGGCTGAGTGAACTGGCCGAGGTGCGCCACCTGGACTACCGGGACGCGCCGCACGAGCAGTTCGACGCGATCTCCTCGATCGGGCTGACCGAGCACATCGGGGTCCGCAACTACCCGGCCTACTTCGGTGCGCTGCGCTCCCGGCTCAAGCCCGGCGGGCGGCTGCTCAACCACTGCATCACCCGGGCCGACAACCGGGCGCCGCACCGCTCCGGCGTGTTCATCGACAGGTACGTCTTTCCCGACGGCGAGCTGGCCGGTCCGGGCCGGCTGATCAGCGAGATCCACGACGCCGGGTTCGAGGTGCACCACGAGGAGAACCTGCGGCAGCACTACGCGCTGACGCTCGCCGGCTGGTGCCGCAACCTGGTCGAGCACTGGGACTTCTGCGTCGGCGAGGTCGGGCCGGGCACCGCCAGGGTGTGGGGGCTCTACATGGCGGGCTCCCGGCTGGCGTTCGAGCGCAACGGCATCCAGTTGCATCACGTGCTCGCCACGCACAACGGCCCGGAAGGGGTGAACGGGTACCCGCTGCGTCCGGACTGGACGCCCTGACGCGACGTACCGGTGAAAGGCCGCGCGGACCGCGCGGCCTTTCGTCGAAGTCATCGACAAAGCTCGCCAAGAAAGACGTCCTGCACCTGGAACAGCGCGAACAGGCCGAAGTCCTGCTCAAGCCGCAGCGCCATCAAGGTGCTGCGGCGACTCGCCGAGCCCCGCACCTGCACCGAGGTCGCGGCCCGGCTGGAGTAGACGCCGCAGCGCGTCCTACCACGTCAAGCAGTTCGTCGCGGCCGGGCTGGCCGAGCAGGTGGCGCAGCGGCAGGTCCGCGGCATCACCGAGGGCATTTACCAGGCCGTCGCCCGGTCGTACTGGCTCTCGCCCCGGCTCGTCGGCCGCATCGGCGGCACGCGCCGGGTCCGCGACGAGCTGAGCCTGGGCTACCTGCTCGACCTCATAAAGGAGGTCCAGGCCGACATCGCCGCGCTCGACCGCACCGCCCCCGAACTGCCGTCCATCGGCGTCTCCGGTGAGATCCGGGTGCCCGCCGAGCGGCGGCAGGAGTTCCTGCACGACCTGCAGACGACGTTGCAGGACCTGTTCACGCGCTACGGCGGCGCCGAAGGAGACGCGTTCAAACTCGCCGTGGCCTGCTACCCGAAAGGCGACAAGCATGACTGAGCCGATGGCCGTCCGCGCCCGCCTCGCCGCCCCGGTGGTGACCGTCCGCCGGGCCCTGACGACGCGCCGATGGACAAGGTGTGGACCTCGATCACCGACTCCGAGGGACTGGAAGCCGATCTGGCTCGCTTGAGGTGTAAGGAAGGGCCCCCTCTTAACGTCTCCGGTAGAGGAGGGGGCCCCTTTTAACACGAGCCCCGGGTGGGTAATGCCGGGCGATGTTCTTCATCTTCGGGCTGCGGACCAAGGTCGTCCGGTCCGGCGTCGTCACCGAGGTCTGCCGCAACTGCGGCAACCAGGCCGCCCAGGTGATCTCCCGCCGGGTCACCAAGTTCAGCCTCTTCTTCATCCCGCTGATCCCGTTGCGCACCCGGTACGCGCAGCAGTGCACGTTCTGCGGCGCCGAGTACGACGTCTCCCGTGCCGAGGCCGAGCGCCTCCCGGTCGGCTGACCATGACCCGCTTCCTCTGCTGGCTGATCGGCCGCCCGCCGGCCACCCCGGTCGCCCCGCCGGTGCACACCGCTGCCCGTCCGCCCTGCGCGCCCGGGCGCCGGCACCGCCGCCGGCGTCGTCCGCTGGCGGGAGCGCAGTCCCCGCGCTCGCCCTGGAACCGCTCCGGCCGCTGACCGGGTGGCGCGGTCAGCCGGGCCATCCGGTACGCCGCCACGGCCGACTTGGTCGACGCGGTCGCGGTCCGCCGCGGGCGAGACGGCGTCATCGGCACACCACGACGAAAGGCCGACGCCGGGTAGGCGTTCCCGGGAACCGCGGCAGCCGACCCCGGCCCGGCCGATCGCTCGCCCCCGCGCGTCGACGCCCGTACCCGTGCGGCGATCCGTCGCATCGAAGACGGATACGCCCGGGTGCTGCGCCGACCGGCCGAACGCCCGCAGCGGCCCGATCCCGGCATCGAACCGGAGGACCATGGCGGGTTGCTCGCTCCTCGCCCTACCGTGCCGGGCCCCTGGCCGGTCACCGACCGAAACGGGGCCGACGCTGGTGGCGGCCCCCGCGCGGGTCTGGCCGCCGTGTTAAAAAGGGCCCCTTCCTCTACCGGAGGCGTTAACAAGGGGCCCTTCCTTACACTTCATCGGGTGGAAGATCGGCTGGCGCAGATCAGGGGTGGCGGGCCGCCCCGGCGGCACAACGCCCGGACCATCGCCGCGCTGACCGGCAACCCCGGCTGTACCCGTCGCGCCGTCCTGGACAGCGCCGGCGTCGACAAGCCGGCGCTCGCCGAGCAGCTCGGTTTCCCGGCGAGGTTCGGCCAGTCCCGCTTCGCGATCACTCGCGGCAACGCGTTCGAGGCCCAGGTCAAGGCCGACGGCGGGACGGAGTTGCTGCGCCTGGTCGCGGAGCGGCTCGGCGTACCGGTGCCGGACGGCGCGACCTGGACCGATCTCGGCGCCGACGACGACCGGCCGGAACGCTCGCGGGCGGCGCTGACCGCCAGCGGCGACGGCCCGGCGTTGTTCGACCACCCGCTGCTCGGCCTGGACGTGGCCGGTACCCGGGTGCACCTGGAACCGGACCTGGTCGCCGCCCGGCTGGCGGGCCGGTTCCACGTCGTGGAGATCAAGTCGTTTCCGGTGATCGACGGGCAGGCCGACCCGGGCAAGGTCGCCGCCGCCGCGATCCAGTCCGCCGTCTACGTGCTGGCGCTGCGCGAGCTGCTCGCCGCCGGGGGACGCGACCCGGAGCTGGTGTCGCACGAGGTGGTGCTGGTCTGCCCACGTGACTTCGCCAACCATCCGGTGGCCAGCTTGCTCGACGTTCGCCGGCAACTGCTGGTGCTGCGCCGCCAGTTGGCCCGGATGGCCCGGGTCGAGGAGCTGCTCGCCGCCGTACCGGTCGGGTTCACGGTCGACCCGGCGGCCGATCCGGCCGCGCTCGCCGCCGCGCTGCACCGGGTGCCCGCGCGTTACGCGCCCGACTGCCTGGCCGCCTGTGAGCTGGCGTACTTCTGCCGGCACGAGGCGCGCGGGCAGACCGGCGCGCTGGGCCGGCCGGTCCGTGAGGCGCTGGGCGGCGTCGAGGACGTCGCCGACGTGCTGGCGCTCGCCGGGGGCGTGGCCGCGCCGGAGCCGGAGCAGGCGGAGGCCGCCGCGCTGCTGCGGGCCGCCGCGCGCCTGCGCGCCGACGCCCTCGCCGGACAGAGCGCATGAGTACGCTGCGCGCCGACGCCTTCGCCGGACACCCCGCGTGAGTACGCTGCGCGCGCTCGCCCGGGCGCAGGCGGTCGCCGCGGGGCGGGCCCAACCGGTGGCCACGGTCCGCCACCTGCATCTGTCGGACCGGCCGCTGGTGCTGGTGCCGCTCGCGCTGGCCGGTGAGGCGAACGCCCCGCTCGCCGCGATGGTCGGCGCCGCGCCCGACGAGGCCCGGCTGCTGGTGGTGCCGCAGCCGCGCAACCGGGACCAGCGGTTCGCGTTCGCCGCCGAACTGGCCGGGGTCGTGCTGCCGTACCTGGACGAGTTCCGCGACCTGACCGAGGCGGTGCCGGTGGACCGGGGCCGCGACGTCCGTCACCGGTACGCCGACGCGCCGCAACTGCTGGTGCCGAATCCGGCCGGGATCACGTTCCTGCGGTTGTTCGGCCGCTCGACCCGGTTCCGCCGGACCGACGGCGACTATCCGGTGCACCAGTCGGTGCCGCTGCTCGGCCGGTGGCTGACGTTCTTCGCCGAGCGCGCCGAGCAACCGGGCTCGTCGGCGCTGCTGGCGCTCACCGATGCGCTGACGTTGCACTGGGCGACCGGGCAGAGCGTGGTGGAGGATCTGCACCTGCCGGCGGTGCTGGGCTGGCTGGAACCGCCGGCCGGGCTGACCGGCGCCGAGGCGGCGGCCCGCGCCGAGGATCCGGCACGCTGCCCGCCGGCCGGGCCGGCCACCGACCCGGACTTCGACAACCGGCGGCTCGCCCCGGCGATCGAGGCGTACACCCGGGCCGAGGGCGATCCGGCGGCCCGCGCGGCCGCGTACGACGAGCTGGCCGGCCTGTTGCGTGGCCAGCTCGCGCCCACCTGGGAGCTGATGTGGCGCGGTGTCGGGCTGCTGCGGACGCTGCCGGCCGGCGCGCGGGTGACCGGCCGGTGGGCCGGTGACCGGGACGCGTTCACCGCGCACGCCGAGCACGTCGACGCCGGGGGCGGCCCGCAGCCGCGGCGCGACGGCGCGGTGGCGGCGGCGCTGCGGTTGCAGCGGCTGGAACGGGCGTCGACCGCGTGGGCGGTGCAGCGTGCCTACGACGATCCGTTGGTGATGGCCGAGCACCGGCTGTCCGGGGAGGCGTTCGTCGGTGAGGTGACGCTCGCCGACCCGGCGCGGGTGGACGACTCCGGCAAGCGGCCGGTGCTGCGCCCGCGTATCCAGGTGGTCACCACCGAGCCGGTGCCGATGCCGGTGGGCGCGACGCTGTACTCCCCGGCCCGCCCGGCGCAGAAGGCGAAGATCGTGTTCGTGACGCCCGGCGGCGACGGCAAGACCGAGGTGGTGCTCGAACTGTCCGGCGGGATGGGCCGGGGGCTGACCGCGCCGCCCGGCAGCGTGCCCGAGGTGGGTGAGCGGATCTGCCTGACCGGCCTGTCCGACGGTTTCCTGCCGGGCGGCGCGTTCCCGGCGGCGGAGGAGACGCCGTGGACGCACGGCGGGCCGCCCGGCACGGCCGCCGCGCCGCCGGACCCGGCCCCGGCGGAGGACTGGTCCTGACCCGCGCGGTTCAGCCCAGGGCGGCGAGGGCCGTCCGCTGCTCGGCCGCCGCCGGCCGGTCCGGGTCTGCCGCCAGCAGCGCTTCCAGGTTCCGGCGGTACGCGACGTCGCGTGCCCGGTCGGCCGGGGTCGCCACGTCCGGGGCGACGCCGCAGCCCTCCCAGTTGGTGCCGCTCGCCGCTGTACGGGCCGGGCCACCGGCACCGTCCGTTCCAGGTGCGGTGCAGCCGGTGCCCGATGCGGGGGTGCGCGCCACCGCGGGTCGGCTCACCGACCACTGTGGCGCGGCCGAACTGCTGAAGGTCGTACGCCAGTTCCTCGCCGCCGGAGAACGTGGCGGGGCCGGTGAGGACGTGGACCGGCTTGTCCGGCGCGTAGCGGCTGACCGGCAGCCAGGCGGCGCTCCAGGACTGGCGGGTAACGCCGGAGCGTTCGTGCATGGTGTGCAGGTGCGTCGGTTCGGCGAAGAACCAGCCGCAGATCAGGGCCACGCCGTCCGGGCTGCCGCCCTCGGTGCCGCGCAGGTCGAGCAGGAGCGCGTCGGTGCCGGCGAGCAGCCGCAGCGCGGCGGTCAGCGCGTCGCCGGCCAGGTCGGGCGGGAACACGTACGGCTTGATCTCCAGCAGCCCGACGTTGCCGGGCAGCCGTTGCACCCGGGTCACGCCGCCCATGCCGAGCGCGGCGAGGCGCGCGAAGTGCTCCCCGGTCGGGTCGTCGGCCTTGTCGGACAGCGGCTGTTCGTGGTGCTTGAGCCGCAGGTGCAGGTCGCCGTTCACGGACTGGAGGTCGGCGGTGACGAGCGCGCCGAGCGCGGCGGGGTCGCCCGCCTCGGCGTACGCCCCGGCGCTCAGCCAACTCGCTGCCCGTCTCGGCGAGGCGAAGGGCACTGTGGCCCACCACCTCGGGGTGCTGACCGAGGCCGGCATGGTCCGTCCGGCGCACAGCCGCCAGGTCCGGGGCGGCACCGAGCGCTACCACGAACGCACGTTCCGCCGGCTCGTCGGCACGGACACCGACGCGGGCGCCACGGCGGCGCTGCTGGGCGCGTACGCCGAGGAACTCGCCGGCGACCCCGACCCGCTCGTGCACCTGCGGCACCTGCGGCTCACCCCGGCCCAGGCCCAGCACCTCCGGTCCACGCTGGACGAACTGGTGGGCGAGGCCGAGGAGGCGCCGCCGGGGCAGGCACGCTACGGCGTCCTGGTCTCGCTCTACCGGCACCCGCCCGCGGTCCGCTGACCGACACTCGCGACTCTGGCGGCAGTCCCCGGCGCTGGCTAGGCTTGCGCCGTCCGTCGTCCGGTCCTCGTCGTCGAGGGTGCACGTCTGGAAGAGAGCCGGAGCGCAATCGTTGTATCCCAGCACGACGTGAGCCTCGCCGCCGCGGCACCGGCCCGTCATCCGCTCGTCGGCCGTGTCGGACTCGTCGCGGCCGCTGTCGTCGTACTCGGGGAGATGGCCTGGCTGGCCGCCCGGCTGCCCGGTGCGGCGCTGGTGAGCGACCTCGGTGCGATGGCGGTGTCGACCTGGGCGGCGGTGCTCTGCGCCGGCGCCTCGCGACGTCAGCCGGCCGTGTTGCGCCGGTTCTGGGAACTGCTCGCCGCCACCATGGCCCTCGCCGCGCTCGGCCGTGCGGTGTGGACGGTGGAACGGCTCGGCGGGCTCGGCCTGCCTCACACCCCGCTGGTGGCGGGCCTGTTCGCCGCCGGCATCGTCACCGGCACGGGTGCGCTGCTCTGCTCCCGCACCGGCCCGCGCAGCGTGATCGGCCGGGCCCGTACCCTGCTCGACGGGGTGATCGTGGGGCTGGCCCTCATCCCGATCGGCTGGGTGGTGGTGTTCCACCGGATCACCGACGCCGACATGGCCGATCCCATGCGCACGTTCGGGCTGCTCTACCCGATGTTCGACCTGATGCAGCTCACCATCCTGGTGGCGGTCGCCGGTCCGGGCCGGCCGATGTGGCGGGCGCTCACCGTCATCGGTGCGGGCCTGGCGATCCGGTCCGGCGCGGACGCCGTCTACGTCTCCCTGGTCGCGCGCGGCGACTACGCGCCGGGCCACCCGGTCGACGTCTGCTGGCCGCTGAGCTACCTGCTGGTCGGCCTGGCGACCCGCTATCCGCCGCCGAACGACGCGGACGGCGAGGACGACGTGGTCGAATCACCGCTGCCGCCGTGGTGGCGGGTCGCGTTGCCGTACCTGCCGGTGGGGGGCGCGATCGTCGCGGTCCTGCTGTCCCGGCAGCCCAGCGGGCAGACCCCGCAGGTGGTCTTCGTCGGCATGATGGGCCTGCTCGGGGTGCTGGCGCTGCGCCAGGGCCTGGCCGCGAACGAGAACCTGCGGCTGGTCGGGCGGCTGCGCCGGCTCGCGTACTCCGACCAGCTCACCGGCCTGCCCAACCGGCTGACGTTCGTCCGGCGGCTGCGGCGGGCGTTGCGCGTGGGTGGCCCGGTCGCCGTGGTGCTGCTCGACCTGGACGGCTTCAAGCAGGTGAACGACAGGTTCGGGCACGCCGCCGGGGATCGGCTGCTGACCGCCACCGCGGAGCGCATGCAGGACGCGGTCGGCCCGGACGGGATGATCGCCCGGCTCGGCGGCGACGAGTTCGCGGTGCTCGTCGCCGGGGAGCGCCAGGTGTCACCCGAAGGGCTCGCGGTCCGGCTGCTCGCCGCCCTGGAGCCGCTGCCCGGCGAGGAGGATCTCGGCGTCCACCCGTCGGCGAGCATCGGCATCGCCGAGTACGGGCCGCAGCACACCTCCCACACCGACCTGCTCCGCGACGCCGACATCGCCATGTACGCGGCGAAGGCGGCAGGCAAGGCCGCGTACCGCACGTGCACGCCGGAACTGCGCGAGTCGGCGGTCAGCCGGGCGGAACTCATCGCCGACCTGCGCCGCGCGGTCGACGAGGGCCAGTTGCTGATGGAGTTCCAGCCCATCGTCGACCTGGACACCGGCACGGTACGCAGCGCCGAGGCGTTGGTGCGCTGGCGGCATCCCCGGCTGGGAGTGCTGACCCCGGCCCGGTTCCTGCCGCTGGCCGAGGAGACCGGGCTGATCGTGGCCATCGACAGGTGGGTCATCCACGAGGCGTGCCGGGCCGCTGCCACCTGGCGGGAGCACGCGCCGGACGTGACGGTCGCGGTGAACATCGCCGCCGCCCACCTGTGCCGGCCGGACCTGATCGCCACTGTCACCGGCGCGGTCGGCGCGGCCGGCCTGCCGCCCCGCGCGCTCACCCTGGAACTGACCGAGTCGGCGCTGATCGAGGGCAGCGAGTCGGTGCTCGACCGGCTGTCCCAGCTACGTGACCTCGGCATCCGCATCGCCATCGACGACTTCGGCACCGGGTACTCGTCGTTGAGCTACCTGCACCGCATCCCGGCCACCGAGCTGAAGATCGACAGGTCGTTCGTGTCCCGGCTGGACGCCGGCGACGCCCGCGCGTACGCCACCGTGGAGATGGTGAACCGGCTGGCCGGCGCGTTCGACCTGGCCGTGGTCGCCGAGGGCGTCGAAACGGTCGCGCAGCACGCGGCGGTCACCGCGATCGGCTGCCGGCAGGGCCAGGGCTGGCGGTACGGCCGCCCGGCCGCCCTGCCGGACCTGCTCCCCGCGTTGTCCGGCGCCGAGCGCTGACCGGCCCGGGTCCACGGGGGCCGAAGGTCCCGGCGGGGACGGGGGGTTCGACCCTGCTCGGAGCGGGTGGCCGCCGCCAGGATGGTTCTCGTCACCAAGACGAACACATCCTCCACAGGGGAGCCTGATATGAAGCGACGGACGCTCGACCTGCTGTTCAGCATCGGTGGGCTGGGCCTGGCGGTCCTGCTGCTCGTCGTCGGCGTCGTCCTGACGACGAACGCCAACTTCGCCAACGACTACGTACGCGACCAGCTCGGCGCGCAGCACATCACCTTCACCCCGGCGGACGAGCTGTCCGACGAGGAGAAGCAGTCGGACTGCCTGCGCGAGTACGCCGGCCAGAAGATGACCACCGGCAAGCAGGCCGAGTGCTACGCCAACGACTACATCGGCCTGCACCTGAAGAACATGGCCGGCGGCAGGACCTACGCCGACCTGGGCGAGCCGCAGAGTGCGCTGCGCGAGCAGGTGGCCCAGGCCCAGCAGAGCAACGCCGCCAACCTGGCCGACCTGCAGAAGCAGCTCGCCGAGGTGACCGCCCAGCGGGAGACCGTGTTCAAGGGCGAGACGCTGCGCGGCCTGCTGCTCACCTCGTACGGCTTCAGCGAGTTCGGCCGCAAGGCCGAGCAGGGCGCCCTGGCCCTGTACCTCGGCGCGGGCCTGCTCCTGCTGCTCTCGGCTGCCGGTCTGGTGCACGCCTTCCGCACCCCGGCTAACGCGACCTTCGCCGCCCCGGAGAAGGAGAAGGTCACCAACTGACCGCACCGGCGACGCCCCCGGCCGATCATGGTCGGGGGCGTCGTGTTTTCCGGCTTGACCCTCACGCAGCGGGAGGCGGGAGTCTTGGTCGCAGAAGGGAGGGAACCATGGCGTACACGGTGGGTCAGGTGGCGCGGGCGGCCCGGGTGACGGTCCGGACGCTGCACCACTACGACGAGATCGGGTTGCTGCGGCCCAGCGGGCGCACGTCGGCGGGCTACCGCCGCTACGACGAGGCGGACCTGGACCGGTTGCAGCTCATCCGTTACTACCGCGAGCTGGGGTTCCCGCTGGAGGAGATCGCCGAGATCCTGGACGACCCGGACGCCGACCCGGTGGCGCACCTGCGCCGGCAGCACGAGCTGCTGTCCGGGCGGATCGGGAAGCTCCAGGAGATGGTCACGGCGATCGAACACGCGATGGAGGCGAGGAAGTTGGGAATCCAGTTGACGCCGGAGGAGCGGTTCGAGGTGTTCGGAAACTTCGACCCGGACGAGCACGCCGAGGAGGCCGAGCAGCGCTGGGGCGGCACCGAGGCGTACCGGCAGTCGCAGGAGCGCGCGGGCCGCTACTCGAAGGAGGACTTGCTGCGCAACAAGGCGGAGAACGAGGACTGGGGGCGGCGGTTCGTCGCGCTCATGGACTCGGGCGCGCCCGCTGACGGCCCGGAGGCGATGGCGCTGGCCGAGGAGCACCGGCAGCTCATCACGAAGTGGTGGTACGACTGCTCGTACGAGATCCACACCGGCCTGGCGGACATGTACGTGGCGGACCCGCGGTTCACCGCTCACTACGAGACGCTGCGGCCCGGGATGGCCGCGTACCTGAACGAGGCGATCCACGCCAACGCGATCAGCCGGTCCTGATCGGGATCGGGATCGGGCGTGGCAGGATGGCCGGCATGCTCATCGTCGCCGGCACCCTCTACGTCGATCCGGCCTCGCGGGACGCCTACCTGGCGTCCTGCGAGGCCGCCGTCCGCGCGGCCCGCGCCGCGCCCGGCTGCGTCGACTTCGCGGTCAGCGCCGACCTGGTCGAGCCGGGCCGGATCAACGTCTACGAGCGGTGGGAGTCCGACGAGCAGTTGCTGGCGTTCCGGGGCTCCGGCCCGGAGGCCGAGCAGGTGACGGAGATCCTCGGCGCCGAGGTGCACAAGTTTCGCATCTCCGGCGTCGAGGCTCCCTGACCGCCGCTAGATGAACACGTCGAGCAGCAGGACGCCGAGGAAGCCGACCACGGAGATGATCGTCTCCATCACCGACCAGCTCTTGATGGTCTGCCCGACGGTCAACCCGAAGTACTCCTTCACCAGCCAGAAGCCGGCGTCGTTGACGTGGGAGAAGAACAGCGACCCGCAGCCGATGGCCAGCGCCAGCAGCGCCACCTCGGGGCCCTGGAGTGTGGCGGCCAGCGGCGCGACGATGCCGGCGGCGGTGATGGTGGCGACCGTGGCCGAGCCGGTGGCGACCCGGATGCCGACCGCTACCAACCAGCCGAGCAGCAGCGGCGAGAGGTTCGCGCCCTCGGCGGCGTCCGCGACCAGGTCGCCCACGCCGGCGTCGACGAGCACCTGTTTGAAGCCGCCACCTGCGGCGACGATCAGCAGGATGCCGGCGATCGGCGGCAGCGAGCCGCCGAGGAAACCGGAGACCTGGGTACGGCTGAAGCCGGACCGGTAACCCAGGAAGATCATGGCGAAGATGACGCCCGCGAGCAGCGCGATGATCGGGGTGCCGACGATGTCCAGCGCCTTGCGGCCGGCGGTGCCCTCGTCGAGCGTCAGTTCACCGATCGCCCGCAACAGCATCAGCACCACCGGCAGCAGCACGGTGACCACCGCCGCCCAGAGCGCCGGGGGCCGGGTCGACCGCCGCCCGGCCGGTTCCTCGATCGCGGCGCCGGGGCGGCCGGTGCCCGGGTTGAGCAGGTCGTCCTCGGTGACCAGGTCGCCGTCGGCGTCGAGCCGGCCGTCGCCGGGCCGGGTGGGGCTGCGGTCAGCGGTGTCGCGCCGGGTGGGCAGCAGCGCGGCCGGTGCGGTGGCCGGCACGTACCGGGCGATGAGGTTGCCGAAGACCGGGCCGGCGATGATCACGGTGGGGATCGCCACCAGCAGGCCCAGGGCGAGCGTCTGACCGAGGTTGGCGCCGAGCGCGTCGATCGCCACCAGCGGGCCGGGGTGCGGCGGCACCAGGCCGTGCAGCACCGACAGGCCGGCGAGCGCGGGAATGCCGATCTTCATCAGCGGCACGTCCACCCGCAGCGAGACGAGCAGCACGATCGGCACCAGCAGCACCACGCCGACCTCGAAGAACAGCGGCAGGCCGATGAGCGCGGCCACCCCGGCCATCGCCCAGGGCAGCGCGCTTCCGGAGACCCGGCCGACCACCCGTTCCACGATGCCGTCCGCCCCGCCGGACTCGGCCAGCAGGCCGCCGATCATCGCGCCGAGCGCGATCAGCAGGCCCACCCCGCCGACTGTGGAGCCGACGCCGCCGCTGAACGACGTGACGATCTTGTCGACGGGTACGGCGGCGACCACGCCGAGCACCGCCGCGCCGAGGATCAGCGCCAGGAACGGGTGCACCTTGCCCCACGCGATGAGCAGCACCACCGCGGCGATGCCCAGCAGGGCCGCGAGGACGAGCTGGGTGTCACCGGCGTTCGTCAGCGGTTCCGCTGGTGCGGCGAGCAGTGTGACCACGGCTATCACGCCCTTCGGTCGTCAGCGGGGTGGTGCGGTGGGTGGCGGTTCCGGCGGCAGGCTCGGCGCCATCCGCCGCAGGGACGCGAACGTGGGTACGAGTGCGTCGTACAGCTCGGAGAAGAGCGGGAGCAGCGCCGCGTACGTGGCGGCGGAGGCGGGATCCGGGCGGACCGTCTCCTCGATCCGGACCAGATCGGCGGCGACCTCGATCGACGGGATCAGGCCGAGCGCCTGCATGCCGAGCAGCGCGGCGCCGAAGCCGGACCCCTCGTGCCCGGCGGGGAACCGCACCGGCATGCCGAGCGCGTCCGCGAGGATCTGCCGCCACAGCGCACTACGGGCGAAACCGCCGCTGGCGCGGACCTCGCGTACCTCGTTGCCGGCCGCGCGGACCGAGGCGAGGACCAGGGCGAGCTGCTGGCAGACGCCCTCCAACGCGGCCCGGACCAGGTGCGCCCGGCCGTGGCCGTGGGTCAGCCCGACGTACGCGCCGCGGGGTAGCGCGCTCCAGTGCGGTGCCCGCTCGCTCAACAGGTACGGCAGCATGATCAGCCCGCCGGAGCCGACCGGCGCGGTGGCGGCCAGGTCGAGCAGCTCCACCTCGGCGTTCTCGCCCAGTTCGGGGGCGAGCGCGTCGTTCGCCCACTGGAGGGCGATCCCGCCGTTGTTGATCGCGCCGCCGACCACCCAGCGGTCCTCGGTGAGCGCGTAGCAGAACACGCCGCCGAGCGGGTCCACGCCGGGACGTTCCACCATCACCCGCATCGCGCCGCTGGTGCCGATCGAGCAGGCCACCACGCCGGGGCGGACCGCGCCGAGCCCGAGGTTCGCCAGCGGTCCGTCACCGGCGCCCACCACGATCGGGGTGTCGACCGGCAGCCCGGTGGCCCGCGCCGCCTCGGCGGTGAGCCCCGGGAGCACGTGGGTGGTCGGTACGAGCTGGGGAAGCTGCTCCTCGGTGATGCCCGCGACGCGGAGCGCCTCGGTGTCCCAGGCCAGCCGGTGGATGTCCATCAGGCCGGTGGCGGAGGCGACCGAGTGGTCGGTGACCAGCGCCTCGGCGAGCCGCCGCAGGACGAGGTCCTTGATGCCCACCCAGTGCGCGACCCGCTCGTGCAGTTTGGGTTCCTGCTCGGCGAACCAGACCAGCTTGGGCAGCGGTGCCATCGGGTGCACCGGGGTGCCGGTGCGCCGGTGCAGGGCGAGCCCGGACGGCGCGGCGCGCAGGCGCTCGGCCTGCGCGCTGGCCCGGGAGTCGGCCCAGGTGATCGACGGGGTCAGCGGGTTGCCGTCGGCGTCCAGCCCGATCAGGCTGTGCATGGCGGTGCTGAACGACAGGCCGGCGATCGGCCGGTCCAGCTCGTCCACCACTGCACGGATCACGCCGAGAACGGCTTGGTGGATGAGGTCCGGATCCTGCTCGGCCCAGCCCGGGTTCGGATCGTCCAGCGGGTAGCCGATCGAGTGGCCGGCCAGTTGCCGCCCGGTGGTGTCGAACGCGACGGCCTTGGAACTGGTGGTGCCGATGTCCACTCCCACCACCACGGCCGGGTCGCCCACCGGTGCACCTCCTCGCCGCCCGGGGCCGCTCCGCCCCGCCGTTGCGGCTGACGTTACCGACGTGTCCACGCTCCCGCACGACGAAGCGGGACCGCCGCGACCCGGTGGTACGGAAGGCGAATCGACGCAGGGGTTTCCGCCGATTGTGTCGGTCAATCAGCCGATCGGTCTAATTGGTGACTTTCGCGTGTCTTGGTACCCCTGCCGCACCGTTGACATGAATGACACCCCGATTGGTGGACTCGCGCGGCGGAGGAGTCGGCGTGGCGAAGACTGATTCGACGGGTTCCACATGGCGGTACCGGTGGGCGCACCGGCAGAACGAGCGGCGTCAGCGGGCTTTCCGCGCCGCCGACGAGGCGTGGCGGCGCCGGGACGACGAGCTGCGCCGCCTGCGTAACCTCGCGGTGTCCTTCCACGGCTCGGCCCAGGCGGGCGTCGGCCTGCCGATGGAGCTGGCCCCCGGAGAGGTGGTCTTCTGGACGCTCCCGGCCGCGCAACTGGTGGAGGTGCGGCACACCGCTGTGCTGCCCGCCCCCGAACTGACAGTCGAGGCCGACCCGCCCGCGCTGCGCCCGCGCCGCCCCGAGGGCGTCAAGGTGGTCGACGCCGGGCTCGCCGTGCTCACCAACCGGCGGCTGGTGCTGCTCGGCGGACGCGGCCGGCGCGACTGGGCGTACGGCCGGATGACCGGCCTGTCCCACGACCCCGGCGCGCCGGTCACCCTGATCCAGGTGCTGGACCGGCGGCGTACCTCCGGGCTGCTGCTGCCCACCGGCGCGGCGGCCGACTTCCGGTTCACGCTCACGCTGGCCTTCGCCGACGCGATCGAACAGCGCGCCGCGGTCGTGGCCGAGCTGGACGAGCTGATCGCGGAGCACACCGCGGCGCAGCCAAAACGCCCGGCCGTGCTCACCCCCGCCCAGGCCCGTGTCACCGCGCTGGTGCCCGGCGGCCGGCGGACGGTGGCGGTCGGCGCGGCGCTCGCGCTGCTCGTGCCGGCGATGCTCGTCGCGTCCAACCCGCCCACCCGGGCCGGCTCGGAACGCGCCGCCGCCGCGACCCCGGGGGCCACCGGCACGCCCGCGCCGCCGCACGTCGCGCCCGCCGTCCAGGTCCGGCCCAGCACGAGCCCCGAACCGTCCCGCGCCCGTCCGGCACCGCCGCGCGGCACGCCGCAGCCGCCGGTCGAGCGCCGCTGCGGCGCCCCGGCGAACCCCTTCGGGTACGACTTCTGCGGCGGCCAGCGCATCCGCCGGCCGGCCGCCGGAGTGTGCGACTGGTTCGACTGCGTACCCGGGTTCTGGTCCGAGCGCGGCTGGCTGGTGCAGTGCCGCGACGGTTCGGTCAGCCGCACCGGCGGCCAGCGCGACGTGTGCGCCGGTCACGAGGGGCTGCGCCGTACCGTCTGGCGGTGAATCCGCTCGCCTCCCGTAGGGGCGCCCGGATACCGTCCGGCCGTGTCCCGCACCGTCACGCTGGTCCTGCTCGACTCCGCCGGCCGCCCGCTCGGCGCGCTGCCGCCGTTGCGCGTACCGGAGCCGTGGTGGCAGGAGGTCCACTCGATCGTCGCCGCCGTCCGGCAGCGCCACGGTCTGGAGATCGCCGTGCTGCGGCTGCTCGACGCCGACCGCCCTGCGCCGCCGGGCGGTCACGTCCGCTACCTGGCGCAGGTCGTCGACGCGCCGGCCGTACCGCTGGAACCGGCCGTGGACGCGCTTGGCGTACCCCTGGAACCGGCGGCGGTGGACCTCGCGCCGCATCCGCTGCGCCAGCGGTGGGCGGAGGCGGGCGGTCCAGCTCGCAGCGTCGCGTGGGCGACCGGCGAGCTGACGCGGCTCGGCCGCCGGGTGACGGCGGTGGCGCAGCAGCGCACCTGGAACCTCTCCGCCATCTGGCGCCTCGACACGGATCAGGGCCCCACGTGGCTGAAGCAGCTTCCCCCGTTCGCCCGTCACGAGCCCGCAGTCCTGGCCTTTCCTGGTGAATTGATCAACGGGCCGGTGGTGCTCGCCGCCGACGGGGAGGGGCGGATGCTGCTGGCGGACGTGCCGGGGGAGGACCGGTACGGGGCCGGGGAGGGGGAGCGGGCCGCGATCGCGGCCGGGCATCACGCGGTGCAACTGCGGGCGTGCGGGGTCGTCGGCGAGCTGGTCGCGGCCGGGGTGCCCGACCTGCGCGGGGCGAGGCTCGCGGACTGGATCCGCGAGATGCTCGCCGGGCACGACGTGTCGGCCGCCGCCGGGCTGCTCGACGGGCTCGACCATCGGCTCCGGCAGGTCGCCGACTGCGGCCTGCCGGACACGCTCGTGCACGGCGACCTGCACCCCGGCAACGTACGCGGCGACGACCGGCACCGGACCGTGATCGACTGGGCGGACTCGTTCGTCGGCCACCCCGCCTTCGACATCCTGCGCCTCACCGAGGACGTCGACGCGGACGCCGCCGCCCGGCTGGTCGACGCGTGGGCGCGGCGGTGGCGGACCGACGTGCCCGGCAGCGATCCGCACCGGGCCGTCGACCTGCTCCGGCCGGTCGCGCCGCTGCGGCAGGCCGCCGTGTACGCGATGTTCCTCGCCGCGATCGAGCCGGCCGAGCACCCGTACCACGCGCACGACGTGCCGGCCGCGTCGGCGCGAGCGGCGGCGGTGGCCGGACCCTAGATGCGGCGCACCGGGATCCACAGCTCCGCGTCGGCGGTGCCGCCGTCCTCGGCGACCCGGACCCGCGAGATCTCCGGCCCCGGTCGGGTCTCGTACGGGTTCGACGGGAACCAGGACGTGAACACGGCCCGCCACAGGTGTTGCACCGCGACCGGGAACGCGCCGGAACTGGAGAACACCGCCCAGTCGCCGGCCTCGACGGGGAGGCTGCGCAGGTCGTCCGGCACGTCCGCGCCGGTCACCGCCGCGTACCAGTAGTCCAGCTCGGTGCCCTCGTCGCGGGAGCCGGTCAGCTCGGCGCTGACGTTGACGATCCCGCGCGGCTCCTGGTCGGACAGCGCCTCGATCCGGCGTACCGTGGCCGGGTCGAGGCCCCTGACGAACGCCACGATGTGCGGGTTCATGCCCTCGTGCACGAGCGGCACCCGGGCCGTCAGCCCGGCGAGCCGGAAGGCGTCCTTGGTCACGATCCGGTAGTCCATGCTGGTGTTCCCTTCGACGACGAGCCGGAAGGAGATCCGGGGCTGGGACCGCAGCACCGCCCCGGCCTGCCGGGCCTGCGTCGGCCCGACGCCGTGCACGGCCCGGAACGCGCGGGCGAACGCCTCGTTCGAGCCGTACCCCCAGCGGACCGCCACGGCGAGCAGCGACTCCCGGCCGGCGAGCACGTCGGCGCCCGCCAGCGTCATCCGGCGACGGCGCACGTACTCCGACAGCGGCAGCCCGGCCAGCGCCGAGAACAGCCGGCCGAAGTGGTGTTCCGACACGCCCGCGATCCGGGCCGACGCGGCCACGTCGAGCGGCTGGTCGAGCCGCTGTTCCAGGTGGTCAAGCGCCGCGTTGAGCCGATCCAGCACCCGATGTTCCTTCCTGGTGACGCCCTCGACGCTAGGTTCCCGGACGCCCGCCGGCCCGATCGCACCGGACCCGGTCCGGTCGCCTCGTCGACACTGGCGCGGGTGTCGCATCATGGCGTGGTGATCTTCCGGAAGCGGCGCCACAGGAAAAAGAAGAGCCGGGACTGGTGCAACTGCGACGTGCCCACCTGTGACGGGCCGGGCTGCTGCGACCTGGGCCTCTTCTCGATGCTGCTCACCCTCGGCTCGGTGACCGCCGGCGTCGTCCGGCGGCCCGCCGTGGACCGGGCCGGCCGGGCCGCCATCCTCGGTTACCGGCGCTGGCTGTCGCACCGCTGGCCGGCGACCTGTCGCTACACGCCGACGTGCAGCGCGTACGGGCTCGCCGCGGTCGAGCGGTACGGGCTGGCGGCAGGCGGCCGGATGGCCGCCGACCGGGTACGCCGATGCCGCCCCGACGTGCCGCACGGCACCCACGACCCCCTGCGCTGACTGCCGCTCGCCTCCGCGCCGTGCGGATGTGCGGGCGTCACCTCGGGGAAGTGGCGGTGTCCCGGTGTGCCGGATGCCGCCACTCCGGCGACCCGGCGTCGATCAACGTGGCGGTCACCCGACCGACGTGGGGCCGCCGAAGACGACCGGGACGCCCGGGGAGTAGAGCACGCTCGCCGGTGGGCCGTCCGGTGCCGGCAGGCCGGCGGCGGTGACCAGCTCGTCGTCCAGGTGCAGCAGTTCGGCGTGGTGCAGCGGCCACTGCGGATGCCAGTTCGGCAGGTGCCGGGTGCGGCCGTAAGCGCGGGTGTGCAGGCCCCAGCGGGCGGTGAGGAAGTGTTCGAGCGGCGTCGGCTCGGGGATCGGCGCGTCGACGCGGACCGTCATCCGGCTGGTCGCGCCGGCCGGACCAGGCCAGCGGCGGCGGCAACGGTAGGTGAGCGTGTCGCCGGCACGGTCCAGCCGCATCGAAGACCACTTGTACGGCAGGCGCAGGCTCGCCTGCGCCACCAGCACGGGCACCAGCCGGGACGCATCGAGCGAGCGGAACACCACAGCGCGGCGCCCCGAGCCGTCGACTGAGTAGAGCCGGACGTTCGTCTCCCAGAACGTGCCGAAGTAGGGCACGCCCGGACCACGCCCGAGCCCCAGCCCGACCATCCGGAAACCGATCAGCCCGACGTAGGTGAGCCCGTCGAGCGTGTCCGGCCGGGTGCCGGCGGGCAGCAGCGGCGCCACCCGCTCCGGCGGAACCGCCCAGTGCAGGAACGTCAGGTCGTGCCAGCGCTGGGCCAGCCAGGCGAGGCGTATGGCGCGTACCGGAGCGTGCTCGACCGGCTCGATCTCCATCGGTCCATCGTGCCTCCCGGACGCGCCCGGACTCACTCCGGGCGGTGGCAGACCGCCTCGACGTTGTTACCGTCCGGGTCGCGGACGAACGCGCCGTAGTAGCCGGCGTGGTATTCCGGCCACTCCTTCGGCGCGTGCAACACCTCGGCGCCGGCGGCGACGGCCGCGTCGTGGAACGCCCGCACCGTGGCGCGGTCGGCGGCGGTGAACGCGATGTGCACCGGCACCGGTGTGGCGCCGGAGGGCGCGGGCTCCACCCAGAAGTCGGGCGCGTCGACGCCGTAGCCGATCGGGCCGGGCTCCATCAGCCGCCGCCCGCCCAGCGGGGCGAGCACCGCGTCGTAGAAGGCGCCGCTGGCCGCCAGGTCGCGCACCGCTACGGAGAAGTGGTCGAGCACGTCGCCTCCCTGCGATCGTCGTTGACCGCGTCAGGCTACGAGTCGGCTACGACACTTCCGCCGCCCGGTTTGTCTCGCGCCTGCCGCCGCCGGGCAGCCGTCGGTGACGCCAGCCGTCGTCGAGCGCCCGGGCTCGGTGGTCCAGCCTCGTTGAAGAGGTAAGCCGTTGAGAGCGATATGCCTCAGAGTCATGATTATGACTCTGAGGCATATCGCTTTGCCTCTATATGTTTCCGGCGGCGGTAAGGACCGCCGGGTGGGACGCGCGCCGTCGCCGGGCGGTGTCCGCGACGATCAGCAGGCCGGGCACCGCGCCGAGCAGCCAGATCACGCCCACCGGCCAGTGGATCACCTCGCCCACCGCGCCCCGGATCTCCGGCACGTCACCCACCACGTAGGACGCCTCCGGGTCATCCGCGCGGCAGTCGAGCGTCCACGTACCCGGCGACGGCACCCGCAGGGTGGCCACCCAGGCGTAGGTGGCGGCGTCGCCGCCGTAGTCACCCGGCGGGACGGAGACCGGCTCGGCCGCCCGGGCCGCCGAGCCGCCGCCGGTGACCCGGCAGTCCGGGTCCGCCGGGGAGAAGCCCACCGAGAAGATCGCGTACGCCCCGCCGGCCGGCACCGTGAACCGGCCCGCCGACGTCGAGTAGGGGCCGACGCCGCCGTACTCGTGTGGGGGTTGCCCGATCGTGCTGTCCTCGGCGCCGAGCCGTACCGCGGTCTGCGCCAGCAGCGCGCCGGACACGACGGCGAGCCCGCCGACCAGATAGCCGCGCCGCGACGCCGGGCGGGCCCGGTGGGGCAGGCGCCCGCCCACGACGTACCCGATCAGCGCGCCGGCCACCGCGAGCGCCGCGCCGCCGAGCAGTACCCGCCCCCAGCGGGCCTCGCCGGTCAGCGGCACGACCCACCGGAAGTACGCCAGTGACACCGCGAGCAGCGCCGCGGTGACCAGCGTGGACAGGCCGACTGCCACCGCGGGGCGCCGGGGTTGCCGGGCCGCCACCACGGCGGCGAGCACCGGCGACGCGAGTACGGGCCACCACAGCGCGGTGGAGATCGGCTGGTCTTCCTCCCATCTGTGGGTCCACTCGTAGACGACGAGCGGCGCCGGCACGGTCGCGGCCAACCAGGCCGTCAGCACTCCGGGACCGGGCAGCCGCACGCTCATCGGTCGATTCTGGACCACCCGGATCATCGACGGAAGTCCGCGAGGCGTCCGAAAGGGATTGCTCACACAGCGTAGGATCACGTGCGACACAGCCGAACACACGGGGGAAACGATGTTCGAGCGCCTGGGCAGATTCGTCGTGGGCAAGGCCTGGTGGGTGATCGGCGGCTGGGTCGTCGCCGCGATCGCGATCATCGCCGCCAGCCCTTCGCTGAGCGACATCACCTCCGCGGACCAGGAGAGCTTCCTGCCGCGCTCCTACGAATCGGTGCAGGCCACCGAGCTGGCCGAGAAGTCGTTCCCGCAGGCGGCCACCGCCACCGCCACGATCGTGGTCAAACGCAGCGACGGCAAGCCGCTGACCCCGGCCGACGAGGCGCGCGTGGGGCAGCTCGCCGCCAAGCTCAAGGCCCGCAACATCCCGCAGACCACCGGCTACCTGACCGGCCCGCAGGCCGTCGCGCCGGACAAGTCGGTGCAGATCATCTCCGTCGGTCTCGACGCCGACAGCCCCGACGACCCGAAGCTGCTCGACGCCGTCCGCGACCTGCGCGCCGGCCTCGCCGCGGACCTGGCCGGCAGCGGACTGACCGCCGGGGTGGCGGGCGACGTGGCGAGCTTCGTCGACAACGAGGACACGTTCAACGAGGCGTTCGCCGTCGTCGGTGTCGCCACCATCGTCCTCATCATCGGGCTGATCCTGATCATCTTCCGCAGCCCGATCGCCGCGCTGCTGCCGGTGGTGGTCATCAGTGTCGTCATGTCCGTCACCACCGGGCTGGTCGCCGCCGCCGGCAAGGCGTTCGACCTCAACGTCAGCCAGGACCTGCAGACCATCCTGCTGATCGTGCTGTTCGGCATCGGCACCGACTACATCCTGTTCCTGCTGTTCCGCTACCGGGAGCGGCTGCGCGCGGGCGACGACAAGCGCACCGCGATGATCGTCTCGGTACAGCGGGTCGGCGAGGTCATCACCTCGGCCGCCGGTGCGGTCATCGTGGCGTTCCTGGTGCTGCTGCTCGCCTCGCTCGGTTTCTTCGGCTCGCTCGGCCCGGCGCTCGCCATCGCCGTCGGCGTCATGCTCGTCACCTCGCTGACCCTGATCCCGGCGCTCGTGTCCCTGCTCGGCCGGTGGGTGTTCTGGCCGTCGAAGGCGTGGCAGCGCCCGCCCAAGGCGACGCTGTCCCGGCGGCTCGGTGTCGTCGTCGGCCGCCGTCCGGCCGTCGTGGCCGCGGCCTCCGGCGCGCTGCTCGTCGCGCTCGCCGCCGGGGTGCTCGGCTACAAGGCCGACTACGACTTCAGCGCCGGCTTCCCGCAGGACACCGAGTCGGCGCGGGCCGCACAGGATCTCCAGCGCGGGTTCGCCGCCGGTGCGCTCGCGCCCACCGAGGTCTACCTGACCACCGGCAACGGCACTCCGCTCACCGACCAGCAGGTGAACGACTTCGCCGCCGCGTCGGCGCGGGCACCCGGTGTCGGGCAGGCGCAGCCGCCGGAGCGCAGCGCGACCGACCCGAGCGTCGCCCGGATCAACCTGCTGCTGGACGAGAACCCGATGTCCAACGAGGCGATCATGCTGGTCCGCGACGACCTGCGGGACGCGCTGCACGAGGCCGCTCCGCCGGGCACCAAGGCTCTGGTCGGCGGCGCCACGGCGATCTTCGCGGACATCAACTCGGCCAACAACCGGGACCTGTCGGTGATCCTTCCGGTCGCCGCCGCCCTGATCGCGCTCATCCTCGCGCTGTTGCTGCGCAGCCTCGTCGCACCGGTCTACCTGGTGATCGCGGTGCTGCTGAACTTCGCCGCCACGCTCGGCGCCACCGTCTACGTGTTCCAGGGGCTCCAGGGCAATCCGGGCGTGACGTTCCAGTTGCCGATCATCCTCTACCTGTTCGTGGTGGCGATCGGCACCGACTACAACATCCTGATGATCGCCCGGCTCCGCGAGGAGGCGCGCGAGGGTCACGAGCCGCACCGGGCCGCCGCGATCGGGGTGGAACACGCCGGTCCGACAGTCGCCGCCGCCGGGCTGATCCTGGCCGGCACGTTCGGGGTGCTGATGCTCGCGCCGATCTCGTTCCTCCAGCAGATGGGCTTCGCGGTGGCGATCGGGATCGTGCTGTCCGCGTTCGTCATGTCGATGTTCTTCGTACCGGCGCTGACCGGCCTGATCGGCCGCAAGGCGTGGTGGCCGGGGCACGGTGACGAGCGGCGCAACGGCGAGGGCCGGCACGCGGCTCCGGAGCCGGTGGGCGAGGCGCAGATCTGACCGGGCCTCACTGCTCGCCGGGACGGACCAGCCCGCTCTCGTACGCGATCACGACGAGCTGCGCCCGGTCGCGGGCGTTCAGCTTCTGGAGCAGCCGGCTCACGTAGGTGCGGGCGGTGTCGGGGCTCAGGAACAACGCCTGACCGATCTCCGTGTTCGACCGTCCGGCGCCCACCTGCGCCAGCACGTCCCGTTCCCGGGCGGTCAGTCCGGCGAGCCGCCCCGGATCGGCCACCGGCGAGCGGGCCGCCGCGGCGAGCACCCGCCGGGTCACCGCGGGGGAGAGCAGCGCGTCGCCACCGGCCACCGTCCGGACCGCGTCCCGCAGCGCGTCGGGCGGGGTGTCCTTGAGCAGGAAACCGCCCGCTCCGGCGCGGATCGCCTCGAACAGGTACTCGTCGTCGTCGAACGTGGTCAGCATGACCACCTGTACGCCGGCCAGTGTGGGGTCGGTCAGGATCCGCCGGGTCGCCTCCAACCCGTCCCCGCCGGGCATCCGTACGTCCATCAGCACGATGTCGGGTCGCTGCTGCCGCACCACCGAGAGTCCGCCGGGGCCGTCGCCGGCCTCGCCCACGACCTCGATGTCCGGTGCCCGGTCGAGCAGGGCACGCAGGCCGGTGCGGACCAAGTGCTGGTCGTCGACGAGGACGACGCGGATCGGGTTCACGCGGCCACCCCCGCGAGCGGCAGGTGGACCGACACCCGGAAGCCGCCGCTGCCGCCGGTTGCCCTGCCTCCGGTTGCCCCGGTGCCGCCGGTTGCGGCGGTGCCGGTCTCGACGGTGCCGCCCAGCAGCGCCACCCGCTCGGCCATGCCGCGCAGGCCCTGGCCCGTCCCGTACCCGGCGGGCGGCCCGCCGCGGCCGTCGTCCACCACCTCCAACGCGAGCCGACCGGGCGTGGCGCGCACAGCCACGGTGACCCGGGTGGCGTCGGCGTGGCGCAGGACGTTCGTCAACGCCTCCTGCACGACCCGGTAGACGGTGCTGCCCACCACCGCGGGCAGCGTGTCCACCGGACCCTCGATCCGCAGGTCCACGACCAGCCCGCCCCGGCGTACGCCGTCCACGAGCGCCGGGAGCCGGTCGAAGCCGGGGACCGGTTCTCGTGGCCCGGGCTCGCGGCGCAGCGTGCCGAGCGTCGCCCGCAGCTCCGCCATCGCGCTGCCGCTCACCGACCGGATCGCTGCGAGCGCGTTGTCCGCCTGCGCCGGATCGCTGTCCGCGAGCGCCTCCCGCGCGACTGCCGACTGCAACGTGATCACCGACATGGTGTGCCCGAGCGTGTCGTGCACCTCCCGGGCGATGCGCAGCCGTTCCGCCTCGACCTGGCGGGCCGCCTCCCGATGGCGTTCCTCGTCCGCCGCGACCGCCTGGCGGACCAGCGCCGCCCGCAGCGACCTGCGGTTGCGTACCGCGTCACCGAGGGCGATGACGGCGAGCAGCAACGCCGCCTCGGAGCCGAGTTCCGTACCCACTACCACAGCGACGTCGTCGCCCTCGACCAGCCGGGCGGCCACCGACACGGCCAGCAGGCTTCCGGCCACCACGGCGGCCGGGACGACACGCCCGCGTTCGGACACCCGGTAGAGGACTGCGGCGGCCGGGGCGGCCACCCCGACCGGCGGCAGGTCCAGCGCGTAGTACCCGAGGATCACGACCGCCGTGGCGACCAGCGCCGGCAGCGGCCACCGCCTGGCGTACAGCACCAGCCCGCCGAGCACCGCGCCGACCACGACCGCGAGCGCCGCGCCGCCGGGCGCGGGCCGGTCGGCAGCCACGGCCACCGCGACCAGGCCGAGCGTGGCCGCCGCGAGCAGCGCGTCGGCGCGGGTGGGCGAGGTGTCGGGCACGCCTTCGAGCCTAGTACTCCAGCTGTAGATCGTGATCTTCATGTCTGGGTTGCGACTTGTCGCCGGTAGTGGCTAGTGCGTGATCGGGCTTGGTGACGTCGTCTCCACTCGGACCAGCTGAGGCGGTGGGCCACGTTGGACAGGGGCTGGACGACGAGCGTGATGAACAGGTGCTGGATCTCGTTGCAGGTCAGCGGAATGAGGTCGTCGGGGGCCGGGCGGGTGTGTTCGTCGGCCCGGACGACGGCGAGGAAGGCGTGGGCGAGCATGGCGAGGGTGACCCAGCGGGCCCAGGAGGGTAGCGGCGGAGCTGGTGCTCGTCCAGGCCAGCCAGCCCCTTTTCGGTCTGGAATGTCTCCTCCACTCGCCACCTTGATCCAGCGACCCTGACCAGGGTGGCGAGCGGGACCCGTGAGATGGAGTGGCAGCGGTAGTAGGCCAGTTCACCGGTGCGGCGGTTGCGGCGGATCAGCAGCTGCCGGTGGCCGGGGCTGGGCTCGGTCAGGTCGATGACGGCCCAGTCGTAGAAGCGGTTGCCCTTTGCTCCCGCGCCTGCCGACAGCTTCTGCCAAGCCCGCTTCGGCACCCTCGCCGCGAGCGTGTCGGCACGGAACTTGCCTGCTTTGGTGGTGACTTCGGCTGAGCAGGCCACCGCGAGGACATACCCCAGGCCGCGTTCTTCCAGGGAGGTCCGCAGTTTGGGGTTGCCGCCGTAGACCTCGTCGCCAGCGACCCAGCCGACGTGGTGTCCGGCGTCCAGGAACCGTTCGATCATCGTGCGGGCCAACTCGGGCTTGGTCGCGAAGACGACGTCATCGCCCAGCCCCGCCGCCCGGCAGCGGTCCGGGTCGCAGATCCAGGACCGTGGGACATACAGTTCCCGGTCCACCGCCGCATGGCCGCGGGCACCTGCATAGACGAGGTAGACGGCGACCTGGGAGTTCTCGATCCGCCCGGCCGTGCCGGTGTACTGGCGCTGGACCCCGACGGTGTGGGTACCTTTCTTCACATCGCCGGTCTCGTCCACGACCAACACCGCCTCTTGGTCGTGCAGGTGCTCAACGACGTACTCGCGGACATCGTCACGGACGGCGTCGGCGTTCCAGGAGGCCCGGCACAGCAGATGCTGCATGCCGTGCGGGTTCGCTTCACCTGCCCGCTCCGCGATCGTCCAGCAGTTCTTGCGCGGCAGGTCCGACAGCAACCCAAGTACCAACTGTCCGGCCCGTTGCCGTGGTTCGACCCGGGCGAACCGGCCTGCGATCCGGCCCATCAACTCAGCAAAAACCGCCCGCCAACGCTCCCCCTCGGGCGGGAGACCACGGCGCGATGCTCCCGCCCAAGGGAGATGACTCACAGCCCGGCGCCTCCCGTCGCGTCGATGACCCGGCCGGTCACCCAACGCGCGTCGTTGGACGCGAGGAAGGCCACGATGTCGGCCACGTCTTCCGGCTGCCCAACACGGCCAAGGGCGGCCAGGGCTGCCGCATGTGCCTCGGCCTGCGGATTCCCCCGAAGCCAGGCCGCGTTGACATCTGTATCGACGATCCCGGGGGCCACCGAGTTGGCCGTGATGCCCCGCGGGCCCAGCTCCTTGGCCAGGTTGAGGGTGAAGGTGTCCAGTGCGCCCTTGGTGGCGCCGTAGGCGATGATCTCCGGCATGGCCAAGCTGGCCGCACCGCTGGAGATGTTGATGATCCGGCCCCCGTCACGCAGGCGCGACAGCCCCTGCTGCACGATGAAGAACGGCGCACGCACGTTCACGGCGAAGACCTCGTCGAAGCCGTCCTCGGTCAAGGAGGCCAACGCCGGGCTGCGTCCTATGCCGGCGTTGTTGACGATGATGTCGAGCTTCCCGTCGGACACGTGGTCCTTGCCCGCAGCGTCGAAGGCGGCCCACAGGCGCGTTGCGTCGCCGTGCCGTCCCAGCTCCGCGCGCAGCGCGAAGGCCCGCCCGCCGTTCTTCCGGATACGCTCGACGGTCTCGCTCGCCGCCGTCTCGTCGCGGGCGTAGGTGACGCCGACGGCGGCGCCGTCCCGGGCGAGTCGTTCCGCGATGGCCCGGCCGATGCCTCGGCTGCCTCCGGTGACCAGCGCAACCTTGCCCTCAAGTGCTCCTGTTGCCATGACTATTGTCCGCCTCCCCATTTCTTGAGTGATGACTCAAGAATAAAGGTAGCACAAGTTCTTGAGTGCTCGCTCTAGAATCGAGGCGATGAGTGGACCAGGCGTGAAGCGAGGACGGCCGCCGGCGTTCGACCGCACGATGGCCCTGGCAGCCGCCACCCGGCTGTTCTGGGAGCACGGCTACGAGGCCACCTCCATCGGCGAGCTGACCCGGGCCATGGGCATCAAACCCGGCAGCCTATATGCGGCATTCGGGGATAAAAAGACCCTGTTCAAAGAGGTCGTCCACACCTACGGACGCTCTCCCGTGGGTGCGTTCATCGGTACTGCCCTGGAAGAGGAGCCCACAGCGCGCGGCGCGTTCCGCCGCATTCTTCGCGAGGCGGCGGCCGTCTACCCCGACCCCTCCCACCCGGCCGGCTGTCTGACCATCAGCGCCGCCACCAACGTCACCGTTCAGGACGCCGAGGTCGCGGCGTTCCTTCGCGACCTGCGCAACGCGAACCTGGCCGCCTTCGAAACACATCTGAAGACCGCACAGCAGCAAGGCGAACTATCCGCTGCAGCCAACCCTCGCGCCCTAGCCGCTTACTTTGCCGCAGTCATCCAGGGCATGTCACAGCGTGCCCGGGATGGCGCAACAACCACAGAACTCACCGAAACGGCAGAACTGGCACTGTCCGCCTGGCCCGAAGCGCAAGACTGAGCACCTCGCGGCAAGATCACGATCTACAGCTGGAGTACTAGGTCCGCACGGACCCTCACCGCTGTCGTCCGCAGGCGTCAGGGTTGACCCCGAGGCGTACGCCGAGAAGCGACATCCGGTCGCGCTGCCACGCGGACGCCGGCGGAGGACGGCCGACCTAGCGTCGATGGCGTCCCCGAAACGTGAGGAGAACCCTCGTGGTGCGCACAAGACTGACCTGGATCGCCCTTATTGTCATGGTATGGGCGTCGATGATATCGTTCGGCGGAGTCGCCGCCGAGACCGTCATGCTCTACCCGAACATCTTCAACGACGCGCCCGCCTCACTCGACCGGGCCCGCGAGTTCCTCGTCCACGGCGGCCCGCACGACTACTTCCCGCCGCTCGGCGCGTCGGTGACCCTGAGCAGCGTCGCCGCCACGCCGCTCACCTGGCGCGACCGCCGGCTGCGCTGGTGGGTCGCCGGCGCCACAGCCGTGTTCGTCGTCTGCGAGTTCCTGTTCTCCGCTGTCTTCTTCTGGCCGCGCAACGAGATCATGTTCGTGGACCCGCCCGGCACGCACTCCGCCGAGTACCTGCGGCAGGTCGCCGCCGAGTTCGTCGCCGGTCACTGGGTGCGCTTCGCCGGAGGTGCGGTGACGGCCGCGCTGGCGTTCGTCGCGCTGCTTCGCTTCGTGCGCTCCACTGCGGCTGTTCCGCCGTCGGCCCCGGCCTCTGCGTCGGCGTCGGCTTCGGAGTCGGCAGAGGCGACGCGATGAGCGCGAGCCGCCGTACCCTTGGGTTCTCCTGGCCGACGTTGGTCGCGCTGGCCGCGCTGGCCGCCCCGCGCGTGGCCCTGCACGACCTCGATGTCGTGCCGGAGGGCACGGTCGTGGCCGCACTGCTCGCGGTCGGGCCGCCGCCGTGCTGTGGCGGCGGCCACCGCGCCCGTTCCTGACGATCGTGGTGATCGGGGCGCTGTACGGCGTGTTCCTGGCGGCCGGTCACCAGGTGTTCTGGGACTCGTCGCTGGGGATGGACGCGCCAGGGCTGGCCGGGCTGGAGCCGGGGGCGCGGGAGGCGTTGTTGCGGGGTGCGGCGGTGATGTCGAGCCTGGTCACCGGGACGATGGTCGGGGTGATCGCCGGTGGGGTGGCGGTGCTGCTCGGCCGGGTGCTGCCCGCGCCGGCCCGACGTGGTGACCAGGTCGATGGCTCTCGCCCACCAGCCTGATCAGCGAGCGGACGGGAGCCACCGCTCAGGCGGCGATCGCGCGGGCGGCGGTGTACATGTCGGCGGGCAGCGGATACCGCAGCTCCCAGAGAATCCGCATGGGCCGGTCGCCGCTGTGCTCCCGGTATGTCATCGGTCCCGCGTACAGGTACGGCGGTGCGCCCAGATCACGGTCGGCGATCTTTGTCTCGCGAACGAACAGGTGCACCGTCGACCCCTGCGCGACGTGGTTGACGTACCGCTGCCCGGTCGACGAGCCCGATGACGTGGTGCTCTGCGACTCCCACTGGAACAGCTTGTCCGTGATGGCGCGGTCGGCGTACATGGTGGTGGGAGAGTAGTGCTCCTCGGACTTGACGAGCGTGACGAAGAACATGTCCGCGTGCTCGTCGGGCAGCCACTTCACGCCCTCGCGCAGCGAACCCGGGTTGGCCATGCCGAAGGCCGCGCACGCCTCGTTCCGGCTGTAGCGCGCGTGCACCCGCAGCGGCACCCGACCCGGCGTAGATGGCTGGGTGACCCGGTGGATGCGGTCGCGCAGCACGTCGGCTACCTGTCGCAGCTCGGCGCAGCGCGCCGGCTCCGCCCACAGCCGCTTGAGCCGGGCGTCGCGTTCGGTCAGCGGCACCGCCGGCCCCCACAGGCTGAAGTGCAGCATGTCGAGCAGTCGCCCGGTGGCCGGACGCTGACCGGCTGCGACCCGAGAGATCAGACCCAGCCGATCGACATCGTCGGTGTGGAGCATCCGGCCGATGGCCCGGCCCAGATCACGGTCGTCCGGGCCGCCCTCGGCCGGGTCGAGACCGGCGAGACGCCGAAGCCCGGCCCAGCCGCCGATGTTCGCCGAGCGGTAGACGTCCTCGATCTCCAGGCCGGTCTCGCGCAGGAAGTCGGACAGGCTCACGTCACCGAGCTGCCGCAGCTCGGCCACCAGCGCGTTCTTCGAGGTAGGCAGAGCCGACTTGAGGTTGGCGAGCACGATGTCCTTCGCCACCCGGTCCAGCTCGATGTGGCAGCCGCTGGGCAGCGAGGGGAAGTCCTCCCGGACGGCGGCTTCGACCGCCCGCCGGCTGACCCCGGCAAGCGCACGCCAGCGCAGGTCGAACCGGAAGTTCGCGTGCTGGCCGCCGATGAAGTCGAGCACGGTCAGGCACGGCTTGCCGTCGTCCAGCCGCAACCCCCGGCCGAGCTGTTGGAGGAAGATCGTGGCGCTCTCGGTGGGACGCAGCATGAGGATGGTGTCCACCATCGGCAGGTCGACACCCTCGTTGAACAGGTCGACTGTGAAGAGCACCTTCAGCTCACGCTTGCGGAAGCGGTCGATCAGCGCGTGGCGATCCGCCCGGTCAACAGTCGACGTGATGGCCGCGGACGGCACCCCGTGCTCGGTGAACCAGTCGGCCATGAACTCCGCGTGCCCGATGCTGACGCAGAAACCGAGCCCGCGCATCCGCCCGACATCAGCGATCCGCCGGACCGCCTGCAGGATCAATCGCGCCCGAGCGTGGTTGCCGGTGTAGACGCCGTCCAGCTCGGCCTTGTCGTACCCCTGCCCGCGTTTCCACCGCACCCGCGCCAGGTCCACATCGTCGTGCAACCCGAAGTACTGGAACGGTGCCAGCAACTGCCGTTCGAGGGCCTCCCACAGGTGTAACTCCACCGACGCGTGGCCGTCGAACCACCGGCGCACATCGCCGCCGTCGCTCCGCTCGGGCGTCGCGGTCAGGCCCAGGAGTACGCGCGGCCGAAGTCGCTCCAGCAACGCCGTGTACGTCGGTGCCTCGGCGTGGTGGAACTCGTCGACGATCACCATGTCGTACGCCTCGGGGTCGATCTCCTGACGGTGCAGCGACTGGATCGAGGCGAAGACGTGCTTCCACCCCTGCGGCCGGTCGCCGCCCACGAACGTCTCACCGAACGTGCCGTCGCCCATGACCTGGCGGAACATCGACCGGCTCTGCCGCAGGATCTGTTCCTGGTGGGCGACGAAGAGCAGCGAGTCGACGCGGCCGGCTCGCCGGAGCCGGCGGTAGTCGAGCGCTGCCACCACCGTCTTACCGGTACCGGTCGCCATCACCACCAGGTTGCGCCAGCGGCCGTGCACAAGCCGTTCGGCGTCGAGGTCGTCAAGGACCTCCTGCTGGTACGGGAACGGCCGCACGTCCAGGTTCGCGATCTCGGTCGGAGCGTCGTCGGCGCGTTCTCCTCTCAACGCGATGCGCAGGCGCTCGGCATCGGTCGCCGGGTCGTAGGTCTCGAACGCCGAGTCGTTCCAGTAGTCGGCGAACGTGGCCTCGAACGTGTCGATGACGTGCGGCTGTTCCAGGTTCGAGATGCGGACGTTCCACTCCACGCCGTCGACGAGCGCGGCCTTGGACAGATTCGACGAGCCGACGTACGCGGTGGTGGTCCCGTTGTTCCGCCGGAACAGCCACGCCTTGGCGTGCAGGCGGGTGGTCCGCGTCTCGTAGGAGACCTTTATCTCGGCGCCCAACTCGGCGAGCCGATCCAGTGCCCGCTGGTCGGTGGCGCCCATGTACGTCGTCGTGATGACCCGCACCCGGCCGCCTCGGGCGACCAGCTCGGTGATCGCTGGCTCGATGATGCGCAGACCGTGCCACTTGATGAAAGCGCAGATCAGGTCCACCTCGTCCGCCGACGCCATCTCGTGGCTGACCTCATGGCCGATGCGCGGCTGGTGCCGGCCGTTGACCAGGAGCGCGCCGGTGGAAAGCGGCGTCGAGGGGCGGATCGGGAAGACCGGTGCGGCCGGTGGTGCAGGCGGGGCGGCGATGGCGTGCAACAGACGTTGAGCGTCCGCCACCTGGTCGTCGGTGGTGACGGCACGAGGCTCGGCCTGAGCGATGTGCGCGGCGATCCGGTTCGCCAGGTCGACCTGCCGGGCCAGCTTGCTCTCGCCCCCGCCGACGCCGAGTAGCGCCCGCCGTGCGAGGCCCGCGATGTGCCGGGCGAGTACGTCATGTGCGTCGGCGGAATCCAGCTTCGCGTCCCGGACGAGGGCGCTGTCGACGCGGCTGAGCTGCGTCGCAAGCTTCTCCGTGATCAGGTGTTCGTAGATGCCCTGTTCAAGATCCCCCACGGTGGCAAGCTAGCCGGGCGGAGGCCGGCGGGGTAGGTGTCAGGAGCTTCGTCCTACCGCCTGTCAGATCATCGACACCGGACGCGTGCCCATCACCGGCTCGACGCAATCGCTTTGATGCGGACTACGCCTGCTGGGCGGCGGCGTTGTCGGGCCGTACGAGCAGCGTGGCCCTCTGTTCCCGCCGGGTGCTCAGGAGCCGGTCGTGGAGCGCCCGGGCGATGCCCCGGCGTTGCCACGATCGCCGCACCAGCAATTCGCAGACTGCGAACGTCCGGTGCCCGTTCTCGTCCGTGAAGCCGTCCGGCACCGGCTCGTGGATGCCGTCCCACCAACGCGTAGCGGCTCCGAGCGGGAAGCCGTAGACGTAGCCGACCAGCTCGTCGTCGACCCTGGCCGTCACCAGTTCCCAGCCTTCCCGGGGCATGTGCGCCGCGAGCTGCCGCTCGTACCGCTCGGCCGTGTAGCGCGGGCCGTCGTCGGCGTGCGCGTCGAGGTAAACGTCCACAAGCTGCTCAACCATGCCCTCGGCCTCTGCTGCGGTCTGGTGGCGTAGTCGCAGATCCAGCACGAGGACAGGATCCCACCGGGCAGCAGTTGCCCGTCCGGGGACTCTCAGACGAGATCAGCGAACGGTTTCCAACGTCGACCGTGGTCGCCCTGTGCGACCGACGTCATTCGGTTGGCGAATTCGGCCGCCACGCTCGCCGAACTCGCGAGAAGCGGCGTGGCGGCAGCGATCATCTTGAGCTCGCGCGCTTCCCGTAGAAGCGGCCAGTCGCGGTCGGACGTCACGTCGTACCCGTAGGCTTCGGCGAGCGCACGATGCGACCCACTGGTCCCGAAGCGGGCCTCGCCCACGGCAACCGCTGCCAGGTCCACCTGCCAGGGCCCGAGACAGGTAGCGTCGAAGTCGCAGAGCAGGATGCCGCCCAAAGCATCCCGGAGCAGGTTGCCGACGTGCGCGTCCCCGTGGATGAGCGACTGCTCGACGCGTTGGTTGAGGTCGGCTACCCGCGGCTCCAAGCGGTCGCACCACGCGGCCAGGTAGTCGTGGTCCTCTGCGCTCAACCCGTCGGCATCCGCCAGGCGTCGGCGCGCGTCCCCGATCGGATCCCAGCTTGCCAGCGGGAAGAGTGGGGGTTCGAGCGCATGAAACCGCCGCAGCGCCGAGCCGAGGTCATCCACCGTCGGAGCAGGGGCGGTGGGTGGCACATAGGTCCACACCGAGGCCGCCAAGTCACCGACCGCAACCGGCTGCGTCACGCCAGGCGCCAGCCGGATCGTGGGCGCCCCCAGTTGGGCGAACCATTGCGCCAGTCGAACGACCTTCTGCACCCGGTCCCGAAGTCGGTGCGTTCGTGCGATCCGGATGACGAGCCCGGATGCGGGCAACGCGAACACGGCGTTGTTGGTCAGCCGCAGGAGGCGGGCATCCTCGGTCGACGCCTCAAGTCCGCTGGCGATCTCCCGCATTGCTCGGGTCATCGCCTCTTCCGAGAACCGCCCGCTCATACCGTGGCCGCAGCTCGTACGGTGAGCGTCCGTTCGAATCCGGCAACGACGGGAAGGTGGCGGTGCCGGCCGAGATCACGGCGCAGATTGACCACTCGATCGACCACTCGACGGGAACTCAACGCACGAGACTTCTCGACCACGCGCATGCCGACAGCGACCGCCCGCTCGGGCTCATCGGTGAGGAAGAGCGCGCTGCACAAGCCGACCTCGTTCAGGACCATGCTGCGGACGTTCGCCGGGCCGAAGGCGACGATCGCCTCTTCGACGCTGCGCACCGCCTGTGTCGCGTGCGTTCCGGCCTGCCGGGCCATGTCGCGGTAGACGCGACCGTACTGGGCTAGCAGTTCGCCACGGTCGTAGAAGGCCATCCAGGTCGGCTCACGCTCGGGATCCACACGTTCGAACTGATCAGTCGCCCGACCGAGGAGGGTCAGGGCGCTCCGGTGGTCGCCGAGTGCGGCTGTCGAGGCGGCCTCCGCGCCCCAGAGCAGCGCCCGCACCGCCGGGGTTGCCCGCGAGCCCAACTCTGAGTGGGCCAGCCTCAGCGCGGCCAGAGCATCCTCGTTGTGCCGAAGGTGTTGTAGCTGCTTGGCCTGCGAGTAGCGGATCAGGGCGGCCAGCGGGGCATCGTCAGCGGACATCGCGGCCCGCTCGCCAGCGGCGAAATGCCGCTGAGCGTCCGCGTGCCGGCCGGCGTCCAGCGCGGTCCAGCCGGCCAACTGACGCGCCGCCGCGACCGCCGCGACCAGGCGGGGTGTCAGCCCGGGCGCGTGCGACCAGTCGAGCATTCTGTACACCGACTCCGCGAACCGCGCGACCTCGCGATAGAGCAGGCCACCACCGCATTCGTAGTCGACCGACCGGTAGAGCTCCAGGATCGCGTTCAGCCGAGAAACGTCCGCGCTGCCGAGACAACGGGGCCGGGGCTGCTCAGCGCCCCCGACCAGCCCGGCTCCGGCCGACACCGCTGCGATGCCGGCCAGGAGGGTTCGCCGGCCCAGGTCCGGTGTCGCGCGGATCCCGTCGGCCGGAGCACCGGCCGGGAAGCCTGGACCGACTGCAAACCAGAGAGACCTCGGCGGGACGCGGAGCACTGTCGCCCAGTGCGCCAGCCGATCGAGATGCACCAGGGCTGGCCCGTTCTCGATCCGGCTCAACTGCGCCTGCGTGATCCCCAGCCACCCCGCGACGATGCTCTGCGGCAGCGGGCTCCGCCCGTGGTACGGGTGGTGCCGGTACGCCCGGATCACCTGCCCGAGATGCCGCCGCACCAGCGCCGTCCGTACCGGTTCATGGTCCCAGAACGAGTCGGGTACGGCGGGCGGCGTGCTGAGGCGGTCGCGTTCGGCGGCCTGGCAGGGCGCGCAGCGTCCCGTGTCGTTGTCGCGCGCCAGGCGGCCGCCGCAGCGGGGGCAGTTCGCAGGTGTCACCGGCAACCTCGCCGTTCGCGGAGAACCTGTGTCCGAAGTCGAGCCTAGCCATTCAACCCTTGCCGGAGCGGCCCGGTATACGCACCGTGCATATCGCCCGGTGTTCCGTGGCGATGACCGAGCGTATGCGGCGTGTGCATGCCGGCCACGATCATCGGGGCATGCACTTCCTGCCGAGAAGGACTGAAGGTCGGCGCATGGCCCGGGGCGGGTGCCGGGCTCCGGCGGCACCGCGTCCCCCGATCGCGGGCTCCCGCCGACCCCGCCCGCCCCGGCGCCACTTCACCAGACCCGACCCCGGAGGTGCCTGCCGATGTCCGCCGTACTCGCCGACTTCCCCGTCCACACCCCGGTCACCGACGAGGAGCTGCTCGTCGCCGCGCTGGCCGTGCGCGTACACGTGCCCGAGCACTGGCCGCAGGGGCCGCTGTGCCGCAGCGAGCGCGTCCCGTACCCCTGCCGGCTGGCCCGGTGGGGGAGGGCGACGCCCGCCGCGGCCGGGCTGCCCGACGGGGCCGTGGTGGTGGTCCCGTGATCTGGGTGACCAGGGAGCGGGTGCAGGCGTACCAGGTGCGCAGCGCCGTGTTCGACACCCGCTGGCGCGGGCTGGACCCGGCGCAGGTGCACGACTACCTGCGCCGGGTCGCCGACGAGATGGACCGGCTGCACCGGGAGCTGACCACTGCGCGCACCGAGTCGGAGCGGGTCCGCCAGGCGCTGCGCCAGTGGCAGTCCCGCCACAACGGCTGCCGGCGACGCGGCCACGATGACTGAGCCGCGCTGGATCATTCACCTGCCGACCACGCTGACCTGCCGGGACGTCGCCGCCGAACTGGCCGCCGCGCTCGCCCGGTCGCTCGGGCACCTGGACGCAGTCGACTTCGGCGAGACGACGCTCAGCGAGGAGGACGCCCAGCACCTGCGGTACCGGGTCTGGTGTGACGTACGGCTGCCCGGCGGCGGGCGCTGCGGCCATCGGGATGGTCACGGCGGGTCGTGCGGGGCGACGGAGCCACGATGACTTCGGCGTGTCGGTCGATGAGCGTCCGGGTGACGGGCCGGTCCGATGGGAGCGGTTCCAAGCAGGGCGACGATCCACACCGTACGGTCGCTACACTCCCCCGAAAACACCCGGAACCGCCCACGGACTCTGGAGAAGCCTGTGACCCGAGACAAGGCCGCACCGCCCGGAATCGACGTCACCGTTCCCAGCGTGGCCCGGGTCTACGACTACTTCCTGGGCGGCAAGGACAACTTCGAGGTCGACCGGAGGGTCGCCGAGCACGCGCTGCGGATCACGCCGGACGGACCGGCCGCCGGTCAGGCGAACCGGGCGTTCCTGCGCCGGGTGATCCGTCACCTCGTGACCGAGGCGGGCATCGACCAGTTCCTCGACGTCGGGTCGGGGCTGCCGACCCAGGGCAACGTGCACGAGGTCGCCGTCGAGCACAACCCGGCCGCCCGGGTGGTGTACGTGGACAACGACCCGATCGTCCTGGCGCACGGGCGGGCGCTGCTCGCCGCGGAGGGCACCGCGACGGTGATCCAGGCCGACGTGCGGGAACCGGAGGAGATCCTCAACGACCCGGACGTGCGCCGGTTCCTCGACTTCGACCGCCCGATCGGGCTGCTGCTGTTCGCGATCCTGCACCACCTCGGCGACGACGAGGACCCGCGATCGGTCGCGGCGGCGCTGATCGATGCGATGCCGTCCGGCAGTTACGTCGCGATCTCGCACTTCCGTGACCCGGGAGAGCGGGATCCGGAGGGCTCCCGCAAGGCCCGCGAGGTCGAGCGGGTGTTCAACGAGTCGCTCGGCACCGGCCGCTGGCGTACCGATGAGGAGATTCTCGCGTTCGCCGACGGGCTGACGCTGCTGGAGCCGGGCCTGGTGCCGCTGGCCGAGTGGCGTCCGGACCCGGACGCCCCCGCCCCGCAGCAGACCGACACCTACCACACCTTCGTCGGCCTGCTCGCCCGCAAACCCTAGGCGGTACGAGACCGTAGGTGGGTGCGGACACCTCAGCCGGGCTCCTCCTCGCCCTTCTCGGGCCGTCCCGACGCGGCGGGCAGGTCCCGCAGGAACGCGTCGACCCGGAGGCGGTCGTAATCGTGCGCGACGAGCGGCAACTCGGCCAGGGGCGAGTTCCACCTCTGCCTTCGCACTCAGGCGCCCCAGGAAATCCTCCGACCGCAGCGCCTCCCGGCCCTTCTGCGCGAGGGCATCGACGGCAGTCCGGTCGTATCCGCGCGCTTCGATCGGGAACTGGGCTGAGTCGAAACGCTGCCGGACGAGCTGGCGATGGTCGGTGAAACGGCTGCCGCCGTACCGGGCGAGGGCGTCGGCCACCTGGTCCGTCTTCTCCCGGACGTCGTGCAGTTCGAGCAGGAGCAGGCAGGGCCGGTCGTCCAACGGGCTGCGGTGGGTCAGCGGGCGGTCGAGCGTCGACCCGGGTGCGGGCACGAGCAGCGGCAACGGCGACGGCATCCGCTTGCCGGCCAGCACCGGAGGCGGCTGGTACAGGACCAGGTGTTCGATCTCCGCCCAGGGCAGCAGCCGGTGAAGGTCCGTCGTCCCGCCTGCGATTCCCCCGTCGTCCCTGGCCGGGAGTGTGGCAGCCGGGCGCAAGGTGATCGATGGGTGGTGATCTGCCTGGCGTCGCCGCGCGGTCCTGCCCGGGGGCGTGTTAAGAAGGGGCCCCGCCTCTACCGGAGACGTTAAAAGGGGGCCCTTCCTTGCACGAAGCGGAGCAGGTGATCCAGCGGGTGCTGCGGGATCTGCGCGACGGCACGCACCGCGGCGTCGTCGTGGACTCGCCTCCCGGCGCCGGGAAGTCGACCCTCGTCGTCCGTGCCGCGGTCGAGACCGCCGCGACCGGTGACCCGCTGATGATCGTGGCGCAGACAAACGAGCAGGTGGACGACCTCATCGACCGGCTCGGCCGCAGGGCGCCGGAGTTGCGCGTCGGGCGGCTCTCCGCCACCGACTACCGGCCCACCGAGCGGGTCACCGGCCACCCGGCGGTCCGGGTCGCGGCGAAGGTCGCCGACCTGGGTGGCCCGGCGGTCACCATCGGTACGGCGGCCAAGTGGGCCACTGTCACCGAGGGGAGCTGGCCGTGGGCGATCGTGGACGAGGCGTACCAGATGCGCGCCGATGCGCTGCTGCGCGTGGCGGCACGGTTCGAGCGGGCCCTGTTCGTCGGAGACCCCGGTCAGCTCGATCCGTTCAGCACCGTGGAGACGTTCCGCTGGACCGGGCTGACCTGGGATCCGATGCAGTCGGCGGTGGCCACGCTGCTGCGGCACAACCCGGAGCTGCCGGTGCACCGGCTGCCGGTGTCGTGGCGGCTGCCCGACTCGGCCGCCCCGGTGGTGTCCGCCGCGTTCTACCCGTTCACCGGGTTCCGCGCCGGTACCGGGCCGGCGGACCGGGCGCTGACGTTCACCGAGCCCGGCGTGGGTGACGCCTACGACGCCTCGGTCGAACTGGCCGCCGCCACCGGCTGGGCCTTGCACGAGCTGCCCGCCCGGCACACCGTGCGTACCGATGGAGAAGCGGCCACGGCCTGCGCGGAGCTGGCGCTGCGGGTGCTGCGGCGCGGCGCGGTCGCGGTGAGCGAGGCCGCGCCCGGCGGTGCGCCGGTCACCGCGGACCGGATCGCCGTCGGGGCCGCGCACCGCGACCAGGTCGCGGCCATCCGGTCCCGGCTGGGCGCGGCCGGGGCGGGCATCACGGTGGACACCGCCAACCGGCTCCAGGGCCGGGAGTACGACGTGACGGTCGTGCTGCACCCGCTCTCCGGGCGACGTGACGCCACCGCGTTCCACCTGGAGTCGGGGCGGCTGTGCGTGCTGGCTTCGCGGCACCGGCACGCCTGCGTGGTGGTGGCGCGGGCCGGGATCGGTGAGCTGCTCGACGCCTATCCGTCGACCGAGCGGGTGCACCTGGACGTGCCGGTGAAGTTCCCGGACGGCTGGGAGGCCAACCAGACGGTGCTGACCCACCTCGATGCCCACCGGGCGTGACGAGAGGGCCGTGGCGGCATGGTCGGCGGACCGTTCGGATCTTCCGGTGGTCCCGGCCGGTGGGCACGATGGCCGGATGCACCCTCACGATCCCTATCAGCAGGATCCGTACCAACAGCAGCCGTACCCGCAGCAGCCGTACCAGCACCAGCCGTACCCGCAGCAGCCGTACTATCCGCCGCCGGCGTTCGTGGAGCAGCCGAGCGAGGGGACGGGCAGGTGGGCGATCGTCCTGTGGGTCATGGTACCGGCGCTGCTGGTGATCCTGTGCTGCGCCGGATGTGTCGTCTCCGGGTTCGCGGGCGGGTTCATGGAGGGCTTCAACGAGGGCTACTCGTCGTCGTAGGTGCGGGCCGGTGGTACGCCGCCGCCCTCGGTGCGCGGGGCTGGCGGCGGTGCGTTAGACAGAGATCATGACCGCGAGCGTGCTGCAGTGGCTGGGCGGGGGTGCGATGGCGGTGGCCGCCGGCTTCCTCGCCGTGTCGTTGCCCCGGCGCCGTGCCCGGGCCGAGGGCCGGCGGGTCGCCTGGTCGTCGGCGCGGGCGGCGATCCACGACGCCACGGTCAGCCGGGACGCGTCCCCGGCGGCGGTGCCGGAGGCCGAGCGTCTGCTGGCCCGCGCCGAGCTGCTCGCCGCCGCGGGCGGCGGCGCCGACGCGGCCCGCGCGGCGGCTGAGCACGCCCGCCGCGCCGACGGGCTGTGGCGGGCCGGGCGATGACGAGGGTACGCCGGGAGCTGCTGCGCTGGTCGCTGCTGGCCGCCGCGGCGGCGGTGCTCGTGGTGTTCCTGGTGGCGCAGCGGCAGAGCGTGGAGGTCAGCTACGGGCGATCCCCGTCGACCGCCGCGCTGCCGGAGGGCTCGGCCGGGGAGTTGAGCGACGCGAGCGTGCCCTCGGTCGAGGAGATGACCGCGCTGGTCGCGGCCGATCCGGTGGTCCGGCTGCCGGGCGCTGTCGCGCGCTGGGACGAGCGACGGGTCCGGGCCGCCATCGGTGACCGGGCTACCCGCATCCTGGTCGCCCCGCCCGGTCTGGACGAGGCCGAACGCCGGCGGGTGAGGGACGTGGAGAGCGCCGAGATCCGGATCGTCGGCACCGAGGTCAGCGGTGGCCCGTACGGGGCCTCCCCGGACGACCTGCCGGGCTGGCGGGCCCGGTTCGCCACCGCCGACGTGACCGGCCCGCTGCTCACGCTGCTGGCGACGCTGCACGACCAGCCGGTCCCGCCGGACGGCGACGACCTGCGGTGGCGGGAACCGACCGTCCCGGAGCTGGCCCCGGTGGTCACCGCGCTGCGCGCCACCGGCCGGTACGTGGGCACCGGCGCCACGCTGCCCCGGCTGCCGGAGAAGGCGGCGGTCGCCGCGTTCCCGGACGGCGCCTGGTTCGTGGTGCTGCCCGTCCAGCCGTACGGGGAGCCGCTGCCCGCGTACGGGCCGGCGCTGCACCGGCTCGCCCCGGATCAGCCGCTGGTGGTGATGTACGGCGACTGGATCGAGTACCACGGTCCGGGCGCGGCGTCGTTCGCCGAGGTCGCCGCCGCGAGCTTCTACGCCCAGTTCGGCGGGCGGCTCGGCCGTTACGCCTATCCCCAGCAGAACGTGCTCGGCGCGTATCTGGCCCAGGTCACCGACGTGCGGTACGCGGGGCTGTTCGACCGCCCGCTGCCGTACCGGCCGTTCGACCCGCTGCGGGTGGCGTTGCCGGCGCTGCCCTGGATCTTCGCCGGGTGCGTGGCGGGTTTCGTGGTGCTGTCGATCCGTACCGTGCGGGGGTCCGGCCGCCGTCCGGCCGACGTCGGTCCCGGTGGCACGCCGGCCCGGCTGGCCGGGCTCTCCGCGCTGGCGGTGGAGTTGTCGCTGCTCACCGACGGGCGCAGCGACCCGGCGTTGGTCCGGGGCGTGGGCCGGTTGCGGGCGGCCCGGGACGCCTTCGACGACGGGCTGCCGGACCGGCACGTACGCGAACTGCTCGCCGACGCGGCGGCCGAGCTGGACGACGTGGCCCGGGACGTGCGGATGCCCGGCTACCGGCCGGACGTCTACCTGCGGGCGAGGCTGTCGTGAGCCGCGTCGCGACCCGTCCCGATCGGGCGGCGGCCCGTCGTGGCGTGGCGGCGACCGGCCCGGGCCGGCTGTTCGGCCGCCTGGTCGGCACCGCGTTCGGCCGGGCGGTGCTCGCCTGCCTGGCGCTGGCCGGCTGGGCGCTGTGGACCGGCGGCGTCCTGGACGGGCCGGTGGCCCGGCAGGTACGCGGCTCCTCGGTCTACGCGGCGCCCGGCGTGGACCTGGACCGGGCCGCCGCCGAGCGGGTCGTCGGCAACCGGCGGCTGGTGGTGCTGATCATGGAGCCGGGCGCCGACCTGCGGGAGGCGTGCGACGACACCGAGCGCGCCACGCGGGGCACGCTGGTGCTGGCGATGAGCCGCGACGGCGAGGACTGGGACACGTACGGCTGCTCCCGCCTGGGCGGCGACGGCCCGCGTGACCTCGGCCGGGCCGTGGTCGTCGAGACCACGATCGGCCGGGGCGCCGACGCGTTCGTGGACCGGCCGGTCGAGGCGCTGAAGGTGATCGTGCTCAACTACGACCGGCTGGTGCGGGCCGGTCTGGTGCCGGACGGGGCTCGTACCATCAGCCCGTCGTTGCCCCGCTATCTGCTGGCCGGCGGCGCGGTGGCCGGGGTCGTGGCCGGCGCGGCGGTGCTCTGGTTCGGTGGGCGGCGGGCCGGTCGGCTGGCCGACGCGCGGCGGGCCGGGCGGGACGCGCGCGCCGACGAGCGGGCCGCGCTCGGTGCCGCCACAGCTGTCCTCGCCCAGCAGATCATCGACCTGGACGGGCGCGCCGGGCCGGTCGCACCGGCGTACCGGCGGCTGGCCGCCGACTACGTCGGTTTGCTCGACGAGGTGTCCGAGGTGGACGGCGACGCCGGGGCGCTGCGCCGGCTCCGGGAGCGGGTCGAGGAGCTGAGCGGCCGCGCGGCGGATCTCGCCGACGACGCGGCGTCCGGCCGGGGCGCGGACCGGGCGGGCGGCGGGAGGCCGGACAGGACGGGAGCCGGGAAGTCCGGCAGGCCGGCGACGGGGCGGCCGGACAAGGCTGCGGCCGGGAAGCCCGGCAAGGCGGCGGCCGGTGCGGCGGGGAGGGGCCGGGCGCGCGGACGGGGCCGGCGGTGATCCGCCGACCCCGTCGTCACGGCGTTGTCAGCGCTGGGCGCCCACCACCGAGGCGGCCGGCCAGCTGCCGGTGAAGACCTCGAGGAGGTGGCCGATCTCGTGCGTCTGGACCCGCACCGGGCCATGTTGATGGTGTAGCAGTCAACCGTGCGGTGAACTGACCGGGCTCGATCATCCGTACCCCTGGTCGTGCGGACCACGGAGCTGGTGACCTGTCCCCGCGAGCCTGCCGACCGGCTCGGCCCGGTCGCCGTGCGCGCGGCTGTGCACCGCTGGTTGCGGCTGATCGCGGCCGACGCGGAGCTGGCGCCTTACCTGATCGGGGTGGACCGCCGGTGGCTCGCCGCGCTGCTCGCCGCCCGGCTGGACGCGGCGCTGCGCGGGATGCGGCAGGGCCCGGACGACGGGCCAGGGGACGCCGGGCCGGTCCTCGGTGGACCACTGCGGTCGACGCTGACCGGGGAGCAGTGCTGGCGCGTCCTGGACTACCTGGCCGCCGCGCTCTGGTCGCTCGACCTGCCCGCGGCGACTGTCGTGCACGCGCAACGGGCCGTGGCCGGGTTGCTCCGGGGCTGACCGTCCACCCCGGGTGTTGCGTGAACCGGGCACAGGAACCGTCGTTCACGCCGCCGGGTATCCCCGGCTTTCCTGTCGGCCTCCCGTCACACAGAGTGTTTTTCTGATCGCATCCGGTCGATACCGTCGGGCCACTGCCGTCGACGAAGGGCCGACGATGAACGACAACGGACAACCGCTCGACCGTCGGCGACTGCTCGCCGGCGCGGCGGCGGCCTCGGCGGTCACCGTGACCGGCCTGGCCGTCGCCTCCACCACCGGTGCCGCGGCGGCCGCTCCGAGCCGCCCCGCGACCCCGCTCGTCACCCGGGACCGCATCGCCGCCGCCGCGCTGCGCGCGCCCGACGGGTCCGCGCTCCCGATCGCCGTCCAGGGCGACTTCCACGCCCGGCTCGCCGCCTGGCTGGCGTTCTGGTCGGCGAACTCGCCGTCGGCCTGGAGCGTGCCGGTGCAGGTCGTCGCCCGGATCGAGGCGGCCGGCGACGCGCTGGTCCTGCACGCCATCCGGCACCGCCGCGACGACGAGCTGCACGCCGGCTTCGCCGCCGGCCGGCGGGACGCCACCCACCTGGCCACGCTGGCCAGCCTGCACCACCACTTCCCGAGCGTGCGGGTCCGCCCGGACGGCACGATCCGGGTCGCGGACGGACCCGCCGGGTTCACCGGCGCGGCCGAACAGGTCGCCTTCGCGGTCGCGGCCTGCCGCGAACTGTGGGGCGACGCGGCGGCGACCGCCGGCCGTTGGGCGGAGCACGCCGCCCGGGTGCTCGCCCGCGCCGGGCACCGCACCGACGCCGCCTCGCACGCCGGCTGGGCGGCCTTCACCCGCACCAGCCTGCGTCGCGGGCTGGGCACCGAATCGTACGAGTGACCGGAGGAAGCACATGGCCCGCAACGAGTTCCGCTTCGTGGTCGACGGTGTCGACCTGAGCCCCGAGCAGCAGACCCTGATCGCCGCGGAGATCCAGAAGGCCGGCCTGGCCGCGCTGCGTACCGCCGACGCCAAGCTGACCAACCCGCTGACCGTCGGCCACGGCAACATCAAGCTGCGCCCCGAGTGGTACGGCCTCTGGGTCATCGACGGCCCGTTCGCCCAGGACCTCGGCCAGAAGATCAACGACATCGGGTTCTGGATCCAGCGGTGACCGACACCACCCGGCCGGCCGGCACGCCGGAGCGGATGTGCCCGAGCACCCCGGCGTCGAACGCCACTGTGTTCCTCGGCATGATCACTCCGGCGGGCCGGGTGGCCTACGTGACCCCGGCCGTACCGGCCGAGGTGGCGCTCGCCGGGCTCGGCGGCTCCGACGGGCCGATCGAGTCGCGCGCCCGGCTCGCCGGCCCGTGCGTCACCTCGTCCTGCGGCTTCTGGACCGGATCGCACTGCGGGCTGGGCGCCCGGATGGCCGCCTCGTACGCCGAGACCGCAGCGCCCGCGGAGGAGACGCTGCCGAAGTGCGCGATCCGGCGTACCTGCCGATGGTTCGCCGAGCAGGGGCCGGCCGCCTGCCCGGCGTGCGCGCACGTCGTCACCGACGCGCGACTCTGAACGCCCCCCTGTTTGTCGGACCCTTCGACTAGCGTCGTGAGGTCATGGAGCCGCGGTTCGGCGAACACATCATCGGGCGGGAGCATCCCGCCGCGCTGCTGCGCGCCGAGGTGGCCCGGCTGGTCGACAGCCACGGCGGTCTCGTCCTGGTCACCGGCGAGCCGGGTATCGGCAAGACCACGCTGGTCTCGGCCGCCGCCGACGAGGCCCGCCGCGGCGGAGCACTGGTGCTCGGCGCCGCCTGCTGGGACTCCGACACCGCCCCCGACTACTGGCCCTGGGTGCAGGTGTTGCGGCGGCTGGCCCGGTCCGCCGACGACCCGCCGGGGGTGCGGGAAGCGGCCGGTGCCGGCCTGGCCGCACTGCTGGGCGAGCACCCGGCGGGCGGCACGATCGAGCCGGATGACGCGGCCGAGCCGGGTGACGCCGGGCGGGCCGAGTTCGACAGGCACGACGCGGTGACCGCCGCCCTGGTCGCCGTCGCCCAGCACCGGCCGGTCACCGTGGTCCTCGACGACCTGCACTGGGCCGACCCGGCGTCGCTGCGGCTGCTCCAGTTCGTCACCCAGCACGCGTGGTTCGAGCGGCTGCTGCTGATCGGCACCTACCGGGACGCCGAAGTCGAATCCGTCGAGCACCCGCTACGGCCGTGGCTGCTGCCGCTCACCGCCAAGGCCACCACCGTCACGCTCGCCGGGCTCGATCGCGCCGAGGTGGCCGCACTGATGGCCCGTACCGCCGGCCGGGAGCCCGCCGCGAGCCTGGTCGACGAGGTGCACCGGCGCACCGGCGGGAACCCGTTCTTCGTGGAGCAGACCGCCCGGCTGTGGCACACCCACGGCCTCACCGACACCGTCGCTCCCGGCGTACGGGAGGTGGTGCGCCGCCGGCTCGACCAACTGCCCGCCGGAGTGGTCGAGGCGCTCACGGTGGCCGCGGTGCTCGGCCGCGAGTTCGACGCAGGGACGCTCGCCGCCTGCGTACCCGCTCCGGTCGCGCAGGTCGACCGGCTGCTCGGCCGCGCCGCCGCGGCCCGGCTGGTGCTGCCCCGCGACGGCGGTCGCTTCGTCTTCGTGCACGACCTGGTTCGCGAGACGCTCTACGACGGGCTCGCCGAGGACGAACGGCGGGCCCGGCACGCGGCTGTGGTCCGGGCCGTCGACCGGTCGGACTCGCTCGCCGGCGCGCTCAGCCCGGCCCACCTGGCCCGGCACGCCTGGCTGGCCGGCGCCGAGCTGGAGCCGGAACGCGCCGGTGACCTGCTGCTGGCCGCCGCCCGCGACGCCGGGGGCCGGATCGCCGTGGACGAGTCGGTACGCCACTACCGGCGCGCGCTGGAACTGACCGGCCAGCCCGGCCGGCGGGTCCGGGTGCTGCTGGAACTGGCCGGGCTGCTGCACCACGCCGGCCCGCCCGCCGAGGTCGAGCGGCTGCTGGCCGAGGCCGCCGCGCTGGCCCGGGAGCTGCCCGATCCCGGCGCGCTGACCCGGGTGGCGCTGATCGCGCACCGGCAGCACTCCGCCACCCGCCGCCGGCTCGACGCCACCGAGCTGGTCCGCGAGGCGTACCGGCGGTTGATCGCGGAACCGGACCCGGAGCGGCCGGTACGCGCGCTGGTCACCGACCTGATCACGGCCACCGAGACGCTCGCCCGGCACGGCCGCGACGACGAGGCGCTCACCTTCAGCCTGTGGGCCCGCCACGACACCACCTGGGGGCTCGGCACCGCGCAGGAGCGAGCCGTGGTCACCGCCGAGATCCGCGAGGTGGCCCGCCGCGGCGGCGACCGGGAGACCGAGCTGTGGGCCACGGCGCTGCGCTGGGTCGCGTTGCTGGAGCTGGGCGATCCGGGCTACCGGCACGAGCTGGCCGCGTTCGTGACCGGCGCGCAACGCGGCGACGTGGCCCGGCAGCGGGTGGCGGCGATCGCGGACACCGCCATCATCGCCGCCTTCCAGGGCGACCTCGCCGCCGCCGAGGCGGGCTTCGCCGAGGCGGAGAGCTACCGCGAGCCGGGGCACTCCGACCACGCGTTCATGACGCACCACCTGCGCTGGTCGATTCTGCTGCTGTACGGCCGTCTCGCCGAGGCCGAGGCGGTGCTCGACCGGGTGGGCACCGGGCACCCGCAGGCCGAGCTGCTCCGGGCGATCACCGCGGCCGAGCGCGGCGACGCGGCCACGGTGCTGCGGCTCACCGCCGCGATCGAGGCCGCGGGCACCGCGTACCCCCGGTCGGTGTCGCCGTTGTGGCTGCGCCTGCGGGCGCAGGCGGCGGCGGTGGACGGCGACCCGGCGCGGTGCGCGGCGGTGCGGGCCGACCTGACCCCGCACCGCGGGCAGTGGACGGCGGCGTTGTTCGGCTGCGACATCGGCGGCCCGGTCGACCTGTGGCTGGCCGTGGTGGAGGCGGCCGAGGGCCGGTGGGACGACGCGATCGACTGTTACACGGCGGCCGGGGAGGCCGCGGACCGCCTGGGCGCCCGGCCCTGGTCGGTGCTGGCGCGGGCCGGGCTGGTGGGCGCGCTCGCCGGACGCGACGGGCCGGGTGACGCGGCCGAGGCGTGGCGGCTGCGGGCCGAGACGGTGGTCGAGGCGCGGACGCTGGGCATGCTTCAGGTGGTGGACCGGCTGGGCGCGACGGATCCCGCCCCGGCGGCGGCGTCCGCCCTGGTCGCGCCGGTGGCGGTCCGGCTCGGCGCGGGCGCTCCGGCTCTGGTCACCGCGTCGTCGCCGGCGGGCCGCCGCGCCGCGTCGGGTCTGTCCCGCGCGGGTGTGGTCCACGGGAACGCGCGGCCGCCGGACCTCGGCGTGGCAGGTGCGGACGTGGTCCGGCCGGAGTTCCGGCGGGACGGGCCGGTGTGGCGCCTCGCGTACGACGGCGTCGTGGTGCACCTGCCCGACGCCAAAGGGCTGCACGACCTGCGGCTGCTGCTGAGCCGGCCCGGCACGGACGTGCCCGCCGTCGAGCTGCTCGACCCGGCGGCCGGCCCGGAACTCGTCGCCGCGCGCCGCCTCGGCGCCGATCCGGTGCTCGACGACGAGGCGAAGGCCCGCTACCGCCGGCGCCTGCGGCGGCTCGACGACGAGATCGACCGGGCGGCGGTGCGTGACGACGGGCGGCGGCTGGCCGAGCTGGACGCCGAGCGCGCGGCGCTGCTCGACCAGTTGCGGGCCGCCGCCGGCCTGGCCGGGCGCAGCCGGCGTCTCGGCGACCAGGCGGAACGGGCACGCAAGGCGGTGACCGGGCGGATCCGCGACACCCTGCGCCGCATCGACGAGCGGCATCCGGCGCTCGCCGCCCACCTGCGCGAGTCGGTCACCACCGGCGGCGCCTGCCGCTACCGGCCGGCCGAGCCGGTGCCCTGGCGGCTCTGACCGGCGAGGTGGCGGGGCCGCGCGGCCCCGCCACCGTGTCACGTCAGCGCCGGTTGTAGCGGTACATGGTCAGCGTGCCGAACACGACCACGAAGAGGGCGCTCCAGAGCAGCATCCACATGGTGCTCGGGCCGTCCATCGAGCCGGCCATCGCCGCGCGGACCGAGGTGACGAGCTGGGTGATCGGGTTGACCTTGACGAACGCCTGCAGCCAGCCGGGCATGGTGGACGGGTCGACGAACACGTTGCTCAGGAACGTCAGCGGGAACAGCACCATCATGCTGGTCCCCATCACCGACTTCTCACTGCGCAGCACCAGACCGAAGAACGTCCACACCCAGGAGAACGCGAACGAGAAGACCACCAGCAGGCCGATCCCGGCCAGCACCCCGAACAGCCCACCGTCGGGACGGAAGCCGAGCACCACACCCACGGTGAGGATGACCACGGCGGCCAGGACGTAGCGCAGCACGTCACCGAAGATCATCCCGACGAGCGCCGCCGGCCGCCAGACCGGCAGCGTGCGGATCCGGTCGAAGACGCCCTTCTCGATGTCGCTGTTCAGCCCGACCCCGGTGTACATGGTGATCATCACGACGCTCGTGACCATGATGCCGGGCAGGAAGAACTGGAGGTACGCACGCGGGCTGTCGGCGAGCGCGCCACCGAACAGGTACGTGAACATCAGCACCATGATGATCGGGAACGCGGTCACGTCGAACAGCTGCTCCGGCACGTGCTTGATCTTCAGCAGCGCACGCCAGCCGAACGTCAGCGACGCCGACAGCGCGCTGGGCCGGGTCGGCCGCTCCGCCGGGGCGAGCACAGTGGCCAGCGCCTCGGCGGACGGCATGTAGACGGACGGCGCCCGCCCGGTGGTGATCGCGGTGTCGCTCATCGCGCCGCCTCCAGTTCGTCGTCCCGCTCGTCCGCCGGGACGGCCGGGTGGTCGGTCAGGGCCAGGAAGACCTCGTCCAGGCTGGGCTGGCCGAGGGAGAAGTCGTCCACCACGATGCCGGCGGCGGCCAGCTCGCCGAGCGCCCGCGCCGCCTGCGTACCGGCCTCCAGGTCGGTGCCGTGCTCGCCGACGCGCGCGGTCAGTGCCGCCGGGTCCGCGGCGAGCTGCACCGGTACGCCCAGCGACGCCCGCAGCACCTGCTCGGCCTGCGGCCGCTGCTCCGGATCGCGCAGCCGGATGTGGACGCTGCCCGCGCCGATCGACGCCTTCAACTCGCCCGGGGTGCCCTCCGCGATCACCCGGCCGTGGTCGACCACAGCGATCCGGCCGGCGAGCTGGTCCGCCTCGTCCAGGTACTGCGTGGTCAGCAGCACCGTCGTGCCGTACGCCACCACCGCCCGCACGATCGCCCACACCTGGTTGCGACTGCGCGGGTCCAGCCCGGTGGTCGGCTCGTCGAGGAACAACAGGTCCGGGGTGTTGAGGATGCTCGCCGCGATGTCGATGCGCCGCCGCATCCCGCCGGAGTACTTCTTCACCTGCCGTCCCGCCGCCTCGGTCAGCCCGAACGCGGCGAGCAGCTGCTCGGCCCGGTCCCGGGCGGCTACCCGGCCCAGCCCGAGCAGCCGGCCCAGCAGGACCAGGTTCTCCGCCCCGGTCAGGTCCTCGTCCAGCGAGGCGTACTGGCCGGTCAGGCTCACCCGGGAGCGCACCGCGTCGGCGTCACGCACCACGTCGTGCCCGAAGACCCGGGCCGTGCCGCCGTCCGGGCGCAACAGCGTCGCCAGCACCCGTACGGCGGTGGTCTTCCCGGCGCCGTTCGGGCCCAGTACGCCGTACACGGTGCCGGCGGGAACCCGCAGGTCCAGCCCGTCGAGTGCCCGGGTCGAACCGAAGGACCGGACCAGGCCCTCGGCCTCGACGGCCAGGCCGGTGTTCCGGTTGCTCATGAATCGCTACCTCTCGTCGTCGATGTCCTCGACAGGCGGCGTGCCGCCAGACCGATCGCCTGTTTCAACGAGGCCGGCAAGCTGTGGTGGTGTGCCGGCCTCACCCCGAAGGCGCCAGACGGCCCGCCAGATCCGATCTGGCGGTGGCGATTCCGTCGACCTGCACGGGCCGGGTGGCGTGTCGGCCACCCGGCCCGGCACCGGTCAGCGTGCCGAGTCCAGCCGGGTCCGCTGCTCGGCGGTCAGCTCCAGGTCGACGGCGGCCAGGCTCTCCTCCAGTTGCGCCACCGAGGAGAAGCCGACGAGTGGGATGGACGGCTGCTCCCCGCCCATCAGCCAGGCCAGCACCACCTGGTTCACGGTGGCGCCGGTCTCGGCGGCCACCGCCCGCAACGCCGCCAGCCGGGCCGGAGTGGCGGGCAGCACGTACGCCTCGCCGAGCCGCTCCGGCCGGACGTACGCGCCCTTCAGCAGCGGCGAGTACGCGACCAGCGTGAGCTGCGGCTCCGTGCGCAGGTAGCTGAGCAGGTCGGGGCCGACCCAGCCGACGTCGCCGTCCGGGTCCAGCTCACTCGGCACGTCCAGGCGCCGGGGCAGGTAGCTGCGGTGGTACTGGAGCACCTCGTACCCGGGCAGGCCGGCCCCGGCAGCGAGCGCGCGGGCCCGCTCGACCCGCCAGGCGCGGTGGTTGCTGGCGCCCAGCAACCCGACCGTGCCCTCGGCGACCAGCTCGGCGAAGCCCTCCACGGTCTCCCGCAGCGGGATCGTCCGGTCCTCGATGTGGGCGTAGAGCAGGTCGATCCGCTCGACCCCGAGGCGCTCCCGGCTGCGCTCGGCGGACTCGCGGATCACCTTCGCCGACAGCCCTTCCGGGTTGTCGACGTAGCTGGTGCCGGGCGCGAGCGGACGGGCACCGAGCTTCGTTGCGATGACCACCTCGCCGCCGATCCCGCGGCTGCGCCGCCAGCGGCCGAGCAGCTCCTCGCTCTCGCCACCCTGGCCCCCGTTGTGCCAGAAGGCATAGTTGTCCGAGGTGTCGATGAAGGTGCCGCCCGCCTCGACGTACCGGTCGAGGATGGCGAACGAGGTGGCCTCGTCGGTGGCGGTGCCGAACAGCATCGCGCCGAGGCTGAGCACGCTGACCTCGCGCCGGGTGGCCGGGTCCGTGCCGATGGTGCGGTATCGCATGTCTTCCTCCGTGTCGGGCTTTGCCGCTCACCCTGCCCCTTCGAGTGCGCGCGAAGTCAACAGAGAGCGGGGCCCCGGTCTCCCGGGGCCCCGCCGACGGATGAGGCGCTCAGCTCGGGATGTAGTCGAACTCGTCCGGGTGCGGGCCCGTCCGTCCGGCCTCACCCCGGTCCAGCGAGGTGAGCCGCTCCATCGTGGTGTCGTCGAGTGTGAAGTCGAAGATCGCGAAGTTCTCCTCGATCCGCTTCGGCGTGGTCGACTTCGGGAAGACGATGTCGCCGCGCTGCACGTGCCAGCGCAGCACCACCTGGGCCGGGGTCCGGCCGACCTGCTCGGCCACGTCGACGACGGTCGGATCGTCGAGCACCTTGCCCTGCGCGATCGGCGACCACGCCTCGGTGACGATGCCGTGCGCCCTGTCGTACGCCCGCACCTCCTCGTTGCCGAGGTAGGGGTGCGCCTCGATCTGGTTGACCGCCGGCACCACGTCCGCCTCGGCGGCCAGCCGCTCCAGGTGCCCGACCTGGAAGTTGGACACGCCGATCGACCGGACCGTGCCCGCGTCACGCAGCTCCTCCAGGATCTTCCAGGTGGAGACGAAGTCGCCGTCGTAGCGGGTGGGCAGCGGCCAGTGGATCAGGAACAGGTCGAGGTAGTCGAACTTCAGTTCCCGCAGCGTCTGCTCGAACGCCTTGCGTGCGTCGTCCGGGCGGTGGAAACCGTTGTTCAGCTTGCTGGTGACGAAGACCTCGCCGCGGTCCAGCCCGGAGGCGCGCAGCGCCTGACCCACCTCGGCCTCGTTGCCGTACATCTGGGCGGTGTCGATGTGCCGGTAGCCGACCTCCAGCGCGGTGCCGACCGCCCGGGCGGTGTCCTTCGGCTCGATCTGGAAGACACCGAAGCCGAGCTGCGGGATGGTGTTGCCGTCGTTGAGTGCGATGTCCGGAATGCCGTTCTGGGCCATGAGAGCCTCATCTCCGATCGTGCGGTGCCGGGGGCGCGTCCGTGCCGACTGCCCCCGGCCCTACCAACCGGGTGTCTCTACCCGCTCGCCACGCTTCCTCACATCGGGGACGAGCGTCAACTCCAGATCGAGCGCGCCCACTCGGGGTGGTCGACGAACGGGTTCCGGTTGCCCTGCCAGCGCTCGTAGATGCGCTGGTTGCGGCGCTTCTCGAAGGCGTCCGGCGGGTCCTGGTCGTTCCAGGCCAGCAGCTTCGACAGCCGCCCGAGCCGGGGCGCGGAGCCGTTGGAGACCGAGTCGTTCAGTTCCAGGTCCGGCCAGCCGTCGCCGCCCTCGTACCGGATCGCCATGTAGAAAATCATGCGGGCCACGTCGCCCTTCACCGCGTCGCGCGGCTCGAACGAGTCGGCGTCGGTGTAACAGCCGGGTGCCTCGGCCACCGCGCCGCCGCCCGCGTCGAAGTCCTTGTTGCCGCGCGACGAGTTGACCGACACGTCCTCCGGCCGCAGGTGGTGCACGTCGGTGCCGGGGCCGGTGGCGGTGCCGAAGTCGCCGTGCGACTTGGCCCAGACGTGCTCGCGGTTCCAGTCGTTCACACCGCCACCGTTGCTGGTCTTGCTCTGCGAGCGTCCGCTGTAGAGCAGGATCACGTTGGCCGGGTTGGCCGGATCCTGGTCGGTGTCCTTGAGCGCGTCCCACACCTGGTCGTAGCTGAGTTTCGTCTGCACCTTGATGATGCCGTGCAGCGCGGTGCGCAGCGTCGGCCCGGTCCGGCCGGCAGCGGCCGCGTAGTACGTGTCCGGCACGGCGGTGCCGGACGGGCTCGGGGTCGGCGTGGGGCTCGGCGTGGCGCCGCCGCCGAGGCTCATCGCGGTGGGGTTCTTCAGCCCGCCGTGGCTGAAGTACGCGGTGAGCGTGCCGGTCGCGGTGACCTGCCGCCCGCGCAGCGACGGGTTGGTGAGCAGCCCGAAGGTGCTCCGCCAGGCGGCCGTCACCTGCACGTACAGCATCCGGGCGGTGCCGGTCTCGCCGGCCTGGTCGGCGATGGCGATCGCGGTGTCGGCGGTGAAGCCGGAGGTGAGCACCGTGGTGGTGGCGGTGGGCTGGCCGATGACGTAGCCGGTGACGGTGGCCGTCCGGCCGTCCTGGGCGGCGAGCGCCTGCGCCACGGTCAGTGTGGTCGCGGCCGACGCGGCGCCGGTCACGCCGAGCGGGATCCCGACCGCGACGGCGAGCGCAACCGCCGCGATCAACCGCCCGGGTCGCGAGCGGGTGACGTGCTTCATATTCATGATCAGCGATGCTAGTCGGAATTCGGTGAACTGCGGGAGGTCACCGGGCCAACTTTTCGTCCCGGCCGGCTCCGAACCGCACCGGCCACGGCCGGGCCGGCGAGGAGTGCCGGCCCGCCCTGTTCGTCGGGCGCGCCGGCGACCGCGCCTCCGGCCAGGAGCAGACCGAACAGGAACTCCGGGTCGCGCGCGGGGCCGACCCGGGCCGGGGCGAAACCGTGCTGCAGGCACACGGTCAGCAGATGCTCGTGCCGGCCGGGTGCGGTGACCGGCGTCGCGGCGTCGCTCAGGAGGCTGCCAGCCGGGCGTAGACGTCGCCGGAACGACCGGCCGGGCGGTACGTCTCCAGCAGGCGCACCAGCTCGGCCGCGTCCAGCCACCTGTCACTCGCGAACCGCATGGTCTCCACCGGCGAGTAGTTGTAGCGGTAGCCGCCCGCCGTCGCGCCGAGCCGTTCGACCAGGTCCAGTGCGGCCAGCGCGGCGTCGTGCGCGGGCGGCAGGTACTCGAAGGACAGCCCGCGCACCGGACAGCTGAGCCCGGCCAGCACGTCGACCTCGAAGCCCTCGACGTCGACCTTGCAGAACGCCGGTACGCCGTGCCGCGCGATCAGGTCGTCCAGCGTCACCACCGGCACCTCGACCGACCGGTCCCACCGGACGCCCGCGAAGCTCGGATCGGCGGTGACCGACTCGATCCACGAGGACGACATGGTGGAGACCGTCGGCGTCGCGCTCGACAGTTCCAGCCGGGCGCTCCCGGACCGCGCCCCGACGGCAGTCGGCTCGATCATCACGTCGGCGTCCCGCCCGAAGCCCAGGCGCAGCACCCGCAGGCAGTCCGGCTGCGGCTCCACCGCTACCACGCGCGCGCCCAGCCGCCGCCAGGTACGCACCCGGCCGCCGACGTGGGCGCCGATGTCGAAGCCGAGGTCGCCGGGGGAGAGGAACTGCCCGTAGAGCTGCCGGGCACGCCGATGCTTGGCCGGCTGACCGTGGTAGACGGCCAGGGAACGGGTGATCCCCCAGGCCCGAGCGAGCATCGTCACGACATCCCTAACTGTGAGTGGTGGACTTCGGCCCGAACGCGTTCAGGAACCGGTCGCGGAACGACTCCATCGGCCAGACCGGGGCCTGCGGGTCGGGGTTGAGGCCGTCCTGCCAGCCCCATCCGGCGATGCGGTCGAGCACCGCCGGGTCCTTCGCGACGACGGTGATCGGCACGTCCCTGCCGGCGCCCTCACCGGTGACCGCGCGGGCCGGCTGGTGGTCGCCGAGGAAGACGAGCACCAGGTTCTCGTCGCCGTACCGCTGCACGTAGGAGATGAGCGTGCGCAGCGAGTAGACGACCGCCCGCCGGTACGCCTCCCGGGTGCCCTCCGCCGCGCGGTCGGCGCGTGCCGTCCCCTGGTACACCGAGCCGTCACCGATGTCGTCCCAGTCGACCAGCGGTGGTACCGGCGTCCACGGCAGGTGGCTGGACAGCAGCGGGATCTCGGCCATCACCGGGGCGTGACCGGGTCCGCGTTCGAGACGCTGGAACGCCGACAGCGTGTACTGGTCCGGCGGGGAGGAGAAGCTGAACAGCGGTCCCCGGTAGCCGAGTTCCTTCGCGCCGTACACCTGGTCGGGGGAGAAGAAGTCGGCCTCCGGCCACGCCCGGGTGAGCGCCGGCATGACCAGCGAGGTTCGCCACCCGGCCCGCTTGAACGCGCCGTTGAGGGTCAGGCGGTCGCTGCGCACCAGGTTGGTGTAGCGCAACTGGTTGTCCGCCCATACGCCGCTCATCAGCGTGGCGTGCGCGAGCCAGCTCCCGCCGCCGGTGGTGGACGAGGTGAGGAACGCGCTGCGGCTGCCGTAGCCGGCCGCCCGCAACTGCCGGGTCCCCTCGTCGAGGACCGCGTCCACCTCCGGCGCGAGGTCCGGATCCTCCAGCGCGACCCGTCCGTAGCTCTCCACGAACGTGAACAGCACGTCCTTGCCGCGCAGCGCGGTCAGCAACTCCTCGCCCGGCGCGTTCTGGAACGGGTCGCCGGCGAGCTGCGTGTTCAGGGTCTCCTGGTCGTTGAGGCCGGCCCGTACCTGCCGGGCCCGGTCGTAGAGACCGGTCGCCACCGTGCCGGCGGCGACCGGAACGCCCGGCACGATCTGCGCGCCGAGCACGGCGCAGACCACCCAGACGGCCGCGAACGCGGTGGTCGCGCGCGCGGTCACCACCCGGCGGGCGACCACGACCCGGGTCAGCCGCCGCACCGACAGCGTCACCAGCAGCGGTACGGCGAGAGCGGCGACCACCGCCAGCGCCACCGCGCCCACCTCGGCGGCGCGACCGTACGACTCGGACAGGAACTCCGCGCCCGAGCCGAGGAACGTCCAGTCGGCGATCAGGTCGAAGGGGCGGTCCAGGACCAGCGAGAACCCCAGGTCGGCGACCTTGAGGACGAGGACCAGACCGAGCAGCGCGCCGAGGGTCGTGGCCACCACGTGGCGCGGACGTGCCGGCAGGACCAGCAGCAGGGCGACGGCGATCAGCCCTTCCACCGGGATGCGCAGGAACGCGCGGGGGGTGAACTCGTTGACGTCGCTCGGCGCGACCAGTGCCACCAGCACGAGCGCGGCGGCCAGCACGGTGAGCGTCCCGGCGAGCACCCGCCGGAACCGCCGTCCGCCGGCCGCCACGATGTCGTCGGTCGTCGTGCCGTTGTTCGTGGTGCCGTGCGGGATGTCGTCGCCGTCCGCTCGGCGAGGCAGGTCGGTCACCGGCGCCGCCCGCCGGCCTCGGCGGGCTGGCGCGTGATCCGCACGCCCGGCGTCCACTCGGACCGGTGGAGCGCCGGTGCCGGGGAGACCGGCGCGGCCGGGAGCGCCACCGGGCGCGGAGCCGGCCGGGCGCGGTGCCGCCACAGCCAGCCGACGTCACGGCCGAACGACTCGACCAGCAGCGCGAGCGCGCCGAGGAGCACCGCGACGGCCGGCAGGCGGGGCAGGACACCCGCCGCCACCACCGCCAGCGCGATGCCCTGCGTGGCGGCCACCACCTTGCGCCAGTAGCGCGGTGGCAGCGAGCCGCGCATCCACGGCAGCACCCAGCCGGCGGCGACGAAGACGTACCGCATCGCGCCGACCACCAGCACCCACGCGCCCACCTGGTCGGCGACGTACCCGCAGAGGACCAGGACGAGGAAGGAGTCGACCTCCATGTCGAACCGGGCGCCCAGCGCGCTCGCCGTGCCGGTACGCCGGGCCACCTGCCCGTCGACCCAGTCGAGGGAGAGTGCCACGGCACTCAGCACGACCAGCACCGGCACCACGGTCGGCTCGCGGAACGAGTCGACCGTCAACGCGAACACCCCACCGGTCAGCGTCGCCCGGGTGAGCGTCACCCAGTCGGCCGGCCCGAGCCGGTCCGCGCCCGAGCGGCACAGTGCGTAGCGGAGTGCCGCGACCGTCACCACCCCGAAGAGCAGACCGGCAAGCCAGCCGTACGCGCTCAGCCCGACCGTGCCGGCCAGGGCCGCCAGTACGCCGACCTGGAGAATCGCCCCCGCGAATGGATCAGTTCGAAGTGCGGACACCATGCCTCCGAGGTAGACGTCACGAACCACACCTGTGTACGGAGAACATGCCCGAACGGTTCGTTCTGATGCCGGAAACGCGCCAGCAGAAGTCACGGAATCGGCAGCTCCGCGCGTTTGTCCGTTTGTACGTAAGTACGAACTTGCGTACTCTGGCTGTCGTGGCAAGCGTGGAGGAACGGCTGGCGGCCCTGGAGGCGCAGGTGGCAGGGCTCGTCGGCGAGCGGGTCGGGGCCCGCCCGGAGACCGGGGTCACACCGGAGGACGTCTTCTGGGCGCTCGACGGCCTGAAGCAGCGCATCCCCGCCGACGGCACCGGCGCGTTGCTCTACACCGGGACCGTCGACACCGGGGACCGGCACTACGACTGGCAGTACGGCGCCACAGTCGACGACCTGCTCGACGACGACTGGTCCGCACTGGCCGGCACGCTCTCGGCGCTGGCGCATCCGGTACGGCTACGGCTGCTGCGGGAGATCCTCGGCGGGCGGCACGGCACCGCCGACCTGGCCGGCCTCGACGGGATCGGCACCACCGGCCAGCTCCACCACCACCTGCGGCAGCTCGCCGCCGCCGGCTGGCTGCGCAGCGGCGCCCGCGGGCACTACGACATACCGCCCGAGCGGGTGGTGCCGCTGCTGGCCATCCTCACCGCCGCCCGCCGCTGACCCGGCCGTCCACCCGAAAGGCAGCTCATGCGTACCCCGATCGTTCTCGCCACCGCCGGACTCGTCGCGGCGGCCGCGGCGACGGTCCTGATGCCCGTGGCCCCGCATCTCGGCCCGGAGCGGACCGGCGACCCGGACCTGGCCGCGACCGTCCGCGCCGCGGTCGGCGACACCGAGGGCCTGCGCGGGCTCGCGGTGGCGGTGATCGAGGGCGACCGGGTCCGCGTCGCGGGCCTCGGCGATCGGGCTCCGGGCGGGCCGGCCGTCGAACCGGGCACGCCGTTCGAGATCGGCTCGATCGCCAAGCCGCTCACCGGCATGCTTCTCGCCCGGCAGGCGGCGTCCGGCGCGGTCGGTCCCGACGACCGGCTGGCCGCCGTCCTGCCCGGGGTGACCGGTCCGGCCGGCGAGGTCACACTCGCCGAGCTGGCCAGTCACCGGTCCGGGCTGCCCCGGCTGGCACTCGACTCACCGGGCGCGATGATCAGCACGTGGTGGGCGGCGGTCACCGCCGGGAACGCGTACGCCGGCTACGACGTGGAGCGGATCGTCGCCGCCGCCGGGAGCGCCGACCCCGACGAGCGGGGCACCGTGTCCTACTCGAACTTCGGCGCCGCCCTGCTCGGCCGGGCGTTGGCGGCCCGGGCCGGTGCCGACTATCCGGAACTGCTCCGGCGGGACGTGCTGGATCCCCTCGGCATGGCCGGCACCCAGGTCGCCACCGACGCCGGGGACCTCCCGCCCGGGCGTGCCGAGGGCTCCACCGACGCCGGCCGGGGCGCCGATCCCTGGCTGGGCGCGGGATACGCCCCGGCCGGCGTCGGCGTGTGGTCCACGGCCGAAGACCTGGCCCGGCTCACCGCCGCGATGCTCGCCGGCACCGCCCCCGGCGCCGACGCCGCCACGCCCCGCTTCGACGCCGGGGACGACCGCCGGATCGGGTACGGCTGGTTCACCAGCCGACACGGCGACCGGGAGATCGTCTGGCACAACGGGGGCACCGGCGGCTTCCGGGCGTACCTCGGCTTCGACCGGGCCGCCGACCGGGGTGTGGTGGTGCTCGGCAACACCACACGCGACGTCGATCCGATCGGCCTGCGGCTGCTCGACGTCCGCAGTGACGCGGCGGACGAGTCGACCGGCCTGGACGGATGGATCGGCGCGGCGCTCGCGCTGGCGTTCACGTTCCTCGGCGGGCTGTCCCTGTGGAGCACCGCGCGGCGCGGAACGGACCGGGTGACACTGCTGTCCGACGCGACCTGGGCGGTGGTCTTCCTCGGCCTCGCCCACCGGCTCGGCGACTGGTCGGTGGTGCCGGGCTGGCTCTGGCCGCTCGGCGCCGCGCTCGCCGGGGCCGCAGTGGTGCCCGCCGTGCGGCGGTGGCGCGGGTTGCCGCTCGTCGCCGGGGCACCGCTGTGGCGGCGCTGGACCGGCGCGGCGCTGTCCGCCGTCTTCGCCGCGCTGGCCGTGGTGGTGATCGTCGCCTGAGCCCGCAGGCGGGGGCGGCGGTCACCCCGGCGGCGGGCCGCCGGCCAGCCGCCAGTACTGCCGTTTGCCCTCGTCGCGGACCACGACGCCGAGCCGGGCCAGCTCCCCGTGCAGCTCCCGGGTCTCGGCGTCGTGACCGCCGTCGAGCGCCCGCTGCCGGGCACGCAGCAGGGCGTCCGCGCCGGGTGGGAGGCCGGGCAGCCCTTCCACCCAGCGCCGGTACGCAGGCCAGCCCGGCGATCCAGCCGGACAGCGCGGTCAGCCCGGCGGCCAGCCCCGCCCCGAACAGCGGGAAGCCCGCCCACATCAGCACCAGCTCGCCGCGTCCGCCGTCGACCACGACGTCCTCGCCGGTCTGCCGGGCGGCCACGGTCAGGACACCTCCCGGCGCATCGTGCGGACCAGGCCGGCGGCGAGCGGCAGGAGCATCCAGACGGCGAGCGACACGCCCAGCCGGCCCCACTGCCCGCCGGTCACCTCCGCGCCCAGCAGCGGCTCCATGGTGAGCGAGGTGTCCAGCCAGCGGGCCGGCTCACGCAGCGCGGAGATCATCGCGGACAGCAGGCTCCACACGGTGGGCAGCAGCAGGTAGGCGACGATCGCCAGCGGCGTGTTCAGCAACAGCAGACCGAATCCGGCGCCCATCAGCACGTTCGCCACCTGGAACACGGCCGCGTGCGGCAGCAGTTGCCAGTCGAACGTCCAGGTGCCGGCCCCGCCGGTGGCGGCGGCGGCGAGCGTGCCCGCGGCGGCGACCGCCAGGCTGACCACCACCGAGGCGAGCGCGGCGAGCACCACCGCGGCGAGTTTGGCGACGATCACCCGCTCCCGGCGGGGCACCAGCGCGAACGTGGTGAGCGCGCTGCGCTGCGACCACTCGCCGGTGATGGAGAGGATGCCGAGCACCGGCAGCAGCAGCCCGACCGGCAGCAGCGACGGCGTGAAGAAGGCGGTGAACGTCTGGTCCGGCGCGTCGAGGACGAACAGCTGCACCGCCACGATCACGGCCGCGATCAGGCCGATCGTGATCAGCAACCAGCGTCCGGCCCGGGTGTCGGCGAGCTTGCGCAGCTCCACGGCGGTCAGCCGGGCCAGCGAAGGGCCGGCGACGGCCGGCTCGTGCCGTGGCGGGGCGGTCGGAACGGCAGTGGTGGTCATCGGACGGCCTCCTTTGTCGACGCGCCGGCGGTGAGGGTCAGGAAGAGTTGTTCCAGGCCGCCGCTGCCGGCCGGCCGCAGCTCGGTGAGGACCAGTCCGGCGTCCGCCGCGGCCTGACCGACCTCGCCCGGCTCGGCCCGGACGACGAAGCCGCCGTCGGTGCCGGCGGTGGCCGGAAGCGCGGCCCGGTCCAGCGTCAGGCGCAGGGCGTGCGCGTCGCGGGCGCGCACGAGCGTGCCGGCACCGGCGAGCAGCTCGTCCTTGCCGCCCTGGGCGACCACCCGGCCGCCGCCGATCACCACCAGCCGGTCGGCCACCGCCTCCACCTCGCGCAGCAGGTGCGAGGAGAGCAGCACCGTGCCGCCCCGGTCGGCGAACTCGCGCAGCAGGCCGCGCATCCAGAAGATCCCCTCCGGGTCGAGGCCGTTGGCCGGCTCGTCGAGGATCAGCACCCGGGGGTCGCCCAGCAGCGCCAGCGCCAGGCCGAGCCGCTGCCGCATGCCCAGGGAGTACGCCCCGACGCGGCGCCGGGCGGCGGTGTCGTTCAGCCCGACCTGGTCGAGTACCGCCGCCACCCGCTCCCGGCCGACGCCCATGGTGCGGGCGGCGAGCGTGAGCGTCTCCCGCCCGGTCCGCCCGGCGTGCTGCGCCGAGGCGTCGAGCAGCACGCCGATCTCCCGCCCCGGGTTGGGCAGGTGCCGGTAGGGGCGACCGCCGACTGTGGCGCCGCCCGAGGTGGGCGGCGTCATCCCGCAGATCATCCGCATCGTGGTGGACTTCCCGGCGCCGTTCGGCCCGAGGAAACCGGTCACCGAACCCGGTTCGCACCGGAACGTGACGTCCTCGACGGCGGTGTGCGGGCCGTACCGCTTGGTGAGCTGGTCGACTTCGATCATGCCGTCGAGCCTGCCGGGGCCATCCGGTCACCCGCTGCGGCCGGCGGTCGGCGCCGCCGTCGACCTCGGTTCACCGCAGGCGTCGACTTTGGTAGCTGGTAGCCGGTCCGGACGGCTTCCTAGCATGGACGGGTGACCAGCGCCGCCGTACCCGATCATCCCTGGCTCCTGCCGGGATCCCTGGTGCCCGCCCGGGCCGCCCGGCGGACGCCCCGGGACTGGTTCGTCGACGGCCTGCTGTTCGTGGCCTCGCTGCTCTGGGTGCTGATCGCGCACGCCGACGTCACCAGTGCCGCCCCGGAGTTCGTGCTCAACGCCGGCCCGGCCTGGCTGGAGGAGGCCGACCTGCTCGTCGGCCTGCTCGTCAGCGGCGCGCTCTGGCTGCGCCGGCGCTGGCCGGTCGGGCTGGCGGTGGCCACCGCGCCGCTCATGTTCTTCTCGGTGACCGCCGGTGTCGCGTTGCTGATCATCATGTTCACCGTCCTGGTCCACCGGCCGCTGCCGGTGGGCCTGGCGCTGTTGGCCTGGCAACTGCTGAGCCTGCCGGTCTACCTCGCGATCCGGCCCGACCCGACGATGCCGGTCTGGGCCTCGGCCGTGTGGACCGCGCTGTTCATCTGCGTGGTGGTGGCGTGGGCGCTGTTCGTCCGGGCCCGCCGCCAGCTCGTGCTGTCCCTGCGCGACCGCGCCGAGCGGGCCGAGGCCGAGCAGCAGCTCCGGCTCGACCAGGCCCGGCAGCTCGAACGCGGCCGGATCGCCCGGGAGATGCACGACGTGCTCGCCCACCGGATCTCCCTGCTCAGCCTGCACGCGGGCGCGCTGGAGTTCCGCCCGGACGCGCCGCCGGAGGAGGTGGCGCGGGCAGCCGGGGTGATCCGGGCCAGCGCGCACGCCGCACTCCAGGACCTGCGCGAGGTGATCGGCGTGCTGCGGGCCGAGGTCGGCTCCGAGGCCACGCCGGAACGGCCGCAGCCGACGCTGGCCGACGTGCCGTCACTGGTCGCCGAGAGCCGCGACGCCGGGGTGCGGGTCGCCGTGGTCGACGAGGTGGCCGAGCCGGAGGCGGTACCGGCGGCGATCGGACGCAGCGCGTACCGCATCGTGCAGGAGGGGCTGACCAACGCCCGCAAGCACGCACCCGGCGTGGTGGTGACGGTCCGGCTCGCCGGCGGCCCGGGGGACGGGCTGGCGGTGGAGATCCACAACCCGTGGCCGGTCGGCTCGTCGCCCACCGCCATCCCGGGCGCCGGCACCGGGCTCGTCGGGATCGCGGAGCGCGTCACGCTCGCCGGTGGCCGTCTCGAACACGGGCGGGACGCCGACGGTGGGTTCCGGCTGACCGCCTGGCTGCCCTGGGCGGCCCGGTGAGCGCGCCGGTCCGGGTGCTCATCGTCGACGACGACCCGCTGGTCCGCGGCGCGTTGGCGATGATCCTCGGCGGCGTGCCCGACCTGGCGGTGGTCGGCGAGGCCACCGACGGCGCCGAGGTGCCGGCAGCCGTCGCCGCGTACGCCCCGGACGTCGTGCTGATGGACATCCGCATGCCCCGGGTCGACGGGCTGGCCGCCACCGAGGCGCTGCGTGCCACGGCCGAGCCGCCCGAGGTGCTGGTGCTCACCACCTTCGACGCCGACGAGCAGGTGCTGCGGGCGCTGCGCGCCGGGGCGAGCGGATTCCTGCTCAAGGACACCCCGCCGGCCGAGATCGTGGCCGCGGTACGCCGGGTCGCGGCGGGGGAGGCGACGCTGTCCCCGGCGGTGACCCGCAAGCTCATCGCGCACGTCACCGGCACCGCGCCCGTGCCCGGCCCGGATCCGAAGCGGGAGCGGGCGGTACGGCTGCTCGACGGCCTCTCCGAGCGGGAGCGGGAGGTCGCGGTGCTGCTCGGCCGGGGCCGGACCAACGCGGAGATCTCCGCCGAGTTGTTCATGAGCGTGGCCACGGTGAAGGCGTACGTGTCGCGGCTGCTGACGAAGCTGGAGCTGAACAACCGCGTGCAGGTGGCCCTGCTGGTCCAGGACGCCGGCCTGGTCTGACGCGCATAAGCTCTCATTCGCGATACTCTCAGCCTGAGAGTATCCGAGTTGAGAGCATGAGGTGACCGTGTGGCCGGTTTCGTCGGCAGGACGCGGGAGCTGGCCCGGCTCGACGGCATGTTGGCGCGCGTCGAACGCGGCGGCCGGGCAGGACGGCCCGGACGGGCCCTGCTCATGCGAGGACGTCGCCGGGTGGGCAAGTCCCGCCTCGTGGAGGAGTTCGTCGATCGCGCGGGCGTACCCCACTTCTTCTTCACCGCCTCGGCGCAACCCACACCCGTCGCCGACCTGCGGCTCTTCGTTGCGGCGGCGGCCGGCTCGACACTTCCCGGAGCGGGTCTGTTCGCCGGGCAGGCACCGGCCACCTGGGACGCGGCGCTCACCCTCCTCGCCGCCGCGCTGCCCGCGGACCGGCCCAGCGTCGTCGTGCTCGACGAGATGCCCTACCTCATCGCCACCGATCCAGGTTTCGAGGGCACTCTCCAGAAGGTCTTCGACCGGGAGCTGTCCCGTCGGCCGGTCCTGCTGATCTGCGTCGGCTCGGACCTGGCGATGATGGAGGCGCTCAACGACTACGGCCGTCCGTTCCACCAACGCGCGACCGAGATGGTCGTGCCGCCCCTGAGCCCCGGCGACGTGGGCGAGATGCTCCAGCTGCCGCCGGCGGATGCCATCGATGCGCACCTCCTCCTCCATCGCGCGGGCCGCCGGCGGAATACCGCAGGCTTCGCTTCACCGCGCGCTCCGACTGCTGGCTGACAAACGGATCGTGGAGGCCACCCTCCCGCTGTCCACCCGTCCGTCGCGCGAGACCCGGTACGCGGTCGCCGATCCGTACCTCCGCTTCTGGCTCGCCTTCCTCGACCCCTACCTCGCCGAGATCGAGCGCGGCAGAGGGGATCTGACGCTCACCCGCATCCACTCGTTCTGGACGTCCTGGCGGGGACGTGCGGTCGAGCCGGTGATCCGGGAGTCACTGCGCCGGCTGCCGCCGGGGCATCTGCCGTTCGAGACGTCGGTGGTGGGCGGGTACTGGACGCGTACGAACGACCCCGAGATCGACCTGGTCGGCGGCGACCGGAGCCCGGTGGCCAAGCGGATCACGTTCGTGGGCTCGGTCAAGTGGCTGGAGAACGGCGCGTTCGACGGTCACGACCTGGCCCGGCTGCTGCACCACCGCGCCCAGCTACCGGGCGCCGACGACCACACCCCGGTCGTCGCGGTGGTGCGCAGTGGCCGTGCGGTCGACGGTGTCACGGCGATCGGGCCGGCCGAACTGCTCGCCGCGTGGCGGGATTGAACTGCTGCCGTTTCCGGGCCGTACCAGTGGTCGAGGATGTGGTGCGGCCGTTCCGCCGTACCGCTGCCGAGCTGCGGGAGGCCTGCCGTGCGAGTTGGTGAGCAGTCGACGGATCCCATCGACCAGATCCTGGGCGAGGTGCCGGTGCCGGCATCGTTGACCCCCGAGGACGTCCGCCTCGCGGTCCGGGCGGTGGTGGTGCACGCCGCCGAGGAGTGGCCCGCGGGGCCGAAGTGCCGCAACGACGGGTCGTCGTTCCCCTGCCGGTTGCATCGCTGGGGCCGGCGCGTGCTGGAGACACACGGTCTCAACGACCGTCAGATCGACGCGCTGATCCGGCACGGCAACCCGTTCGTGCACGTACCCTTCCCGTTCGTGCTGACCGGGACGTCCGGCGCCCGTCCGGCGCCCGGGCAGGTCGCCCGTCCGGCCGGTCAGGTGGTTCGGCCGGGCGTACCCGGTCAGGCCGCCCGCCCCGCCGCCGCGGCCCAGGCGGCACGCGGTCCGGTTCCGCGGGTCGCCGCGCCGCCGGTGCGGCCCGGTGTGCGGCCCGTCGCCGGTCGGCCGGCTCCCGCCGCCCGGCCCCGTTGGCCGCGGGCGAGCTGACTCCCGCCGCCAGTCCCCGGGCGAGCCGGCGCAGAGCCCTCGCCCGGTTCCGGGCACGTCGACCCCGGGCCCGCCCGGCCCGGGCCGAGCCGACCCTCGGGCCCGCCCGGCCCGGGCCGGCGGACGCCCGGCGCCCTGGTTCCGGTCGAGCCGACGCCCCGTCGCGGAGTGGCGTCGGCCGTACCGGAGCATGCCGGCGGCCCGGCCGGGGAGCCCCCACCCCCGGGCCGGGCCGCCGTCACCGCGTCACTGGACGCCGCAGTCCGGGGCGGACCAGACCCTGGTGTTCGGTGTCTTGTCCCGCGTGTTCTCCCGCCGCGAGTCCACGTGCGTGTGGTCGCCGTGGTCCGGGTAACCCGGCCCGTAGATGCCGCTGAAGCCCTGGTCACGGGCGGATCGGGCGATGTCGCAGAGGCTGCGGTGCTTGGCGATCAGGTCGGCCGCGTTGCCGTAGAGGTGCTGGCTGTCCGCGGCGCCGCCGACCTGCCGGTTGCAGGCGATGCTGCGGAATCCGCTGGTCACGTAGAGCGGCTTGTCGCCGAGGCTGCGCCGCAGCGCCTCCAGCTTCCACATGGTGCGCAGCGCGTTCTCCCGGGTGGCCGCCGACGACAGCGGACCGCCGGTCCACCCGCCCTTGCCGCAGCCGTTGTCCAGCTCGGCGTAGCTGAAGTGCTTGGGCGTGCAGTCCTTGTCCTTCTGCAGTTCGTAGATCTTGGCGAACGTCCTCGGCCCGGCCACGCCGTCGGCGCGCAGCCCGTACGCGGCCTGGAAACGCTTGACCGCGGCGGCCGTCTCCGGGCCGTACACGCCGTCGATCCGGACGATGCCGCCGTACGCGGACCAGCCGGCCACCCGGATCTGGAGCTGCCGGACCTCGGCCCCGGAGCTTCCCTGGGACAAGGTCCGGTTCCAGGTGTAGCAGCCGTCGGCGTGCGCCGGCGGCGCGGCCACGACTGTCGCCACGGCGGCCCCGGGCAGGGCCAGCGCGAACGCGACCGCCGCCCGCTTCAGGGTGTTGACGCGCACAGAGTCCTCCCGATGTCAGAGCGGAACTGGGGTTGGACGGGCACATCGACCGGTACGTCCCGTCTCCTTCACCGTGACAGGCGTGAGGATTCTTCGTGGCGATTAGCGGAAATTGTTCTCACATCATGCGGTTGCTGGATATCAGCTGTGAATAGTGCCTGTCTGCGAACGCGTTGCCGGGTGTCGCCCGTCGGTGGTGACCGGTAACGTCTGCTCCCGGATCCGGGCGGCGACCTCGACGGGCGGGGAGGTGGGCGTTGGCGCGTGGCGGCGTGTTCTGCGTCGAGGGGCAGTGGCACCGCGACCTCAACGAACGAGGATCCGTCCTGCCCACGCTCGACCTGCTCGAACGGCTCGGCCGCATCCGCTACATCCACAAGGACGCGGCGACCCGCGACGAGCTGTTCTACTTCGTCGACCGGTGGCTGCTCAAGCAGTACGCGGACCACCGGGTGGGCTTCTTCGCCATGCACGGCGAGCCGAGCCGGCTCTGCCTCACCGACTGGGACTCGGTGGAGCTGTCGGACGTGGCCGAGCGGATGGCCGGCCGCTGCGAGGGCCGCCGCCTGTACTTCGGTAGCTGCTCGGTGCTGCGCGCCTCCGACGCCACGCTGCGCGAGTTCCTCGACATCACCGGCGCGGCACTGATCTGCGGCTTCACCCGCGAGGTGGACTGGGTCGAGTCGGCCGCCTTCGAGACCGTGCTGCTCGACGTGCTCGCCAACGGGCAGCGGCACAACGCCGCCGAGGTGCGGATGCGCTCGGCGCACTGGGCGCCGCTCGCCGCGTACCTCGGTTTCCGGGTGATCTACGCCAACGGCCGTGCGTGGCGGCCTCCGGCCCGCCCCCGCCTGCCGGAGCAGGTCACCGCGCAGCGGGCCGCCGGGCGTCCGCGCTGAGAAAGATCGAGGCGCCTGGTAGAACCGAGGGCATGGCACGCAGCATCGCGACGAACACCCGGGTCGATCGGGACGCCCTCATCGAGTTCCTCCGCCCCCGGCACCGCGTCCTGCTCATGACCACCCGCGCCGACGGGCGCCCGCAGTCCTCCCCGGTGTCCTGCGGGGTCGACGCCGACGGACGGCTGGTGATCTCCACCTATCCGGAGCGGGCCAAGGTGACGAACATCCGCCGCGACCCGCGCGTGTCCGCGTGCGTGCTCTCCGACGACTGGAACGGCCCGTGGGTGCAGGTCGACGGCGTGGCCGAGGTGCTCGACCTGCCCGAGGCGCTGGAGCCGCTCGTCGAGTACTTCCGCAGCATCTCCGGCGAACACCCGGACTGGGACGAGTACCGGTCGGCGATGGTCGCGCAGGGCAAGTCGCTGATCCGCGTCACGGTCGAGTCCTGGGGTCCGATCGCCACCGGCGGCTTCCCCGCCCGGCTGGCCGGCTGAACCAGTACGCGACGGCTCAGTACGCGACGGTGAACCGGGCGTTGGCGAACCGCGGATTCTCGATCTCGTCGACGACCGCCACCGCCAGGTCCTCGTAGGTGAGCACCGACCGGCCCTGCGCGTCGGTCACCGGGTGGTCGCTGCCGGTGCGGTAGTGCCCGGTCCGCTCGCCCGGGTGGAACTCCAGCGGCGGCGGGGAGACGTACGTCCAGGTCACCCCGCCGGCGCCGGTGCGGTAGAACTCCAGGGCGTCCGCCTGGCCGTGCGCCGAGTCCCGGTACTCCTCCGGGAAGTCCGGCTCGTCCAGGTAGCGGGTGCCCTTCGGCGTCAGCAGCGTCGAGCCGCCGCCGACGTGGATCACCCGGGGTGGGTCCGGCACCTCACGCAGCGTGTCGACCAGCGTTCGCGCGGCGTCGCGCCACAGATCCCGCTCGCCGCCGCCGATGGCCACCACCAGCACGTCGGCATCCTCGGCCAGCTCGCGTACGCTCCGCGCCGATGTGGCGTCGCCGGTCACCGTGCGTACGCCGGGGGGTAGGTAGCCGACCGCCTCCGGACGCCGCACCGCCGCTGTCACCCGGTGCCCCCGCTCGACGGCCTCGGCCGCGATCCGTGAGCCCGCCGTCCCGCCGGCGCCGAACACGACGATGTCGCTCATGCCTCACAGGCTAGGCAGCCCACCGGCGGGCGGCGGGGAGTTCCGCCGAACCGGCTCAGTCGACGATCGCCGAGTAGACGAGCTGGCGCAACTGGCCGCGCAGCGGGTACGTGCTCGACGGCATCAGCTGGGTGAACAGCAGCGCGGTGACCTCCTCGACCGGGTCCACCCAGAAGGCGGTGCTGGCCAGTCCGCCCCAGTAGAACTCGCCGACACTGCTCGGCACCCGCGACGGCACCGGATCCAGCACGACGGCGAAGCCCAGCCCGAAGCCGATGCCGTCGAGGATCGTCTCGGCGAAGCCCTCCGGCGAGAACGAGGCCAGGTCCCGGTTGCCCGGCAGGTGGTTACGGGTCATGAAGCGCACCGTGCGGGGGCCGAGCAGGCGGACCCCGTCCAACTCGCCACCGCGCAGCAGGAACTGGGTGAACCGGTGGTAGTCGGCCGCCGTGGACACCAGACCGCCGCCACCGGAGTGCCAGCTCGGCTCCGCCAGCGCGGCCCGGCCCACCCTGTCGGCGCGTACCGCCAGGCCGGTGGCCGGGTGCGGGGCGTAGAGGGCGGCCAGGCGCTTGGCGTCCGCCGCGTCCACCCACCATCGGGTGTCCGTCATCCCCAGCGGGCCCAGGATGCGCTCGGCGAAGAACGCGGCCAGCGACTGCCCGGAGATCACCTCGACCAGTCGGCCCAGCACGTCGGTGGAGACACCGTAGTTCCAGCTCGTGCCGGGCTGGAACAGCAGCGGCAGCCGGGCCAGCCCGGCCGAGGCCGCCGCCAGGTCCGCGCCCGCCGGCACGCCCAGGTCGAAGCCGGCCGCCCGGTACAGGCCGTCGACCACGGAGACCTGGGCGAAGCCGTACGTCAGGCCGGCGGTGTGGGTGAGCAGGTGCCAGATCCGGATCGGCTCGACCGCCGGCACCGTGTACGGCTTGAGCACCGAACCCCGGTCGTAGACGCGTACGTCGGCGAACTCCGGCAGCCAGCGGCTGACCGGGTCGTTCAGCTCGAACCGGCCCTCCTCCCAGAGCATCATCGCGGCGACCGAGGTGATCGGTTTGGTCATCGAGTAGATGCGCCACAGCGTGTCCGGCTCGACCGGCGTACCGGCCTCCCGGTCCCGCAGCCCGTACGTCGAGGAGTGGGCGACCTCGCCCCGGCGGCTGACGACGATCTGCCAGCCGGCGAGCCGGCCGTCGTCGACGTACCGGGCGAAGTGCTCGTCGATCCGCGCCAGCCGGGCGGGATCGAAGCCGACACGGCCGGGGTCGGTGCTCACTGGGACACTCACGACGCGAACCTACCCGCAGGTACGGCAACCGGGAAGTGTCACTAGGGTCGGTGCCATGCCGGAGCCGGTCGAGGACGTCACCTACCGCCAGGAGGACTGGTACGCCGAGGAACTGGCCGACCGGCACTTCCTGCGATGCGAGTTCTTCCACGTCGACCTGACCGAGGCGGTCAGCCGGGGCGCGGTCTTCACCGACTGCGTGTTCGGCAACGTGGCGTTCAACGCCTCCCGGCACACCGACTCGGCGTTCACCAGGTGCTCGTTCACCAAGTGCAACCTCTTCGAGGCCGAGTTCACCGGCTGCAAGCTGGTCGGCAGCACGTTCGACCGTTGTGACCTGCGCCCGCTGCGGGTCGACCGGGGCGACTGGTCCTTCGTCACGCTCACCGGCGCCGACCTGCGCGGGGCGCGGATCACCGACGTACGGATGCGGGAGGTCGACCTGACCGGCGCCGATCTCACCGGCGCGACGCTGACCGGCGTGGACCTCTCCGGCGCCCAGTTGCACGCCGCCAAGCTGATCCGGGCCGACCTGCGCGGCAGTGACCTGTCCGCGCTCGACCCGACGGCGGTACAGCGTTCCGGCGCGCGGATCGATGCCGAGCAGGCGGTGATGCTGGCTCAGGCGCTCGGGTTCCAGGTGGGCTGAGTCCGCGGGGAAATGCGCCGCGGGTTGTCAGGTTTTCCGGTCGCCGCGGATCAGCGGCACCGAGTTCGACTTCGGTGACGACGGGCAGTTGCGGCTGGGCAGCATGGCCGGCGCGGTCAAAGCGCTCGACCTGCGCCGCGATCCCCGGGTGGCGCTGCACAGCCCGACCGAGGACACCCCGTCCGACGATCCGTCCACCTGGGACGGGGACGCGAAGATCGCCGGCCGGGCGCACGAGGAGCCACCCGCCGAGGACGGCTCGCACCGCTTCCGGATCGAGTTGACCGAGGTGGTCCTCACCCGGGTGGGCGACCCACCCGACCACCTCCTGATCGAGAGCTGGCACCCCGACCGAGGCCTCCGGCAGCACACCCGCCACTGACCCCCCGGGCCCTCTCGCCTCCCCGCCGGTCGCGGGATGTCATCCGCCTACGGCGAGCCACGGGGCCGGGCCGCTCGCCGTCCGCGAGGTCGCCCTCGCCGCGGGCGACCGCTTCTACCAGTACGTCGTCCGCTTCCGGGCGGCCCCGGCCGAGCGGCTGCTGATCAGGTGGCACGCCCGGACGGTGATTGGCGGCCAGAACGACGGGGTGGCGTTGCCGGCGATCACGGTAAGCTGAGCGGCCGGTCCGGCGAGCGGTCGCCAGGTGACGAACTGGAAATGCCCGTCACTCGACATGTGGCGCAAGGGGCGGTCCGGTGACACCGTGGAGCCCGTTCGCGTACCTGTCGTGTCCGGCGGTGTCGTGACCGAAGTGGAGGGTGTGGTGGGCCAGGAGGACCGTCCGCGTACCGGCCCCGGCTCGCACCGGCACAACCTTCCGCGTACCCGGTCCGCGCTGCGCAGGCTGCGCCGCCGGCGCCGGCTGGTGCTGGAAGGGCTGGTCGCGTTCCTCTGCCTGGCGGTGCTGGCGGTCTACCTCGGCGTCGAGCGGCACGACACGCCACGCGAGGAGCAGGCCGGAGCGCCGGTGGCGCCGCCCGGCCGGGTCGGGCTGCCGAACGAGGCCGACGACACGGTGGTCAACCCGGGTTTGCGTCCCCGGCAGCGGTCGCCGTCGCCGAGCCCGTCGCCGTCGCCGAGTTCGTCGCCGTCCCCGCCGTCGCCGACGCCAGCGCTGCCGCCGACCGTCGCCGTCACCCGCGCGGACGTGCCCGCCACAGTCGATCTCACCGCCGCCGGTCCCACCGACTGGGTCCACTGGGGGCTGACCGGTGCCGCCCGGACGGTCCGCAAGCGGGGTGGCTCCGGCGAGATCCGCGACGAGGGCGGCCGGGGGCGGCGGGTGAGTTTCAGCAACAACCCCGAGGCGTACGCCTGGCGTGACGGCAACCCGGTCGGTTCGGCGAGCGGCACCATGTCCGGCATCTACACCTGCCACCGGGGCAGTGGGTTCAACCTGGCGGTGGCCGGTGACGGGCAGCAGCGGACGGTGCGTCTGTACGCCGGGCTCTGGATGGCCCGTGGCCGTCTCGACGTGCGCGTCTCCGGCGGCCCGGTGACCACGCTCCGGATGGAGGATCCGCACACCGCGCTCACCACCGAGTTCACGATCAGGTTCCGGGCACCACGCGGCGCGAAGCTGCTGCTGAACTGGACGGTGGAGGAGTCACTGGGCGACTGCGGCAACGTCAGCCTCCAGGCGGTGGCGCTGCACTGAGCGGGGACAGTTTGTCCGTCGCGTGCCGGGCCGGGCGTCGTACGTTTCGGTTGTCCCGTCCGACCATCCTCTGTGGAGGCCCGACCGATGACCGGCCCTGCCCCCGTCGCCCCCGCCCGCCCGCGCACCGATGGTGACGTGCTGCGCGAGATCCCCATGCCGCCGTACGTGACGGTCGAGGACGTCCAGTTCGCGGTGCGGGCGGTGGTGGTGCACGCGCCGCGGGTCTGGTCGGGCGGGATCATCTGCCGCAACGACGCCAGCCCGCATCCGTGTCGGCTGCACGTGTGGGGCCGCCGAGTGCTGACGTTGCGCGGGTTGCCGTCGGCCGAGATCGACGCGCTGGTCGAGCGAGGCGATCCGGCGGCCGATCCGCGGCCGTACCGCCCCGGCGCCTGAGCGCCGGGGCGGCCGGACCGGTCAGCAGAGCGCGGGCTTCACCCAGGAGCACTCCCGCCCCTCGGGTACGCGCGGCGACTCGGGCGCCGCCGGCACGGTCCGCCGGACGGTCGCCGTCTCCTTCTCGGTGTACGAGGCGAGCGCGAGCGCGATCTGGTCCTCCAGCCCCTTCACCGACGAGGTGAGGTAGTTGTTCAGCACGATCGAGAAGGCGAGCAGCCGCCCGTCGGCGTCGGTGACGTAGCCGGACAGCGCCGACACGCCGGTCAGGCTGCCGGTTTTGGCGTGCACGTTGTTCGCGGCGGCCGTGCCGCCCATCCGGCTGCGCAGCGTACCGCCCACGAACCGGTCCGGGTTGCCGGCCACCGGCAGCGCGGCGTACCAGGTGTCGAACCACGGTTCGGCGCGGACCGCCGAGAGCAGCGTGACGAACTGGGCCGGCGGGACGAGGTTGCGCCGGGACAGGCCGGACCCGTCGCGCTGGCGCAGCGTGCCGGTGTCCACTCCGGCGTCGCCCACGTACCCGCTGATCGCGGACAGCCCGGCGGCCCAGGTGCCGGAACCGGACAGCTGCCGGCCCAGTTCCTTCGTGAGTACCTCGGCGTGGCCGTTGTTGGAGAGTTTGAGGAGCGGCACCATCAGGTCGGCCAGCGGCATCGAGTCGTGCCGGGCCAGCGGCTCGGCGGTGTCCGGGGTGGCGCTGCCGAGCACGGTCCGGCCGAGCACCCGTACGCCGTGCCGTCGCAGCGCGGAGCGGAACACGTCGGCGGCGTACCCGGTCGGCTCCCACACGGTCACCCAGTCGCTCTCGGCGGCCTGGCCGACCGCGATCCGGCCGGTCACTACCACGGTGTTTCCGCCGTGCTCGCGTTCGAACGAGATGCTCGTCTCGCCGTCGGCGACCGTCTCGGCCCGGTTGTCGATCCGCAACCAGCTGTTCTCCGGGGTCATGGTGACCTTCGGCGGGGCGCCGGCCCGGCTGCCCGGCGCGGCGTGCACGATCACGGTGCCGGCGTCGTAGTCGGTGTCCGGGGCCACTGTCAGCGCCGACACCTGGGCGGCGTAGTAGTAGGGCTCGTCGTCCCAGGTCCAGTCCGGACCGAGCCGGTCGCTGTCGTACCGGGTGTCGTCGGCGACCAGGTCGCCCGCGACCACCCGTACGCCCGTCGCGGCGATCTGCTGCGCGAGCCGGTCGTAGTCGGCGGCGAGGATGGTGGGGTCGCCCCCGCCGCGCAGGTAGAGGTCGCCGCGGAGCATCCCGGCGCGACGGGGACCGTCGGCGCTGACCTCGGTGGTGAAGCGGTGGCCCGGCCCGAGCAGTTCCATCGCCGCCGCCGAGGTGAGCAGCTTGGTGTTGGAGGCGGGGATGAGCCGCCGGGTGCCGTTGCGGTCGTAGAGCGTGCGGCCGGTGGTGGTGTCGACGACGACCACGCCCGCCTGGGCCCCGGAGAGCCGGCTGTCGGCGAGGACCGCGTCGATGGTGGCGTTCAGCCGGGTCTGCGCGGGGGTGGGCGCTTCTGCGGTGGCGGTGGTGGTGCCGGCGGCGGCTGCGGTGGCGACCAGCGCCAGCACCGCCAGTGCCCGGGGAAATAGGCGACGATGCATGGATAGATGCTGCCACGGAGATTTCCTGCGGGAAAGAGTCCGGGGCGAAAGGTTATTTGCGGGCCGGGCACGGGTGCCGTCCCGGGCCCCTGGTGTTCCCGGTCCGGATCGGGGAAAACACCTGTTCACCGAGGAGCGGCCGATCGCCGGGTTCCGTTTGACGGATGACCGGGCAGCGGGCACGGTGGAGGTGGGGGCGGTGGAACCGCCCTGCTTCCAGCGCGGCGAGATCGTGTCTTGCCCGCTTCCGGGTCGCGAGCCGACCGCGTGGGCCGTGTCGCCCGCGAAACCCGACACCCAGCCATGAGGAGTTCAGCCATGCTGACCATGACCGACAACGCCGTCCTGGTGATCCGTGACCTCGCCGCCCAGCAGGACGTCGCCGACGCCGGTGGGCTGCGCATCGCCGCCGACACCGACGCCGGTTCGCTCTCGATCGAGCTGGTGCCGCAGCCGGTGCGGGGCGACCAGGTGGTGGACACCGAGGGCGCGCGCATCTTCCTCGACTCGGACGCGGCCGAACTGCTCAACGACACGTCGGTGGACGCGATGGTCGACGAGGAGGGCGTGGTCCAGTTCGGGTTCACCGAGAAGGAATGAGCTCAACCGGCGCGCTGGTCCGGTTCCGGCCGGACCAGCGCGGCGAGGACGTGCGCCAGATGGTGCGAGGTGCTCCACGCGATCCAGTTGGCGGGTGAGCCCGCGCCGGTGCCCCGGCGGGCCCGCCGGACGATCTCGTGGTCGCCCCAGGAGAAGCCGGCCCCGGCGGGCGGCCAGTGCGGCGCGGCCGTCAGCGTGCGGCACAGGTCGGCGAAGCGGTCGTCGCCCCGCCCACCCCGCCGCGACCAGCGGTAGACCCACCATGCGCCGTCGGCGGCCCAGCGCAGCGTCGGGGTCCGGTCGCCCGGCTCGTCCGCGTCGCGTACCGCGCAGCCCACGCCGTAGTCGCCGTACCCGAGGTGCAGGTCGGCCAGGCGCCGCCAGAGCGACCAGTCGTACCGTTCCAGGCGTACCGGTTCGTCCACCGGAAGCCGGGACAGGGCCGGCGGCATCCCGCCGGCCGCCACGGTCACCGAGCGCCAGGCGTGCCGCCGGGCCCACTGCACCGCCCGCCGGAGCCTCGGCTCGGCCAGCCGGACGTCGGCCCGGCAGCACACGTCGCCGGCGTCGAGCAGCAGATCGCACTGCTCGGGCAGCAGACCTGTCGCCCGCCACACCCGTTCCGCCGCCGCGGTGGCCGCGTCCGGCCCGGCCCGGTCCGGTCCGACCCGCAACCGGACGACCGCGTGGTGCGCCCAGGCCCGGGCCGCCGCCCCGTGCGCGGCCAGCCGCCGGTCGCTGTCCGCGAGGCCGATCACCGGAACCAGCGGTACGCCCCAGCGGACCGGATCGTGTTCCGCGGCGTCCGGCAGCGCCGACACGTCGACGGCCGGCAGTAGCCCGGCGGGCAGCCGGGTCAGGGAGTCCACGATGGAGGGAGTGTCCGCCGGGACGTCGAGGATCGGCGCGAGCAACGCGGCGGAGGCGTCGTCGAGCCGGGTCAGCGCCTCCAGTTCCCCGCGGCGTGCGGCCAGCACCGGGCGGTAGACCGTCGGTCGACCCCGGAGCGGCTGCACCATACTTCAATGTAGCCAGACGGTTGCACTGCGTCAGGGTGTCCGATCGGATTCGCTGTCGCAACGGGCGGCCGAGCCGGCCGCCGATCGTCGGCCCGGCTGACGTTTTCGCAGCTCAGGACCGGTGGTTGTCAGTCATCGGACAGTTCTTCGGCTGGTTGCCGGCGGTCGACCGACATAGCGTCGGATCATCGAGGGGGACCGCTGACGATCGCCCGGACGCGTACGAACGCCTCCTGCCGGCGTACCGGCGGGAGAGAGGATCACCATGCCCAGCCGTAGAGCTAGGAGGGACACCACCGGCCAGCCGATCCCGAGCATGCGGGAGGCTGCGCGCGTCGACACCGAGATCAACTCGTGTCCACCGGTCGGGCTGCCGCCCACCGCGCGCATGCTGTTCGCCGTGGTCGACGCCGGCGGAAGGCTGGTCCGCGGCCTCGGCGCCACCTCGGCCATCCGACTCGCCGTCGGGATGTACCAGGTCGCGTTCGACCAGGACGTGGTGGCAGCGGCGTACGTCGGGACGGTCGGCCCCGCGACGGCCAACGGCTTGGTCCCGCAGGGTGTCATCACCGTGGCGCCGCGCTCGGGCATCGCCAACGCGGTGTTCGTCGAGACGCGCGGTACGAGCGGGCACGCGGACCGGCCCTTTCACCTGGCCGTGCTGGCCTGACCGGACCCGCAGACGAGCGCACGGCGCCGCACGACCTCTCCGGTCGTAACGTCGCCGCGCTCCGGCCGTCTCCCACCACCGCAGCCGTACGGCGGTACGCCGGCGGGGACTTGGCTCGACCGGTCAGCCCGCACCGGTCTTGTGGGCAGCACATGCCCCTTCCGAGGGGATCCAAACCGGGTCGGCGTGGGGAATTCCACCATCTGTGACTCCCGGCGTGGCGGGCGTGTGTTCGGGGTATGAGCGGGTCATGGAGCATTTCACGATCGCGACAGTCGCCGAGAAGAGTCCCGACTTCCGCCGCGTGCTCTGGACCGGGGAGCACACCCAGCTGGTCATCATGACCATCCCGCCGGGCGGCGAGATCGGCGAGGAGGTCCACGAGGACATCGACCAGATCCTCACGTTCGTCAGCGGCACCGGCGAGGCGCGGGTGGCGGGGGAGAAGAAGGAGGTCGTCTCCGGCGACCTGGTGGTCGTGCCGGCCGGCACGAAGCACAACTTCGTCAACACCGGGCCGAACCCGCTGGTCCTCTACACCGTCTACGGGCCGCCGGAGCACGCCGACGGCGCGGTCCACAAGACGAAGGAGGAGGCGGACGCCGCCGAGGAGGCGGGCGAGGACGAGCCGCCCACGGCCTGAGGCCCGGCGCGCACACGTTAAGCAGGGGCCCCTGCTCTACCGGAGACGTTAAGAAGGGGCCCCTCCTTGCACCAGGCCGGGGTATTTCAGGCCGGCGCCGGTGTTGAGCACCACCACGCGCTCCCCGGGCCGGATCCACCCGCCCGCCCGCAGGTGCCGGGCGGCGGTCAGGCAGGCCGCGCCCTCCGGGCAGAGCAGAAGCCCTTCCCGAGCGGCGAAGTCGCGCAGGTCGGTGAGGATCTCCGCATCGTCCACAGCGATCGCGGTGCCGGCGCTGTCCCGCAGCGCGGACAGGATCAGCTCGTCGCCGAGCGGCGCGGGCACGGTGATGCCGAACGCGACGGTGTGCGCGTCCTCCCACGGGGTGACGCGCTCCTGGCCGGCCGCGAACGCCCGGACGATCGGCGCGCAGCCGGTGGACTGCACCGCGACCAGCCGGGGCAGCCGGTCCTCGACCCAGCCCAGCTCGCGCAGCTCGTGCAGCGCCTTGTGGATGCCGATCAGCCCGACGCCGCCGCCGGTCGGGTAGAGGATCACGTCGGGCACCTGCCAGCCGAGCTGCTCGACGATCTCGTACCCCATGGTCTTCTTGCCTTCGAGCCGGTACGGCTCGCGCAGCGTGCCGGCGTCGAAGATCGCTCCGTCCGACCCGGCGATCAGCTCGGCGATGTCCCGGCCCGCGTCGTTGATCAGGCCGTCGATCAGCCGCAGGTCGGCGCCGGCGGCGAGGCACTCCTCGCGGCAGATCGTCGGCGCGGCAAGCGGCATGGCGATCGTCGCGCCCATCCCGGCCCGCGCCGCGTACGTCGCCCAGGCCGCTCCGGCGTTGCCGTTCGTGGGCATGGCGATCCGCCGCACGCCCAGCTCCCGGGCCCGGCTGACGCCCACCGACGCGCCGCGCGCCTTGAACGACCCGGTCGGGGTCAGCCCTTCGTCCTTGACGATCAGATCCGAGATGCCGATCTCGTGGCCGTACGCGGGCGCGCGCCACATCGGCGTCCAGCCCTCGCCCAGCGTGGTGACGCACCGGGGATCGGCCACCGGCAGCAGCTCCCGGTAGCGCCACAGGTCGGCCGGTCGCAGCCCGAACCGCTCCGGCGCGACCGTGGCGGCCACCGCGGCGAGGTCGTACCGGGCCAGCAGCGGCGACCCGCAGCCGCACAGGTTCTGCAACACGTCGGCGGGATGTTCACGGCCGCAGCGCGGGCACTCCAGGTGCGTCAGGTGCACGGTGGTCCTCAGCTCGCGTCGATGCTCAGCCAGTGCCGGCTGCGCCGGCCCGGCTCGTACGGGGAGTCGAGGCGTTTCGCCACCACTCCCGGGAGCCCCTGCTCACGGGCGGCCCGTAGGGCGTCCGCGCCGACTCCCGGGAACCACGGCGGAGTCTGCCAGTGCGGACCGGTGAGCGCCAGACCGTCGAGCAGGTCACGGCGTTGCGCGTACGGCACGTCGAGGCTGGACACGCCCTCCAGCCAGAGCAGGTCGACGGCGAGGAACTGCCCGTCGCGCCGGGTCGGCGCACGGACCCGCCCGGCCGGGTCGATCCGCACCAGCACGCCGTCGAGGACCGCCTCGGCCGGGGCCAGCGCCTCAGCCATCGCCCGCGCCCACGGGTACTCCCCGGTGATCTCCGTGTCGTCGCCGTCGAGCAGCCGCAGCCGGCCGCCCGAGACGTACGCCATCGCGCGCACGCCCGCCCAGCGCAGCTCGTACCCCCAGACGGCGGCGTCGCGCGGCAGTCGCCCGCCCCCGGTGGGCCGCATCGGGCGGACCAGGTCGGGCATCGGCGTCCAACCCTCCGGCGCCGGATCGGTACGCCTGATCATCCAGTCCCGGCCCCGGCCGCCGGTGGCGAACAGCACGTACCGGCCCTGCGTGCGCTCGCCGTCGAGCACCACGATCACCTCGTCGTCGCGCCACTTCTCCGCCCGGTAGGTGCCGGTGTCGTGCACTGTCATCCGCCCCCCGCCGTACTCCCCGGCGGGGATCTCCCCGGAGAACGTCAGGTACTCCATCGGGTGGTCCTCGGTGTGCACGGCCAGGTGGTTGCGGCCCGGGTCGCGGGGCAGGCCGCGCGGCACCGCCCACGAGGCCAGCACCCCGTCGTGCTCCAGCCGCAGATCCCAGTGCAGGCTCCGGGCGTGGTGCTGCTGGATGACGAAGCGGGGCGCGCGCCGCGCGGACCGCTTCCGCCCGGGAGCCCGCTCGGGCACCGGTTCCGGGGTACGCGCGGCGTCCCGTCTCCGCCGGTACTCCTCCAGCCGGTCCGCCATCCCCGCATCCTCCCCCAGACCCGCCGTGCGCGCCGGGATGCCGGTGTGTGTGCGGCGAACCGGGGTAGAACGGGGGACATGGACAGCGACCAGCCCACCCTCCCGCTCACCGGCGACGTCCGGATCCCGCTGCTCGGCTTCGGCACCTGGCAGGCCACCGGCGAGGCCGGGTGCCAGGCGGTGCTCGCCGCACTGGACGCCGGCTACCGGCACATCGACACGGCCACCATGTACGGCAACGAGAAGGAGGTCGGGCGGGCGGTCAAGGAGAGCGGGCTGCGCCGCGAGGACGTCTTCATCACCACCAAGCTGCCGCCGGACCGGGTGGGCCGGGAGCGGGAGACCATCGAGGCCAGCCTGGCCGCCCTGGACACCGACTACGTCGACCTGTGGCTGGTGCACTGGCCGCCGTCCGCGCCCGGCGACAGCATCCCGGTGTGGCGGGAGATGCTCGCCGCGCGGGACGAGAACATGGCGCGCACGGTCGGGGTGAGCAACTACTCGATCGGGCAGATCGACGAGCTGATCCAGGCCACCGAGGAGACGCCCGCGGTCAACCAGATCCGCTGGAGCCCGTCGCTGTACGACAGGCAGACGTACGCCGCCCACCGGGACCGGGGCGTGGCGCTGGAGGGCTACAGCCCGTTCAAGGCCAGCGACCTGTCCGACCCGGTGCTGGTGCGCATCGCCCAGGCGCACGACGTGTCGCCGGCCCAGGTGGTGCTGCGCTGGCACATCGACCACGAGATCATCGTCATCCCGAAGTCGGTCACGCCGGAGCGCATCCGCGCCAACGCCGACGTGTTCGGGTTCTCGCTCACCGCCGAGGAGATGCGCGACATCGACGCACTCGCCGGCTGAGGCGTACCCGTGCAGGGGCGCGGTCCGCGACGGACCGCGCCCCTGCGTCGTGTGCGGTGGTCAGCCCCGGGCGCAGGTGGAGCCGTTGAGCGTGAAGCTGCTCGGCGCGGAGTAGCTGCCGTTCAGCGTCGCCTGGTAGCCGAAGCTGGTCGACGCCCCGGGTGCCAGCGTGCCGTTGTAGCCGACGTTGCGGGCGGTCACCGCCGAGCCGCTCTGGCTCACGGTGGCGTTCCACGCGTTGGTGACGGTCTGCCCGGACGGCAGGTTGTAGTTCAGCGTCCAGCCGTTGATCGTGCCGGAGCCGGTGTTCCTGACCGTCACGTCGGCGGTGAAGCCGTTGTTCCACACGTTCGCCGCCCGGTAGGTGACGGTGCAGGACGCGCCGCCCGAGGGCGGGGGCGTGGTCGGTGCCGACGTGGTCGGCGCCGGGTTCGAGCCGGTGTTGACGCTCTGCGAGAACGAGTTCACCGCGAGCCCGACGCCGCCCTGCCACGGCTCGAAGCCGGCCTGGATGCTGGTCAGGTACCAGTCGCCTGTGATCGCGCCCCGGTTGCGGGTGTCGTTGACGAACGCCATCGCGTCGAAGCTGAAGCTGGGGATGGCCGACGGCGACAGGTACGAGATGACGTTGTTGGAGCCGTTGCTGCCGCGCCAGACCTCCCAGGTGCGGCCGGCGATGCTGGCGGTGCCGACCGGCGAGCCGATGGGCTGGATCGAGCCCTGCCGGTTGAGCCAGATCATGATCTCCATCTGGTTCACGCCGTCGCGCTTGGGCGACGGGTCGAGCCAGATGTCGTACGACGCGTTGAAGGTCGCGCCGCTGACGTAGTTGTAGCTGATGCTGGACGGCGCGCTGCTGATGTTCTTCACCTGCACCGGCAGGTTCGTGCCGGGCGAGCAGTTGGTGTAGTGGCAGCCCACGAAGATCGACGGGTAGGAGACCGGTGCCCCGTTGGTCGGCGCGGAGCCGTCCGCGCGGGTGATGGAGAAGCCGGTCGAGGTGACGTTGATGCACTGCTGGGCACTGGTGCCCCAGCGGTTGTTCTGCACCACGTACCTGCCGCCGATGGTGGTCGAGCCGTACTGCTCGCAGATCTGGGTGTCGGCGGAGGCGGTGCCGCCGAGGGCGACGGCGACGAGGGTGCCGGCGGCCAGCAGCCCGGCTGCCGCGATGGCCCTGAGTGGACGCTTCATGACGCTCCTTGGCTCGGCGCGGGACGGCGCCGGTTCGGTCGGTGATACGGGGCGGGAGCGCTCCCACAGTACAACGAATACATTCACATGACTCGAATCATTGCGCAAATGCGCCGAGTTCGTTAACGCTCCGCGTCCGGCCGGTGGCGCAGGGGAGGGCCGCGGCTGCCCCCTTCCCCCGGATGGAGGTGGGATTCCTGCCGGTGGGACGGGGTGCGCCGCCGACCGGCGGCCCGCGCCAGGGCGCAGGGGCACTTCCGCCGCCTGGTTGCGGCGAGTAATGTCTTGCCTCCAACGCGTTCCGATCCCCCTCCGGAGGCGTACCCCGTGATGGGTGGTTCCCCCCTGCGCATCCTCGTCGTCGGCGCGGGCCTCGCCGGCCTCGCCGTGGCCCGGGCGTTGCGCCTGGCGGGGTTCCGGCCCGACGTCACCGAGCGGCTGCCACCCACCGAGATGATCGACTCCGGCCTCTACCTACCAGGCAACGCCGCCCGGGCGATGCGCCGGCTCGACCTCGACGGGCCGCTGCGCCCGCTCGGCCAGGTGATCCACCGGCAGCGCTTCCTCGACGCCGCCGGAGCGCCGCTGTGCGAGGTCGACCTGGACGCGCTCTGGGCCGGTGTGGGGGAGTGCCGGGCGCTGCCCCGGGCCGAACTGCACCGGGTCCTGCTCACCGGCGCGGGCGGCGCGGTCCGCCACGGCGCCGAGGTGAGCACCGTCGACCTGCTGCCCGGGCGGGTCGCCGTCGGCTTCACCGACGGCACCGGCGCGGAGTACGACCTGGTCGTCGGCGCCGACGGGCCCCGCTCGGCGGTACGGACGCTGGCCGCGCTCGGCGGACCACCACGCCCCGCCGGGCAGGTGGTCTACCGCGCCCTGGTGCGCGGCGGCCCCCGCATCGCGGACTGGACCGCCCTGCTCGGCCAGCGGGCCGGGTTCCTGGTGGTGCCGGTCGGCGCCGGACGGCTCTACTGCTACGCCGACGAGGCCGGCACCGACCTGCCCGCCGACCCGCTCGCCCGCCTGCACGAACTGTTCGGCTGCTACGGCGGACCGGTGCCCGAGGTCCTGGCCGCGCTGGAGACCGTGTCCGTGGAGCGCACCGAGGAGGTCGAACTGGGTCGCTGGTTCCACGGCCGGGTGCTGCTCGTCGGTGATGCCGCTCACGCCACCGCGCCGACGCTGTCCCAGGGTGCCGCCATGGCGCTGGAGGACGCCGTCGTCCTCGCCGAGTCGCTGCGGGCCGCCGGCAGCGTCGACGCCGCACTGATCGCGTACGAGAGCCGTCGCCGGCCGCGTACCCGCTGGGTGCGGGACCGGACCCGGGACCGCAACCGGACCCGCGACGTGCCGCCGGCGCTGCGCGACCCGTTGCTGCGCGGACGTGGCGGCCGGATCTTCCGGGAGCACTACCGGCTCCTGACCGGCCCGCTCTGACGGGCGGAAGATCGTAGCCGCCCACCCCACGCGGCAGGGCCGCCTACCGGGGACTATCCTCCTTGCGGATGACGGCTGCGCCGATGACCAGCGCGCCGAGCGGGACAACCAGAACCGGAGGCCACTCGTGACCACCGTCGCACCCAAGCCGGTCGTGACCCGGCCCTGGCCGGTCCGCGAGCCGGTCAAGGGGTCGGCCATCGCGCGGCTGCTGCGCACCACGGACGCGAAGCAGATCGGGATCATGTACATGGTCACCGCGTTCGTGTTCTTCATGATCGGTGGCCTGATGGCCCTGATCATGCGCGCCGAACTCGCGCGACCGGGCCTGCAGTTCCTGTCGCCCGAGCAGTACAACCAGCTCTTCACGATGCACGGCACGATCATGCTGCTGTTCTTCGCGACGCCGATCGTGTTCGCCTTCGCGAACTACGTGGTGCCGCTGCAGATCGGCGCGCCGGACGTGTCGTTCCCCCGGCTCAACGCGTTCGCGTACTGGCTGTACCTGTTCGGCGGCACGCTCGCGACCGCGGGCTTCATCGCCCCGGGCGGCGCGGCCGACTTCGGCTGGACCGCCTACACGCCGCTGAGCACGGTCGAGCACTCGCCCGGCGTCGGCGCCAACATGTGGGTCGTCGGCCTGGCCATCTCCGGTCTGGGCACGATCCTCGGCGCGGTCAACCTGATCACCACGATCCTGACCCTGCGCGCGCCCGGCATGACGATGTTCCGGATGCCGATCTTCACCTGGAACATGCTGGTCACCAGCCTGCTGGCGATCCTGGTCTTCCCGCTGCTGGCCGCCGCGCTGTTCGCGCTCGCCGCGGACCGCCTGATGGGCGCCCACGTGTACGACCCGGCGACCGGCGGCCCGATGCTGTGGCAGCACCTGTTCTGGTTCTTCGGTCACCCCGAGGTGTACATCATCGCGCTGCCGTTCTTCGGCATCATCAGCGAGATCATTCCGGTGTTCTCCCGGAAGCCGATCTTCGGCTACAAGGGCCTGGTGGCCGCCACCATCGCCATCGCCGCCCTGTCGATGAGCGTCTGGGCGCACCACATGTTCGCCACCGGCCAGGTGCTGCTGCCGTTCTTCAGCTTCCTGAGCTACCTGATCGCCGTGCCCACCGGTATGAAGTTCTTCAACTGGATCGGCACCATGTGGCGGGGCCAGATCACGTTCGAGACGCCGATGCTGTTCTCCATCGGCTTCCTGGTGACCTTCCTCTTCGGTGGTCTCACCGGTGTGCTGCTGGCCAGTCCGCCGCTCGACTTCCACCTGCACGACTCGTACTTCGTGGTGGCGCACTTCCACTACGTGCTCTTCGGCACCATCGTGTTCGCCGTGTTCGCCGGCATCTACTTCTGGTTCCCGAAGATGTTCGGCCGGATGCTCGACGAGCGGCTCGGCAAGATCCATTTCTGGCTGACCATGATCGGCTTCCACACCACGTTCCTGGTGCAGCACTGGCTGGGCAACGAGGGCATGCCGCGCCGGTACGCCGACTACCAGGCCGCCGACGGCTTCACCACGCTGAACACGATCTCCACGATCGGCGCGTTCATCACCGGCATCTCGACGCTGCCGTTCATCTGGAACTGCTGGAAGTCGTACAAGACCGGCCCGGTCGTCGAGGTCGACGACCCGTGGGGTCACGGCAACTCGCTCGAGTGGGCCACCAGCTCCCCGCCGCCGCTGCGCAACTTCGACCGGATGCCGCGCATCCGCTCCGAGCGGCCGGCGTTCGACGCGAAGTTCCCCGAGCTGGCCGCCGGGCAGAGCCTGGCCGGCCCGCCGGAGGGTGGCGCGAAGCCGCTGACCAGCGAGGTAAACGGTGGCGCCAGCTACCAGGAGGACACCGCAGGCAACCTCGACCAGCGCTGACGTCGGCACGAACCACGAGGGCGCCGCACCCACCCGGGTGTGGCGCCCTCGTTGTCTGCCGGTGCTCCCGGCGGCGGCGCTGTCCGGTGGAGGAGACTCGCATGGACCGAAATCGAGCGGCGTGACAGCCGAGGACGCGCGAAGCATGTCCGTCACTCGATGGATGGCTTACGCTGAGCCCGTCGTATCAATGATCTTCATGTTCCGGCAACAGGAGGCGTTGTGTTCAGGTACCCGCTCGTGACGTTGGCAGTCGCCGCGTTCAGCCTGCCACTTTCGGCCGCTCCCGTGCAGGCGGCTCCCATGCCGGCTCCCGCGACCCAGTGGTCGGCGGCGATCGCACCGACCGGTTGCACCACGTCGACCGAGTGGGTCACCGAGGGCAGCAACTACTACTACGGCCGCGGCAAGGTGCAGTGCACCACGGGTCGCTACAAGGTCAAGATTCAGTGCCGCAACAAGCAGACCGGCGTCGGTTACGTCGTCTACGGCAGCTCGGCGGTGAACGCCCCCGGTACGGCCACCACCACCTGCAACACCGGCAACGTCGCCGAGAAGGTCTACCCGGTGGCGGATCCCCTGCCGACCGGGGGCGCGACGACGGGCTGCGCCCCCTGGATGGAGTGGGTGCACGAGGGCAGCAACCACTACTACGGCCGTGGCCGCGTCCAGTGCGACACCGGCCGTTACAAGGTAAAGATCAACTGTCGTAACCTGCAGACCGGGGCGACCTACGTCGTCTACGGCACCCAGGTGGTCACCGCCCCGGGCACGGCCACCAGAACCTGCTACAGCGGCAACGTCGCGGAGAGCGTGGAGGCGCTGCCGCAGTGACCGGCCCGGCCGGGCGGCGCACGTCTGTGCGCCGCCCGGAGTGCGGTCGGTCGGCAGCCGACGTGACCCCGGGGTGACGGGCCGTGGTGGCGAACCCGGCCCCACCCCTCAACCAGGCCGCACCACCGGCTCACCCCGCAGGGTCACCCCGGTGCCCCGCATCGCGCGTAGCGCCACGTCGAGGGTCTCCGGCGCGACCGCAGCGGTCAGGTCGAGCAGGACCGTGGTGTCGAAGCCCTCGCGGGCGGCGTCCAGGGCGGTCGCGCGCACGCAGTGGTCGGTGGCGATGCCGACGACGTCGACCCGGTCCACGTCGTGCCGACGCAGCCAGTCGGCCAGGCACTCGCCGTCGGGGCCGTGCCCCTCGAAACCGGAGTACGCGGCCGCGTGCTCGCCCTTGTGGAAGATCACCTCCACCCGGTCGGTCACCAGCTCGGGGTGGAACTCGGAACCGGAGGTGCCGACCACGCAGTGCCGGGGCCAGGAGTCGACGTAGTCGGGCGGGTCGCCGAAGTGCGCGCCCGGGTCGACGTGGTAGTCCTTCGTCGCGACCACGTGGTCCCACCGGTCCGGCTCGGCGGCGAGCAGCCGGGAGATGCCGGCGGCCACGCCGGCGCCGCCGCCGACCGCGAGGGAACCGCCCTCGCAGAAGTCGTTCTGCACGTCCACGATGATCAGGGCGTTCGCCATCTGACCGATCCTCCTCAGCTCGCGGGTACGACGGTAACCGGTACGGCGGGATCCCCGGCGGAGAGCTTGAGCCCCTCCCACGGGATCGAGATCAGGCACTGGCGCAGGTGGTCGCGGGACTCCTCCAGCGCGGGCAGCGTCTCCGGTTCGCCCGACACCACGTACGAGTGCTGGAGCAGCCGGTCGTTGGGCTGCCGGTCCGGCACGCCCTGCGGCACGATGACCTCCTCGGTGGCGGTGCCGGTCGGCTTGTGCCGGCGGACCGCGACCTTCCGGCCGCCGATGGTGGCCTTGTGCTCGGAGCGCTTGACCACCGGCCGCCCCTCCACCTCGACCAGCTTGTAGACCAGGCCGGCGGTGGGCGCGCCGGAGCCGGTCACCACGGCGGTGCCGGCGCCGTACATGTCCACCGGTTCGGCGGCGAGCGCCGCGATGGCGTACTCGTCGAGGTCGCCGGAGACGATGATCTTCGTCTCGGTGGCGCCGAGCGAGTCGAGCAGCTCGCGGGACTGCTGGGCGATCACCGCGAGGTCGCCGGAGTCGATCCGGACCGCCCGCAGCTCCGGCCCGGCCACCGCGATGGCGTTGCGGATGCCCTGGGCGATGTCGTACGTGTCGACGAGCAGCGTGGTGTCCTTGCCCAGCGTGGCGACCTGGGAGGCGAACGCGGCCCGCTCGTCGTCGTGCAGCAGCGTGAAGGCGTGCGCGGCGGTGCCCGCGGTGGGGATGCCGTACCGCTGCCCGGCGGCCAGGTTGGAGGTGAACCGGAACCCGGCCAGGTACGCGGCCCGTGCCGCGGCGACGGCGGCCTCCTCGTGCGCCCGGCGGGAGCCCATCTCGATCAGCGCCCGGCCCCGCGCCGCGGTGACCATCCGAGCCGCCGCGGCGGCGACCGCACAGTCGTGGTTGAGCACCGACAGCACCAGCGTCTCCAGCACCACGCACTCGGCGAACGTGCCCGAGACGGTGAGGATCGGGGAGCCGGGGAAGAACAGCTCGCCCTCGGCGTAGCCGTCGATGTCGCCGGTGAACCGGTAGTCGGCCAGCCACTGGGCGGCCCGTTCGTCCACCACTCCGGTACGGCGCAGGAAGTCGATCTCCGCCGGGTCGAACCGGAAGCCCCGGATCATCTCGATCAGCCGGCCGGTCCCGGCGACCACGCCGTACCGGCGGCCGGTCGGCAGTCGCCGGCTGAACACCTCGAAGACGCAGCGTCGGTCGGCCGTGCCGTCACGCAGGGCCGCGCCGACCATGGTCAGCTCGTAGTGGTCGGTCAGCAGCGCGGGGCGAAGGGTGCTCACCGCCCCAGCCTAGAGTTCAGCCCGGGTCCGCGCCGTCGTGCCCCGGCATCGACCGCAGAGTGGCCCGCAACTCGGCGCGTCCGGCGACGCCGAGTTTGCTGTAGACGCGCTGGAGGTGGTTCTCCACCGTGCGCGTGGACAGGAACAGCCGCTCGGCGATGGCGCGGCTGGTCACGCCGTCGGCGGCGAGGCGGGCGATCTCCCACTCGCGCTCGCTGAGCGTCGGGCGCAGCAGCCGCAGCGCCGGGGTGGAAATCTCGTCGCAGCGGCGCAGCAGACCCGCGAGGCGTTCCCGGATCGGCCCGGTGGCGCCCGCGCGGAGGTGTCGCGTCCGGTGCAGGGCCAGCGCTGTCGCCTCGGCCGCGTAGACGGTCAGCTCCCGGTCGGCGAAACCGTCGGCGACCGCGAGCAGCGCGTCCGGCGAGCCGTCGACGGCGGCCCGGCCGAACCGGGCGACGAGCGGCGGCAACACACCGTCGATCTGTTCGGAGAGTTCGGCCAGGCGTTGCGCAACGGTGCGGCGGCCACCGTCGGTGCAGGTCGGGCCGACCGGCGCGGCGGCCTGGTCGAGCCGAACCAGGTCGAGCAGGACGAGCAGTTCGTGCCCGGCCAGGCCGTCCTCGCGCAGGCGGTCGGCGAGCGCGCACAGGTGCTTGACGGCCGCCGGCAGGTCGCCCGTCGCGGCCTGGACCGCGCCCCGGGCCTGCTCCAGCCACGGGTAGAGCACTGCCATCCCGGGTGCGTGCGTCCGGTCCGCCTCGGCCATCGCCTCGGCCGCGTGCGTCGCGTCGCCGCGCAGCGCGGCGGCCTGGGCGCGCTCGGCGTGCGCGAGGCCCGCGTACACCCGGCTGGTGGCGAGCACCGCGCACGCCTCCAGGCTGGTCCGCAGCGCGTCGTCGCCGCGCCCGCGCAGCCGCGCCGCGTACGCCTGGAGGATGGCCAGGTAGCCGGTGCCGAGCCGGAAGTCACCGGCCCCGGCCAGGTCGGCGAACTCGTCGGCGACTATCGCGTCGATGCCGGGCAGGTCACCGGAGAGGGCCAGCCGGGTGCCCCGGGCCAGTTCCATCGCGAGCTGGAGGTAGGGCATGTCGGCCCGCCAGCACGCCGCCTCGGCCTGTACCCGGGCGACCGCGGTGGCGCTGAGCTGGTATTGCCCCTGCGCCGCCTGGAGGTGGGCGAGCGTGCAGCGGGCCAGCTCCCGGGCGGCCATCGGGGCGGCGGGCCGGTCCAGCACCTCCTGGGCCAGCCGTACCGCGACGTCGACGTCGAGCCGGTGCAGCCGCATGATGGCCTCGAACGCGCGTACGCGTGCCCGGTCGGCGGGGTCGCTCAGCTCCCCGCCGCGCGCGGCGAGATCCTCCACCGTGGACTCGCGGTTGAGCCCCCAGTAGCTGACCATGCCCCGGACCGTCAGCCACCGGCTGCGCCGCCGGTCGTCGCGGATCTCACCGGCGACCTGGTCGAGCACGCCGAGTGCCTCGTCCGGCCGGTCGCCGAACATCAGGATGGTGGCGAGCAGTTCCGCCGCATCGGTGCCGCCACCGGCTTCCAGCGCGGCCCGGGCCAGCCGGGTGGCCAGCGGCACGTCGTACCGGCCGAACGCCTGCATCGCCGCGTCCAGCAACAGGGCCACGTCCTGCGCCGTACCCGAGTCGAGCCGCCACACCGCGACGCGCAGCAGGTCGTCCCGGCGGCGCTTGCCCACCTGCTCCAGCAGCCCGGCGAGCGTGGCCTGGAGCCGGCGGGTGCGGCTGACCGGGCAGTGCCGGCGCATCACCTCGCCGTAGAGCGGGTGCGCCAGGCGGACGTTGAGCCGCCGGTCGTCGTGGACCAGCGTGATGAGCCCGCGTTCCTCGGCCGTCTCCACGTCCGCCGGGTCGACCGCGCGTTCCAGCAGTTGCAGTCCCAGCGGCTCGCCGAAGGCGGCCAGCTCGACGACCGCCCGTACGCCGGGGGTGAGTTGGCCGATCCGGGCGTCGATCAGGTCGGTGAGGCTGGGTGCCAGCTCCAGCCGGCCGGTCCAGGTCCAGATGCCGTACCTGCGGTCCAGCTCGTCGCCGGCGGCCAGCACCAGCTCCCGCAGCAGCAGCGGGTTGCCGGCGGAGAGCTGGAACAGCCGGTCCGAGGAGCAGGCGTCGACCGGACCGCCCAGGATGGCCGCGAGCAGCCCGGTGGTCTCGCTGCGGCACAGCGGGCTCAGCTCGGCTAGGTCGGCCAGGTCGTCGGTCCAGAGTGCGCGGATCGGCAGCGGGATCTGCTCGCCGTTGCGCAGCGTCCCGAGGACGTACGCGTTCGCCGAGCGGGCGACCAGATGCACGAGCGCCGCCGACGGCGGGTCGAGCAGATGGGCGTCGTCGACGGCCAGCACGATGGGCCGCCCGGCGGCCTGCTCCTGGAGCACGTCCACGGCCCAGCGCAGGATCCCGGCGGGGGAGAGGCCCTGCGGTTGGGTGGCGGGCAGCACCTGGACCAGCCCGCCGAACGGCAACGCGGCGGTGGTGGCGCTGGCCGCGATGGACCAGATCGCGTACCGCTCGGGGGAGAGCGCGGCCACCCCCTCGCGCAGCAGCCGGCTCTTGCCGACCCCGGCGTCACCGCTGAAGAGCAACCCGCGACCCTCCGGGCTACCGACCGCCGACCACAGACGGTTGAGTTCGACAGTACGGCCGACGAACTCCCACCTACTCATCGACGCAGCATATCGACCGTGTTCCGTGCGCGTGCGTACCGTCACGCAGTGAAGTTGAGTAATCTGTTCATTACTCGTGAGTACCGGTGTTGTCGGCTGTCGGATGGCCGACACCCGTACTCTTCCGGCAGCCCTGCAACCAGGGAGAATCCGCGACCGCCACCCTGGTCGCCCGATCGGGAGGCCCACCTGATGACGCCAGGTTCGCTCCCCTCGGTCCACGTGCCCGACCCGCGCCGGCAGGCCGGGCCCGCCGGATGTGTCCCGCTACCGGCCCGGCTCGGGATGACCGCGCCCGGGCCGGACGAGCCGATGGCGGTGGTCGTCGCCGGTCCGGCCGGCGCGAACCGGCGCGAGCTGATCGCCGGCCTGCTCGGGGTCGAGGCCGCGACGCTCGCCGTGCCGACGGGAAGCAATCTGCTGGTCCAGCACGCCGCCACCGCCACCCGCGCCGCGTACGTCCCGGGCTACCGCCAGCCGCACGCCTACGGCGCCGACCCGCTCGCCGCCGGCCCGGCGCTGGCCCGGCCGCCGCGCCGGGTCGAGCTGAGCCTGCCCGATCCGCTGCTGCGGCACTTCGCGGTGGTCGACACGCCTGATACCGGCACGCTCGGCGTCGCCGGCGGCCGGGTGCTGCGCGACGCCGTCGGCCGGGCCGGCGCGTTGCTCTTCGTGATCTCCGCCGACCAGGCGTTCAGCGCGGCCGAGCTGCACCTGCTCGCCGAGGTGGCGCGTACCCGGGTCGAGGTGTTCTTCGCCGTCACGCCCGGCGTGACCGCCCCGGCCGCGCCGGGCGACGGAACGCGGGCCCAGGACCGGGCGGCGTCCGGTACCGATCTCGGGCCCATCCGCCGGCTCGACCCGGTGTCGGTCTCCATCGAGGCGCACCGCGCGGCGCTGCTGGCCGCGGTGCCGGCGCTCACCCCGGCCCGGTGGTTCCCGGCCCGCCACGCCGAGCTGCCGCAGCTGCGCCGCGCGCTGGTCGGCTGGGCCGCCGACGAGGCGCTGCGTCGCGGCAGCGCGTGCCCGCCGGTGCCGGCCGGCGCGCACGGCCGGATACCGGTGCTCGCCGGCGTCGAGCCGGGTGAGCTGGCCGACCGGATCGACCGCCAGGCCCGCGCCTGCGCCCGCCGGATCCGCCAGCACCTCGCCCTGGAACTGGCAAACATCCACTTGCGGGTGGTGCAGGAGATCGTCTTCGGGGTCGGCTGCGCCGGCCTGCCGCAACTGCTCGACCGGGAGATGGAGGCGCTGTCGCTGCTCGCCACCGCCCAGTGCGACGAGGCCGTGCGGGGCCTGGTCGACGAGGCTGCCGCCCGGGTGTTCGGCGCGCCGCTGGCCGAGGGCGTACGCCGGCGGATCACCCACGCGGTGCGCTGGGGCCTGGCCGACCACCCGGACGCGCCCGAGCTGGACCGGGTGCTCCTGGTGACCAGCACGGCCGGGGTCGCCGGGCTGACCGGGGCGGGCGCCCTGGACGCGCTGGCCGGCCTGCCCGGCGCGCAGCGGAACGAGGTGCTCCCGCCGGTCGGCGTCGCCCTCAACGGGGGCTGCTGGCAGCACTGGCGGGCGCCCGGCAACAACGATCCGAACGCCGCCCGCTCCTGGGCCCAGCGCGCGCTGCGCGAGGTCGAACTCGAGCTGTCCCGCGAGGTGTCCCGCCGCTTCGAGGTGATCCGTCTCTCGCTGGGCGCGGTGCTCGCCGATGCGCTCGACCACGGCATCCTGCTTGCCTGACCACGGGGTCGGCAGACGGCGACCCGGGCTCGCGTACGCGGCCCGGGCGGGTGACGACGACCCGCGCGCCGTTCCGGTTCATCGGTTCCCCGGATCCGGTGGCACGATGGGGGGCATGGCGGCTCCACAGGTTGCGCCGGTCGAGACGCCGGACACCGAAGAGGTGCCGGTCTCCGACCGGCCGTGGGTGACCATCGTCTGGGACGATCCGGTCAACCTGATGACGTATGTGACCTGGGTGTTCCAGAAGCTCTTCGGGTACAGCCGGGAGAAGGCGGAGCGGCTCATGCTGGACGTGCACCACAAGGGCAAGGCCGTGGTCTCCAGCGGTGCCCGGGAGCGGATGGAGCACGACGCGGCGCAACTGCACGCGTACGGCCTCTGGGCGACGGTGGACCGATCGTGAGCGCGAGGAGTGAGCCGGTGTCGCGAGCCCCGCAGTCGCGAGCAAGGGTGGCGCTGTGAGCATGTTCCGCCGCCGGGGCGACCACTACGTGGCCACGTTCGCGGTCGACGAGGTCCGGGTGCTGCGCAAGGTCGCGGGCGAGGTGGTCGGGCTGCTGACCGACGGCTTCGACCACGGCGATCCGGTGGTCGGGCGGCTCTTCCCGGACGTCTACCCGGACGACGACGCCGGCACCGCCGAGTTCCGCCGCTACACCGAGGGTGATCTGAAGACCGGCAAGATCGACCAGGCGGGTGCCGTGCTCGCCGCGCTGCCCGACGGGGACTCCGGTGGCGAGGTGCGGCTGGACGCGGAGGCGGCCGAGGCGTGGCTCCGGGCGCTGAACGACGCCCGGCTGGCGATGGGCGTACGCCTGGAGATCAAGGACGGCACCGACCTGGGCGAGGAACTCGACGACGCGGTGGCCGCGGACCCGGGTTCGTCCCGGGTGTTCCAACTGTCGGTCTACGCCTATCTCGGATATCTGCAGGAGTCCCTGCTCAACGCGCTGATCGACTGAGTGGTGACGGTTGCCACCTCGCCGCCCGGGAGGGCCAGGCGCTAGGCTTGGCGACGTGCTGAGCATCGACCGGTCGATCATCGACGCGATCGTCGCCCACGCGCGCCGGGACCACCCGGACGAGGCGTGCGGCGTGGTCGCCGGTCCCGTCGGCAGCGACACCCCGGCCCGGCACATCCCGATGGACAACGCCGCCCGTTCCATGACGTTCTACGAGTTCGACTCGATGGAGCAGCTGCGGGTGTGGCGTGAGATGGACGACCGCGACGAGGAACCGGTCGTCATCTACCACTCGCACACCGCGACGGAGGCCTACCCGTCGCGTACGGACGTCTCCTTCGCCGGCGAGCCGGGCGCGCACTACCTGCTCGTCTCGACCCGCGAGCCCGACACCGAGGAGATCCGCTCCTTCCGGATCGTCGACGGCGTGGTCACCGAGGAGCCGGTGGAGATCGTGGATGCCGCCGTGGACCCGAACGCCGTCCAGTCCTACATGTTCGGGCAGAGCCCGGCGACGGTCGACTACGAGTGTTCCGGCCGCTGACCTTCAGCGCCGGCACCTTCCTTTTCCCGTCACCTGGCACGATCCCGAACGAGGAGCACGAGACACCATGGCCATCGAGGTTCGCATCCCCACCATCCTGCGCAGCTACACCGGCGGCGCGAAGGTCGTCGAGGGCAGCGGCGACACGCTCGCCGACCTGCTCACCGACCTGGACTCCCGGCACGGCGGCCTGAAGGGCCGGCTGGTCACCGACGCGGGCGCGCTGCACCGGTTCGTCAACGTCTACGTCAACGACGAGGACGTCCGCTTCCTCGGCGCGCTCGACGCCAAGCTCAACGACGGCGACAGCGTGACCATCCTGCCGGCCGTGGCCGGTGGCGCGTTCGGCTTCGCGGCCGCCGCGGCGATCGCCTCGCACGCGGTCTCCACGCGCGCCGCCCGCTGAGGGGGCCCGCGATGGCGCGGTACGACAGCCTCCTCGACGCCTGCGGCGGCACCCCGCTGGTCGGGTTGCCCCGGCTCTCGCCGACGGTCCCGGCCGGGGCGCCGCCGGTGCGGCTCTGGGCCAAGCTGGAGGACCGGAACCCGACCGGCAGCATCAAGGACCGCGCAGCCCTGTTCATGGTCCGCGCGGCCGAGGAGGCCGGCCGGCTGCGTCCGGGTGACACGATCCTGGAGCCGACCAGCGGCAACACCGGCATCTCGCTGGCCATGGTGGCGAAGCTGCGCGGCTACCGGCTGGTCTGCGTGATGCCGGAGAACGTCTCCACCGAGCGGGTGCAACTGCTCCGGATGTACGGTGCGGAGATCATCTTCTCGCCGGCCGCGGGTGGCTCGAACCAGGCGGTCGTGACCGCGAAGCAGATCTCCGCCGAACACCCGGACTGGGTGATGCTCTACCAGTACGGCAACGAGGCGAACGCCCGGGCGCACTACGAGACGACCGGGCCGGAACTGCTCCAGGACCTGCCGGGCATCACGCACTTCGTGGCCGGGCTGGGCACCACCGGCACGCTCATGGGCACCGGGCGCTATCTGCGGCAGAAGGTCGAGGGCATCCAGATCGTGGCGGCCGAGCCGCGTTACGGCGAGCTGGTCTACGGTCTGCGCAACATCGACGAGGGTTACGTGCCCGAGCTGTACGACGCCGGAGTGCTGTCCCGCCGCTTCTCCGTCGGCACCCGGGACGCGGTGCTGCGGACCCGGCAGCTCGTCGAGGTGGAGGGCGTCTTCGCCGGGTTCTCCACCGGCGCCATCCTGCACGCCGCGCTCGCGGTGGCGCACGAGGCGGTCCGGGACGGCCGGCGCGCGGACGTGGCGTTCGTGGTCTGCGACGGCGGCTGGAAATACCTGTCGACCGGCGCGTACGGCGGCACCCTCGCCGACGCGGAGGAGGCTCTGGACGGTCAGCTCTGGGCCTGACGGACCGATGGCCGGTCCGGCCGGTGGCGTGCCCGCCGGCCGGACCGCCGGTCTCGTCCGGAGCGGACGTGTATGGGTGTCACGTTGATGACAACTTCCGGCAGATGATTCTTGCCCGACCGGGGCGACGCGTAGGCTGCGCAGCGTGGCGAGCGCGTCGGTAGTGATCATCGGCGGCGCCGCCGCCGGCGCATCGACTACTCACGGTGAGATCGAGGCCACCGGATGAGACTGACCGTCCTCGGCTGCGCGGGCAGCTTCCCGGGGCCCGAATCCCCCTGCTCGGCCTATCTCATGGAAGCCGAGGGCTTCCGCCTTCTGATCGACTTCGGCGTGGGCTCGCTCTCCACGCTCCAGCGCTACGTCGGGCTGCACGCCCCCGACGCCGTCCTCCTCACCCACCTGCACTGCGACCACATGTTCGACGCCGTGTCCTACGTAGTGGTACGCCGGTACGCGCCGGACGGCCCGTATCCGCCCCTGCCGATGTACGCCCCGTCCGGCGCGCCGGACCGGCTGGCCGCCGCGTACGGGCAGGAGGAGGGCTCGGTGGAGGACGTCTACCAGTTCTACGGCCTGCAGCCGGGCACGTTCCCGATCGGTCCGTTCACAGTCACCGTCGACCGGATGAACCACCCGGTCGAGACGTACGGGGTGCGGCTGGAGCACGGCGGCCGGGTGTTCTGCTACTCCGCCGACACCGCACCCTGCGAGGCGCTGCTGCGCCTGGCCCAGGACGCCGACGTGTTCCTCTGCGAGGCGAGCTACATGGACGGCGTGGAGAACCCGCCGGACCTGCACCTGACCGGCCGGGAGGCGGGCGAGGCGGCCACCAAGGCGGGAGTGGGTCGGCTCCTGCTCACCCACCTCGTACCGGCCTGGGGCAGCGAGTCGCAGACCGTGGAGGCGGCGGCCGGGGCGTACACCGGGCCGCTGGAAGTGGTCCGGGCGGGCGCCAGCTACGACATCTGACCGGCGCCCGGGCCGCGCGTTGTCGCAGTGTTTGCCGGCCGGTCAGCGTGCCGTCGCCTGCCGCATCCGTGCCGCCCGCACCCTCGGGCCATGCGGATCGCCATCGTCACCGAGTCGTTTCCGCCGGACGTCAACGGCGTGGCGCACTCGGTCGTCCGGGCCGCCGAGCACCTGGTCGCCCGGGGTCACGAGCCCCTCGTCGTCGCGCCCGCCCCGGCCGGGGGCCGCCGCCGCCGGGTCGACCACCACGCCTATCCGGTGGTGCGCCTGCCGAGCGTGCCCCTGCCCCGCTATCAGGGCTTCCGGCTCGCCGTGCCGAGCGTCGGGCTGACCGGCGCGCTGCTCGGGCACCGGCCCGACGTGGTCCACCTGGCCAGTCCCTTCGTGCTGGGCGCGGCCGGCGCGTCGCTGGCGGCCCGCCACGGCCTGCCCGCCGTCGCGGTCTACCAGACCGATGTGGCGGCCTACGCCCGGGCGTACCGGGTGGGATGGGGCGAGGCCGCCGCGTGGCGGCGGATCCGCGAGATCCACAACTCCGCGCAGCGCACCCTCGCGCCGTCCACCCGCGCCGCGTCGGACCTGATCAATCACGGGGTACGCCGGATCTGGCTGTGGCGGCGCGGCGTGGACGCCGTCCGGTTCCACCCGGCGCGGCGCAGCGAACAGCTCCGCGCGACGCTCGCAACCGGCGGCGAACTGCTTGTCGGGTACGTCGGCCGGCTCGCCCCGGAGAAGCGGGTGGACCTGTTGGCGCCGGTCACCGACCTGCCCGGCGTGCGGGTGGTGGTGGTCGGCGACGGGCCGGCCCGGCGTCAGCTCGAACGGGCGCTGCCGGCGGCGCGGTTCCTCGGCGTGCGACGCGACGACGCACTGGCCGAGCTGTACGCCAGCCTCGACGTGTTCGTCCACACCGGACCGCACGAAACGTTCGGGCAGACGCTCCAGGAGGCCGCGGCGAGCGGCGTACCGGTGGTGGCGCCGGCCAGCGGTGGTCCGGTGGACCTGGTCGAGTCGGGGGTGACCGGGCTGCTGGTGCCGCCGGACGACGGCGCCGCGCTGGCCGCCGCCGTGGCCGAGCTGGCCGCCGACCCGTCCCGGCGGGCCCGGTACGGCGCGGCGGCCCGCGCGGCGGTGGCCCGGCGGAGCTGGGACGCGGTCGGGGACGAGCTGATCGGGCACTACCAGGCAGTGCTGGCCGGTTCGCCCGCCGCCGGACGGCTCGCGGCGTGACCGGGGCCGCCGCCCGTCCGGTACGGATCGTCCGGCTTGCCAACTTCGTGACGGCGCGGTCCGGCGGGCTGCGGACGGCGCTGCGCCAACTGGGCGCCGGGTATCTGGCCGCCGGTCACGAACCGGTGCTGGTGATCCCCGGGGCGCGCCCGTCGGACACAGTGCGGCCGTGGGGGCGGGAGATCACCCTGCCCGGACCGGAGCTGCCCGGCACCGGCGGCTATCGGGTGCTGTGGGACCGGCGGCGGTTGGCCCGGCTCCTCGGCGACCTGGCCCCGGACCGGATCGAGGTCTCCGATCGCAGCACGCTGCGCTGGACCGGCCGCTGGGCACGGGAGCACGGGGTGCGCTCGACGATGGTCTCGCACGAGAGCCTGACCGGGCTGCTCGGCCAGTGGGGGGTGCCGACCGGGCTGGCCCGGCGGACCGCAGACCGGCTGAACCGCGAGACGGTACGCCGGTTCGACCGGATCGTCTGCACCACCCGCTGGGCCGCGGAGGAGTTCGGCCGGCTGGACGGACCGCCGGTCGAGCGGGTGCCGCTCGGCGTCGACCTGGACACGTTCCACCCCCGTCGCGCCGACCCGGCGCTGCGGGAGCGGTACGCCGACGACTCGGAGGTGCTGCTGGTGCACTGCGCCCGGCTCTCCGTGGAGAAACGCCCCGACCTGGCGCTGACCACGCTGGCCCGGCTGCGCCGCGCCGGCGTACCGGCGGTCCTGGTGCTGGTCGGGGACGGGCCGCTGCGGCCGGCGTTGGCCCGGCGGGCAGCGGGCCTGCCGGTGCACTTCACCGGGTTCCTGCCGGACCGGCTGTCGGTGGCCGCGCTGCTGGCTGGCGCGGACGTGGTGCTCGCACCCGGGCCGGTGGAGACGTTCGGCCTGGCCGGCCTGGAGGCGCTCGCATCCGGCACGCCGGTGGTGGCGAACGCGGCGAGCGCCCTGCCCGAGGTGATCGGGCCGGGCGGGCTCGCCGCGTACGGCACCCCGGCGGCGTTCGCCGTCGCGGTCCGCCGGCTGCTGGACCGGCCGGAGGCAGAGCGTCGCGCGGCCGCGCGGGCCCGCGCCGAGGAGTTCGGCTGGCCGGCCGCCGTCGCGGGTTTCCTCCGCGCGCACGGGGTCGACGCGCCGGCGCGCTGACCGGCCGGTGGCACCCGCGGGCGGTGCGATCACCGCACCGCATAGGGTGCAGGCATGGCGCGACCTGACGGGCGGCAGCCCGACCAACTCCGACCGGTGACCCTGACCCGAGGCTGGAGCACCCACCCGGAGGGATCGGTGCTCGTCGAGTTCGGCGCGACCCGGGTCCTCTGCACGGCAAGCGTCACCGAGGGCGTGCCCCGCTGGCGCAAGGGTTCCGGGCTGGGCTGGGTGACCGCCGAGTATGCGATGCTGCCCCGGGCCACGAACACCCGCTCGGACCGGGAGAGCGTCCGCGGCAAGGTCGGCGGGCGCACGCACGAGATCTCCCGGCTGATCGGCCGCAGCCTGCGCGCCTGCGTCGACCTCAAGGCGCTCGGCGAGAACTCGATCGTGCTGGACTGCGACGTGCTCCAGGCCGACGGGGGCACCCGGACCGCCGCGATCACCGGCGCGTACGTCGCACTGCACGACGCGGTGACCTGGCTGGCCGAGCGCAAGGCGCTGGCCGGCAAGGTGGACAAGGTGATGCACCGCTCGGTGGCGGCGGTGAGCGTCGGCGTGATCGGCGGCGAGCCGATGCTCGACCTCTGCTACGCCGAGGACGTCACCGCCGAGGTCGACATGAACGTGGTCTGCACCGGCACCGGCGACTTCGTCGAGGTGCAGGGCACCGGTGAGGCGGGCGTCTTCGCCCGCGACCAGCTCGACGCGCTGCTCGACCTGGGCGTGGCGGGCTGTCTGGAACTGGCCGACGCGCAGCGGAAGGCGCTCTCGTCATGAACAAGGTCCTCCTTGCCACCCGGAACCGGAAGAAGCTGGTCGAACTCCAGCGGATCCTGGACGGCGCGCTCGGCGCGCACCGGATCGCCCTGCTCGGGCTCGACGACGTCGAGGAGTATCCGGAGCTGCCGGAGACCGGCCTCACGTTCGGCGAGAACGCGCTGATCAAGGCACGGGAGGGCTGCCGGCGTACCGGCCTGCCGACCATCGCCGACGACTCCGGTCTGGCGGTGGACGCCCTCAACGGCATGCCTGGCGTGTTCAGCGCCCGCTGGTCCGGCCGGCACGGCGACGATCACGCCAACCTCCAGCTCGTGCTGGACCAGGTCGCCGACGTGCCGGACGAGCACCGGGGCGCCGCGTTCGTCTGCACCGTGGCGCTGGTGCTGCCGGGTGGCAAGGAGCACCTGGTCGACGGCCGCCAGTCCGGCCGGCTGCTGCGCGCGCCGCGCGGCGACGGCGGCTTCGGCTACGACCCGGTCTTCCTGGGCGACGGGCAGGAGCGGACGAACGCGGAGCTGACGCCCGAGGAGAAGGACGCGGTCAGCCACCGTGGCAAGGCGCTGCGGGAGCTGGCCAAGCTGGTCGCAAAGGTGCTCCCGCCCGCCGCCTGACCGCTCTCGACGCCGCGGCCGGACGCCCGGCCGCAGCGTCGGCCCGGTGCCCGGACCGGCCGCTCAGCCGAGCGGGCCGATCTCCCGCTCGATCGCCGCGCGCAGCTCCGGGCCGCGTACCACCTCGCGTGCGGCCTCCATCAGCGGCGCGAGGAACACGTCCGGTCCCGGCTCGCCGATGGCGCCGCCGAGCGCGTGCAACGCCGCCCGCCCGGCCGGCGACGGCGTCAGCGGCGCGCGGAGCTGGAGCCCGCGTACGGCCGCCAGCAGCTCCACCGCGAGCAGGCTGGTCAGGTTGTCCAGCACGGTGCGCAGCTTCTTGGTGGCCGCCCAGCCCATCGAGACGTGGTCCTCCTGCATGCCGCTGGTCGGCAGGGAGTCGATCGAGGCGGGCGCGGCGAGCCGGCGGTTCTCCGCCACGATCCCGGCGGCGGTGTACTGGGCGATCATCAGGCCCGAGTTGACCCCGGGGTCCGGCGACAGGAACGCGGGCAGCTCCCGGGAGCGGGTGACGTCCAGCAGGCGGTCCACCCGGCGCTCGGCGATCGCGCCCACCTCGGCCGCGGCGATGGCCAGGTAGTCGGCGGCGAAGCCGAGCGGCGCGCCGTGGAAGTTGCCGGTCGACTCGACCCGCCCGTCCGGCAGCACCACCGGGTTGTCGACCACCGACAGCAGCTCCCGCCCGGCCACCACCTCGACGAAGTCGAGCGTGTCCCGGGCCGCGCCGGCCACCTGCGGGGCGCAGCGCATCGAGTACGCGTCCTGCACCGCGTGTGCCAGGTCGTCGCGGTGCGAGTCCATCACCGCCGAGCCCTGCAACAGCCGGTGGATGTTCGCCGCCGACGCGGCCTGCCCCGGGTGCGGGCGGATGGCGTGCAGCTCCGGCAGGAACGGCCGCTCCGAGCCGAGCATCGCCTCGATTGCGAGCGCCGCCGTCACGTCCGCAATGGCGAACAGGTGCCGGGCGTCGGAGACGGCCAGCAGCAGCATGCCGAGCATGCCGTCGGTGCCGTTGATCAGCGCCAGCCCTTCCTTGGCGGCGAGCGACACCGGCTTCAGCCCGGCCCGGCGCAGCACGTCGACGGCCGGAACGCGGTCACCGGCCGGGCCGAGCACCCAGCCCTCGCCGAGCAGCACCAGCGCGCAGTGGGCCAGCGGCGCCAGGTCGCCTGACGCGCCGAGCGAGCCGTGCTCGGGCACCCACGGGGTGACGTCGTGGTTGAGCAGGTCCACGAGCGCCTCGGCGACCAGCGGGCGGACCCCGGAGCGCCCGAGCGCCAGCGAGCGGACCCGCAGCAGCATCATGGCGCGTACCACCTCGCGCGGCATCGGCGCGCCGACCCCGGCGGCGTGCGAGCGGATCAGCGCGTGCTGCAGCTCGGCCCGGCGTTCCGGGGCGACGAACGTGTTCGCGAGGGCGCCGAAGCCGGTGGAGACGCCGTACACCGGGCGGCCGGCCGCCTCGATGCCGTCCACGATGGACCGGGAGGTGGCCATCGCCTCGGTGGCGGCCGGGTCGAGCACGACCTTCGCGGTGCCGCGGGCCACCGCGAGCACGTCGGCGGCTGTGACGCCGGTGGACAGGATGGTGACGGTGGTCATCGCGGTACTCCGTTGTGCAGGACCTGGCGGATCAGTGGCACTCCCGGCCGGTAGGCCAGGTGCAGGTGGGACGGGGCGTCGAGGATGATCAGGTCGGCCCGCGCCCCGGGGGTCAGCCGGCCCACGTCGGTGCGGCGCAGGGCCGCCGCCCCGCCGGCGGTCGCGGCCCACACCGCCTCCGCCGGGGTCATCCGCATCTCGCGTACGGCGAGCGCGACGCAGAACGGCATCGACGACGTGTACGAGGAGCCGGGGTTGCAGTCGGTGGCGAGCGCGACCGTCACGCCCGCGTCGAGCAGCCGCCGGGCGTCCGGGTACGGCGACCGGGTGGAGAACTCGGCGCCCGGCAGCAGCGTGGCGACCGTCTCCGAACCGGCGAGCGCGCCGACGTCGGCGTCGGTCAGGTGGGTGCAGTGGTCGACGCTCGCCGCGCCCATCTCCACGCCGAGCCGCACGCCCGGCCCGGGACCGAGCTGGTTGGCGTGCAGCCGCACACCCAGACCTGCCGCCTGCCCGCAGGCGAGGATCGCCCGCGCGTGGTCGGCGTCGAACGCGCCCCGCTCGCAGAACACGTCGATCCAGCGGGCGTACGGCGCGGCGGCGGCCAGCATCGGCCCGCACACCATGCCGACGTAGTCGTCCGGGCGGTCGGCGTACTCGGCGGGGACGACGTGCGCGCCGAGGAACGTGGTGTCCTCGGTGAACTCGGCGGCGATCCGCAGCGAGCGGGCCTCGTCGGCGACGGTGAGGCCGTACCCGCTCTTGATCTCGGCGGTGGTGGTGCCCTGCCGCAGCATCTCCGCGCGCAGCCGGCCCACCGTGGCGCGCAGGTCGTCGTCGGAGGCGGCGCGGGTGGCGCCGACGGTGGTCCGGATGCCGCCGCCGGTGTAGGGCTCGCCGGCCATCCGGGCGGCGAACTCGGCGGCCCGGTCACCGGCGAAGACCAGGTGGGCGTGGCTGTCCACGAAGCCGGGCAGCACCGCCGCGCCACCGGCGTCGACGCGTCGGTCGGCGGCCGGTGCGTCGCGGGCCGGCCCGAACCAGGCCACCTGCCCGTCCTCGATCAGCAGGGCGGCGTCGCGCCGGACGCCCAGCGGGTCGCCGTCGCGGCCGTCGTTCGTGACCAGCTCGCCGATGTGGTCGACGAGCAGGCTGCCGCGCATCACGAGTCCTCCTCGGCGGTGACCGCGGCGATCGCGTCCCGCAGCTCGGTGGGCACGTCCACGGTCAGGTGCCGGCCGCCGTCCACGACGGGCCGGCCGTCGACCACGACGCTCGTCACGTCGGCGGCGGTGGCCGCGAAGAACGCGCCGACCGGCGGTACCCCGGCGGTGCGGGCGCTGTCCAGCCGTACCGTGACCAGGTCGGCCCGCTGCCCGACGGCGAGCCGGCCGGCGTCGCCCCAGCCCAGCGTGGCGTGCCCGCCGACGGTGGCGGCGTCGACCAGCTCGGCCGGCGTGAAGTGCCCCCGCCTGCGGGTGCGCAGCCGCTCGTCCATCTCCAGCGCGCGGGCCTCCTCGAACAGGTCCACCACTGCGTGACTGTCGCTGCCGAGGCTCAGCGGGCTGCCCGCGTCGGCCATCCGGCGCACCGGGCCGACCCCGTCGGCCAGGTCGCGTTCGGTGGTGGGGCAGACGCAGACCCGGGTACGGCTGTCGCCGAGCAGCGCCACGTCGGCGGCCGTCGGGTGGGTGGCGTGCACGGCGGTGGTGTGCGGGCCGAGCACGCCGTGGTCGGCCAGCAGCCGCGTCGGGGTGCACCCGTGCACGGCCCGGCAGGCGTCGTTCTCGGCCGGCTGCTCGGACAGGTGCACGTGCAGCGGCAGCCCGTTGCGGTCGGCCCAGCCCGCCACCGTGGCGAGCTGCTCGGCCGGGACCGCCCGCACCGAGTGGATGGCCGCGCCGAGCCGGACGTGCTCGTCGGCCGGGCGGAACGCGTCCACCCGTTGCGCCCAGCGCAGCGCGTCACCGTCACCGAACCGCCGTTGCGGCCCGGCCAGCGGCGCGCCGTCCACGCCCCCGGCCAGGTAGGCGGTGTCCAGCAGCGTGAGCCGGACCCCGGCGTGCGCGGCGGCCTCCACGAGCGCGGCGGACATGGCGTTCGGGTCGTCGTACGGGGTGCCGCCGGGACCGTGGTGCAGGTAGTGGAACTCGCCCACGCAGGTGATCCCGGACAGCGCCATCTCCGCGTACACGGCGCGGGCCAGCGCCAGGTAGGAGTCCGGGTCGAGCCGGATCGCGACGGCGTACATCAGGCTGCGCCAGGACCAGAAGTCGCCGCGCCCGTCGTGGGTGCGCCCGCGCAGCGCCCGGTGGAACGCGTGCGAGTGGGCGTTCGCGAGGCCGGGCACCGTCAGGCCGGGCAGCCGGATCGCGTCGCCGAGCACCTCGACCCCGGCGGCCGGTGGACCGTCCACGGTCAGCGGGGTGACCGCGGTGAACCGCCCGTCGGTCGCCTCGATCAGCACGTCCCGGGTGGGCTCGGCGCGATCGGGCAGCCAGGCGTACTCGGCCAGCCAGCGGGTCAGCGGCATGCCAGCTCCTCCAGCACCCGGGCCAGGGCGGCCACCCCGGCGGCGCAGTCGGCGTCGGTGGCCGTCTCGGCGGGGGAGTGCGACACCCCGGTCGGGTTGCGCACGAACAGCATCGCGGTGGGCAGGTGCGCCGCCAGCACCCCCGCGTCGTGCCCGGCGCCGGTGGGCAGCACCGGCGCGCCGAGCAGCGCGGCCAGCCGGTCGGCCAGCCCTCTGTCGAACGCGACGAGCGGGGTCGCCGACTCCTGGGTGCAGGTCAGCGCGGTTCCGTCGCGGCCGGCCCGGTCGGCGGCCTTGGTGCGTACCGCCTCGACCAGACCGTACAGCGTCTCCGCCTCGGCCGCCCGTGCGTCCAGCCAGCCGGTGACCCGGGACGGGATCGCGTTCGTGGCGTTCGGCTCGACCGACACCCGGCCCACAGTGGCGTGCGCGTCGCGCAGCCGGGCCTCCTTGTTGGCCGCCAGCACGGTGAACGCGTAGGTGAGCATCGGGTCGCGGCGGTCGGCCATCCGGGTCGTACCCGCGTGGTTGCCCTCGCCGGTGAAGTCGAACCGCCACCGTCCGTGCGGCCAGATCGCCGACGCCACAGCGACCGGCGCGTCCAGGTCGACGAGCGCGCGGCCCTGCTCGACGTGCAGCTCCACGAAGGCCGCGAAGCGGCCGAGCAGCGCCGGATCGGCGCCCGCGGGCTGCTCGCCCAGCGCCTCGGCGAAGGTCGTCCCGGCCTGGTCGCGCAGCCCGGCCGCGCGGTCGACGTCGATCTCGCCGGTGAGCAGCCGCGATCCCAGGCAGGGTACGCCGAACCGCGCGCCCTCCTCCTCCACGAACGCGGCCACCACCACCGGCCGGTCCGCTGTGACGCCCGCGGCCCGCAGCTCGTCCACGGCGAGGAACGCGCTGACGATGCCGAGCGGACCGTCGTACGCGCCGCCGTGCGGCACCGAGTCGAAGTGGCTGCCGGTCAGCACGGCGTCCCCGGCCGCCGGGTCGCCCCACCAGGCGAACAGGTTGCCGTTGCCGTCCTGCGCGACCGGCATGCCCCGCCGGTCGGCCTGTTCCCGGAACCAGGCGCGCAGCGTGCGCTCCGGTTCGGTCAGCGCGTAGCGCAGGTAGCCGCCGCTGCCGGCGTCCCGCCCGATCGGGGCGATCTCGTCCCACAGCTCCCGGAACCGGTTAGGAAGGGACCCTTTCAATGCAGAATGCGTTAACAAGGGGCCCTTCCTTACGCTTCGGTCATCGGGACGCGGACGCCGGTACGCTCGGCGACCTCACGCGCGTCGTCGTAGCCGGCGTCGACGTGCCGGATCACGCCCATCGCCGGGTCGTTTGTGAGCACCCGCTCGATCTTCTGCCCGGCGAGGTCGCTGCCGTCGGCCACGCAGACCTGGCCGGCGTGGAGGGACCGGCCGATCCCGACGCCGCCGCCGTGGTGGATGGACACCCAGGACGCGCCGCTGGCGGTGTTGACGAGCGCGTTCAGCAGCGGCCAGTCGGCGATCGCGTCGGAGCCGTCGGCCATCGCCTCGGTCTCCCGGTACGGGCTGGCCACGCTGCCGCAGTCCAGGTGGTCCCGGCCGATCACCACGGGCGCGCTCAGCTCGCCGGAGGCGACCATCTCGTTGAATCGCACCCCGGCGCGGTCGCGCTCGCCGTAGCCGAGCCAGCAGATCCGCGCCGGCAGGCCCTGGAACGCGACCCGCTCGCCGGCCAACCGGATCCACCGGGCGAGGGACTCGTTCTCCGCAAACAGGTCGAGGATCGCCCGGTCGGTGGCCGCGATGTCGCGCGGGTCGCCGGACAGCGCGGCCCAGCGGAACGGGCCCTTGCCCTCGCAGAACAGCGGCCTGATGTACGCGGGCACGAACCCGGGGAAGTCGAACGCCCGCTCGTACCCGCCGAGCTCGGCCTCGCCCCGGATCGAGTTGCCGTAGTCGAAGACCTCGGCGCCCGCGTCCAGGAAGCCGACCATCGCCGCCACGTGCTTCGCCATCGACGCCCGCGCCCGGTCGGTGAACTCGGCCGGCTCGGCCGCCGCGTAGTCCCGCGCGTCGGCGAGGTCAACGCCCTCCGGCAGGTACGACAGCGGGTCGTGCGCGCTGGTCTGGTCGGTGACGATGTCGATCTCGACGCCCCGGCGCAGCAGCTCCGGGAAGGCGGTGGCGGCGTTGCCGACCACGCCGACGCTGAGGGCCCGCCGGTCCCGCTTCGCCGCGAGCACCCGCTCGACCGCGTCGTCCAGCGAGTCGGCGATCTCGTCCAGGTAGCGGTCGTGGGCCCGCCGCTGGAGCCGGGCCCGGTCCACGTCCACGATCAGGCAGACACCACCGTTCATGGTGACCGCGAGCGGCTGCGCCCCGCCCATCCCGCCGCATCCGGCGGTGAGCGTCAGCGTCCCGGCGAGCGTGCCCTCGAAGCGCTTGGCGGCGACGGCGGCGAACGTCTCGTACGTGCCCTGGAGGATGCCCTGGGTGCCGATGTAGATCCAGGAACCGGCTGTCATCTGCCCGTACATGGTCAGGCCCAGCGACTCCAGGCGGCGGAACTCCGGCCAGGTGGCCCAGTCGCCGACCAGGTTGGAGTTGGCCAGCAGCACACGCGGCGCCCACTCGTGGGTGCGCATCACCCCGACCGGGCGGCCCGACTGCACGAGCATCGTCTCGTCGTCGCGCAGCTCGGTCAGCGTGCGCACCAGTGCGTGGTACGACGGCCAGTCCCGGGCCGCCTTGCCGGTGCCCCCGTAGACCACCAGGTCCTCGGGGCGCTCGGCCACCTCGGGGTCGAGATTGTTCATCAGCATCCGCAGGGCGGCCTCCTGCGGCCACCCCTTCGCGGTGCGTGCGGTGCCGCGGGCGGCGCGGACGGGCTGGTGCATCTCGTACTCCTCTCAGCCGAGGAACAACTGGCGGCGGGCGGCGGACGACTCGAACGCCTCGAGCCGGTTCTGGGTCTCGGCCGGTGCGGCGTCGCAGATCGCCTGGAGCACCACCATGGCCAGCGTCATCGGTGCGGTGTGCAGGTCGAAGACCAGGTCGGCGCCGACGGCGGCGGGCAGCACCACCTCGGCGTGCTCGGTGGCCGGGCTCACCGGCGAGTCGGTGATGGCCACGACCGTCAGCCCGGCGTTCCGGGCCTCGCGCAGCGCCTCCAGCGTCTCGCGGGGGTAGCGGGGCAGCACGAACGCGAGCATCGCCGTCGCGCCGGACGCGACCGCCTGGTCCAGGCGGTCGACGAGCATGCTGCCGCCGTCGTCGAGCACCCGCACGTCCGGGTGCACCTTCGCGGCGAAGTAGGCGAAGTACGCGGCGAGCGGCGCGGCGGCGCGCAGTCCGAGCACCGGAAGTGGACGGCTGGCCGCCAGCAGCTTCCCCACCTCGGCGACCCGGCCGGCGTCGGCGAGCTGCGCGGCGAGCCGGTCGAGGTTGTCCCGCTCGGCGTGCACCGCCCGTTGCAGTGCGTTGCCGGCGGCCGGTCCGGCCGACCCGGTCACGGTCAGTTCCCGCAGGCGGCGGCGCAGCGCGGGGTAGCCGTCGTGCCCGAGCGCCATGGCGAACCGGGTCACCGACGGCTGGCTGACGCCCGCCAGCTCGGCCACCTCGGCGGCGGACAGGTACGCCGCCGCGCCCGCGTGCCGCACCAGGCAGTGGGCGATGCGTCGCTGGGTCGGGGTGAGCCGTACGCCGTGGAACAGGTCGAGCAGGCGGTCGGGGGCGGCCGCACCGCTTTTATTCACCCCGCGACTCTATGCATGAAAACTTTCAGAACGCAAGGGTGGCCCGACCGCAGAGAGGTCTGATGAGCGTGCTCTCTGTACTATCCGCACGGCGGGTGAGCAGAGGAGTGGGGCATGCAGCCGGAAGGTCCGTACAGGTTCACCGAGGTGCTGGGCGAGTGCCAGGTCGGCAGGGCCTGGGCCGCGCTCGACGGGCAGGACCGTGCGCTGACCGTGGCCGTCCTGGACGGCGCCGCCGCCGGTGACCAGCGCTGGCGCGAGGCGTTCACTAACGCGGCGAACGTGCTGGCCCAGACGCCCGGCGGGTACCGGTACGTGAACTCCGACTTCGCGGCCGGCCAGCCCTGGGTGGCGTACCCCTCCGACGAGGACGGTGCGGCCGAGCGGCTGTTCCGCAGCCTGGGCATGGACTACCAGCGCACCGCCACCGGCGATCTCCTGCCGCCGCCCCCGCCGGTGTCCGCACCGCCGCAGCAGGTCTCGTCGCCGCAGTTGCCGTGGAGCGCGCAGCCGTGGGCGATGACGCCGCAGCAGCCGGTCTCCGGCGCACCCGTCTCGTCCGGCGCGCCCCTGTCACCCGGCATGCCGGTGTCGCCGGGCATGCCGGTGTCGCCGGGCATGCCGGTGCCGGCGATCCCGGCGCAGGCCACCGCCCCGGACCCGCTCGTCCCGACCGGCGGCCCCCGGATCGCCCCGGTCGCCCGCCCGCCCAAGAGCCGTACCGGCCTGTGGATCGGTGGCGTGGTCATGGCGGCGGTGCTGGCCGGTGGCGCCGGGCTGCTGGCCGGGCGGTCGCTCGCCGACGGCGGCGAACCGTCCACTCCGGCGGCCAGCGCCTCCCCGGCGCTCTACGAGGCCACCCAGCAGTCGCTGAACAAGGCGAAGTTCGACGCCGCGCTGATGCCGATCGCCGAGCCGTGGCTCGACGCGCTGGGCGGTTGCGCGATCAACACCGAGAAGAGCGGCCCCGGACTCGCCGCGGGCGAGAAGCAGCACGTCTTCTGCCGCTACCTGGGTGTGTCGCTGCACTTCGCCGAGTACGAGTCGGCCGAGAAGAAGGAGGCGGCGCGCGCCTTCCGGCAGCAGATGGGCATCATCGGCCGCGCGCTCGCGCCGGGCATGCGCGAGGCCGGCCCGGCCACCGGCGGTGTCAGCGGGGCGCAGGGCAGCTACGTCGAGTACGCCGGCAACGGCCAGGACGGCCGCCCGGTCTGCGGCATCTGGTGGGGCCGCGACGACAACACCAGCGCGATCTACATGGAGACGCCCTGCGGCGCCGGACTCGGCGGCAACTGGGACGCGCTGCGCGACCTCTGGCAGCGGCACAGCTAGGCGGCTAACGGACAGCCGCGCCGTTCGGTGGCGGCACGAGGCAGACGTCGTTGCCCTTGGTGACGCCCGCGGCCAGGTCGAAGCGGACCACCCGCGCTCCGCTGAACTGCCGCTCGGCGACCGCCACGCCGCTGCCGCCGAGCCGGACGATGACATCCCGGTTCGCCCCGTCGGCCCAGTCGGTGGCCTGGAACAACCAGACCCGGGACCGTCCGGGCAGCAGCGTCGACACGCTCTGCTTCGGGCAGCCGCCGGGACCGGCCGCGACCACGTAGGCGTCCGTCGGTGGGCCGTACCACGCCTGGGCGTTCCACGACACGGTGGTGGCCAGCACCAGGTCACCCGGGCGGCGCCTGTCGTCCAGGTGGCGCAGCGCGTCCCGGTAGTCGACCGCGTTCGCGCCGCCGCCCTGGGCGAAGGCCCGCGCCGGATGCACTGTGGCCACCACTGCGGTGGCCAGCTGCGGAACGGCGAGCGCGAGCAGCAGCACCACCGCGACCACCCACCGGATCCGGGCGGGCAGGCCGGCCCGCAGCGGTGGGGGCGTGACGGCGAGCGCGGCGAGCAGCAGGCACGCGGGCACCGCGTAGAGCGCCAGCCGCCCGTTGAACGGGTAGACCGACACCGCCGCGCCGGCCAGCCCGGCCGCCAGGGGCGTGAGCAGGACCAGCACCGCCACGGCGGAGAGCCGCCGTAGCCCGGCGGCCGTGCCCAGCACCAGCAGCGGTACGACGACCCAGGCCGACCAGGCCACGAACGGCACCGTGGCGAGACTCCGGTACGTCGCGGCGAGCCATTCCACTGTGGCGGCCAGGTCGGTGAGCGAACGCGCCGGATAGATCGACTTCGCCCGCCAGTACGCGGCGAGCTGCGGATCGGCCAGTCCCGGCGCCAGAAAGAGCACGTACACCACGAGCGCGACCGCGCCCCAGGCGGGCGCCGGGGCGAGGAAACGGCCCAGGTCCCGGCACCCGCCCGCCCACCGCCGGTCCGGGCGGGACAGCAGGTACCCGCCGAGCAGCACGCCGAGCGCGCCGGTGACCGGAATGGACAGGGTGCTCACGAACGCCGTGACCGCCGCGGCCGACCAGAACACCGCCGACCCGGCCCAGGTCGGGCCGGTGCGCACCAGCAGCAGCGCCAGCCCGACCACGAGCGTGACGCCGAACGCCTCGGCGCTGTACTGCTTCAGTTCGTTCGAGTAGCCGATCAGGAACGGTGCGACGGCGACCAGCAGCAGCGCCGCCAGCGCGGCGAGCGGCGGCAGGAGCGCCCGGCCGAGCCACGCCACGAGCGGCAGCAGCGCCAGCCCGAACAGCAGCGGCACCAGCCGCAGCGCCCGCTCACCGTCGCCGAACTGCTCCAACGCGAACCGTTCCAGCCACAGCCAGCCGGGCGGCGCCGACTGGCTGAACGCCAGCGGCTGCAACAGGTCCAGGTAGCCGCGCTCCCGGATGTTGTGCGCCACGTACAGCTCGTCGCTCCAGAAGCTGCGCGCGTACGCCCACTGCCGGAGCCGCAGCACGGCGCCCAGCGCGACCAGCAGGCCCGCGACGGACCAGTACGGGGACCGGCTCAGCCGGTCCCACGCGAGCGCGACGACCGCAGCCGGCGTGCCCGGCCGCGACGGAACCGGCGTCGCCGACGCGGGCGCCGGCGAGGGGGAGAAGGCCGGGCGTGCCACGGACACGGCGAGACGGTATCAAAGCGTCATTCACGTCAGCGGCCCCGCGACCGCGCTCGATCACTCCGCAGCGCGGTCCGAGGTGGACGGCGTCGCCGATCCGACCAGCCCGGTGGCCCGGCGGTGCCGGCGTGCCGGTCGCGGCAGGCCGACCAGGAACTCCGGGAACATGCCGAAGAACGTCCGGGCGCTGCGCAGCTCCAGCGTGTGCGCCCGGGACCAGCGCACCGAGTTCGTCGCGCGGGCCCAGTGGTGGGTCCACCGCACGTCACCGAGCACCGCCACCGGCAGCCCGTGCCGCCAGGCGCGCAGCCCCAGCTCGTGGTCCTCGTAGTAGAGGAAGAAGCGCTCGTTCCACCCGCCCAGCTCGGTCACGTCGGCGGTCCGGCCGGCCACCGCCGCGCCCATCACCCAGGCAACGTGGCGCGTCTGCCCGGGCGCGGCCACCAGCCGGTACGCGGCGTGCAGCCGGGACAGCGGCCACACCCTGCGGTTGCCGAGCTTCGCCGTCGCGTACGGGAAGCCGCGCCCGTTGGCCTGCGGTGTGCCGTCGGTGCCGAGCAGTTGCGGCGCGACCAGCCCGCCGTGTGTGTCCAGGTGCCGGGCCAGCGCGTCCAGGCCGTCCGGGCGCACCTCCAGGTCCGGGTTGGCGAACAGCACGTACCGGCCGGTCGCCTGGCGCAACGCGACGTTGTTGGCGCGGGCGAAGCCGACGTTCTCCGGCAGCCGGATCACCCGCGCGCCCAACTCCTCGGCGACCGCCGCCGAGTCGTCGCCGGAGGCGTTGTCGACCACCAGCCACTCGTACGGCTTCGGGCCGCGCCAGCAGCGGCGCAGCATCTCCGCCGAGTGGTAGGTGACAGTCACCACGGTCCACGGCTGTGCCGTCATCACGCCCTCCGAGCGGTCAGGTAGCCGAGCAGGGACGCGAACCCGAACCGCGGCCCGGTCCAGCGGCGGCGGGCAGCCGGCCCCTCGACCAGCCCCCGTCCGATGCCGCGCAGGAACGGGCGCAGCAGGCCCTGCCGGGTGCGCCGGGCGGCCAGCGCGAGGTGCGCCAGCGCCAGCACCGGCACCGCCACGAGCAGCAGCGGCCAGGTGAACGTGCGGGACGCGACCAGCAGCCGGTTGCGGGCCAGCAGGAACGCCCGGAACCCCTGCAACCGGTCGTCGCCGTCCACGCTGTGCCCGCCGGCGTGCGGCAGCACCACGTCCAGCCCGCGCGTGCGCAGCCCCGAGGCGTAGAGCCGGAACGCCAGGTCGGCGTCCTCGCCCCAGGCGAACAGGTGCTCGTCGAAGCCGCCGAACCGGCGGTACAGCGCGGCCGGGAAGACCGCCGCGCCGCCGGACGGGCCGAGCGGGGCACGGCCCGCCGTGGCCCGCCGGTCGATGAACAGCGACACCGGGTTCAGGTCGATGCCCACGTACTCGCCGCCGTGCATGGCCAACCCGACCGCGACGGGGGTGTCCGGGTCGGCGGCGACGGCGGCGCAGATCCGGGCCAGCGCGTCGTCGGGCAGCCACACGTCCGGGTTCAGCAGCAGCAGGTGACTCGTGGTCACAGTCGCCGCCGCCCGGTTGCAGCCGGCCGCGAAGCCGGGGTTGGAGGCGTCGGGCAGGTACGCGTACCGGTCGGCGGGCAGGTTCGCGGCGACCACCTCGGCGCAGGCGTCGGAGGGCCAGTTGTCCGCGAAGACGAACCGGACCGGCAGGTCACCGGCGCTGCGTACCCAGGTCGGCAGCGTCTCGGCGAGCATGCCGGCGGACCGGTAGAGGACGGTGACCACGGTCAGGCCGTCGAAGGTCATGCCGCGCTCCTGCCCAGCCGGTGCAGCACCCAGAGGCCGGGCACCAGGCTCAGCCACGTCGGATAGATCAGCGGATACAGCTCGTAGACGCCGAACAGCGCGAAGTAGACGACGAACGCCCGCGCCAACTGCCCGGCCGGCGCGCGGGAGAACTCGAACCACCGCTCGGTCGCGCCCACCGCCAGCCCGAGCGCGGCCAGGAAGAACACCGCGCCCAGCGGGCCGTAGTCGAGCAGCGGGATGGCCACGAAGGTCGCCGTGTTCATCAGGTACGGCTGGCTGAGCTGGGACGTCATCCCGTACAGGTCCGCCTTGCCGACGATCGGCTCGACCCGGGAACCGAGGAACGTCAGCGAGTACGTGCCGTACCGGGGCTCCAGGTGCTCCCGCTGCGACCAGACCCGCCCGAACGTCTCGGTGGACGAACTCAGCGACAGGTCCAGCGACCCGGCGCTGCTGGTCAGCGCGTTGCTGCCGTAGCGGGCCCGGAACTCGGTCTCGAACGTGCCGGTGCCCGCCATGGTGCGCTGCCCGCCGAGGAACACCGCCGCGCCGAGCGCCACCGCACCGATCAGCAGCACCACCGGCGTCCGCGCGGCCAGGAACGACGCGGCCCGCCCCCGGGTACGCCGGACCGACAGCGCCGCGATCAGCGCGGGCGCGATGCCCACCAGCACCGAGTTCTTGCTCGCGCCGAGCGCCGCCCCGACGGTGAAGACAACGGTCAGCGCGTAGTAGACCGGCAGCGCCCGGCCGCGTGCGGACAACGCACGCAGCAGCGAGATCGCCATGCCGAGCGTCCACGCCTCGGACAGCAACCCGATGACCAGGTTCGACTGCTCGCGCAGCACCTGCCGGGCGGCGTCCGGGTTGTCGGCCAGCAGCGGCGGCACCGTCCCCCGGAACCGGATCGCCGCGGTCACCACGGCGACGGCGAGCAGCACGGACAGGTACGTCAGCAGCCGCCGCCCGGACGGCCAGGACAGCGCCGGGCGGGACCGGTCGCCGTCCTCGTCCCGCCTGTCGATCAGCCGCCGCCCAACCGCCCAGGCCAGCAGGAAGACCGTCACGTATCCGGCGAGCACCGGCAGCACGCCGCGACCGGCCCACGAGTCGTACGGGCCTGGTAGCACCCGGACGGCGAGCAGCGCGGCGGTCCAGACGGCGGCGCAGGCGGCGAGCGCCCACATCCGCAGCCGCGCGGCGAGCAGCGCGCCGACCGCCAGCGCGAGCGCGACCGCGAACCCGGCGTCGAGCGTGGCCAGCAGCAACGCCGCGCCGAGCGCGAACGGGATCCCGACCGACCAGAGGCGGCGCTCAGCGGGCGTCACGGGCGACCGTCCGGTACAGGTCGTGCCAGCGGTCCACGCATCCGTCGAACGAGTGCCGCTGCGCGTACCGCCGGGCCAGGTCGCGTCGCCGCTCGTCCCACGCGGCCGGGTCGGTGGCGGTCCGCACGGCGGCGGCCAGCGCCTGCGGCGTCAGGTCCGCCCGGTACGCGAGCACGCCGTCACCGGCGGCCGTCACCTCGGTCAGGCCGCCCGCGCCGGAGTGCACCACCGGCACGCCCAGCGACATCGCCTCCAGCGCGCTGCGCCCGAACGCCTCCACCCGCGACGGCACCAGCAGGCAGTGCAGCCGTTGCAGGAACGGCGCGGCGTCGACCCGGCCGACCAGGTGCAGGTTCGGCCCCTCCGCGACGTCGACGGTGCCCGCGCCGGCGACCAGGAACTCCACGTCCGGCAGCTCCGCGGCGACGCCGGCGAGCAGGTCGGCGCCCTTCTCCCGTTCCAGCCGGCCGAGGAAGCCGACCCGCACCGGGCCGTCCGAGGCGACGCCGCCGTCGGTGACCTCCGGCCAGATGGCCGGCAGCGGGTTCGGGATCACCCGCACGTCGCGGACCCGCCCGCGTACCCGCAGCTCGTGGGCCTCGAAGTCGGAGACCGCCACCGTCGCGTGCGGCCGTAGCCGCCGGAACATCAGATCAGTGCTGATGTTGGCCTGCACCGCGGCCTTCGCGCGCAGCGTCTGCGCCGTGTCGCGGTACTGCCAGAGGCTGTTGTGCAGCGTCACCACGAGCGGCGTGCGGCGGCCCCGCACGCCCAGCCCGGCGCGGGCGTGCATCGCGGCGGAGAGCAGGTGCGCGCTCACCACGTCCGGCCGCAGTTCCTCGACCAGGGCGCGGATGCCGCGCGCGTACCCGAGGTCCACCCGCTTGGCCGCGCCCAGCGGACGCCACGGCACGCCCGCGTCCCGCAACGCCGCCGCGACCTCGTCGTCAGGCGTGGCGGCGACCACGTCGACGCCGCGGGCCACGAGCGCCGGCAGCATCTCGATCAGGAAGCGCTCCGCGCCGCCGAGCTGCCGCCGCCCCGACCCGCCGGTGGTGCAGACGAACAGCACCCTCATCGGACGCCCATGCCTTCCAGGGCACCGCGGGCGACCGCCCGCCGCGCCGCCCCGCCGCCCACCGCCGCCCGGGCGAGCACCCCGAGGGTGTACGCGGAGCAGGCCACTGTGCCCCGCCACCCGGCCAGTTCACGGCTGGCCCGGATGAACTCCCGGGTCTGCCGGCGGGAGATCTCCTCGGCCGCCCACCGGCGCTTCGCGCTCGCGTCGTCCTCGTGCGTGACCACGGCATCCGGCAGGTACGCCAGGCGCAGCCCGAGCCGGCGCACCGCCCAGCACAGCCGCAGGTCCTCGGAGTAGAAGAACGACGACTCGTCCACGCCGCCGATCCGGTCCAGCGTCTCCCGCCGGATCGCCACGAACGGCCCGGAGAGCCAGTCGCCGCGCTCCGGCGGGGCCACGATCCGCAGCTGCGGGAACATCAGGCTGAGCCCGGTGGCGTGCGCGACGCCGGTGCCCACAGTCAGGAACCGGCCGGCGGCGGTCTGGTCCCGGCCGGTCGCGTCGAGCACCTTCGGGAAGGCCGCGCCCACAGCCGGATCGTCCAGTTCGGCCGCCAGCCGCTCGATCGCGCCCGGCCGTACCAGGATGTCGTTGTTGGACAGGACCACCCGGGACCGGGTGCTGTGCCGGACACCGAGGTTCATGCCCTTGGCGTAGCCGAGGTTCGTCTCCGAGCGCACGTACCGGGCGCCGGTCTCGGCGCACATGGCCCGCAGTCTGTCGCTGATCCCGGCGGCGCTGCCGTTGTCCACCACGACGGCTTCCACGCCGTCGGGCAGCGACCGGACGCAGCCGTCGGTGCGCTCGAAGTCTTCCCAGGTCAACACGACGATTGAGACGTCCACCGCTAGGCCATCCGATTGACGAGGAGGTGCGTGGACCGCTGGAGTCGCTGCCGGGTGCGCAACGCGTAGACGCCGTAGGCGACAGACGACGCGACCGCGGCGCCGAGCGCGCCGGCCCACGGGATGAGCAGAACGTACAGCACCACCGACACGGACATGGTGACCAGGGCCACGGCGGTGGTGGCCTGCTCGCCCGCGCGCTTGAGCAGCGCCGCGCTCCACGTCTTGCCGGCCGACAGCGCCAGCGTCCCGGGCAGCAGGAGCAGCCCGAAGATCCAGGCGTCGCGGTAGTCGGGCGCCAGCACGCCCAGCGCCGCCAGGCCGATCACGGCCAGCGCGGCGATCGGCAGCGCCGACTTGACGACGTCGCGGCCGTGGTCGCCGATCGCCTCCGGGTCCCGCTCGGCCAGGATCCGCTGCGCCCGTACCACCGCGCCGGACTGCGCGAACTCCAGCGCCGCCACCGCCAGCGCGAACACACCGAGCGCGCCCGCTCCGGCGAAGCGGGCCACCAGGACCTGGCTCAGCCGGTACGTCAGCATCTGCGCGCACACCCCGACGTGCAGCCGGCCCACCGCCAGCAGGTCGGCGCGGTACTCCGGACGCCCCGCCGTCGCCGCCGGCACCGGCCCGAACCGCCGTGCCCAGCCCAGCACCGCCACCCCGAGCACAGTGGCGGTGGCGATCTGCACGCCCAGCCAGAGCACGCTCCACAGGCCACCGTCGAGCCGGTGGCCCAGCCACAGCAGCCCGTACCCGGCCACCAGCACCCCGCCGCCGAGCGCCCGCATGGTGTAGACGAACCAGAACCGCTTCAGGCGCAGGCCGAGCGAGGCGGCCGTGTTGAAGACGGTGAGCGCGCAGCCCGCCCCGATGCCCACGAGGTGGCTGCCCAGCCCGGCCAGCGTGGTCAGCAGCGCGGCGGCCAGCGCGGTCAGGCCGAGCGAGGCGGTGAGGATACCGGCGATCCACAGCCGACCCCGCGACATGATCCAGCCGGCCGGCCGGGACAGCAGGAACGTGTCCGCGGACAGGCCGCCGAGTGCCGCCCCCACGGTGGCGCTCACCATGTTCGCCGCGAGTTCGCCGCGTTCGGCAGCGGGCAGCGTCACCGACACCAGCGCGGCGAGCCCGGTCAGGCCCAGGGCGACCAGATGGAGACGCTCGGGGGAGACGAACCGCCGGACCCGGCCTAACACCCGGCGCCCAGGCGACGGCGCCGGCCGCGAGCCGGCCACGCGGAATCCACTCGTCTTCCCCCAAGATGCGCGGATGTGTGCGGGCCTGTTCTACCCGACATGGGCGGCACCGCGCAATGGACCCGGCGGGTGGGTACGCCCGCGGCACCCCGCCGCCGGTAGGGTGACGCGTCGTGGACCTCGCCCACTTCCGCGACACGATCGGCAGGCGGTGGCCGATCGTGCTGGCGTCGACGCTGCTGTGCGGCGCGTTCACCGGGGTCCTCGCCGAACGCCGGCCGCCGGTCTACCGGGCCGAGACCCAGATGGTCGTCACGTTCGCCGCCGAGAAGTCGGCGGCACCCCAGCCCCGCCCGTCGGCCGACGAGGCGGGCCGGCTGATGCAGCGGCGGGTGAAGACGTACGCCACGATGATGAACACTCCCCGGCTGACCCGCCCGGTGATCGACTCGCTCGGACTGCCGTACACCACCGACGACCTGGCCGGCCGCGTCGTCGCGTCGTCCACGGTGGACACCATGGCGATCGACGTGGCGGTCACCGACCGGTCCGCCGCCACCGCCGCGGCGATCGCCGCCGCGCTCGCCGCCGAACTGCAACGGATCGCCGGACGCGACCTGCCGCCCGCCGGGCTGGGGCTCAAGGCCCACGTCGCGGTGGTCCGGGCCGCCGCGCCGCCGCCGCGTCCCGAGCCGGTGCGGTGGCAGTGGTACGCCGTCGGCGGCGCGCTCGGCGGCCTCGCAGTCGGGGCCGGCATCGCCCTGGTGCTCGGCTACCGCCGGGCCGGCACTCCGGTGAGCGCTGACGTGCGGACGCTCTGGGCCACAGTGGCCCGCCGCCGTCCGCCTGCTCCGGACACGGCGGCCTCGGACACGGCGGCCTCGGGCGCAGCGGCCGGTGGCCCGGCCGGGGTGCCGGGTCAGAGTGACGGCCGCGTGGCCGACGCCTCCGTGAAGGAGCGGCAGGCGTCGTAGCCGGGCAGCAGCCCCGCCGCGCGCGCCTGCGCCAGGAGCGGTGCCGCCGCGTCCCGCTCGGACAGCAGCGGCGTCGCCGCCGGCCAGTCGATCCCGAGGTCCGGGTCGAGCGGATGCACAGTGTGCTCGGCCGCCGGGTTGTACGTGGCGGAGCAGAGGTAGCTGAGCGTCGCGTCGTCGGTCAGCGCGCAGAACCCGTGCCCCAGGCCCTCAGCCAGGTAGACGGCCCGCCGGTCGGTGTCGTCGAGGCGTACCGCCTCCCACCGGCCGTACGTCGGCGAGCCCGCCCGCACGTCCACCACCACGTCCAGCACCGCCCCGCGTACGCAGGTGACGTACTTGGCCTGGCCGGGCGGTACGTCGGCGAAGTGGATGCCGCGCACCACGTCCCGCGCGGAGACGGACAGGTTGGCCTGCGCGAGCCGCAACGGATGCCCGACCGCCTCGGCGAGCCGGTCGAAGCGGTACCACTCCAGGAACAGACCCCGCGGGTCGCCGTGCTGACGCGGGGTCACCTCCCAGGCGCCCTCGATGCTCAGCGGACGGATCTTCACGCCGCGCTCCCCGAGCCGGACCGCTCGGCCAGCAGGCCCAGCAGGTATTCCCCGTAACCGCTGCGGGCCAGCGGGTGGGCCAGCATCCGCAGCCGCTCGTCGTCGATCAGCCCGGACCGCCAGGCGACCTCCTCGACGCAGCCGATCTTCATGCCCTGGCGTTCCTCGATCACCCGGACGAACTCGGCGGCCTGCATCATCGACGTGAACGTGCCGGTGTCCAGCCACGCGGTGCCCCGGTCGAGCAGCGTCACCATCAGGTCGCCCCACGCCCGGTACGTCTCGTTGATAGCGGTGATCTCCAGCTCGCCCCGGGCGCTCGGGGTCAGCTTGCGGGCGATGTCGACCACCCGGTTGTCGTAGAAGTAGAGGCCCGGCACCGCGTACCGGGAGCGGGGGCGGGCCGGCTTCTCCTCGATCGACAGCACCCGGCCGGCGTCGTCGAACTCGACCACGCCGTAGTCCTGCGGGTTGGCGACCGGGTACGCGAAGACCCGCCCGCCGTCCGGCTCGCCGTGCTGGGCGAGCTGCCGGCCGAGCCCGACACCGTGGAAGATGTTGTCGCCGAGGATCAGCGCCACCGACTCGTCGCCGATGAAGTCGGCGCCGAGCAGGAACGCCTGCGCGATGCCCTCCGGGCGGGGCTGCTCGGTGTACGCCAGGCGCAGCCCCCACTGGCTGCCGTCGCCCAGCAGCCGCTCGAACTGGGCGCGGTCCTCCGGCGTGGTCACCACCAGGATCTCCCGTACCCCGGCCATCATCAGAGTGGAGAGCGGATAGTAGACCATCGGCTTGTCGAACACCGGCATGAGCTGCTTGGAGACGGCCCGGGTGATCGGCCAGAGCCGGGATCCGGTGCCACCGGCGAGAAGGATTCCACGCACCCGCGGAGACTACCCGCGGCGCCGCCGCCCCCGTGGCCCGTCGACGTCCCGCCCGGCCTGCCGGTACGGCGTAGACTCCACGATCCGTGAGGATGCTCGTCACCGGCGGCGCCGGCTTCATCGGGTCGGAGTACGTGCGGATGCTGCTGGGCGCGCCCGGCGGCGACGCGGCCGGGGTGCCGGTCGAGGGCCCCGCCGCGCTCACCGTGCTGGACAAGCTGACCTACTCCGGCAACCTCGCGAACCTCGCGCCGGTGCGCGACGATCCCCGGCTGCGCCTCGTCCGCGGCGACATCTGCGACCCGGTCCTGGTCGGCGACGTGGTGCCCGGGCACGACGTGATCGTCCACTTCGCCGCCGAGTCGCACGTGGACCGTTCGATCACCGGCGCCGCCCCCTTCGTCACCACGAACGTGCTCGGCACCCAGACGCTGCTGGACGCCGCGCTGCGGCACGGCGTGCGCCGGTTCGTGCACGTCTCCACCGACGAGGTGTACGGCTCGATCGACTCCGGCTCGTGGACGGAGAGCTGGCCGCTGGCGCCGAACTCGCCGTACTCGGCCTCGAAGGCCGGGTCGGACCTGCTGGCGTTGTCCTACCACCGCACCCACGGCCTGGACGTCGTGGTGACCCGCTGCTCCAACAACTACGGGCCGTACCAGTTCCCGGAGAAGGTCGTGCCGCTGTTCGTGACCAACCTGCTCGACGGCGGCACCGTGCCGCTCTACGGCGACGGCGGCAACGTCCGGGACTGGCTGCACGTGCACGACCACTGCCGGGGCGTGGCGATGGTGCAGGAGAAGGGGCGGGCCGGCGAGGTCTACCACATCGGCGGCGGCACAGAGCTGACCAACCGGCAGCTCACCGAGCGGCTCCTGGCGGCGTGCGGGGCCGGCTGGGACCGGGTCGTGCCGGTCACCGACCGCAAGGGCCACGACCGCCGCTACTCGCTGGACATCAGCAAGATCAGCAGCGAGCTGGGGTACGCGCCGAGCATCGACCTCGACCGGGGCCTGGCCGACACGGTCCGCTGGTACCGGGACAACCGGGCCTGGTGGGAGCCGCTGAAGAGGGCCGGCCACCGATGACCCGGGTGCTCGTCACCGGCGCGGGCGGGATGCTCGGGCGGGACCTGCTCGCCGTGCTGCGGACCCGGCCGGACCTGACGGTCACCGCCGCCGCCCGCGCCGACCTCGACCTCACCGACGCGCACGCGGTCCGGGGCGCGGTCGCCGGGCACGACGTGGTGCTCAACGCCGCCGCGTGGACCGACGTGGACGGCGCCGAGACACGCGAGCGGGACGCCACAACGGTCAACGGCGACGCGGTCGCCGCGCTGGCCCACGCCTGCGCCGGGTCCGGTGCGCGGCTCGTGCACGTCTCCACCGACTACGTGTTCGCAGGCGACGCCGCCGAGCCGTACCCGGAGGACGCCCCGACCGGCCCGGTCAACGCGTACGGGCGCGGCAAGCTCGCCGGGGAGCAGGCGGTGGCCCGGCTGCTGCCCGAGACCGGGTACGTGGTGCGTACCGCCTGGCTGTACGCCACCCACGGACGCAACTTCGTCACCACGATGCTGCGGCTGGCAGCCGAACGCGACCGGCTCGACGTGGTGGACGACCAGCGCGGGCAACCGACCTGGTCGTACCGGCTCGCGGAGCGTCTCGTGGCGCTCGCCGACGCGGCGCTCGCAGGCGACGCGGCTCCCGGGACGTACCACGGCACCGCCGCCGGCGAGACGACCTGGTACGGCCTGGCCCGCGCCGTCTTCGCCCTGCGTGGTCTCGACCCGGACCGGGTCCGGCCGACCACGAGCGACCGCTTCCCGCGCCCGGCGCCGCGCCCGCACTACAGCGTGCTGGCGCACGGCCGGTGGGCGGCGACGAAGCTGCCGCCGCCGGGCCACTGGCACGCGGACCTGACCGAGGCGCTCAGCGGCCCCCGCCCCGGAAGACCTCGGTGACGGTACGCAGCACGATCTTGATGTCGAGCCAGAGCGACCAGTTCTCGACGTAGTAGTTGTCGAACCGCGCCCGGTCCGAGATCGGCGTGTCCCCGCGCAGGCCGCTGACCTGCGCCAGCCCGGTGAGCCCGACCGGCACCCGGTGACGCATCGCGTACCTCGGGTATTCCATCGAGAACTTCTCCACGAAGTACGGCCGCTCCGGCCGGGGCCCCACCACGCTCATCTCACCGCGCAGGATGTTCCACAGCTGCGGCAGCTCGTCCAGCGACGCGCGCCGCATGAACCGGCCGATCGGGCCGACCCGCTCGTCGTGCGCGATGGACCAGGTGGTCTGCGACTCGTGCTCGTCGGCCGGACGCATGGACCGGAACTTGACGACGTGGAACGGCTTGCCGTACCGGCCGATGCGCTCCTGGCGGAAGAACACGTCCCGGCCGCCGTCGAGAAAAGTGGCGACGGCGCAGAGCAGCAGCAGCGGGCTCAGCAGCACCAGGGCGGTCACCGCGAACACCACGTCGGAGGCGCGCTTGAGCCGCCACCGGGGACCGGTGAGCGTGGTGTCGCCGATCTTGATGATCGGGATGGCACCGATGTGGTCGGGGTGGCCGCCCTGCGACCGTGACCCCCACAGGCGCGGCACCGCCCACAGGTCGCAGCGGGAACTGGCCGGGCGCAGCAGCGACTCCATCAGGTCGGCCTCGGAGCAGTCCGGGTCCGCGATGACCAGGACCTCGCACTCCAGCATCTCGGCGAGCTTCTCCAGGTCGTCGATGGTGCCGATGAGCGGCGCAGCGCCGAGGCGCGGCCGCGACGGGGCGTCGACAGCGCCGACGAACCGCAGCCCGTACTGCGGGTAGCGGCGCAGCAGCCGGGCCAGTTCGGCGCCGATCGGCCCGCCGCCGATGACTATCGCGTTGTGCTCGACCCACCGGCGCCTGCGGGCCAGCAGGATGAGCCGGCTGTTCAGCGCCCGCCCGACGATCACCAGGGCGGCGGAGAGCGCGACGCCGCGCACGAAGCCGCTGACGTGCGGCACCGAGTCGTGCCGCAGCGCCGCGATGATCGCCCCCACCGCGCCGGAGGCCAGCAGCCGGCCGCCGAGGGTCGGCAGCTCGTCCAGGATGCTGATGTGCCGGCGCGGCCGGTAGAGCCCGCCCGCGGCGAACAGCCCCACGGTGAGCGCGGCGTTGAACAACGTGCCACGCCAGTAGTCCTGGGTCAGCAGCAGCGGCGCGAGCAGCGCCGCGACGTCGATGGGCGCGGTCACCATCCAGGCCCGCAACCGCCGGGTACGCGTCGACGCGCGCGATCCCGCGTACGGCAGTACCGTCGTCGTGTCCAGACCGCCGTCCATCGGCGCGTTCATGGACACACCGGACGGTGGCGCGGACGGATGCTCGAACGCCGGCAGGCGTGGCATGGTCGATCCTTCCCCGTTACGCCCCCGGCCCGGATGCGGAGACCGGCGGCGATCGCAGGATACGAGCGGCCCCGCCCCGCCGCCAGCACCGGCATGACAGATCGACGTCCTACTTTCCGCTGGCGGCGAGGATCTCGGGGACCGAGTCGCGGCGCACCGCGTCGAACAGCGTCTTCGACCGGGCCGGATCGGGAAGCACGACGCTCTCGGTGCCGACCCGGCCGGTGCCCTTCACCGGGCAGGTGAAGAACGTCAGGTTGTCGCCGCGCAGGCCACGCATCTCCATGGCCAGGTCCACCAGCGACAGCGACTCGTCGACAGCCACCGAGTCGGACGTGGCACGGACGAACGAGTTGAGCTTGGCCGGGTTGGCCAGCACCCCACCCGAGGCGGCCTTGTCGAGGATGGCCTTGATCACCTGCTGCTGGTGCCGGATCCGCGCGAAGTCGCCGTCGGGGAAGGCGTGCCGCTCCCGCGCGTAGTCCAGCGCGGCGGCCCCGTCCATGATCTGCCGGCCCTTCTCGAAGGTCCGGGTGCCGATCAGCGAGTACTTCGTGGTGAAGCCCTTCTCCACCTCGATCTCGACACCGCCGAGCGCGTCGATGATCTCCTTGAAGCCGGCGAAGTCGACCATCGCCACGTTGTCCACCCGTACGCCGCTGAACTTCTCCACCGTCTGCACCATCAGCGGCACGCCGCCCCAGGCGTACGCGGCATTGATCTTCGCGTCGCGACCGCCGCGGCCCTCCTTCGACTTGGGGACGGCCGTCCAGGTGTCGCGGGGGATCGAGATGAGCTGGGCGCTCGACCGGTCCTTCGGCAGGTGGGCCAGGATGATCGTGTCGCTGCGCGAGCCGCCGGTGCTCTCCGGATCGCGGGAGTCGCTGCCCAGGATCATGATGTTCATGGCGCCCTTGGCCTCGACCTGCGGCCGCGACTCCTCCGGCACCCCCTCGAAGGCGTCGACCCGCTCGATGGACTTGTCGACCGAGCGGTAGTAGAGGCCACCGGCCAGGGCGCCGCCGCCGGTGAGCAGCACGACCACGAGCAGCACGACCAGGGCGATCCGCCGGCCCCGGCGGGGCCGCGGCCGATTCTCTGCCACGGGCCCCGGCTCCACATCGGAGCCCTGCGCGTGCGGGCCGGAATCGGTGAGCTGGTGGCGATCTGACATGCCGCGATGCTACTGATTCGCCTCGTACCGTGTGGACCCGCGCCCGGACGGTGACGCCCCGGCGGCGCGGGACCGCCGCGGTGAGGTGGCCGGGCCCGCGCCTCGCCGCCGGGTGGCCGCCGGATCGATGATGCGCGGCGAACTCGGCGCCCTGCTGGGCCCCGCCACGGCGGCGGCGCGCGACGAGACCCGTGACCGGGTCCGCTGGGCCGGCGACGCCCGGCTGCCGGTCGAGACCGGCGTCTGGCGCGTCCGCCTGGAGGTCTCGCTGCGGCAGCGCCCCGACCTGGCCGGCGGGCTGGCCGGTGTCGTCTCCACCGCCCGCGCGCTGCGCCCGGTTTAGCTTTCGCTTAGCTCGCTTGTCCGGCGGCAGGCCGGTCCGGCAGCATCGACCGGCGTGACCGACGGCACCGCACCGATCCCGCCGACCTCCGGCGACGCGCCCGGCCCCGCCACCCCGGACGGTCGTCGCCAGGTGGCCACGCGCCGTCGCCGCCTGGCCGCCGCCGGCCTGGTCACCGTCGCCGCCGCGGTCGCGGTGACCCTCGCGGTACGCGGCGGCGCGGCCCCGGCCTGCGCCGCCCCGCCTCCGCGCGCTGCCGTGGCCGCGCTCCCGTCCGTGGCCGCCGCGCTCCCGCCCGGTGCCGCGATGCCGGTGGCTGCCGCTCCGCCCGTCGGCGGCGCGACGCGCAGCGGCAAGGCGACCTTTTACGACTCCGAGGGCGCCGGCGGCAACTGCTCCCGGCCGGCCGCGCCCGCCGACCGGATGTACGTCGCGCTCGGCCCGGACGAGTACGCCTCCGGCGCCTCCTGTGGCGGCTTCCTCGACGTCACCGGCCCGCGCGGCACCGTCCGGGTGCTGGTGATGGACCAGTGCCCGGAGTGCGCGCCCGGCCACCTCGACCTCTCCGCCGAGGCGTTCGCCCGGATCGCCGACCCGGTGCAGGGAGTGGTGAAGGTCAGCTACCGGGCGGTGGTGAACCCGAAGTTGCCCGGCCCGCTCACCTTCCGGATGAAGGAGGGCTCGTCGCAGTGGTGGTTCGCCGTCCTGGTCGGTGACCACGGCAACCCGCTGCGCTCGGTCGAGGTGCGGCGCGACGGCTCGTGGCGTACGGCCCAGCGGCAGGACTACAACTACTGGTTGATCGGGTCCGGGGCCGGTCCCGGCCCGTACGAGATCCGGGTCACCGACGTGTACGGCCACCGCGCGACCGCGACCGGCATCCGGATGCTCCCCGGCCAGGTGCAGCGCAGCAAGACCCGCATGTACGGCGCCGACCCCGCCACCGCCGGATCCACCCCGAAGAAGCCGATCCCCACACCCCGGACCCCCGCCCCCAGCCCTTCCACCCGCACAACGTCGCCGGCCCCCGCCGCCGCCCCGGTGGACCCCGTCGTGCAGGCAGCCGCCGCTCCTCCCACCCCGCCACCCTGCTCCTGACCCCGCCCGCCCCCGGCGCCCCGGCTCGCCGATCTTGCACTTGCGGCCCTCGATCTGCCCTGGACGCGGCTTTTGTGGGGGCGGAAGTGCAAGATCGGCGGGGCAGGCTAGGGCGGGGTCAGGGGGAGGTGGGGAGGTCCAGCCACATGAGGATCTCGTCGCGGGTGTCGGTGGGGGACAGGCGCAGTGCGGCGGGGAGACGGCCGATCTCGCGGTAGCCGAGCCGCTTGTAGAAGCGGTCCAGCCCCAGGCCGTCGCGGACCGTCACGTGCAGCGCCGCCAGCCCGAGGCCGCTGGCGATCCGTTCGGCCTCGCGCATCAGCGCCGCGCCGTGGCCGCGTCCCTGTGTGTCGGGGTGCACCATGACGCGCTTGAGCACCCGCCAGTGCGTTTTGAGGTGGAACCGGTTGTCGGCGATGACTAGAACCGCGACCAGCTTCTCACCCTCGTAGCCGGCGAGCAGCCGGTCCGGCCCGTCCGCCACCTCGTCGAGCGTCGAGGTGGCGACCGGGCGTACCTCGTCGGCGGTCACCGGGGCGACGAAGCCGACGGCACCACCGGCGTTCGTCACGTCCACCCAGAGCGCGGCGATCTGTTCGCGCAGTTCGGGGGTCAGGTCGGGGTCGAGTACGAAGCGCAGGTCCACGACGCCATCCTGCGCGTGACGACGCGGCCCGGACCCGTGTTCGTGATGCGGGTGACACAGTTGATGGTGCGGGAGGGGGGTTTCGAACCCCCACGTCCTCTCGGACACAGGCTCCTAAGGCCTGCGCGTCTGCCGTTCCGCCACTCCCGCCGACCCGCTGAGTCTAGAGCGTCACGCCGCAGCCGTGTGTACTCCGGGCCGCGACCGGAGCGACCTCAGTCGAGGCCGAGGTCCCGGCGCAGCTTGGCGACGTGACCGGTGGCCCGCACGTTGTAGAACGCCTGCTCGATCTTGCCGTCCTCGTCCACCACGAACGTCGAGCGGATCACGCCGGTGACCGTGCGCCCGTACATCTGCTTCTCGCCGAACGCGCCGTACGCGGTCAGCACCGCCTTGTCCTCGTCGGAGACCAGCGGGAACGTGATGGCGTCCCGGTCGCGGAACTTGGCGAGCTTGGCCGGTTTGTCCGGCGAGATCCCCACCACCTCGTAGCCGGCGGCCTGGAGCGAGGCGAGGGAGTCCCGGAAGTCACACGCCTGCTTGGTGCAGCCGGGCGTCATGGCGGCCGGGTACGCGTACAGGATGACCTTGCGGCCGCGCAGGCCGGTCAGGGACAGCGTGCCGCCGTCGTCGGTGGGGAGGGTGAACTCGGGTGCGGGGTCGCCGGGCTTGAGGCGGTCGGTCATGACGGTGACGATACCGCCGGGCCGGCACGGCGGCGGCACGGCGACGCGCGGGCGCGGTGACGGCCATCATTTGCAGTTGCAAGATATTGGCAACAGTGCCTCCCTGGAAATACGCTGAGCGCGTGGACACCCTGGCGATGCACATCTCCAACGGGATCATCAACGGTCCGGTCGCCGCGATCTTCGCGGCCTTCGCGCTGGCCGCGCTCGCCTTCTGCGTACGTCGGGGCCGGGCCGACCTCGACGACCGGCTCGCCCCGATGGCCGGTTTGGTGGCGGCGTTCATCTTCGCCGTGCAGATGCTCAACTTCCCGATCTTCACCGCCGGAGTCAGCGGTCACCTGCTCGGCGGCGCGCTGGCCGCGATGCTCGTCGGCCCCTGGGTGGGCGCGCTCTGCGTCGCCGTGGTGCTGATCGTGCAGGCGCTGGTCTTCGGTGACGGCGGGGTTGCCATGCTCGGCCTCAACATCACCAACATGGCGTTGCTCGGCACCGCCGCCGCGTACCTGCTGATCGCGCTCCTGCTGCGCGTGCTGCCGCGCAGCCCGTCCGGGCTGGCGGTGACCGCGTTCGTGTCCGCGCTGGTCAGCGTGGTGGTCGCGGCCCAGGGCTTCGTCCTGCAGTACTGGCTGGGCGGCACCACCGACCTCGGCGGCAACCTCACCGGCCTGGCCGGCACCATGGCCTTCGCCCACCTGCTGATCGGCGTCGGCGAGGGCCTGATCACCGCGACCACAGTGGTCACGGTCGCCAAGGTCCGGCCCGACCTGGTGTACGCGCTGCGTGCCCTCAAGCCGGCCACGCCGGCTCCCGCCGTCCCGGTCGCCGGAGGTGCCCGATGAGCAAGCGTCACTGGCCGTTCCTGCTCGGCGGCCTGCTGGTGGCCCTGCTGCTGGCCGGCGTGGTCAGCAACTACGCCTCCTCGCACCCGGACGGGCTCGACTCGTCGCTGCTCAAGGGCTGCACGGTGAACGCCGACGACGAGATCACCGGCGGTAGCTGCCCGGCCCAGCAGGCCAAGGACCACGAGCTGGCGGACAGCCCGCTCGCCGACTACGGCGTGCGCGGGATCGGCAACGACTTCGTCTCCACCGGCCTGTCCGGCGTACTCGGTGTGCTGCTCACCTTCGCGGCCAGCGGCGGCCTGTTCTGGCTGGCCCGCCGTCGCGGGCCGGCGACGCCCGCCGCGCCGGCCACGCCGGCCGCTACCGCCGACCGGGCGGACGAGGCCGCAACCCCGTCCGGCGGCACCCGCTGACCATGGGCGCCGGGCACCCGCACGTCCTCTACCGCGAGTCCGGCTCGCCGGTGCACCGCCTCCCGCCGGAGGTGAAGATCGCCGCGATGGTGCTGTTCACCGTCGCGGTGGTGGCCACGCCACGGGAGGCGTACTGGGCCTTCGGCGGGTATGCGCTCCTGGTCGCCGTGGTGGCCGCGCTCGCCCGGGTCGGCCCGCGCTGGCTGCTCAGCCGGGCCCTGATCGAGCTGCCGTTCGTGCTGTTCGCGTTCGCCCTGCCGTTCCTGGGCGCGGGGGAGCGGGTCGAGGTGGCCGGGCTCGCCCTGTCCGTCGACGGGCTGCACGGCGCCTTCAACATCCTCGCCAAGGGCACCCTCGGCGTACTCGCGTCGCTTCTGCTGGCGGCGACCACGACGACGCGTGACCTGCTGCTCGGCCTGGACCGGCTGCGCTGCCCGCAGATCCTCACCCAGATCGCCACGTTCATGCTGCGCTACCTGGAGGTGCTCGTCGGCGAGGCCCGCCGGATGCGGGTGGCGCGGGTGTCCCGCGGCGACGACCCGCGGTTCCTGTGGCAGTTGCGCGGCTTCGCCGCCGGGGTCGGCGCGCTGTTCCTGCGCGCCTTCGAGCGCGGCGAGCGGGTCTACCTGGCGATGCTCTCCCGCGGCTACACCGGCCGGATGCCGACGGCGTGGCAGGGGGCCGGCGCGGCCACCGCCGGCCAGTGGGTGGCCGCCGCGACGGTGCCGGCGATCGCGGCCACCATCGCCGCCGTCGCGCTCGTCCTGCAATGATCGGGTACGTGCAGCAGCCGCCCTCCCTCGACGTCGACGGCGTCCGGTACGCGTACCCGGACGGTCACGTCGCCCTGCAGGGGGTGGATCTGACCGTGCCGCGCGGCGAGCGGGTGGCGCTGCTCGGGCCCAACGGCGCCGGCAAGACCACGCTCGTGCTGCACCTCAACGGCATCCTCACCCCGACCGAGGGCACGGTGAGCGTCGGCGGCCTGACGGTCGGCCGCGACCGGGACACGCTGGCCGAGGTACGCCGCCGCGTCGGCATCGTCTTCCAGGACCCGGACGACCAGCTGTTCCTGCCCACAGTCGCCGAGGACGTCGCGTTCGGCCCGGCCAATTTGGGCCTGCGCGGGGCCGAGCTGGCCGCCCGGGTCGACGAGGCGCTCGCGGCGGTCGGGATGAGCGAGCACCGGGACCGGGCGCCGCACCACCTGTCGTTCGGGCAGCGGCGCCGGGTGGCGGTGGCGACGGTGCTGGCCATGCGCCCGGAGATCCTGGTGCTGGACGAGCCGTCGTCGAACCTCGACCCGGCCGCCCGGCGGGAGCTGGCGGAGATCCTGCGCGCTCTGCCGGTGACGCTGCTCATGGTCACGCACGACCTGCCGTACGCGGCCGAGCTGTGCCCCCGCTCGGTGATCCTGGACGGTGGCCGGATCGTCGCCGACGCCCCCACCGCGGACCTCCTGTCCGACGAGGCGCTGCTGACCGCCCACCGCCTGGAGCTTCCCTACGGCTTCGCCCCCGCCCGACCCGGCCCCCGCCCGACCTGACCCGGTCCGGGGGCGAGTGCGGCGGGGGTGGGTCGGGAGCAGTGTGAATCTTGGTACGAAAGGGCCGGGGGCCGGGGCGCTTCACTCATCGATCGCCGGGGCGGGGCGGGTCAGGGAGTGGGGTTCGGGTGGAGGGTGGGGCGGGCCGCTCGTGCGGCGGCGCGCAGGCGCAGCAGGCCCGCCGCCACCGCGCCGGCGCCCGTCGCCAGGCCCACCACCACGAGCACCCGGACCAGCACGGCCGGGCCGGCGGCCGGGGGGATCGAGCGGGACAGCGCGGCGAGGTTCGTCACTCCGGCGAACAGCGTGAGGCAGGCGCCGGCCAGCGCGAGCACGAAGTCGGCGGCCGGGCGGCGGGCCAGCGCGTACCCACCGGCGGCGAGTGCGCCGAGCCCGGTGAGCAGCGTCCAGACCTGACCGGTGACCAGCTCGGCGAGCGTTCCGCCGACGCCGGGGGCGCCGGTGTCCAGCGCGCGGGCGACCGTCAGCGCCACCGTGGCGGCGCCGCCCGCGGCGAGCAGCGCGCCGACCGCGCGCAGTGCCCGCACCCCGGCGGCGGTGCCGCCCGGCGCCAGCCCGGCCGCGCCGATCAGCAGGAAGCCCAGCGTGGCGGCCACCCACCAGGGGTACGGGTCGGGTGGCGGCACCCAGTCCAGCGTGCCGCGTACGGCTCCGGTGGTGTCACCGGCGCGCAGCGGCACGGTCCAGTCGCGTACCCGGTGTTCCCGGTCCGGGGCGGCGGCGACGGCGAGCGGCGGGGCGTCCTCCCGCCACAGCGTGCGCTGGTCGTGCCAGCGGGCGGTGGGCCCGTCGTCGATCCGCCGCCAGTCGGGCGCGGCGGCCGGGTTCGCCTCGGCGGGCAGCCGCGTCTCCCCGGCCAGCGTCCGGTTCAGGTACGTGGCGGGGGAGTGGAGGTTCTCGTACACGCCGGCCGGGCCGACGCGCAGGTACGGCTCGCCGGAGTAGCCGAGCACCGTCACCTCGGCGCCGGTGTCGTTCGTCAGCTCCAGCCGCGCGCCGGCCTCCACCATGCGCGCGGTCAGCCCGGGGCGGTCCGGGTCGACGTCGCTGATGGTGGCTCGGTAGTCGGTGCCGTCGGGCGCGTCCGCGCCGTGCGCGGCGGCCGGCGCGGCGAGCGTGAGCAGCGCGGTGGCCGCGCCGGCGAGCACCAGCGCGACCCGGCGCAGGGGTGTCGTCACCTGCCGGCCGCCTCCACCGCCGACTTGATCCCCTCGGGGCTGCGGTCCTGGAGCTCACTGCCGTTGACCTTGATGGTCGGGGTGCCGGTCACGCCGGCCTTGCTCGCCTCGTCGGTGACGTGCTCGGTCCACGGCCGGTACGTGCCGTCGGAGACGCAGGAGGCGAACTCGTCGCGGTTCAGCCCGACGCCCGCGCCGATGTCGACGAGCTCGTCGTTGCTGAGCCCGGCGCCGCCCTCCGGCGGCTGCCTGTCGAAGAGCTGCTCGGTGAACTCGCGGAACTTGCCGTCCTCCGCGGCGCAGCCGGAGGCGGCCGACGCCCGGGTCGAGTATTCCGTGGTGGAGAAGCGGTTCAGGAACGCCACCGGGTGGAACACCAGCTTCGCCTTGCCCTCGTCGACGAGCTGGTCGAGCGTGTCGCCGTTGACCTGCTGGAACTGCTTGCAGGCGGGGCAGAGGTAGTCCTCGTACAGGTCGATGGTGACCGGCCCGGTGCCCAGCACGATGCCGGTGCCGGCGTCGTTGGCCCCGGGCGGGGCGGTGAACTCGTCGGACTTCTGGCTCGAGTACACGGCCCAGCCGATGCCACCGGCGATGACGAGCACCAGCACCGCGGCGATCGAGGTCCAGAGCGTGCGCTTGCGCCGCTTCTCCCGGGCGATCTGCTCGCGTACGACCCGGGCCGCGTCCTTGCGCCCCTTGCGACTACTCATCGTCGTCCTCCACGGTGTCGTCGCCCGCCAGCCACCCGTCCACGGAGAACGGGGTGCGGGGCCAGATCAGCAGGAACCCGGCGAGTACCAGGAACCCGAGGTCCCGGAGGATCTCCGGGAGGTAGCTGGGCGTCTGGCCGGCGGCGAGCTGGCCGCCGCTGCCGAAACACCCGCAGTCGATGGCCAGGCCGCGCGCCCAGGCCGAGGCGATGCCCGCGACGAAGACCACGAGCAGCGCCGCCGACACACCGGCGCTGATCCGGGTGGCGAGCCCGACGAGCAGCAGGACGCCCAGGGCCAGCTCGACGAACGGCAGCGCCGCGCCGATCACTGTGGCCACGTCGTACGGCATCACCTGGTAGGCGTTCACGGCCCGGCCGGAGGCGGCCAGGTCGCCGACCTTGGTGCCGCCGGCGATCAGCCACACGGCTGCGAGTCCGAGGCGGGCCGCGACGCCGAGCCAGGGCCGCAGGGTCTGCCAGCGGCCGGCCCGGGAGGGGGAGGGGGTCACAGTCATTCGTCGTCCGAGCGCCACGAAAGGTTCCCGCTATCCGGCCAGCGTGTCGCCGACAGCGTCGACCAGTTCGTCGCGGGCGCGGGCCACCCGGGAGCGGATCGTGCCCACCGGCACCCCCTCCACGTCGGCGGCCTCGGCGTACGACAGGCCGAGCAGTTGGGTGAGCACGAACGCGGAGCGCCGCTCGGCCGGCAGCCGGCGGACCAGGTCGGTGGCACCGAGTTGCCCGGCCGGGTCCGGGTACGGGCGGTCGGTGGCGGCCTGGGCGGCGAGCCGCGCGTCGAGCCGGCGGCGGCGCACCACGGTGCGCAGGTGGTCGGCGCAGGCCCGGCGGGCGATCCCGAGCAGCCAGGTACGCACGCTGGAACGCCCCTCGAAGCCGGGCAGCGCCCGGAAGGCCCGCAGGTACGTCTCCTGGGTCAGGTCGTCTGCGGTGTCCGGGTCGACGAGCGCGGCGGCGAAGCGCCACACCTCGGCCTGGGTGGCCCGGACGAAGGCGGCCTGCGCGTCGCGGTCCCCGTCGCGGGCGGCCAGCGCCCAGCCGGTGGCAGCGTCGAGCGCCGACTCGGGGCGGTCGGCGGCGGTGTCGCGCGGGCCGGGGATCACGTCACCCGAGGTTACGCGGCGTACCTGGACAGGACAGGGTCCTTCGACCCATTCCGTGGTCCCGCACACTCCGGGAACTTCTCCCGCCCGCTCTCCGACTACCCTCCTATGACCTCCGAGCAGGGCCGGCGTGGTGCGCGCCGCGGTGCCGGGTGGGCGCTCGGTCACGCCCGCCGGGCACCGGCTCGCCGGACCCGCCCCGGTTCGGGAACCATGGCGGTCATGACTGCTGCCGTACCCCGCCCGTCCCGGGTCGTCGCCGCCCGCTCCGGGGCCGTTGCCGGGCTGCTGCTCCTGCTGGTCGCCCTGCTGCTCGTCCCGGCCACCCCGGCCGCCGCCCACGCGGTGCTGGTGAGCAGCAGCCCGGCCGCCTCCGCCGTGGTGCCCGAGGCGCCCGCCCAGGTGGTGATCACGTTCAGCGAGGGCGTCCGGAAGGTGCCCGGGAAGGTTCGGGTGATCGCCCCCGACGGCTCACGCGCCGACCGGGGCGAGCCGACGTTCCAGGGCGCCGAGGTCACCATCCCGGTGGATCCCGCCGCCGGGCGCGGCACCTACCTGGTGAGCTACCGGGTGATCTCGGCCGACAGCCACCCGGTCTCCGGCGCCTTCACCTACTCCGTCGGCGCGCCGTCCGAGCCGCCCACCGACAGCGGCTCGGACAACCGGGCGAACCTGGTCACCGAGAACGCGGTGAAGGTGGCGAAGTTCGCCGGATACACCGGTCTGCTGCTGCTCGTCGGCCCGGCGCTGGTGCTGGCCGCGCTCTGGCCGCGCCGGCTGTCCCGCCGGGGACCGGCGCGGCTGGCCTGGACCGGGCTCGGCGTGCTGGCGGCGGCGACGATCGCCGAGGTGTGGCTCCAGGTGCCGTACGTCAACGGGGGCGGCCTGTTCGACGTGACCGGTTCCGGCCTGAGTGACGTGCTGGGCAGCGCCTACGGCACCACCCACCTGGTCCGGCTGGGTCTGCTCGCCGCGGCGGCGTTCCTGCTCCGGCCGCTGTTCGCCGGTCCGATCGGCCGTACCGACGGGATCATCCTGGCGGTCCTCGGCGGCGCGGCGCTGTTCACCTGGCCGCTGGCCGGGCACGCGGCGGCCTCGCCCGCGCCCGCGGTGTCGGTGGTGGTGGACGCGGTGCACCTGGGCGGCATGGCGGTGTGGCTGGGCGGCCTGGTCATGCTCACGGTTTTCCTGCTGCGCCGGGCCGACGAGCGTGAGCTGGACGCGATCCTGCCGATCTGGTCCCGCTGGGCGGCGCTCGCGGTGACCGCGTTGCTGCTGGCCGGCACCGTGCAGGGCCTGATCGAGGTGGCCGGCGTGCAGGCGCTGTTCGGGACCACGTACGGCCGGCTCCTGCTCGCCAAGATCGTGCTGTTCGCACTGGTGATCGGCGTGGCCGCGTACTCCCGGGCGCTGGTGCGGCGGCGGGTCGCCGCCGGCCGGCCGGGTTCGATGCGGCGGGCCGTGGTGGCCGAGCTGGTGATCACGGCGGTGGTGCTGGGCGTGTCGGCGACGCTCGTGCAGACCACTCCGGCGCGGACCGCCGCCGCGGACGTCGCCGGAACCGAACAGGGCTACTTCTCCACTACGCTGAGCAGCCCGATCTACTCGCTGGAGGTCCAGCTGGACCCGGCCGAGACCGGGAACAACTCGATCCACCTGTACGCCTACACCAAGGACAACCGCCCCCAGCCGGTGCAGGAGTGGAAGGTCACCGCCGCGCTCCCGTCGGCCGGGATCGAGCCGATCACCGTCCCGCTGCTGCCGCTGAGCGACAACCACGCCACCGGTGAGGTCAACCTGCCGGCCCGGGGTGACTGGCAGGTGCGCATCACCGTCCGCACGTCCGACATCGACCAGGCCACGGTGACCGCCACCGTGCCGATCAAGTAACGGAAGGTCCCATCTGATGATCCGTCTCCGGCGTCCCGCGACAGTCGCCGCGCTGACCCTCACCGCAGTGGCCACGGCCGTCCTCGGCCTGGCCGGTCCGGCCTCGGCGCACGTCACGATCAACCCGGCCGAGGGTACGCAGGGCGGCTACGGCCGGTTCGCGTTCCGGGTGCCGAACGAGAGCGACACGGCGTCGACAGTCAAGGTCGAGGTGAACCTGCCGGAGAACGCCCCGGTCGGCTCGGTCTCCACCATGCCGGTGGCGGGCTGGACGGTCGCCGTGGAGAAGCGCAAGGTCGACCCGCCGATCGAGGTGCACGGCAGCCAGATCACCGAGGCGGTCTCCAAGCTGACCTTCACCGCCGCGCCGAACGGTGGTGTGAAGCCGGGCGAGTTCCAGGAGTTCCCGGTGTCGATGGGCCCGCTGCCGCAGGCCGACACGATGGTGTTCAAGGTGCTCCAGACGTATTCCGACGGCAACGTCTCCCGGTGGATCGAGGAGCCGACGCCGGGCGCGGAGGAACCGGAGAACCCCGCGCCGGTGCTCGAACTGGCCGCGGCGGCGCCCGCCTCGCCGGGCGCGAGCGCGCCGGCCGCCACGGCCGACGACGACGATGACGACGACGCCGGGTCCGGCGCGGCCACCGCCCTCGGCGTGGCCGGCCTGGTCGCCGGGCTGGGCGGCCTGGCCCTCGGCGGCCTGGCGTTCGCCCGTACCCGGCGGGAGCCTGCCGCGAAGTCCTGAACGTGAGCGACGGCACCGGCCCGGCGGGACGATCCGCCGGGCCGGTCGCCGTCGGCGGACGGGTGCCGCCGATATCCGGCGATCGGCCGACGCGCGTCGGTAAGGTCGGCCGGGTAGTTGGCTACCGAGAGGGACGACGCGAATGCGTTTCGTACGCACGATCGCCGGCGTGGTGCTGCTGGCGTTGGGGATTCCGGCGCTGCTGGCGGGCGGAGGTCTGTGGCTGGCCGCGCGGCAGGCCGGCCCGGACGGCGGCTTCGACGCCCGGTTCGAGCCGGTCCGCACGCCCGCCTCCGTGGTGCTGGTGACCGACGTGGACGCGTTGCTGCGCGCCGACCTGCCGCTGGCGCGCACCGGTCAGGCCCGGCTGCACCTGACCGCCCGGGACGACGACGGCCCGGTCTTCCTCGGCCTCGCCCCGGCCGACCAGGTGCGAGGGTGGCTGGCCGACGTCCCGCACAGCACCGTGCGCCGCGTGGCGGTCACCCGAGGCCCGCTGCCGGTCGACCTGGACCCGGCCACCGCCGGCGCCGGCATCGCCGCGCCGACGGCTCAGTCCTTCTGGGTACGGGAGGGCGTCGGCTCCCTGGAGTGGAGCCCGTCGGAGATGTCCGGCCGGTCGCTGAGCCTGGTCGTCATGCGCGTGGACGGCGCGGCGGGGCTCGACCTGCGAATGCGCGCCGAGTTGCGGGCCGGGTGGTTCCCGGGACTGGCGTGGGTGCTGCTGGTCGGCGGGACGTTGCTGGTGCTCCTCGCCGTGGTGGTGCTGCTGCGCCCGCTGCGGCCCCGTGAGGTGGTCTTCGTGGTCGAGCCGGACCAGGTGCCGGTGCTCGCCGGGCGTCTCGGCGTGACCTCGCTGTCCGGGCTGGGCCACCAGCCGGGCCCGGCGTCGCGACCCGAGCGGCACCTGGTGGCGGTGGGCTCCGGCGCCGGGCGGACCCGCGCGGCGATCGCTGCGCCGCCGGGCCGGTGCCCCGGCGACCAGGACTGACGACGAGAACCCGAACGGCCCTCCGCGCTGCCGACGCGGAGGGCCGTTCTTCACCGGGGGATCGGTGCTACCTGGGAGAAAACTGAGGTAGTTGCTCCTAGATTAGCGCTGATCGCCGTTCGTTGCGAGGTGTGTCCGTTCAGTCCGTTTCATTGGTTCCTCGCCCGCATGCCGACGGATCGGCAGTACGGCCAGCACAAGCAGGCTGAGCAGCACGTACACGTTGCGGACGACGAAATCGACCGGGTCGTCCGTGTGCACGATGGCGGTACCCCAGTCCTGGAACGTCACCAACCCGTACACGATCGGCAGACCCACGACGGCGACCAGCGCGAAGAGGCCGCCGCGACGGCGGGCCCCGGCGGGCGTCGCCGGATCGGCGTCCAACGCGGCGTCGACGAGCACCACCAGCGCGGGGATGAACCAGTACAGGTGGTGGATCCAGGTGATCGGGCTGACCAGGCCACCCACCAGCCCGGTCAGGGTGAGACCCACGAGCGCGTCGCCCGCCCGGGCCGCGCGCGCCGCCCGCCACAGGCCGAACGCGGCCACCGCCAGCGCGAGCAGCAGCCACAGCAGCCGGCCCGGTTCGGCCGGCGCGGTCAGGCGGCTGAGCAGCCCGAACAGCGACTGGTTCCCGGTGTAGTCGGTGCGGCCCACCCGGTCGGTGGCCCACAGCTCGTGGGTCCAGAAGCGCCACGAGTCACCCGGCGCGACCGCCGCCGCCAGCAACGTGGCCGCCGCCGCGGTCACCGCCGCCACGGCCGCCGCTCGCCACTTGCGGGCAACGAGCAGGTAGAGCAAGAAGATGCCGGGGAAGAGCTTCAGCGCCGTGGCCAGGCCCACGCCCACGCCGGCCCAGCGCCGCCCCTGCGGTACGGCGAACAGCAGGTCGGCCAGGATCAGCACCACCAGCAGCATGTTGATCTGCCCGAGCGTGAGCGTCTCCCGGGTGCTCTCCACCGCCAGCACCAGCAGCACGGCGACGGTCAGCCCGAAACCGCGCGGCAGCTGGTGCCGCCGCAGCACCGGCAGCACCAGCCAGCGGGTGGTCAGCACCACGGCGGCGAGGGTCAGCACCGCGAAGACGACGATGGCCACCCCGAGCCGCAGATGCCCGAACGGGGCCAGGAGCAGCGCCGTGAACGGGGGATAGGTGAAGTAGAGCGCGCCCTGCACCCGGTCCGGCTGGACGTAGTCGTAGAGCGGGTGCCCGGCCGCCCACCAGTCCATCGCCGACATGTAGATCTTCTGGTCGTAGTAGTCGTGCCGCAGGTTGCGCAGGTAGGGCGCCGGCAGGATCGCGATCAGCGCCAGCACCGCGACCACCCGCCGCACCGCACGCGGACCCGCGTCGTCGCGGGGGACGGCGGGTGGGTCGACGGGTTCAGCTGGCACGCAGGAAACCCTAGCGGTCCACCTCGGCCACCGTGCCCAGGCGCGGGCGGGTCGGCGGCGCGTAGTCTGTTCCAGTGGCTGATCTTCTCGTCTGGATCGACTGTGAGATGACCGGGCTGGACCTGCGGCGCGACGCGCTGATCGAGGTCGCGGCGCTGGTCACCGACCCCGATCTCAACGTGCTCGGTGACGGCGTCGACGTCGTGATCCACGCCGACGACGAGGCGCTCGACGCCATGCCGGAGATCGTGCGGACCATGCACGCCAAGTCCGGGCTCACCGATGAGGTACGCCGCTCGACGGTGACGCTGGCCGAGGCCGAGGACATGGTGCTCGACTACGTGAGCAGCTACGTGAAGGATCCGCGTACCGCCCCGCTGTGCGGCAACTCGATCGCCACCGACCGGGGCTTCCTGGCCCGCGACATGACCCGGCTCGACGCGCACCTGCACTACCGGATGATCGACGTGTCGTCGATCAAGGAGCTGTGCCGGCGCTGGTACCCGCGGGTGTACTTCGGGCAGCCACAGAAGGGCCTCGCCCACCGGGCACTCGCGGACATCCGGGAGAGCATCCGCGAGCTGGAGTACTACCGGCGGACCGTGTTCGTGCCGCTGCCGGGGCCGGACGTTGAGGCCGCGAAGGCGATCGCCGCCGAGCTCTGACGCCCGCGCCGAACCCGGTGGACGAGGTCGGCCGGAGTGTGGCTATGATTAGTCCGCGCACCGCCCGGGCGACCGGAGCGGCGAGCATGGTGGCTGTAGCTCAGTTGGCAGAGCACCGGGTTGTGGTCCCGGTTGTCGTGGGTTCAATTCCCATCAGTCACCCCAACACGAAGCCCTCTCCTTCGGGAGAGGGCTTCGTCGTGTACGGGGGTCAGGGGGTCGGCTCGACGCTGGGCGTCCCGGCGTCCGGGGTGACGTCGGCGGCCGGCGGATCGTACGGCAGGGCACTGCCCTTGACGTACTCGTCCCAGCTCATGTTCCAGTCGGTCCAGCCGTTGCCGTTCTGGAGCTTGCGCTCGGTGCCCTTGACGGTGATCGGGTCACCGATGCGGGTGTTGGCGAACAGCCAGCTGCCTTCCTTCATCGAGACGTTGACGCAGCCGTGCGACACGTTCGTGCGGCCCTGCACGCCCTCGGACCAGGGCGCGGCGTGGATGAACTCGCCGCCCCAGGTGAGCCGCTGGGCGTAGTCGATCTCGGTGCGGTAACCCTCCTCCGGGCCCAGTTCCTCCATGGTGTCGAAGACCGTGTGCCGGAGCTTCTCGATCACCACCATGGTGCCGCTGGAGGAGGGGGTGCTCTTCTTGCCCAGGCTCACCGGGATGGTCTTGACCACCTTGCCGTCGCGGGTGACCGTCATCCGCTTGGTGCTGTTGTCGACGGACATCACGAGCGCCGGACCGATCTTGATGTCGACGCTGAGGTCGGCGCGGCCGTACCAACCGCCGCCCAGCGGCAGCCCGCCCGCCTGCACCCGGTAGCTGACGGTGCTGTTGGCCTTCCAGAACGTCTTGGGCCGGTAGCGCACCTCGGTCGGGCTCACCCAGTGCCAGATGCCCTCCTGGGCCGGCTTCGAGGTGACTGTCATCCGGCGCTGGATGTCGTCGCGGTAGTCCTCCGGGATGGCCCGGCCGAACTTCACGATCAGCGGCATGCCCACGCCCACGACCTGGTCGTCGCCGAGGAAGCTGGTGATCCGGATCTGCTTGGCCGGCTTGGCCATCGTGGTGAACGTGCTGGTGGCGGTGGCGGCCTTGCCGTCGTCGCCGGTCGCGGTGACGGTCGCCGTGTACGTCTGCCCGTACTCCAGGGCCGAGGACGGCAGCCAGCTCCCGCCGTCCGCCGCGAGCGTGCCGTCGACGACCGTGCCGGCGGCGTCCTTCAGCTCGACCGTGGTGTCCTGCGCCTCCTTCGTGGTGAAGGTGATGGCGGTGGACGCGGGCACGTCCTTGGCGTCGGCGGCGGGCTCGCTGATGGTGGCCGCCGCCTTCGGGGCCTCCTCGCCGCCGTCGCCGCCCTGCCAACTCGACGGCTTGTCGCCGCCGCCGCTGGTGCAGGCGGTCAGGGCCATCGCGGCGGCGAGCAGCCCGGCTGCCAGCGCACGGCGGCGGCCGACGCGTCGGACGCTCGCGCCCCGGATCGGTTCGTCCTGGCCAGCTCGCATGACTCCCTCACAAGGTGATGCCGTTCCCCGTCGTCTCAGGTCAGACGCGCCGGAGCGGGTACGCGTTGCCGGACGTGAAACGGAACACCCACGTCATGTAACGATTCCGCTGTCGTCCGGCGCTTCGTCGGAGGTGGCGTGTCCGACCACGTTACGCCCGTCAGAACGGCGCCGGCTGCCCGCCCTTCGGAACCGGCAGCGCGCTGCCGGCGACGAACTGCGACCAGCTCATGCTCCACGCCGTCCAGCCGTTACCAGGGGCCAGGCGGCGCTCGGTGCCCTTCACCGTGATCGGGTCGCCCACGAGCGTCTTGCCGAACAGCCACCGGCCGTCGGCCATCGACACGTTGACGCAGCCGTGCGAGACGTTGCGCCGCCCCTGCACACCCTCGGACCAGGGCGCGGCATGGATGTACTCGCCGCCCCAGGTGATCCGCTGGGCGAAGTCGATCTCGGTGACGTACCGGTTGGCCGGGTCCGGCTCGTCGCGGGTGTCGAAGACGGTGGCCTCCTTCTTCTCCATCACCACCATCGTGCCGCTGGAGGAGGGGGTGCTCTTCTTGCCCAGGCTCACCGGCAGCGTACGGATCACGCTGCCGTCCTCGGAGACCGTCATCTGCTTGGTCGCGTTGTCCACCGTCATCTCGAACGCGCGCCCGATCCTGGCGGTGGCGCTGCGGTCGATGTTGCCGTACCGGCCGTTGCTCAGCGGGATCCCGGCCAGCGCCAGCCGGACCGTGATCGTGGTGCCGGTCTTCCAGTACTCCGGGGCGCGGTAGTACGCCTGGGTGCCGTTACCGACCCAGTGCCACGCGCCGGGCTGCGGCGGGTCGGTCTGCACGAACATCCGCTTCTGCACCGCGGCCCGGTCCTTCTTCGGGATGCCCGGCGAGAACTCGGCGACCACGGGCATGGCCACCCCGTACGTCTTGCCGCTGAACATGTAGAGACCGGAGCCGATCATCGACTTGGGCTTGGCCATCGTGGTGAACGTGCTGGTGCCCTGGTAGGTCTGGCCGTCCCTGCCGGTGCCGGTGACAGTGGCGGTGTACTTGGTGCCGTACTCCAGCGCGGCCGACGGCACCCAGCTGGAGCCGTCGCGCCGCATCCGCCCGGCGACGCCGGCGCCGTCGGCGGTGGCGACTACCACCTTCGACACGGTGCCACCACCGGGGATGCGGGCGCTGATCTCGGTGCTGACCGGCCGGCCGTCCGCGCCGTCGGCCGGGCTCACGGTCAGCGGCGGTGCGGCGGCGCTGTCGCTCGGTGCGACGCTCGGATCGGGGGCGGCGGACGAGACGCCGCCGACCTGCTGCTGGCCGGGCATGAACTCCGGCTTCCTCCCCTCGTCGCCGCGGCATCCGGTCAGTGCCAGCGACGCCGTCAGGACCAGGGCGCCCACCATCGCCCCGGCCCGCGCGAACCTGCCCATGCCCACCCCTGTCCTCGCGTGCCTGGCGGACATCGTGCCGTATCGACGCTCCTGCGCCCGTCCCCGCGCCGTTCGGGTGACCGTTTTGCCGCTTGCGCCGGTTAAGCTCGTCCGAAGGGTGGACCCCGGGATCGGATTGGAGCCCACCTCGGCGGGCGTGCTAATCTTCTTCCCGTTGTCAGCGAGCGCCGCTAGCTCAACTGGCAGAGCAGCGGACTCTTAATCCGCGGGTTCGGGGTTCGAGTCCCTGGCGGCGCACCAACGAGCAAGGCCCTGAGCAGGCGTTCCACGCCTACCGGGGCCTTTTTCGCGTACGCCGCCCGCTGCGCGGCAGCTGGCCGCCCGTGGGTGGAACGCCATGGGTGTCAAACGGGCCGGGAGACACCCGTGACGTTCCACCCAGACGCGGTCGGGCCGGGAGGGATCGCGCACGCTGGCTGCCACCAGTAGCCCGGACACGACCCTCGTCCGCATCCGGGGGCAACTCCGGCTCGGGCAAGAGCAGCGCCGCCCCCGACGACGACAGGCGTCAGCCGGCGTCCCTTGCCCTTGCGGTAACCGTAGGGGGCAGTCTGGGGTCATGTTGTCGATCAGCGAGTTCAGCCAGATGTGCCACCTGTCGCCGCAGGCGCTGCGCTTCTACCACGCCGAAGGGCTGCTCGTGCCCGCTCAGATCGACGACCGGACCGGCCACCGCTCGTACGCCTTCGAACAGGTGGAACGGGCCATGTTGATCACCTTGCTGCGGGACACCGGGATGAGCGTCAAGCTCGTCCGGCGTGCCCTCGACGAACCGGACCAGGCGGTCGCCCTGCTCGACCGGCACAGCGACGAGGTCGACCGGCAGCGGCGGGCTCAGGCCGACGCGATCGCGGCGGCCCGCGCCGTCTTCGAGGCGCAGCCCGAACCGCGGTTGCGGCACGTGCCGCCCATGACGGTGGTGGCGCGGCTCGTGCCCGGCACACCGCTGGGCCGGGACGCGCACGAGTGGGACCGGGCCGAGGAGGTCATCACGGCGGCGGCGGCCGAACTGGTCAGTACCGTGCGGCAGGCCGGAGTCACCTGCCTGGGTGAGCCGTGGCGGACGCTGGCACTGGAGACGCCGGAACAGGACCGGCGCGTACTCGACGGCGCCGGACCGTTCTGGATCGTCAAGGTCGCGGTGGCAGGCACCCCGGAGACGTTGCCGGTCCTGCCCGCCGACCTGATCGTGCAGACGCCCGGCGCCCACGACGAGCTGTCGATCTTCATGCCAGGCCGCAACACAATGGCCAAGTACTGCACAGTGGTCCTGCGTCTGCTCGACGCAGAACCGCTGGACGGCGACCGGTTCGTCAACCTGGCGCGCCTGCGTCTGGAGGTCCGTGTCGACGGCGTGCTGAGCAGCGCACCCGTCGAACGACGACCGGAGTGAAGGATCAGCGCCCCGGAACCGCGCCCTGCTCGGCGAGCTGCTTGAGGTTCAGCAACTGCCGGCGGGCCATCACCAGGTCACCGAGGCATCCGCCGAGGGCGATCACCGGGTTCGTCCGCATCACCACCTTGAGCAGCAGCCGGGTGCCGTCTCCGCCGTCCGGCACCAGGACGTACGACAGGACCGCGCCCATGATCCGGCCGGTGAGGTGATGTCCCGGTTCGACCGCGAGGATCCGGCCCCGCCGCCGCCCGCCTGCTGTGGTGAACGCCTCGCCTGCCACCGGCTCCGGCAGGTCCACCAACCGTTGCGGTGAGCGCCGGCCGAGGTTGTCGATCCAGTCGTACGAGTACGGCGCGAGCCGGATCTGGGCGACCCACTGCCACACGGCGGAGGGCGGCGCGTCCACGGTCACCCCGCGACACGCCCGCAGGTTGGGCGCGGGAACGAAGTCGTCGCACGGATACCGGCGACGTGTCTCGTCGTCGGACACGCCCCACCGGTCACCGAGCATCGGCCCGGCCCAGCACCAGCGTGGTCCGCAGGTCGAGCACGACGGTGCCGCCGAACTCGTCGACCAGCCGGCCCAGGGCGGCGATCCCGCGTCGCTGCTGCTCCGGCGTGCGGGACAGGTACGGCCCGAACGTGCGCATCAGCGCCAGGTACCGCTCCTTGTCCAGCGGCAGCTCCCGGCGGAACACCTCCCGGCGTACGTCGTCGAACTGCCCGCTGTCGAGGACGTCCCGGTGGAACCAGTCGACGGGCCGCTCCCGGACGGTCGGGTCGACGGACCGCAGCGCGGCCCGGACAGCGGCCTGCTGGTCGGCGTCGGCGTAGTCGTAGCGGTGCCCGAAGACGGCGAGCGTGCCGCCGGGCGCCAGGGCGCGCCGGGCCAGGGCGTTGCGGGTGGCCGGGTCCAGCCAGTGCCAGGCCATCGCGCAGCCGAGCACCTCCACCCCGCCGGCCGGCGGTGACCACCGCTCGAACGTGGTCACCTCGACGTGGGCGTCCGGGAACCGCTCGGTCAGCCGGGCCGCCATCAGCGCGTCGGGCTCCACGCAGGTCAGGGGCGCACTGAGGCGGGCCAGCACGTCGGTGCCCTTTCCGGTGCCCGCGCCGACCTCGGCCACCGACGTCGGTGTGCCGTCGTGGTACGCGAGGATCGCCTCGGCGATCTCGGGCGGATATCCGGGCCGTGCGCGCTCGTACAGGTCGGCCACCGTGCCGAAGACATTCATCACCAGCACGATACGGCTCCGGCCGGTCCCCGGCAGACGGCGCGGAAACCGGCGTCCGTTCCTACGGCCCGCACCCGTCCGGGGCGGCGATCGGCAGGTCACGCCAGCGTGGCGGTGAGGCCGACCCTGCGTTTCGGCGGTGGTCCGCGGGCGTGCTAACGTCTCGTCCCGTTGTCAGCGAGCGCCGCTAGCTCAACTGGCAGAGCAGCGGACTCTTAATCCGCGGGTTCGGGGTTCGAGTCCCTGGCGGCGCACCAACGAGCAAGGCCCTGACCTGGTAGTTCTATGCCGGTCGGGGCGTGGACCCAAGCTGGATCAGCCCCGATCGGTGCTGCTGGCAGGCGCGTCGCCAGCCATCCGGGTCGCCGCCTCGAACGCCGCCGTCCACGGAAAGGCCCGCTGGCGGATGTTGCCGCTGCCGGGCGGGTGAGGCTCCCATCCATCCTCGGTCCCGAGGACGACCCGTACGCGCTCGTCGCGGAGACTCGCCACGGCGCGCTGAAAAGGTGCGCGGATGGCCAGGGCGGCGTTGACGAACGGAACGACCACGGTCGGCACCTGCCGGCCGATCAGCTCCGCGACCGTGGTCATCGCGTAGTTGTCGGCGATGCCGAGGGCGATCTTGTTGACGGAGTTGTAGGTGGCAGGGGCGATGATGAGCGCGTCTGCGGCGGGGAGCGAGCGGCGGGCGCCGGGGGACGACCGGTAGGTGGACCGGACCGGGTGCCCGGTCAGCCGCTCTATCGCTGCCGCGTCGATGAAGTCGAGGGCGCTGGGGGTGGCGGTGACCGCCGTTGTCCACGACTGCTGCGTCGCATCGGTGACCAGCTGTGTCACGTCTGCGGCAGGTCCGGCAGCGCAGACAACGATCTGCAGGTGGCCGCTGGTCATACGCGGATCCCGGCATGCTGGGCGAAGTCGAGGACTGCGCTGCGAACGCGTCCCCGGGTAAGGACGGCCAGGTCGCTGGCGATGCGCTGCACCGCTGGACGGCACCGGATCTCCTCTGGTGCCACCTGATAGGCGCCGCGTAGAGCGTCCAGGCCGTGCTCGTAGCGACCCCACTGCGTGTAGGCGCGGGCCACGTCAACGAATAGGGATGCCTTGCGTTCGGCGAGGCTGATCTTGTCCAGCGGAACCTGGCGAGCGATAGCGATGGCGGTGCCAGCGTCACCCATGGCCAGCGCGATGTTGACGCGGTGCAGCAGGACGTTTGTGGCACCGAACCCGGTCCACCGGTCGTTGCCGTCGTAGCCGAGTCGTCCCGCGGCGTGGGAGGCCTCGTCGAGCATGGCTTGCGCGCTGTCCCGGTTGTCGTCACGGGCTGCGGCGATAGCACCCCGCAGCAGCAGGGCGCCGTAGACGGCGACCGCGTCGGTCGAGGCGAGCCAGGTGCTGCGCCGGAGGGTTTCGGCCGCGTCTTCGGCGAGTTGACGTGCCTGTGCCATGTGGCCGTTGCTCATCAGGGCGTGGGTCATGATCCGGGCGCTCGCTGCCATCGCCACCGGATCCTGACTGATCGCAGCGGCGCGGGTGCTGCGTTCAGCGGCGACCAAGGCCATGCCCTCGTCACCGACCTTCAGCAATACGCTGCCGACGACGTGGTAGAGGTCGCCGGCCAAGGCGTCGAGCTGCGCTAGCTGCTCGCCTTCGGCGTTCGCGCGAGTCGGTTCGAGGGCGGGCAAAAGGGCCACGAGTCGGACGAGAACCTGCTCATACCGGCACGCCTGGTAATCGATTTTCGCGGCGGCGACCTCTCGAGCGAACTGCCGAAGCGGTAGGGCATCCGGCTCGGTGCTGCGGGCTGGTGATGCGACCAGTGTGTTGAGCAGGGTTGCGACGTGCGGCAGGGCGATGCCACTGATCGTCACGCCTGCCAGGAGATCTCTGCGCCGCACGTCGCCGTCCGAGTCCATGTCGTGAGCACCGCCGACGCCAGTATGGACCTGCGTGGCAGTGACAGGCAGCGGCGCGGGATCCGCAAGTGCACCGCTGGTGCCTTCTCTCACCAGTGCTTCGAAGCGCTCACGGGCCTCTGGGGTGGCTCGAGCCAGCACCGTGTCCAGAGCGGCCTGCATGTCCGCACGCAGGTGGACCTTGTCGCCCTGGCTGCTCCACTTGGCCACCGTCCGCCGCGCCGCACCGAGGTGTTCGGCGAAGCCAGTGACGCTCATCCGCAACGCCTGGCGCAGCGCGTTCGCTTCCCGGCCGGTCCAGGTCGTCACCGCAGCCATCGCACGTCCTCTCGCTCGGGACAGTTGTCGGCCGGACGATCGTAGCGGCACTTGGCGTGCTGGCAGGTGCACCGTGAGTGCACCGACAGGACATTCCCGCGCCGCACTCAGCGGGCGAACCTGATTGTGCTTGGCGCCGCTCCTAACGAGTAGGCGGCCAGCACACATTCATGGCCTCACGCCAGGGAGCTCGGCATGAACAACGAAATTCCCGCAGGGCAAGGGTGTCTGCCGGCGCGTCGGACGCCAGCTTGTGACGCCCCCACAGGCCTGGGGAACAGGCCCCGTCTGCGTACCGCCATGAGGGCTGCGTGGGTGGGTGATCGGCGGGGGTCTGCTCCCAGCCGCCGTGATGCGGCGGCAGGCTCGCCCTTCCCCCGGCGAGCCCGCCGCTCATCGTCCCTGGTGGGGGTGGCGGCATGACGGTGTACATCTCGCGTAACGCCATGGCCAGCCGGTCCCGGCGCCCCGAGCCCAGGTGGACGTCCTCGCCGGGGCATGGGTGGCCCGCTGATCCGCCGCTGCTCACCTTCGTGTGGCGTCGGCTGTTCGAGCAGCAGGCCCGCGAGGGTGGTCGCCGGTGACTGGGCCGCAGCGCCGTCTCGCGGTCAACCGGCTCGCGCCATCCGGAGTGGAACATCTACCGATGCGCCCGCTGTGGCTGTGCCGCCGATGCGGTCAGCCGTGGCCCTGCGGCGCAGCGAAGCTCGCGCTCCTGGCCGAGTACCGAGAAATGCCGGTGAGCCTGTTCCTCTACCTGGCCGGCTGCCTGCACGATGCGATCGACGACCTGCACCGACTCAACCCGAGCGTGACGGGCAGCGCTGCCGACATGTTCGACCGGTTCCTGGGCTGGCCCGCCCGTCACACCCACGCCTACCGCGTCAGTACCACCACGGCCGCCAGCATCGAGGAGGCCATTTCGTGAACGGCATCGGCCTCATCAACGCCACCGGCCAGCCGGCGGTCGCCGGCAGCTTCCACACCCTGGTCGTGCAGCCGACGAGCTTCTGCAACCTCGACTGCACCTACTGCTACCTGCCCGACCGGAGATCCTTCCGCCTGATGAGCGGCGCGGTCGCGCAGGCCTGCGCCGAGTCGATCGCCCAGCAGAACAGCGGTCATCCGGTGAGTGTCGTGTGGCACGGGGGCGAACCCACCGCCGCACCCCTCAGGCTGTTCCGGAACCTACTGACCCCGTTCGAGGAGCTGCGGCGCGCGGGAATGGTGCGTCACGAGCTCCAGACGAACGCGACGCTGATCAACCGGCAGTGGTGCGAGCTGTTCACCGCTTACGGGTTCGAGGTCGGGGTCAGCATCGACGGACCGGACGCGTTGAACCGGAACCGCCTCGACCGGGCCGGCAACGCGACCGACGCCCGGACCCTGCGCGGCATGCAGACCCTGGCCGACGCAGGGCTGAGGTACTCGGTGATCTGTGTGGTCACCCCGGAAACCATCGACCATGCGGAATCCCTCGTCGACTTCTTCACCGGCCTGCCCGGCTGCGAGTCGGTGGGCTTCAACATCGAGGAGCAGGAGGGCGCCGACCGCGCACCGGTGTCGGAGGACGCCGCGTACCAGTTCTGGCAGCACCTCATCGCACGTCGCGTCGGCGGCAGCCCGCTGCGGATCCGCGACGTGGACCGGCTGGCCGACTATCTCGCCGCCACCCGCGCCGGACACGTCGACCACGCGCCGTACGAGCCGATCCCGACCGTTTCCTGGGATGGGCAGGTGGTGCTGCTGTCACCGGAGCTGCTCGGCATTACCGAGCCGCGATACGGCGACTTCATCGCCGGCAACGTCCTCCGGCAACCCATCACCGCCATGCTCGCCCGCGCCGGCGATCTGGACTACGTCGCCGAGTTCATCACGGCCCTCAACGACTGCGCCGATCACTGCGCCTTCTACGACTTCTGCCGTGGCGCCCAGGCCGGCAACCGCTACTTCGAGCACGCGACGTTCACCGCCCGCGAGACCACCTACTGCCGGATCACCCGACAGGCCCTCGTCTGCGCCGCCGCGGATCACCTCACCACTCAAGGAGAAGCACTATGACCAACGCACTCGCGGTCCTTGTCAACGCCGCACCCGAGCAACTCGCCCGCCTCGGCGTCGACCCGCAGCGGTCGGTAGCGTCAATCGACGCGGCGAAGTTCGACAACCGCCCCACCTGGGACAACAAGGGTAGGTTCGACAGTCGACCCGGCTGGGACAACTGGAACAAGAAGAAGTAGCCCCCGCCACGGGACGCGCGGGGTGGCGTGCCCATCCCGCGCCCACACAGGTTGAGGACACATGCGCACCACCATGATCGGCGACGTGAAGGTCCTGCTGCCGGACCTCGAACCGGACGACCTCGACACCACGACGAACCTGGGCGGCGGCCTCACCGAGGCCCTCGTCGAGGGCTCGGCGTGGCGCGGCTCGCATCTTGAGGACGTCAGCATTCGCAGCAGCATGATCACCGGCGTGGACCTGAGTGAGAGCACCTGGGAAGCCGGCAGCCTCTACGGCTGCGAGATCACCCGAACCGACGTCTCCGGCGCGACCCTGACCGGCATGACCATCGAACGGTGCGCGATCACCGGCTCCCGGTTCACCGGCGCCAGACTCACCGACGTCCGCCTCAAGGACGTCCTGTTCGACGGCTGCCGCTTCGACTACGCCACCCTCCAGCGTGTCGCCGCCGCCGGCTCGGTCGCCTTCTCCGAGTGCACTCTCACCAACGGCGCGTGGTCGTCGTGCCGGCTACCCCGCATCGCACTGCGGTCATGTGACCTTGCAGGCCTGGAACTGGACTCCTGTCAGCTCGACGGGACCGACCTTCGGGGCAACCGACTCCACGGGCTGAAGACGCCGCTGGACAACCTGCGCGGCGTCACCGTCGACGAAGACCAACTTCCTGACCTCACCCAGCTGACCGTCGCCGCCCTCGACCTCACCGTGCGCAACGAGTGAATCCGAGGAGGGATCGTGCTCGCTGAACCCACCGGCAACCCGGACACGATCCTCGTCTGTATCCGGGGCAACTCCGGCTCGGGCAAGAGCAGCATCGCCCGAGAGCTACGACTCCGGCACGGCCGGGGCTGCGCCCTGGTCGAGCAGGACTACCTGCGCCGGATCGTGCTGCGCGAGCGGGACAAGCCCGGCGGCGCGGCACCGGCGTTGATCGCGCAGACCGTCCGGTTCGCCCTCGACCACGGCTACCACGTGGTCTTGGAGGGCATCCTGCACAGCAGCCGCTACCGCAGCATGCTGACCGCCCTGCGGGACGGGCACCGAGGGCGGTCGCTGTTCTGCTACCTCGATGTGTCCTTGGCCGAGACCCTGCGCCGGCACCTCACACGCCCGCAGCTCAGTGAGTTCACCGCCGAGCACATGAGCGGCTGGTACTCGGCTCACGATGTTCTCGGCTGGCCCGACGAACTTGTTCTCCCCGAGACCACCGGACTGAACGAGGCCGTCGAGGTCATCGCCGCTGCTGCTGGGCTGCCCCAGACCGGACGCGACGACGACCTGCTTCCGAACGTACCGTCTCCATAGAGCAGACCGCCGGGTTGCCACCGCCGCATGCTCGCCCTACTGCGCCTGCATGAGCGAGCCATCTCTCGATGGCAGTGAAGTCGTGCTCGGTCAGTCCGCGGCGTGGATCGACCCGATGCAGCAGGGCCGGGCCGGGGTGATGAGTCGATACCCACTGCTGGTCGACATGGGAGATCTCGTCGTCGACCCAGACGAATCGGTGATCCGGACGTTGCGCCATGCCACGGTCGTCAGCGTTCAACCGCGGGCGTGCATTGGTGCTCGACGGGTGCTCGGGCGCCGTGGACGCGACCATGGTCGGAGGGACTGACTGGGACGCCGACTCGACTGAGTCGGGCCATGACCGCGAACAGATGGACTCAGTAGACCCGGTTGGACCGGGTGACTCGGCCAAGATCAAGCTCTTAATCCGCGGGTTCGGGGTTCGAGTCCCTGGCGGTGCACCAACGAGCAAGGCCCCGGTCCGGCAGGTGTCTGCGGGCCAGGGCTTTCTGGTGTCCCGGGTTCGCGGCCGGCGGCGACGCCCGCGCTTAGATTAACAGGCACGGCGACGGGTAGGCCGGTGGCATGCCCCGCATCCCGCCCGACCTGAGCCCCCCGCCGTCGAGGAAGCCGGCCCGGAGAGCGCCGTGAGCGGACTGCGATATCGCCTGGTGGCGGACCTGTACGACGTGGTGTCGCTGGAGTGGCCCGTCTACCGGGCGGGACGCGTGGTCGGAGTCGACGCGACCGGCCTGCGGGCCGGGGATCGGGTGTTGGACGTGGGCTGCGGGACGGGACTGAGCATGCCCCTCGTCCGCGACGTGGTCGGCGCGCGAGGTGCGGTGGTCGGTGTCGACGCGAGTCCGCAGATGCTGCGCCGGTCGCGGTCGCGCATCGAGCGCGCCGGCTGGACGAATGTCCAACTGATACGGGCGGACGCAGCGGATCCGCCACCGGCACTGCGGGCGGGACCGGAATTCGACGCGGTGCTCTTCGTCTACGCGCTCAGTGTCGTTGCCGACTGGCGTCGAGCCTGGTACGGGGCGATCGACCTGCTGCGCCCCGGTGGGCGGGCCACGATCGTCGATCTCGCCCTGCCGACCGACGGGTGGCGGGTACTCTCCCCGGCCGCCCGCCTGGCGTGCCTCGCCGGTGGCTCCGACCCGCACCGGCATCCGTGGAAGCTGCTGGAGGCCGGGTTCACCGATGTCGGGCACGAGGTGCTGCGCGGCGGACACGTCCACGTGGTGTCGGGCCGGCGATCCGGCTGACCAGCCGGGCCGGTCGGTTCTTACCGATCGCTGACATCTCCGGCAGGATGTGCGGGCGCGCGTGCCGCGCGGATAGCGTCACGGCATGACGAAGGCATACTCCGGCCGGCAACGGTGGTGAGGCACCTGTGACCGGTCTTGATCTTCTCGTTCTCGGCGGCGGCACGGCGGGGCTGGTCTCGGCGGTGGTCGCCGGAGGGTTGGGTGCCCGGGTCGCTCTGGTCGAACGGGACCGCACCGGCGGCGAGTGCCTCTGGACGGGCTGCGTACCGAGCAAGGCGTTGATCGAGGCGGCCGACCTGGCCCAGCGGATGCGGCGTGCCGACCGGGTGGGCCTGACGCCGGTCGAGCCGGTGGTCGACCTGGCCGACGTGATGGCGCACGTGCGCGCCGCCCAGCGGACGATCGCGCCACACGACGCGCCGGAGCGGATCCGCGCCGCCGGCGCTCAGGTGATCTCCGACGAGGTGACCTTCGTCGGGCCGCGCCGGGTGCGGCTCGCCTCGGACGGGCGCGAACTGACGGCGCGGTGCGTCCTGGTGGCGGTCGGCTCGGAGCCGGCGGTGCCGCCGGTGCCCGGCCTCGCCGATGCCGGCCCGCTGACCAGCGACACGGTCTGGGGCCTGACGACACTGCCACGGCGCCTGCTGGTGCTGGGCGGCGGGCCGGTCGGTTGCGAGCTGGGCCAGGCGTTCGCGCGCCTCGGAAGCGAGGTGACCCTGGTGGAACGGTCCCCGCGACTGCTGGCGCGGGAGGACCCGGAGGTCGGTGACCTGATCGCCGCGCGCCTGCGGGACGAGGGCGCCGACGTGCGGACCGGCACCGAGCTCAGGGAGATCACCGGGCAAGGCCCGTGGCGGGCCCGGGTGGACGGGGCGCGACCGGGTCGGATCGACGTCGACCGGGTGCTCGTCGCGGGCGGGCGGCGGCCCCGCACCGCCGGGCTGGGCCTGCGCGACGCCGGTGTGACGCTGACCGACCGGGGGGCGATCCGGGTGGACACCCGCATGCGGACGTCCGCACCCGGGGTGTACGCCGCCGGCGACGTGACCGGTGTACTGCCGTTCACCCAGGTCGCCGCCCACCAGGCCGCCACGGCGACGCTCAACGCGCTGTTCCTGCTCCCTCGGCATGTGCGGTACCTCTCGATGCCGTATGTGGTCTTCACCGACCCCGAGGTCGCCCGGGTCGGCCTTCGCGCGTCCCAGGCCCGGAGCCGGTGGGGTGGACGGGCGGTGCTCACCCGCCTCGACCTGGCCGAGGTGGACCGGGCGGTGGCCGCCGGGCGCACCGACGGGTGGGCGTCCCTGGTCGCCGATCCGGCGGGACGGCTGGTCGGCGCGACCGTCGTGGCACCGGCCGCCGGCGAGGTGATCGGTGAGCTGGCAGCCCTGATCGCCCGCCGCGGCCGGCTCACCGAGCTGTACCGCACCGTGCACCCCTACCCGACGTACGCGCTGGCCGCCGTCGACGCCGTCGGTGAACACCTGCAGCGGCGCCTGCTGACTCCCACCACCCGGCGGCTGACCCGGCCGCTGCTGGGCGCGCTCCGGGCCGCCGCGCGTACCTCGTGACGCCACAGCGCGACCCGGCCGCCATCGCTCGTGCGGCGCGGCTGGTACGGCGTGTCCTGGTGCCGTACCACCGCGCGCGCGTCGTCGGCCTCGACCGGATCCCCGCCGGCCCGGCACTGTTCGTCGGCAACCACAACGGCGGGTTCTACACCGGCGACACCTACCTGTTCGGCGCCGCCGTCCACCGCAGCCGCGGGCTCGCCGACACGCCCTGGGTACTCACCCACAATCTCGGCCTGACCCTGCTCGGCCGCTGGCTCCGGCCGCTGGGCGCCGTCCCCGCGGACCTGGCGACCGCCGCGGCCCTGCTCGACCGTGGCGACAAGGTGCTGGTGTACCCGGGCAGCGACGCCGACGGCGCCCGCCGGTGGACCCAGCGGCGGAGGGTGGTCTTCGAGGGACGGGTCGGCCACGCCCGGCTCGCCGTGGCGTGCGGCGTGCCGGTCGTCCCGATCGCCGCGGCAGGGGCGCACAACACCGCGATCGTCCTGCACGACGGCGCCGCGGTGGCCCGGCTGCTGGGCACGCGGCGGCGGCTGCGACTGGCCCGTTGGCCCCTCCTGCTCAGTGTGCCGTGGGGCCTGACGTTCCTCCCGTCCGTGCCCTACCTGCCGCTTCCGGTGCGCATCACCATCGTCGTGGGGCCACCGATCCACTTCGACCGCCACGGCGCCGACGCCGCCGCCGACGAGGTGTACGTGCGAAGCTGCGCCGCCCGGGTCCTCGCCGCCGTCCAGTCCCTGCTCGACGCCGCCGGCTGACCCTGGCCCCCATCGCCCGCACCCCGGCAGAGCACCGAACACGGCTCGTCCGCCCCGACAGCCCCATCAGCGGGCGCGACGTCCCGTGTGCTGAGCGGTGGCGTCCACGATGACGGCATCGGGTTCCCTGCGACCGCCGTGACCATGCGCTTGAACCTGCCCACAGCCCGGATTGCTGGTAACGGTCTTCGCGGATTACCTCGTTGGCGTTGCGCATGAGGATCACCAACCCGTCTCTCCCCGTACGAGGGCGGTCCCGACGCCCGAATGAGGCGAATGACGTCCGATTCTCTGACGGCGCGAATCGGTTTTCGCGATCATTGTTCGGCGCTCTGCGCTGGATCGATGATCTGCTCGGGGTGGTTGACATGATGCCGTCCGGCGCCGTTCCGGTGCCTCCATGGGTCCGAGTGGCCCGGTGTTGTCCACCGATGGACGAGTGCAGCATCGGTCGATTGTTCGATCATTGACAGCTACGCCGTGTCATATTCAAGGAGGGCGATGCGTAATAGTGCTTCGCAGTGGTGGAGCGATCCGCGGGGTGTCAGTTGACTGCGGCAACCATCTTCTGATCTGCGGTTTTGAGGATCGGCTCGATGCCCCGCCGTCGCCGCTCGCGGGCGCGGCGGTGGCCGAAGGCTCCATTGTGGCGGCGAGGTCGGTTGCGCAGCGTGTTGGTCGATCGATGGGATGTCCATTTCGCCGTGATCCGTCCTGACGGAACGTATCCGACCTTGTGCGCTGAGGCAGGGCACCCTTAGAGTCCCGCTCGCACAACTGGAGAGCACACGGGGGAGGGTTTGTGGCACGTCGAGTGACGGCCACTGTCCGTTCGTGCCTGGCTGCGTGCGTCGCCGTACTGACGGCGGCCGCGTTGGCGGGCGTACCGGGAGAACCGGCGGCGTATCTCGCCGCTGGACCCGACGGCGTGACAGGCGGCGTGGAGAGCCGGACCGATGAAGCGGTGTCCCTTCGAGCCGCCCGCGAGTCCGGCAAGCCGGTGCAGGTCAAGAGCCTCACGTCGGAGACGACAGCGGTCTACGCACTGCCGGACGGTCAGTTCCGGGCCGAGCTTTCGGTCGGCGCGAGCCGGATTCGGCGCGGTGACCAGTGGGTTCCGGTCGATCTGACCCTGCGCAAGGGCGCGGACGGGCGGATCAGCGCCGTCGCCCACCCCTTCGATCTCGTCGTCTCCGGCGCGCACCCGAGCGGGACGCCGGAACTGGCCGTCCTCGGCCACGGAGCGGATCGGCTCGCGGTCGGTTGGGCTGGCCGGCTGCCCGAGCCGAAGCTGGATGGCGGACGGGCCACCTATGTCGACACGCTGCCCGGGGTGGACCTGGTCGTCGAGGCGACTCGCGCCGGCATGGAGGCGTTCTTCGTCGTCAAGGACCGCAGCGCCGTGAAGCACGTCGCCCGGCTCACACTGCCGATCACCGGGCCGAACGCCGCCCGGGCGGTCCGCGACGCCAGCGGCAACACCGCCATCGAGGACGCCGCCGGCCGGGTGGTCGCGCACACCCCCGCACTGCGGATGTGGGACGCGCGGGTCGACGCGCTCGGCAACCCCACCGCCGAGACGGCTGTCGCATCCACGATCGCCCCCGCCGCCGAGGCCCGTGCAACTCGCGGGCTCGACCTGACGCTGACCCCGGACCTGCGCTGGCTGAACGACTCCAAGCGGGAGTACCCGATCGTCATCGACCCGACGATCAACCCGGTGTACACCACGTTCGACACGTACATCCAGGCCGGCGACACGGTCAACCGGGGCGGCACCGACGACCTCCGGCTCGGTCGGCTCGGTCCGACCGGGCCCGTCACCCGGTCCTTGCTGCGCTGGGACACCACGGCCTTCGTCGGTAAGCAGATCACCTCCGCCACCGTCTCGTTCTGGAACTGGTGGTCGCCCCTGTGCGAGGGCCGATCGTGGGAGCTCTGGACCGTGGGGGCGGTGGCCGACGACATGATCTGGGACACCCAGCCGGCATGGAACAACCAGGAGGCGACCACCCTGGCGACTGCCGGCTACGACGCCAGTTGCAACGACGCCTGGGTCGGGATCAGCGGTACCAAGTTCTTCCAGCGCGCGGCGAACGCCGGTGACACCCGCGCTGACATGGGCCTACGGGCCACCGACGAAACCGATTCGAAGTCTTTCAAGCAGTTCCGCTCCCGCAACGCCGCAGCCAGTACCGAGGTGCCCAAGGCCAGCGTCACCTACAACTCGTGGCCGACCGTGACGGCCCGGTCGACCGTCCCCGCCACCACCTGCGCGACCGGCTCCGCCCGTCCCCTCGTCAACACGCTGACGCCGCAGCTCAAGGCCACCGTCGCCGACGGCGACGGCACCGCGATGACAGTCACCGTCGAGTGGTGGGCGATGAACGCGGAGAAGGCGATCGGTTCCGCGTCGTCCAGCAACGTCGCCTCCGGCGCCACAGTGACGGCGACCGTTCCCGCCGGCGCCTTCGTCGACGGCGGTATCTACCGCTGGCGGGTGAAGGCCGCGGACGGGGTCAGCGGCAGCGACATCTGGTCGTCGTTCTGTGAGATGCAGGTGTACACCACGGCCACTCCGGTCACCGGTTGCACCGGCGGAACGGACAGCGACTTCAACGGCGACGGCGTCGCCGACATCGCGATCGCCGACCCGGAGGCCACTGTCAACGGTCAGATCCGTGCCGGCCGGATCAACGTCACGTACGGCGGCAGCACAACAGTGCACACCCTGCACGAGGGTGGGGCCAGCATGCCCGGTGCAGCCGAGGCGGGTGACCGCTTCGGCACGTCGATCGCCGCGTACGACGCCAACAACGACGGGTGCACCGACCTGGCGGTCGGCGTGCCGAACCAGGCCGTCAGCGGCCAGGCCCAGGCCGGTGTCGTGTACGTACTGCTCGGATCACCCGCCGGCCTCGCGCAGGGCCCGCCCGCCGTCTCGTACCACCAGGACAGCGCCAACGTCCCCGACGCGGCCGAGGCGTACGACTGGTTCGGCTACGCCGTGGCCGGCAGCCGGACGGCCAGCGGTGAGCCGTACCTCGTCATCGGCGCGCCCGGTGAAGGGCTGGCCAACCCGGTCACCGGGATCGTGCATTACATGCGCGGCACCGTGAACGTGGCAATGTCCCAGGGCAGCGGCATCCCGGGCGCGGCCGAGATCGACGACCGAACGGGCTATGCGGTGGCCGCCTCCACCCACCACTGGGCGGTCGGTTCCCCGGGCGAGGCGATCGGCACCGAGGCCTTCGCCGGAGCGGTGAACGTCTTCAGCCACACGCTGAGCAACGGTCTGCCGACCCTCGCCGCCGGCCTGGAGCAGAACGTCGCCAACGTCTCGAACGACGCCGAGGCCAACGACAACTTCGGCAAGTCGATCTCGATCGCGCCGTACCGGCCCGTCGGTGCTCCCGCCGGCCAGGCCGACTCGCTGGTCGTTGTCGGTGTGCCGGGTGAGGACCTGGTCGTCGCGGCCACCAACACCCCGGCGCCGGACGCCGGACTGGTGCACCGGTTCCACGTCACGGCCGCGAACACCTTCACCGAACTGCCCGCGATCACGTACGCCTCGGAGGACGGCGACTACCTCGGCGAGAAGGTCGTGGTGGTGAACACCGCGCCGGGCAGCGAGGGCACCAACGCGACGATGTTCGTCGCGATCGGCGTGCCGGGTGAGGACGCGGGCACGTCGGTGGCCGACTCCGGACGGGTACGTGTCTTCCCGGCGCTGGCCAATCCGATCGGCACCCCGACCACGCTGCACCGGGAATCGGGCGGCATGCCGGGGACGGCCGGCGCCCAGGAACTGGTCGGCACCTCGCTCTCGGCCACCTCGCAACGGCTCTACGTCGGCACCCCCTACGGTGCCGACGCCGTCTACGGGTTCACCTGGTCCGACCTGAGCGCGGGCAACACGGCCCCGAGCGTCACCTGGCAGCCGGGACAGGGCGGTCTCCCCACCGGGCACAGCGCGTTCGGGGCGGCGATCAGCTGATGAAGACCATCGACATGAGCAGTTGTCCAGCGGGGGAGGACCAGAGGGTGGCCCGTCATACGAGAAAACGGGGCCGGGTGTTCACGCTCGGGCTCACGCTCGGCCTCGCCGGCCTGATGTCCACGGTGGTGCTCGTCCAGCCCCTGGAGCCGGCGCCGCGTACCGCCGCGGCCTCGGAGGACCTCGTCCGGGACACCGAGGCCGAGGCGCTGGTGGCCGCCAGGGCACTCAACCAGCCGGTCGAGGTGCTGGCGCACCGCACGGAGTACCGCGACGTCTTCGCGCAGCCGGACGGCACGCTCATCGCCAACGGCCACACGCAGCCGGTGCGGGTCACCCAGGGAGACGCCTGGGTACCCGCGGACTCGACCCTTGTGGTTCAGCCCGACGGCTCGTACGCCCCGGCGGCTGCGTTGCTCGGCATGCAGCTCTCCCAGGGCGGCACCGCACCGCTGATGGTGGTCACCCGGGACCAGAAGAGCATGACTCTGACCTGGCCACACGGGCCACTTCCCGCTCCCGTGGTCGAGGAGAGCAAGGCGACCTACCCGAACGTGTTCCCGGATGTCGACCTGGTCGCGAACGTCACCGTCGAAGGCTTCTCGCACGTACTCGTGGTCAAGACGCCGGAGGCGGCCAGTCTGCCGGAACTCCAGAACCTCCGGCTCGGCGTCGCCGCGGTGGGCCTGACCATCGAGGAGACGGCCGAGGGCGGTGTGGTCGCCCTGGACCCGGTCACCGGCAACCCGGTCCTGGAAGCGGACGCGCCGACCATGTGGGACAGCGGAAGCCAGGAGGGGGGCGATGCGACCGCGATGCGGTCGATGGACACCTCGTCCACCGACCCGGGTGCGGCCTCGGCGGAGGGGCCGGGCGACACGTCGGAGGTGGCTCCGGTCGGCCTCGACTACTCGGACAACACCCTCACCCTCACCCCGGACCGGTCCATGCTCACGGACCCGGAGGCCTCATTTCCGCTTTACATCGACCCGGTCTGGCAGAGCAGCACCAACAGCGCGTGGGCGATGGTGGACAGCGGCTACCCCAACGAGGAGTACTGGAAGTTCGACGGCAAGCGGCACGAACGCATCGGCCTCTGCCCCAGTTCCTGCAACAACTCGAAGGTCAAGCGCCTGTTCTACCGGCTCGCCACGCCGTACTCGGGCAAGACGATCCTGGAGGCCACCTTCCGGGTCACCCTGCAGCACGTCTACAGCTCGACCGCCCGGGCGGCGGCGCTCTACCTGATGCCGGCCGGGATTACCTCCGCCACCAACTGGAGCAACCAGCCCGGCGGCTCGGGCTGGTCCGGAGCCACGCACCTCGCCACCAGTTCACCGACCAAGACGCAGGCCACCTGCACCTCCACCAACCAGAACACGGAGTGGAACGCGAAGGCCGCGGTGCAGCAGGCGGTGACCAAGGGCTGGAGCAACCTGACCCTCGGCCTGCGGTCGGTCAGTGAGAGCGACTCGACGCACACCAAGCGGTTCTGCGACAACGGCGTCCTCTCGGTCCGCTACAACCGGGCGCCGGTGATCGCCAACCTCAACGAACTCACCATGTCCCCCGGCGGGCAGTGTGTGTACGGCTCCAGCGCGCCCTACGTGGACGTGCCGCCGCGGCTGAACGCGGTGCTGCGGGACCCGGACCACTCCTCGGCCCACACCGAGCAGATCAAGGCCGAGTTCAAGGTGACCTGGACGCCGGCCGGCGGGACGTTGCAGACGCGCTCGTACACCACTCCGCTGAAGGCCAGCGGATCGGTCTTCTCGTACACGGTCCCGAGTGACATCGCGCAGAACGTCCCCATCTCCTGGGAGGTCCGTGCCAGCGACAACACCAGCTGGGGTCCGTGGAGCAGTGAGGGCTCGCGCAATGTCTGTCAGTTCCTCTACGACAAGACCAGTCCAAGCGCCCCCGACGTCGACTCCGCGGTCTACCTGCCGCAGGACGCGGCCGACGACGGGACGGCGAGCGCGTCGAACTGCATCGAGAGCGACGAGTGGCTGGGTTCGATCGGCGTGCCCGGCAACTTCGTCTTCGACTCCGCCGCCACGGACGTGGTGGAGTACCGGTACGGCTTCAACACCAACCCGGCGCCGGGCGTGAACGTGCTTCGGCCCACGACCGACGGCGGGTCGGTCACCCTGCCGAACTGGTACCCGGACAAGGAGGGCCCGCGGACGATCAACGTGCAAGCCGTCGACCGGGCCGGCCGGTCGAGCAGCATCGCCTCGTGCACGTTCCGGGTGGGCAAGCGACCGCCGACCGCACAGTGGTCGCTCGGCGAGGTCGCGGGCGAGGGCGGCGCCGGCGACGGGCTCGGTGACAACGACGCGACGGCCGGAAGTGGTGTCACGTTCGGGGTCGAGGGACCGGGTGGAACCTCCGACACGGCCGCCCGGTTCGACGGGACGGCCGACGCCCACCTCACGACCACCAAGCCGGTCCTGACCGACACGTCGGCGAGCTTCGCCGTCACCGGCTGGTTCAAGGTCGACGACGCCGGCCGGCGGCAGGTGGCGGTCAGCCAGGACGGCACCGGTGAGCCCGGGTTCGCGCTGGGCGTCGAGGGCGGATCCTGGTTCTTCCGGATGCCGGTCAACGACGTCAACTCACTGGGCCGCTGGCAGGTCGACGGTGCGGTGGCCACGACGGGTTGGACGTACGTGACGGCCATCTTCGACGGGGCGAAGAAGGAGATGTCGCTCCAGGTCGGAAACAACGCCCCGCGCATCGCCCAGCGCAGGTCGCTGACGAAGGCGCGCGGTCCGCTCCAGATCGGCCGTGTGCTGAGCAAGAGCGGTTACGCCGACAACTGGGAAGGAGCGATGGCGGACGTCTCCGTCTTCGACCGGCTGATCATCGCCGACGAGGTCACCGGCCTGCAGAAGACGGCGCCGAGCCGCAAGGCCTACTGGCGATTGAACGCGGAGACCAACAAGGTCAGCCCTGAGGAGCGCGGTGGCGCGGGACTCACCCTGGGCAGCGGTGCGACGGTCTTCAAGCACCCGGTCCTGTCGCTGCTCGGCGGTGGTCACCTCGCACTGACCGGTAACGCGGACAGCTACGCCAGCACATCGACCAACGCGGACATGGCGGGCAGTTTCTCGATCAGCGCCCGGGTCAAGCTGACCAGCAACTGTGCCGGTACCCCGATGACCGTCTTCTCGCAGAAGGGCACCAACGGCAGCTCGGTCGTCGTGCGCTGCAACAACGCCGGGCAGTGGGAGCTGGCGATGGCGAGCACCGACACGGTGGCGCCGGAGTGGACCACGAAGGCCACCGACGAGGCGCCGAAGCTGGTCGGCAAGGGTGACCATCTGACCCTCGTCTACAACGGCTACGCCCGCGAAGTGACCCTGTACGTCAACGGGTCCTTCACCGAGGCGATCCAGCTGGTGTCGCCGTTCGTCGCCACCGGCGGGGTGCAACTGGGTCGCGCCTGGCTCGACGGCGCCTTCAAGGAGCACCTGTCCGGCGCCGTCGACGACGTCCGGGTCTACGACGGTGTCGCCGACAAGGTCCTGATCGAGAAGCTCAACGTCCAGGTCCGCGAACAACTCTCGCTCTGACGTGACAGGCGGTGGGTCCGCCCGCTCCCGGGCGGGCCCACCGGCACGCGAGACCTTTCCCGTTCTTCTCCCGTAACCCCTGGAGGGGTGATGTTCTCCCGACTCCTGGTCCGGTCCGGCGGGCTCGTCCGCCACACCGTACGACCGGTTTCCTGGGCGATGGCCGGTGTCATGGCCGCCGGCTTCATCCAGATCGCGACCCCACCCGCCTCGGCCGAGGCGAAGCCGAACCGTCCGTCGACCTCGGACGCGTCCAAGGTCCTGCCCAAGCGCGACCCGCTGCCGGCCAAGCCGAAGGCGGCCAACCCGGCGGTGGCTGCCGCCTCCACCGCCCCGGCGAAGGTCACCTGGCCCGCCGCCGGCGCCGCGGACATCACCGTGCCGGCGCCCGCGTCGGCCCGCTCCACCGCCGGGAAGGCCCCGGCGGCCACCGCCAAGATCGGTGGCCTGCCGGTCGCGGTGTCGGCCGCACCCGCCGCGGCGGCCGCCGCGGCGGACTCGGCCCGTCCGGCGGCCTCCGCTCCCGGCAAGGTACGCATCGAGGTGCTCGACCGGAAGGCCTCGGAGAAGGCCAAGGTCGACGGCCCGATCGTCCGGCTCGACCGGGCCGACGGTCAGGCCGCTGCCGGGAACGTCCGCCTCGACCTCGGCTACGGCGGGGTCGCCGGTGCGTTCGGTGGCGACTTCGGCGCCCGGCTGCGGCTGGTCCGCCTGCCGGAGTGCGCGCTGACCACGCCGGAGAAGGCCCAGTGTGCCCCGGTTCCGCTGCCGACGACGAACGACAGCGCCGCCGAGACGCTCTCCGCCGAGGCGGGCACCGGTGCGCTCTTCGCCATGACCGCCACCGACTCCTCCTCGCAGGGCGACTACGGCGCCACGAAGCTGTCCCCGTCGTCCAAGTGGTCGGTGGCCCCCTCCACGGGTGGCTTCTCCTGGAGCTACCCGCTGCGGAGCCCGCCGGTGCCGGGTGGTGGTGCGCCGCCGATCGCGCTTGCCTACTCGTCGCAGTCGGTCGACGGCCGGACCGCGACGACCAACAACCAGGGTTCGTGGATCGGTGAGGGCTTCAACTACGAGCCCGGGCACATCGAGCGCCGGTACAAGCCCTGCTCGGACGACGGGCACGACCAGTACGCCGACCAGTGCTGGGCGTACGACAACGCGACCATCCTGCTCAACGGCAAGTCGACGGAACTGGTCAAGACCGGTGACACCTGGCGGTTCGGGACCGACGACGGCTCGAAGGTCGAGCGGCTCACCGGCGCGGTGAACGGTGACAACGACGGCGAGTACTGGCGGGTCACCACCACCGACGGCACCCAGTACCACTTCGGCCGCAACCGGCTCCCCGGCTGGACCTCCGGCAAGGAGGAGACCGGCTCGACCTGGACCGTGCCGATCTACGGCGACGACTCGGGCGAGCCCTGCTACAACGCGACGTTCACGTCGGCCTACTGCGACCAGGCGTGGCGCTGGAGCCTCGACTACGTCAAGGACCGCTACGGCAACGTCACCTCGTACTTCTACGAGAAGGAGATCAACTACTACGCCCGGGGCAAGAAGACCGACGTCAACGGTGTCCCGTACGTCCGGGGCGGCTGGCTCAAGCGGGTCGACTACGGCCAGCGGCACGAGGCCGTCTACTCGACCAACGCCCCCGCCCGGGTGCGCTTCGAGACCAAGGAACGGTGCCTGCCGTCCGGCAACGTCGACTGCGACCCGCAGGATCTGAACACCACCACCGCACCCTACTGGCCGGATGTGCCGTTCGACCGGAACTGCGCCAAGGACACCAAGTGCAAGCTCGACCAGATCACCCCGACGTTCTGGACCCGGGCCCGGTTGACCGGCATCACCACGGAGATCCGCGAAGGCACCGGTTGGACGCCGGTGGACAACTGGAAGCTCGACCACCTGCTCACCGACAACGGTGACGGCTCGCTGACCCTCTGGCTCCACAAGATCACCCACACCGGTCTCTACGGGCCGGGCGCCGACATCGCCATGCCGTCGGTCGAACTGGGCGGTCTGCAACTGCCCAACCGGATCGACCGCGACGGCGACAAAATCGCCCCGCTGGTCCGCTTCCGGCTGGCGACCGTGTGGACCGACGCCGGCGGTCAGATCGACGTCAACTACGCCACCCCGGACTGCACCAAGAGCACGCTGCCCACGCCGGGCAACAGCACCAGGCGCTGCTACCCGGTGAAGTGGAATCCGCTCGGCAGCGGCGACCCGATCACCGACTGGTTCCACAAGTACGTGGTCGAGCAGGTCGTCGAGACCGACCGCACCGGCGGGGCGCCGGACATGGTGACCCGCTACCAGTACCTGGACGGTGCGGCCTGGCGGCACGCCGACCCGGACGGCATCTCCGACCCGAAGGACCTGACCTGGAGCGACTGGCGCGGTTACGGCCGCGTGATCGTCACGGCCGGCGACGGTCAGGTCCAGACGACCAAGACGGAGTACCGCTACCTGCGCGGCATGCACGGCGACAAGGATCCGGACGGCGGCACGCGTACCGTCAGCGTCGCCGACTCGACCGGCGGGAGCCACACCGACCACAACGAGTTCTCCGGCCACCAGTTGGAGAGCATCGTCTACGACGGCGCCGACGCGGTCAGCAAGAGCATCGCCGTCCCGTGGCGGCACAACACCGCGACGGAGACCCACATCTGGGGCAGCAAGAAGGCCTGGTTCATCAACACCACCACCGCCCGGAGCCTGGTCGCCCTGGCCGCCGGCGGGTGGCGGGAGACGAAGCAGACCTCGACCTTCGAGACCAGCTTCGGCCGGGTGACCGAGACCGAGAACGAGGGTGACGTGGCGGTCACCGGCGACGAGGCCTGCAGCCGGACCACGTACGCCGACAACGCGACCGCCCACCTGTACAGCCTGGTGTCGCGGGTCGAGTCGGTGTCGGTGGCGTGCTCGGCCACCCCCGACCGCAGCAAGCAGGTCATCTCCGACACCCGGACGCTCTACGACGGCAAGGCGTTCGGCGTCGCGCCGACGCTGGGCAACCCGACCCGGACCGAGCGGCTGAAGAGCCACAACGGCACGACGGCCACCTACATCCGCGCCTCGGAGGGCACGTTCGACGCGTACGGCCGGCCCTTGACCGCCGTCGACGCGCTGGGCCGGGTCACGAAGACCGTGTACACGGACACCAACGGCCTGACCACCAAGGTCAAGGAGACCAACCCGCTGGAGTTCGTCACCACCACCGACTACGCCCCGGCGTGGGGTGTGCCGGTCGGCCAGGTGGACCAGAACGGCCTCAAGAGCGTCCTGGAGTACGACGCCCTGGGCCGGCTGGCGAAGGTCTGGATGCCGGACCGGACGGGCGCCAGCGGGCTGGAGCCGAGCATCCGCTACAGCTACCTGGTTCGCACGGACAAGCCGGTCGCCATCAAGACCGAGCGGCGGCAGAACGACGGCTCCTACAGCGTCGAGTACAAGCTGCACGACGGTCTGCTCCGGCCCCGCCAGGTGCAGTCGGAGGGCCCGGACGGCACCCGTACGGTCGCCGACACCTTCTACACCGGCACCGGCCAGCTGGCGAAGACGTACGCGACGTACACGGTCGCGGGCACGCCCACCGACGTGATCTACCCGGCCGTTAACGGTGACGTCAACGGCCAGACGCTGTACGTCTACGACGGCGCGGACCGGGTCACGGCGGAGATCTTCGCGGTCGCGGGCAACGAGAAGTGGCGCACCACGACCACCTACGGCGGCGACCGGGTTTCGGTCGACCCGCCGGCCGGCGGCACCCCGACGACCTCGATCACGAACGCCCTGGGCAAGACCACCGAACTGCGGCAGTACAAGGGCAGCGGTCCGACGGGCGACTTCGACAAGACCGAGTACACCTACACGCACGCCGGCCAGTTGAAGACGGTCAAGGACCCGGCCGGCAACGTCTGGTCCCACGAGTACGACCAGTTGGGCCGCAAGACGAAGTCGACCGACCCGGATGCCGGCACGTCGACGTCCGGCTACGACGACCTGGACCGGCTCACCAGCACCACGAATGCCCTCAACCAGACGATCAGCACCAAGTACGACGAGATCGGCCGGAAGATCGCCGTCTACAAGGGGGCCGCCGACACCGGGGAACTGGTGAGCAGCTGGACGTACGACCTGGAGATGCTCGGTGAGCTCTCCTCGACGAGCCGCTGGATCGACGGACACGAGTACGCCACGTACTTCTCGATCTACGACGAGTTCTACCGGCCGCACGCCACCTACTACTCCGTACCCGAGCACGCCGGTGCCGAACTGGCCGGCTTCTACACCTTCGGTACCGAGTACAACCGGGACGGCAGCATCCAGTCGCTGAGCATGTCGGACGGCGGTGGGCTGCCGTTCGAGACGGTCGCCTACACCTACGACGATCTTGAGCGCCTGACCGCGGCGACCGGTGACGCCCCCTACCTGACCGGCGTCGAGTACGCCACCACTGGCGAGGTGTTGCAGACCGAGGCCCGGGTGGGCACCCGGAAGGTCTGGTCGACCTACGAGTACGAGCAGGGCTCCAAGCGGCTCACCCGGCAACGGCTGGACCGCGAGTCGGCCCCGGTCGTGGACATCGACGCCCGCTACACGTACGACCAGTCCGGCAACATCCTGCGGATCGCCAACAACCCGTCCGGTACGCAGGACACGCAGTGCTTCACGTACGACTACCTGCGCCGGATGGAGCGGGCCTGGACGTCGGCGAGCACCGCGACCGACCCGTGCGCCGGTGGGCCCTCGGTGACCGGGGTGGGCGGTGTGGCCCCTTACCACCACGCCTACACCTTCGACGTCACGGGTAACCGCAAGACCGAGGTCCAGTACGGGACCAACGGCACTCCGCTCATCGAGCGCAGTTACACCTATCCGGCCGCCGGCCAGGCGCAGCCGCACACGCTGAGCCAGATGACGGAGAAGACTCCGCAGGGCGACCGGCTGTACTCGTACGAGTACGACGCGGCCGGCAACACGAAGAAGCGGACGAGGACCGGCGAGGACCAGACCTTGGTCTGGGACGCCGAGGGCAACCTCGAGTCGGTCACCGAAGCCGGCAAGAAGACCAGCTTCCTCTATGACGTCGACGGCTCCCGGATGCTCCGCAAGGAGCCGGCCTCGACCACGCTCTACCTGCCGGGCATGGAGATCCGGCTGAACCACCAGACCCGGTCCACCGACGCCACCCGGTACTACGCGCTTCCGGGCGGGGCGAGCCTGGTCCGCAAGGTGGACGGCCTCCGGTACGTCGCGAACGACCACCACGGCACCGGCCAGGCAGTGGTGGACCAGAGCGGCGCTGTCACGCACCGGCGGATGACCCCGTACGGCGAGAACCGGGGAGCGTCGCCAGGTCAGTGGCCGACGGAGAAGGGCTTCGTCAACGGGAACATCGATTCCACGACAGGCCTGGTCAACATCGGCGCGCGGGAGTACGACACGATCGCCGGCCGGTTCATCTCGGTCGACCCGATCATCGACGTCAACGACCCGCAGCAGATGAACGGGTACGCGTACGCCAACAACAACCCGATCTCGTTCTCCGACCCGGACGGCCTCAAGGCCTGTTCCGACGACGCCTGCGGGCCGGGCGCCGACTACGAGGACATGTACGGCACCTACCACAAGGTCAAGGGCCACAACGACGGTTGCGGTGGTTGCTCGGGCGCGTACGACCCGGACGAGCCGACGATCAACGTCCACAACAACCCGCGGGCATCAGCGGAGGAGCGGGCCGCGGCCGCGCGGGCGGCGGCGGAGAAGGAGAGGCAGCGGCGGGTCGCCGCGGCCAAGGCGAAGATGCTCAACGCCGCCAAGGCCCTGGCGAAGATCCTGATGGACGAGTTGGGTATCACCGATGCCCTGGACTGCTTCCTCAAGGGCGACATGGGCGGCTGCCTGGCCACCGCAGTCAACGTCGCGGGCGCGGCGATCGGCGGTGCGCTGGGCAAGCTGGCCGTCAGATACGGCGCTCCATGGAAGTGGAAGAAACTCGCCAACCTGACCAGCCGGGTCAAGGGCCTGCTGATCAACCTGGTCGACAACGCCAAGGCATTCATCAACTGCAAGAACAGCTTCGTGCCCGGCACGTTGGTGGTGATGGCCGACGGATCGCGCAAGCCGATTGAGGACGTCAAGACCGGCGACATGGTGTTGGTGACCGATCCGGTGACCGGCAAGACGACGATCAAGCCGGTGGTGGCGACCATCATCGGTCAGGGCAGCAAGAACCTGGTCGAAGTCACCATCGATCCCGACGGTGACAGCGGCGACGCCACGGAGCGCGTGGTCGCCACACACAACCACCCGTTCTGGGTACCGGGCCTCGACGAGTGGGTCGACGCCGCCGATCTGCGGGCCGGTCAGTGGTTGCGTACCTCGGCTGGTACCCACGTGCAGATCAGCGCGACCCGGCAGTGGACGGAACCGGCACAGGTCCACAACCTCACGATCGACGACATCCACACGTACTATGTGCTCGCCGGCAGCACCCCGGTTCTCGTACACAACTGCTCGGAACAAGCTGTAGCCGATCACCTTCAGAGCGCGTTCCCTGAGAGGAATATTCGGCAGAACCGTGATGTGTATCGTGAAGATGGCAGTCAGTTGACCGACCACGACGTCTACGACGACGACTTCATCTGCGAAGTCGCATGCGGGGGCGGAAGTGGAAAGGTGGCGCAGATGCAAAACAATATTCTGCCTAGCGCGAACGGGACAAGAGTTGCAGTATTCGGGCCTAAGTTGAAGGGTAGCGTGGTAAAGGGTATCGAAGCTCAGGGTGTGCCGGTTTTTAGAACCTTGGAAGACCTCGCCGCTTGGGTTGGTCCCAAAAAATGAGCGCTACCCTGCTAATCGTTGTTCTTGACCCATCGGTCGGGCTGGGTGAACTGCGGGATTTACTTGAGGATGAGTTCGTAGTCAGTGGCGATTCCGTGTCGTTGACAATAAGTGATCCGGACGAAGTTCAGGCAGCGCTGTTCCTGGTTCCGGTAACGGACTTCGTTGCAGAGGGGGTCTTCGAAGACTGGCCGACGGCAATGATTCCACAGAAATCAGCGTCCGTTTTCAGTTTCGACTATGTCGATCCAAGGCTCATGGTTAAGGTTGTCCAGGCGATTTCCCGGAGGTTTGACTCCATAGTCGATACGAATTACGGAGTGGTGCTTTCCGCCAAAGCGCTGACTAGGGAGCATCTTCCTGAAAACCTTCAATAGAGATAGTAGTTAAGTGGCAAGCGGACGAGGAGGCGTGACCAAGGCCGCGCCTCCTCGTCCCTGCAGGGGGCTGCCTTACGCACCGCAACCGGCCATCGGTGGTTCGCTCGGCAAGTTGGCCGCCAGATACGGCGCACCATGGAAGTGGGAGAAAGCCGCGGCACTTGTCAGTCGGCTCAGGGGTTTGCTCGGCGACCTGGTGAGCAGCGCGAAGACGTTCATCAAGTGCAAGAACAGCTTCGTGCCGGGCACGTTGGTGGTGATGGCCAACGGCTCCCGTAAGCCGATCGAGGAGGTCAAGGCCGGCGAGGCCGTTCTGGTGACCGATCCGGCCACCGGCAAGACGACGACCAAACTCGGGGTGGCGACGATCATCGCCATGGCACCAAGAACCTGGTCGAAGTCACCATCGATCCCGACGGTGACAGCGGCGACGCCACGGAGCGCGTGGTCGCCACCGACAACCACCCGTTCTGGGTGGCCGGCCTGGACGAGTGGGTCGACGCCGCCAATCTGCGGGCTGGTCAGTGGCTGCGCACCTCGGCCGGCACCCACGTGCAGATCAGCGCGACCAGGCAGTGGACGGAACCGGCACAGGTCCACAACCTCACCGTCGACGACATCCACACGTACTATGTGCTCGCCGGCAACACGCCGGTGCTGGTCCACAATTGCAATAACGTAATTTCAAACGCGGACGGATACGACAATGCGGGCGCCCTGGGCGCACATGGGAATGGTACGGCCTTTAGCGGAATCTACGAGCCGAGCACAGGTGGCTTCCGGGCTCATCTAAGCGTTGATCCTGACATGCCGAATCCGCCGGCGAATTCGGTTCGACGGCTTGGTGGGCATGGGCAGATTAATTTCGAGCATTTTGGCGGTTCACGGGAGACTGTTGGCTTCACAATGTTCTCTGAGGAGGGCGGCTTCTCTGTGAGCTGGATGTCACGAAGCGTAAATGGTCGAAACCACGGCAACCCCCTAGCGCCCGTAGGCACCAGGCAGTCGATTATGGACGCCATCTCGGCAGCCACAGGCAGGAAGGTATGGTCCCGATGACTGATGAAACCGAGCTGCTCGTAGGCGGTCTTCGGGTTCCCGAGCTCCTACTGAGAGTGATCCGTGAAGATCGGTGGGTGGCTCCGAACGATCCAGCCTTGCTAGCCTCGATTTTTGGCGAGACTCCACAGCAACCGACTTTCTACAAAGTCAACGGCATGGTGCGCGAAAACGAATCATGGCATTCGGAGATGGAACCCGAAACGCGCGAGTGGTATGTGGGATCGAAGAGCATGGAAAGTCCACCAGGAGATATTGATCCCGCCAGGTCGCTACTGATCGGTGACATGGGGCCAGATCAACCCTTTGCTTTGGACTACCGCACCTCAGATTTGGACCCATCGGTGGTCTACCTTAGGAGCGACAACGGGTGGGTCGAAATTGCGCCGAATATTCGGTCACTGCTTAGCTTGCTGGGAGTTGCATGACAACACTTCACGCGACTACGGTCTGTAGGTGGGTGTTCGCGCGGTGCGCCGAAGTCCGTGGTTGTCCGCCCGGGTTGCCGTCAGCGTTGCCGTCAGATAGGCGGCATATATCTGAATGCATGGATGAGTTGGCTTCGGGCAGGCGGCGCTTGATGGCTGGGTGGGTGAGTGGGTTGTTCGGTGCCGGGCCGCGCTTGCGCGGCGTCGCGTCGATCGCCGGGCGCACCGACCGGGTCGCCACTCGGCGATCGTCATGGTCTCTGGCGTGGTGGGTTGATCCTTCGCCGGCGTCTGGGCGATCTTGTTGCGTGGGCGCGTGCGCGCGGGGCCGGTACGGCTGTAGCGCGTGCGCGTGCGTCCGGCGTAGCCGGGCGCTCTTGATCCTGTAGAGCAGTTTTGAGCCAGTCGGATCTTGGTCGAGAGCCTTGGTCCGGCTGGCTTACTGCTTGGGTGCGCGGTCGCGGCTGCTGCGGGAGCGCTTGGCGGGTGGTGGCGCCTCGTCGTTGCCGGGGCGTCGGAGGTGTTCGGGTTGCTGGGCGAAGTTGCCTCGGTCGGCCTGGTATTTGATCACTTCGTCGATGAGGTCGTTGTTGGTGTCGGCGTGGCGCAGCAGGTCGTGCAGGGCTTCGTTCTTGTCGTCGGCCGTGCGGGCGTGGTGGTAGCGGATGGTGATGGCCTGCTGGTCGGCGAGGTAGGCGGCGACTCGGCGTCGGAGGTCGGGGTCGTCGATGGGTTCGCGGAGGACGCCGCCGCGTAGCAGGTCGAAGGCGTCGGGGTGCACGAAGGTGCCTTTGCCGGCGACGCTGTAGGTGATGCGCCGGTGTTGGAGTTCGCGCAGTGCGCGTTGGGCGGTCATGGAGGCCACGCCGTAGAGGTCGGCCATCTTGCGGGCGGACGGTAGTGGGTCGTTGGGGTTGAGGCGTCCATCGCGGATCTGGTCGAGGATGTCGTCGACGACCTGCTGGAACAGTGCTCGCTTGTCGTCTGGGTCGTGGGCCATGCGCTGATCGTAGCTATCACGAGCTGATCAGGCGAGACAGGCGTCACATGACACTCGTGTCTCCAAACCCCTTGACTGTCACAGGTGTCACGTGACACCTTATGTGCACGGGACGCACGCCGCGCGGTGGCGTGGACCGGAGTAGAGGAGAACACAACATGTTGGTGTTGCCGATTGATGGCAGCCAGACGCTGCTGGTGCTGGCTGTGCCGGCGCCGCAGTTCAAGGACAAGGCCAACGGGGTGGCCGCGACTGATCGGGTCACGGGTGCGCCGTTGGTGGAGGTGCCGCTGGCGTTGACGGTCGAGGGTGGGCAGCCGCAGGTGTTGCGGGTGTCGGTGCCGCAGCCGTCGGTGCCGAAGGACCTGGCCGTGGGGCAGATGGTGCGGGCGTCCGGGTTGACGTTCGTGACGGGGGAGAAGAACGGCCGGGCCTGGCAGATCTTCCGGGCGTCGGCGTTGACGGCGGTGAAGCCCGGATGATCCATCCCCCTGATAGCCGCCTGGTCATGGCGATGCCAGCCGTCGTGCTGTCGGTCGCCGCCCTGGCCGTACTCGTGTGGCTCGGCGCGCATGCCGTGCGGTACCTGGCGGCGAACAGGCAGCTTCGTCCGGTGCTGCGGGTCGCGTGGCGGATCAGGTACACGTGGCGGCGGACCGCCCGCCGGGTCGGCCTGGCCCAGATCGAGCGGGTCCGTCCGCCGTGGTGGTCCAACCGTCCGCCGGGCACGGTCGTGACCCGGGAGTTGATCCCGGCGGTGACGGTGGCGGCCGAGCGGTGGGGCGTGCGCGTCGACGCTTCCACCGTCGGTCGTCTCGGCGTTGAGGAGTTCACGCAGGCGGCCGGGCATCTGGCCGACGTGTGGCGGGTGCCCCTCGTGAGGGTGGCGCAGGTCCGTCCCGGCCTGGTCCGGATACGGGCGCTGATGCACGACCCCCTCACCGAACCCGCGACCTGGGCCGAATCGGCCGACGCCGGGTCGGATCCGGCGGTGTGGGTTGCTGGCGTGGACGCCGACGGTCAGCCGGTCACGATCCGATCGGCTGGTGTTTCCGGTGTGGTGGTGGCGGGGCTGGCGGGTTACGGCAAGACGTCGTTCCTGAACGCCCGGTTCTGCCAGCTCGCCCCGTCGTCGGCGGTGCAGTTCGTGCTGATCGACGGCAAGGGTGGCCCTGACTACGACGACCTGTTCACCCGCGCGTGGCTGTCGGCGAAGGACGACCCGGAGCAGGTCCGTGACCATCTGGCCCGGGTGCGGGAGTTGATGGTCGCCCGTCAGCACGCGATCCGCGCGGTGCTCGGGGTGAAGAACGTGTGGCACGTCGGCCCGTCCGCCTCCTGGCCCCTGATCGTGGCGGTGATCGATGAGGCGCATACGTTCCTGAACGAGACCAAGGGCACCGACGCGCAGTCCAAGCGCCTCGACACCCTGGCCCGGGAGACCGCCCGGCTGGTGGAGGAGTTGATCCGTAAGGGCCGCAACGTCGGCATCCAGGTCATCTTGGCGACGCAGAAGGCGACCGGGGATGCGATCCCGACGAAGATCCGCGACAACTGCCAGGTCGCGATCAGCTTCGCGCAGCGCACCTCGGAGGCGGCCACGGCGGTGCTCGGCTCGGACATCACGGCCGCGCCGGATGAGCACCCGCGTCGGCTGCAAGACCCGGCCTATGTCGGTGTCGCCTCGATGGTTGCGCAGGGTCGGCCCGGGTTCACCCTGGTCCGCACGCCGTACGTGCCGGACGCGACCGCCGATGCGATCGCCACCGCGACCGCGCACCTGGTCCGCGACCCGCTGCACCTGTTGACCACGGGGAAGGTGGTGGCCGATGCCGCACCCCGATGACGAGTTCCCCGGGCAGAGCGGCGGCCCATTCCGCCAAGAACACTCCGCCGCGCTGCCCGGGTCCAGCCCCTATCCCAGCAAGGAGAAGGAACCGCCCCCGATGATGTCACCCCGCCCCATACCGGCAGACCCAGAGGGCCTGCTCCGCGTGGCGGCCTCCACCGGCCTCGCCCACCGGGTTGGCGAGTGCCGGCATCCGGTCGCCGTCGCCGGGAGCAGTCTGCTCGTCGAGCGTGGTACCGGCAGGATCGTCGACCGCCTCGACACGGTCACCTCACCGGGCCGGGTGGTCGGGTTGCGCTGCCGCAGCCGCCGCGCGTCGGTGTGTCCGGCCTGCTCCGCGTTGTACAAGCTGGACGCCTACCATCTGATCGCCGCCGGCCTGCACGGCGGGAAGGACACCCCGGCGCAGGTCGCCGATCGGCCCCGGCTGTTCGTCACGGTGACCGCGCCGTCGTTCGGGCCGGTGCACCTCGGCCCGGACCGGCACGGCCAGCCGCGCCCCTGCCACCCCCGTGCCCGGCGTACGCCCGTGCACCGTAGCTGCGGCCGATGGCACCCGGCCGCCGACCCGGCGATCGGCACGCCACTGGACCCCACCGGCTACGACTACCCGGGTCAGGTGCTGTTCAACGCCCATGTCGGACTGCTGTGGGCACGGTTCACGACCGAGACGCGTCGTGGCCTGGCTGCCGCAGCCGGTCTGCCTCGGGCGGTGGCGGCCCGGCAGGTGCGGGTGGTGTTCGCCAAGGTCGCCGAGTTCCAGGCCCGGGGCGTGGTGCACCTGCACGCGATCGTCCGCCTGGACGGCGCCGACGGCCCCTTCTTGGCCCCGGCCGGCTGGGCCAGCGTCGACCTGCTCGACCACGCCATCCACGCCGCGATCCGGCGGGTCGAGGTCACCACTCCGGCCTCTCGCCGGGTGCCCTCGCGACGGTTGAGGTGGGGCCGGCAGGTCGACGTCCGCCCGATCACCCGCGCTGATGGCATGTCGGAGACGGTGGTGGCCCGGTACGTGGCGAAGTACGCCACCAAGGCCGCCGAGACGGTCGGGGTCGACCTCGGCCCGATCTACTGCCGCGCCTGCGACGGCCACGGCACCCACCCCACGACGACGGTGCTGTGTCACCGGTGCGCGGGGACCGGCCGGCGACCCGGCGTCAGCCTGCGGCACCTGAGCGGGCACGCCCGTCGGCTGGTTGACACCTGCTGGTGGCTGGGCGCCCAACCCGGCCTCAGTCGGCTGCGGCTGCGCCGGTACGCGCACACCCTCGGCTTCCGGGGCCACTTCGCCACCACCTCACGCCGCTACTCGACCACCTTCACCGCGCTACGCGCCGAACGCCGTCACTGGATGGCCGACCGGCATGCCGAGCGGGCCGGCGTCGACCCGGCGAGCGTGCTCGTCGTCGACGACTGGCGCTACACCGGACCCGGAGGTGGAGCGTGACCGCTGACCTGCTCACCGTCGCCCAGGTCATGGACCGGCTCCAAGTCTCCAAACACACCGTCTACCACCTCATCCGCACCCGACGACTCCGATCGGTCCGCATCGGCCGGTGCCGCCGCATCCCCGCCACGGCGCTGGCCGCCTACCTGCACGAGTTGAGCGGGGAGGTGACCGGACATGGCCGGTAGGAAACGCGCCAACGGTGAAGGCACCGTCTACCAGCGCGCCGACGGCCGGTGGGAAGGCGCCGCCTACGTCCAGGCTGCCGACGGCAGCAGCCGACGTGTGCGCGTCTACGGCGCCACCCGCAAGGAAGCCGCCGACAAGCTGGCCGGCAAACTCGCCGACTCCCACCGGGGCCTACCCGCGACCGCCGACCCCACGCTCACCGTCGCCGACTACCTCACCCGCTGGCTCACCACCGTGGCGGTCCACCAGGTACGGCCCACCACCTACGCCAACTACGACACCTACATCCGCCAGTTCCTCAACCCCGCACTCGGTCACCGCCGGCTCGCCGCGCTCACCGTCACCGAGGTCCGCACCTTCCTCGACACCATCCAAACCGTGTGCCAGTGCTGCGCCCGAGGCTGGGACGCCCGCCGCGACCCGCACCACCCGCGCAAGGACCGGCGACCCCGCTGCTGCGCCATCGGCGCCTGCTGCCAACGCCACGTAAAGCCGGCGACCGTCCGCTACATCCGCGCGGTCCTGTCCGCCGCCCTCGCCCACGCCGTACGGGAGGAACTCTTGTACCGCAACGTCGCCTCCCCGGTCCGCCTCCCCACCCCCGCCCGCAGCCGATACCAACCGTTCACCGCCGGCGAGGCCCGCAAGTACCTGTACGCCGCCGCGTTCCACCGCCACGGCCCACTGTTCGAACTCGCGCTACGCACCGGCATGCGACGCGGCGAAATCCTCGGCCTGCAATGGTCCGACATCGACCTCGACGCCGGGCACCTGTCCGTACGCCGCACCCTCGCCCGCACCAAAGGCGGCATGACCTTCCAACCACCCAAGACCGAAGCCTCACAGCGGCGGATCCTGCTACCCCGAGACTGCATCACCTCGCTGACCCGCTACCGGCGCCGACAGGACATCGACCGGCGGGAAGCCAGCGACACCTGGACAGATCTCGACCTGGTGTTCGCTACCGCGACCGGCGGACCGCTCGATCCCGCGAACGTTCACCGCCAGCACGAGACGATCTGCTACCTCGCCGAGGTGCGATACATCCGCTTTCACGATCTCCGACACACGTGCGCGACGTTGCTGCTGGAACAGGGCGTCGAACTCGTCACCATCAAGGAACTCCTCGGCCACGCCCGGTTGCACGTCACCGCCGACATCTACGCCCACGTCCGACCCCGCCTGCACCGCAACGCCATCGAAGCCATGAACCGCGCCCTACACCCCGACGACACCGACCCAGACGACGACGCCCCACCCGCCGACAACTGACATCCGACCAGCGGCGCCCCGACCCGGACCCATGATCCTGGTCGGGGCGCTTGCTACTCGCTGCGCAGTGCCGCCGAGCGTGGCCAGGCGAGGAACCGCGCGTGCAACACCCCCGACGGGGTGTGCGGCAAGTCCTCGCACGCCTGGACCAGGTACGCCGACAGGTGCAGCATCAGCGATATCCGCGCGCCGGTGAACTCCGCCACGAGCTGCCGCTTACGGGTCCGGCACGGCCACGCCGCGCCGCACCCCGCGCAGATCCACTGCGGCCGTACCGGCTGATGCACCGACACCCACCCCACCACCCTCCCGACTCGTTGGAAGGGGGAAGGGGCCACTGCCGACACCCGACCCGACCACATCCCGGGTCGACGGCAACCCCTTCCCCTGGCACCCACCAGCCCGGCGAATCTGCCGCAAGCGAACCGGCGAGGCCCTCGCCGCTGAACCTACGAACCAACCCCGGGCACCCCAACGTCCCGACAGACATCACGTCGGACACTTCTACGGCCCTGGTGCGTCCCGCCGTGTCCACTACCCTGGGTCGGTATGAGTCACCGCCTCCGCGCGGCCATGCTCCGCGCCCACCTCGACCCGGCCGCCCTCGCCGCAGCCGTCGGTGTCGACGTCAAGACCGTCACCCGGTGGCTCGCCGGTCGCGTCCCCCATCAACGCACCCGCCTCGCCGTCGCCGACGCCCTCGGCGAGACCGAAGCCGACCTGTGGCCCCAGACCCGCCCCGACCAGGCTCCGGGCGCGGAAGCCACCGCTGAGGTCGTCGCCGCCTACGCCCACCGCGCCGACATCCCTCACCACGTCTGGGCCGCCCTGCTCAACGGCGCCACCACGCGGATCGACCTGCTCGGCTACGCCTACCCGTTCCTGCTGGAACTGCTGCCCAACACCATGCAGCTCATCACCGACAAAGCCGCCAACGGCGCCCGGGTCCGTCTCGCGTTCGCCGACCCCGACTGCCCGCACGTCGCCGAACGCGACGCCCTGGAACAGATCGGCGGCACTCTGCCTGGTCGGATCCGTAACGCCCTCAACTTCTGCGAACCCCTCCACGGCGTGCCTGGGGTGGAGATCGGCCTGCACACCGTGCACCTGTACAACTCGGTGTTCCGGTTCGACCACCAGATGATCGTCACCCCTCACCTGTACCGCGCCCGCGGCTACCAACACCCTGCCCTGCACCTGCGCGAACTCTCGGCGCACGGCATCTTCGCCGTCCACGCCGACCAGTTCCAACAGATCTGGCAAACCACCACCGCCTACCCGAAGGAGACCCGGTGACCGGCCGGCGCGACTACTACCACGACCCGCACGCCCCCACCGCGAACAGCCTCGTCCCCGGCGCCGCCGCCATCGTCACCGACTTGCACGGCCGCGTACTGCTGCAACGCCGCACCGACTCCGGCAACTGGGCCCTACCGGGCGGCGCCATGGACATCGGCGAAACCCTTCAACAGTGCGCCATCCGCGAGGTCAAAGAAGAGACCGGACTCGACATCGAGATCACCGGCCTGCTCGGCATCTACACCGACCCCGCCCACGTCATCGCCTACGCCGACGGTGAGGTCCGGCAGGAGTTCACCGTGACCTACCTCGCCCGAGTCACCGGCGGCACGCTGACCGTCAGCGACGAGTCCACCGAGGTCCGCTTCATCCACCCCACCGACTTCGACCGCATCCCCATCCACGACACCGTCCGCCTCCGCCTCCACCACCACGCCGAGCACCGCGACACCCCCTACCTCGGATAGCCCCACCCATCGATGCGCTGGCCGTCGGCGGGCGCGGGCGTCTCTCCAGGTTGCCGTCACCGTCGCCGTCAACACCGATAGATTCGATGCGGCGAGTTGGTGTCACACGCGAAAGGCCAGGTGAAACGCCATGACCACGTAGGTCACACTGCGTGACGGAATAAAAATCCCACACGTACTAAGTGGTGGCCGGCAACACGCCAGTCCTCGTGCACAATTGCCCTTCCGGGCTGGGCGGCGAGGAAGTTGCGGAAGCAACCGTTAGAATGCGGTATTACACTAACTCTCGCGGCGCTGCTGGCATCATGGAGAGTGGCGTAATTAGAGCCAGTGACCAAAACAAGGTGTTCATGGTGCCCGCGCGAGGGAAGCCGATGAGCCCGCGCGATGCCGAGGACACGTTGGGTATTGGGCGTGGCCGTGGCCGTAAGGTCATTGAGTTTGATGCACCAGCCAGTAGAGTCAGTAGTAGATCTAACCCAACAATGGGTATCACCGAGTGGGTGGCCGATGGTGATTTGCCAATTTCTAATGCTAGGGTGGTTCGATGACTGAAGGCGGCAGCAAGAATTGCCAGCTGGCGGTCGATGAGGCGATCAGGGTCGCCACCGACCTCAATGAGTTCGTTGTCGCGTTCGACCAGATTCTCTCGCGGATTGCCTTTGGGGAAGCAAATTCGGACTTGCTGACGATTTATGTGTCGGAAAGAAACGTTCGGCAACGCCTCGCTTCGGCGCGAAGCGCGATGTTTGACGCTCTTGAGCGAGTGATTGGGCAGGAGGCGTCAGATAGGATTGCGGAAGAAGGTTATAGGCACTTCGACTGATCGCTTGAACTGACCTCCCGGGTCAACTCTCGACGCCCTTTATCCGACTCACGCAGGATCAGGCTGGCAGGGCTGTTGCGTTCTCCCGGCGCGGGGCGCTGAACAGGGATTTCGTGGGGTGAGTGGCCTCTGTGGAGGCGGATGAAGCGGGTGAAGCCCTCAAGGTGATCATGGAGTTTCTGGCGCTGCACGACCACCGAGGAACTCCACCCGCCGATGACATCATCTCTGATCTCCGCACTGACCGTGACAACCCCCGGCTCAGGCACGCCCACACCGCCGGTCACCGATAGTGAACACGCCGGGCTTATCGAAGCCCTGGGCCGGATCCCGGACCCACGGAACCCCCACGGGACCCGGTATCCCCTCGTGGCGCTGCTGACCGTCGCGGTCTGCGCGGTCCTGGCCGGTGCCACCTCGTTTGCCGCGATCGTGGACTGGCTGTACGACCTCGACGAGGCCGACCAGCAGCGGCTCGGGTTCACCCGCGGCGTGCCCGCCGGCACGACGATGTGGCGGGTGTTGACTCGCCTCGACGCGGCCATGCTCAGCGCTGTTCTGGCCGGCTGGCTGCGGTCGCGGACACCGCCGGCACCCGCCCGGCCGCGCCGCTACCGGACAGTGATCGCCGTCGACGGCAAAACCTTGCGGGGCGCCCGCCTGCCCGCCGGCCGCCAGGTGCATCTGCTGTCCGCGCTGGACACCAGCACCGGCATCGTCCTGGCCCAGGTCACCATCGAGACGAAGAGCAACGAAAATTCCGGCCTTCACACCCTTGCTCAACGCCGTCGAGAAAGTCCTGAGCAGCCTGACCGGGGTCCTGTTCGTCGCCGACGCGATGTATACCCAAACCGGTCACGCCGAGCAGATCACCAGCCGCGGAGCACACCTTCTCCTGCAGGCAAAGGGCAACCAGCCCACTCTTCATGCCCAGCTCAAGACCCTGCCGTGGGCGAAGATCCCGGTCGGTGACCGCACCCGCGACCGCGGACACGGCCGCAAGGAGACCCGCACGATCAAGGCCGTCACCCTGCAAATCCCGAGCGGGATCGCCTTTCCGCGCGCCCAGCAGGCCGCCCGAATCATCCGGACCCGCACCGTGGACGGCAAGACCAGCAGAGAAACCGCCTACCTGGTCACGTCCCTGACCGCCGCCGACGCTCAACCCACTGACCTGCAGAGGTAGGCAAGGGCAGAGTGGTTGATCGAGAACCAGGTCCATAACGTCAGAGATGTCACGTTCCGTGAAGACCAGCATCAAGCCCGGACCGGCACCGGACCCGCCGTCATGGCCACCCTGCGTAACACCGCGATCGGCTGGCACCGCACCAACGGCGACACCAACATCGCTCGCGCCAACCGCCGCTCCGACCGCCGATCACGCGACCTCATCGACGCCGTGACCAGCAGTTGCACCAACACGCAATGACCCTGGCGCCCACCAGCACACAGCAGAATGTCACCAATACTCTTGGTAGTAGAACCACTCCGCCGCCCACCATCAATCCAGCGTTGCAGCAATGCCATCTCGGCCGAGGTTAGTGAGCCCTTCCGCGCAACGGTTTGGGTGCGGAGCGTGCTGCCCGAGATGAGTGCAGACGTGCGGGAATCGCCGGGATGAGCCGGCGTGAGAGATAGAAGCGCGGAACTCCGTTACGAAGTGTTCCTCTCACAGACCACTGCCACCGAAGTTCCGCGCCGCCATGAGTATCACCTACACCGCGACCCTCCCGGTACGCGAGGACACCGTGCTGTTCCTGTCCGGCCTGCTGCACGCCGAACGGCAACGCCGCGGCACCCGTACCGGGGTCCGCGCGTTGAGTTGCTTCAAGCAGGCGGTACTGGTGTTGCGGTGGCTGCTCGACGGCGTCCGGATGGCCCAGTTGGCCCAGGACAACGTGATCAGCCGCAGCACCGGCTACGACTACCTCCACGAGGGCATCGCCGTGCTCGCCGCCCAGGCCCCGGGGCTACCCGGCGCGTTGCTGGCGGCGAAGGCCGCCGGCTATGACTACGTCCTGCTCGACGGGACACTGATCGAGACCGACCGCGTGTCCACCCCGGGCCCTACCGAGGGAGTGGACCTGTGGTGGTCGAAGAAACACGCCAACCACGGCGGGAACATCCAGGTGGTGTGCGCTCCGGACGGCTGGCCGTTGTGGACCTCCCCGGTGCGCCCCGGCCGGGAACACGACACCACCTGCCTACGCACCCACCCCGGCCTGCTCGACGCCCTCGCCACGATCCGCGGCGACATGCGGACTCTGGCCGACCTGCAGGGCCCCGGCAAAGTCGTCAGGTGACGCCGAGGAGTGCCAGCGGGCGGGTGCTGTCGCGGGCGTGATGGCGGGTGCCGGCGGCGATGTTGGTGATTCCGGCGGTGCGGAGCGCGCCGATGGCGGCGTTGCGTAGGGCGGCCATGACCTCGGGTCCGTTGCCGGTGCGGATCTGGCTGCGGTCTTCGTCGTAGGTGACGTCGCGGACCCAGTGGATCTTGTTTTCGATGTGCCAGTGCCCTCGGATCCAGGCGGCCAGTTGCGCGGGTTTCGCTTGGTGCACGGGTAGGTCGGTGATGGCGTAGACCGTTTCGGTGGTGAAGCGTTTCGGCTGGTCGAGTCGGTGTCGACG
>NZ_FMCV01000063.1 GCF_900091565.1 Micromonospora marina | reverse complement strand
CACGCTCACGCAGCTCATCGGGGTACTTCTTCGGTGCAGGCATCGCTGGTGTTCCTCCAGGTTTCGATGTCTCCATCTAACCCGGTGCGGGACACTCTCGATCACCGCCGTTGCCGCACCGGACCACCCGGACTTCGACGCGGCCTGGGACAAGATGCGCCCTGCCCTGGACGGGCTGTACCTCAGCTTCGAGTCGGCGTTCACCCCGGACCGTCTCGCCGACGCCTTCCCGCCGGCGACCCTGGTCCGGCTCCGCCGGATCAAGGCCGAGGTCGATCCCGGGAATGTCTTCCACCAGACTTCCCGGTGGCTGTCCCGTAGGTGCTCCTGTCGGGCTGCGCACCGCGGTTGCCCGACCAGGCGATCATCGATCCGGTCCTGAATCGGCAGTCCGCGCCGGACGGCCCCTCGCCTGGGCGTGGGGGCCGTCCGTGGTTGGGGTATGTCCGGGGTCAGCCGCCGGCGAAGGTCACCTCCGTGCCGCACTTGGCGCTCTGGTTCAGGCAGGACTTGACCAGCGGTCCGATGCGGGCCGGGTCCCAGGCGTTCATGAAGTCGCCGTGCATGGATGACGGTTTGCCGGAGGAGAGGCTGAGACCGTTCCCGCCCAGCGACTGGAAGTTGACCATGAAGGACAGGTTCGGCACCGCCACCGGGTACTTGCCGGTGCAGACGCCGTTGACCGGGTCACCCATGTGCGACTTGTGGTCGGGTGAGTCGATGTGCTTGCCGTCCCAACAGTCCTTGAAGACAAGCTGGAAGATGAGATTGCCGCCCTGGGCGCAGACCGGCCAGTTACCGTCGGCGCTGCGGCCCGTCTCGGCGCTGCCGGCACACCAGAAGTGGTCGCTACCGGCGTTCTTCGGTGTGTCGACCTGCTTCTTGGCGTCGCCCTCGACCACCCGCAGGCCGGGCGGGAAGGGCTTGACGGTCGACGGATCCTTAACCCGCGAGCCGTAGTAGACCCGGAAACTCTTCATCGGTACGGGCTTGCCGTCCTTGCGCAGCTCCGGAGTCCAGTAGGCGCTCAGGTCACCGGGGGCGTTGCAGGTGGTCTTCGAGGAGAGCAGCTTGTCGGTCGTGGTGAAGGCGTCGACCTTCGGGCCGAAGAAGGTGTGCATGTGCGAGGCGCCCGGAAGGCCGGGGACGACGATCGGGTCGTCCGGCGCCGAGTTGGCGAGCTCGCAGTCGGTGTGGAACTCGGGAACGCGGGTGGTTCCCGGCGTCACCGGCTTCGGCTTGATCGCGTTGAAGGCAGCCAGTTCCTGGTTCCACCTGCCCTGGTCAACGGGAACCCAGCCGGCCGCCGACGTCGTCGGGGTGGTCGGCGTCGTCGGGGTGGTCGGTTTCGGCGTCGCCGGGCTGGCGCTCGTGGTGGGCGACGCGCTCGGCACCGTGCCGGTCGCGGAGCCGAACGTGAACCAGTTCAGGTTCACGAAGTCCGACCGGGATGTGCTCTTCATGACGGCGAAGACGGTCTGCGGGCCGGCCGGCACACGGGACGCCGTGCCGGTCGCCGTCGTCCACTTCTGCCAGCCGCCGGTGTGGGTGATCGGAAAGCTGGCCAGCAGGGCACCGGTCTGCGTGCCGAGGCGCAGCTCCACGATGCCGCCGTCGGTGTTGTCCGCGGCGACCCGGGCCTTCAGGTCGGTGCCGATGATCGAAACGCCGTCGTACCGCAGCCAGTCACCGTTGGCGAGCCAGCCGACGTTCCGGCCGCCGTCGGCGTCGCCAGTGTTCTCGGTCTGCGCGCCGGACTGCGCGGCGAAGGCCTCCGCCTGGATGCGGCCGGGCACTGCGACCTCTTCGGCCTGGGCGGCGGCGATGTAGATGCCGCTGCCGGCCAGGGCGGCGGCGACCGCGGAGGCGAGCGTGATACGAGCGAGGCGGCGGCGCTTCTGCGCCAGGCCCGGCGGTGCGACATGCGCGGGGGGAGTCCGCATTGCCAAGGATTCCTTCGAGTCGGCGATAACGCTCCTGTCGCCTGAAGTATGTGCACGTCCCAGACCTGCGGCAATGTGCGGAAAAAGAATTAAGGAGGGCCGCGGACAAGTACCCTGGTGGCCGCCGGGCCCGCCTTGGATAACACTTTTTGATCCTCGTTTCCTGAAGTTTTCATTAATTCGGATGGCCTGCGTTCCGCAGCTCGGCGTCGATATAGGCGGCGGATCTGGGCTGTGAGCTGGGCAGACAGGGGTAGGCCCGGTGACGGGG
>NZ_FMCV01000022.1 GCF_900091565.1 Micromonospora marina | reverse complement strand
CGCTCGCTCATGCCGGCACTCCGCTTCGCTCCGTGCCGTCATGAGGCACCTTTGCGCTGAGCTGGCTGATTCGCTCGCTGCGCTCGCTCATGCCGTTCCCTCCAGCGTTGCCGAGTCGGCGGCGCTGCCGGTCGGGGGCACCGCGCCGACGCCGAAGAAGGCCCGCCGGCGAAGCTGCGCCCACCGCCCGCCCGGCCCGCGGTCGCGACCCCGGAGCTGGGCGCCGCTGACCTCCGTGCCGGCGTGCCGGGCCGCCTGGTGGGCGGCCTCCGGGAGCGACCGTACGCCTTCCACGCCGGGCAGGACAGGCCTGCGTTCCGGGACCGCGCCCAGTGCGGACAGCACGGTGGGCAGCAACGCCGCCGCGGCTATCGCGTACCCCTCGGCGGAGGGGTGGAACCGGTCCGAGGCGAACATCCGGCCGGGCTCGGCGGCGAACCGCGGCCCGAGCATGTCGCCGAGCGAGACGGTACGGCCGCCGGCCTCGACCACGGCCACCGTCTGCAAGGCCGCGAGCTGGCGGCTCCAGCGCCGGGCCAGCCAGCGCAGGGGCGGCTGGATCGGCCGGATCGTGCCCAGGTCGGGACATGTGCCGACGACCACCTCGCAGCCAGCCGCCCGAAGCGTGCGGACCGCGTCGACCAGGTAGCGCACCGCCACCGAGAACGGTGTGCGGTTGGTGACATCGTTGCCGCCGACCAGGATCACTGCGACGTCCGGCCCCACCTCGAGAGCGGACTCGACCTGCGGCTTCAGCCCGGACGACAGCGCGCCGACAACGGCGAACCGGTGCAGCCGGACCGGCCGGTGCAGGCGGCGGGACAGCCCGGTGGCCAGGAGCGAGCCCGGCGTCTCCCGACGCCTGTGCACGCCGTACCCGGCCGCCGAGGAGTCGCCCAGGACGACCATGGTGACCGGCGGGCCGGGCAGCCTCGCGCCGTACACACCGTCGCAGCGCGGCGGCGGCGCCTGGGCCATCGGGATGGTGCGGCGGGCCTGCCGGGCCTGGCCGAGCAGCACGCCGCCGGTGGCGGCGGTGGCCGCCACCGTGGCGCCCGTGCCGATCGCCGCGAGGCGGGCGATCTGCCGGGCGCGCTGCCGGCGGACCGGCGCGACGGAACCAGCGTCCCCCATGAGCCGACAGTATCGCGCCGGTACGACCACTGCTGTCCGTGATCGGATGGCTGGGCGCTGCCCGGATTGGGTACCGATGGGGGCAGCGGACGCGGGCTTGCCACCGGGCCGCACCATGGTCGAGCGGAGAGGGGCGAAATCATGGGGAAGACGTTGAAGCGCAGTGCCGCGTTCGTCGCACTGGCCCGGGCGCTGGCGGCTGGCACGCGGGGCGGGCCGTCGCTCGGGGCCCGGCTGGCGGCGCTGCCGCGGATGATCCGCGCGACCACCCGGGGCGAGTACGACGGCGGCCTGCGGCTCGCGCTGATGGCCGGGGCGACGGCGTACATCGTCTCCCCGATCGACCTCCTGCCGGAGATCCCGCTGGCGATCTTCGGGTTGGCCGACGACGCGGTCATGGTCACCTGGCTGGCGGGCAGCGTGCTCGCCGAGACCGAGCGGTTCCTGGAGTGGGAGGCACGTCGCAGCTCCGTGATCCCCGGGCATGTGGTGCCCTGACGGCACGTACGCTGATCGGCGAACTGACGACTGACCGACCGCCCCACGACGGCGGCGCGACGAAGGGCACAACGAGGTGCAGTACTACGACAACGTCGTCGAGCTGATCGGCAACACCCCGCTGGTACGCCTGCGCAACGTCACCGAGGGCATCCAGGCCACCGTGCTGGCGAAGGTGGAGTACGTCAACCCGGGCGGCTCGGTCAAGGACCGGATCGCGCTGCGCATGGTGGAGGACGCCGAGAAGGCGGGCATCCTGCGGCCCGGCGGCACGATCGTGGAGCCGACCAGCGGCAACACGGGTGTCGGGCTGGCCCTGGTGGCCCAGCTCAAGGGCTACCACTGCGTCTTCGTCTGCCCGGACAAGGTCAGCCAGGACAAGCAGGACGTGCTGCGCGCGTACGGCGCCGAGGTGGTCGTCTGCCCGACCGCCGTCGCGCCGGAGGACCCGCGCTCCTACTACAACGTCTCCGACCGGCTGGCCCGGGAGATCCCCGGCGCGTGGAAGCCCAACCAGTACAGCAACCCGGCCAACCCGCGCTCGCACTACGAGACCACCGGCCCGGAGCTGTGGCGGCAGACCGAGGGGAAGATCACCCACTTCGTCGCGGGCGTCGGGACCGGCGGCACCATCTCCGGCATCGGCCGCTACCTCAAGGAGGCGTCCGAGGGCCGGGTCAAGGTGATCGGCGCGGACCCGGAGGGTTCGGTCTACTCCGGTGGCACCGGCCGGCCGTACCTGGTCGAGGGCGTCGGTGAGGACTTCTGGCCGGAGACGTACGACCGGAAGATCGCCGACGAGATCGTCGAGGTGTCGGACAAGGAGTCCTTCGAGATGACCCGCCGGCTCGCCCGCGAGGAGGGGCTGCTGGTCGGCGGCTCCTGCGGCATGGCCGTGGTGGGTGCGCTGGAGGTGGCCCGCAAGGCCGGCCCGGACGACGTGATCGTGGTGCTGCTGCCGGACGGCGGGCGGGGCTACCTGTCGAAGATCTTCAACGACAGGTGGATGGCCCGGTACGGCTTCCTCGACGACTCGGGCACCGAGCCCACTGTCGCGGACGCGCTCGCCGGCAAGCCCGGTGGCCTGCCCGAGCTGGTGCACGTACACCCGACCGAGACGGTCCGCGACGCGATCGACTACATGCGCGAGTACGGCGTCTCCCAGCTTCCGGTGCTCAAGGCCGAGCCGCCTGTGGTGACCGGCGAGGTGGCCGGCTCGATCGCCGAGAGGGACCTGCTCGACGCGCTCTTCACCGGCCAGGCCCACCTGCACGACACGATCGAGCGGCACATGGGCGAGCCGCTGCCGATGATCGGCGGCGGCCAGCCGGTCAGCGAGGCGGTCGGACTGCTGGAGAAGTCCGACGCCGCGCTGGTGCTGGTCGACGGCAAGCCCAAGGGCGTGCTGACCCGCCAGGACCTGCTCGCCCACCTCGGCGCCCGCTGACCTGCATGCAAGGAAGGGCCCCTTGTTAACACCGCCGTGTTAACAAGGGGCCCTTCCTCTACCGCAGGCGTTAATAGGGGGCCCTTCCTTACAAGCGGCGGGCGTAGCGGAGCTGGGGGACGAGTGCCTGGCCGATGTGCTCGTCCCGCTGCTCACCGGTGGCGGCCCAGCCGCCGCGCTCGTAGAACCCGCGTGCGTGGGTGTTGTCCCGCAGCACCCACAGCGCCGCGCGGGTCCAGCCCTGGGCCCGCATCGCGTCCAGCGCGTCCACCATCAGCGCCCGCCCGGTGCCCCGGCCCCGCTCGGACGGCTCCAGGTGGATCGCGTTGAGCAGCCCGGTCGCCGGGTCGCCCTCGTCGTCCGGTCCGAGGTAGCTGAACCCCGCCAGTCGCCCGTGCCGCTCGGCCACGGTCATCCGGTGGTCGGCGCCCTCCCAGGTCAGCCGCTCCACCCAGTAACGGCCCATCGCCTCGGGCGTCGGGTCGGCCAGCACCTCGGCCGGCAGGAACGACGAGTACGCCGCCACCCGGGAGCGCTGGTGCAGGGCGCCGACCGCCATCAGGTCGGCCTCGGTCGCGGACCGTAGGGAGATCGTCACCCGGGCGACGGTACCCGCCGGGGCGGCACCTGCACCGTCTGGAGATCCTCGGCGATCACCAGGTCACCGGGGAAGTGCTCGCGCGCCTCGTCGTGGAACCGGCGCGGGTCGGCGTACCGCTGGGAGAAGTGGGTGAGCACGAGCGTGCGTACCTCCGACTCGGCCGCCACCCGCGCGGCCTGGCCGGCGGTGAGGTGCCCGACCTCGGCGGCGAGCGCCGCCTCCGACTCCAGGAACGTCGACTCGATCACCAGCAGGTCGGCGTGCTCGGCCAGCGCGTACACGCCGTCGCAGAGTCCGGTGTCCATCACGAAGGCGAACCGCTGGCCCGGCCGGGTCACGCTCACCTCGTCCCGGGTGACGCGACGCCCGTCGCGGTCCAGGTGGCCGTCGCGCAGCAGCCGCCCCACGTCCGGCCCGGCGATGCCGTACGCGGCCAGCCGCTCCGGAAGCATCCGGCAGCCGTCCCGCTCGACCAGTCGGTAGCCGTACGTCTCGATCGGGTGCCGCAGCCGGCGGGCCTCCAGCGTGCCGACGCCCAGCGTGATCCGCTGCCCGTCGGCGTCGATCGGTTCGACTGCCAGCTCGGCGGTTTCGTAGAAGCTGGACGCGTGGCGCAGCCGAGCGAAGTACTCCGCGCCGCCGGCCGGGAAGTGCACCGCCACCGGGCGCGGTACGCGGTCCAGTGAGAGCCGCTGGATCATGCCGGGCAGGCCGAGGCAGTGATCGCCGTGGAAGTGGGTGACGCAGATCCGGGTCAGGTCGGTGGCGGTGACCCCGGTGTGCAGCATCTGCCGCTGGCTGCCCTCGCCCGGGTCGAAGAGGATCACCTCGTCGTCCCAGCGCAGCAGGTAGCCGTTGTGGTTGCGCTGCCGGGTCGGGGCCTGGCTGGCCGTACCGAGCACCACCAGCTCACGCATGGACACGGCATCCTCCGGGAGGGCAAAGAAGCGACCCCCGGGGCTTCCGCGCTCGCGCGCGGGCCGGCTGGACTGGGCCGGCACCCCGGGGGTCGGGTGGCTGTCGTGGTTTCGCCGCACCGCTGCCACACGGTCTCGACGATCCTGCAGGTGCCCGCCTCGCGGCGGACGAGATTTCACTGTCGAGGACAGCGGCTAGCGGACAGCCACCTCACGAGTCCGATTGCTATACAAGTCTGGACCACCTCCTTTCCCGTGTACCGCCACGCTATCCACTTCGCGGCGGCCGCGGCAACGGATTTCGATCACAGGCGTCAGTCCAGGCCGATCGGGCCCTCGCGCGGGCCCTCCTCGTGGGCCGGCTGCACCGCCAGTGACGGGAAGTCGGCCAGGTCGCCCTCCGGCTCGGCGTCCCATTCGGGGAAGACCAGCGGGCTCTGCAGGTAGAGGCAGAGCAGCTGGGTGAGCTGGTGCAGGCCGTCGAGGTGGGTGCGCTCGTGGCCGTGGGTGGCGTCCACGCCGAACCCGAGCAGCGCCACCCGGGCGTGCGCCCCGGCCTCGACCGCCGCGGCCACGTCCGAGCGGTAGTAGTCGAACACGTCCCGGACCAGGTCCACGCCGTGCTCCTTGGCGATCGCGGCCAGGTTGCGGGTCAGGTGGTAGTCGAACGGGCCGACCCCGTCGCCCATCGCCAGCGTCGCCGCGGTCTCCCGGGACTGCTGGCCCGGCGCGACCACCGCCGCGTCCACCGAGACGATCTCCGCGACGTCCGGGTCCAGCCCGTGGCTCGCGCCGTGGCCGATCTCCTCGGTGACGGTGACCAGCAGGTGCGCGGTGACCGCCGGGGTGACACCGGCGTCGACCATCGCCTTGAACGCGGTCAGCACCGCCGCCACGCCCGCCTTGTCGTCCAGGTGCCGGGACTTGACGTACCCGTTCGGGGTGATGGCCGGGTTGGGCAGGAACGCGACGAAGTCCCCGGCGTCGATGCCCAGCGCCCGCAGCCCGGCCTCGTCGTGCACCGGCTCGTCCACCCGCACCTCGACCAGCTCCCAGCCGACGCCCTGGAGGTCGACCGCCTCGTTGTAGCGGTGGCCGCTGGCCTTCAGGGGCAGGACCTGGCCGGTGACGACCCGGTCCAGGTCGTCGGTGAAGATCCGCACGTGTGCGCCCTCGGCGAAGCGGGCGCTGTGCGTACCGATCGGGTTGATCTCCAGCCGGCCGTTCTCCTTGAGCCGCTTCACCATGCCGCCGATGGTGTCGGTGTGCACCACCACGGCCCGGTCGGCGCCGGTCGATCTGGGGCCGGGCAGGCAGGCGCTCAGCGCCCCGCGACGGGTCAGCGTGGAGCTGATCCCGATCGCGGAGAGCCGTTCACCCACGTACTGCTGGATGTGGTCGGTGCGTCCCGACGGGCTGGGGATCTCCAGCAGCTCCACCAGCACCTGGCTGAGGTAGTCGAGGTCGAGCTTGAGCGGTTGGGTTTTGCGTGCGGTCATGCCCCAGAGCCTGCCGCACCGGCAGGCGACCAGAGACGCTGCGGTGCCCGGGTACCCGGGAAGAGCAGGTCGACGAAGCGCTCGGCGGTCGGCTGCGGCTCGTGGTTGGCCAGTCCGGGACGCTCGTTCGCCTCGATGAACACGTGTTCCGGCCGGTCCGGGGCGGGGACCAGCAGGTCCAGCCCGGTGACCGGGATGTCCAGCGCCCGGCTCGCCGTGACGCACGCCTCGGCGATGGCCGGGTGCAGCTCGGCGGTCACGTCGTGGATCGTGCCGCCGGTGTGCAGGTTGGCCGTCCGGCGGACCGCCAGCACCTCGCCCTCCGGGAGCACGTCGTGCATCCGGTAGCCGGCCTCCGCCACCACCTCGCGGGTCATGTCGTCGATCGGGATGCGGGACTCGCCACCGGTGGCTGCCGCCCGGCGGCGGCTCTGCCGCTCGATCAGCTCGGTGATGTCGTGCACGCCGTCACCGGTGATCTGCGCCGGACGGCGTACCGCGGCGGCCACCACCTCGTGGTCGATCACCACGACCCGCAGGTCGTCGCCCGCGCGCAGCTCCTCGATCAGCACGTCCGGGCAGAACCGGCGGGCCAGCTCGACGGCGGCGGTCAGAGCCTCCGGCGTACGCACCCCGACGGTGATGCCGTTGCCCTGCTCGCCCCGCGCCGGCTTGACCACCACCGGCCCCACGTCGTTCAGGAACGTGACGTCGTCGGGCTCGCCGGTGGCGGTGCGGCCGCGCGGCACCGACAGCCCCGCCTCCGTGAGGATGCGCCGGGTCACCCGCTTGTCGTCGCAGCGGCTCATCGCCACCGCCGAGGTCAGCTCCGACAGCGACTCGCGGGTGTGGATGGTCCGGCCGCCGGTGGTCAGCTTCAGCTCACCCCAGTGCGGGTCGGTCACCTCGACCCGGATGCCGCGGCGCATCGCCTCGTCCGCGACGATCTTCGCGTACGGGTTCAGCTCGTCGTACCCCTCGGGCATGGCGGGCAGGAACAGGCGCTCGTTGATCGGGTTCTTCCGCTTGACGCAGAGCGTGCCGGTGCGGTGGAAGCCGAGCCGCTCGTACAGCCGGATCGCGCCCGAGTTCTCGGCCAGCACGGACAGGTCCACGAACGCCCGTCCGCGCCCGTCGAGCCGGTCGGCGAGTGCGGTCAGCAGCGCCTGCCCGGTGCCGGGCGGGGCGGTGTTGAAGTCCACGGTCAGGCACCACAGGCTGGCGCCTTTCTCCGGGTCGTCGAAGACCGCGACGTGGTCCACGCCGGTGATGGTGCCGACCACCTCACCGGTGGCGTCCTCGGCCACCAGGTGCAGGAACCGGTTCGTGCCGGCGTTGTCCACCAGCACCTCGACGGGGGCGGTGACCATGCCGTTGCGCGCGTAGATCCGGTTCACCGCCTCGGCGTCGGCGGCGTCGCGCAGCGGCCGGACGGTCAGCCCGGGCACCTCGCCGCCCTCGGTGGCGGCGGGCCGCTTCTCGCCCAGCGGCAGCCGGTAGGTCAGCGACGGGTCGATGAACAGCTCGTCCGGCAGCCGGGACACCAGCACGTGCGGGTCGCGCAGGTAGATACAGATGTCCCGGGCGCCGACCGCTTCGGAGCGCAGCACGTCGGCCACGTGCACCTGGTCGTCGAACGTCTGCCCGAACACCAGCCGGCCCCAGCCGCAGTCCAGCACCACGCCCGAGGCGTCGGTGGACGGGGTCTGCGGCTGTCGCGGCTCCGGCGTACCCGGTGCGATCGGGTCGCCGCCCGGGCCGGTGCGTTCCCGGCGCCGGCCCAGCACCCGTTCCCGGTCGGTTCGCGCGGTTCCGGTGGCGAGGGTGTCCGTCATGGTCAGTCGATTCCGTGGCTCTGGAGCCACATTTCCAGGAGTCCCAGTTGCCACAGCTTGTTTCCGTTCAACGGGGTCAGTTCGGCGTTCGGGTCGGCGAGCAGCGCGTCGACGTAGTCGGCGCGGAACAGGTCACGACGGCGCGCCTCCGGGGCGGTGAGCGCGTCGCGTACCCGGTCGAGAAGCTTGCCCTCCAGGTGGGTGAGGCCGGGCACGGGGAAGTAGCCCTTGGGCCGGTCGATGACCTCGTGCGGCAGGACCCGGCGGCCGATCTCCTTGAGCACGCCCTTGCCGCCCTGGGCCAGCTTCAGCTCCGGCGGGCAGCTCGCGGCCAACTCGACGAACTCGTGGTCGAGGAACGGCACCCGGGCCTCCAGCCCGTGCGCCATGGTCATGTTGTCGACCCGCTTCACCGGGTCGTCGGTCAGCATGACCTGGGTGTCGATCCGCAGGCCCGCGTCGACTGCGGTCTGTGCCCCCGCGCGGCCCAGGTGCGCGGCGACGAACTCCCGCGCCGGGTCGCCCTCGGCCAGCCACGCCGGGTTGAGCACCCGGGCCAGTCCGGCCGCGTCGCGGTCGAAGAACGCCTTCGCGTACGTCTCGAGCGCCTGCTCCCGGTCCACCCCGGCGAGCGGCGGGTACCAGTGGTAGCCGCCCAGGATCTCGTCCGCGCCCTGACCCGACTGCACCACCTTGACGTGCCGCGCGACCTCCTGGCTGAGCAGCCAGAACGCCACGCAGTCGTGGCTGACCATGGGCTCGCTCATGGCCGCGACGGCGGCTTCCAGCGGCGGCAGCAGGTCACCGGTGGGCACCCGGATCTGGTGGTGGTCGGTGCCGAACGTCTTCGCGACCAGGTCGGAGTAGACGAACTCGTCGCCCTCCCGGCCGCCGACCGCGTCGAAGCCGATGGAGAACGTGGCCAGGCCGGACCGGGCCTGCCCCTCACCGGCGAGCAGCGCGACCACCAGGCTGGAGTCGAGGCCGCCGGAGAGCAGCACGCCCACCGGCACGTCGGCCACCATGCGGCGGCGTACGGCGGTGGTCAGCGAGTCGAGCAGCGCGTCCTGCCAGTCCCGCTCGGACCAGCCGGCCCGCTCGGCGTCGCGGCCGAAGGACGGATCCCAGTACACCCGTTCGTGGGTGGAGCCGTCCGCCTCGTACACCCGGACCGTGGCCGGCGGAAGCTTGGTGACGCCGGCCAGGATGGTGCGCGGCGGCGGCACGATGCTGTGGAAGCTCAGGTAGTGGGCGAGCGCCACCCGGTCGATGGTGGTGTCGATGCCGCCACCGGCGAGCAGCGCCGGCAGGGTCGAGGCGAACCGCACCACACCGGGGCTCTCGGCCAGGTAGAGCGGCTTGATGCCGAGGCGGTCCCGGGCCAGCACCAGACGGCCGGTGTCGCGCTCGCTGATCGCCACCGCGAACATGCCGATCAGGTGGTCGACGAAGTCGAGCCCCCACTCGGCGTACGCCTTGATCACGACCTCGCTGTCGCCGGACGAGAAGAACCGGTGGCCCTTGGCCTGAAGTTCGGCGCGCAGCTCCCGATAGTTGTAGATGCAGCCGTTGAAGACACCGGTGAGCCCGGCGGCGGCGTCCACGATGGGTTGGCCGCTCGCCGCGGACAGGTCGATGATCTTCAGGCGCCGGTGTCCCAGCGCGGTCGGGCCCTGCGACCAGACGCCGCTGTCGTCGGGCCCTCGGTCACTCATCGTGGCCGCCATCCGCTCCACGGCCGAGACGTCGGCGCGTGAACCGTCACGGCGGAACTCTCCCGCAAGTCCGCACATACGAGCCAATGCTGCCAGAACTTGTTGCAGTTCGCCTGTTGAGACGATGACGAACGTGTGACAGCTTGCTACCATGCGCCGTCACGCAGGGTGGCTGCCTGTCATGCCTTCGGTTCCTGCCCTCCACGCCTGGATGCCGGAAACCCGGCCCCGTTCCGGTGTGAGTAACACCGCACAGACCGCCTCGCGCGCCCGGCGTCTTCGGCTTTTGCCGATCTTGCGGTTGGGTGCCCCGCAATCCTCGTGAACCAGACAGTCTGCGGGCTCAAGCTGCAAGATCGCATGGCAAGGTGGCGGCTACCGCCAGGAGACGGTAGCCGCCGACCGGGTCAGGCGGTGCGGGCCACCCCGACCGGGCAGCTCAGCCCGTTCGGGCCGTGGTTGCAGTAGCCGTTCGGGTTCTTCGTCGGCGCCAAATACTGCTGGTGGTAGTCCTCGGCGAAGTAGTAGTCGCCGAGCGGCGCGATCTCGGTGGTGATCTCACCCTTGCCGGCCCGCTCCACGATCGGCGCGAACGCGTCCCGCGACGCCTTGGCGGCGGCGAGCTGCTCGTCGGTCGTGGTGTAGATCGCCGAGCGGTACTGGGTGCCCACGTCGTTGCCCTGGCGCATGCCCTGGGTCGGGTCGTGGTTCTCCCAGAAGACCTTGAGCAGGTCCTCGTAGGCGATCTTCGACGGGTCGTAGACCACCTGGACCACCTCGGCGTGCCCGGTCATGCCCGAGCAGACCTCCTCGTACGTCGGGTTGGTGGTGTACCCGCCCGCGTAACCGGCGGACGTGGTGATCACGCCGGGGAGGGTCCAGAACAGCCGCTCGGCGCCCCAGAAGCAGCCCATGCCGAAGACGGCGACCTGCGCGCCCTCGGGGAACGGGCCCTTCAGCGTCGACGGCAGCACCTCGTGCCGGTCGGCGATCGGCATCGCGATCGGGCGGCCCGGCAGGGCCTGGTCAGGAGAGATCATCTCGGCCTTCATGCGGCGGAGGAACACGGTGGGACTCCTCTCTTGGCTTTCCCAGCGTGTGCAACAGCGTCGGCCCCCGGTTCCTTACCCGCCCACGCCGGCGTCAGGCCAGCGCCGCCGAGATCCGCCCGGCGAACTCCGTCGCCTCGGCGTCGTCCGCGTAGCGGGTACGCGGCCAGAAGAAACCGCGCAGCCCGTCGCCCTTGGTCCGGGGCACGACGTGGGTGTGCAGGTGCGCTACGGACTGGGACACCCGGTTGTTCATCGCCACGAACGTCCCACCGGAGCCCAGACCGGTCTCCACCGCCACGGCGATCCGCTGCACCAGCCGGAAGTAGCCGGGCAGCGTGTCCGCCGGCAGGTCGGACAGGGTGACCAGGTGGGTGCGGGGCACCACCAGCACGTGGCCCTTGAACACCGGCCGCGTGTCGAGGAACGCGACCCCGTCCGGCTCGTCGGTCACCCGGAAGGCCGGCACCTCGCCCGCGACGATCCCGCAGAACACACACCCGCTCACGACCTCACCCTAGGCCCCGCTCGGCCACCCCACCTCCGGGCGCGCGTGATCATGAGGTCGGCGACGCCGTGCAGGCGGGAGGGGAGCGCCTCGGTCGTACTCACCGGACCAGCATGGCCGACCACCCCGACACCTTCGCGGTTGTGACTCGCGCCGGGTTGCCGGGAGCACGGCCGGGCGGCGGGCTAACGTCTGCGGCATGAGCCACGGCTTCGAGACACTCGCCATCCACGCCGGTCAGGCCCCGGAGGCCCGCACCGGCGCGGTGATCCCGCCGATCTACCAGACCAGCACGTACGCGCAGGACGCCGTCGGCGCGCCGCGCGAGGGCTACGAGTACAGCCGCTCCGGCAACCCCACCCGGGACGCGCTGCAGGAGTGCCTGGCGGCGCTGGAGGGCGGCCCGGTGGCGCTCGCCTTCGCCAGCGGCCTGGCCGCCGAGGACACGCTGCTGCGGACCGTCTGCAAGCCGGGCGACCACGTGGTGATCCCGGACGACGCGTACGGCGGCACGTACCGGCTGTTCGCCAGGGTGGCCGAGCGCTGGGGCCTGGCGTACACCCCGGCGAAGGTCTCCGACCCGGACGCCGTGCGCGCCGCGATCCGCCCGGGCACCACCCGGATCGTGTGGGTGGAGACGCCGACCAACCCGCTGCTCGGCATCGCCGACATCGCGGCGCTCGCAGCGGTGGCGCACGACGCCGGCGCGCTGCTGGTGGTCGACAACACCTTCGCCTCGCCGTACCTCCAGCAGCCGATCGCGTTCGGCGCGGACGTGGTGGTGCACTCCACCACCAAGTACGTCGGCGGGCACTCCGACGTGGTCGGCGGTGCGCTCGTCGCGGCGGACCGCACGCTCGGCGAGGAACTGCGCTACCACCAGAACGCGATGGGCGCGGTGAACGGCCCGTTCGACGCCTGGCTCACCCTGCGCGGCATCAAGACCCTCGGGGTACGGATGGACCGGCACTGTGACAACGCCGAGCGGATCGCGGCCTATCTGGACGGACACGCAAAGGTCGCCCAGGTCGTCTACCCGGGCCTGCCGTCGCACCCCGGTCACGAGGTGGCCGTCAAGCAGATGCGCCGGTTCGGCGGCATGATCTCGTTCCGCGCGGCGGGCGGCGAGGAGCACGCCGTCCAGATCTGCAACCGGGCCCGGCTGTTCGTGCTCGCGGAGTCGCTGGGCGGCGTGGAGTCCCTGATCGAGCACCCGGGCCGGATGACACACGCGAGCGCCGCGGGCTCGCCGCTTGAAGTTCCCGGCGATCTCGTGCGACTGTCTGTCGGCATCGAGACGGTCGACGACCTGCTCGCCGATCTGGAGCAGGCCCTGGGCTGACCGCTGGCTGGGGAGGGTGGCAGTGCCGGACATCTTGCCGACGACCTGGGTCGGGACGACCGCGAAACAGATCGCCCGGGCGGTACGCCGTGGCGACGTCTCCGCCACCCAGGTCGTCGCCGACCACCTGGACCACGTCGCCCGGGTCGACGCCGAGCTGGGCGCGTTCCGCGCGGTACGCGGCGGCGAGGCGATCACCGAGGCGGAGAAGGTCGACGAGCAGGAGGAACTGGCGAACCTGCCGCTGGCCGGGGTGCCGGTGGCGGTCAAGGAGAACACGCCGGTGGCCGGCCTGCCCACCTGGAACGGGTCGGCCGCGATGCGTACCGAGGTGGCGGAGGCCGACCACGAGGTGGTCCGGCGGCTGCGCGGCGCGGGCGCTGTCATCCTCGGCGTGACCCGGATGCCGGAGCTGGGCCTGTGGGCCCTCACCGACGACGACACGGCCGTCACCCGCAACCCGTGGGACCCGGCGCGTACCCCCGGCGGCTCGTCCGGCGGTGCGGCCGCCGCGGTGGCCGCCGGGCTGGTGCCGATGGCTCACGGCAACGACGGTCTCGGGTCGATCCGCATTCCGGCGGCCTGCTGCGGTCTGGTCGGGCTCAAGCCCGGCCGGGGCGTGGTGCCCTGCCAGCTCGGCGCGGACGACTGGTTCGGCCTCACCGAGCACGGCATGCTGACCAGCACCGTCGCCGACGCGGTGGTCGGCTTCTCGGTGCTGGCCGGACGCCGGCCGGACAAGCTGGTCCCGCCGGAGCGGCTGCGGGTGGGTGTCTCGCTGCGCTCGCCGGTGCGCGGCGTCTCGCCGGACGCACCGAGCCGGGACGCGGTCGCCGCCGCCGGCCGGCTGCTGGCTGCCGCCGGTCACGACACCGTGCCCGCCGACCCGGTCTACCCGACCCGGCTCGGCCTCCAGGGCATCGCCACCTGGTTCGCGTCGGCCGCCGCCGACGTGCGCGCCGCCGGGGTGGCGCCGCGTCAACTCCAGCGACGCAGCCGCCGGCACGTCACGCTCGGCGAGTGGGCGCAGCGCCGGGGGTACGTGCGGGAGGCCGACCGGGCCGCCTGGCGCGAACGGTCGGTGCACTTCTTCGCCGACAACTCGGTCGACCTGCTGCTCACCCCGGCGCTGGCCGGGCCGCCGCCGGAGGCGGCCGGGTGGTCGGGCCGCTCCTGGCTCGCGAACATGTCGACGAACATCAGGTACGCCCCGTACGCGGCGCCGTGGAACATCGCCGGGTTGCCGTCGATCGTGGTGCCGGTCGGCCGCCGCCCGGACGGGCTGCCCGTCGGCGTGCAGTTCGTCGGCCCGCCCGGCTCCGAGCTGCTGCTGCTCGGGGTGGCGGGCCAGTTCGAGATGCAGGCGCCGTGGGCCCGGCACGCCCCCGGCTATCCCCGCGTCGGAACGGGGTCGCCGGCCACGTCGGCGCAGATCCCACCTGGACCGGGTGGCACGATCGGGGCATGACGGAACTGGTCGGCCTCGCCGACGTACAGGCCGCGCGGGAACTGCTCGCCGGTGTCACCCGTACCACCCCGCTGGAGCCGTCCCGGCCGCTCAGCGCCGCGCTCGGCGGGCCGGTCTGGCTCAAGTGCGAGAACCTCCAGCGGGCCGGGTCGTACAAGGTGCGCGGTGCGTACGTGCGGATCTCCCGGCTCTCGGCCGAGGAGCGGTCCCGCGGCGTGGTCGCGGCGAGCGCCGGCAACCACGCGCAGGGGGTGGCGCTGGCCGCCGGGCTGGTCGGCGCGCACGCCACCGTCTTCATGCCGGTGAACGCGCCGCTGCCGAAGGTCGCCGCCACGAAGGGGTACGGCGCGCAGATCGAGCTGGTGGGCAACACGGTGGACGAGTCGCTCGTCGCGGCGCAGACCTTCGCCGAGCGGACCGGAGCGGTGTTCATCCACCCGTTCGACCACCCCGACGTGATCGCCGGGCAGGGCACCGTGGCGCTGGAGATCCTCGAACAGTGCCCGGACGTGCGCACCATCGTGACCGGGGTGGGCGGCGGCGGCCTCGCCTCGGGCATGGCGGTGGCGGCCAAGGCGCTGCGTCCCGACGTACGCGTGATCGGGGTCCAGGCGGCGAGCGCCGCCGCCTTCCCGCCCTCGCTGCGGGCCGGCGAGCCGCTGCGGCTGCCCTCGTTCGCGACGATCGCCGACGGTATCGCCGTCGGCCGTCCGGGCGAGCTGACCTTCACCCATGTCCGCAAGCTCGTCGACGACGTCGTCACGGTCTCCGAGGAGGACATCTCCCGGGCGCTGCTGATGTTGCTGGAACGCGGCAAGCAGGTTGTCGAGCCGGCCGGCGCGGTCGGCGTGGCGGCGCTGCTGGCCGGCGCGGTGGAGGTGACCGAGCCGGTCGTCGCGGTGCTCTCCGGCGGCAACATCGACCCGCTGCTCATGCTCCGGGTGATCGAGCACGGCCTGGCGGCGGCCGGCCGGTTCCTGCGGATCACGGTGCGCTGCACGGACCGGCCCGGGCAGCTCGCCTCCCTGCTGGGCGAGATCGCCGAGCACCGGGCCAACGTGGTGGACGTGGTGCACCAGCGCGCCAACCCGCACCTGCGCCTCGGCGAGGTGGAGGTGGCCCTGTCGGTGGAGACCCGCGGGGTGGAGCACTCGGACACGCTGATCAGTGCGCTGCGGGCCAGCGGCTACCAGGTGGTCTTCACCGGCGAGGGCTGAGCCCCGGCCGGTGCGCGGACGCCGCGGTGGAACGCGAACGCCCCGGCCGGATGATCCGGTCGGGGCGTTCGGGTGTGCGGCTCGGGTCCGAGGAGGGCCTGTCAGCCTCGGTCGGGTTCGGGACCCGAGCCATCCGGCGCGGGTCCGGAGGGGTCAGCCGCTGTACGGCTCGAAGGAGACGATGGTCACCTTGATATCGGCGCCGCTGGGCGCCGTGTAGGTGCAGGTCTGCCCTGCCTTGCCGCCGAGGATCGCCTTGCCGAGCGCGGACTCGGGGCTGTAGACCGTGAGGTCGGTGGTGGAGGCGATCTCCCGGGAGCCGAGGAGGAAGGTCTCGCTGTCGTCGGCGTCGTCGTCGAAGTAGATCTTCACGACCATGCCCGGCGAGACCGCGTCGGCATCCGGCGCCTCACCGACCTTGGCGGTGCGCAGCAGCTCCTTGAGGTAGAGGATGCGGCCCTCGGCCTTGCCCTGCTCCTCACGGGCGGCGTGGTAGCCACCGTTCTCCCGCAGGTCGCCCTCCTCGCGCCGGGCGTTGATCTCGGCGGCGATGACCGGCCGGTTGGCGATCAGCTCGTCGAGCTCGGCCTGCAGACGGTCGTAGGCGTCCTGGGACAGCCAGGTGGCGGGCGCCTCGTTTCCATTTGTGGACACAGGCGTTCTCCTCGATTGGTGCGGACTGGCTGACAGGTGAACTTGCAAGGCTACCAGTGCGGGTCACGTCGAGGTGTGATCGATCACCCCGGGTGCCGGTGACGGGACCGGGGTGCGGTGGCCGGCGACTCGCCGGCGGGCCGGCTCAGCCGGCGGGCCGGCAGCGCAGGACCTCGCCGATGAACGGCCGGGTGCTCGTGGGCACCTCCTGCCGGGCCCGGATGTGGCGCTGACCGGGCTCCGCGGTCACGGTGGCCTCGGCGCTGCCCACCTGGGCCCCGTCGTGGGAGCGGGCCCGTAGCAGGCAGGTGGCGGAGCCGCCCGGCGGCACGGTGACCCGGAAGTCGACCACCACCCGGGAGTCGGTGATGTCGGTGTAGCTGATCATCTCGCCCCGGTATTCCGGGTCACCGTACTGGTAGTAGAGCTTCGTCGCGCCCAGCCCGAGGACGGCCAGCGCGACCGTCACCGTGAGGGCGAGCAGGAGTGGCCGGCGGCGTCCCGGCTCCCGGCGGCGTCCGTAGCGGCCCGGCGGGAAGGCCGGCGCCTCCGCGGCGACTGTGGCGTGCGTCTCGCTCACCGGCGGGTATCTCCTGGCGTTGTTGTCGGCGGCATCGGCAAGAATGGCTAGGTCCATCTTCCCAGCCCGGCGCTGAGTCAAGGATGGCAGGTCGGCCTGGACCGGCGGGCGTGGCCCTGGCCACTCCGGTGGCGGGGCCCGGCCGGCCGTCGCGGGGGCTTTCGCGGGCGCGGGGGGAGATTCCGGCAGGTCAGCCGGTCGGCCCGGGGCCGGTCGGCGGGCACAGACGAGGAGCGCCGAAGGTGGCAGAACAGCTGCGTCTCATGGCGGTGCACGCCCATCCCGACGACGAGTCGAGCAAGGGTGCCGCCACCATGGCGAAATACGTCGCCGAGGGGGTGGACGTCCTGGTCGTCACCGCCACCGGTGGTGAGCGGGGCAGTGTGCTCAACCCCAAGATGGACCGCCCCGACGTGTGGGCGAACATCGGAGACATCCGGCGGGCCGAGATGGACGCCGCCCGGGCCATCCTCGGCGTCGAGCAGGCGTGGCTCGGCTTCGTCGACTCCGGGCTGCCCGAGGGCGACCCGCTGCCGCCGCTGCCGGAGGGCTGCTTCGCCCTCCAGGACGTGGACGTCGCCGCCGCGCCGCTGGTGCGCCTGATGCGGCAGTTCCGCCCGCACGTCGTCACCACGTACGACGAGGAGGGCGGCTACCCGCACCCCGACCACATCATGACCCACAAGATCACCGTGGCGGCGTTCGACGCGGCCGGTGACCCGGAGCGCCACGCCGGGCTGGGCGAGCCGTGGCAGCCGCTGAAGCTCTACTACGACGTGGGCTTCTCCCGCGCCAAGATCATGAGCCTGCACGAGGCGGTGCTCGCCGCCGGTCTCGAATCGCCGTACGGCGAGTGGATGAAGCGCTGGGACGAGCGCCCCGACAAGGGCGCCCGGATCACCACCCGGGTCGAGTGCGCCGACTACTTCCCGGTCCGCGACGACGCGCTGCGCGCGCACGCCACCCAGATCGACCCCGACGGCTTCTGGTTCCAGGTGCCGATGGAGCTGCAGAAGCACGCCTGGCCGACGGAGGACTTCCAACTCGCCCGGTCGATGGTCGACAGCCCGCTGCCCGAGTCCGACCTGTTCGCGGGCGTACGTGAGGCGTGCCGTGCCCACTGACCAGGCCGGGGGCTACCCTGGTGCTCAGTCGCACATCGGAGGAACACCATGCTGACCACCGTCGAGGTGCTCGCGCAGAACAACTTCGGTGACACCCGTACGGGTGGTCTGGCCGGTCCGATGGGCCTCTTCCTCATCGTCGCGCTGGGCACCGTCACCGTCCTGCTGATCCGCAACATGAACGGCCGGCTGCGCCGGCTGCCCGACCGCTTCCCGCAGCAGGGCACCCCCGGCCGGGCCGATTCCGCAGTCGCCGATCCGACAGACGGGCTCGTCGGGCAGGATTCACCGACGAATGCGCCCAACGGCTCCCAGCAGCACCGGGACAGCTGAACACCGCGTGAATCACGCCGAAGCCGGTCGTCGCCCCCTGTTGCGACCACCGGCTTTGGCTTAGCCTTCCGCCGGGGGGACCGTCAGGCCCCGGACCCTGCGCGGAAGGGGGACGCCGATGTCGAAGTCAGCACCGGCCCCCGACCATGCCCCCGCCCGACCCGTCGACGGGGCGGCCCCGTGACCACCGAGCCGGCCGACCGTTCCCCGGACCGGATCGGCCTGCACGGGACGCCGGTGGGCGTCGTCCTGCTCACCGTCGCGGTCGCGCTCACCGGTCTGCTCGCCGCCGCGCTCGGCCTCACCGTCCCGTCGCACCTGCCGGTCGACCACCCCCTGCCCGGCCCGGCCCGCTTCGGCATCGCCACCGTCGCGTTCGCGGTGGCGCAGCTCGCCCGGCTGCGCTTCCGCAGCGCCTCGGGCATGGTGAGCATCACCTGGGGCGAGGCCGCACTCGTGGTCTGCCTCTGGCTGGTGCCGGCCGGTTGGCTCCCGGCCGCCGCCCTCTTGGGTGTGGGCGCCGCCTGGACCGTGATGTCACTGGTCGCCGACCGCCGGCCGGCGCTGGAACTGGTCGGCATCGCCGGTTCGCTCACCGCCGCCACCGCGCTCGCCGCGACCGTGGCCACCGCTCTCGGCCCGCCGCTGCTCGCCGCGCCCACCCCGGAGCTGGCGCTCACGCTCACTGCCGCCGCGGTCACCTACCTGCTGACCACCGCCTTCCTGGGCGCCGTCACGCTCGCCCTGCGGCACGGCATCGCGATCGGGCCGCCGCTGCTCGCCGCGCTGCGCGGCAAGCTGCTCATGTTCGTCGGCAACGTGGCGGTCGGCCTGGTGGTCGTCGCGCTGCTCGAACTCGACGTGCGCTGGCTGCTGCTCCTGCCGCCGCCGCTCTGGCTGCTCCAGCAGACCTACCGCCACCGGCTGCGGGCCGATCAGGAACGGCGCACCTGGCGGGCGTTCGCCGAGGCCACCGCCGCGCTCAACCAGCTCGACGAGCGCGGCGTGGCGACCGCCGCGGTGACCGGCGCGCTCACCCTGTTCGGCGCGGAACTCGCCGAGGTCGACGTGGCCCGGGGCGAGGGACGCTGGCGCCGCTACCGGGCCGACCGCGGCGGGCAGGTACGCGACCGGGAGGTGGAGCCGTCCGCCGGCGCCGACGCGGGGGAGCACGAACTGGTGCGCCGCCTCGCCGTGGGATCCACAGAGGTCGGCCGCCTGCGGGTGCGGTTCGCCCGGTCCGCCCCGCCGAGCGCCCGGGAACGCGACGGTGTGGCGGCGTTCGGCGACGCGCTGGCCGCCGCCCTGCACGATGCCGCCACGCATCGGGAGCTACGGCTGGTCACCGCCCGCTCGTTGTACGACGCGGTGCACGACCAGCTCACCGGACTGCTCAACCGGGCGGCGCTGCTCGCCAAGGGGGATCAGGCGCTGCGGCAGCGCGCACACGACCACCCGGTGGCCCTCCTGCTGCTCGACGTGAACCAGTTCAAGGAGGTCAACGACACGCTCGGGCACTCGGCGGGCGACCAGTTGCTGCGGCTGACCTCCAACCGCCTCGCCGCGCTGACCCGGCCGGGTGACCTGCTCGGGCGCCTCGGCGGCGACGAGTTCGCCCTGCTGCTGACCTCGGTGCCGCTGGTCGAGGACCGGACGGCTCCGCTGGCGTACGCGCTGCGCCAGGCCCGGGAGGTCGCCGAGCGCCTCGCCGCACCGACCGAGGTGGCCGGGGTGCGGATGTCCGTCGAGGTGGCGGTGGGCGTGGTGGTCGCCGACGCGGGCGCGGCCGACCTGACCGAGCTGCTGCGGCGTGCCGACATCGCCATGTACCAGGCGAAGGAGGGCGGCGGCAGCGTCGCCGCGTACGACAGCTCCCGCGACGCGGCGAGCACCGACCACCTGGCGTTGCTCGCGGAGATGCGGGAGGCGCTGGCGGCCGACGACCAGCTGGTGCTGGCGTTGCAGCCGGCGGTGGACCTGGCGACCGGCGCGCCGACCGGGGTGGAGGCGCTGATCCGGTGGCGGCATCCGCGCCGGGGCTGGCTCGGCCCGGCCGACTTCATCCGCCCGGTGGAGAACAGCGAGCAGCTCGGCAGCTTCACCCGGTACGTGCTGGACAAGGCGCTGGCGGTGGCCTCCGGCTGGGCGCGGGACGGGCTCGACGTCCCGATCTCGGTGAACCTGTCCGCACGCAGCCTGCTCGACCCCCGGCTGCCCGCCGAGATCGAGGAGGCGCTGCGCCGCCACCAGGTGCCGCCGCACCGGCTCGTCCTGGAGATCACCGAGACGGTGGTGATGAGCGAGCTGGAGGTCATCGACGAGGTGCTGGCCACGCTGCGCGCCATGGGCGTGCAGCTCGCCGTGGACGACTTCGGCACCGGCTTCTCGTCGCTGACGTTCCTCACCCGGATCGCCGTCGACGAGTTGAAGGTGGACCGCTCGTTCGTGCTGCGGATGGCCGACTCACCGGAGGCGGCGGCGATCGTCCGGACCACCGTCGGGCTGGCCCACGAGCTGGGCCTGCGGGTGGTGGCCGAGGGCGTCGAGACCGCCGAGCAGCGCACCGCGCTGGCCGAGCTGGGCTGCACCGCCGCTCAGGGCTACCACTTCTTCAAGCCGATGCCGGCCGACAAGATCGCCGCGGTGCTGGGGTCGCTGCGCGACGCGGCCCGCGGCAACGTCTTCCCGCTGCGCGCCGACGGCGCCTCCTGACCCCTGCCGCACCGGCGGCGTCGGAAGGCGATGGTGGAATAGGGTCGGGTGGTGAATCGACTCGCCCAGGCCACCTCGCCCTATCTGCTCCAGCACGCCGACAACCCGGTCGACTGGTGGCCCTGGTGCGACGAGGCGTTCGCCGAGGCGAAGCGGCGCGACGTCCCGGTGCTGATCTCGGTCGGCTACGCGGCCTGCCACTGGTGCCACGTGATGGCCCACGAGTCGTTCGAGAACGAGGCAGTGGCCCGGCTGATGAACGACGACTTCGTCTGCGTCAAGGTCGACCGCGAGGAACGCCCCGACGTCGACGCGGTCTACATGACCGCCACCCAGGCGATGACCGGGCAGGGCGGCTGGCCGATGACTGTGTTCGCCACGCCGGACGGCACCCCGTTCTTCTGCGGCACGTACTTCCCCCGCGCCAACTTCATCCGCCTGCTCGGCTCCGTCGCCACGGCCTGGCGCGACCAGCGCGAGGCGGTGCAGCGGCAGGGCGCCGCCGTGGTCGAGGCGATCGGCGGCGCGCAGGCGGTCGGCGGCGTGACCGCACCGCTCACCGCGGAACTGCTCGACGCCGCCGCCGGTCAGCTCGCCCGGGAGTACGACGAGACGAACGGCGGTTTCGGCGGCGCGCCGAAGTTCCCGCCGCACATGAACCTGCTGTTCCTGCTCCGGCACCACCAGCGCACCGGCTCGGCGCGCAGCCTGGAGATCGTCCGGCACACCTGCGAGGCGATGGCCCGCGGCGGCCTCAACGACCAGCTCGCCGGTGGGTTCGCCCGCTACTCGGTGGACGGCCACTGGACCGTGCCGCACTTCGAGAAGATGCTCTACGACAACGCGCTGCTGCTGCGGGTCTACACCCAGCTCTGGCGGCTCACCGGCGACCGGCTGGCCCGCCGGGTGGCCCGCGACACCGCCCGGTTCCTCGCCGACGAGCTGCACCGCGCCGGTGAGGGCTTCGCCTCGGCGCTGGACGCGGACACCGAGGGCGTCGAGGGGCTCACCTACGTCTGGACGCCCGGCCAGCTCGTCGAGGCGCTGGGGGAGGACGACGGCCGGTTCGCCGCGGACCTGTTCGACGTCACCGCCGACGGCACGTTCGAGCACGGCACCAGCGTGCTGCGGCTGGCCCGCGACGTCGACGACGCCGACCCGCAGGTGCGGGCCCGCTGGCAGGACGTGGTGGGCCGGCTGCTGGCCGCTCGCGACACCCGTCCCCAGCCGGCCCGCGACGACAAGGTGGTGGCCGCCTGGAACGGGCTCGCGGTCACCGCCATCGCGGAGTTCCAGCAGGTCGCCGCCCTGCTCGTGTCGCCCGACGACGAGGACGCGAACCTGATGGACGGCGTGCTGATCGTCTCCGACGGCGCGATGCGGGACGCCGCCGAGCACCTGGCCGCCGTGCACCTCGTGGACGGCCGGCTGCGGCGGGTCTCCCGGGACAGGATGGTGGGTGAGCCGGCCGGGGTGCTGGAGGACTACGGCTGCGTCGCCGAGGCGTTCTGCGCCATGCACCAGCTCACCGGGGAGGGGCGGTGGCTGACGCTGGCCGGTGAGCTGCTCGACGTGGCGCTGGCCCGGTTCGCCGGCCCGGACGGCGCCTTCTACGACACCGCCGACGACGCCGAGCGCCTGGTCACCCGGCCCGCCGACCCGACCGACAACGCGACGCCGTCGGGCCGGTCGGCGATCGTGGCGGCGCTCGTGGCGTACGCGGCGCTGACCGGGGAGACCCGCTACCGGGAGGCGGCCGAGAAGACGCTGACCACTGTCGCGCCGATCGTCGACCGGCACGCCCGGTTCACCGGGTACGCGGCCACCGTCGGTGAGGCGCTGCTGTCCGGGCCGTACGAGATCGCGGTGGCGACCGGCGACCCGGTGGGCGACCCGCTGGTGGTCGCCGCTCGGCGTCACGCCCCGCCCGGCGCGGTGGTGGTGGCCGGAGCCCCGGATCAGCCCGGTGTGCCGCTGCTGGCCGGGCGGCCGTTCGTCGACGGGCGGCCCGCCGCGTACGTCTGCCGGGGCTTCGTCTGCCAGCGGCCGGTGACCGGCGTCGAGGAGCTGATCGCGCAGCTCGGCTGAGCGGAGTGAGCCGGGCCGCCCTCGCGGTCCGGCCCGGCACCGGCCCTTATAGGCTGGCGGCGCTATGGACTCCCGTACCGGTCTCCCCGTCGTGGGCATGGTGGGTGGCGGCCAGCTCGCCCGGATGACCCACCAGGCCGCCATCGCTCTCGGCCAGTCGCTTCGCGTGCTGGCGCAAGCCCCGGACGACGGCGCCGCGCTGGTCGCCGCCGAAGTCCAGTACGGCGACCACACCGACCTGGCCGCGCTGCGTACGTTCGCCAGGGGCTGCGACGTGGTCACGTTCGACCACGAGCACGTCCCCAACGAGCACATCCGCGCCCTGACCGATGAGGGCGTGAAGCTGTTCCCGCCCGCCGAGGCGCTGGTGCACGCGCAGGACAAGCGGGTGATGCGGGAACGGCTCGGTGAGCTGGGCGCGCCGAACCCGGCCTGGCGTCCGGTGGAGTCCCCGGCCGACCTGATCGCCTTCGGCGAGGAGATCGGCTGGCCGGTGGTGCTCAAGGCCGCCCGCGGCGGCTACGACGGGCGCGGGGTCTGGATGGTCGACGACGCCGGCCAGGCCGCCGAGTTGGCTGCCACGCTGCTCGCCGGTGGCACCCCGCTGCTGGTGGAGGAGCGGGTGGCGCTGCGCCGGGAGTTGGCCGTGCAGGTGGCCCGGTCACCGTTCGGGCAGGTCGCCGCGTATCCGGTGGTGGAGACGGTGCAGCGCGACGGCATCTGCGTCGAGGTGCTCGCGCCCGCGCCCGGCCTGTCCGAGGAGCAGGCCGTGGCCGCGCAGCAGCTCGCCATCGACCTGGCCACCGCGCTCGGTGTGGTCGGCCTGCTCGCGGTGGAGCTGTTCGACACGCCGTCCGGGCTGGTCGTCAACGAGCTGGCGATGCGGCCGCACAACTCCGGGCACTGGACCATCGAGGGGGCCCGGACCTCGCAGTTCGAGCAGCACCTGCGGGCGGTGCTGGACTACCCGATGGGGGACACCTCGCTGACCGCGCCGGTCGTGGTGATGGCGAACGTGCTCGGCGGCGAGCCGGGCGGCATCTCCATCGACGAGCGGCTGCACCACCTGTTCGCCGCCGAACCCGGGGCCAAGGTCCACCTGTACGGCAAGCAGGTCCGTCCGGGCCGCAAGATCGGGCACGTCACCGTGCTCGGCAACGACCTGGACGACGTACGGGCCCGGGCCGCGCGTGCCGCCCGCTGGCTCCAGGAGGGGCAGTGATGAGCACCGTCGGACTGATCATGGGTAGCGACTCGGACTGGCCGGTCATGAAGGCCGCCGCCGAGGCGCTCGACGAGTTCGGCGTGCCGTACGAGGTGGGCGTGGTGTCGGCGCACCGCACCCCGGTCAAGATGATCGAGTACGGCCGCGCCGCCGCCGGCCGTGGTGTCCAGGTGATCATCGCGGGCGCGGGCGGAGCGGCCCACCTGCCCGGCATGGTCGCCTCGGTGACCCCGCTGCCGGTGATCGGCGTCCCGGTGCCGCTGAAGTACCTGGACGGGATGGACTCGCTGCTGTCCATCGTGCAGATGCCGGCCGGCGTGCCGGTCGCCACCGTGTCGATCGGCAACGCCCGCAACGCCGGTCTGCTGGCGGTACGCATCCTGGGTGCGGCCGATCCGGTGCTGCGCGACAAGATGGCCGCCTACCAGGCGAGCCTGGAGGATCTGGTCGCCGGGAAGGAAGCCGCGCTGCGCGCCTCCCTGACCTGATCACCCGTCACTGTGCGTGTCTGACGCGGCTGGTTGCTGTGTGTGACTGGGCGAGCGGGCGTGTTCTCACCGATGGCTCGGCGAGGTCTCCCATCACGTTGGGTGACTGTCGCTTTCGTGGGTGCAGAGCAAAGGCGAGAGTGGGTCACCACCTCCGCTGCGGCCTACCGACACGGAGAGTGGCCGTCCTGTACGCGCGTGAGCCGATCACCGCGTAGCGGGGCGCACCGTCGGACGATTCGGGCGGCACGGCGGCGTGCTCACCGTCCCGCCGACCGGCTCACCGCATACCGCGAAGTGCGGTCTGGAGGCGCTCCTGAGCGCGACGGCGGCGTTCGTTGCTCGCGCCGAGCACCAGCAGCACGATGCCGACCGGGATCAGGACCAGCCACGGGCCGAGGCTGAACAGCGCGTGCACGGCCGCGATCGCGGTCACCGTCGCCCCGACGATCACCGGGGCCTGCTGCCGGCTGGTCGAGCCGAAGATCAGCACCGCGACGGCACCGAGCAGCAGCAGCACCTGACGCAGCATGCTGGACTCGGTCGCGATCACGATCGCCAGCGTGGGCAGGAACGCGGTGACCAACGCCGGCCCGTACGCCACCCAGCTCGACAGATCGGGCCGGTGCCGCAGTTGCAGGACGCCGACCAGCAGGGCGAGCGCGGCGAACGGCAGCGTGTACGCCTCCGGCAGTGCCACGTCGGCCACCCGCATCAGGATCCACCAGGCGCTGATCTCACAGACCACCACCGCCCAGAACAGCAGGTTGCGTTCCATCGGCCGGCGTCCCGGACGGCTGGCCGCCACCCCGAGGACCGCGCCCCAGGCGGCCAGCAGCGCGGCGATGTGCCGGGGGGAGTCGTACGCCAGCGCCAGCGCGATGAGCGCCGCCCCGTAACCGCTCCACTCGACGGTGGCCGCCTCCCGGTACGCCTCGGGACGGCGCAGCCGGGGCAGCGTGGCGGCGAACACCTGCAACGCGGCGCCGACCGCGAGCACCCCGAACGCGGACCAGACGGCCGCCAGACCGGACTTCAGGCCGATCGTGAGCACGAACAGCTGTGCCATCACCGAGCCGAACAACCAGCCCAGGATGCGGGCCCGCTGGGTGGTGCCGAACAGTGCGGCGACGGCGCCCACACCGACCGCCCCGCCGAGCGTCAACACCGTCAGGTCGCTCGTGGCGAGGCTGCCGGCGAGCCCGGCGCCGCCGGCGGCCAGCCCCAGCGCGAAGACCAGCACCCGGGCCACCCGGATCGAGCGGCCCGGCTCGGCGATCGCCGGCGGCGGGGTCAACGCCAGCCCGAGCATCGAGATGGTGAACACCGCCAGCGCGGCCAGCGCGGTCACCGGCCAGCCCCGCCCCAGCGCCACCGGAGCGATCAGCAGCGTGATCGCCGCGCCGGGCAGGATCACCGGCACCGCCCGGGACCGGCGGCCGCCGCTGAAGCCGGTGGCGGCGAGCGCCGCGGTCACCGTCAGCAGCAGCGCGGTGAGCACGTTCGTGGGATCGACCGCCTCCGGCGGGGGAGTCAGCAACTCCGGTGGTGGCCCCTGCCAGACCCGGCTCAGCACCGCGAACGGGGCGAACAGCGCCACCACGAGCGAGGGCGCCAGGGTGGCCAGCGCCAGCGCGGTGGGCAGCGCCGCGGCAGCGAGCGCACCGGCGGCCGGACTGACCCGCCAGCGCAGCTCCGGATCGTCCGGGTCACGCCGCAGCGCCCCGTTGAGCAGCACGGTCCAGCGGCGTACCGGCCGGCCGGAACCGGCGGGCGGGACGGTGGCGGCCCGCACCAGCTCGGCGAGCACACCGAGCAGCGCGGCGGCGGCGGCGAACACGCCCGCCGGCAGGCCGACAGCGAGCGCCGCCGCGGCGGTGACGGTGGCCGCTCCGACCACCGCGACGCTCGCGTACGGCAGGTACTGCGGCACCTGCCGGCGTACCGCGGCGATCGCGGCCAGCCCGATGCTGGCGGCGGCGAGCGCGGCGGTGAGCACCACCTGAGGCGGGCGGCCGTACTCGACTGCCAGCGCGGCCACCGCGCCGGGCAGCGCGAGCAGTGCGGCTCCGGCGCCCGCGCCGCCCACCTGCACCAGATGCGGCGGCATGCCCTCGGCGCGGACGTCGTCGACGAGGGACGGCGCGAGCGTGCGCGCCACGGCCGCCACCGTCGCGCCGATCAGCGCGATGCTGCCCAGCGCCAGCGCTGTCGTCCACGGCCGTACCAGCCCGGCGCCGGCCGCGTGCAGCGCCACCACCCCGGCCACCGTGGCCCGGGACAACGCCGCCCGCGGATCGACAGCGGCCGCCGCGGCCATACCGTAGACGGTGGCCACCATGCAGCCGACCAGCACCGGAGACCACCAGGGCAGGCCGAACGCGGCGGGGGCGCCGACGGTGGCGAGCACGGCGGCCAGGCCGGACACGTCGTACTTCCACGGTGGCGGCAACAGGATGGCCGCGGTCACCGCCAGCAGCGCCAGCGCGACCGGAGCCTGCCAGGCCGACCCGCCGGTCGGCGCGGCCGGCCAGCCGGTCAGGTCACCGGCCCAGATCGGGCCGGGGGTGGCCAGCACGCCGAGCCCGCCGCGCAACGCGCTCCAGGCCGCGATCAGGCCGATCAGCGTGCCACCGGCGGCGATGCCGAGGATCGGGCCGCGCCGCCACTCCTCGGGCAGCGCCCGGGCGGCGACCGCGACCAGCAGCACCAGCGCGGAGGCCACCACGAGCTGGCCGCCGGGGGCGAGCACAGTGGCGATCCGGGCCAGCGTGGCGACGAGAGCCACGATGGTGGCGGCCAGCGCCAGGTCGGACCCGTCGAGGGACATGTCGGCGCGACGCCCGGCGTCGATGCGCGGGGCGAGCGCCAGCAGCGCGGCCGCGACCAGGAGAAGGCTGCCCACCCACGCGTCGGCCGAGGTCGCGCCGGGCGCGCCGAACGCGGCGGCGGCGACCGCCACCGTGCCGAGGACCGTGCCGAGCGCGTGCGGCATGCTCAGGTGCCGCTGCGCCACCTGCACCAGGGCGGCGTACCCGAGCGTGACGCAGACGGCGAGGAAGCTCGCCGCGAGGATCGGCACGGTGATCTCGCGCAGGTTCGCCGGTGTGGCGACCGGCGGCGTCGGCACCGTGGCCGCCACGAACGCGGCGACGGCACCGGGCAGGGCGAACGCCGCGCCACCAGCGGCCCAGGAGCAGACCGTCTCCGTCGCGGCGGCGGCGAGCCGGACCCGCGGGGCGAGGGACACCAGCGCCCCGGCCAGGAACAGCACGGTGAGCGCGGCGGCGGTGAGCGCCGGGCGGGCGAGCGAAGCGCCCGCGCCGATCAGGCCCAGCCCGGCCGCTGTCACCGCGTGCGCCACAGCGGCCCGTTCGGTACGGGCGGTCAGTCCGAGCACGCCGACCGCTACCGCGGTGAGCAGCATCGGCCAGCAGGCCGCCGCCCAGCCCAGACCGAGCGAGGCGGGTACCGCGAGCGCGGTGAGCGCCGCGCCGACCACCGCGAACTCGCGCCGGATCTCGGGCGGCAGCGCGATCACGGCGGCGACGGTGAGCAGCAACGCGCTGGCCGCGAGCTGCCAGCCGGTCGGGCCGACCGCCCGGGCCAGCTCGGCGTGCCATCCGGCCAGATCCGCCGACCAGGCGGGCAACGCGGCCCGGACCGGGGCCAGCCCGGCGCGCAGCGCGCCACCGGCCACCACCAGGCCGCTGACCGTGAGCGCCACCGCGGAGGCGATCTGCGGACCACGCCGGGCCGTCTCCGGTACGGCCCGGACGGCGAGCCCGGTCAGCGCGATGACGGCGGAGACGAGCAGCAGGGACCGGCCGGGCAGGGCCACCGAGGCGACCCGGCCGAGCGCGCCGATGACCGCGAGCGTGAGGAGGCCGGCGCCGATGTCCGGAAGCGGCGGCCGGCGCAGCACGAGCGTCCCGGCCAGCGCGACCAGGGCGGCGAGCAGCAGTACCGTGCCCGCGGCGGCGGCCGGCGGCACGGTGGCGGCGCGCAGCAGACCGGCGACCGCGTACGCCAGCGCGACGACGACCGCCACGCCGTACAGCAGCCAGGTCAGCTCGGGCAGCCAGGGCACCGGGCGGACGCTGGCGGTCGCGGCCGGACCCGGCGGTGTCTCGCCGCCCAGCACCTCGGCGGACTCTTCCGGCGCCGACTCCGGGCGGTCGTCGTCGGCGCGCTGCCGGGGCGGGGCGGGCGGCACCGGCCCGGTGGCGGACAGGTCACGCCGCACGGGCCGCTCGCGTACCACAGCCGAACGCGCGAGCGCCAGATCGAGCACCGCCACCACGGTCAGCACCAGCGCCCAGCCGGCCAGCCCGGTGATCCGCTCGTACGCCAGCAGGGGCAGCACCGGCTGGGCGGCCAGCACGGTGGCGAAACGTGGCGCGCGCAGACCCGTCCCGTACGCGTACCCGAGGGCGACGAGCGTGGTGACCAGGAAGATCGTCCCGGCGAACGCGGCCCCCGATCCGTCGCCGCCGATCCGGTCGACGGCCCACAGCGCGTACCCGGCCAGCGGCACCAGCAGCAACCCGACCGCGGCGATGGTCTCGGCGGTGGAGGTGAGCCCGCGCCGGGCCAGCACCGGCGGGGCGAGCAGCATCAGCGCCGTCGCCACCAGCAGCACGCCCAGGCGGGCCAGCGCGTCCATCGAACTGGTGGCGACCGCGGCGAAGACCACGGCGGCCACGCCGAGCAGGAGCGCGCCCAGCCCGAGCGGGATGTTCTGCACCTCGCGCGAGGACGCCTCGGGCGGGTGCTCCGGATCGTCCGCGTCGAGCCAGCGCGGGCGACCGCGCGGCGGCGACGGGGGCAGGTCCTCCGGAGGGCCGGGCGGCGCGGTGCCCTGGCGGGGCACCCGGGGCGGCGCGCCGGTGGCGGCGGTGGGCGGGCGGCGGCCGGGCCGGCGGCGCAGGACCCGGCGCGGCCGGGTGGCCTGCCGGATCCGTTCCTCACCGGCGTGCGCCAGGATGTCCCGCTGGAAGAGGGCGGCCTGCATCTTGGCGGCGATCTGCCGCTGTTCCCGGGCGATCTCGGCGTCGCGGGCCTTCATCTCGGCGATCGAGCGCTCGATGCCGGCCAGGTGCTCGGCCCACTGGGTCTGGTGCGCGCCGCAGTGCGGGCAGACGACGGCGGGCTTGATGTCCTGCCCGCACGAGGCGCACCTGAAGCTCTCCACGACAGTCTCCCGTCCGCCCGTGCCCCCGCACTGTGGACCTCCCAGAGGCAGCATGCCTTGAGTGGGCCGGGATTTCGACACTTGCCACCGCGTTCCGGAGAACAAAAACGGACCGGCCGCCGGGGAGACGTTCCCCCGGCGGCCGGTCCGCACGGTCAGCGGGTCAGGGGCGGCCCATACCGCGGTACTCCCAGCCGGCCTGCGTCCACAGTGTCGAGTCGAGGCAGTTGCGCCCGTCGACCACCTTGCGGCCGTTCGCCAGCTCGCCCAGCGCCACCGGGTCGGCGTTGCGGAACTCGGCCCACTCGGTGAGTACGCACACCAGGTCGGCGCCGCGGACGGCGTCGTTCATCGTCTCCTCGTACGTCAGCTCGGGCACCGCCCGGCGCGCGTTCTCGATCCCCTGGGGGTCGAACACGTGCACGTCGGCGCCGGCCTTGCCGAGCAGCGAGGCGACCGCGAGCGCCGGCGCGTCGCGTACGTCGTCGGTGTTGGGTTTGAACGTGGCGCCCAGCACCGCGACCCGGGTGCCGGACAGGTCCGGCCCGGCCGGGCCGGAACGGCGGCCGAGCAGTTCGGCGGCGAGCTGCACGACGCGGCTGCGACGGCGCTGGTTGATCAGGTCGACCTCGTGCAGGAAGCGCAGCGCCTCACCCGCGCCCAGCTCCTGCGCGCGGGCCTGGAAGGCGCGGATGTCCTTGGGCAGGCAGGCGCCGCCGAAGCCGAGCCCGGCCTGCAGGAAGCGGTTGCCGATGCGGGGGTCGTAGCCGATCGAGCGGGCGAGCTGGGTGACGTCGCCGCCGGCCGCCTCGCAGACCTCGGCCATCGCGTTGATGAAGGAGATCTTGGTGGCGAGGAACGCGTTCGCGGCGACCTTGACCAGCTCGGCGGTGGCGAAGTCGGTGACCACCAACGGCACCTCGCGGTCCTCGGTGGCGGCGAGATCGAAGACGCCCTTGTGGGCGGCGAAGAGCATGCCGTTGGCCCACTCGCTCTTGACGCCGACCACGATCCGGTTCGGACGCAGCACGTCGTCGACGGCGAAGCCCTCCTGGAGGAACTCGGGGCTCCAGGCCACCTCGACGCCTAGGTCGGCCGGGGTGTGCTTGCCGACGAGCTGCTCCACCCACTCGGCGGTGCCCACCGGCACGGTGGACTTGCCGACGATAAGCGCCTTGCGGGTCAGGTGCTGGGCGAGGCCGGTCACCGACGCCTCGACGTACGACAGGTCGGCGCCCATCCCGTCGGCCCGCTGCGGGGTACCGACGCAGATGAAGTGGACGTCGCCGAAGTCGGCGGTCTCCTGGATGTCGGTGCTGAACCGCAGGCGGCCGGCGGCCAGGTTGCGCCGCAGCAGCTCGTCGAGACCGGGCTCGTGGATCGGCACCTCGCCGGCGTTCAGCTTGGCGATCTTGTCCGCGTCGACGTCGAAGCCGAGCACCTCGTAGCCCAGCTCCGCGTAGCAGATGGCGTAGGTCGCACCGAGATAGCCGGTGCCGAGGAACGTCACCCGCGGGCGGGCGGCGCCGGACGGCGGGGTCACCGCGGCGATGGCGGGCATCGGCTGGGTGTTCGGGTACGGGATGGTCACGCCTGTCTTCTCCGCTCGCACTGGCGGCGCTTCCACGCGTCGCATTCTGCTGGGGCGCCGAGGCCGGGCACCGAGGGGATGTCTGCTGTGAGGGTAATGGGCTGGGACGGGCGAGGCTCGGGCGCGAGCCTACCCGCCGGTAAGGTTCGGCCGGGCCCGGTGGCTATCCTTCAGTCTGCGGCAGTCGTCGGCCCCCGGGCGGCACAGACTGCGCATGATAGCGGTGAAAGGGGAGGGCCGACATGGCCGCAGAGCAGTCGTTCGACGTCTACCGGTTGCCGGAGGAGCACGAGGCGATCCGGGAGGCGGTCCGTGAGGTCTGTGCGGCCAAGGTGGCTCCGCACGCGGCCGAGGCGGATGAGGCAGGTGAGTTCCCGAAGGCGTCCCACGAGGCCCTGCGCGCGGCCGACTTCCACGCCCCGCACATCCCGGTCGAGTACGGCGGCGCCGGCGCGGATGCGCTGGCCACGGCCATCGTGATCGAGGAGGTGGCCCGGGCCTGCGCGTCGTCCTCGCTGATCCCGGCGGTCAACAAGCTGGGCACCATGCCGCTGCTGCTGGCCGGTTCCGAGGAGCTGAAGCGCAGGTACCTCACGCCGGTCGCGGCCGGGGAGGGCATGTTCTCCTACTGCCTCTCCGAGCCGGAGGCGGGCAGCGACGCCGCCTCGATGACCACCAAGGCGGTACGTGACGGAGACCACTGGGTGCTCAACGGCGTGAAGCGGTGGATCACCAACGCGGGCGTGTCGGAGTACTACACCGTGTTCGCCGTGACCGATCCCACAGCCCGCTCGAAGGGCATCTCCGCCTTCGTGGTGGAGAAGTCCGACCCGGGCGTCAGCTTCGGCGCGCCCGAGAAGAAGCTCGGCATCAAGGGCTCGCCCACCCGCGAGGTCTACTTCGACAACGTGCGGATTCCGGCCGACCGCATGATCGGCGCCGAGGGCACCGGCTTCGCCACCGCGATGAAGACGCTGGACCACACCCGGGTCACCATCGCCGCCCAGGCCGTCGGCATCGCCCAGGGCGCGCTGGACTACGCCAAGGGCTACGTGCAGGAGCGCAAGCAGTTCGGCAAGCCGGTCGCCGACTTCCAGGGCATCCAGTTCATGCTCGCCGACATGGGCATGAAGCTGGAGGCGGCGCGGCAGCTCACGTACGCCGCGGCCGGCAAGTCCGAGCGCGGCGACGCGGACCTGACCTACTTCGGCGCGGCCGCGAAGTGCTTCGCGTCGGACGCCGCCATGGAGATCACCACGGACGCGGTCCAGCTGCTCGGCGGCTACGGCTACACCCGCGACTACCCGGTCGAGCGGATGATGCGGGACGCCAAGATCACCCAGATCTACGAGGGCACCAACCAGGTCCAGCGCATCGTCATGGCCCGTCAGCTGCTCAAGGGCTGACCGCAGGACGTTCGGGCGGGCGGGCCGGTCGCGTACCGGCCCGCCCGCATTCGTTCAAGGGCTCTCGGTGCCCTCCGGCCGGCCCGCTCCGCGCGGCGGCGCGGACCACGGCGACTCGCTGCCGGCGCGACGGGGCAGGGGCTCGGTGGGGGTCTCGGGGTACGCCAGCGTGAGCGGCGGCGTGTCCGGGTCCTTCGCCGGCGCCGGGGGCCAGTCGGTGAGCGCCGGCTTGTGCTCCGCCGGTGTGACGGCCGGGGTCAGCTCCGCCCCGGCCGTCGGGGGCGTGGCGGGACGCCGCCAGCGGCTCGTGCTGAACACGGCCATCAGCAGCAGCACGCCGACGAGGAACAGCGTGCCGTCGTCCAACGGGTCGCGCAGCGGCAGCGGGTCACCGAGCAGCCTCAGGTCGTCCGGCAACCGGTCCCGCACGCTGAACGGCGCGACGAACAGCCCGAGGTACGGAACCGCGAGCAGCAGGCCGGCCACCAGCGGGCCGAACGGCGAGAAGCGCAACGTGCCGAGCAGGCCGAGCAGGATGCCGGCGACGCCCAGATAGACGGCCGGCTCGATCAGGTTCGGTGTGCTGTACGTCCCGATCTCCACCCAGCGGTCGACGGTCCGCTCAGATCCGTCCTGACCGAGGGTGACGAGCACCCAGGTGACCGGCGCCACCGCCAACCCGGCGAGGAAGCTCCAGAGATGTCGCATCCGCGCACCGTACCGTTTCCGGCATGACAGATCATCCCGCGGTCCCGCCGGGTAAGCCCACGTCGTACTCCCGCGTCACGCTCAGTCGCATCATGACCGCGGTCGATGTCAATCTGTACGGGACCGTGCACGGTGGGGTACTCATGAAGTTCGTGGACGACGTCGCGGGTGCGGCGGCGGCACGGCACAGCGGCGGCACCGCGGTCACCGCCTCCATCGACGAGATCGTCTTCTCCGAGCCGGTCCGGGTGGGTGATCTCGTGCACGCGCACGCGCAGGTCAACTGGACCGGCCAGACCTCGATGGAGGTCGGGGTGAGGGTGGTCGGCGAGCGCTGGGACTCGGCCGAGGAGGAGCCGGTGCGGGTCGCCACCGCGTACCTGGTCTTCGTGGGCGTCGACGTGGGTGGCTCGCCCCGTCCGGTCCGGCCGGTGCTGCCCGAGACGCCGGAGGACGAGCGCCGCTTCCGGGAGGCCGAGATCCGGCGCGCGCACCGGCTCGCCCGGCGCCGCGCGATCCAGGCCCACCGCGCCGGCTGAGGGTGCAAGGAAGGGCCCCCTCTTAACGCCTGCGGTAGAGGAGGGGCCCCTTGTTAACCCCCCCCCGCCGACGCGCGCCCGCCTCCGCGGACGGCGGACCGCCCGCCGGAGGGTGAGTTGTTAACAAGGGGCCCTTCACATGCACGAGGCGTTAATAGGGGGCCCTTCCTTACAGCTGGGCCACATGGGGTGGGGGTGTGGGGTGTGGGCGGGGCACGCCCCGTACGGCGCACCCGGCGCGGACAATGGCGGCACGAGGTAGGGCAAGATGGCGCCACGGCCCCGGCACACCGTCGTGGCGGGCCCAGGGAGGGTGGAACAGTGGCTGACGTGCTGTGGACGCCGCCGGCGGACGTGCGGGAGCGGTCCCGGATCGGTGACTACCTGCGCTGGCTGGCCGAGCACCGCGGGCTGGAGTTCGCCGACTACGACGCGCTGTGGCAGTGGTCGGTGACCGACCTGGACGGGTTCTGGCGCTCGATCTGGGACTGGTTCGACGTCGTCGCGCACACCCCGCCGAGCGCCACCCTCACCGGCCGGGCCATGCCGGGCACCCGCTGGTTCCCCGGCGCGACGCTCAACTACGCCGAGAACGTGCTGCGCATGCCGGGGCTGGGCGACGACGACCCGGCGGTGATCGCGCACGGGCAGACCCGCGCGCCGGAGACGCTCACCGCGGCCGAGCTGCGTGAGCGGGTCCGCCGGGTGGCCGCCGGGCTGCGCCGCCTCGGCGTCGGGCCGGGCGACCGGGTGGCCGCGTACGCGCCGAACATCCCCGAGGCGTACGTCCTGCTGCTCGCCACCGCCAGCGTCGGCGCGATCTTCTCGTCCTGCGCGCCCGAGTTCGGCACCCGCAGCGTCACCGACCGCTGGCAGCAGATCGAGCCCACGGTGCTGGTCGCCGTCGACGGCTACCGGTACGGCGACAAGCCGGTCGACAGGCGCGCCGAGGTGGCCGCGATCCGGGCCGCGCTGCCGTCGCTGCGGCACACCGTCGCCGTCGCGTACCTCGATCCGGACGGCCCGGCTCCCGACGGCGCACTGCCGTGGGCGGAGCTGGCGGCGCCGACGGACGAGCCGTTGACGTTCACCCCGGTGGCGTTCGACCACCCGCTCTACGTGCTCTACTCCTCCGGCACCACCGGCCTGCCCAAGCCGATCGTGCACGGTCACGGCGGCATCCTGCTGGAACACCTCAAGATGCTGGCGCTGCACCACGACCTGGGTCCGTCCGACCGGTTCCTGTGGTTCACCACGACCGGCTGGATGATGTGGAACTTCCTGGTCTCCGGTCCGGCGGTGGGCGCGGCGATCGTGCTGTTCGACGGCAACCCGGGCCACCCCGACCTGGGTGCGCTGTGGCGGCTGGCCGCCGACACCGGCACCACGTACTTCGGCACGTCGGCGCCGTTCCTGCTGGCCTGCCGCAAGGCCGGGCTGGTGCCGCGCGAGATCGCCGACCTGTCCGCGGTGCGCGGCCTCGGCTCGACCGGCGCGCCGCTGCCGGCCGAGGGCTTCACCTGGGTGTACGAGAACGTCGGCGACCGCCTCCAGCTCCAGTCGCTGTCCGGCGGCACTGACGTGTGCACCGGCTTCGTCGGCGGCGTGCCGCTGCTGCCGGTGTACGCCGGGGAGATCGCCTGCCGGGCGCTCGGCGCGAAGGTGGAGGCCCGGTCGGCCGACGGCGGCGCGGTGATCGGGCAGCTCGGCGAGTTGGTGATCACCGAGCCGATGCCGAGCATGCCGGTCGGGTTCTGGAACGACCCGGACGGTGCCCGCTACCGGGAGGCGTACTTCGAGGTCTACCCCGGCGTATGGCGCCACGGGGACTGGATCACCGTGAACGAGCGCGGCGGTTGCGTGATCACGGGCCGGTCCGACGCCACGCTCAACCGGGGCGGGGTGCGCCTCGGCACCGCCGAGTTCTACTCCGTGGTGGAGGGGTTGGACGAGGTGGTCGACTCGGTGGTCGTGCACCTGGAGGACGACGAGGGCGGCGCGGGCGAGTTGCTGCTGTTCGTGGTGCTCGCCGAGGGCCTGGAGCTCGACGACGAGATGCGGCGCAAGATCTGCCGGGAGCTGCGTACCGCGCTGTCGCCGCGGCACGTGCCGGACGAGATCCACCAGGTCCGGGCCGTGCCTCGCACGCTGAGCGCGAAGAAGCTGGAGGTCCCGGTCAAGAAGATCCTGACGGGCACCCCGGTCGACAGCGCGGCGGCCAAGGGCGCTCTGGCCAACCCGGAGTCCCTGACGGCGTTCGCCGCCCTGGCCCAGCGCCGCGCCACCACCGACAGCCCTGTCTCCCCGCGCTGACCTTGCACCTTCGCCCGACGCCCCGACGCCCCGACGCCCCGACGCCCCGACGAGAAGGGTGAATGCCCCCGCGCCGAGGACCGGAAGTGCAAGATCGACGGGAGAGGTGGCGGGCTCAGGCCAGGCTGTGCGTGGTCTTCTCGGCTGTGGAGCGCGCTTCAAGGCGGGCCGGGTCGGGGTGGGCGCAGGCCACCACGCTGGCGCCTGCCGTGAGCGGGGTGAGCAGCCAGTCGACCGGGTCGGGGTGCCGGGTCACGTCGACCAGGAGCCGGTCGCCGGAGGTGAGGCCCAGTTCCGCGGCGCGGGCCTGCGCGCGGGCCAGCAGCGCCGCGTCCCCCTCGCCGGCTGCGGGGTACGGCGTGAAGTGGTCCCCGTGTCCGCGTACCGCGGCGACGAAATCGGTGCAGCCCGGAGGTGCCTGCCGCATCGGCAGCGCGAACGGGTCGAGGGCCAGCGCGTACCGCTCGCCGGCCGGCCAGGCGGCCGCCTCGTCCACCCGGTCGGCGGCCACGAACAGCACCTCCACCGGGCCCGGTGCGCCGGTCACTGTCAGCTTCGCCGACCAGCAGCCGAGCAGCACGGCTGCGGTCTGCCAGTGCGGCGGCAGCAGCACCCCGGCCGCGTCGCCGGGCGCGGCGCCCACCTCGTCGGTGAGCAGGTTCGCGGTCTTCGCCACCCAGTTCGCGAGCGTCGCCCCGGAGAGTTCGGTGCGCTCGCCGGTGGCGTCGTCGTACCAGGTCAGCAGTGGTCGGGTGGGGTCGGTCGCGATCGCGTCGGCGAACACCCGGGCAATGTTGTCGGCCATCGGCGCGAACGATACGCGCCGCGCTTGCGTACTCGATGACAACGACAAGTCGGCGTACCGTCGGGTCGCGGTCAGCGGCTTGCGCCCGGCCCGGCGTACGCTTGCCGACAGTGTTCTTCCCCACAACCGCGCCATCTGAGGAGTCGCCCCGTGACCGCCGGTCGCCCGCCCCGCGTTCTCATCGACGCCACGAGTGTCCCCGTCGACCGTGGTGGCGTCGGTAGATACGTCGACGGACTGCTCGGCGCGCTGGGCCGGGTCTGCGGCACCGGCGTCGACCTGGCCGTGGTGAGTCTCCGCACCGACCTGGAGCGCTACCGCCGGATGCTGCCGGGCGCCGAGGTGATCCCCGCCCCGGCGGCGGTGGCGCACCGGCCGGCGCGGCTGGCCTGGGAGCAGACCGGCCTGCCGCTGCTGGCCCAGCAGGTCGGCGCCGAGGTGCTGCACTCGCCGTTCTACACCTGCCCGCTGCGGGCCGGATGCCCGGTGACGGTCACCGTGCACGACGCGACGTTCTTCACCGAGCCGGAGCACTACGACAAGTCGCGCCGGACGTTCTTCCGCAGCGCGATCAAGACGTCGCTGCGGCGGGCCGGCCGGGTCATCGTGCCGAGCAAGGCGACCCGCGACGAGCTGATCCGGCTGCTGGACGCCGACCCGACCCGGATCGACGTCGCCTACCACGGCGTCGACCAGGACGCGTTCCACGCGCCGGGCGACGAGGAGAAGGCACGCGTCCGGGCTCGCCTGGGGCTGGGCGACAGCAGCTACATCGCGTTCCTCGGGGCCAAGGAGCCGCGCAAGAACGTACCCAACCTGATCCGCGGCTGGGCCCGGGCGGTGGCCGACCGGCCGAACCCGCCCGCGCTGGTGGTGGCCGGCGGCCAGGGCCACGACGACGACATCGACCGCGCGGTGGCCGAGGTCCCGTCGCACCTGCGGCTGCTGCGCCCGGGCTACCTGCGCTACGCCGACCTGCCCGGTTTCCTCGGCGGCGCGCTGGTGGCGGCCTACCCCTCCTACGGTGAGGGCTTCGGCCTGCCGATCCTGGAGGCGATGGCGTGCGCCGCTCCGGTGCTCACCACGCCGCGACTGTCCCTGCCCGAGGTGGGCGGCGACGCGGTGGCCTACACCAGCGAGGACCCGGACCAGATCGCCACCGACCTCGGCGCCCTGCTTGACGACGAGCAGCGTCGGGTCTCACTCGCGAAGGCCGGCTTCGACCGGGCCAAGGAGTTCACCTGGGAGTCCAGCGCGGAGGTCCACATCGCGGCGTGGCGACGGGCCCGGTCCTGAGCGCCGGCTGCCGGTCCCGGGCGACCGACCGTGACGGCTCGCCCGCTTCGGGCATGATGTGCTGATGTTCTACGCCGTCATCCCGGCGGGCGGCAGCGGCACGAGGTTGTGGCCGTTGTCCCGTGCCGGCCATCCCAAGTTCCTCCACCCGCTGACCGGCACCCCCGCCTCGCTGTTGCAGGCCACCGTCGACCGGTTGTCGCCGTTGACCACGCCGGAGCACACGCTCGTGGTCACCGGGGCCGCGCACGCCGCGGCGGTGGCTCGGCAACTGGCTGGCCTGCCGGAGGAGAACATCCTGGTCGAGCCGTCGCCGCGCGACTCCTGCGCGGCGATCGCGCTGGCCGCTGCGGTGATCGCCACCCGGACCCCGGACGCGGTGATGGGCTCGTTCGCCGCCGACCACCTGATCGGCGACCCGGCCCGGCTGGCCGAGGTCGTGCGGCAGGCCGTCCGTGGCGCGGAGCAGGGGCTGCTGATGACGGTGGGCATCACCCCGACGCGTCCGGAGACCGGCTACGGCTACCTGGAGACCGGCGAGCCGGCGGGGGACGGCCCGCTGCGCCCGGTACGCGAGTTCAAGGAGAAGCCGGCCGCCGAGGTGGCCGAGGTGTACGTCCGCTCCGGCCGGCACCTCTGGAACGCCAGCATGTTCGTCTGGCGGGTGGACGTCTTCCTGGCCGAGCTGGCCCGCCAGCAGCCGGAGCTGCACGCCGGGATCACCGCCATCGCGGCGGCCTGGGGCACCCCGGAGCAGGACGACGTGCTCGGCCGGGTCTGGCCGACGCTGCCCCGGATCTCGGTCGACTACGCGGTGATGGAGGGCGCGGCGACGGCCGGCCGGGTGGGTACGGTGCCCGGCGACTTCGGCTGGAACGACGTGGGTGACTTCCACACGCTCGGCGAGGTGCTGCCCGCCGACGGCGCCGGCAACGTGGTGCTGGGCGGGGACGCGAAGCCGGGCGTGCTGCTGCACGACACCACCGGCACGGTGGTGGTGCCGCACTCGGGCCGGCTCGTGGCCGCCGTCGGGGTGCACGACCTGATCGTCGTGGACACCCCGGACGCGCTGCTGGTCTGCCCGCGCGACCGCGCGCAGGACGTGAAGAAGATCGTGGACGAGCTGAAGGAACGCGGCGAGGAGGGCCTGGTCTGATCCGCCGCCGCTCAGCCGCCGGCGTGGCGGGCCAGCACCGCGAGCGCCGGCGGCACGAGCTGGGCGGTGGCGTGGGCGAGCGGCTCGGGCAGGCGGTCCGGCGGGAACCAGCCGAGCGCCTCGGACTCCGCGCTGACCCGCTCGACCGCCCCGGCCGGGGCCAGGGCGGCGTACCGGACGTCGTAGTGGAACGACCCGCCCTGGCAGGCGACCTGGTGGATGTCCACGTCGATCGGTTCCGGCTCGACGGTCAGGCCGGTGATGCCGGACTCCTCGGTGGCCTCGCGCAGCGCGGCGGCCACGAGCGTCCGGTCGGCTGGTTCGCAGTGCCCGCCGAGCTGCATCCACCTGCGGATCTTGCCGTGCAGGCAGAGCAGCACCCGGCCGTCCGGGTCGAGCACCAGTGCGCTCGCCGTGACGTGTCCGGCCCGGTGCGTCCGGCTCATCGCGACCGGTCCGTCGGCCAGCAGCGCCAGGGTCCGGTCCCGGGCGGCACCGGCGGCGGGGCTGGTCGCCGTCCAGCGGCTCAGCGTCGCGACGGCGTCGGCGTGCAACTCGGTGTACGGATTGAGATCGGGCACCCGGACACTCTACGAGCGCGGCCTCCGTACCCTGGCGCGGTGGCCCTGCGACTCGTCGAGTTCTTGGTGGCCGGTAACGAGGCGACCGACCTTCTGCCGGTGCGGTCGGCCGCGCTGCTGCGGGCGCACGGCGCGCGCCGCGGAATCTCCGTCCTTCAGGGCGGAGAGGATGTCAACACGTCACCGACGAGGACCATCACCATCGGGTGGCGCTCTGGATCGGATGAGCGAGGGCCGGGTGGCACCCCTGCGGCTGATGCCGCAGACCCTCGTGGTGCCACCCGGCCACGCCCGTCGGCCGGGTCGACGTTGCGTCCCGGCGTCGGCAGGCAACAGAGAGTTTGCCGAACCGGCCCGCCCAGCGTCGAGGTCTTTCACCTGACGCTTAAAGATGGAGGTTAGTACCGGCGGGTACAGTGCGAAGTGTGGCGGGCACCCCCGCCGTCCGCACGGGAGCGATCCATGTTGAAGATCATTTTCTCGGACGAGGACGTCCTGCGGACCCGGGTCGCGCCGGCCGCGGACCCGCTCTGGGAGCTGGTCCTCAGCCTGCACCTGCTCCAGGGGCGCAGCCGGGACCCGATGATGACCACGTGGCGGCGCGCCGTGGCGCACGGACTGCGGACCGACACCGACGCCGAGCAGTACCGTCTGCTGTTCGCGCTCAACCCGCCACGCGGCTACTTCCCCGACTTCCTCACCCCGTTCGCCAGCCGGGAGGGCCTCGAGGCGGGGCTGGACGCGGTCCGGGGCACCTCTGTGGACATGCTGCGCCGGGACCTGACGCTGCTCGCCGGGGAGACCCCGCTCCCGTCCTCGGCCACCGCGCTCGCCCGTGGCGAACCGGAGACGCTGCACCACCTCACCGACGCCATGGCGCGATACCAGTCGCTCGCGGTCAAGCCGTACTGGTCCCGGGTGCAGGCGGCGGTCGAGGCGGACCGGGCCCGGCGGGCCCGTGCCATGCTCGACGGCGGCGCCGAAGGGCTGCTGGCCAGCCTGCGGCCGAACATGCGCTGGGCCTCCGGGGTGCTGGAGGTGCTCGACTACCCGGACACCCGGGAACTGCACCTGGACGGCCGGGGACTGCTGCTCGTGCCGTCGTTCTTCTGCTCGCGTACCCCGGTGGCGCTGGTCGACCCGACGCTGCCACCGGTGCTGGTCTACCCGGTCGACCGGCTCGCCGGCCTGACGCCCGCGTCCGGCCCCGCCGCGTCGCCGCAGGGCGAGGCGCTCGCCGCCCTGATCGGCCGTACCCGCTCCCGGGTGCTCCAGGCCGCCGACGAGGGCTGCACCACCGGCGAGATGGCACGCCGGCTGCGCATCTCCGCCGCCGCGGCCAGCCAGCACACCACTGTGCTGCGCAATGCGGGGCTGCTGGTCAGCCAGCGTGACCGAAACACCGTCCTGCACACGCTCACGCCGCTGGGCCGGGCCGTCCTCGACGCCTGACCCGGCCCGTCGGAGTCAGAGCGCCAGTGTGGCGCTCGCGGTGCTGCCGGACGGGGGCGGGAGCAACGTCGAGTCGATCCCCTCGGCGGCCAGCGCGGCGCGCAGGCGTTGCAGGTCCGCGCCGAACCGGACCAGGTCCGCCGGGTCGACCGGAGCTGGCGCCGCGCCGAGCAGCAGACCGGTGGCCGAGGCGGGCCAGCCGGGCACCGTGTCGGCGAGCCCGGCGCGCACCTCGTCGTCGGTGACGTGGGTGAACACCGTGCCCGCGGCGACCGCGTCGGCGACCGCGTCGATCGCCCGCCGCACCGCGGCCGGGTCGGCGGGCTCGGGTCCGGTCCGGTCCGGCAGCGTCGCCGCCGCCCGCAGGCCGGCGGCGCGCGCCTCGGCCGTACCGAGGGAGAACAGGTCCATCGAGGCGTCGCGGACGAGCGCGCGGGCGCCTTCGTCGTCGTCCCGGGTCGCGGCGAGGTACCCCCTGACCACCGCGACCGGCACCTGATCGCACTTGCCCTTGATCAGCTCACCGGCGGCGGCCAGTTCGTCGACCACCGCCATCTGGGTGACGAACAGCTCGTTGCCGTACGGGTCGACCTCGCCCCGGTGGTCGCGGATCGCCGGCATGCCGGCCACCCCGAGTGCCACGTCGGTGAGCCCGTTGCGCCACGGGCGTCCCATCGTGTCGCTGACGACGACGGCGACGTCGAGGCCGTACCGGTCGCGCAACGCGACCCGCAGGGCCCGGGCGGACGCGTCCGGGTCGACCGGCAGCAGCACCAGCCGGGTCTTGTCCACGTTCGAGGCGTCGATGCCGGCAGAGGCCATCACGAACCCGTGGTGGGTCTGCACGATCCGGGTCGCGCCCCGGGCCGCCACCACCCGGGCGGTCTCCCCGGCCACGATCCGGTCCCGCTCGGCGAGCCGTTCCGGGCCGTCGGCCGGCACGTCGACCAGCCGGCCCTCCGCCTTGGACACGATCTTGCTGGTGACCACGAGCACGTCGTGGTCGCGCAGCCAGGGCGCCGCGCCGGTGATCAGCGCCGCCAGGTCGTCGCCCTCGGTCACGTCACCGATGCCGGGCACCGGCAGGATCTCCAGCCTCACACCAACTCCAGCGCGGCGCGCACCATCGCGACGGTCGTCGCCTCGTCGGTCATCCGCAGCGGCGCCGCGCGGACGGTCACGTCCGGCACCACCGTGCCCTCGTCCTCCGGCGCGACGAGCCACCCGTCGAGCAGCCCGCCCGCCGACCGGGCGCCGTAGAGGCCGCCCACGCCCGCCGCGCTGCACTCCACCCCGAGCACTGCGAGGCAGCGGTCCGCCATGCCGCGTACCGGCGCGCCGCCGATGATCGGCGACACGCCGACGACCGGGGCCGGTCCGCCGGCCACCGCTTCGCGCAGCCCGGGCACCGCCAGCACCGGGGCGATGCTCACCACCGGGTTGCTCGGCGCGATCAGCACCACGTCCGCGGCGGCGACGGCCTCGACCACGCCGGGCGCGGGCTTCGCCGTGTCGGCGCCGACGAAGACGAACCGGTCGGTCGGTACGCCGGCCCGATACCGTACCCACCACTCCTGGAAGTGGATCGCCCGGCGGCCCTGCTCGTCGATGACGACGGCATGGGTCTCCAGGCGGTCGTCGGTGGCGGGCAGCAGCCGTACGCCCGGCTGCCAGCGGGCCGCCAGCGCCTCGGTGACCTGGGACAGCGGGTAACCGGCGTTGAGCATCTGGGTGCGTACCAGGTGGGTGGCGACGTCCTTGTCGCCCAGGCCGAACCAGCTCGGCTCCGCGCCGTACGCGGCCAGTTCGTCCTTCACCGTCCACGTCTCGCCCGCCCGGCCCCAGCCCCGTTCCGGGTCGGCGCCGCCGCCGAGCGTGTAGAGCACGCTGTCCAAATCGGGGCAGACCTTCAGCCCGTGCAGCAGCAGATCGTCGCCGACGTTCACCACTGCGGTCACGTCGGCGCCCACCTGGCGGGCGTACGCCCGCACGCCGAGCAGGAAGCGGGCACCCCCGATGCCGCCGGTCAGTACCACGATGCGCATGGCGTCCATCCTTCCGCACGCGCCGCCGTCGATCGTCCGGTGGCCGGAGAGACTACGCTCACTTCGGCAACTGTCCGTTTTCGTCCCCTGGGGGAGTCCGTGAGCAGCCCCGCCGAGCCCGCGTCCGGCGACGCCGCGCAGGCCAGCCAGTTGATCAAGCCGTTGCGCGAACTCGCAGCGCTCGTCCTTCTCGGCGCCAACGCCGTGCTTCTCTTCGTCGGCCTGCTGCGCCTGCTGGTGCCGGTCGACTACAGCACGGTCACCAGCCGGGCCGGGAGCACGTACTTCGCCTTCATCGGCTTGGAGGCGACCGTCCTGCCGGTGCTCGCCGTCCTGATCGCCACCGTGATCCTCCCGGTCGTGTCCAAGGCCAAGCTGATCACGCAGGTGGCGCTCGTCGAGTACGCGGTGTCGGCCGTGTTCGGCGCGCTGACGTTCCTGATCTGGCTGGTCGGCCGGCTCGCCGACGGCGAGGTGCTGGACGCCTTCCTCGGTCTGCTCACCCGCGTGGCGTGGCTGGCGATCTTCGGGGTCGCCGCGTTCGTGGTGTTCAAGATCTGGCGCACGCTCTACTACGTGCCGAAGCCCAAGCCGCAGCCGGGTGTGTACGGCCAGGGCCAGCCGGGCTGGCCGCAGCAGCCGGGCCAGGGCTACCCCGGTCCGGGCGGCTACCCGCAGCAGCCCGGCCAGGGCTACCCGCAGGCCGGCTCGCCGTCGCCCGGCTGGCCGCAGCAGCCCGGCCCGTACGGCCAGCCCCAGTCGGCGCCGCCGTTCAACACGGCCCCGCCGCACGCCCCGCAGTCCGGCCCGCCGTTTGGCGCCCCGCAGTCCGGCCCGCCGTTTGGCGCCCCGCAGTCCGGCCCGCCGTCTGGCGCCCCGCAGTCGGCGCCGCAGTCCGGCCCGCCGTTCCCCGGGCCGCAGCAGGCGCCGCAGTACGGCTCGCCGCAGCCCGCGCCGCCGTTCGGCCAGCCGCCGTCGGCCGACCCGACGCAGGCGATCCCGCGCCAGTCCGCCGAGCCGGGAGCGCCGTCACCGGCCGCCGACGACGAGCGGACCCAGCGGTTCGACCGCGAGGACCCGAACCGGCCCCGATGAGTTCCGCGCGGCGGGCGACGGACGTGGTCGCCCGCCGCGACCTCGGTCCGCCACTGTCGTCCGCCGCCGTGCGGCGGCTCACCCGGCCCGTCCCGCTGCCCGGACCGGGCCCGGGGGCGGGCATCCGGCCGTCCGGCAGCGCTTAGGCTGGGCGGATGGTTGATCGCAGCGACCCCGAACCGACCGAGGCGAGCATTCAGCGGGCACTCGGGCGGGCCGCCACCGGCCGGGCGCTCGACGCCGGCGAGGCGGGCGCGCTGATCGCCGCTCGCGGGCCGATGCTCGACGAACTGCTCCGGATCGCCTCCGACATCCGCGACGCGGGGCTGCGCGACGCCGGGCGGCCGGGCGTGGTGACGTACTCGAAGAAGGTCTTCATCCCGCTGACCCGGCTCTGCCGGGACCGCTGCCACTACTGCACGTTCGCCACCGTGCCGCACCGGCTGCCCGCCGCCTACCTGGAACGCGAAGAGGTGCTGGCGATCGCCCGCGAGGGCGCCGCGCAGGGCTGCAAGGAGGCGCTGTTCACGCTCGGCGACCGGCCCGAGGAGCGGTGGCCGGCGGCCCGCCGGTGGCTGGACGAGCGGGGGTACGACTCGACGCTGGACTACCTGCGCGCCTGCGCGGTGGCGGTGCTGGAGGAGACCGGCCTGCTGCCCCACCTCAACCCGGGCGTGCTCACCTGGTCGGAGTTGCAGCGGCTCAAGCCGGTCGCGCCCAGCATGGGCATGATGCTGGAGACCACCGCCACCCGGCTCTGGTCCGAACCGGGCGGCCCGCATCACGGTTCGCCGGACAAGGAACCGGCGGTACGCCTGCGGGTGCTCGACGACGCCGGCCGGGTCGGGGTGCCGTTCACCACCGGCATCCTGATCGGCATCGGCGAGAACCGGGCCGAGCGGGTCGACGCGATCTTCGCGATCCGCCGGGCGATGCGGGAGTACGGCCACCTCCAGGAGGTGATCGTGCAGAACTTCCGCGCCAAGCCGGACACCGCGATGCGCGGCATGCCCGACGCGGAGCTGCACGACCTGGCCGCCACGGTGGCGGTGGCCCGGGTGCTGCTCGGCCCGAAGGCCCGGATCCAGGCGCCGCCGAACCTCATCGCGGGCGAGTACGACCTGCTGCTGCGCGCGGGCATCGACGACTGGGGCGGCGTCTCCCCGGTCACGCCGGACCACGTCAACCCCGAGCGGCCCTGGCCGCACCTGGACGAGCTGGCGGCGCGCACCGCGGGTGCCGGGTTCACGCTGCGGGAGCGGCTGACCGTCTACCCGGAGTACGTCCGGGCGGGCGAGCCGTGGCTGGATCCGCGCGTGCTGCCGCACGTCAGCGCGCTCGCCGACCCGGCCACCGGGCTCGCGGTCGAGGCGGCCCGCCCGGTGGGACGGCCCTGGCAGGAGCCGGAGGAGGTCTACGGTGGCCGCACCGACCTGCACGTCACCATCGACGTCTCCGGCCGGACCGACGACCGGCGGGGCGACTTCGACAGCGTGTACGGCGACTGGGCCGAGGTGGCCGGTAAGGTGGCGCCGGAGGCACGCGCGGGCGTACCAGTGGGTGGTGGCGCGGACGCCGACCTGCGCGCGGGCCTGCGGCTCGCAGCGGGCGACCCGGCCGCGCTGCTGACGCCGGCGCACGAGGCCAAGGCGCTGGCGCTGTTCGGCGCGGACGGCCCGGCACTCGACGAGCTGTGCCGGCTGGCCGACGACGCGCGCCGGGACGCGGTCGGCGACGACGTGACCTACGTGGTCAACCGCAACATCAATTTCACGAACGTCTGCTACGTGGGCTGCCGGTTCTGCGCGTTCGCCCAGCGGGAGAGCGACGCCGACGCGTTCCGGCTCTCCCTGGAACAGGTCGCCGACCGGGCCGAGGAGGCGTGGACGGCCGGCGCGACCGAGGTCTGCCTGCAGGGCGGCATCGACCCGAAGATGCCGGTGACCGGCTACGCCGACATCGTGCGGGCGATCAAGGCGCGGGTGCCGGACATACACGTGCACGCGTTCTCCCCGATGGAGATCGCCACCGCCGCCGCGAAGGCCGGGGTGCCGGTGCGGGAGTGGCTGCTCCAGCTCCGCGAGGCCGGGCTGGACACCATCCCGGGGACCGCCGCCGAGATCCTCGACGACGACGTGCGCTGGGTGCTCACCAAGGGCAAACTGCCGGCCTCCGCCTGGGTCGACGTGGTGAGCACGGCGCACGAGCTGGGCATCCGGTCCAGCTCCACGATGATGTACGGCCACGTGGACCACCCGACCCAGTGGCTGGCCCATTTCCGGGTGCTGGCCGGGGTGCAGGACCGTACCGGCGGGTTCACCGAGTTCGTGGCGCTGCCGTTCGTGCACACCAACGCGCCGATCTACCTGGCCGGCCTCGCCCGCCCGGGTCCGACCTGGCGGGAGAACCGGGCGGTGCACGCGATGGCCCGGCTGCTGCTGCACGGCCGGATCGACAACATCCAGTGCTCCTGGGTGAAGCTCGGCGACGCGGGCACGGTGGAGATGCTGCGCGGCGGCTGCAACGACCTGGGCGGCACGCTGATGGAGGAGACGATCTCCCGGATGGCCGGCTCGGGCAACGGCTCGGCGCGTACCGAGGAGCAGTTGCGGGCCGTCGCCACGGCCGCCGGCCGGCCGTTCCGCAAGCGGACGACCGCGTACGGTCACGCCCGCGCCTGAGGTCGAACCTTCCCCCGCCGCCCGCCGTACCTGTGGATGCCGGCGGCGGTTTCGGCGAGGACCGCCGCCGGTAACCCCGAACCGGGGCCCGGCGGTGTCCGGGTGCCCGGCCCGCTGCGGCGCTGCGGCGCCGGTCCGGAGAGGCTGCCGATGAGCACTGACGACACCACCGACGCGCCGAAGCGGCGGACCTGGAAGCGGTTGACCCGCAGGCAGACGCTCACCGCCGCGGCGAGCGCGACACTGGGCGCCGCCGCCCTCACCGTGCCGGGCCTGTCCGCCGCGCAGAACGCCCCTACGGCGAGCCGGGGCGACGAGCCGATAGTGGTCCATCTCCGTGACGCCGCAGCCGGCGTCATGGACGTCTTCGTCGGCACCGACCGGGTCGAGGTACGCGATCGCGGCCTGGCCGACCGTCTGGTGCGCGCCGCCGGCCGGCGCTGATCCCACCCTCCGCCGGCGCGGGCTCCCGGCGCCGGTTCCGCTTTCCGTTCCCCGACGAAGGTGCGTCCGCCATGTCCTCTCACCGCGAGGCCCCGGAGATCGCCAAGGATCCGGTCGCCGACAGTTCCGACCTGTACGCGTTCGTCACGCCGAGCCAGCCGGACACGGTCACGTTGATCGCCAACTACGTGCCGCTGCAGCTTCCCTCCGGCGGCCCGAACTTCTTCGAGTTCGGCGACGACGTCCGGTACGAGATTCACATCGACAACGACGGGGACGGTTATCCGGACGTCACCTATCGTTTCGAATTCATTACCGAGATCACGAACCAGAACAGTTTTCTCTACAACACCGGGCCGATCGAGTCGCTGGAGAGCAGGAACTGGAACCGGCGGCAGTTCTACCGGCTGACCCGGATCGCGGACGGCCGGGCGCGGGTGCTGGCGCACAAGCTGCCCTGCCCGCCGTGCAACGTCGGACCACTGTCCACGCCGAACTACCAGAACCTGGTCCGGCAGGCGACGTTCAAGCTGTCCACCGGCGAGAAGGTCTTCGCCGGCCAGCGCGCCGACGGCTTCTTCGTCGACCTGGGCGCGGTGTTCGACCTGGGTACGCTGCGGCCGTTCCAGCAGTTGCACGTCGCCGGCAAGAAGCTGTTCCGGACCGAGGGCGAGCCGGTGAACGCGCTGGACCGGCTCAACGTGCACAGTCTCGCCGTTCAGGTGCCGCTGGGCCGGGTGCGCCGCAAGGCGGCCCGTTACGGCTCCGCCGACCGCGCCTCGACGATCGGGGTCTGGACCAGCGCCTCCCGGCAGCAGGTGCGGGTGCTGGGTGACCGGGTCGCCGCCGACACCGCCGCCGGCCCCTTCACACAGGTGTCGCGGCTCGGTAACCCGTTGTTCAACGAGGTCATCGTGCCGATGTCCAGGAAGGACGTGTGGAACACGCTGCCGCCGTCGGAGGACAAGCGGTTCGCCGGATTCGTCGAGCGGCCCGAGCTGGCCGCGCTGCTGCCCGCCCTCTACCCGGGTGTGTTCCCCAACCTGGAGGCGCTGAACAAGTCCGAGAAGCCGCGCGCCGACCTGGTGGCGATCCTGCTGACCGGCGTCCCGGCCGGACTGATCGACGGCTTCGCCAACACCACAGGCGACGTGCAGGCGGACATGCTGCGGCTGAACACGGCGATCCGACCCAGCCGCAGGCCGGACCGGTTCGGGGTGCTCGGCGGCGACCTGGCCGGCTTCCCCAACGGCCGCCGACCCGCCGACGACGTCGTGACGATCGCGCTGCGCGCCATCGCCGGGCTGACCGTGCCGCTGGTCGACAAGACGTTCCGGCCGGACGCCGCCGCGGCGGCGGTGACGCCGGGCCTGAGCGCGGCCGACGTCACCGCGCCGTTCCTGGCCGACTTCCCGTTCCTCGGGACGCCGTACGACGGATTCGGCAACCCGCAGGCGAAGAAGTCCTGACGGGAGCGGCTGATGTCACACCACCACGATCTCGGCCCGTCGGAGGTCGGCAGCGTCGTGCTCGACCTGGGCGGCGACCGGGGCGCCCTGATCATCCACACCGGGCGGGACCTGCGCGGCCGGGAGATCGAAATCAGCCGCGTGGGCCTCGACGGCCCGCGGACCCACTCTGCCGTACGCGAGCGGCACGTCCGCGACGGGGTGTTCCACAGTGCCGTCTACCCGGATCTGGAGGCGGGTGTTTATACCGTCTGGTGGGACGAGAGTACGTCCGCCGGCGCGGTCTCGGTCACCGGCGGGTCCGTCGCCGAATTCGTCTGGCCCACCAGCTCGCCGGCCCGCGTGGACTGAGTCGTCAGTCGCGCCGAACCCGCGTCCCGTCCACATGATGGACGGGACGCGGTCGGCGTTGGACGGCCCGACGGGCGGTGCCGCGGGAAGCGGGTTACCCTGTGCCCCACCAATTCTGATCTTGGTACGAGCGGCCGGCGGGGGCGTCCGGCCGGCCTGTCGGCGATACGCCACGGCAGAAAACTTCCGGCAACTCGCCGGGGAGGGCGTTACTCGTCCGGGGTCTGAATCGATAGGGCAGGTTGCGAGGCTACGGGCGGCCGCGGCGGTCGTCCCGGACGTGTCGGGAGGGCGACTCCATTATCAAGTTTGGCTTGACGGCGCACGCATTACACGCGTGTAATTTGAATGGGGTTGTTCGCACGGAACGCAACAAATAGTGACCGTACGGACAGGCACGCCTTTCGCGTGGGGGGTTGCAGCGGCGAATGACGCCGGTGCGCGACAAGGAGGCAATCGATGGACGGCCAGCTCGAGGTGGCCGACCTGCTCGGGAACGCGCCGGAGTGGCAGGAGCGAGCGCTCTGCTCGCAGACCGACCCGGAGGCGTTCTTTCCCGAGAAGGGCGGCTCGACCCGCGAGGCGAAGCGCATCTGCTCGCGGTGCGAAGTGAAGACGGAATGCCTGGAGTACGCGCTCGGCCACGACGAGCGGTTCGGAATCTGGGGTGGCCTCTCCGAGCGGGAGCGGCGCAAGCTCAAGCGGCGGGTCGCCGCCTGATCCACGTACGGGTCCACGGGCGGTGGGGGCCGCCCGGACCCGGACCCGGGTCGCCGTCCGGCCGGCGCGTCCGGCCGGAGGGCGGCGCCCCGTCGTCAGGCCAGCTCGTCCGGGTCGACCCCGAGCAGATTCGCCACCTGCTCGATGATCACGTCGTGCACCAGGTCGGCGAGGTCCTCGCGGTCCATCGCGCGGAACTCCAGCGGCCGCCGGTAGAGCACGATCCGCGGCGGCACCTCCTGGCGGCCGGGCCGCCCGGGCAGCAGCCGGGCGAGTGGCACCTCGCCGTCCTCCAGCACGTCCGAGTCGTAGACGTTCAGATCCGGCGGGACGTCCTCGACCGCGAACTCCACCCCGGCCAACTCCTTGGCGAACCGGCGTTCGAGCGTCTCCACCGTGTCGAGCACCAGATCGTCGAAGACCTCGGCCTTCGTCCGCGCCAGGGGCACCGTGGCCGGCACCAGTCGCCCGCGCAGCCCGCGACCGTGCCGGTCACGGTGGGTGCGCCGGCCGGAGCCGGGGCGGCGGTTCTGGGGGCTCGTCATGACGCACAGGGTAGCCCGGGCCGGCGGTCCACCCGCCGTCGCGCGGCCGTCCGGCGTGCCGGTGCGCCGAACGAAAGAATTGTGATCACCATGACGGGCGTGTCGTAACGCGAAGCGGTGCGCCGGACCCGGTAATGGGGATACCCTGCCGCCGTGAGGTCACCACGGCGCTGCTCCCGTAACGGCTGCCCCCGGCAAGCGGTCGCCACATTGACCTATGTCTACAACGAGTCGACGGCGGTGGTGGGGCCGCTCGCGGCGTTCGCCGAACCGCACACGTACGACCTGTGTGAGCCGCACGCCCGCAGTCTGACCGCCCCGCGCGGCTGGGACGTGGTGCGGCACGAGGGCGAGTTCGAGCCGCCGCCGCCCACCACCGACGACCTGGTGGCGCTGGCCGAGGCGGTACGCGAGGCCGCCCGCCCGGCTCCGCCCCGTCCCCCGGAGGACGAGCCCACCACCAAGCCCCACCAGAGCCCCCAGCAGGGCCGCCGAGGCCACCTCCGGGTGATCCCGCCGCCGCACCACTGACCCACCCACCACCGACCCGCGCCATCGGTCGACCGTGAAGGTCGCGCTGGTCGGCCACGTGCCAGCCAGGTCAAGGTCAACACCAGCACGGGGAGGTGGGGCCATCCCACCCGCCTGGACCCCGCCACCACCCCGAACTGGCGTCGATCCGCGCCCGTCCACAGCCCGGTCTACCCGGTGCCCACGATCGCCACGTGGCGTCCGTGTCGCCGGGCAACCCGGCTCGCGGGGTCAGCCGTTCGTCCAGGCCGGACAGCCGGTACAGACAGGTGCCGGTAGTCGGTCATCGGCGTCAGAGCCGCGACCACGCCTCGGTCAGCACCGCGCGCAGGATCTGCTCGATCTCGTCGAAGTGCTGCTGGTCGGCGATCAGCGGCGGGGCGAGCTGCACCACCGGGTCGCCCCGGTCGTCGGCGCGGCAGTAGAGCCCGGCGTCGAACAGCGCGGTGGACAGGAAGCCGCGCAGCAGCTGCTCGGACTCGGCCTCGTCGAACGTCTCCCGGGTCGTCTTGTCCTTGACCAGCTCGATGCCGTAGAAGTAGCCGTCGCCCCGGACGTCGCCGACGATCGGCAGGTCGTGCAGCCTCTCCAGAGTGGACCGGAACGCGCCCTCGTTGGTCCGGACGTGCCCGATCAGGTCCTCCCGGGCGAACACCTCCAGGTTGGCCAGCGCCACCGCGCAGGAGACCGGGTGGCCGCCGAACGTCACGCCGTGCGCGAACATGCCGGTCTCGGTGAGGAACGGCTCCATCAGCCGCTCGCTGGCGATCATCGCGCCGAGCGGGGCGTAGCCGGAGGTGATGCCCTTGGCGGTGGTGATGATGTCCGGCTGGTAGCCGTACCGAACGGCGCCGAAGTACTCGCCGAGCCGGCCCCAGGAGCAGATCACCTCGTCGCTGACCAGCAGCACGTCGTACGCGTCGCAGATCTCGCGTACCCGCTCGAAGTAGCCGGGCGGCGGCGGGAAGCAGCCGCCGGAGTTCTGCACCGGCTCCAGGAAGACGGCGGCGACCGTCTCCGGCCCCTCCCGCTCGATCGCCCGGCCGATCTCCTCGGCGGCCCAGCGGCCGAACGCCTCGGCGTCGTCGCCGTGCTCCGGAGCCCGGTAGAAGTTGGTGTTCGGCACCTTGATGCCGCCGGGCACCAGCGGCTCGAAGTCGGTCTTGATGCCGGGCAGGCCGGTGATCGACAGCGCGCCCATCGAGGTGCCGTGGTAGGCGATGTACCGGCTGACGACCTTGTGCTTGGTGGGCTTGCCGGTGCGCTTGAAGTAGGCCCGGGCCAGCTTCCACGCCGCCTCGACGGCCTCGGAACCGCCGGTGGTGAAGAAGACCCGGTTCAGGTCACCGGGGGTGAGCGTGGCGATCTTCTCGGCCAGTTCGACCGCCTTCGGGTGGGCGTACGACCAGAGCGGGAAGTAGGCCAGCTCGCCGGCCTGCTTGGCGGCGGCCTCGGCCAGCTCGGTGCGGCCGTGGCCGGCGTTGACGACGAACAGCCCGGCCAGCCCGTCCAGGTAGCGGCGGCCCTGCGCGTCCCAGACGTACGCGCCCTCGCCCCGGACGATCGTCGGAACCTCGCCGGCGGGGTAGCTCGCCATGCGGGTGAAGTGCATCCACAGGTGGTCGGTGGCGTTGGCCATGTCAGCCCCATCGGGTCTCGGGCCGGTCAGGGGTGACACCGGCCGCTCTGCCCACGGTTATCCCACAGGCGATGCCGATAAGGCAAGCGAGTCGGCGTCATCGCGACGGATTCAGCGCCATATCACTTCCGTGTCAACGGAATCCGCATCAGGCGGTACCCCAGCTGTAGGTCTGCTTGCGCAGCTTCAGGTAGACGAACGCCTCGGTGGAGAGCACCCCGGGCACGCCGCGCAGCTTCTGCAGGATCTCCAGCAGGTGCGCGTCGTTGCGGCAGACCACCTCGGCCAGCAGGTCGAACGAGCCGGCGGTGATCACGACGTAGTCGATCTCCTCGAACTCGGCCAGCCGGTCCGCGACGGGTTCCAGGTCGCCGTCGGTGCGCAGCCCGATCATGGCCTGGCGGGGGAAGCCGAGCTGGAGCGGATCGGTGACCGCGACGATCTGCATGACGCCCGCGTCGAGCAGCCGCTGCACGCGCTGGCGTACCGCCGCCTCGGAGAGGCCCACCGCCTTGCCGATGCTCGCGTACGGGCGGCGCCCGTCCTCCTGGAGCTGCTCGATGATCTGCTTGGCCACGTCGTCGAGCAGAGCGTGGTTGGCCCCTTCACGCACGGTGACCCGGCGGTTGCCGTTCCCGATCTCCTGGTGCCGGTTGACCATCGACGCTCCTCGTGTCCGATTCTCCGTGGTGAGCGTAGTGCCCCGCGCAGTCTGGCGTATTTCGTGGCGACTGGCTATTCCGGCAACGGAATCCCTTGTGAGAGAGGTTTTCTCATGTCAGGATCAGTCGTCCATCGCCACTGACCCTCCCGCCGGCGCGCCGCCCCCGTCCCGCCGCCGACGATGCCCCCCCAAGGAGTCGTCACATGCGTAGTCCCCTCCGGACCCTCACCCGGCGTGGTCTGCTCACCGGGACCGTCGGCTCGGCCGCGCTGCTCGCCACCGCGGGCACCCTGGCCGGCTGCGGGACCAAGGGCGCCCAGCAGACCGAAGCCGGCTGCAAGAGCGAGGATCTGTCCGCCACCGAGAAGAAGGTCGCCTTCTCGAACTGGCCGCAGTACATGGACACCGACGAGAAGGACGAGTCCAAGCGCCCCACGCTCGACGCGTTCGTCGCCGCCTCGGGCATCCAGGTGACGTACACCGAGGACGTCAACGACAACAACGAGTTCTTCGGCAAGGTGCGCAACCAGCTCGCCGGGTGTCAGAGCACCGGCCGGGACATCATGGTGCTCACCGACTGGATGGCCGCCCGGATGATCCGCCTCGGCTGGGTGCAGAAGCTGGACAAGTCGAAGATGCCGAACGTCGAGGCGAACCTGCTGCAGTCGCTGCGCGGGCGCTCCTTCGACGCCGAGACCCAGCTCGCCGTCCCGTGGCAGTCCGGGCTGGCCGGGCTCGCGTACAACGCCAACGTCACCAAAGAGATCCGCACCGTCGACGAACTGCTCACCCGCCCCGACCTCAAGGGCAAGGTGACGGTGCTGTCGGAGATGCGCGACACCATCGGCCTGCTGCTCCAGTCCCTCGGCCACGACCCGGCCGAGTTCACCGCCGCCCAGTTCGACGACGCGCTGAACAAGCTCAAGAAGGCGGTGGACAGCAAGCAGATCCGGCGGTTCACCGGCAACGACTACGCGCCCGACCTGGCCAAGGGCGACATCGCCGCGTGCATCGGCTGGTCCGGCGACGTGGTCCAGCTCGGCTTCGAGGACGAAAAAATCAAGTTCGTGGTGCCCGAGTCCGGCGTGATGCTCTGGTCGGACAACATGCTGGTGCCGAACAAGGCCACCCACAAGGCCAACGCCGAGGCGTTGATGAACCACTACTACGACCCGGCGGTGGCGGCGAAGCTGGCCGCGTACGTCAACTACATCTGCCCGGTGCAGGGCGCGCAGGCCGAGATGGAGAAGATCGACCCGGATCTGGCCACCAACCCGCTCATCTTCCCGGACGACGCGATGCTGTCGAAGGCGAAGGTCTTCATGGCGCTCGACGAAGCGCAGGAGAAGGAGTACGAGACCAAGTTCCAGCAGGTGATCGGCGCGTGAAGGGGCAGCAGCCCCCGGCCGGTGACCTGCGACTGGTCGACCTGACCAAGCGGTTCGGCGTCTTCACCGCCGTCGACGACCTCACCCTCGCCGTCCCGCAGGGCTCGTTCTTCGCCCTGCTCGGCGCGTCCGGCTGCGGCAAGACCACCACGCTGCGGATGATCGCCGGGCTGGAACAGCCCACCAGCGGGAAGGTGCTGCTCGGCGAGCAGGACATCGCCGGGCTGCGACCGTACAGGCGGCCGGTCAACACCGTGTTCCAGAGCTACGCCCTCTTCCCGCACCTGGACATCCACGAGAACGTGGCGTTCGGGCTGCGCCGCCGCGGCATCCGCAAGGTGGGCGACCAGGTCGAGCGGATGCTCGCGCTGGTCCAGCTCGAAGGGTACGGCCGGCGCCGCCCGGCCCAGCTCTCCGGCGGGCAGCAGCAGCGCGTCGCGCTGGCCCGGGCGCTCATCAACCACCCACAGGTGCTGCTGCTCGACGAACCGCTCGGCGCGCTCGACCTCAAGCTGCGCCGGCAGATGCAGATCGAGCTGAAGCGGATCCAGACCGAGGTGGGCATCACGTTCGTGCACGTCACCCACGACCAGGAGGAGGCCATGACGATGGCCGACACGGTCGCGGTGATGAACGCCGGCCGGATCGAGCAACTCGGCGCACCCGCCGACATCTACGAGTACCCGGCCACCGCGTTCGTGGCGAACTTCCTCGGTCAGTCCAACCTGCTCGCCGCCGACGCCGGCGGTCGCGCCGCCGACGACGTGCTGGTCACGGCGCACGGCGCGCGTTACTCCGTGCCCGCCGGCCGGGCCCGGCTCACCGACGGTCCGGCCTTCCTCGGCGTACGTCCGGAGAAGCTGCACCTGGCCGACGGCCCGGACCGCGTGCCGGCCGGGCACCAGCACGTCGGCGGCGTCGTCACCGACACCTCCTACGTCGGGGTGAGCACCCAGTACCTGGTGCGCACCGCGTGGGGCAGCGAACTGTCCGCGTTCGCCGCTAACAGCGGGCTGGGCGGGCGGCTCGCCGTCGGTACGGCGGTGACCGCGCACTGGGATCCGCGGCACGCTTTCCTGCTGCCTCGGGCCGCCGGTGCGGACGACCAGACCGCGCCGCTGCTCGACGGGCCGCCGGTGGGTGCGCTGCCATGAGCGAGCGCAGTGAGCGAAGCGGAGTGGCGGCATGAGCGCGCTGGCCCACGTACCGGCCTCCGCCGGGAAACCGGCGCCGCCGCCGGTGCGGCGCGGACGCAGCCGCCTCCTGCCGTACCTGCTGCTGCTGCCCGGCGCGGCCTGGCTGCTCGTCTTCTTCGCGCTCCCGCTGGTGCAGCTCGCCTCCGCCAGCCTCTACGACCCGTCCGGCTCGCTCACCACCGGGTACGCGATGACCTGGGCGTTCGGCAACTACCCGGACGCGTTGCAGGCGTACTGGCCGCAGTTCTCCCGGTCCTTCCTCTACTCGGCGATCGCGCTGGTGCTCGCGCTGCTGATGGGCTATCCGCTGGCGTACGCGATCGCGCAGAAGGCCGGCCGGTGGAAGAACCTGCTGCTGGTGGCGGTGGTCGCGCCGATGTTCACCAGCTTCCTGGTGCGCACGCTGGCCTGGAAGACCATCCTGTCGGACAACGGCGCGCTCGTCGGGCTGCTGCGCGACGTGCACCTGCTCGGCCCGGACGGCCGGCTACTGGCCACCCCGATCGCGGTGGTGCTCGGGCTGACGTACAACTTCCTGCCGTTCCTGGTGCTGCCGCTGTACGCGAGCCTGGAGCGGCTCGATCCCCGGCTGCTGGAGGCGGCGAGCGACCTGTACGCGAGTCCGCTGCGCGCGTTCGCGAAGGTCACGCTGCCGCTTTCTATGCCCGGCCTGATCGCCGGCACGCTGCTGTTCTTCATCCCGGCCACCGGCGACTACATCAACGCCGAGCTGCTCGGCACGCCGAACGAGTACATGATCGGCAACGTCATCGACTCGGCGTTCCTGGTCCGGTTGGACTATCCGCAGGGCGCGGCGCTGTCGTTCCTGCTGATGGCCGCGATCCTGGCGATCGTCTTCGTCTATCTGCGAAAGGCCGGCACGGAGGAGGTGCTGTGATGAGCGCGAGGAGCGCAGCGAAGTGGAGCCCCGCAGTCGCGAATGGAGGCAGGCTCTGATGCGGCGCTGGCTCGCCGACCGGTGGGTGATGGGCGTGGCTCTGCTCGTCCTCGGCTACCTGACGCTGCCGATCATGGTGGTGGCCGGTCTGTCCCTCAACCGGCCCTCCAGCCGGCTCTCCTACGACTTCAACGAGTTCACGCTCGACAACTGGAAGCAGCCCTGCGCGACAGCTGACATGTGCGACGCGGTGGTGCGCAGCATGCAGATCGGCCTGATCGCCACCGCCGCCTCCACAGTGCTCGGCACGCTGATGGCGTTCGCGCTGGTCCGGCACAGCTTCCGCGGCCGGTCCGGGCTCAACGGGCTCATCTTCCTGCCGATGGCCACCCCGGAACTGGTGATGGGCACCTCGCTGCTCGCCCTCTTCGTCGCCGCCGGGGTGCCGCAGGGCTTCTGGACGATCGTCATCGCGCACGTCATGTTCTGCGTGTCGTTCGTCGTGGTCACAGTGAAGGCCCGGCTCGCCGGCATGGACCGGCGGCTGGAGGAGGCCGCGATGGACCTGTACGCCAGCGAGTGGCAGACGTTCCGCCGGATCACGCTGCCGCTCGTGTTACCCGGCATCGTGGCCGCCGCGCTGCTGGCGTTCTCGCTCAGCTTCGACGACTTCATCATCACGAACTTCAACGCCGGCACCACCGTCACGTTCCCGATGTACGTCTGGGGCGCCTCGCAGCGGGGCATCCCACCGCAGGTCAACGTGATCGGGACGGCCATGTTCGTGATCGCGTTGCTGCTGGTCGGGGCCAGCTCGCTGCGCGGGCGGCGGGCGCGACGGGCCGCCCTCGCGATGATCGCCACACCTGCGGGCAAGCCATGACACTCCCGCATACCGGCCGGGCGCTGGCCGACGCCGCGCCCGTGCCGTACTGGCTGGACCGGTCGGAGCGCCCCGACCCGCTGCCGCCGCTGTCCGGGTCGCACGCCGCCGACCTGCTCGTGGTCGGCGGCGGGTACGCCGGGCTGTGGACCGCGCTGCTGGCGAAGGAGGCCGACCCGGACCGCGACGTGCTGCTGGTCGACGCGGGCACGTGCGGCTGGGCGGCGTCCGGGCGCAACGGCGGGTTCTGCGCCGCGTCGCTGACCCACGGGCTCGCCAACGGCGTCGAGCGGTTCCCCGGCGAGATCGACGAGCTGGAACGGCTGGGCCGGGAGAACCTGGACGCGATCGCCGCAGCCGTGGCGAAGTACGACATCGCCTGCGACTTCGAGCGCACCGGCGAACTGGCGGTCGCGGTCGAGCCGTACCAGCTCGACGGGCTCGCCGCCGACGCCGAACTGGCCCGCCGGTACGGCCACGACGTGCGGCTGCTCGACCGCGACGAGGTACGCGCCGAGGTGGCGTCGCCGACGTACCTGGGCGGGATGTGGGACGCCGACCGGGTGGCCCTGCTCGACCCGGCGAAGCTCGCCTGGGGGCTGCGCCGGGCGGCGCTCGACCTGGGCGTACGCGTACACGAGCACACCCGTGTCACCGGCCTGGCCCGCGACGGAGCCGGGCTGCGCGCCACCACGGCGGGCGGCGCGGACGCGGCGTTCGGCGCGGTCCGGGCGCGGCAGGTGGTGCTGGCCACGAACGCGTTCCCGCCGCTGCTGCGCCGGCTGCGCTCCTGGCTGGTGCCGGTCTACGACTACGCGCTGATGACCGAGCCGCTGACCGCGGCGCAGCGCGACGCGATCGGCTGGCGGAACCGGCAGGGGCTCGCCGACACCGGCAACCAGTTCCACTACTACCGGCTCACCGCCGACAACCGGATCCTGTTCGGCGGCTACGACGCGATCTACCACTACGGCAACCGGGTGGCGCCCGCGCTGGAGCAGCGCGAGGCCACCTTCACCACGCTCGCCTCGCACTTCTTCACGACGTTCCCGCAACTCGACGGGCTGCGGTTCAGCCACCGCTGGGGCGGCGTCATCGACACCTGCACCCGGTTCTGCGCGTTCTTCGGCACCGCCTACGAAGGCCGCCTGGCCTACGCGGCCGGGTTCACCGGGCTCGGCGTCGGCGCGACCCGGTTCGGCGCCCGCGTCACGCTCGACCTGCTCTCCGGCACTGACACCCCGCTGACCCGGCTCGACCTGGTGCGCCGCAAGCCGCTGCCGATCCCACCGGAACCGGCCCGGTCCGTGGGCATCAACCTGACCCGCTGGTCGCTCGCCCGCGCCGACGCGCGCGACGGGCGGCGCAACCTCTGGCTCCGTACTCTCGACCGTCTTGGACTGGGGTTCGACTCCTGATGCGTATCCTTCTCGTCGGCGCCGGTGGCGTCGGCTCCGCCGCCGTTTCCGTCGCCGCCCGCCGTTCCTTCTTCGAGACCATGGTGGTCGCCGACCACGACCCGGCGCGGGCGGCGCGGGCCGTCGCCGGGCACGGCGACCGGTTCGTCGCCGCCACTGTGGACGCGTCCTGCGCCGACGCGGTGGCCGCGTTGTGCCGGGAACACCGGATCACGCACGTGCTCAACGCCGTCGACCCGCGCTTCGTCATGCCGATCTTCGACGGCGCGTTCGCCGCCGGGGCCGACTACCTGGACATGGCGATGTCGTTGTCCCGGCCGCACCCCGAGCGTCCCTACGCCGAGACCGGGGTCAAGCTCGGCGACGAGCAGTTCGCCGTCGCGCAGCGGTGGGCCGCCGCCGGGCGGCTGGCGCTGTGCGGCATCGGCGTCGAACCGGGCCTGTCCGACGTCTTCGCCCGCTACGCCGCCGACGAACTGTTCACCGAGATCGACGAGATCGGGGTACGCGACGGCGCGAACCTCACCGTCGCCGGGTACGAGTTCGCGCCGTCGTTCTCCATCTGGACCACCATCGAGGAGTGCCTCAACCCGCCGGTGATCTGGGAGGCCGGGCGCGGCTGGTTCACCACCGAACCGTTCAGCGAACCGGAGGTGTTCGACTTCCCGGCCGGGATCGGCCCGGTCGAGTGCGTCAACGTCGAGCACGAGGAGGTGCTGCTCATCCCCCGTTGGGTGCCGGCGAAGCGGGTCACCTTCAAGTACGGCCTCGGCGCCGAGTTCATCGAGGTGCTGCGAACGCTGCACAAGCTCGGGCTGGACTCGACCCAGCCGGTGCGGGTACGCGGGGTCGACGTGTCGCCGCGCGACCTGGTGGCCGCCGCGCTGCCCGACCCGGCCACGCTCGGCGACCGGATGAGCGGCAGGACGTGCGCCGGCACGTACGTCACCGGCACCGGACCGGACGGTCGGCCGCGCCGGGTCTACCTGTACCACGTGGTGGACAACGAATGGTCGATGGCCGAGTACGGCCACCAGGCGGTGGTCTGGCAGACCGCCGTCAACCCGGTCGTCGCGCTGGAACTGCTCGCCACCGGCGCCTGGTCCGGCACCGGCGTGCTCGGCCCGGAGGCGTTCCCGCCGACCCCCTTCCTCGACCTGCTCACCGGCTACGGTTCGCCGTGGGGGATGGAGGAACGATGACCCGGTACGGCCCGATGTACGGTCCCGACGTCACGTTCCTCGGCGTGCCGCCGTGCACGGTCGAGGAACCGGTCACGTACGCCGACGCGGACGTGGTGATCATCGGGGCGCCGTTCGACGGCGGCACCTCGCACCGGCCGGGCACCCGGTTCGGGCCGTCCGCCATCCGGCAGGCCTGCTACCTGCCGCACGACGGCTCCCGCCCGTCGCTGGCGCTGCGCGTGGACGCGCTGACGGACCTGTGCGTCTACGACGCCGGCGACGTGGAGATGTTCGGCGGCGACATCGAGCGCTCGCTCGCCGCGCTGGAGACCGCCGTGCACACGGTCGCGTCAACCGGGGCGATCCCCGTGGTGCTCGGCGGCGACCACTCCATCGCGTTGCCGGACGCCACCGGGGTGGCCCGGCACCACGGGCTCGGTCGGGTGTCGTTTGTGCACTTCGACGCGCACGCCGACACCGGGGACGTCGAGTTCGGCTCGCTGCACGGCCACGGCCAGCCCATGCGGCGGCTCATCGAGTCCGGTGCGGTACGCGGCGACCGTTTCCTCCAGATCGGGCTGCGCGGCTACTGGCCCGGCCCGGACACGCTGGCGTGGATGGCCGAGCAGCGGATGCGCTCGTACGAGATGACCGAGATCGTGGCGCGTGGGCTGGACTCCTGCCTGACCGAGGCGTTCGGCATCGCGACCGACGAGTGCGAGGGCGTGTTCCTCTCCGTCGACGTGGACGTGGTCGACCCTGGCATGGCGCCGGGCACCGGCACACCGGAGCCGGGCGGGTTCACCTCCCGGCAACTGCTCGACGCGGTCCGCCGCGTCTGTTACGAGCTGCCGGTGGTCGGGCTGGACGTGGTCGAGGTCGCCCCGCCGTACGACCACGCCGACATCACCGCGTACCTGGGCAACCGGGTGGTGCTGGAGGCGCTGTCCGCGATAGCCCGCCGCCGTCGCGACGCCGAAACCGGAACCCCGTGGAACCCCACCCAGCCGCTCCTGGACGACCGATGACAGCTACCCCGACATGTTTAGCTCGGGCTATAGTCGGGCCATGGGTGTGGACGGGAAGCGCTGGTCGGTCCGGGTGACCGGAGAGGTCCGGCACTGGCTGCGCGACCTGCGGGACCACGATCCGGCGTCGTACGAGAGCGTCCGGGTCGCGGTGGACAAGCTGGCCGAGTCGCAGGCGGTCCTCCTGGTCGCCGGCAACAAGGCGGGCAACTGGACCCGCTGGTACCGGCAGCACATCCCGGCGGCGGAGGTTGCCTACAAGGCTTGGCTCGACAGCGAGCGCGAGCGAAGGGGGGAGTCGTGACGGAGTTCTATCACTGGGACGAGGTCCGCGCCGAACTCGGCGGTGACGACGAGGCATACGAGGCGGAGCGCGCCCGGACCGACGCGTGGGTGAGTGCGTTCCACCTGGCCGAGGAGCGCAAGCGGCTGGGGCTCACCCAGCGGCAGGTCGCCGAGATCATGGGGGTCACGCCGGGCCGGGTCAGCCAGATCGAGAACGGCGACCTCGACGTCAACGAGGTGGCCACGCTGAGCCGATACGCCAACGCGCTCGGTGCCCGGCTACGGATCAACTTCGACTACGGCGACGACCTCCGGCAGATCGCCTGACCGGAGGCCGTCGACCCGGTCAGGGGTGGGCGCAGCGGGGGCGTAGGCGTACGCGTTCGGTGGTCTCGGTGATCGAGTTCGGCTCGACCACCAGGCGGGCGATGGTGGTGGCGGGGCCGGGGCGGAAGGTGCCCTGGTCGGCGGGGATGGTCGCGGTCCAGGTGCCGGCGGTGCGTTCGTCGGTGCACGCGCCGATCACGCCGAACCCGAAGCCGGTGACCGACCCTCGCCGTACCCGCTGGTCGAGGTGCACCTCGATGTACGCGAGGCCGCGCTCGGCGCCGCAGTCGAACCGACCGCCGACGGTCGCGGTGTGCGCCCGTACCTCGGCGGCGCCGAACCAGTTGACGGAGATACGGGGTGAGGCCGCCGGGGCCGCGACGGCGGCGCCCGGCGCGAGCCCGAGCGTGGCGGCGGTGGCCAGGGCGGTGAGGCCGGCGGCGAGCACTGGTTGTCGGACCGGGTTCATGCGCGGTCTCCTGTCGGGCGGTGGTGGAACGCGACCCGGTAGCGACTTGAGCGGTGGTGGGACGCGGACTCCGAAGTGGACGGCGTCAGCATCCCACCGCCGCGATGCCCGCGAGCTGCAAGATCTCGGACAGATCAGCGGTTCAGGTGGGAGCGGATGAGGAAGCGGACGCCCTCCGGCGCCTCCAGGGAGAAGCCGCTGCCCCGGCCGGGCACCACGTCGACGGTGAGCCGGGTGTGCTGCCACAGCTCCCACTGGGCCTTCGACATCCAGAACTCCACCGGCTCGGGCACCCCGTCGACGGCGAGCGAGGCGAGCAGCACGTCCGAACCGCCGGTGCGGAACTCACCGGCCGGGTAGCACATCGGCGCGCTGCCGTCGCAGCAGCCGCCGGACTGGTGGAACATCAGCGGACCGTGCTGCCCCCGCAGCGACCGGATCAGGTCGGCCGCCGCGGGGGTCACCGTCACCGGCTCGCCCATCAGAAGAAGCCCAGCTTCTTCGGCGAGTAGCTGACCAGCAGGTTCTTGGTCTGCTGGTAGTGCTCCAGCATCATCTTGTGATTCTCCCGGCCGATGCCTGACTGCTTGTAGCCGCCGAACGCCGCGTGCGCCGGGTAGGCGTGGTAGCAGTTCGTCCACACCCGGCCGGCCTGGATGGCCCGCCCCGCCCGGTACGCGGTGTTGAGGTCCCGGGTCCACACACCCGCACCGAGCCCGTACAGGGTGTCGTTGGCGATCTTCACGGCGTCGTCCAGGTCGGCGAAGGAGGTCACCGACACGACCGGGCCGAAGATCTCCTCCTGGAAGATCCGCATCGAGTTGTCGCCCTCGAAGACGGTCGGCTTGACGTAGTAGCCGCCGGACAACTCGCCGCCGAGGTCCGCCCGCTCCCCGCCGGTGCGGACGCGAGCGCCCTCCTGCCGCCCGATGTCCAGGTAGGACAGGATCTTCTCCAGCTGGTCGTTCGACGCCTGCGCGCCGACCATCGTGTCGGTGTCCAGCGGGTGCCCCTGCTTGACCGCCTTCGTCCGCTCGACGGCGGCGGCCAGGAAGTCGGAGTAGTGGCCCTGCTGGATGAGCGCCCGGGACGGGCAGGTACACACCTCGCCCTGGTTGAGCGCGAACATGGTGAAGCCTTCCAGCGCCTTGTCCAGGAAGTCGTCGGAGGCGGCGCTGACGTCGTCGAAGAAGATGTTCGGGCTCTTGCCGCCCAGCTCCAGCGTGACCGGCTTGATGTTCTCACTGGCGTACTGCATGATCAGCCGCCCGGTGGTGGTCTCGCCGGTGAACGCCACCTTCGCCACGCGCGACGAGGACGCCAGCGGCTTGCCCGCCTCGACGCCGAAGCCGTTCACCACGTTCACCACGCCCGGCGGCAGCAGGTCGCCGATCAGCGAGAGCAGGTAGTGGATCGAGGCGGGCGTCTGCTCGGCCGGCTTGAGCACCACCGCGTTGCCGGCGGCCAGCGCCGGGGCGAGCTTCCACACCGCCATGAGGATCGGGAAGTTCCACGGGATGATCTGCCCGACCACGCCCAGCGGCTCGTGGAAGTGGTAGGCCACGGTGTCGTCGTCGAGTTCGCCGAGCGAGCCCTCCTGCGCCCGGATCGCCCCGGCGAAGTAGCGGAAGTGGTCGATCGCGAGCGGGATGTCGGCGGCGAGCGTCTCCCGTACCGGCTTGCCGTTCTCCCACGTCTCGGCGATCGCGAGGGACTCCAGGTTGTCCTGCATCCGGTCGGCGATCCGGTTGAGGATCAGCGACCTTTCGGCGACCGACGTGCGGGCCCACGCGTCAGCCGCGCCGTGTGCCGCGTCGAGCGCCTTCTCCACGTCCTCGGCGGTGCCCCGGGCTACCTCGCAGAAGGTCTGCCCGGTCACCGGGGTCGGGTTCTCGAAGTACCTGCCACCGTGCGGCTTCACGTATTCGCCGCCGATGTAGTGGTCGTAGCGGGACTGCCAGTGGGTGGGGGCGTCGTAGCGCGTCACGGGTACCTCCGCCGTCCGTCTGGGTCGATGGCGGGCAGGCTAGTTGCCGGGACGTTGCAGGAACGTTGCGCGCGGCAGCGCGTACTCCTCGGCGAGCTGGCGGGCCCGCGCCACAGCGAGCGGCCGGCGGGGCGCGCCCGGCGGCAGCGAGCGGGCCAGGGCCTGCCAGGCGGCCAAGTCGTCGGCACCGGCCGCCGTCGCGGTCCAGGCCGCGAGCAGCCCCGGGTCGGCACCGGCCAGCACCGCGGCGCGCAGCTGGCCGTCGACCAGGCGGCGCAGTCGCGCGACTCCCGGCGCGTCCGACCGGGGCAGCAGGGGCCCGGGGTACGCGCGCAGCGCCGCCGCGGGATCGCCACGTTCCAGCAGTTCGGTGACGGTACGGAAGTCGGCGCGCACGGCCGGCCGCAGCCGGTACGGGCGGGAATCGAGCAGTTCCTCGCCGAGCACGCGGCGCAGCCGGGACAGTTCGGCGCGCAGCGTGACCGGCGGCCGCCTGTCGTCGTCGTACAGGTCGAGGCCGAGCTGTTCCCCGGTGCGCCCCTCGGGATGGCCGACCAGCAGCACCAGCAACTCGCTGTGCCGGCGGCCGAGCCGGATGCGCCGGCCCCCGACGCGCAGCTCCGCCTCGTCGCGGCCGAGCGCCGACACGTACGCCACGCCCGGGGCGGCGGGTGCGGCCCCGGCCAGGAACGCCTCGGCGGCCCGGGCGGTGGCCCGGACCAGAGCGAGGCTCTGCGGGTTGGCCAGATGGTCCCCGCCGGTGATGTCGACGGCACCCAGCAGGGCACCGGTGACCGGGTCGTGGATCGGCGCGGCGGCGCAGGTCCAGCGCTGCACCGGCCGGACGAAGTGCTCGGTGGCGAAGATCTGCACACCGTGGTCGACGGCGAGGGCCGTGCCGGGGGCGTTCGTGCCGGCGTGCGCCTCGTCCCAGCGGGCGCCCGGTACGAAGTTCATCCGCTCGGCGTGCCGCAGCACCCCGGGGTGGCCCTCCACCCAGAGCAGCCGCCCGGCGGCGTCACAGACCGCCATCAGGTGCGCGCCGTCCTGCGCGATGCCGCCGAGCAGGTCGCGGAACAGCGGCATCACCCGGGCCAGCGGGTGGGTGGCGCGGTAACTCTCCAGCGCGTCGTCGGTGAGGTCGACCGGAGCGGTGGCCTCCGGGTCGAGCAGCGCGGACCGCTCCCAGGAGCGGGCCACCACCTCCCGGACCCGGCCGGAGGTGGTGCCGGCGGTGAGGAACGCCTCGTGGGCGGCACCGACCTGCGCGATCCGCTCCGCCGGATCCGCGCCGAACTCGAGGGCGAGCCACGGGTCAGCCATCGGCGACCTCCTCGCGCCCATGGTGACCCAGCTCACCACTGATCGCCAATGCGCGGCGGCAGGCAGTGGCGTCCGTTCCGGAGTGCCACGCTCACGCTACGTTCCGTTGTCGTCCGCGAATCCGGGTGAACGGTCCGGCTCTCCCGTCCGTACCACGCGTCGAACGACGGCGACGACGGGAGATAACGTGATGGTGCAGCGTAAGCACGTGCTGGCGGCCACTGTGGCGGTGACCGCCACGGTGGCGGTCTCGGTGGGCACCGGACTCGGTTTCGCGGACACCGCGCCGGCCGCGCGGTCGGTCTGCACCGGGTCGGTGACCTTCTCGGCCGAGGGCGGCCCACCGGCCGCGACCAGCGACCGGTTCCCGGCGGGCACCCGGTTGCGGGTGACGAACCTGGACAACCGCAAGGTGGCCACGGTGACCGTGACCGGGCCGTCCGGGAGCTGCGTGCTGCTCAACGCCGCCGCCATGGACCTGGTACGCGAGCCGGGCAAGAACGTCATCCGCCGCAACGTGGTGGAACGCCTCGACGGCGGCGGCGCCCCGGCACCGGGCGCGCAACCGGGTGAGACCCGCCCGGGCGCGGCGCAGCCGATCGGTGGCAGCGTCTGCTCCGGCGCGCTCACGTTCTTCGCCGGGGGCGGAGCACCGGCCGCCACCAGCGGCCAGTTCCCGCCCGGCACCCGGCTGCGGGTGACGAACCTGGACAACAGCAAGACCGTGACGGTGACCGTCACCGGACCGTCTGGTAGTTGCGTGCTGCTGAACACGGCGGCAATGGACGCCATCCGCGAGCCCGGCAAGAACCTGGTCCGGCGCAACACCGTCGAGCTGATCCGCTGATCTCCCGGGTGGAACACCATGGGCCGGTCCTGGGGGAGATCGGGCCCATGGTGCTCCACGTCCGGGGTCAGCCGAAGGTGGCCGCCAGGATGTCCAGGCCCCGGCCCAGCTCGTCGTCGGAGATGACGAGCGGAGGCAGGAACCGCAGCACGTTGCCGTAGGTACCGCAGGTCAGCGTGAGCAGCCCGGCCGCGTGGCAGGCCGCCGAGATCGCCGCCGTGGCGGCCGGGTCCGGGGTCAGCGTGCCGGGCCGCACGATCTCCACGGCCAGCATCGCCCCCCGGCCGCGTACCTCGGCCACCCGCGGGTCGCCGACGGCGATCGCGTCCAGCCGCTCGCCCATCACCGCGCCGATCCGGCGCGCGGCGGCGGTCAGGTCCAGCTCCCGCATCGTCTCCATCGCCGCGAGCGCGGCGGCGCAGGCGATCGGGCTGCCGCCGTACGTGCCACCGAGGCCGCCGACGTGCACCGCGTCCATCAGGTCGGCACGGCCGGTCACCGCCGCCAGCGGCAACCCGCCCGCGATGCCCTTCGCCAGCGTCACCAGGTCCGGCTGCACGCCCTCGTGCGCACAGGCGAACCAGTCACCGGTGCGGCAGAAACCCGTCTGGATCTCGTCGGCGACGAACACCACCCCGGCCGCCGTCGCCCACTCGCGCAGCGCCGGCAGGAAACCCGGCGCGGGTACGACGAAACCGCCCTCGCCCTGAATCGGCTCGATCAGCAGCGCGGCCACGTTCTCCGCGCCCACCTGCTTCTCGATCATCTCGATCGACCGGGCCGCCGCGGTGGCGCCGTCCAGCCCGCCGTCGCGCAGCGGGTACGACATCGGCACCCGGTAGACCTCACCGGCGAACGGCCCGAACCGGTGCTTGTACGGCATGTTCTTCGCGGTCAGCGCCATGGTCAGGTTGGTCCGGCCGTGGTACGCGTGGTCGAACACCACCACCGCGGGCCGCCCGGTCGCGTGCCGGGCGATCTTCACCGCGTTCTCCACCGCCTCGGCACCGGAGTTGAACAACGCCGAGCGCTTCTCGAACCCGCCCGGGGTCAGCGCGTTGAGCTGCTCGCAGACCGCCACGTACGACTCGTACGGCGCGACCATGAAGCAGGTGTGGGTGAACCGTTCGACCTGCGCGCGTACCGCCTCGACCACGCGCGGCGCGGAGTTGCCCACGTTGGTGACGGCGATGCCGGCCGCGAAGTCGATCCACTCCCGGCCGTCCACGTCGGTGATCGTGCCGCCGCCCGCCCGGTCCACGTACGCGGGGATCGTGCTGCCCACGCCCCGCGCCACCGCCCCGACCCGGCGCTTGTGCAGCTCCTCGCTTGTCGCCACGGGGATCAGCCCTCGATGTTGTGCATGACGTGCTTGACCCGGGTGTAGTCCTCCAGGCTGTAGACCGACAGGTCCTTGCCGTGGCCGGAGTGCTTGAAGCCGCCGTGCGGCATCTCCGAGACGAACGGGATGTGCGTGTTCACCCAGACACAGCCGAAGTCCAGCCGTCGCGTCATCCGCATGGCCCGGCCGTGGTCGCGTGTCCACACCGACGCGGACAGGCCGTAGTCCACACCGTTCGCCCAGCGCACCGCCTCGTCCTCGTCGGAGAACCGCTGCACGGTGATTACCGGCCCGAACACCTCGTCCTGGATGATCTCGTCGGTCTGGCGTACGCCGGAGACCACAGTCGGGGCGTAGAAGAAGCCGCGCCCGCCGACCCGGGCACCGCCGGTGGTGACGTCCGCGTGGTCCGGCAGGCGGTCCACGAAGCCGCTCACCCGGGCGAGCTGGTTGGCGTTGTTCAGCGGGCCGTAGAGCACGTCGGCGTCGTCCGGCGCGCCGGTGCGGGTGTTGCGGGCCTGCTCGGTCAGCGCGGCCACGAAGTCCTCGTGGATGCCCGGACCGGTGAGCACCCGGGTCGCAGCCGTGCAGTCCTGGCCGGCGTTGAAGTAGCCGCCCACCGCGATCGCCTCGGCCGCCGCCGTCACGTCGGCGTCGTCGAAGATCACCACCGGGGCCTTGCCGCCCAGCTCCAGGTGGGTCCGCTTCAGGTCCGGCGCCGCCGCGGCGGCGACCTCCATGCCCGCCCGGGTCGAGCCGGTGATCGACACGAGCTGCGGCGTCGGGTGGGAGACCAGCGTACGGCCGGTGTCGCGGTCGCCGCAGACCACGTTGAACACACCCGGGGGCAGGTGCTCGGCGGCGATCTCGGCCAGCAGCAGCGTCGACACCGGTGTGGTGTCCGACGGCTTCAGCACCACCGCGTTGCCGGCCGCCAGCGCGGGGGCGATCTTCCAGACCGCCATCATCAGCGGGTAGTTCCAGGGCGTCACCTGGGCGCAGACGCCGATCGGCTCGCGCCGCACGTACGAGGTGTGCCCGGCCATGTACTCGCCGGCCGAGCGCCCCTCCAGCAGGCGGGCCGCCCCGGCGAAGAAGCGCAACTCGTCCACCGCGGGCGGCAGCTCCTCGTCGGTGGTGAGCTGCCGGGGCTTGCCCGTGTTGCGGACCTCCGCGTCGACCAGCTCGGCGGCCCGCGACTCCACCGCGTCGGCGAACTTCAGCAGCGCCCGCTGCCGCTCGGCCGGCGTGGTGTCCCGCCAGGTCTCGAACGCGGCGGAGGCGGCCTTCATCGCCGCGTCCACGTCCGCCGCTCCGGAGACCGGGGCCTGGGCGAAGACCTCGCCGGTGCACGGGTCGATCAGGTCGGCGTAGCCGCCGTCCACCGGGTCGACGTACTCGCCGTCGACGAAGTTGCGCAGCTGCTGCTGGTCGCTCATCAGAAGTCTCCGAGAGGGTGGCCGGGGAGGGGGTCAGCGGAGGTTATCGCAATCTGACTGCCATCTTGGCTACTAAATCCGAGGCAGACAAGGGTTTGAGCAACTGTTTCCGCGTGGGTGCCTGTGGTCTAGGCTGCCGGTCGTGGAGCCGAGAGCCTTCTACGTCGCCGGTCGCCCCGCCCACGGCGAGGACGAGCTGACAGTCACCCACCCGTACGACGGTCAGGCGGTGGGGCGTACCACGCTCGCCACGCCCGGCCAGGTCGAAGCCGCAGTCGCGGGCGCCGCCCGGGTGACGGCGGAGGCCGCGGCCCTGCCCGCACACGCCCGCGCGGCCGCCCTGGACCACGTCTCCCGCCGGCTCGCCGAGCGGGCCGACGAGGTCGCCGCGCTGATCACCGCCGAGAACGGCAAGCCGGTCAAGTGGGCCAAGGCCGAGGTGGGGCGCGCGATCTCCACCTTCCGCTGGGCGGCCGAGGAGGCCCGCCGCTTCTCCGGCGAGTTGCAACGGCTCGACACCGACCCGGCCGCCACCGGGCGGATCGCCCTGGTCCGGCGCGTGCCGCGCGGCCCGGTGCTCGGCATCACCCCGTTCAACTTCCCGCTCAACCTGGTCGCTCACAAGGTCGCCCCGGCGCTCGCCGTCGGCACCCCGATCGTGGTCAAGCCGGCACCGGCGACCCCGCTGACCGCGCTGCTGCTCGGCGAGATCCTGGCCGAGACCGACCTGCCCGAGGGCATGTTCTCGGTGCTGCCGCTGCCGAACGAACGCGCCGCCGAACTGGTCACCGACCCCAGGCTGCCGGTGGTGTCGTTCACCGGCTCCGGACCGGTCGGCGCGGCCATCCGCCGGGCCGCGCCGGACAAGCACGTCACGCTGGAACTCGGCGGCAACGCCGCGGTGGTGATCTGCGAGGACTGGGCGGCGGACGAGGACCTGACCTTCGCCGCGCACCGCATCGCCACGTTCTCCAACTACCAGGCCGGGCAGTCGTGCATCGCGGTGCAGCGGGTCTACGTGCACGAATGGCTCTACGACGGTTTCCTGCCCCGGCTCGTCGCGGCGGTGCAGGCGCTGCGCACCGGCGACCCGCGATCCGAACTGACCGACGTCGGCCCGCTGGTGTCGGTCGAGGCGGCGCAGCGCGTCGAGACCTGGGTCGACGAGGCGGTCGCCGCCGGTGCCACCATCGAGGCCGGCGGGCGGCGCGACGGCGCCACCTACCCGCCCACTGTGCTCAGCGGCGTGCCCGCCGACGCGAAGGTGTGCGCCGAGGAGGTGTTCGGGCCGGTGCTGGTGGTCGCCCCGGTCGCGGGCGACCGGGCCGCGTTCGCCGCCGTCAACGACTCCGCGTACGGGCTCCAAGCCGGCGTCTTCACCCACCGGCTCGACGTGGCGTTCGACGCCGCCCGGACGCTGGAGGTCGGCGGCGTCATCGTCGGGGACGTGCCGTCCTACCGGGCCGACCAGATGCCGTACGGCGGCACGAAGGGCTCCGGAGTCGGGCGGGAAGGGCTACGCAGCGCCATGGACGACTACACCGAGCCGCGGGTCACGGTGCTGACCGGCGTGGCCCTCTGAGCGCTCGCCCGCCGCTCACCAGGTGCCGTCGTCGCGCACCCGGGCGGGAGCGCGGCCGAGCAGCAGGGTGGTGAGGGCGGCGTCGATGTCGGCGCCGAGGAACCACTCGCCGGCCTGGTCGAGAGCGAAGATCCGGCCGTGCTCGTCGACCGCGAGGATGCTCTCCTGACGTTCGCTGCCGAGCGGGAACAGGCGGGCGCCCAGGACGGCGGCGAAGTCGGCGAGCGAGTCGGCGGTGTGCGCGGCCCGCAGCGGATTCGTGGTGAACCGGCTGATCCAGACCTGCTCCCCGGGCCCGCGCCGTCGACTCAGCACGGCCGGGAACGCGGTGAGCGCCGCCTCGGCGGCAGGGAAGGGCTCATGCCGGTGATGCTGCCCCGCGATCTCCTTCGTCTCGGTCATCGCACCCATCGCGAGCGCTTCGTTGAACATGCTGATCTGCCAGCCGCCGTCGATGAGGGCGTGGGCGACCTCGTCCGGGAAACGCCCAGGTTCGACGACCTCGCGCGGCTCCGGTCGCCATTCCTCGACGAAGGCCAGGTCGGACCACGGCAGCACCGCGAACCGCACCAGGAACCGGACACATGAGTCGCAGGGAAGATCTGCCTGCCCGCCCAGCGGATCGCCCGGCTCGCGACTGCGATACACCTCGATCCGGCCGGTGCCGAGCAGGTCGCGTACGTCCTCCATGGACAGCGGTGGCAGACCCTCGGCGGCGCGGCGGTGGTCGTGCTCGTACAGCGCGTCGGATACCACGACCATCTCGGCGTGCCGCTCCCCACCGCGTACGAGATGGCCTGCGGGCAGCTCGTCCAGGTAGGACTGGACGAGCGGATGGTGGCGCACCTCGATGTCGCCCTTCGCGCCCTGCGCGACGTGCTGCCGGCTGTCGACCATGAGGTGCGCCGCCGCGCCGGGCGTGGGCAGGCGGGTCAGCTCACGCAGCAACTGGGCGGCCGGATCGACGGTACGCGGAGCGCGCGGCTCGGCCGGACGCCGCTGCCGGTACATCCGCTCGACCGCCGCAGCCGGCACTCGGGGCCAGGTGGACACCTCGCCGGTCTCCTTGTCGATCACAGTGGTCGGCAGGTCGCCGGGTAGCGCCCGGGCCTCGGTGGACACGGTGGACTGCACCACGTAGCCCAGGTCGAACTCCTCGACCTCGGGCATGCAGGGAAAACCGAGGCGGTCGGAGTCGCGCCGGGCCCACACGGAGGCGATCTGCTCGGCCTGCTGTCGCTCGATCACCACCTGAAATTACCGGACCCCACGGATTTCGTGGCACCCGGTATGGTCGGCCCTACCCACGGTGACGGAAGGGGAAGCGACGGTGGCCGAGAGTGCGGACCGGGATGCGAACCGTGCACTACGCGCGCGATTCGACGAGGTGTACGGCCAATACCAGCGCTTGCGGTCCGGCCTGGACGACCTCCAGACCAAGCTGGCGAAGTTGCGGGTCACCGAACGCTCCGACGACGGTCAGGTGACCGCCGTCGTCGGCGCGCGAGGCGAGCTGATCAGCGTCGAGGTGAGCCCGGCGGCATTCCACGACCGGGACGCCCGGGCGTTGAGCCGGAAGATCACCGAGACCGTGCTGCGCGCCTCCACTGCGGCGACCACCGCCACTCGCGAGCTGGTCTCCGACTATCTGCCGCCGGGCTCCCCATCGGTCGAGTTCCTGCGTACCCATGACTTCGGCGCGCTGCTCGGCCGATCCGACTCCGTGCTGGCCCGCGGCGAGTGACAGGTGGCCGGGGGAGAGATCTGGCTGGACCCGGACCGGGCCCGCCGCGGCGGCGCCGACCTGGCGCTGTCGGGGCGGGCGGTGAGCGCGGCCCGGCGGGAGACGGGCGAGCCGATCGCCGCCGCGAGCGCCCAGCGGCCCTGGGGCCGGGACGACATCGGAGCCGCGTTCGACAAGCACTACCAGGGCTACGCCGAGACGCTGCTGCGCGCGTGGGAGCTTCTCGGCCGGTCGCTGGAGGGGCTCGGGTCGGACGTCGTCCGCTCGGTCACGGCCACCGTGGAGACGGACCTGAGCAGCGCCCGTGACCTCGGAAAGATCCCGCAGCAAGGGCACGACCCCCATCGGCCCCGGCGCTGACCACCGGAGGACCCGCGCGTGAGCATCCTGCCCAGCCCGATCCCGCATCCGCTCGACTTCTGCCCGTGGGATCTGCCCGGCTGGATCTACGAGGCGCTCGACTGGGTGGTCGGCGTCGAATGGCCGGAGGGCAACGAGCGTGCCGTCTGGGACCTGGCCGACCAGTGGTACGGCGTGGCCGGTGTCCTGACCCGTCCGCGCGACGACGCGGTCACCGCCGCCGGCGAGGTCAAGAGCGGGTACGGGGGAGTCGGCCTGGTCGCCGGTGCGTTCGACACGGCCTGGCACAAGCTCGCCGAAGGCGAGGACGCGCCGCTGCACGTCCTGGTCGCGGCCACCGAAGAGCTGGCACGCCTGGTCGACTCCTGCGGCTGCGACATCGAGGGCGCGAAGATCGAAGCCTGGATCGAGCTGGGCATCCTGGTCATCGAGTTGCTGTCCCTGGCGGTCGTCACGGTGCTCACCCTGGGTGCCGCCTCGCCGGCGGCGGCCGCCGCGATCACCGCCACGCGGGTCGTGGTGCAGCAGATCTTCAAGCGGCTGGTGGCCCAACTCGCCCGCAAGGCGGCCAAGCAGGGCCTCAAGGAGACGGGCGAACGGGCCGCCAAGGAGGTGGCCAAGTCCGGTGCCCGCACGCTCGCTCGACGGGCCGCGATCGGTGGCCTGTTGGAGGCCGGCCAGGAGGCGGGCACCAGCCTCGGTACGCAGGCGTACCAGAACTCCACCGGCCGGCGGGACGGCCTCGACCTGACCGACGTGAGCACGTCGGCGCTCGGCGGATTCGCCGGCGGCGCGGTCGCACCGCTCGCCGGGCTGGGCCGGCACGCCAACGGCCGGTTCGCGGAGGTCGGCGAGCGGTTCGGGCGGGAGATGGCCGGGGAGACTCTCGCCGAGACCGCGGCGGGTCTGGCGACCGGCCAGGGTCCGTCACTGGAGGACCTGGCGCGCGCGGCGGCATCCGGTGCGACCGGCTCCGCCACCAATCAGGCGGACTCGGCGCTGCAACGCCGCCTCGACGGGCAACTGAGCGGACTGACGGTGTCGCCGGTCGGCCTGGATGTGCCGATCGCCACCGATCCCGTCGGGCCGATCCCGGTCCAGCGGGCCGCCGAGCCGATCGTTCACAATGGCGGTGACACGATGGCGGGAGCCGTTTCCACGCCACCTCCGCACGTCACGCCCCAGGCCGCGAGCCCGCACCCGCTCGCCGTGGACCTGCCTCGCCAGGCGCCGGAGCCGACGCCGCCGATCGGCGATGCCGTCCCGCACGACACGGCGCGCCCGACAGTCACCACGAGCCCCACGTTGTCCTCGGTGATCACGGACGCGCCCGTCGCGACGTCCCCGTCGATCGCGCCCGGAGTCCACGACGGCGCAGGTTCGGTAGCGACGTCGATCGATCACCCTGCGCCGTCCGTAAACAATCCGATCCAGGCCGCAGCCGCACCGACGACATTGCCTGCACCGTCTGCCGACCACCCGCAGGTCGCGACGCCACCCACGACGGACCGCGCCGCCCCCATCAGCAATGGAGGTCAGGCAGGGCCGCCTCCGGTCGCACCGGTCAGCCCTCAGTCGGGGCCGCATCCGGGAGCGCCGGCCGTCGGACCCGAGCCCCGACCGGGGCCGAGCCCCCGTTTTCCGCTGCTGGAGTCCTTGGCTCCGCTTCGCGATCCCACCGACTCCCCGGGGCCCCAGCCTGGTCCGTTCGATGTCCAGTCACGGCCCCGTGAGACCGCCGAGCAGCGTGCCGCGCGGCTGAAAGCCGATCGGGAGGGCCTCGATCGGCGGCGCTACCAGGGCTACCTCCAGTCTCAACGTGCCCTGCACGAGGAGAACAGGCGACAGGCGCAGATCAAGGAGCTACGTGATCTCGCCGAACAGCATTACGAGGCGGCGCGATGGCTCCTCACGCAGGCACACGAGCTGCGCCGAACCGGGCGACACGACCTCGCTGACCGGCACGTGTGGGAGGGGCGGCGGCGAGAGCGCCTGCACTATCGAGCCGTCGACGAGGTGGAGGCAGTCCGTGCCGGCCAGCGTCTGCCGCGCGAGGTGATGGTCGAGGACGACCTCGACTTCTATCGCATCAACGACGACGTGGCGGACCTGGCCGTCGGAGCGGTGGAGACGGCCGACCACTCCGCGCTCACCGGCCACGGCCACCCCGAGCCGATCGACAGGTCCCGGCCCTACGGCCGCCGGGGAGGACTCCGGCCTCCGCTCGCGCTGCACCAGACCGACCTCGAACGGCAGATGCCCCGCAACCCTGACGGCAGCGTGACGCGTACCGCCGATCCCCGGCGCGGCGGCTGGTTCCGTCTCGCGAACGACGGCGGACCGGCGGCCGACGCCACCCGGGGAATCAACTGCCTCGACTGCACGCTGTCGCTGTTCGAAACCTGGGTGCACGGGCGGCCGCGCGTCGCTGCGCCGCGTACGTTCGACGGTTACCTGCACGGCGACGTGAACCGGCCGGTGGGTGGCGAGGCGGACGGGCCGCTGCGGGTCGAGCAGACGACCGGCGGCCGGTTCCAGAACCTCTGCCGGCCGGACCGGCCCGGTGTCACCGGCCGGGACCGGCAGCTGCTGGTGGACGGCGGTTACCGAGACCTGTACGCGCAGCTCGCGTCGGGCGGCCACGGCAGCTACGCGTTCCTCATCACCAGCTTCGAGGGCGGCGGCTCGCACGCGTGGGTGGCGCTGAACCAGGACGGCACGATCCTTTTCGTCGACCCGCAGACGGGCGACGTGGCGGACCGGCCGATCTACCACCACAGCGGCCGTCCAGCCCGCAGCAACGTGGTCGGCGTCGACGCTCTGGTGCTCGGCCCCGACGGCCGGCCGATGCCGCTCACCGGCCGCCCGCCCGGCACCTACAACGTCCTGCCCGAGCCGCTACCCCGTCCGGCGCCGCCACGGCCGCCGGCGCCGCCGCCGATCGCCGACGGCCACGTCCCGGACTTCAACCACGTCCACCTGCTCGGCGAGTCCACCACCTTCCACCGCCACGCCGACGGACCGATGCCGGGCAGCGCGCCGCCGGGCGAGCCGGAACCGGCCCGGGTACGCGAGGAACACCGGCAGGCGCACGCCGACCGGATCGCCGCCGGTCTCTACGTGCGCGACGCGCTCGCGCAGAGCGGGAACTTCGACGACGCCTTCGCCGCCGGCGTGACGCCGGTCGAGTTGGCGCAGCACGCCGACGTGCCGACGCTGCGGCGGCTCGTGCCCGGGCTGGACGAGAGTTCCGCCGCCGACCTCAACCGGTTGTTCGCCGATCCGCGCGTCCAGCGGATGCTCGACCAGAGCTGGGAGGCTCCGCCGCGACGGGAGGAGTTGCTGGCCGAGACGTTGGTGCGGCAGTTCGCGGAGCGGCCCGACCTGGTCCGGATGATCCTGGCGACGCCGGAACTCGCCAACTCGCTGACCGCCCGACCGCTGACCCTGCACCACCTGGCCAGCCACCAGCAGGCCATCGACGTACTGAATGACGTGTTGGTGGAGATACGAGACCGCGGCTCCGAGGTTGTGGCCACTGCACCCACACCCTCGATCGAGCCGACCCCGCTCAGCCCACACCAGATACAGGTGAGCAGTCGCTTCGATGGCGAACGGTCGGTGGCTGTCCAGCCGAGCTTTGACAAGTCCCGCTCCGGCGATCTCGCATATCGAAGGCGGTATTTGGATCACCTATACCAGGAGGCCGTGGCCGCCCAGCGAGAACTTGATTCGCTGGGGCGTGAACTGGCCGGTCTGTCGGCAAACGGGGCGGCGTATAAGCCACGACCCGGACCGAAGGATCGCGTGCGAGCTGAGGACAAGATCAATCGGAATGGCGGCAATGCTGCTCGCCTCCGCGACCTTGCTGCAGGGCGGGTCGCATACCAAACGCTTGACGACCTGTATGCCGGGCTGGCCGAACTGAGCAATAACCCTCGTTTCCAGGTGGCGGAGTTCAGTGACCGCTTCCGGGAGCCCCAGGACAGCGGATATCGAGATGTTCAGTTCTTGGTCCAGACCTCGACGGGGCACATCGGTGAGTTTCGTCTTCATCTGGCGGCGCTTGACCAGGTGGCGGAGTGGGAGCACTCGTTGTTCGAAGTTTGGCGTGACCTGGAGGCAGTCCCTAGGAGCGAGGCCCGTAGCCTGTCTGCCACGGAGGTAGCGATCCGGAAGGGCATTGTCCGACGGCAGCGTGAGTACTTCTGGGCCGCGCTTCAATCGACCTTGAACGGTGAGCGGCAGTGACAGATGCAGTGGCTGAACTTGGCCTCGCGGGCTACTACGACTACTACGACAATCCGGTGAAGTTCGTTCCGACCTCCGGCGGTGGCCTCGCCGCGTGGCGGCTCGACCTCACCACGGGCGGCTGGCGCGCTGCGAACGACATCATCGATGAAATCATCTTCGCCAGAGAGCAGGAAATTTTCGTGCTCTCGCCCGAGCGGTTCGTGCAACGGGTCGAAGAAGAGCGGGGCCTGAGCCTGAGCGGAGAGGGGCCGGTCTTCGCGCTCTACGAGACGGTCCGGGCGATCGCGGCGCCTGCCATCGCCGAGAGGCGACCGTTCACCACGGAGGAAGCGGCTCTCATCAAGGGGATCCGGCGGCGGACCTTCGTGATGTTCGAGGAGCAGCTCCAGCAGGCCGGCGACCCCGCAGCCGACCCCACCATCGCCTCCTGAGAAGCGCCCGGACCGTCATGCCCTCCCCGCAAGACTCACCCGTGCCCTATGTGCCGCCCGCGGACGTGGCGGAGGCGCGACGCGTACAGGAGGAGTTGCGGTCCCGGGTGGACCTGGTCGGGCCCGGTCCCGCCGCGCCCGCGACGGTGGCCGGGCTGGACGTGGCGTACGGGCAGGACGGTGACCTGCTCGCGGCGGCCGTCACGGTCCTGGACGCGGCCACCCTCGACGTGGTCGACGAGGCGGTGTGCGTGGGGCGGCCCGCCTTCCCGTACGTGCCGGGGCTGTTCGCGTTCCGCGAGATGCCGGCGTTGCTGGCGGCGCTGGACCGGCTCACCACCCGTCCTGAGCTGCTGGTCTGCGACGGGCACGGGCTGGCGCATCCGCGCCGGTTCGGGCTGGCCTGTCACCTGGGCCTGGTGACCGGGCTGCCCACGATCGGGGTGGGCAAGACGCCGCTCGTCGGCACGTGGACCGGGCCCGGCCCGGGGTGACAGCGCCGACCTGCGTGACAGGGGCGAGCTGGTCGGGCGGGTGCTGCGGACCCAGGACGGTGTCCGGCCGGTCTTCGTGAGCGTCGGGCACCGGATGGGGTTGGGCGACGCGGTGGACCGGGTACTGGCACTGACGCCCCGGTACCGGCTGCTGGAGACCACCCCGGACGGCTGACCGGCTCTGCCGGCGGGCCCTCGCCGAGGCAGGCGCATCGGGCGGTTACCTGGGCGGGCGGTGATCGCGTGGCACGGCGCACATGTGGCGTGCTCGATGCGCGGGTGCCCCGAGTGGCCGGTAGTAACCTGACCGGCGGATCCGGTCCGGACGCAATGGTGAGGTGGAGATGTCGTTGAGGCGGCACGCGGCGCGGTGGGCCATGGTCGGCGCGTTGCTGGGTGGCCTGATCGCCGTCCCGGCGGCACCGGCGTCGGCGCGGGACGACCGGGTGGGACTGCGGTCGGCGAACAGCTTCACCGCCGGCGGTCCGCCGGGCACGGTGGCGGTCGAGGTGCGCAAGCGCACGGACGGCTGCGTGCAGTTGCGTACCGCTGTCGGGCTCCGGTTGGAGGGCCTGCGGGCGGATCAGGTGCGGGTGCAGGTGGCATCCGGGGGCCGATGGGTTCCGGTGCAGGTCTCCGGCGACGGCGGCGCCCTCGCCACCGCCACGGTCGCGCCGGTCGACCGGCCGCTGTGCAAGGGCAAGGGCGTCACCGTGCGCTACCAGGTGACCTTCCTGGCCGGCACCGTCGGCGGGAAGCTGGAGCTGGCCGGTGAGGCGAGCGCGGCGAACGGGGAGGTGCTCGGCCGGGCCGATGGGTCGGCCCGGCTGGTGGGCGCCCCGCGCACCCCGAGTCCCAGCCCGTCCCGCAAGCCCTCGCCGACGCCCAGCGCGAGCGAGACCACGGCGGCTGAGGCGACCGACACGTCGCCGGTGGCCGCCGCCGTCGCCCCGCCCACCGCCGCGGCCGACGACTCGTCGTTCGGAGGTTCCATGATCATGTGGTTCGGTATCGGACTGGTGCTCGCCGGCGCCGCTCTCATCGTCCTGCTGCTGCGCCGCAACCGCGCCGACCGCACCGGCGACGGCCCGGACGCCGGCCCCCCGCCGGTCCCGCTGCCGCGCAGCACCACCACCTACCGGTCCGGCACGCCCGGACCGGCCCCCACGGTGTACGGGGGCGCGACGCCGCCCCGCCCGCCCGGCAACGTGTACGGCGCGCCCGCGCCCGCCCCGGCGTCACCGCCCCCGGCGGGTGGGGACGCGACGAGCGTGTTGCCCCGCTTGCCGGACTGAGCCGGAACCCGACCCGCTCCCGGGGTTACCGTGACGGTGGGTGTTCGCACCGTTGCCCGACGCTTGTCACCCGTCCGGGCGGAGGACGGAACACCGGGGCCGAACGGGGCCCGGTGCCGGGGCCGCCCGGCCGATAAGATCGCGTGCGCCGACCGGCACCGCCGGCCGGTGAGACCGCATACGTGGAAGGAGCCGCGCCGTGGCCCTGGATCCGCAGTTGCTCGACATCCTCGCCTGCCCGGACACGCACCACGCCCCGCTCGACTACGACGCGCAGGCGCAGACGCTCACCTGCGCCGAGTGCGGTCGCATCTTCGAGGTCCGGGACGACGTTCCGGTGCTCCTGCTGGACGAGGCGCGCGGTGGACCCGCCGCCGACGAGGCGCGGGGCGGGTCGTCGCGGTGATGGAGGGTACGGCCGGGGTCAGCGGCCACCGGCACGCCGACGAGGCTCTGCTGGACGACGCGGCGCAGCTCTCCGAGCGGGATCCGGGCGGCATGCTCCGGTTCACCGCGTCCGCGGGCGCCCAGGTGCGCGAGTCGGCGGCGCTGACCGCCGAGGCGAACCTGTCGGTGCTCGCCGACGACGGGCGACCCCGCGCGGTGGTCATCGCCGGCATCGGCACCGCCGGGCGTACCGGTGACGTGCTGGCGACAGTCGCCGGGCCGCGCTGCCCGGTGCCGGTCATCCCGCACCGCAGCGCCGGCGTGCCGGGCTGGGTGGGCGCGGCGGACGTGGTCATCGCGGTGAGCGCGTCCGGCCGCAGCCCGGAGGCGCTGGGCGCGGCCGAGGCGGCGCACCGGCGCGGTGCCCGGCTGGTCGCGGTCGGCGCGCCCGACTCGCAGCTCCAGTCGGTGGCCGAGCGGGCCCGCGCGCCGTTCATCCCGGTACCCCGGCGCGCGCCGGCCCGGGCCAGCCTCTGGGCGCTCACCGTGCCGGTTCTGCTGGCCGCCCGTGCCCTCGGGCTCGTGAAGGTCAACGAGGCGGATCTGGCGGAGACGGCGGCCCGGCTGGACGCCGACGCCGATCGATGCCGGCCGACCGCCGAGTCCTTCGTCAACCCGGCGAAGTCGCTGGCCCTGGGCCTGGCCGGTTCGATCCCGATCGTGTGGGGCTCGTCCCCGCTGGCCACCGTGGCCGCCCGGCGGTTCGGCGACACGCTGTCCGCCAACGCCCGCTACCCGGTGGTCGCCGGTGCGCTGGGCGAGGCGGGCCGGGGCCGCGTCGGGCTGCTCGACGGGGTGTTCGGTGGCCTGGCCGAGGGCCAGCGGGACATCTTCGCCGACCCGGGCGACGACGAGTCCGACGGCACCCGGCTGCGGCTGGTGCTGCTGCGCGACGGCGGGCTCAACGCCGACGACGACACCGACGAGCCGCTGGCGGTCGAGGAGCGCCGCGCGGACGCGGTGCAGACGCTCGCCGAGCGGCGGGGGGTGCGCTGCGACGTGGTGACCGCCGAGGGCGGCTCCGCGCTGGAGCGGCTCGCGTCGCTGGTCGCGGTCCCCGACTTCGCCTCGATCTACCTGGCCCTGGCACACGGGCTGGATCCGATGGCGGTACCGGCCATCACGGAGATGAAGGAGCTGGCGAACCAGTGAGCGCACGGGGCATCGAGCGAGGCGGGGAATGAGCGCGAACGGGGGCACGAAGGCGATCGTCGCCGCGCTGGCGGCGAACCTCGGCATCGCCGTCACCAAGTTCATCGCGTTCGCCCTCACCGGCTCGTCGTCGATGCTCGCCGAGTCGATCCACTCGGTGGCCGACTCGGGCAACCAGGGCCTGCTGCTGCTCGGCGGCCGGCGGGCCAAGCGGCAGGCCACGCCGCAGCACCCGTTCGGGTACGGCCGGGAGCGCTACATCTACGCGTTCATCGTGGCGATCGTGTTGTTCAGCCTCGGTGGCCTGTTCGCGCTCTACGAGGCGTACCACAAGGCCTCCGACCCGCACCCGATCGAGAGCTGGCAGTGGGTGCCGGTGGCGGTGCTGGTCGCGGCGATCGTGATGGAGAGCTTCTCCTTCCGTACCGCGATCAAGGAGTCCAACCTGGTCCGGGGCAACCAGACCTGGGTGCGGTTCATCCGCCGGGCCAAGGCCCCGGAGCTGCCGGTGGTGCTGCTGGAGGACCTGGGCGCGCTCGTTGGTCTGGTCTTCGCGTTGTTCGGCGTCGGCATGACGCTGATCACCGGCAACGGCCTGTGGGACGCGGCGGGCACCGCGATGATCGGCGTCCTGCTCGTGGTCATCGCGATCACGCTGGCGATCGAGACCAAGAGCCTGTTGCTCGGTGAGGGTGCCGAGCAGGGCGAGCTGACCAAGATCGAGCAGGCCGTGACGAGCGGCCCCGAGGTGGAGCGGATCATCCACATGAAGACGCTCTACCTCGGCCCGGAGGAGCTGATGGTGGCCGCGAAGATCGCGGTGCCGGCCTGGGAGACCGCCCAGGATCTGGCCCGCGACATCAACGCGGTCGAGGCGCGGATCCGCAGCGAGGTCCCCAGCGCCCGGGTGATCTATCTGGAGCCGGACATCTACTCGGCGGAGGCGGAGCGGGCGGGCACCGGGCAGGCGGCGGACACCGCCGTGCGGGAGGCCGCGACCACCGGCGAGGCGCATCCGGCCGGCGAGGTGGCCGGGCGACCCGGGAGCTGACTGATGGAGTTGTTGCAGGGCCGGATCCGGGACTACGCCTGGGGCTCGCGTACCGCGATCGCCGAGTTGCAGGGGCGGCCGGTGCCGAGCGACGGGCCGGAGGCGGAGCTGTGGCTGGGCGCCCACCCGGGCGCCCCGGCCACCGTGCAGCGCGACGGCCGGCCGGTCAGTCTCACCGAGCTGCTGGTGGCCGAGCCGGGCCACTGGTTGGGTGAGCGGCTGGTCGGCCGGTTCGGCACCCGGCTGCCGTTCCTGCTGAAGGTGCTCGCCGCCGACACACCGCTGAGCCTCCAGGCGCATCCGGACGCCGAGCAGGCCCGCGCCGGGCACGCCGCCGACGTCGGACGGGTCAACTACGTCGACCCGTACCACAAGCCGGAGCTGCTGGTGGCGCTTTCGGAGTTCGAGGCGCTGTGCGGCTTCCGCGACCCGGGGGAGTCGGCGGCGGCGATCGCCGCGTTCGGCGTACCCGCGCTGGAGCCTGTGGTGGCGGCGTTGCGTGACGGGCCGGCGGGGCTGCGGGAGGCGGTACGCCTGCTGCTGAGCTGGCCCCGGGCGGAGCGGGCCGGGCTGGTGGCGGCCGTGCTGGCGGCGGCGGAGGCCGGGCCGGACTCGGCGGACGCCGGGCTGGTCCGCACGCTGGCGGCCGGCTACCCGGACGACCCGGGCGTGGTGGTGGCGTTGCTGCTGCACCACGTCCGGCTGGCGCCCGGCGAGGGTATCTGGATGCCGGCCGGGAACCTGCACGCCTACCTGCGTGGCACCGGCGTCGAGATCATGGCGGCCAGTGACAACGTGCTGCGCGGCGGGCTCACCGCGAAGCGGGTCGACGTGGACGAGCTGCTGCGGGTGCTCCGGTTCGAGGTGCTGACCGAGCCGGTGCTGGGGCCGGAGCAGGTGGAGCCGGGTGTGCTGACCTGGCCGGTGCCGGTGGAGGACTTCGCACTGCACCGGGTCGAGGTGGCCGCCGGGTCGCCCGGGGTGCGGCTGACGCTGCCCGGGCCGCGGGTGGTGCTGTGCCGGTCCGGGAAGCTGTCAGTGGACGACGGTGTGGGCGTGGTGACGCTGGACGCGGGTCAGGCCGCGATCGGTGCGGCGGCCGGTGGCCCGTTGACGGTGGCCGGGGCGGGCGAGGCGTTCGTCGCCACTTGCGGCATGCACTGATCCGCGCAAGTCCGACTTTCCCGAAATGACTTGACGGTCACGCTGGGTGGTGTGACTCTGTGGGTACGCAACGTTGTCGCGACGAAGGTCCGGTGACGTGCGGGGGAACCAAACCGGGGGGATGCGCGGGGCGGCCGGGCCGTGAGTGGAAAGTCCGCTCACCACCGACCGCCCCGTGCGCTGTCCGCCGACCGGCCGATTGCGCGGTCGGCCAACCGGGCACGGGTCGAGTGGCCCGCGAGCGTAAGGTGGAAGGCTGCGCACCACCATCGTTCGACAGGAGCTTCCATGACCAGCACCCTCCCGGCGGCCTCCAGCGGCGCGTCGTCGCAGGCCCGGCCGAGCACCCTCGCCGAGGGCGACTACAAGGTGGCGGATCTGTCGCTCGCCGCGTTCGGGCGCAAGGAGATCCGGCTCGCCGAGCACGAGATGCCCGGCCTGATGGCGATCCGGCGTGAGTTCGCCGAGGCCCAGCCGCTGGCCGGCGCCCGCATCACCGGTTCGCTGCACATGACCGTCCAGACCGCCGTCCTGATCGAGACCCTGGTCGCGCTCGGCGCGCAGGTCCGGTGGGCGTCCTGCAACATCTTCTCCACCCAGGACCACGCCGCCGCGGCGATCGTGGTCGGCCCCGAGGGCACCCCGGAGGCGCCGGCCGGCGTGCCGGTCTACGCCTGGAAGGGCGAGACCCTGCCGGAATACTGGTGGTGCACCGAAATGGCGCTGACGTGGCCCGACGGCTCAACTGGCGAGGCCGGCGGTGGCCCGAACATGATCCTCGACGACGGCGGCGACGCCACCCTGCTCGTCCACAAGGGCGCCGAGTTCGAGAAGGCCGGCGTCGTGCCGCCGGTCGAGTCGGCCGACTCCGAGGAGTACGCGGTCATCCTCGAACTGCTGCACCGTTCGCTGGCCTCCGACGGTCAGCGGTGGACCCGGATCGCCGCCGGGATCAAGGGTGTGACCGAGGAGACCACCACCGGTGTGCACCGGCTCTACGAGATGCACCGCGCCGGCACGCTGCTCTTCCCGGCCATCAACGTCAACGACTCGGTGACCAAGAGCAAGTTCGACAACAAGTACGGCTGCCGCCACTCGCTCATCGACGGCATCAACCGCGCCACCGACGTGCTGATCGGCGGCAAGATGGCCGTGGTCATGGGCTACGGCGACGTGGGCAAGGGCTGTGCCGAGTCGCTGCGCGGCCAGGGTGCCCGGGTCGTGGTGACCGAGGTCGACCCGATCTGCGCGCTCCAGGCGGCGATGGACGGCTACCAGGTCGCCACGCTCGACGACGTGGTGGAGCAGGCCGACATCTTCATCACCGCGACCGGCTGCTTCGACGTCATCACCAACGAGCACATGGCCCGGATGAAGCACCAGGCCATCGTGGGCAACATCGGCCACTTCGACAACGAGATCGACATGGCCGGCCTGGCCAAGCGCAGCGACGTGACCCGGGAGAACATCAAGCCGCAGGTCGACGTGTGGCGCTTCGACGACGGCCACGCGATCATCGTGCTCTCCGAGGGCCGCCTGCTGAACCTGGGCAACGCCACCGGCCACCCGAGCTTCGTGATGTCGAACTCGTTCGCCAACCAGACGATCGCCCAGATCGAGCTGTTCACCAAGACCGACGAGTACCCGATCGGCGTCTACGTGCTGCCCAAGCACCTGGACGAGAAGGTCGCCCGGCTGCACCTGGACGCGCTCGGCGCGAAGCTGACCACGCTGACCAAGGAGCAGGCCGCCTACCTGGGCGTCTCCCCGGAGGGCCCGTTCAAGTCGGACCACTACCGCTACTGAGTCCCACGCTCCCGGAAGGGACCGGGGTCGGCCGCCGCGCGGCCGTCCCCGGTCCCTCTTCGCGTACGCGCCGCCGCGCACTGGTAGGGGCGGGGGCTGTTCGGCTGAGCCCGGCTCAGCGGCGTACCGGATCGGCGCCCGGGTCCGGCACGGCGGACCGCAACCGGCCGGTGGCCGGTGCGGCGGGACGAAGGGCGGCCGGCGCGGCGGCGTGCGGCACGGCGGCCGGGGGCGGGACCAGCTCCGGCCAGAGCGCGGCGGTGACCGCCCGGGCGCGGCCCAGCCGGCGCGCGGCCCGGCGCCCCCGCTCGGCCAGCACGGCGGACAGGTAGACCCAGTCCGGCGCGGACCACGGTGGAGGCGGCGAGGTGACCGCCGCGACCTCCACCCACAACGCCCGGCCCAGCCGGGAACGGTCCGGCTCGGCGAGCTGGGGCAGCCGATCCAGGTACTGGCGGGCGGCCAGCGCCAGCCCGTCGTCGAACCGGGTCAGGTCGAGCGTGGCCGCCCAGGCCAGCAGCGGCAGCGGAGCCGGCGGCAGCGGCCGCCACAGCGCGGCGCCGCGGCTGTGCACCACGAGCGTGCCGGCGACCAGATCGCCCAGGCGCCGGCCACGCGGATCGGTGAGCATCACCGTGACGCTCGCGAACCAGCTCAGCAGCGGCAGCACCAGCCCGGGCCACTCCACCGCGACGCCCACGAGCGCCCGGGTCAGCGACTGGCCGACACCCACCGGCCCGCCGTCGGCCCGCACCACCCGCAGCCCCACGACCAGTTTGCCCACCGTCCGGCCACCGGCGAAGCGTTCCATCGCCACCGGATAACCGAGCAGGACCAGCACCAGCAGCACGATCTGGAGCGCGCGGGCCAGCGCGGCGTCGAGGACGTCGCCCAGCAGAGCGAGCGCCACCATCGCCAGGACCGCGCCGAGCAGCAGGAACAGCACGAGCTGGATCACCGCGTCGATCAGCAGGGCGAGCACCCGGGAGCCCAGCCGGGCCACCCGGACGTCCAGCTCCACCGCCTCGCCGCTGACCAGACCGGCGTCGGCCCAACGGGGCGGTGGGGTAGGTTGCGCGCGCACCCCGACAGTGAACACCATGGACGCCGAACGGGGGAGGATGAGTGGATCTCGACGCGTACGTGGCCGAGCACGGCGCCGAATGGCGGCGGCTGGAACACCTGACCGGCCGGCGTCGCCTCGACGCGGCCGAGGTCGACGAACTGGTGGCGCTCTACCAGCGCAGCGCCACGCATCTCTCCGCGCTGCGCGCCCGGGCACCCGAGCCGGCGCTGGTGAACCGCCTGTCCCACCTGGTCCTCGCGGCCCGCGCCCGGGTCACCGGCCGCCCCCGGCCGTCCTGGGCGGCGGTGGGCCGGTTCCTGGCCGCCGACCTGCCCGCCGCCCTCTACCGGGCCTGGCCCTGGTGGTGCGGCGTGGCCACGACGTTCAGCGGCCTGACCGCCTTCCTCATCTGGTTCGTCGCCGGCAACCCGGACACCGCCGCCGCGTTCGTCGGCCCCGAGGCGGCGCGGCAACTCGTGGACTCCGGTTTCGCCGGCTACTACACCGAGTTCGCCGCGCCCACGTTCGCCTTCCACCTGTGGACGCACAACGCCTGGCTGGCCGCCCAGTGCCTGGCCGCCGGCGTGCTCGTGGTGCCGGTGCTCTGGCTGCTGTGGCAGAACGCGCTCAACATCGGCGTGGTCGGCGGCGTGATGATCTCCTACGGCCGGGCGGACGTCTTCTTCGGCCTGATCACGCCGCACGGGCTGCTGGAGCTGACCGGCATCTTCGTCGCCGCCGGGGTCGGACTGCGGACCGCCTGGGCCTGGATCGCCCCGCCCGCGCACCTCGGGCGGGGCCGGGCGCTCGCCGAGGCGGGACGGCTCGCCGTCGTGGTCGCGGCCGGTCTGGTCGGCATCTTCGCGGTCTCCGCGCTGATCGAGGCGTTCGTGACCCCGGCGCCCGTGCCGGTCCCGCTGCGGGTGGCCGCCGGCGCCGCGGTGTGGCTGGCGTTCCTGGCGTACGCGCTGGTGCTGGGCCGGCGAGCGGTCAGAGCCGGCCGAGGGACTTGAGCCGCAGATAGGTGTCGGCCACGGCCGGGGCCAGCCGGTGCCCCGGAACGTCCACCACTGTCACGCCGTAGCGCGACAGCGCGGCGCGTACCCGGTCCCGCTCGGCCAGCGCCCGCCACGCCGACGCGGCCGCGTACGGGTCGTCCGGGCCGGCCGGGGTGGCGGTGGCGAGCCGGTTCAGCACCGGGTCGCCGGCCGCGGCCAGCACCACCCGGTGCCGGGTCGCCAGCCGGGGCAGCACCGGCAGCAGCCCGTCGCCGATCGCGCCCGCCTCCAGAGCGGTGAACAGCACCACCAGGCTGCGCTGCCGCTCCCGGCGCAGCACCTCGGCGGCGATCAGCTCGAAGTCGGTCTCGGCCAGCGCGGGCTGCAACGGCGCCACCGCGTCGACCAGCCGGGCGAGCAGCGCCGGACGACCACTGCCGGTCACCCGGGCCCGGATCTCGGTGTCCGCCGCCAGCAGGTCCACCCGGTCACCGGCCCGGGCGGCGAGCGCGGTGAGCAGCAGCGCCGCGTCGATGGCGGTGTCCAGCCGGGGCTCGTCGCCGAGGCGCACCGCGGACGTGCGGCCGGTGTCCAGGACACAGACCAGCCGCCGGTCCCGCTCCGGGCGCCAGGTGCGCACCAGCACGTCGGCGCGGCGGGCGCTGCCCCGCCAGTCGATCGAACGGACGTCGTCGCCCACCGCGTACTCGCGCAGCGTGTCGAACTCGGTGCCGTGACCGCGCCCCCGGGTCACCTGGACGCCGTCGATGACCCGCAGCCGGGCCAGCTTCTCCGGTAGGTGTCGGCGGGAGTCGAAGCGCGGCAGCACCCGCAGCGTCCACCGTGGCGTGGCGGGTGCTCCGGCGCGTTGCCGGGCGCCCAGGCGCATCGGCCCCAGCGAGCGTACGGTCAGCTCCACCGCCGGCCGGTCGCCGCGCCGGGTCGGGGTGAGCCGGACCGGCAGTGTGGCGGTGCCACCGGGCGGCACGGTGAGCAGGCGGTCCGGCGGCACGTCGGGGTGCGCCCCGGCCGACGGCACCCAGGCGTCGCGTACCTGGGCGCGGAGCGTGCGATCGGTGGGGTTGGCCAGGTGCAGCGTGACGGTGGCGGTGCCGCCGAGGCGGACCGTCCGCTCCCCGGACCGGGTCACCGTGAGCGCGTCCGGCGGGACCGCCATCGCCCGGTCGAGCAGCACCAGCAGCAGCACCGCCGAGGTCAGCACGGCGACGCCGAGGAACGGCGCCGGCCAGGCCGGCAGGGTCAGCGCGCCCGCGCCGAGCAGCAGACCCGCCCGCCAGGTCATCGCGGCGTCGGCACGGTGGCCAGCACCGAGTCCAGCACGGCGTCCGCAGTCACGCCCTCCAGCTCCGCCTCCGGACGCGGGCGCAGCCGGTGCCGCAGCGTGGGCCGGGCGACCGCCTTGACGTCGTCCGGGGTGACGTGGTCGCGACCGGCCAGCCAGGACCACGCCTTGGCGGCGTTCAGCAGCGCGGTGGCGCCCCGGGGGGACGCGCCCAGCTCCAGCGCCGGGGCGGACCGGGTGCCCCGGCACAGGTCCACGATGTAGCCGAGCACCGGCTCGGCCACGTGCACCATCCGCACCTCGGCCCGGGCGGCCGCCAGGTCCGACGCGTCGGCCACCGGGCGTACGCCCGCGGCACGCAGGTCGCGCGGGTCGAAGCCGGCGTGGTGCGCGCGCAGGACGCCCAGCTCCGCCTCGCGCTCCGGCAGCGGCACGGTCAGCTTGAGCAGGAAGCGGTCGAGCTGCGCCTCGGGCAGCGGGTAGGTGCCCTCGTACTCGACCGGATTCTGGGTGGCCACGACGATGAACGGATCGGGCAGCGGGCGGCGCTCGCCGTCGACGGAGACCTGCCGCTCCTCCATCACCTCCAGCAGCGCCGACTGCGTCTTGGGCGGGGTGCGGTTGATCTCGTCGGCGAGCAGCAGGTTGGTGAAGACCGGCCCCTCCCGGAACGTGAACGCGGCGGTGCGCTGGTCGAAGATCAGCGAGCCGGTGACGTCGCCGGGCATCAGGTCGGGGGTGAACTGCACCCGCTTGGCGTCCAGGTCGAGCGCGGCGGCAAGCGTCCGGACCAGCAGCGTCTTGGCCACCCCCGGTACGCCCTCCAGCAGCACGTGCCCCCGGCAGAGCAACGCGATCACCAGGCCGGTGACCACGGCGTCCTGCCCGACGACGGCCTTTGCCACCTCGGCGCGCAGCCGGTGCAGGGCGGCGCGGGCGCCGGACGGGGCGGTGGTCGTGACGGGTCCGGTCACCGGAGGTCTCCTTCGCTCGGATGCGGGGCCAGGGTACGGGTCAGGGCGTCCAGTTCGCGGGCCAGCTCCAGCAGCTCGCGGTCCTTCTCCGGGGCGGGGCCGTAGAGCAGGTCGGCCACCCGGTCCGGGTCGGTGCCGGCCCGCTCGGCGACCCGGGCGGCCACCTCGTCGTCGGGCGTGTCAGGGGGCAGGTTGAGCCGGGTGGTCAGCCGGTCCAGCGCGGCGGCGCGCAGCGTCCCGGCCACGGTGTCCCGGGCGCCCGCCCGGCGGTAGAGCCGCGCCCGGCCGCGCACCGTCTCGGCCGACCGGACGGTCACCGGCAGCGGCTCCGACACCGGCGGCCCGAGCCGGCGCGCCCGCCACAGCACCACGAGCAGGCCGGCCAGGGCGAGCTGCACCAGAAGGGCCCAGAACCACTGCGGGAAGGCACCCCAGAGCGGGTTCTCCCGCGGCGGGTCGGCGGCCTCGGGCGGGTTGGGCCGATCCGCCCTGCCGCTCCCGGCCGGGGCGGGTTCTCCGGTGACCGGTTCCGGGGACCAGCTCGGCCCGGTCGGGGCCGGCGCCGGCTCGGGCAGGTCGAGCCAGACCAGCGGGCGCTCGCCGCCGAGCAGGCCGGTCGCGAGCGCCTCGTTGCCCCACTCGCCGATCCGGTCGTTGCGGAACGGGTCGCTGGCGCCGGCCAGCACCACCTCGACCCGGCCGGGGACGCGCAGCAGCGCGCCGCCGTAGCAGCTGTCCACCTCGGCCGGTCCGGCGTACCGCTGGAGGTCGATCGCGGCCGGGCCGGCCCGGACCGCCTCGGGCAGCCGGCACGGCGTGCCGCCGGCGTCAGGGGGCACCGCGCGGGCGGCCCAGCGCCCGCCGGCCGGTTCGACCGGGGCCTCCAGTTCGGCGAGCACCCGCCGGGACGGCTCGACCAGCACCAACCGGCTCCCCGGCGGCAGGGTGGTGAGGTCGTCGAGCAGGTCCGGGTGCACCAGAGCGGGCGCGGGCACGAACAGCGTGCTCGGCTCCGCCCGGGCGGTACGCAGCGCCGCCTCGAACGCCGTCTCCCGGCGCAGCGGGACGCCCTGCGTCCGCAGGGCCTCGGCGAGCCGGCTCGCGCCGTCGTCGTCGGTGGCGACCGGGGACAGGAACCCGGGCTCGTCCGCGTCGGGCCGGTCGACCGCGCGCAGCACGAACGTGGTCACGAGCAGCAGCACGGCAAGCCCGAGCGGGACGAGCAGCCGGTACCGTCGCCGGCGCGGCGCCGACGTGGCCGACGTCGCGGTCTCCGGTACGACGGTGGCGGTCACCGCGGCTCCTCCCCGGTCAGCTCGCGACTCAGGTCGGTGGCGAGTTCACGCATCCGCCGGTCGTGCTCGGCGGTCGCGGGGCGCTGCGCGTACCAGAGGTCGGAGAAGATCGCCCCGGCCGCGTGCAGCGTCGGCCGGACCTGCGGCCGGGTGCGGGCCGCCGCCTCGGTCAGCTCGACGACGGTGAGCCCGGGGCGGGGCTCCACGACGTGCCGGACGACCAGGAGCCGGACCATGTCGCGCAGCCGTTCCCGGACCGCCTCGGCGTACCGGCCCTCGGCCGCCAGCCGGTCGGCCGGCCCGAGCCCGGCCGCCGCCGGTTCCGGCAGCCGGGGCGCGGGCAGGCGCACGGGCGGCGGATCGGTGCGCGGCCGACGGGCGCGCCGCCGGAGCCGGGGCAGCCGGAACCGGGGCAGCCGGAACCGGGGCAGCCGGAACCGGGGCAGCCGGGGGCGCCGCCACCGGGGAGGACCGAGCCGGGGTAACCGGCGGGGTATCCAGGCGGGGAAGAAATACCAGCCCAGTGCCACCAGCAGCGCGACCGCCAGCAGGATCAGCACGGCCAGCGGTAGCGGCACCACGTCACCGAGGGCCGCGACCGTCTCGGTCCACCACCGGCTCACCGGTGCGCCGCCAGCAGGGCCGGCTCGGGCACACCGGCCGGCGCGCGGGAGAGCCGGATGTCCAGCCCTTCGGTGCGGATCCGGGCCTCCAGGTGCAGCACCGCGTCCAGGCAGGCGAGCGCCGGGTACGCCAGCGCGTTCACCGCGGTGAACGCGACGGTCGTCACCGGTAGCGCCCAGGCGGAGACGTCGAACAGGCCCAGCATGGTGAGGCCGTGGTAGGCACCCAGCCCGATGCCGAGCCGGATCAGCCACCAGCCCAGGTAGCCCAGCAGGCGGATCGCGGCGGCCCGCGCGCTGAGCCGGCCGGCCAGGCGTACCGCCCGCCCGGGCGCCAGGTGCGCGGGCACCCCGTCCAGCACGAGCACCGGGACCACCAGGCCGAGCAGCGCGTACGCCGGGAACCAGCCCGGCCCGGTCAGCCCGGCGGCGGTGACGGTCAGCCCGACCAGCACGGCAGCCGGCAGTGCCACGCCGAGCCGGGCGCCGCGCAGCAGCTCCGACGGTGCGGGGCGGCGCCCCAGCAGCGCCGCTCCGGCACCGCGCGCGGCCGGGGCGCCGAGCAGCGCGATGATCGCGGCCTCGGTGCCCGCGCCGACGGCCAGCAGCAGCCAGTACTCGGGCAGGGTGTCGCCGAACTCCGCCGGCCACCAGGCCGGCGGCCCGGCCCCGGCGAGCGTGCGCAGCGGGTGGAGCACCGCCTGCTCGGCGAGGGCCAGCAGCAGGGCGAGCGGGACGAGCACCCGAGCCTGGTCGCGCAGCAGCAGCACGGCCGCGTCGAGCAGCTCGCCGACGGTCAGCGGACGGCGCGGCAGCACCGCGGTCGGGCCGGCGTCGGGCACGCGTACTCCTGGGCGGGGCGAGCGGAGGTGGCGGGCGGGGCGGCGCCCGGGGGATCATGGTTGCACGGCGGGTCCGCATCCGGTGGACCCGTCCGGCCCGGCGCGCCACGCTGGGCGGCCACGCCGACTGCTGTGGTGCACGGGGCCGCTCGGCGCTACGGTGCCGTGGAGACGCCGAACACTCCAGACGAACGGGGATGGAACGATAAACCCCATGAGAGCCCGGGTACTCGTGGTCGACGACGACCCCGCCCTCGCCGAGATGCTCGGCATCGTGCTGCGCAGCGAGGGCTTCGTGCCGTCCTTCGTCGCGGACGGCGAACGGGCGCTGGCCGCGTTCCGCGACAACCGACCCGACATCGTCCTGCTCGACCTGATGCTGCCGGGCATGAGCGGCATCGACGTGGCCCGCGCCATCCGGGGCGAGTCAGGCGTGCCGATCGTGATGCTGACCGCCAAGAGCGACACCGTCGACGTGGTGCTCGGGCTGGAGTCCGGCGCCGACGACTACGTGGTCAAGCCGTTCAAGCCCAAGGAACTGGTGGCCCGGATGCGGGCCCGGCTGCGCCGGGGTGAGGACGTGGCGCCGGAGATGCTGACCATCGGCCCGCCCGGCAACCAGATCACCATCGACGTGCCGGCCCACACGGTCAGCCGCGACGGCGAGGAGGTGAAGCTGACGCCGCTGGAGTTCGACCTGCTGGTCGCGCTCGCCCGCAAGCCGCGTCAGGTCTTCACCCGCGAGGTGCTGCTGGAGCAGGTCTGGGGCTACCGCCACGCGGCGGACACCCGCCTGGTCAACGTGCACGTGCAGCGGCTGCGCGCCAAGATCGAGCCGGATCCGGAGCGACCCGAAATCATCCTCACCGTGCGGGGCGTGGGCTACAAGGCGGGGACCGGATAGCCTGGTCAGCACTGTGGTGACCACCCCGCTGCCCGACCCGCCGACCGCCGCGCCCCGCCGGCTCCACGCCGTGCGGGCGCTCTGGCTCGCCCTGACCGGCCGGATCGCCCGGCTGGTGGCCGCGGTGCACCAGGCGTGGCGGCGGTCACTCCAGGTCCGTGTGGTCACCATCACGCTGGTGGCGTCGAGCCTGCTGGTGGGCGGTTTCGCATACCTGATCGCTGACAAGATCACGAGCATCCTGCTGGAGAACGCCGAGACCGACGTGCGGCTGCGCCTGAGCAACGGCAGCGAGTACGCGGCCAAGCAGTTCAACCTCTACAGCCAGCCGCAGGAGGCGCAGCTCCAGAACACCATCGACGGCACTGTGAACTACCTGGCCGGCGGAGACCCCACCCAGACCAGCGGCGTGGTGGTGGCGATCACCGCCGACAACTTCGCCGAGTTCATCGAGCCGCGTACCACGCCCGACGTGCCGGTGGGCGCGGTGATCGGCGACGAGCTGCGGGCCGCCGTCGCCTCCGGCAAGGTCGCGCACCAGATCCGCACCGGCTCGCTCGGCGGCGAACGGACGAAATACCTGGTCTACGGTTCCCCGGTGCCCACCAAGTTCGGGCAGGTCGAGCTCTACTACCTCGTACCCCTGGCCCGGCAGGACGCGACGGCGGCCGACGCCCGGGCCACGGTGGTCGCCACCGGCGTCGCGCTGGTGCTGCTGCTCGGCCTGCTGGCCGCACTGGTCACCCGCCTGGTGGTGACGCCGGTACGGGTGGCCGCGCGCACCGCGCAGCGGCTCTCCGCCGGCCTGCTCGACCAGCGCATGGTGGTCTCCGGCGAGGACGACCTGGCCCTGCTGGCCGCCTCGTTCAACCAGATGGCGACGAACCTGCAACGGCAGATCCTCCGGCTGGAGGAGATGTCCCGGCTGCAACGCCGGTTCACCTCCGACGTCTCGCACGAGCTGCGGACACCGCTGACCACGGTACGGATGGCCGCGGACCTCATTTTCGCCGAGCGCGACGAGTTCGATCCCGCGGTGGCCAGGAGCGCCGAGCTGCTCCAGGCCGAGCTGGACCGGTTCGAGGAGCTGCTCACCGACCTGCTGGAGATCAGCCGGTTCGACGCCGGCTTCGCGGTGCTGGACAGCGAGCCGACCGACCTGGTGCCGGTGGTGCACCGGGTGACCGAGCGGCTGGCCGGGCTGGCGGAGCGGGTGGGGGTGACCATCGAGCTGGACGTGCCGGCCACTCCGGTGATCGCCGAGGTCGACCCGCGCCGCGTCGAGCGGGTGCTGCGCAACCTGGTCGGCAACGCGGTCGAGCACGGCGAGGCCAAGCCGGTACGGATCACCCTGGGCCAGGACCAGAGCGCGGTGGCGATCACCGTGCGGGACCACGGCGTCGGCCTCAAGCCGGGGGAGGAGAAGCTGGTGTTCAACCGCTTCTGGCGGGCCGACCCGTCGCGCGCGCGCCAGACCGGCGGCACCGGGCTGGGCCTGTCGATCAGCCTGGAGGACGCCCGCCTGCACGGCGGCTGGCTGGAGGCGTGGGGCGCGCCGGGCCAGGGCGCCCAGTTCCGGCTCACCCTGCCGGCCCGGGCCGGGGACCGGCTCACCACCTCTCCGCTGCGGCTGGTGCCGGCCGACGCCACGGTGCCGTTCGGCGGCCCCCGCAACGGCGGGCTGCCCGCCATCGGTCCCGCCGGTGGCGTCGCGGCGCTGACCGCCGCCCCGGCCGACAGTGCCGGCAGCGCCGAGCACGCGGAGGCCCGGCCGTGAACCGCCGCGTCCTGGCCGTGCTGCTGACCGGCGTGCTGCTGCCGGGCGTGCTCGCCGGATGCGGCATCCCGGCGGAGACCGACGTGCAGGTGGACGGCTCGGTGCCGGCCGCCGAATCCGGGGCGCTCAACGGCAGTCCGGCCCGGCCGCCCGAGCCGGACGACAGCAGCGAGCCGGTGCCGTTCATCGAGAACTACCTGCGGGCCGCCGCGGCCGGGGAACGCGACCAGGCGTACGACCGGGCCCGGAAGTTCCTCGCCGCGGAGGCCCGCGACCTGCTTCCGGGCAAGCCGCAGACCAGCGAGATCGAGCTGACGGTGGTGCGGTTGCGGGAGAAGCCGGAGAGCACGCCGCCCAACAACCAGGGCACCAGCACCGTGACGCTCAAGGTGCAGCAGGTGGGTGTGCTGCGGGCCGACGGCACGCTCGGACCGCCGGTGGCGAGCGAGACGCAGTACGTCTTCGAGCTGCGCCGGGCCGAGCCGACCGGCACCGGCCTGTTGATCACCGAGCTGCCGAACGTGCTGCTGGCCAGCGACTCGGCGGTGCGCGAGTATTTCCGGCCGCGCACCGTCTACTTCTGGAACACCGACCTGACCCGGCTGGTGCCGGACCAGCGTTATCTGCCCTCGTCGGCGCCGACCGAGCGCCGGATCACCGAGGTGATGAAGTGGCTGGCCGACCGCCCGTCGGACTGGCTGGCCCCCGGGGTGACCGGGCTGCCCGACGGCACCCAGCTGATCAACAACGCGACCGGTGCGGACGGCCACTGGGAGATCAACCTCAACATGCCGGGCGCCAACGAGCAGCGGCTGACCCGGCTCGGCACCCAGCTGGCGTGGTCCCTGTCGGACCTGGAGGGCCAGGTCGACCTGAAGATCCAGAACCAGAAGCGGCTCACCGTCGACCTGCGGCGCGAGCGCGTCTCCACCGCCGCCTATCCACGCGGCGGGGATCCGGTACGGTTCGCCGTCTACGACGGCGCCGTCCGTCCCCTGGCGTTCGGCAACGAGTCGCGGGCCGCCGTGCCGCTGCCACCGGCAGAGAACCGCAACGTGGTCTCCGCGTCGCTCGCGCGCGCCGACGACCAGGTGCTCGCCGCGCTCGTGGTGACCGGGTCGGACAATCGCAGGCGGCTCAAGGTGGGCATCGGTCCGGAGCCGGTCGCGATGCTCAGCCCCGGCGACCGGACGTTCCGGGCGATGAGCCGTCCCACCTGGCTGCGGTCACTGGACGAGGCCCGCCCGGCCGGTGTGGTGGCCGCCGACGGCCGGCTCTACCGGTTCGACGGCGCGGGCCGGATGAGCGAGATCCCGCTGTCCGTTCCCGGGCCGGTGACCGCCGTGGCCGGCTCCCTCGACGGCCACCGGATCGCGCTGGCGTCCGGCGGCGCGGTCTTCGTCGCCGCGGTGAGCGTCGAAGGTGGCGTGGTCAGCCTCGGGCAGCCCCGCCGGTTGACCACGCTGCTCACCGGCGTGACTGTGGTGGACTGGGTGGCGGAGAACGAGCTGGCGCTGGCCGGCAACGAGGCGGACCGGCGCTCGGCGATCCACCAACTCACCGTCGACGGTGCCTGGGAGACCGCGCTGGCGGTGGAGATCGGTGCCCCGGTGACCCAGCTCGCCGGGTATCCGGGCGGCGGTGACCGTGGCCTGGCCGCGTTCTCGTTCATGTTCGAGACGGACGGCGCGGCCTGGCGGAACAACCCGTTCGACTACGTCAAGCGGGAGCAGGTGCTCGACGTCCCGCAGGGCAGCCGGGCGACCAATCCGACCGCACCGTTCTTCCTCTACTGAGCTGCCCGTGCGGGACCTGGGCGGGCTCTGGTCGGACCTGACCGACCTGGTGCTGCCCGCCGGGTGCGCGGGCTGTGGCGCGGGGGCGGTACGGCTGCGGCAGGGCTTCTGCCCCGGCTGCGTGCGGGAACTGGAGTCGCTGCGTCCCGCACCCGCCCGGCCCGATCCGGCTCCGCCCGGCCTGCCGCCCTGTGTCGCGCTCGGTCCGTACGGCGGCGCGTTGCGCGAAGGGCTGCTGGCGTACAAGGAACGGGGCCGGCACGGGCTGGCCCGGCCGTTGGGCGCGCTGCTCGCCGAGGTGGTCGCGGTGGCGGCGGGGCCGCCCGGCCCGGTGGCGCTCGTGGCGGTGCCCGACACCGCTGCCGCGGCCCGGGCCCGGTACGGCGACCACCTGGACCGGCTGGTCCGGCCGGCAGCGGCCCGGTTGCGCGCGGCCGGCTGGCCGGTACGCGTGCTGCGCCCGCTGCGGGCGCTGCCCCGGCCCGACTCGGTGGCGCTGGACAGCGCCGGGCGGGCGGCGGCGGCCGGGGAGGCGTTCCGGTTGCGCCGCCCGCCGACCGGCCACCGGCCGGGGGAGCGGGTCGTGCTGCTCGACGACATCGTCACCACCGGCGCGACCCTGGCGGCGGTGAGCCGGATGTTGCACCGCGCGGGAATGACGCCAAAGGCCGCGGCGGTGCTCGCCGCAACGCAAAAGCGGCACCGTCGGTGACGCTTCGTGTATCCGTTTCACCCCTTGGTGTATGAGCTGTTAAATTTCGCGACCGCCTTCGGCAACCGGGGGTGACGGGTGGCCGTACAGGAGTTAGCGTTTCGGTGTCGGGGGTAGTGAGGTTTCAAACCTTCCCCCGGCACTGGAAGGAGGCGTAGCCGAACAACACCGGTCGACGCCGAGCGGGGCCCTCCCGGGTGCGTCGGCCGGATGATCCGGACCGAACGACCGTCCGAACAAGGGAGGTCACGTGGACATCGTGGTCAAGGGCCGTAACGTCGAAGTGCCGGACCATTACCGGGTGCACGTAGCCGAGAAGCTCGCGAAGATCGAACGCTACGACCAGAAGCTCATTCGCGTGGACGTCGAGTTGTTCCACGAGCGCAATCCACGCCAGGCGGACACCTGCCAGCGGGTGGAGATCACGTGCGTGACGCGCGGCCCGGTCATCCGGGCCGAGGCCTGCACGAACGACTTCTACAGCGCGCTCGACGCCGCCATCGCCAAGCTGGACACGCGGTTCCGCCGCGCGGCGGACCGTCGCCGGGTACACCGTGGACGGCACGCGCCGATCTCCGTGGCCGCCGCGACCGCCGGCCTGCCGGTGGCCGACCTCGACGGGCCCGGACTGGCGGCGATCGACGGCCACGGCACCGCCACAGCGGTCGCCGAACGCCCCGACGAGAGCGGCTACGGCGAACCCGACGACCAGCCGTGGCACATCGCCCGCGCGAAGGTCCACCCCGCCGAACCGATGACCGTCGACGACGCGCTGTTCCAGATGGAACTGGTCGGTCACGACTTCTACCTGTTCCAGGACAAGGAGTCCGGCCGCCCGAGCGTGGTCTACCGGCGGCACGCGTACGACTACGGGATCATCCAGCTCGACGCGTGACCCCTTGACCGGTGAGGACGGGCCCTCGCGTGGGGCCCGTCCTCAGCTCTCGTCGGTGGCCAGCCGGCCGTAGACCACGGAGTCGACACGGGCGCCGTCCGGGCCGGGCAGCCGGCCCCGCAACAGCCCCTCCCGCCGGAAGCCGGCGCGTTCCAGCACCCGCTGCGAGGCGACGTTGTCCGGCCGGGTGCCGGCCCACACCCGCGCCACCCCGATTCCGAACGCCCACCCGGTGACCAGCCGGACCGTCCGGGCCGCCAGCCCGCGCCCGCGCGCCTCGGGCAGCAGGCTGTAGCCGATCATCGCCTGCCCGGTGGCCGGCTCGTCGTAGAACAGCGCGCAGCCGCCCACGACGGCGCCGGTGGCCGGGTCGAGGATCGCCAGGTCGGCGGCCTCGCCGGCGAGCCAGCGGCTCGCCGCCAGCCGGCAGCGGCGCGCGAGCGCCGCCCGCTGCGGCACCACCGCCGGCACCCGGTTCGCCACCACCTCCGGCAGCGAGTGCAGCCGGTACAGCACGTCCGTGTCCGCCGGCTCCACCGGGCGCAGCATCACCACGCCGTCGGTCAGCCGGCCGTCCGGCAGGTCCGGCAGCAGGCGGGCGATCGGCCCGGGCGGGTCGTCGGCCAGCCGCACCCAGGCGATCAGATCCTGGCGTACGCCGTCGCCGTCCGTGCCCGCCGCCCGGCGTACGCCCTCGTGCCGGTAACCGCAGGCGAGCGCGATGCGCTGGCTCGCCACGTTCTCCGTCCGGGTGAGCAACTCCAGCCGGGCCGCTCCGGCGGCGATCGCCCGCTCGGTCAGCAGCCGGGTGGCGGCGTTCGCCACGCCCCGGCCGCGCGCCGCCGGTCCCACCCAGTAACCGATCTCGTACGTGGCCCGCTCCGCGCTGAGCCGGGTCAGCCCGATGCTGCCGAGCAGCAGGTCGGTCGCCGGGTCGGCGATCGTGTACGCGGCTCCGCCCGCCGCCCACGCCGCGGGCGCGCCCTCGGTGATCCACCACCGGGCGGCGTCGGAGTCGTACGGGTCGGGCAGCAGGGGCATGAACCGGCGGGTCTCCGGGTCGGCACACCCGGCCACCATCTCGGGCACGTCCGCGAGGTGGCACGGCCGCAGCCGTACGCCGTACCCCTCGATCGTCTCCGGGGTCACGCCAGGGCACCCGGCAGCAGGCCGCCGATCCACACGTCCTGCCGCTCGCCGCGGTGCTGGACGCCGCCGCGCAGCGTGCCCTCGACGGTGAAGCCGGCCTTCTCGGCGGCCCGCCGCGAGGCGGTGTTGCCCACGTTCGCCCGCCACTCGATCCGGGCCAGGCCGAGCGTGGTGAAGCCCCAGGCACAGACCGCGGCGAGCGCGGCCGGCAGGTAACCCCGGCCGCGGGCGTGCGGCGCGGTCAGGTAGCCCACGTCGGCCACCAGCGGGTCGCCGGGCAGCAGACGCAGGTCGACCGAGGCGACGTAGCGGTCGTCCGGGTCGGCCACGGCGAACGTCGCGGCGGTGCCCCGCGCCCAGGCCGGGCGCACCAGGTCGCGCAGGAAGCCCTCGGCGTGCTCCGGCCGGTACGGGTGCGGCACCGTGGTCCAGCGGATCGTCTGCTCGTCCTGGCAGGTGCGGGTCACCGCGGCCAGGTCGCGTTCCTCCAGCGCGCGCAGCCGCAGTTCGGTGTCCCCGGCGGTGGCGAACAGGACCGGCTGCGGCCGGCCGAAGACCGCCGCCCGGCGGGCCTGGAGCGTGCCCGGGCCGTAGGGGACCGGGTCGCCGGCGGCGGCGACCTCGCCGGGGAGCAGCGAGCCGATCCACCCCTCGGGTCGGCCGCCGGGGCTGGGGTGGGCCAGCCGCAGCTCACCGTCGATCCGGAAGCCGGTCCGCAGCGCGACCAGCCGGGAGGCGTGGTTGCCGATCTCGGCCTGCCAGGTGAGCCGGAGCAGTTCGAGCGTGTCGAACGCCCAGCGGGCGAGGGCGCGGGTGGCGCGGACCGCGACGCCCCGGCCCCGGGCCCACGGCGCGGTCCAGTAGCCCACCTCGGCCGAGTCCCGCGCGCGGTCGACCGAGACCAGGCCGACCGAGGCGAGCAGCTCACCGGTGCCGGCGTCGCAGACCGCGAAGTGCGCTGCGGTGCCACCGGCCCAGCCGGTGGCGCTGATCGTGGTGACGAACCCGGTCGCGTGCTCCGGCAGGTACGGGCGAGGTACGGTGGTCCAGCGCTGGATGTCCGGATCCTGGCAGGCGCGGTGCACCGCGTCGGCGTCCTCCGCGCGCCACGGGCGCAGCAGCAGGCCGTCCTCGATGATCTCGACAGGCTCCATTCGAGCCATCGTGCCGGATCGTTCGCGCACGGCGTAACCCGGCTGGCGGCCGGTGGCGCACGGTCGCGGCGTTATGTCGGGTTCCGGAGCCCGGACCGCCGCCACCAGTGACCATCGTCGCCCCGGAGCGCCTACGATGGTTCGAGACCGTCTAGGGGAGCGTTGATCCGTGTCGATTCTGGAAAAGTTCCTTCGCGCCGGCGAGGGCCGCATGGTGCGTCGGCTGAAGGCCATCGCTGCCGCCGTCAACTCGATCGAGGACGACTACGTCGACCTCAGCGACGACGAGCTGAGCGGCATGACCGTCCAGTTCAAGGAGCGGCTCGCGGATGGCGAGACCCTCGACGACCTGCTGCCCGAGGCGTTCGCGGTGTGCCGCGAGGCCGCCTCGCGGGTGCTCGGCCAGCGCCCCTACGACGTCCAGGTGATGGGTGGCGCGGCGCTGCACTTCGGCAACATCGCCGAGATGAAGACCGGTGAGGGCAAGACGCTCACCTCGGTCATGCCGGTCTACCTGAACGCGCTCGCCGGTAAGGGCGTGCACGTGATCACGGTGAACGACTACCTGGCCGAGCGCGACGCCGCCTGGATGGGCCGCGTCCACGAGTTCCTCGGCCTGCGCGTCGGCGTGGTGCTGCCGAACCGGCCCGCCACCGAGCACCGCGCGGCCTACGAGTGCGACGTCACGTACGGCACCAACAACGAGTTCGGCTTCGACTACCTGCGCGACAACATGGCCTGGTCGAAGGACGAGCTGGTCCAGCGCGGCCACTTCTTCGCCGTGGTCGACGAGGTCGACTCGATCCTGATCGACGAGGCGCGTACCCCGCTGATCATCTCCGGTCCGGCCGAGCACTCCGCCCGGTGGTACCAGGAGTTCGCCACAGTGGTGGCCCGGCTCCAGCCCGGCACCGACGGCGAGGGCGACTACGAGGTCGACTACGCCAAGCGCACCATCGCGATCACCGAACGCGGTGTGGCCAAGGTGGAGGACCGCCTGGGCATCGACAACCTCTACGAGTCGGTGAACACCCCGCTGGTCGGCTACCTGAACAACGCGATCAAGGCCAAGGAGCTGTACAAGCGCGACAAGGACTACATCGTCAACGACGGTGAGGTCCTGATCGTCGACGAGTTCACCGGCCGCATCCTGCACGGCCGCCGCTACAACGAGGGCATGCACCAGGCGATCGAGGCCAAGGAGGGGGTGGAGATCAAGCAGGAGAACCAGACCCTGGCCACCATCACCCTCCAGAACTACTTCCGCCTCTACGAGAAGCTCTCCGGCATGACCGGTACCGCCCAGACCGAGGCGGGCGAGTTCAACAAGGTCTACAAGGTCGGCGTCGTGACCATCCCGACGCACCGGCCGATGGTCCGGCTCGACCGGCCCGACGTCATCTACAAGACCGAGAAGGCCAAGTTCAACGCCGTCGTCGAGGACATCGCCGAGCGGCACGAGCAGGGCCAGCCGGTGCTGGTCGGCACCGTCTCGGTGGAGAACTCCGAGATCCTGTCGCACATGCTGCGCCGCCGGGGCATCCCGCACTCGGTGCTGAACGCGAAGTTCCACGCCAAGGAGGCGGAGATCGTCGCGCAGGCCGGGCGCAAGGGCGCGGTCACCGTCGCGACCAACATGGCGGGCCGCGGCACGGACATCCTGCTCGGCGGCAACCCCGAGTTCCTCGCCGCGAACGAGCTGCGCCAGCGCGGGCTCGACCCGGTCGAGCAGCCGGAGGAGTACGCCAAGGCGCTGGAGGAGATCCTGCCGACCTGGAAGCAGGCGTGCGACGTCGAGGCGGAGGAGGTGGCCGCCGCCGGAGGGCTCTACGTGCTGGGCACCGAGCGGCACGAGTCCCGCCGGATCGACAACCAGCTGCGCGGTCGCGCCGGCCGGCAGGGTGACCCGGGCGAGTCCCGCTTCTACCTGTCGCTGCAGGACGAGCTGATGAAGCGCTTCCGGGCCGGCGCGGTCGAGGCGGTGATGGACCGCTTCAACATCCCGGAGGACGTGCCCATCGAGTCGAAGATGGTCACCCGCCAGATCAGGAGCGCCCAGGCCCAGATCGAGGGCCAGAACGCCGAGATCCGCAAGAACGTCCTCAAGTACGACGAGGTGCTGAACAAGCAGCGCCAGGTGATCTACGCCGAGCGTCTCCGGGTGCTCAACGGCGAGGACCTGTCCGACCAGGTCCGCAACATGATCGACGACGTGGTGACCGCGTACGTGGTCGGCGCGACGAGCGACGGCTACGCCGAGGACTGGGACCTCGACCAGCTCTGGTCGAGCCTGAAGCAGCTCTACCCGGTCGGCGTCACAGTCGAGGAGCTGGAGGAGGAGGTCGGCTCCCGCTCCGGTATCGACCAGGACTTCCTGCTCGCCCGCCTGAAGGAGGACGCGCACGCCGCGTACGACAGGCGTGAGGAGAACCTCGGCGAGGAGGCGGTGCGCCAGCTCGAGCGCATGGTCCTGCTCCAGGTGATCGACCGTAAGTGGCGTGAGCACCTCTACGAGATGGACTACCTCCAGGAGGGCATCAGCCTGCGGGCGTACGCCCAGCGCGACCCGGTCATCGAGTACCAGCGCGAGGGCTTCGACATGTTCGCCTCCATGATGGACGGCATCAAGGAGGAGACGGTCGGCTTCCTCTACAACCTGGACGTGCAGGTCGAGGAGGCGGAGCCGGAGGCCGAGGAGGTGCAGCTGCTGGACAAGCCGGTGGAGATCCGGGCCAAGGGTCTCAACCGCGCGCCGCAGCAGCAGGGTCTGCAATACTCCGCGCCCGCCGTGGACGGCGAGGCCGGTCGGGGCGCTCCGGTGATCGAGCGGCCCGAGCAGCAGGCGCCGGCGCTCGGCATCGGGCAGCAGTCCTCGGAGCGCCCGGCCGCCTCCACGCCGCGCCGTGCGCCGGCCGGCGCGAGCGGCCAGGCGGTCGCCGCCAGCACCGCCCGGCGGGCCGCGCCGGGCCAGGTCGACGGGGGTGAGGGGCCGTCCCGTAACGCGCCCTGCCCGTGTGGCTCGGGCCGCAAGTACAAGCGCTGCCACGGCTCGCCCAACGGCGGCAACTGACCCCGAGCGAGCGCCCCGACGGGCCCCGGCCACACGGCCGGGGCCCGTCCCCGTCCGGCTGGTTGTTCCGGCGTGAGCCTCCCGTCGAGCGAGATCGGCGTTCCGCTGGTGGGAGCGGTGAAGATCTTGGTAGGCATGGGCCTCTACGCGGGCCGTTTCGGACCAGGATCTCGCCGGGAGTGGGGGGCGATGGCCGGGTTCAGAGGACGTCGAGGACGAGACACAGCCAGGTGCCCCGGCGGCGTTCCAGGCGTACCGCCACCGCCCAGCTCGCGCCTGCGGCGCCGGCGAACACGGCGGTGGCCTCGACCGCCCCCGGGCGCGGCTCGCACACCCGCAGGCGCCGCAGCAGGAGCGCCGGCCGGGCGGTTCGGCGGCGGACCGGCGTCACCCGGCGGGCCGCGCGGGTCAGCTCGGCCGTCACCGGGCCGGCCGACTCGGGCAGGCAGAGCGGCCGGAGCTGACCGGGCGGGCGGAAGCCGTTGACGATCTCCAGGAAGGTGCGCACGAACCGGTGCGCCGCCCGCGCTCCCTCGGGTGTGGCGGAGGCGAGGGCCGACGCCTGCGGGCCGGACCAGCGTGGCCAGGCGGGCACCGGGTCCGGGGCCCGGTCGGCGGGGCGCGCGGCGGTACGGCGGCGCGGGTCGGCCAGGTCGAGCGTGAGCTGCCCGACGGGGCTCCAGAGTGGCTCCTCGTCGGTGCACGGCGGGTCGAGCGGCGGGGCGGGCCGGAGACGGACCGGCGGGCGGGGTGCGCGGGGACGGCGGGTGTCGACCATCTCTAATCCTTGCGTTTGCCTTCGTTTGCCTCCGACAGGGCCTCATCTTCCCGGATGTGCGCGACCGTCGTCAATGGCTCACGGTCCCCGGGCGGTCACTCCTCGTCGCGCTCGCCGAGCGGGTTGCCGCGTACCCACTCGGCGGTCTCGGCGTACTTGCGTTCGATGTATTCCTCCAGCCGGGCGCGTTCGACCCGCCACTGACCCCGGCCACCGATCTTGATCGCGGGCAGCTCGCCGCTGCGGACCATGTGGTAGACCTGCGAGTCCGAGACGTTCAGCTCGGCGGCGACGTCGGACAGCAGCAGGAACCTCGACTCCACGGTGTGACTCCCGGCGTTGGCTTCGTTTGCTTCAGTTTGCCATCAACTGTCGACATCGCCGCGCGCCCGTTCGGGAGACACACCGGCGGGAGGCTTCACCCGGGCGGGTGCCGGGTGTATGACGGTCTCGGCGTACGGCATGATCGGCGCCCGGAGTCGGCGACCGCCGACGATCGGCCTGAGTGTGGGAGTGACCCGTGACCGACGAGCTTGTCCGGGTGTACCTGCCGGCGACCGTTCCCATGCTCGCCCGCCTGCGCGAGGAGGGGCTGGGCGCCGAGGCGGCGCACGCCGTGACCCCCGAGCTGCGCGAGTGGTACGCCGAGGGCGACGAGGAGGAACTGGAGTACGTGGCCTTTACCCGGGCCGCCCAGGACGCGCTGCTCCTGCTCCGGCACGACCCCGCCGCGCCCCGGCGACGGGTGGTGGTCTCGGCCGACCTGCCGGCCCGTGCGGTCGGCCGGGTCGGCGGCGAGCTGGGATCGAGCGTGGTCCGGCCGGCCGGGCCGGTGCCGGTGAAGTCGGTCGCCGCGCTGCACGTGGACGGCGCGGACGCGGTCGAGGACGTGGCAGCCGCCGTCGACGTGGTGGCGGAGGCCCAGGCGGGCGACCCGGACGCCCAGTTCACAGTCGACGGCGCCGAGGACCACGAACTGGAGTGGTACGACGTGACCGAGCTGGACCTACTGCTGCGCGAAGCCGGCTGACGGCGGCTCAGGCCGCCGGCTCGTCCTCGTCGTCGTCCACCGGGCGCGGGCCCAGCGTGCGCCCGAAGACGATGAGCGTGGTCAGCGCGCCCACGAAGAGCACCCAGATTCCGTTGTCCACCCGTGAGGTGCCCAGCGCGGTCTGCGCCACCTCGTCGGCCTCGCTGAGCGCGGCGGCCAGGTCGAGCAGACCGCGTCCGCCGATCCGGATGATCACTTCGGTGAGCAGCAGGAGCAGGCCCGCGCCCGCCCCGGCCACCAGGTACGCCGGCCAGCGCAGCGGCGACGCCGCGCCGTCGCGGCGCTCCGCCCGGCGCCGGGACCAGGTCAGATAGAGGTACGCGGCCAGGCCGGCGAGCAGGCCGGCGAGCAGCGACTCGGTACGCGATACCCACTTGGCGGCGTCGAGCACCGACTGCTGGGTCTCCCCGGCGCCGAACAGCTCGGACAGCGGATCCCGGGCGCGGCTGAACAGCACCACGAAGATCTGCGCGGTGAGCGTCGCGAGCGTGATCGCCCCGACCACCCGGGCCTGGCGCGCGCCGGCCATCGCCCCGCCGATGATCGCGGCCGCCGCCGCGGTGCCGGCGATCGTGTTCGTGGTGGCGTTGTCCGCGTACGTGAGGTTGATCGCCACCGCGGTGACGAGCCCGACCAGCAGGCCGGTGCCGACGGCGGCCAGGAAGCGCAGCGTGGCGCGGCCCAGCCGGTTGGTCGCGAGCAGGGCGACAGTGGCGCCGGTGACCAGCGCCGCGGTGATGACGCCGGGCAGCGCGTAGGCGGAGAGGCTGATCGCGGTGACGCCGGCCGCCGTCGAGTGGATCGCCTCGTGGGTGGACCAGAGCATGGCGGCCAGCCACCCGATCGAGAGCAGGCCGAGCGCGAGCGCGCCCGGCGCGAACTCCGGCCGCCCGCCGGTGGCCACGACCTCGTCGGCGACTGCCTCGTGCCCGGCTGCCGCGTCGTCAGTGCCCGCCTCGCCGGACGGCCGGTGGTCGGATCCGGCCGGCGCCTCGGCAGCCGTGGGCTCGCCCGTGGTCGGCTCGACGGCCTCGGGCTGGTCCGTCTCCGCGGCCGTGGAGCTGCCGGGCTGGTTGCTCATCGTCTTCCCTTCGACGGTCGCCGGATCTCCCCGCGCCGGGCCGGGCAGGTCACCGCTCATCCAGCGTACGCGGCGCGCTGCCGCTCCTCGGGCGGGCCGTGTGCCGTCTGCGCCTTGATCGACTGCGGTTCGCCGATGTGGTGGCATCCCGAGAGTTCGGACACCGCCACCTCCCCGGGACGAAGTGGATCAATGGCCGACACCCGGCGCGCCGGTCCACCGGCGCTCCGACGAATCGACGAGAAACGGAGTCGTGGTCCGATGTTTCGTCGGAATCGGGTCGGTTGGGCCGATGGTCCGGAGTTGGCCTGGCCGTCCGGTGTGCCAGGGAGGCGCTTCCGGAGCGGGGTTGTCGTGACAGAATCGGGCCAGGTCCCGCCGCCGCTGCACCCCGCGGCGTCCGGCGTCCGGCCGCCCGGCCGGCGCCCGCGGGTCCGGTTTCGCCGTCGCCGCCGAGATCGCCAGGAGCCTGTGATGGACGCCGTGTTCTCCGTACCCGAGCCGCTCAACGAGCCGGTACGCACCTACCAGCCCGGCAGCGCCGACCGGGAACGGCTCCAGCGGCGGCTGGCCGAACTGGCCGCCGAGCGGATCGAGCTGCCGATGACGATCGCCGGTGAGCGCCGGATGGCCGGCGGCGCGTCGATCGACGTGGTGCAGCCGCACAAGCACGCGCACGTCCTCGGCGTGACGGGGCACGCCACCCACGAAGACGCCCGCGCCGCGGTCCGGGCCGCCACTGATGCCGCCCCGATGTGGCGGGCGCTGCCGTTCGAGGAGCGGGCCGCGATCTTCCTGCGCGCCGCCGACCTGCTCGCCGGCCCCTGGCGGGACACGCTCAACGCGGCCACCATGCTCGGCCAGTCCAAGACCGCCGTCCAGGCCGAGATCGACTCGGCGTGCGAGCTGATCGACTTCCTCCGGTTCAACGTGCACTTCGCCCGGCGGCTCCTGGCCGAGCAGCCGCTGTCCTCGCCCGGGGTCTGGAACCGCCTCGACCACCGGCCGCTGGAGGGGTTCGTCTACGCGATCACCCCGTTCAACTTCACCGCGATCGCCGGCAACCTCCCGTCGGCGCCGGCCCTGCTCGGCAACACGGTGGTCTGGAAGCCGTCCCCGACGCAGCAGTTCGCGGCGCACTTCACCATGCGCCTGTTCGAGGCCGCCGGCCTGCCGCCCGGTGTGATCAACATGGTCACCGGCCGCGGCGAGGAGGTCTCCGAGGTGGTGCTGGCCGACCCGGACCTGGCCGGCATCCACTTCACCGGCTCGACCAAGGTGTTCCAGCACCTGTGGAAGACCGTCGGCGACAACATCGCCCGCTACCGGGGCTACCCCCGCCTGGTCGGCGAGACCGGCGGCAAGGACTTCGTGGTCGCCCACTCCAGCGCCGACGTGGACGCGCTGCACACCGCGCTGATCCGGGGCGCCTACGAGTACCAGGGCCAGAAGTGCTCGGCCGCCTCCCGGGCGTACGTCCCGCGGTCGATCTGGGAGGGTGGGCTGCGCGACCGGCTCGCCGCCACCGCGGACTCGCTGACCTACGGCGACGTGACCGACTTCGGCAACTTCGGCGGCGCGGTGATCGACGACAAGGCGTTCGGCCGGCACACCGCCGCGCTGGAGCTGATCAAGGGCGACGACTCCTGCCGGATCCTGGCCGGCGGCACCGCCGACGACTCGGTCGGCTACTTCGTCCGGCCGACGCTGTTCGAGTGCTCCGACGCCGCGCACGAGACGTTCACCACCGAGTACTTCGGGCCGATCCTCGGCGTGCACGTCTTCGACGACGCCCGCTTCGACGAGGTGGTCGCCCAGGCCGAGTCGATCGCGCCGTACGCGCTGACCGGGTCGATCTTCGCGACCGACCGCCGGGTGGTCGACCAGGTGGCGGAGAAGATGCGGTACGCCGCCGGCAACTTCTACATCAACGACAAGCCGACCGGCGCGGTGGTCGGGCAGCAGCCGTTCGGCGGCGCCCGGGCCAGCGGCACCAACGACAAGGCGGGCTCCTGGCACAACCTGGTCCGCTGGATGTCGCCGCGGACGATCAAGGAGACCTTCGTCCCGCCGACCGATCACACCTACCCGCACATGGGTTGAGCGCTCCACGAGGGCCCGTCCCGGCCGGGGCGGGCCCTCTTCCTCACCCGACAGTGCACATCGGACCGGTCATCGGGTGCCGAAATGAGCAAATCCTGGACGCCAGAGCCGACAAAGTGGCAGCTTAGAGGGCATGGCGGATTCCGGAGTCAACCCGACGGCAGCAGCTCTGCTCGGCCTGCTGCACGACGGCCCGATGACTGGCGGCCAGTTGATGGCCGCCGCCGAGCGCCGGCTGGCGCCGTACTGGTCGATGACCCGCAGTCAGGTCTACCGGGAGCTGCCGGTCCTGGCCGAGAAGGGTCTGGTGCGACTCGGCAAGCCCGGGCCGCGGATGAGCCAGCCGTACGCGCTGACGGCGGCCGGGAAACGGACATTCTCCCGCTGGCTGGCGGAGAATCCCGGCAAGGACACCATCCGTAACCCAATAGCGCTACGGATCGCGTTCGGCAACCTGCACTCGGCGAGCCAGCTCAAGAACCTGTACGCCTCGGCGAACGAGTACCACACCGAGGCGCTGGCGGCGGTGCGGGAGCAGGTCAAGAACGCCAAGAAGGAGGGCGACAGCTACGACGCCAGCGCGCTGGAGTTCGCCGTCGCCTACCACAAGGCGGCGCTGTCCTGGCTCAAGACCGCGCCCGTCGGCTGACCACCTGCAACAGGTTGACGGACCCAGGCAGCAGTCTTTTCGCGCGTGACTGCGGGGCTCGCAAGCTCACTCCTCGCACGCGCAGTGCAGTCTTTTCGCGCGTGACTGCGGGGCTCGCAAGCTCACTCCTCGCACGCGCCGGTAGTCTTGTCTGTCGTGACCGCTGCCGATTACGCCGAACAGCTCAAGGACCTCGACGCCACGCTGCGCAACATCGAGGCTGTGCTCGACCTCGACAAGCTGCGCGAGCAGAAGGCCCGGCTGGAGCAGGAGGCCTCCGCGCCCGACCTCTGGGACGACCAGGCCAAGGCGCAGCAGGTGACGTCGCAGCTGTCGTACGTCAACGGCGAGATCACCAAGCTCGGTGACCTGCGCTCCCGGCTCGACGACGCCGGCGTGCTGCTGGAGCTGGCCCAGGCCGAGGACGACCCGGGCGCGCTGACCGAGGTCGAGACCGAGATCACCGGGCTGACCAAGGCCATCCAGGAGATGGAGGTCCGCACGCTGCTCTCCGGCGAGTACGACTCGCGGGAGGCACTCGTCGCGATCCGGGCCGGCGCCGGTGGCGTCGACGCCGCCGACTTCGCCGAGATGCTGCTGCGGATGTACCTGCGCTGGGCCGAGCGGCACGGCTACCCGACCGAGGTCTACGAGACCTCGTACGCCGAGGAGGCGGGCCTGAAGTCGGCCACCTTCACGGTGAAGGTGCCCTACGCCTACGGCACGCTCAGCGTGGAGTCCGGCACGCACCGGCTGGTGCGGATCAGCCCGTTCGACAACCAGGGCCGCCGGCAGACCAGCTTCGCCGGCGTCGAGGTGCTGCCGGTGGTGGAGCAGACCGACCACATCGACATCCCCGAGAACGAGATGCGGATCGACGTCTACCGGTCCTCCGGCCCGGGCGGGCAGAGCGTCAACACGACCGACTCGGCGGTCCGGATCACCCACATCCCCACCGGCATCGTGGTGACCTGCCAGAACGAGAAGTCCCAGCTGCAGAACAAGGCGTCCGCGCTGCGGGTGCTCCAGGCCCGGCTGCTGGAGCGTAAGCGGCAGGAGGAGCAGGCCAAGATGGCGGGCCTGAAGACCGACGCCGCCGGCTCGTGGGGCGACCAGATGCGCTCGTACGTCCTGCACCCGTATCAGATGGTGAAGGATCTGCGTACCGAACAGGAGACGGGCAATCCGTCCTCGGTCTTCGACGGCGAACTGGACAGCTTCATCGAGGCGGGAATCCGCTGGCGGAAGCAGCAGCAGCTCACCGCTGACGGTGCGTGATCACGGCCGGACGCAACGCGTCATCGATCTCGTGTTGACCGGGTAAATCGATGACGCGCACCGCTTGGGCGGGGCGTGGGGCTTGGCTCAGCAGTTACACCGCGTAGACTACCGACCCGTGATTCAGCTTGAGCAAGTGACGAAGACGTACCCGAAGGCGTCCCGGCCTTCGCTCGACAACGTGTCCGTCTCGATCGAGAAGGGCGAGTTCGTCTTCTTCATCGGTCCATCCGGCTCCGGCAAGTCCACCATCATCAAGTTGCTGCTGCACGAGGTCACGCCCAACAAGGGCCGGGTCGTCGTCAACGGCAAGGACGTCACCTCGATGCGTTCCTGGAAGCGGCCCCACTTCCGGCGTTCCATCGGCTGCGTCTTCCAGGACTTCCGGTTGCTGCCGAACCGCACCGCGTACGAGAACGTGGCGTTCGCACTTGAGGTGATCGGCAAGACGAAGGCGGTCGCCCGCCGGGTCGTGCCGGAGGTGCTGGAGCTGGTCGGTCTCGGCGGCAAGGAGCACCGCTACCCGCACGAGCTCTCCGGTGGTGAGCAGCAGCGTGTCGCGGTGGCCCGGGCGTTCGTCAACCGGCCGCTGATCCTGCTGGCCGACGAGCCGACCGGAAACCTGGACCCGGACACCTCGATCGAGATCATGCGCCTGCTGGACCGGATCAACCGCACCGGTACGACCGTCGTGATGGTCACGCACGACTCCAACATCGTGAACCAGATGCGGCGCCGGGTCATCGAGATCGAGAGCGGCCGCATCGTGCGCGACCAGGCCCGCGGCGTCTACGGCTGAGCCGGACGACGTTCCGTAGACCCTGACGACGAAACCTCACGCCGGAGAGCCGGAGGAATATCCCGATGCGGATGAAGTACGTCCTGTCCGAAGTACTGGTCGGGCTGTGGCGCAACGTCACCATGACCATCGCCATGATCATCACAATGGCGGTGTCGCTGTTCATGCTGGGCGGCAGCGGCCTTCTCTACCAGAAGGTCGGCGACATGAAGGACCTCTACTACGAGAACGTCGAGGTCTCGATCTTCCTCAAGACCGATGCCACCGAGGAGCAGGTCGACGCGCTGGGCCAGCAGCTCGAGCAGGACCCGCTGGTCAGGGACTCGACGTACGTCAACAAGGAGCAGGCGTACGAGCGCTTCCAGCAGATGTACGCCGACGCCCCGGACCTGGTCAGCGCCGTCAAGCCGGACCAGCTTCCCGAGTCGTACCGGGTCAAGCTGAACGACCCGGAGCAGTACAAGGCCATCTACGACAAGTACAAGGCCACCGAGGGCATCGACACGATCGTCGACCAGAGCAAGCTGCTCGACAAGGTCTTCGGGGTGCTCAGCGGCTTCCAGAACGGCGCACTCGCGATCGCGATCGTGATGGCCGTCGCCGCCCTGCTGCTCGTCGCGAACACCATCCAGGTCGCCGCGTACAGCAAGCGGCGTGAGGTGGCGGTCATGAAGCTCGTCGGCGCGTCGAACTGGTTCATCCAGGCGCCGTTCGTGCTGGAGGCGGTGGTGGCCGGTCTGTTCGGCTCCATCCTGGGCCTGCTCGCGTTGGTCGCGGTGAAGGTGCTCGCGGCCGGCAGTTCGATGGCTGCCCTGGAGGGTCTGATCACCCCGATCTCCTGGACCGACATCTTCCTGACCTTCCCGCTGATGGCCGCCGTCGGTGGCGTGGTCAGCGCGGTCACCGCCTGGGTCACGCTCCGCTTCTACCTGCGGGTCTAGTCACCTTCTACGGCTCACCGAGGGCCCTCCCGCGCCGGAACAAATGGCGCGGGAGGGCCCTTGTGGTTCCGGTAGCATGATCTCCGCTCGCCGGCCGGTGGCCGGTGAGTCGATCAGGAAGGGGGTGGCGCCGATGCCACGGGAAAAAGGTCGCAAGGTGGTCGCCTCCAACAAGAAGGCGCGCCACGACTACGCCATCCTCGACACGTACGAGGCGGGCATGGCGCTCACCGGCACCGAGGTCAAGTCGCTGCGGGCCGGGCGGGCGTCGCTCGTGGACGCGTTCGCCCAGGAGCGCGACGGCGAGATCTACCTGCACGCCATGCACATCCCGGAGTACGCCCAGGGCACCTGGACCAACCACGAGCCCCGGCGCACCCGCAAGCTGCTGCTCAACCGGCTGGAGATCGACCGGCTGCTGGGCAAGCTCAAGGAGAGCGGCCTGACGCTGGTGCCGCTGCAGGTCTACTTCTCCGACGGCTGGGCCAAGGTGGAGATCGGCCTGGCCCGGGGTAAGAAGTCGTACGACAAGCGCCAGGACCTGGCCAAGCGGGACGCCGACCGGGAGATCGCCCGGGCGGTGGGCCGGCGCGGCAAGGGCATGGCTGAGTGATACGTCCGGTTCGTCCGGTGGCCCGCGTCGGGCGGGCCTCGGGATGAATCCGGTTGCGCCAGGCGTTAGGCTTGGTGTGCTGCCGACAGGGGCAGCGCCACGAGGGGGTGACTGGTTTCGACTTCGTACGCAGCGACAGGGGAAGCGAGCCGAGGAAGCCGACGTCGTCTCGAGAATCGGTCGTCGGAAACCAATAAGCGCCAAGAACAATCGCGCTGACTTCGCTCTCGCCGCCTGAGGCGAGTAGCAAGTCTGTCGGCCTGGGAGTGCCTTCGACCCAGTTTGCCGGCATCAGCTAGGAGGCTGGCCAACCGGACCCGGTCGCGGGGTCCGTGCGGCGAGATCAATCAGCGACTGGGCCCGTCACACCAACTTGCTCGCGTGAGCGGTGGGGCCGAGTAGAGGCATAGCGAGCTGCGCTCGGAGAAGCCCTGACAAACCGGCGAAGGACCCGGGTTCGATTCCCGGCACCTCCACGACACGGCCTGTGCGCCCCGGTCCACCCGGACCGGGGCGCACAGTCGTCTCCGGGGTCCGTGTCATCTCGTGGGGCCGCTGACACGGACGGGACAGATGAGGCGGCGCCGACCGCTGGACAGGCCCTCGAACCGGGTCCACCATCGCCATACGGGCTAGCACCCCAGCAGCGGGAGGTGTCCCATGGCCACCAGTCCTCTCCAGCAGCCGGCCGCCGTGCTCCCGAGCACCCCCGGTGACCTGCGCGCCCTCGGGCGGGCGCTGGCCGCCGCCGGGCCGCGCTGGCGGCAGCGACTTCTCACCGACCTGGACCCCGTCCGGCGGGGCTTCACCGAACACGTCCGCGTCACCGAGGGCGCGGGTGGGCACTACGCCGACCTGGTGCGCGCCGCGCCCCGGCTGGACCGGGGCGTACGTCTGCTCGGCGAGCACGCCGAGATCAGCGCGGCGCTCGCAGCGCTCCAGCACGCCGTGCGCCGGCCAGGAGTGTCCGCCGCCGAGGTGCGGGCGCGCACCCGCGACCTGCTGCGTCGACCGGCACCGGCGTCACGGTGCCGACCTGGTCTGGGAGGCGTACCAGACCGACCTCGGCGGCGAGGACTGAGCCCGGGAACCAGCCGGGACGGGTACGCGTCCAATGCCGTATGCGTCGCGTGCTCGCCCTGCTCGGGATCCCCCTGCTGGCCCTCTCCGCCTGCGCCACGCCCGGTGCCGGCCCGGGGGGCACACCGCCTGCCGGCCCGGACCAGCGGCCCGTGTTCACCGAGCGGGCCGAGGAGGTCGCGGCGGGCTGGCGGCCCGGACCGGGCTGGCGCGACGGGTACGTGCCGCTCCAGGACGCCACTGTGCTCACCGGCGACCCGGGCTTCACCGCGGAGACGAAGACCGCGTTCGGCGCCGGCTGGTACCGGGACCAGATCCCGATGCCGGCAGACGTGCCGCCCGACGGCACGATCCGGTTCCCCGACGGCACGCTGCGGGTGCCGCTGGTCAGCGCCGCCGACGCGTACGCCCGACTCGACCAGGGCGATCCGCCGCCGTGCGACGGACGCCCGGCCGCACCGGACCCGGCACCGACCGGGTCGCCCGGCCCGGACGACTCGGTGTCGACCTCGGTGCCGACCCCGTGCGTCCCGCTCACCGTGACCGAGGTACGGCTGGGCAGCGCACCGGTGTGGACCAGCCGGGGCCGCGCCGAGGTGCCCGCCTGGCTGTTCACGGTGGACGAGCTGGCCGTACCCGTGGCGCGGGTCGCTGTGGCGCCGCGCGTGACCGGCCGGGTGCCCGACGGCGTGGTGCCCGGCAGGCCGCTACCGGCGGGCCTGGTGTCCGCTCAGCAGTTGCGGGCGGTCGAGGGCAACCGCATCGACTACCTGCTCGGGGTCGGCGCCTGCGACGGCCCGCCCACGCCGATGGTGCTGGAACGGCCGGACGTGGTGGTGATCGGCGGTGCGGTGGTCTCGCCGACCGGCCACTGCACCGCGCAGCTCGTGCTGAAGCCGGTCAGCGTCACGCTCGCCGCGCCGGTGGGCGGGCGCGTGGTGCTCGACGCCGGCAGCGGTGCCCCGCTGACCGTACGGCCCGGCTGAGCGTCACAGGATCCGTGGCACGTCGGTGCTGATCGGCACCGGCAGCACCGTCGGCCGATCCGTGGCGAGCGCGTCGGTCAGCGCCGAAGCGAGCCCGTCCAGCGTGGTCGCCGCACCGGCGCAGCCGTAGCCGTGCGCCACCGCCGTCACGTCCAACCCGGGCAGGTCCAGTGCGGGCACGCCCGGGGTGTGCTTCAGCTCGGCGAACGCCTTGAGGATCGCGTACTGCTGATTGACCGGGACCACGACGGCGAGCGGCAGCCGCAGCCGCGCCGCCGTCCACAGCGCCTGGACCGAGTAGTGGAACGAGCCGTCGCCGACCACCGCGACCACCGGGCGGCCACGGCCGGTGTCGCGTTCGGCGAGGGCCATGCCGACCGCCGCCGGCAGCCCGAATCCGAGACCGCCGCTGGCCATCGTCAGGTACGAGCGCGGCCGCTCGATCGGCAACCGGCGGCGCAGCGCGGCCAGGTTGGACGGCGACTCCTGCACCAGCACCCCGTCCGCCGGCCACGCGGCTGCGAGCGCGGCGAACAACGCGTCGGCGCTCGGCGGGTCGGCCGCCTCCGGTGGGGCCGGCTGCGGGCGCGCCGACGGCGCCGGCCGGTCGGTCGCCGGCAGCAGTTCCCGCAGCGCGGCCATGGTCAGCCCGGAGTCGCCGAGCAGGCTCTCCCCGACCGGGGCGCGGGCCGCCTCGTCCGGGTCGTCGGTCACGTGCAGCAGCCGCGCGTCGCCGGGCAGGTAGTCACCCGGCACGTGCGGGTAGTAGCGGAACACCGGCGCGCCCACCACCAGCACCACGTCGTGGCCGCGCAGCGCCTCCGACAGCGGCCCGATCGCGTACGGCAGCACGCCCCGGAAGTGCGGGTGGCGCTCCGGGAACACGGCCCGCTCCGGCGCCGGGGCGGCCCAGACCGGGGCGGCCAGGTGCTCGGCCAGCGCCACCGCGTCCGGCCAGGCGTCCGACCGGTCCACCGCGGCGCCGAGCACAAGCGCGGGGGAGTGGGCGGCGGCCAGCGCCCCGGTGAAGCTCCGCAGCCGGTCCGGGTCCGGGGCGATCCGGGTGGCGACGGTTCGCACCTGCGGCGGCGGGTCGGCCGGACGGTCCCAGTCGTCCATCGGCAGGGAGAGGAAGACCGGCCCGGCGGGTGGTTGCACCGCCGAGGCGTACGCCCGCATGAAGGCCGCCGGGATGTCCTGCGCGCGGGCCGGTTCGTGGGCCCACTTCACGTACGGCTGGGCCAGCTCGACCGCCCGGGGGCTGGCCAGGCGCGGCTCGATCAGCAGCATCTCGCGGGTCTGCTGGCCGGCGCTGACGACGAGTGGGGTCCGGTTGTGCCAGGCGGTGACCAGGTTGCCCATGCCGTTGCCGGTGCCCGGCGCGGTGTGCAGGTTGACGTGCGCGGGCCGGCCGGTGCCCTGGGCGTAGCCGTCGGCCATCGCGACTGCGGACGCCTCCTGGAGCGCGTGCACGTAGTGGAAGTCCGCCGGGAATTCGGCCAGGAACGGCTCCTCGGTCGAGCCGGGATTGCCGAAGACGGTGGTCAGGCCGAGCGCGCGCAGCAGGTCGTAGGTCGCCTCGCGCACCGTCGCCATCGCCGGCTGCCTCCGTCCTCGCGTGGGGATGCCGGAGCCGGCCCGGTGCCCTGTCCCCCCGACCAGCCGAATCTATCGGGCGGAGGATGACTTTTCGGGCGCTTCCCGCGCTCAGGGCAGCGGGAACGGCAGCTTGATCCCGTCCAGCGCGCTCCCGCACGGGCACTCCCGCTCGGCCGGCAGCGCCGCGACGGCGTCCAGGAGCAGCCCGCGCAGCCGGTCGGTGTTCTCCGCGAAGACCCGGAACACCTCCTCGTGGGTGACCGACTCGCCCGCCTCGACGCCCGCGTCCAGGTCCGTCACCAGCGCGATGGACGTGTAGCAGAGCGCCAGCTCGCGGGCCAGCACCGCCTCCGGGTGGCCGGTCATGTTGACGATCGTGCCGCCCATCGAGGTGAACCAGCGCGACTCCGCCCGGGTCGAGAACCGCGGGCCCTCGACCACGACGACGGTCCCGCCGTCCACCGCCGGCACGCCCCGCCCGGCCGCCGTGTCCAGCAGGGTGCGCCGCCCGGCCGGGCAGTACGGGTCGGCGAACGACACGTGCACCGCGCCCCGGTCGTAGTAGGTCTGCGTACGCCCGCTGGTGCGGTCGATCAACTGGTCCGGCACCACGAACGTGCCCGGACCCAGCTCCGGCCGCAGGCCGCCCACCGCGCAGGGCGCCAGCACCTGGCGTACGCCCAGCGACCGCAACGCCCACAGGTTCGCCCGGTACGGGATCAGGTGCGGGGGATACCGGTGGTCGCGCCCGTGCCGGGGCAGGAACGCCACCCGGCGGCCGCCCACCTCGGCGACCGTGATCGGGCCGGACGGCTCGCCGTACGGAGTGTCCACCACGTGCTCCACCCCGTCGAGCAGGGCGTACAGCCCCGACCCGCCGATCACCGCCAGTTCGGCCCGCACCGCCATCCGGCCCTCCCTCGATCCCGTCGCGATCACCCGCCGTCAGACCTTAACCAGCGGGCCGGGCGCAGGCTATGGTGCGTGACATGGCGTTGACAGGGTGGACGGTCGACGGCCTCGGGCCCGTACGGGCACACGGCTGACGGGTGTCGGACATGCAGGGTGAGGGGCAGGCGATCGGTGGCCGAGCCATGGAGTCGATGACCGGACGACTGCTGGTCGCGACACCGGGGCTCAAGGACCCGAACTTCGACCGTACGGTCGTGCTGCTCGTCGCCCACGAACCCGGCGGCGCACTCGGGGTGGTGCTGAACCGGGCCACCGAGGTCTCGGTGGCCGACGTGCTCGGCGACTGGAGCGATCTGGCCGGCGACCCGGCGGTGCTGTTCGAGGGCGGCCCGGTGCAGCCCGACTCGGCCATCTGCCTGGCCCGCATGCGGCACCCCGTCCGCCCGGTCAAGGGCTTCCACCGCGTCTCCGGCGCGGTCGGCACCATCGACCTCTCGGTCGACCCGGAGAAGCTGCGTGAGGCCGTCGGCGGGATCCGGGTGTTCGCCGGCTACTCCGGCTGGGGCGCCGGGCAGGTGGAGCGCGAGATCGAGGAGGGCTCCTGGTTCGTGTTCGACGCGCTGCCCGGTGACGCCTTCGTCGACCGGCCGGATGATCTCTGGCCGATGGTGCTGCGCCGGCAGGGCGGCATGATGGCCGCGGTGGCCCACTTCCCGCCGGACGTGGCGCTGAACTGAGGCGGGTGCGGGGTGACCCCCGCGAGATGACCATGCCGGGCGGCGTGTGTATAGTTCTCTCCGTGCCCGGGCGACCGGGACGACCGCAAGGGGCCGTGGCGCAGCTGGTAGCGCACCACACTGGCAGTGTGGGGGTCAGGGGTTCGAGTCCCCTCGGCTCCACCCTTGAAATTGCAGGTCAACGGCCTGGTCGAGCGATCATCGACCGGGCCGCTGATTTGTTTCCGGCCCAGCGTCCAGGGCTCCGGCAAGGTAGTTGTTTGACCGTTTCAGGTGATTCCGAGTAGTTGGAGTGGCCGGTAGGGGTTTCGGCTGTTGTGGCGTAGGGCTGCGGCGATGGTTGTGGTGGTGCCGGTCAGTCGGAGCAGGCTGATCGCTGTGTTGCGCAGGGTGGCCATGACGCGTGGCGCGTTGCCGGTGCGGATGCGGCTGGCGTCCTCGGCGTAGGTGGTGTCTCTGATGTGGTGCAGGGTTTCGATGGCCCAGTGTCCGCGTAGCCAGTCGGCGAGGTCGGCGGGGCTGGCCTGGGTGGTGGTCAGGTTGGTGATCGCGTAGACGGTGACGGTGGACCAGCGGCCGGTGGCCAGGTTCATCCGTCGGCGGCGGATTCGTAGCGCTTGCACGGCGTGCGGGAAATCCAGGGCGAGGGCTGGG
>NZ_FMCV01000058.1 GCF_900091565.1 Micromonospora marina | reverse complement strand
GGCCTGGTCTCGCATACCGCTGGTGGAGTGCCGGGTCTTGGTGTGGGGCTGTGGGGTTGTGGGTTGGTTGTTTGTTGAGAATTGCACAGTGGACGCGAGCATCTTTGTGGTCAAGTTGTCAAGGGCGAACGGTGGATGCCTTGGCACCAGGAGCCGATGAAGGACGTGGGAGGCCGCGATAGGCCTGGGGGAGCTGTCAACCAAGCTGTGATCCCAGGGTGTCCGAATGGGGAAACCCGGCATCAGTCATGTGATGTCACCCGCACCTGAACACATAGGGTGTGTGGGGGGAACGCGGGGAAGTGAAACATCTCAGTACCCGTAGGAAGAGAAAACAAATAGTGATTCCGTGAGTAGTGGCGAGCGAAAGCGGATTGAGGCTAAACCGGCGGCGTGTGATACCTGTCAGGGGTTGCGTGGTCGGGGTTGTGGGACCCTGCTGAGTGTGCTGACACGCATTCGAGAAGTTACAAAGCCAGTGGTTAGTCGAACAGTCTGGAATGGCTGACCGTAGACGGTGATAGTCCGGTAGGTGAAAGTTGCTGGTCTTCTGTGGGTGTTCCCGAGTAGCGGCGGACTCCTGAAATCTGCCGTGAATCTGCCAGGACCACCTGGTAAGCCTAAATACTTCCTGGTGACCGATAGCGGACGAGTACCGTGAGGGAATGGTGAAAAGTACCCCGGGAGGGGAGTGAAATAGTACCTGAAACCGTTCGCCTACAATCCGTCGGAGCCTTGCGGGGTGACGGCGTGCCTTTTGAAGAATGAGCCTGCGAGTTAGTGGCATGTGGCGAGGTTAACCCGTGTGGGGGAGCCGTAGCGAAAGCGAGTCTGAATAGGGCGTTTGAGTCGCATGCTCTAGACCCGAAGCGGAGTGATCTAGCCATGGGCAGGCTGAAGCGCGGGTAAGACCGCGTGGAGGGCCGAACCCACCAACGTTGAAAAGTTGGGGGATGACCTGTGGTTAGGGGTGAAAGGCCAATCAAACTCCGTGATAGCTGGTTCTCCCCGAAATGCATTTAGGTGCAGCGTCGCGTGTTTCTTGCCGGAGGTAGAGCACTGGATGGTCTAGGGGGCCCACAAGCTTACCGAAATCAGCCAAACTCCGAATGCCGGTAAGTGAGAGCGCGGCAGTGAGACTGCGGGGGATAAGCTTCGTAGTCGAGAGGGAAACAGCCCAGATCACCAGCTAAGGCCCCTAAGCGTGTGCTAAGTGGAAAAGGATGTGGGGTCGCATAGACAACCAGGAGGTTGGCTTAGAAGCAGCCACCCTTTAAAGAGTGCGTAATAGCTCACTGGTCAAGTGGTTCCGCGCCGACAATGTAGCGGGGCTCAAGCACACCGCCGAAGCTGTGGCATTCACACTTTAACTTCGTGTCTCCTTGATGGGGCATGCAGGTGTGTGGGTGGGTAGGGGAGCGTCGTGCCGGGGGTGAAGCAGCGGGGTGACCCAGTTGTGGACGCGGCACGAGTGAGAATGCAGGCATGAGTAGCGAAAGAAGGGTGAGAAACCCTTCCGCCGGATGACCAAGGGTTCCAGGGCCAGGCTAATCCGCCCTGGGTGAGTCGGGACCTAAGGCGAGGCCGAGAGGCGTAGTCGATGGACAACGGGTTGATATTCCCGTACCCGCGAAAGAGCGTCCCTGATGAACCTCGTTGTGCTAACCACCCAAACTGGCTGAGACTTTCGGGTCGAGGTTGGGGAGCGTGGGAACCTGGCGGGTAGTAGTCAAGCGATGGGGTGACGCAGGAAGGTAGCTGATCCCGGCCGGTGGTTGTGCCGGGGTAAGCGTGTAGGCCGTGCCGTAGGTAAATCCGCGGCGCACAGAGGCTGAGACGTGATGCCGAGCCGATTCAGGTGAAGTCAGTGATCCTATGCTGCCGAGAAAAGCCTCTAGCGAGTTCTGAGCGGCCCGTACCCCAAACCGACACAGGTGGTCAGGTAGAGAATACCGAGGCGATCGGGCGAACTGTGGTTAAGGAACTCGGCAAATTGCCCCCGTAACTTAGGGAGAAGGGGGGCCGGAGACGTGAAGCCCCGCGCGGGTGGAGCGTTGTATGGCCGCAGAGAGCAGGGGGAAGCGACTGTTTACTAAAAACACAGGTCCATGCGAAGAAGTAATTCGATGTATATGGACTGACGCCTGCCCGGTGCTGGAACGTTAAGGGGACCTGTTAGCTCTTCGGGGCGAAGCGGAGAACTTAAGCGCCAGTAAACGGCGGTGGTAACTATAACCATCCTAAGGTAGCGAAATTCCTTGTCGGGTAAGTTCCGACCTGCACGAATGGCGTAACGACTTCCCCACTGTCTCAACCACAGGCCCGGCGAAATTGCAGTACGAGTAAAGATGCTCGTTACGCGCGGCAGGACGGAAAGACCCCGGGACCTTTACTATAGCTTGACATTGGTATCTGAATTAGCTTGTGTAGGATAGGTGGGAGCCGGTGAAGTCCATACGCCAGTATGGGTGGAGGCAATCTTGAAATACCACTCTGGTTGATTTGGGTATCTAACTTCGGACCGTTATCCGGTTCAGGGACAGTGTCTGGTGGGTAGTTTAACTGGGGCGGTTGCCTCCTAAAGGGTAACGGAGGCGCCCAAAGGTTCCCTCAGCCTGGTTGGCAATCAGGTGTTGAGTGCAAGTGCACAAGGGAGCTTGACTGTGAGACTGACAGGTCGAGCAGGGACGAAAGTCGGGACTAGTGATCCGGCACTGGCATGTGGAAGCGGTGTCGCTCAACGGATAAAAGGTACCCCGGGGATAACAGGCTGATCTTCCCCAAGAGTCCATATCGACGGGATGGTTTGGCACCTCGATGTCGGCTCGTCGCATCCTGGGGCTGTAGCAGGTCCCAAGGGTTGGGCTGTTCGCCCATTAAAGCGGTACGCGAGCTGGGTTTAGAACGTCGTGAGACAGTTCGGTCCCTATCCGCCGTGCGCGTAGGATACTTGAGAAGGGCTGTCCCTAGTACGAGAGGACCGGGACGGACGAACCTCTGGTGTGCCAGTTGTCCCGCCAGGGGCACGGCTGGTTAGCTACGTTCGGAAGGGATAACCGCTGAAAGCATCTAAGCGGGAAGCTCGCTTCAAGATGAGGTATCCCACCCACATTTGTGGGGTAAGGCCCCCAGCTAGACGACTGGGTTGATAGGCCGGAAATGTAAGCCCGGTAACGGGTTCAGTTGACCGGTACTAATAGGCCGAGGACTTGACTACCAAGCTGCTACGCGTCCACTGTGCAACTCTGAACAAACTGCCGCCCGTGTTGTTGGGTTGGTTGACATGTTCATAGAGTTACGGCGGTCATGGCGGAGGGGAAACGCCCGGTCACATTCCGAACCCGGAAGCTAAGCCCTCCAGCGCCGATGGTACTGCACTCGGGAGGGTGTGGGAGAGTAGGACACCGCCGGACAA
>NZ_FMCV01000050.1 GCF_900091565.1 Micromonospora marina | reverse complement strand
TCGGCTCGCCGGGGCAGGGCAACTACGCGGCCGCGAACGCGTTCCTCGACGCCCTCGCCCGGCACCGGCGTGAGCAGGGGCTGCCCGCCACCAGCCTCGCCTGGGGGCTGTGGGCGACCAGCAGCGCCATGACCGCCCACCTGGGCGGCAACGAGCACCGTAAGGCGATCCGCGCCACCAGCGCCCCGTTGACCGACCGGCAGGGCGTGGCGCTGTACGAGCTGGCGCGTCAACGCGACGCGGCGCACCTCGTCCTCATGAACCTGCCGCCGGCGTCGCGGGCGACCGGCCAGAACGTGCCCAGCCTGCTGCGGGACGTGGTCCGCGCGGGAGGCCCGGCCCGGCGCACGGCGGGTCGCGGCCTCGCGGACACCGCCTCCGTACGCGACCGGCTGTCGACGCTCGGCCCGGCGGAGCGGCGCTCCCACCTGCTCGACCTGGTGACCGCCAGCGTGGCGGCGGTGCTCGGACACCGCTCGGCGGAGACCGTCGACGCCCAGCGCGCCTTCAAGGAGCTGGGCTTCGACTCGCTCACCTCGGTGGAGCTGCGCAACCGGCTCTCCGCCGCGACCGGCCTGCGGCTGCCCGCCACCGTGGCGTTCGACTACCCGGCCCCGATGGTGCTCGCCGAGTTCCTGGACCGGGAGTTCGGCGGCGCGGCGGTCGTGGACCGGCCCGCCGCGGTCGGCACCGCCGCCGCCCTCGACGAACCGATCGCCATCATCGGCATGGCCTGCCGGTTCCCCGGCGACGTACAGACCCCCGAGCAGCTCTGGGGTGTGGTCACCGCCGGCGCCGACGTCATCTCGCCCTTCCCCACGGACCGGGGCTGGAACCTCGACGACCTGCGCGCCGACGGCGAGGACCCGGGCGCCGTACCACGGCAGGGCGGCTTCCTCCACGACGCCGCCCAGTTCGACGCCGCCTTCTTCGGGATCTCGCCCCGCGAGGCCCTGGCGATGGACCCACAGCAGCGGCTGCTGCTGGAGACCTCCTGGGAGGCCTTCGAGCGGGCCGGGATCGACCCCCACTCGGCGCGGGGCAGCAGCACCGGCGTCTACGTCGGCCTGATCTACCACGACTACGCCTCCCAGGCCGCCGGCGGCACCGACGAACTGGACGGCCACGTCGGCAACGGCAGCGCCGGCAGCGTCGCCTCCGGCCGCATCTCGTACCTGTTCGGCCTGGAGGGCCCCGCCGTCACCGTCGACACCGCCTGCTCGTCGTCGCTGGTGGCGCTGCACCTGGCCACCCAGGCGCTCCGGCAGGACGAGTGCCGCCTCGCCCTCGCCGGCGGGGTGAGCGTCATGTCCACCCCCGGCATGCTCACCGAGTTCTCCCGGCAGCGCGGCCTGTCGCCCGACGGGCGGTGCAAGGCGTTCGGCGCCGGCGCTGACGGCACCGGTTTCGCCGAGGGGGTCGGCATGCTCCTGCTGGAGCGCCTCTCCGACGCGCAGCGCAACGGCCACCGCGTGCTCGCCGTCGTGCGCGGCAGCGCCGTCAACCAGGACGGCGCCAGCAGCGGTCTGACCGCGCCGAACGGTCCGGCACAGCAGCGGGTGATCCGGCAGGCGCTCGCCAACGCCCGGCTCGCCACCACCGACGTGGACGCCGTCGAGGCGCACGGCACCGGCACCGCCCTCGGCGACCCGATCGAGGCGCAGGCGCTGCTGGCCACGTACGGGCAGGGCCGACCGCAGGACCGTCCGCTGTGGCTGGGGTCGGTCAAGTCGAACATCGGCCACGCCCAGGCGGCGGCCGGCGTCGCCGGTGTGATCAAGATGGTGCTGGCGATGCGGCACGGCGTGCTGCCGCCGACCCTGCACGCCGAGAAGCCGTCCCCGCACATCGACTGGACGGCCGGGTCGGTCGCGCTGCTCACCGAGGCCCGGCCGTGGCCCGCCGTCGGCCGGCCCCGCCGCGCGGCGGTGTCGTCGTTCGGCATCAGCGGCACCAACGCGCACACCATCGTCGAGCAGGCCCCCGAGCCCGCCCCGGCGCAGGCCGCCCCCGCCACGGGCGTCCCGGGTGACCTCGTCGCCTGCGTCCTGTCGGCCCGCGACGAGGCCGCCCTGCACGAGCAGGCGCGCCGGCTGCGGACCCTCGTCGACGGCGAGCCGGACCTGACCATCGCCGACGTGGGCCGGGCCCTCGTCACCGCCCGCAGCGCCTTCGAGCACCGCGCCGTGCTGCTGCCCGCCGACCGCGCCGGGCTGCTCGCCGCCCTCGGTGCGCTGGCCGACGACGAGCCCTCGGCCGCCGTCGTGCGGGGGATCGCCCGCAGCGGCCGCACCGCCTTCCTCTTCTCCGGCCAGGGCGCACAGCGCGCCGGCATGGGTCGCGAGTTGTACGGGGCGTTCCCGGTGTTCGCCGCCGCTCTCGACGAGGTGTGCGGTCACCTGGATCCGTTGTTGCCGCGTTCGTTGCGGGAGGTGCTGTTCGCTGCGGCGGGCACGCCCGGGGCGGGGTTGCTGGATCAGACGGTGTTCACGCAGGCGGGGTTGTTCGCGGTTGAGGTGGCGCTGTTCCGGTTGGTGGAGTCGTTCGGTGTGGTGCCGGACCTGGTGGCCGGGCACTCCATCGGCGAGATCGCGGCGGCGCATGTGGCGGGTGTGCTGTCCCTGGCTGACGGGTGTGCGCTGGTCGCGGCGCGGGGTCGGCTCATGCAGGCGTTGCCGGCCGGCGGCGGCATGCTCGCCGTGGCCGCCGACGAGGCCGCGGTGGCCGAGTCGATCGCCGAACTCGCCGACCGGGTCGGCGTCGCCGCCGTCAACGGCCCCACCGCCGTGGTGGTCTCCGGTGCCGCCGAGGCTATCGACGAGGTGGAGCAGGTCTGGAGGGACCGGGGCGTGCGTACGCGCCGGCTCACCGTCAGCCACGCGTTCCACAGCCCGCTCATGGAGCCGATGCTGGCCGAGTTCCGGCAGACGCTCGACGGGCTGACGTTCCACTGGCCCGTCCTGCCGATCGTGTCGAACCTGACCGGGCAGGTCGCCGACCCCGACGACATCGGCACCCCCGACTACTGGGTCCGCCACGTACGCGAGACCGTCCGCTTCGCCGACGGGGTCGCGAGCCTGCGCGAGCGCAACGTCCGCACCTTCCTCGAACTGGGCCCCGACGCGGTGCTCGCCGGCATGGTGGGCGCCTGCCTGCCGGACGACGACGCGGCGGCGGTCGTGGCGACCCTGCGCCCCGGCCGACCCGAGCCGGCGTCGCTGGTCCACGCGCTTGCGGAGCTGTACGCGCACGGCACGCCGGTCACCTGGACCGCCCTCCTGCCGGCCGGAACCCGCCCGGTCGACCTGCCGACGTACCCGTTCCAGCGGCAGCGCTTCTGGCCGGCCGTGGGCCGGCTGCGCGCCGGCGACGTCAGCGGCGCCGGCCTCGGCGTGGCCGAGCACGGTCTGCTCGGCGCGGCCGTGGACCTGGCCGGCGACGACGAGATCGTGCTGACCGGCCGGATCTCCCCGACCACCCACCCCTGGCTGGCCGACCACGTCGTCTCCGGCGTGCCACTGGTCCCGGGCACGGCCCTCGTGGAGCTTGCCGTCCGCGCCGGCGACGAGGCGGACCTGCCGCGGCTGCGGGACCTGACGGTGCTCGTGCCGCTGGTGCTGCCCGAGTCCGGCGCCGTACGGATCCAGGTACGGGTGTCCGCGTCGGAGTCCCCGCAGCGTCCCGTCGCCGTCTACTCCCGCCCCGACGACGACCCCGAGGCGGGCTGGACCCGGCACGCGGAGGGAGTGCTGGAACCGGCCACGGCCGACGAACCGCAGCCGGCCGCCTGGCCGCCCGCCGGTGCCACCGAGGTGGACCTGACCGGCTGGTACCCGGCGCTGCTCGAACACGGCCTGTCGTACGGGCCGGCGTTCCAGGGGCTGCGCCGGGTGTGGACCGGCGAGGACGACGTCTTCGCCGAGGTGGTCCTGCCGGACGACCCGGCGGCGGAGGCGGCTCGCTTCGGCGTGCACCCGGCGCTGCTGGACGCCGCCCTGCACCCGATCGGGCTGCTGCCCGGCACCGACGAGACGGGCGGACCGCGCGTGCCCTTCGCCTTCGAGGGCGTACAGGTGCACGCCTCCGGCGCGAGGCTGCTGCGGGTGCGGTTGACCCGCAACGGGTCCGCGGTGCGGATGACCGCCCGCGACGAGGCGGGCGCGCCGGTGGTGTCGGTGGACTCCCTCGTCCTGCGGGAGCTGACCGGGGTGGCCGCCCCGAACGCGGCGTCGCGCTCCCTGTTCGAGGTGGCCTGGCAGGCCGAGGAGGCCGACCCGGTCGACGACGCGTCGGGCTGGGCGGTGCTGGGCGGGCCGGCCCTGCCGGGCGTTCCCGGTGGCCCCTCCGCCGAGACGATCCGGCAGCTGCGCGCCGCCATCGACGCCGGCATCGCCCCGCCGCGCCTGCTGCTCTTCACGCCGGCCGCGTCGCACGCCGACGACGGCGACCCGGCGGAGGCCGTCCGCACGGTCACCACCGACGTGCTGGGCCTGGTGCAGGAGTGGCTGGCCGTCGACGTGCTGGCCGACTCGACGCTCGTGGTGGTGACCCGGGGCGCGCTGGCTGTCCGCGACGGGGACCGGGTGAGCGACCTGGCCGCCGCGGCCGTGTGGGGCCTGCTGCGCTCTGCGCAGTCCGAGCACCCTGGTCGCATCGTCCTGGCCGACGTCGACGACGCGATCAACCCCGGAATGCTCGGCGTCCTGGCCCGTTTCGCCGGGGATCCGGCCGGCGGCCAACTGGCCGTGCGTGCGGGTGGGGTGTTCGTGCCGCGTCTGGTGCGTGCGGTGGTGCCGGTGTCGGTGGAGGCGCCGAGCCTGGGTGATGGTGCGGTGTTGGTGACGGGTGGTACGGGTGCGTTGGGTGCGTTGGTGGCGGAGCATCTGGTGTCGGTGTATGGGGTGCGGTCGCTGGTGTTGGTGTCTCGGCGTGGTCCGGAGGCTGTGGGTGCGGGTGGGTTGTCGGAGCGGTTGTCGGCGTTGGGTGCGTCGGTGCGGGTGGTGGCGTGTGATGTGACGGATCGGGATCAGGTGTCCGCCCTGGTGGCGGAGATCGCCGCTGGTGGTCGGTTGGCGGGTGTGGTGCATACGGCTGGTGTGCTGGATGACGGGGTGATCGAGCGGGTCACCGAGGAGCGGCTGGCGGGGGTGTTGGCGCCGAAGGTGTCGGCGGGTTGGTTGTTGCATGAGGCGACGGCGTCGCTGGATCTGGATTTGTTCGTGGTGTTCTCGTCGGTGGCGGGTGTGTTGGGTTCGCCGGGTCAGTCGGCGTATGCGGCGGGTAACGCGTTTCTGGACGGGTTGGCGGTGTGGCGGCGGCAGCTCGGGTTGCCTGCGGTGAGTCTGGCGTGGGGCATGTGGGACACCGCCGGCATGGCCGCGTCGATCGGCGGCAACGACCGGGCCCGTACGGCACGCGCCGGACTCCGACCGATGAACGCCCGCACCGGCCTGGAACTCTTCGACGCCGCCGTGGGGGCACAGCGGGCGGCGCTGGTGCCGGCCGCGATCGACGTACCCGCGCTGCGGGCGGCAGCAGCCGGCGCGGTCGTACCGCCGATGCTGCGCAACCTGGTCGACGTGGCGACGACCCGCCGCCGCGCCGGCCAGGGCGCCCCCGGCGGCTGGGCCGACCGCCTCACCGGCCTCAGCGCAGAGGACGGCCTCGCGCAGGTCGACCAGCTGATCCGGGGCCTGGTCGCGCAGGTCCTCGGGCACGGCGGCGCCGAGGCCGTGCCGGCCGACCGGGCATTCAAGGACCTGGGCTTCGACTCGCTGACCGCCGTCGAGCTGCGCAACCGGGTGAACGGCGCGACCGGCCTGCGCCTCACCTCGACCCTGGTGTTCGACCACCCGTCCCCGCAGGTCCTGGCGGCCCACGTGTACGCGGAACTCGCCGGCACCCGGCCCGGCGCCGTCACGACCGACGAGGCGGCGACCGGCGACGCCGACGAGGCGATCGCGATCGTCGGCATGGCCTGCCGCTACCCCGGCGGGGTGGAGTCTCCCGACGAGTTGTGGAAGCTGGTCAGCACCGGTGGGGAGGGCATCGGGGAGTTCCCGGCCGACCGGGGCTGGGACCTGGAGTCGCTGTACGACCCGGACCCCGACCACGCCGGCACCTCGTACACCCGCCACGGCGGTTTCCTGTACGGCGCGGCAGAGTTCGACCCCGGTTTCTTCGGTGTCTCGCCTCGCGAGGCCCTCGCCATGGATCCGCAGCACCGGCTGCTGCTGGAGGCGTCGTGGGAGACGTTCGAGTCGGCGGGCCTGGACCCGTCGGGTCTGCGGGGCAGCCGGACCGGCGTCTTCGCGGGCGTCATCTACCACGACTACTCGACGCGGCTCATGGAGACGCCCGAAGTCGAGGGCTACATCGGCACCGGCAACTCGGGCAGCGTGCTGTCCGGCCGGGTCGCGTACACGTTCGGCCTCGAAGGCCCGGCGGTCACTGTCGACACGGCGTGCTCGTCGTCGCTGGTGGCGCTGCACCTCGCGGTGCAGGCGCTGCGCAGCGGCGAGTGCGACCTCGCGCTCGCCGGTGGAGTGACGGTGATGGCGACGCCTGGCACCTTCGTGGAGTTCTCGCGGCAGCGTGGCCTGTCGGCCGACGGCCGGTGTAGGTCGTTCGCGGCGTCGGCCGACGGGACCGGCTGGTCGGAGGGCGTCGGCGTGCTGCTCGTGGAGCGGCTGTCGGACGCCCAGCGCAACGGGCACCGTGTGCTGGCGGTGGTGCGGGGCAGCGCGGTGAATCAGGATGGTGCGTCGAACGGGCTGACGGCGCCGAATGGTCCGTCGCAGCAGCGGGTGATCCGGCAGGCGCTGGCGAACGCGCGTCTGGTCCCGGCGGACGTGGACGTGGTGGAGGCGCACGGTACGGGTACGACGCTTGGTGACCCGATCGAGGCGCAGGCGTTGTTGGCGACGTACGGGCAGGACCGGCCCGCCGATCGGCCGCTCTGGCTGGGGTCGATCAAGTCGAACATCGGGCATGCGCAGGCGGCTGCGGGTGTGGCCGGTGTGATCAAGATGGTGTTGGCGATGCGACATGGTCTGGTGCCGGCGACCCTGCACGTGGACGAGGCGTCCCCACACATCGACTGGACGGCCGGGGCGGTGGCCCTGGCCACCGAGGCGATGCCGTGGCCGGGGGTGGGTCGGCCGCGTCGGGCGGGGGTGTCGTCGTTCGGGATCTCCGGTACGAACGCGCACGTGATCATCGAGCAGCCGCCGGCCGAGACGATCGAGGGCGAGGTCGTCGTCCGCGAGGTGCCGCCGGTGGTGCCGGTGCTGCTGTCGGCCCGTGACGCCGCGGCACTCGCCGGCCAGGCGGGCCGGTGGGCGCGGTGGCTGAGCGTCGACGAGGCCCCGCGCGGCGTGGATGTGGCCTGGTCGTCGGTGACGTCGCGGTCGGCGTTGGAGCACCGGGCGGTGGTGTCCGGGGCGAGCCGGGACGAGCTGCTGGCGGGCCTCGCGGCAGTGGCGGCCGGCGAGCCGTCGGGGGCCGTCGTGACTGGTGCCGTCGCCGCACGCGGCGAGATGGCGCTGCTGTTCTCGGGTCAGGGTGCGCAGCGTGCCGGCATGGGCCGGGACTTGTCGGCGGAGTTCCCGGTGTTCGCCGCCGCGCTGGATGAGGTGTGTGCGCACCTCGATGCGCTGCTGCCGCGTCCGTTGCGGGAGGTGCTGTTCGCGTCGGCGGGCAGCCCCGAGGCGGAGTTGCTGGATCAGACGGTGTTCACGCAGGCCGGGCTGTTTGCCGTCGAGGTGGCGTTGTTCCGTCTGGTGGAGTCGTTCGGGATTGTGCCGGACATGCTGGCTGGTCATTCGATCGGTGAGGTGACGGCGGCGCATGTGGCGGGTGTGCTGTCCTTGGCCGACGCGTGTCAGTTGGTGGCGGCGCGGGGTCGGTTGATGCAGGCGCTGCCCGCCGGTGGTGGGATGCTGGCTGTGGCCGCTGACGAGGCTGCGGTGGCGCAGTCTCTCGCCGGGATGACCGATCGGCTGGGTATCGCGGCGGTCAACGGGCCTGCCGCCGTGGTGGTGTCGGGCGCGGTCGAGGCTCTCGACGAGGTGGAGCGGGTCTGGCGTGATCGGGGGGTGCGTACGCGCCGGCTGGCGGTGAGTCACGCGTTCCACAGTCCGTTGATGGAGCCGATGCTGGCCGAGTTCCGTACGGTCCTGGATGGGTTGGTGTTCGCCGCGCCGCTGTTGCCGGTCGTGTCGAACGTGACGGGGGCCCTGGCCGGTGACGAGATCAGTAACCCGGAGTACTGGGTGCGGCATGTGCGGGAGGCGGTGCGGTTCGCCGATGGTGTGACGGCGCTGCGCGGGGC
>NZ_FMCV01000070.1 GCF_900091565.1 Micromonospora marina | reverse complement strand
GACGAACCGGCCAGCATCCGCCACGACCGGCCACCGACCATCCACATCTACCGGGTCCAGCCACCGCCAAGATCAACTTAGGCTACGTGGCATTGGCCGAAGGCCGAGACACGGCGCAACTCGATGCCGAGTTTGACCCTGAACTCACCGAGGCGACGGTTGCCTACCATACTGTGGAAGAGCTCAGCAGCAAGGCCCGACTCCTGGAGCGTCGGACCCGCCGACTGAACCCCAAGGCGCCAGTTTGGCGACGTCTGACCATTGAACTGCTCGGGTTCAACGTGCACCTCTACGAAGTAGATCCCCGACGATGGCGCGACGAGCCCGACCTAGACAGCGACACCTACTCGGCGGGATTCGAGCGCGTAAAGGCGCACCGAAAGAAGGCCCTTGAAGTCGTCACCGGCATCGCTGACGCCATGAAGCCGCCCCGCACCTACCCGATACGCTCCTTGATCAAGCAGCAAACCGCACGGCTCCGAAAGCGGTGGCGTCCAACTCCATCCGGTGACCGCGCTGGCTGAGGGAAATGCGCCGGCAGCGTCTCCGATGCCTGACCCGCTGCCATCCCACTGTCTGCCGCCGACCCACCCGCCGTGGAGCGGGCCAGGGCCAGGGTGACAAGGTGGAGCGCCCTACCGGACGAACGACCTTGGCACCCCTGGTCTGCTCGGCTTGCCTGGATCGGTGGTAGACGGGATGACAGCTCCCCTGCCCCCCTCTTACCGAAAGTCACGGCCTTAGGCTTGTCATTGGTCGTCGGATTCTTGCACCTAGCTGCACTAACGCCACCAGGCCGTGGTCGTTGCTTGTCACTGATGGTCACTAATTGGACCGGGTTTCCGGGGGTAAACGGGGGCATGAACCCGGTGCCGGTGCCCGGTGTCCCTGCGTCGTGCGGGAGCGGGTGCTGGCGCAGGTTGGCGTCCCGCCCGGGCCACCGAGCTGACCATCACCGCAGGCACTCCGCTGTCTGCTGCGTCACCTCGACCCGCGGCGGGTGCTCCTGGACCGGGGTTGTTGCAGTGCGCCGAGAATGCCGAGGCCCAGGCCGAAAGCGCCCCCGAACGCCATCCCGGCGGACAGCACGGCTTCGGCGACCGGCGCGCCAAGGCTATTCTTCAGCATCGCCGTCACGAGGGCCGCGACGAGCGACGCGAGACCCACGACCAGGATCCACATGGGGATCGTGCCGGAGCGGTTCACGGGGCTTCCCTTTCTGTCAGGACGACGGTGCCGTCGATTAGCCTGCGTTCCGCAGCTCGGCGTCGATATAGGCGGCGGATCTGGGCTGTGAGCTGGGCAGACAGGGGTAGGCCCGGTGACGGGG
>NZ_FMCV01000054.1 GCF_900091565.1 Micromonospora marina | reverse complement strand
CCGCACCCGCAGCACCCGCGCACCCGAGGCATACACCTGCACACCCTCGAACGCGAACGGCACCCGCGCCCCACCCGAACCCTCGCCACCGGGCAGCAGCCCGATCGGATGCAGGGCCGCGTCCAGCAACGCCGGGTGCACCCCGAAGCGCGCCGCCTCCGTCGCCGCCTCGTCCGGCAACACCACCTCGGCGAACACCTCGTCACCGCACGCCCACACCCGGCGCAGCCCCTGGAACACCGGCCCGTACGTCAGGCCGTGCTCCGCAAGCGTCGGATACCAGCCCGTCACGTCCAGCTCGGACCCGCCGGCCGGGGGCCACTCCCCCACGCCCGGCTCGTCGGCCGTCGCCCGCTCCAGCACGCCCTCCGCGTGCCGGACCCAGTCGGCCTCCGGGTCGCCCTCGGCCTGCGAGTGCACCGCCACAACCCGGGTACCGGCCCCGTCGGCCGCGCCGACGCGCACCTGCACCCGTACGGCACCGGACCCCGGCAGCACCAGCGGCGCGGCCACGGTCAGCTCGCGCACCCGCGACGCAGCCACCTCGTCGCCCGCCCGCACCGCCAACTCCACCAGGGCGGTGCCGGGCACGATCACCGTGCCGGAGACGACGTGATCGGCAAGCCACGCGTGGGTGGCGAGGGAGAGACGACCGGTCAGCACCACCATGTCCGCGCCGGCGACGGTGACCGCCGCGCCGAGCAGCGGGTGCCCGGCGTCTCCGAGGCCCACGCCGGAGACGTCGGTGGTACGCGCCTGGCCCGCGCCGAGCCAGTAGCGCTGGTGCTGGAAGGCGTACGCGGGCAGGTCGACCCGGCGTGCGCCGCTGTCGGTGAACCACTGCGTCCAGGTCACCGGTACACCGTGCACGTGCAGTTCGGCGAGCGCGTGCAGCAGCGCCTGCGGGGCGGAACGGTCCCGACGCTGGACGGCCACCGCCAGCGCGTCGTCGGCGAGCAGGTCGGCGTTCATGGCGGTCAGGACGCTCTGCGGTCCGACCTCCAGGAACGTGTCAACCCCGGTCGCCCGCAGGGCGGCGATGCCGTCGGCGTAGCGCACCGCCTCCCGCACGTGCCGCACCCAGTACTCGGCGCGGGTGATCTCCTGCGGGTCGGCGAGCGCCCCGGTCAGGTTCGACACCACCGGTAGCAGCGGCGCCCGGAACGCCAGCCCCGCCAGGACGGCGCGGAACTCATCGAGCATCGGCTCCATCAGCGGGCTGTGGAACGCGTGGCTGACGGTGAGCCGGCGGGTACGCACGCCCCGGTCCCGCCAGACCCGCTCCACCTCGTCGAGAGCCTCGACGGCACCCGACACCACCACGGCGGCCGGCCCGTTGACCGCCGCGACGCCCACCCTGTCGCCCAGGCCCGCGATCGACTCCACCACCGCAGCCTCGTCGGCGGCCACAGCCAGCATCCCACCACCCGCCGGCAGCGCCTGCATCAACCGACCCCGCGCCGCCACCAACTGACACGCGTCGGCCAAGGACAACACACCCGCCACATGCGCCGCCGTCACCTCACCAATCGAATGACCAGCCAGCATGTCCGGCACGACCCCGAACGACTCCACCAGACGGAACAACGCCACCTCGACCGCAAACAGCCCGGCCTGCGTGAACACCGTCTGATCCAACAACCCCGCCTCAGCAGTGCCCGCCTCAGCGAACAACACCACCCGCAACGGACACGGCAGCAGCGCATCGAGGTGTCCGCACACCTCATCCAGCGCGGTCGCGAACACCGGGAAGGCCCCGTACAACTCCCGACCCATCCCCGCACGCTGCGCACCCTGGCCGGAGAAGAGCACAGCCAGCTGCGTACGCGTCGTGCCGGTCCCCGTCGCCACGGCGGCGGCCGGCTCACCGGCGGCGAGCGCCCGCAGCTCGGCCAGCAGTTCGTCCCGGCCCGTCGCGGTGACCACCGCACGGTGCTCCAGCACGGCCCGGCTGACTGTCGACGACCAGCCGATGTCGGCGGGGCGCAGTTTCTCGTCGTCGGCGATCCAGCGGGCCCAGCGGTCGGCCTGCGCCGCGACGGCGGCCTCGGAGCGGGCCGAGAGCAGCACGGGGGTCGGCAGCGACCCGGCGGCGGGCGTCGGCGTGTGCTCGCCCCGGGTGGGCTCCGCTCCGGCGGGGGGCTGCTCGATGATCACGTGCGCGTTGGTGCCGCTGACGCCGAACGACGAGATCGCGGCGCGACGGGGCCGGCCCGCCGCGGGCCAGTCGCGGGCCTCGGTGAGCAGGGAGACCGCCCCGGCGCTCCACTCGATGTGCGGGGACGGCTCATCGACGTGCAGCGTCGACGGCAGCACGCCGTGCCGCATCGCCATGATCATCTTGATGATGCCGGCTGCCCCGGCGGCGGCCTGGGTGTGGCCGATGTTCGACTTGATCGAGCCCAGCCAGAGCGGCCGGTCGGCGGGCCGGTCCTGCCCGTACGTGGCCAGCAACGCCTGCGCCTCGATCGGGTCGCCCAGCGTCGTGCCGGTGCCGTGCGCCTCCACGGCGTCCACGTCGGCAGTGGTCAGCCGGGCGTTCGCGAGGGCCTGCCGGATCACCCGCTGCTGCGACGGGCCATTCGGCGCCGTCAGCCCGTTCGACGCGCCGTCCTGGTTGACGGCGCTGCCGCGTACCACCGCCAGGATCCGCCGGCCCTCACGCTGCGCGTCCGACAGGCGCTGCACCAGCAGCACACCGACGCCCTCCGACCAGCCCGTGCCGTCGGCCGACGCCGCGAACGACTTGCAGCGGCCGTCCTGCGACAGGCCCCGCTGGCGGGAGAACTCGATGAACGTCCCCGGCGTCGCCATGACGGTCACGCCACCGGCCAGGGCGAGATCGCACTCGCCGCCGCGCAGCGCCTGCACCGCGAGGTGCAGCGCCACCAGCGACGACGAGCACGCCGTGTCGACAGTGACCGCCGGGCCTTCGAGGCCGAACGTGTACGCGACCCGGCCGGACAGCACGCTTCCGGAGGTGCCGGTGCCGAGGTAGCCGCCCACGCCCTCGGGCAGGTCCTGCACGCCGGAGGCGTAGTCGTGGTACATGAGCCCGGCGAAGACGCCGGTCCGGCTGCCACGTAGCCGCGACGGGTCGAGGCCGGCCGACTCGAACGTCTCCCAGGACGCCTCCAGCAGCAGTCGCTGCTGCGGGTCCATGGCGATCGCCTCGCGCGGCGAGATGCCGAAGAAGTCCGGGTCGAACTCGGCGGCCCCGTACAGGAAGCCACCGTGGCGGGTGTACGAGGTCCCGGGGTTGTCCGGGTCGGGGTGGAAGAGCCGGTCGAGGTCCCAGCCGCGGTCGGTGGGGAACTCGCCGATGCCGTCGGCGCCGGCGGCGACCAGGTCCCACAGCTGCTGCGGGTTCGTCACGCCGCCCGGGTAGCGGCAGGCCATGCCCACGATGGCGATCGGCTCGTCGACGTTCGTCGCCCGCACGGCCCGCTGCTGCTCGGCGACCTGGCCGGACAGCTGCTCGTACAGGTGCTCCGACAGGGTGGCGGGAGTCGGGTAGTCGAAGACGAGCGTCGACGTGAGCCGCAGTCCGCTCGCGCTGTTGATCCGGTTGCGCAGCTCGACGGCGGTCAGCGAGTCGAAGCCCAGTTCCCGGAACGCCCGGTCCGCCGGCACCGCCTCGGCGCCGCCGTGGCCGAGCACCTGCGCGACCATCCCGCGCACCAGCAGGGCCACCTGCGTACGCGCCTCCTGCGGGTCGAGGCCGGCCAGCCGGTCGGCCCACGTGCCGGTGCCGGAGCGGCGACGCTTCGCGGCCGGTCCCACCAGGCCCCGCAGCATCACCGGCACCCGGCCGGCGGCGGTCCGTGCCCGCATGGCGGGCAGGTCGACCACGGCCGGCACCAGCGCCGCGCCGCCGTGGGTCAGGGCGGCGTCCCACAGCCCGAGCCCGACCGGGGCGGTCATCGGGACCAGACCGGCCCGGGTCACCCGCGCCCGGTCGGTGTCGTTGATCGACGCGGCCATGCCGTCGGTGTCCCACATGCCCCACGCGAGGCTGACGGCGGGCAGCCCGCGCTGCGCCCGCAGCACGGCGAGGGCGTCCAGGAAGGCGTTGCCGGCCGCGTACGCGGCCTGGCCGGGAGAGCCGAGCACCCCGGCGACGGAGGAGAAGAGCACGAACAGGTCGAGGTCCCGCTCGGCGGTCGCCTCGTGCAGCCACCAGCCCGCCGTGACCTTCGGGGCCAGCACGTCCGCCAGCTGGTCGGCGGTGATCCCGCTGACGATGCCGTCGTCGAGGACGCCGGCGGTGTGGACCACCCCGGCCAGGCGGTCCTCGGCGGTGATGGACCGGACCAGCTCGCCGACGCGCTCGCGGTCGGTCACGTCCGTGGCGACCACGCGGGCGGTCGCGCCCAGCGCGGCCAGCCGCCGCACCAGTTCGTCGGCTCCGGGGGCCGCCGGGCCCTGCCGGGACGCCAGCACCAGCGACCGCACGCCGTAGGCGGTGACGAGGTGTTCGGACACCAGGGCGCCCAGCGATCCGGTGCCGCCGGTGACGAGGACGGTTCCCCCGTCGAGGGTCGCCGGGGTCCGCACGGCGCCCGTGGCGCGGACCAGCCGCGGCAGGTACGCCGTGCCCGACCGCACCGCGATCTGCCCGCCGAGGGCGGGGTCGTCGGCGGCTGCGGCGAGCAGGGCCAGCCGGTCGGCGTCCAGGTCGGCGCCGGGTTCCAGGTCGGCCAGCACGAGCCGGCCGGGGTGCTCCGACTGGGCCGAACGCAGCAGGCCCCAGACCGCCGCCCCTGCCAGGTCGCTGACGCGGTCGTCGGTGCCGGTGGCCACCGCGCCGCGGGTCACGACGACCAGCCGCGAGTCCGCCAGCGGCTCGGCCGCCAGCCACGCCTGCACCGCGCCGAGGACGTCCGTCGTGACGGAGCGCACCGCGTCGGGCACGTCCGTCCCGGAGGTCGCCGGAGTGACCGGCAGCAGCAGCGCCGCCGGGGCGGTGCCGTCCGTCGCCGCCGTGGTCAGAGCGGCGATGTCGGCGTACGCCGGGAGCTGCGGCGCGCCGTCGAGCGGGCGGTCACCGAGCACGGCCCAGCCGTACGCGCCGTCGGGCGCGGCGATCTGCTCGGGCTGCCAGGAGACCTCGAACAGGGATCGGTACGCCTCGTCCGGCGGGGCTGCCGGGCCGGTCATCTCGCGCAGTGTCAGCGAGTCCACCGACACCACGGGCACGCCCGTCTCGTCGGCGGCGACCAGCCGCACCGAGTTGCCGGAGGCGGTGAGGCGGACCCGGAGCGTCCGGGCGCCGACGGCGTGGACCTGCACACCCTCGAACGCGAACGGCACCCGTGGTCCGCCGCCCGGCTGCTCGGCGGGCAGCAGCCCGACGGGGTGCAGGGCGGCGTCCAGCAACGCCGGGTGCACCCCGAAGCCCGCCGGGTCACCGGTTACCTCGTCGGGGAGGGTGACCTCGGCGAACACCTCGCCGTCGGCGGTCCATGCCCGGCGCAGGCCCCGGAAGACCGGCCCGTACGCGAGCCCGTGCTCGGCGACCGTCGCGTACCAGCCGGTGACGTCCACCTCGGACGCACCGGGTGGCGGCCAGGCGCCCAGGGTGGGCTCGTCGGCAGTGGGGGCGCCGACGAGGCCGTCGGCGTGCCGGGTCCAGCCCGACTCGGCGTCGTTCTCGGGCTGGGAGTGCACGGTCACCGAGCGGCTGCCGGTCCCGTCGACGGGACCGACCCGGACCTGGACCCGTACCCCGCCGCCGGTGGCGGGCAGCGCGAGCGGGGCGAGCACTGTCAGCTCGCGGACGCGGGACGCGCCGACCTCGTCGCCCGCCCGGACGACGAGGTCCACCAGCGCGGTGCCCGGCACCACCACGGCACCGGAGACGATGTGGTCGGCGAGCCACGGGTGCGTCGACACCGACAGCCGGCCGGTCAGCACCACCATGTCCTCGCCGGCGACCGACACCGCCGCGCCGAGCAGCGGGTGCCGCGCCACGCCGAGGCCGGCCCCGGAGACGTCGGCGGACTGGCCGGTGGGCGGCAGCCAGTACCGCTCCCGCTGGAAGGCGTACGTGGGCAGGTCCACCCGGCGCGCGCCGGTCTCGGTAAACCACGACTGCCATGTCACCGGCACACCGTGCACGTGCAGCTCGGCCAGGGCGTGCAGCAACGCCTGCGCCTCCGCCCGGTCCCGGCGCTGCACCGCCACCGCCAGCACGACGTGGTCATCGGGCAGCACATCCGCTGCCATGGCGGTCAGCACGCTCTGCGGGCCGACCTCCAGGAACGTGTCCACACCCGCCCCGCGCAGCGCCGTCACACCATCGGCGAACCGCACCGCCTCCCGCACATGCCGCACCCAGTACTCCGGGTTACTGATCTCGTCACCGGCCAGGGCCCCCGTCACGTTCGACACGACCGGCAACAGCGGCGCGGCG
>NZ_FMCV01000055.1 GCF_900091565.1 Micromonospora marina | reverse complement strand
GGTGGCCGGTTCGTGGAGATGGGCAAGGCCGACGTACGCGACCCGGAGGCGGTTGCCGCCGACCACCCGGGCGTGGCGTACCGCGCGTTCGACCTGAACGAGGCGGGCAGCACCCGCATCGGCGAGATGTTGACCGAGATCCTCGACCTCTTCGCGCGGGGCGCGCTGCGTCCGCTGCCCGTACGGGCGTGGGACGTGCGTCAGGCCCGGCAGGCGCTGCGGCACGTCAGCCAGGCCCGCCACGTCGGCAAGGTGGTGCTGCGTATCCCCGCGCCCGCCGACCCCGACGGCACCGTGCTGCTCACCGGCGCGGCCGGGACCCTGGCCGGCGTGCTCGCGCGGCACCTCGTCGCCACCGGCCAGGCCCGCCGTCTGCTGCTGGCCTCCCGCCGCGCACCCGGCCGGGACGACGCGTACGCCACCCTGGTCCGGGAACTGACCGACGCGGGCGCCGACGTCACCGCCGTGGCCGTCGACGTCAGCGACCCCGCGCAGGTCACCGAGCTGGTCGCCGGGATCGACCCGGTGCACCCGCTGACGGCGGTGGTGCACACCGCCGGGGTGATCGCCGACGCGACCATCGGTTCGCTTGACGGTTCCGCCCTGCGTGCGGTGCTGGCGCCGAAGGTGGACGCCGGTTGGGCGTTGCACGAGGCCACGCGGCACCTGGACCTGTCGGCGTTCGTGTTGTTCTCGTCGGTGGCGGCCACCCTCGGCTCGCCGGGGCAGGGCAACTACGCGGCCGCGAACGCGTTCCTCGACGCCCTCGCCCGGCACCGGCGTGAGCAGGGGCTGCCCGCCACCAGCATCGCCTGGGGCATGTGGGCCACCGACAGCACGATGACCGCCCACCTCGACGGCGACGACCAGCAGCGGCTGCGGCGCGTCGGGATGAGCCGGCTCTCCCCGGCCGAGGGCGCCGAACTCTTCGACGCCGCCGTGCCGGCGGCCCGACCGGTCCTCGTCGCGGCCCGCCTCCACGTCACCGGCGAGGCGAGCGGCGTGCCGCCGCTGATGCGGCACCTGCTGCGCGGCGGCGGCCGGCGCCGCACCGCCACCGACCGGTCGACCGGCGGCGCGTCGTGGCGCGAGCGGCTCGACGGCCTGTCCGAGGCCGACGCCCGGCAGGCACTCGTCGACCTGGTCTGCGGCCAGGCCGCCACGGTGCTGGGGCACGCCTCGGCGCAGGAGGTTCCCGCCGCCCGCGCCTTCAAGGACCTGGGCTTCGACTCGCTGACGTCGGTGGAACTGCGCAACCGCCTCGGTGCGGCCACCGGGCTGCGGCTGGCCGCCACGCTGGCCTTCGACCATCCCACCCCGGCCCGGCTGGCCGAGCACCTGTTCGCGCAGCTCGGCCGGGCCACGGGCGCCGGCGCCACCGTCCGTACGGTCGTCACCGCCGACGCCGACGAGCCGATCGCCATCATCGGCATGGCCTGCCGCTACCCCGGCGGCGTCGCCACCCCGGAGCAGCTGTGGCAGCTCGTCACCTCCGGGGCCGACGCCATCGGCGAGTTCCCGGCGGACCGCGGCTGGGACCTCGACCGGCTGTACGGCACGGACGGCGACCAGGCCGGCGGCACCGTCACCCACCAGGGCGGCTTCCTCTACGACGCGGCCGACTTCGACGCCGGCTTCTTCAACATCAGCCCCCGTGAGGCTCTCGCCATGGACCCGCAGCAGCGGCTGCTGCTGGAGACCGCCTGGGAGAGCTTCGAATACGCCCGCATCGACCCCGCCGCCCTCAGCGGCACCGCCACCGGTGTCTTCGTCGGCGCCGCCTCGTCCGGCTACGCCACCAGCGGACGCGACGACCTGGACGGCCTCGAGGGGCACCTGCTGACCGGCACGGCGGGCAGCGTCGCCTCCGGGCGGGTCGCCTACATGTTCGGCCTCGAAGGCCCGGCGGTCACCGTCGACACCGCCTGCTCCTCGTCGCTGGTGGCGCTGCACCTCGCCGCCCAGGCGCTGCGCGGCGGCGAGTGCGACATGGCCCTGGCCGGCGGGGTGGCGTTGATGGCGCAGCCCGGCATGTTCTCCGAGTTCTCCCGGCAGGGCGGCCTCGCCCCGGACGGGCGGTGCAAGGCGTTCGCCGCCGGCGCGGACGGCACCGGCTGGTCCGAGGGCGTCGGCATGCTGCTCGTGGAGCGCCTCTCCGACGCCCGACGCAACGGACACCGGGTGCTCGCCGTGCTGCGCGGCTCCGCCGTCAACCAGGACGGCGCGTCCAACGGGCTGACCGCGCCGAACGGCCCGTCGCAGCAGCGGGTCATCCGCCAGGCCCTGGAGAACGCGCGGCTCGCCCCGGCCGACGTGGACGCGGTCGAGGCGCACGGCACCGGCACCGTCCTCGGCGACCCGATCGAGGCGCAGGCGGTGCTGGCCACCTACGGCCAGGACCGTGCCGCCGGCGAGCCGCTCCGGCTCGGCTCGATCAAGTCGAACATCGGCCACTCCCAGGCGGCCGCCGGTGTGGCCGGCGTGATCAAGATGGTGTTGGCGATGCGGCACGGCGTGCTGCCGCCGACCCTGCACGTGGACGAGCCCTCGCCCCACGTCGACTGGAGTGCCGGAGCCGTCGCCCTGCTCACCGAGGCCCGGCCGTGGCCCGCCGTCGACCGGCCCCGCCGGGCCGCCGTGTCGTCGTTCGGCATCAGCGGCACCAACGCGCACACCATCATCGAGCAGGCGCCCGGCGAGCCGGCCCCGACGCCGGTGCCGGCGGGGCACGTTCCCGGCCTTGTCGGCCCCGCCGCCGTACCCCTGCCGGTCTCCGGCCGGAGCCCCCGCGCGCTCCGGGCGCAGGCCGCCCGCCTCGGCGAACGGCTCGCCGGCGACGCCGACCTCGACCCGCGGGACCTCGGCTTCTCCCTGGCCACCCAGCGGGCGCACCACCCGTACCGCGCGGTCGTCGTGGCCGCCGGCCGGGACGACGCGCTCGCCCGGCTGGCCGCCCTCGCCGACGGCGACACCTCCCCGGCGGGCGTGGACGCCGCGTCGAAGGTCGTCTTCGTCTTCCCCGGCCAGGGCTCCCAGTGGACGTCGATGGCGCTGGACCTGTTGGAGACCTCGCCGGTCTTCCGGCAGCGGATGGACGAATGCGCCGAGGAGCTGTCCCGGCTGGTCGACTGGAACCTGGGGGACGTGCTGCGGCAGGCGCCCGGCGCGCCGCCCCTGGACCGGGTGGACGTGGTCCAGCCCGCGCTCTTCTCCGTCATGGTGTCCCTCGCGCAGCTCTGGCGCGCGTGCGGCGTCGAACCGGCCGCCGTCATCGGGCATTCGCAGGGGGAACTCGCCGCGGCCTGCGTCGCCGGCGCGTTGACCCTCGCCGAAGCCGCGCGGCTCGTCGTGGCGCGCAGCCACGGCCTGCTGTCGATCGCGGGTCGCGGCGGCATGGTCTCCGTGCCGCTCCCGGCCGTCGACACCGAGCGGCTCATCGCGCCGTGGCGGGGCAGCCTCTCCGTCGCCGCCCTCAACGGCGCCGCCGTGACAGTGGTCGCCGGCGACTCGGCGTCGGTCGCCGAACTGCTCGCGCACTGTGCCGAGCGCGACATCCGCGCCCGGCAGATCGCCGTCGACTTCGCCGCGCACAGCGGCCACGTCGATCCGATCCGTGACGAGGTGACCGCCCGGTTCGGCACTGTGGCCCCCCGCTCCAGCACCGTGCCCTTCCACTCCACAGTCACCGGCGAGCCGATCGACACCGCCGGGCTCGACGCCGACTACTGGTACCGCAACCTGCGGGAGCCAGTCCGGCTCGCGCCGGTCGTGGACCAGCTGATCGAGCAGGGCTTCCGGACGTTCGTCGAGGTCAGCCCGCACCCCGTACTCAAGATCGCGGTGCAGGACGCGCTCGACCGGAAGGCCGACGGCGGCGTGGTGGTGGGCTCGCTGCGCCGCGACGGGCACGGGCCGCGTCAGCTACTGGCCAACCTGGGCGAGCTGCACGTCGCCGGCGTGCCCGTCGACTGGTCGCGCACCTTTGCCGGCTCCGGCGCCACCCCTGTCGACCTGCCTACGTACGCCTTCCAGCGGGACCGGTTCTGGCCGGCGGTCGACCGTTCCGCCACCGGCGACGTGTCGGGCGCGGGGCTGGGCGCGGCAGGGCACGGGCTGCTCGGCGCGGCGGTGCGCCTCGCCGGCGACGACGAGGTCGTGCTGACCGGCCGGCTGTCGGCGTCCACGCACCCGTGGCTCGCCGACCACGTGGTCGGCGGCGCCGTGGTGCTGCCGGGCACGGCCCTCGTCGAGCTCGCGGTGCGCGCCGGTGACGAGGTCGGCGCCTCCCGGGTGCGGGAACTGACCGTCGCCGCGCCGCTGGTGCTGCCGAACCCGGGCGCGATCCGCGTGCAGGTCCGCGTCGGTGCGGCCGACGGCTCCGGAACCCGGAGCGTGGCGGTGCACTCGCAGCCCGACGGCGACCCCGAGGACCCCTGGACGCGGCACGCCGACGGTCTGCTGGAGCAGGCCACCGACGAGCCGGTGTTGGGCTCCTGGCCGCCGGCCGGAGGCACCGAGGTGGACCTCGCCGGCTGGTATCCGGCGCTCGCGGAGCGCGGCCTGGCCTACGGACCGGCGTTCCGGGGCCTGCGGCGGCTGTGGACCGCCGGCGACGAGGTGTACGCCGAGGTGACCCTGCCGGACGAGGCAGCCGGCGACGCCGACGGCTTCGCCGTGCACCCGGCGCTGCTGGACGCCGCCCTGCACCCCGTCGGGCTGCTGCTGGCCGAGCGCGCCGGCAAACCGCGCGTGCCGTTCACGTTCGAGGGCGTGCAGGTGCACGCCTCCGGCGCCCGGACGCTGCGGGTGCGGCTGACCCGGACGGGCTCGCGCGTCCGGCTGGTGGCCGGGGACGAGTCCGGCGTGCCCGTGGTGTCAGTCGAGTCGCTCGCCCTGCGGGAGATGACCGACGCCACCGGCGCGGAGGCCGCGGAGCGGTCGATGTTCGAGGTGACGTGGCAGGCCGAGACGGTCACCCCGGCGCGGGACGTCTCCGGCTGGGTGCTGCTCGGCGACGGCCCCGCCCCGGCGGACCTCGTCACGCCGGTGTTCCCGACCGTCGGCGAGCTGACCGCGGCGGTCTCGGCCGGTACGGTCGAGGCGCCCCGCGCGCTCGTGGTCCCGGTGCCCGCCGGCACCCCGGAGGGCGACCTGCCCGACCTCGTCCGTACGGCCACCGCCCGCGTCCTGGCCGTGCTGCACTCCTGGCTGGACAGCGAGGCGCTGGCCGACACCACGCTCGTCGTGCTGACCCGGGCGGCGGTGGCCGCCACCCCGGCGGACGCGGTGCGGGACCTGCCCGGCGCGGCGGTCTGGGGCCTGCTGCGCTCGGCCCAGTCCGAGCACCCGGGGCGGATCGTCCTCGCCGACGTCGACGGGGAACTCACTCCGGCCACCCTCGCCGTGCTGGCCACCGTGGCCCAGGACCCGTCGCCGACCGGCGGCCAGGTGGCCGTACGCGGCAACGAGGTGCGCACGCCCCGCCTGGGCCGGCCCGCCGGCCAGGCCGCCGACGAACTCGTCCCGCCGGACGGACTGTGGCGGGTCGGGGCGGTCAGCCCCGGCACCCTCGACGGCGTCGGCATGGTGCCCGCCACCTCCGCCGCCCTGGACGCGGGCCAGGTGCGCATCGCGGTGCGCGCGGCCGGCGTGAACTTCCGGGACGTGCTGATCGGCCTGGGCATGTACCCGGATCCGGCGGCCGTGATGGGCAGCGAGGGTGCGGGTGTCGTGGTCGAGGTCGGCCCCGGCGTGACCGACCTGGCCCCCGGCGACCGCGTGCTCGGCATGTTCGAGCCGGCCTTCGCCCCCGAGGTGATCGCCACCCGCGACCTCGTGGCGAAGATCCCCGCCGGCTGGTCGTTCGCGCAGGCCGCCTCCGTGCCGGTGGTGTTCCTGACCGCGTACTACGCGTTGCGGGACCTCGCCGGGCTGCGGTCCGGCGAGTCGGTGCTGATCCACAACGGGGCGGGTGGCGTCGGTATGGCCGCCATCCAGCTCGCCCGGCACTGGGGCGCGACGGTCTATGCGACGGCGAGCCCCGGCAAGTGGGGCGTGTTGCGGGAACTCGGGGTGGCTGGGGAGCGGATCGCGTCGTCGCGGACCACCGAGTTCGAGCAGACGTTCGGCGCGGCCACCGGCGGTGGCGGCGTGGACGTGGTGCTCGACGCGTTGGCCGGTGAGTTCGTGGACGCGTCGCTGCGGCTG
>NZ_FMCV01000067.1 GCF_900091565.1 Micromonospora marina | reverse complement strand
CTCACAAACACATGATCAACAGGCGGCTGCGTCCACGTCGCATCACCCCACCGCATCCCACCAGGTCAGACCGCCAATGGCGGCTGCCGTACTAGGCAGGAAACTGACGAAACCATTCTGATGGACATGCTGATCGGTTGCCGCCTGGCCGCGGTCACGCGGCTGGCCTGGCGCTGGCCCGGTGACCCGGTCGATCTCACCGCCGGGCCGGTCCACCTCGTCGTGGACGACGGCCGTGGCCTGCTGTTCGACGGGCGCAGCGACTGGTCCATGACGATCGTGCCGACGGCTCCGGGTGACGAGGGCTGGCGGTCGGCCTACGACTACGACTACGACGGTGGCCGCTGGGTCGGGCGGGACGCCTCCGGCGAGGAGCCCTTCGCCTCAGTGATCGCGGGAGTGCTGAGCGGTTGGAACCCGGAGCACGACGAGGTCGGCCAGTTGGTCGGTGGCACCCTGCACGTCGGCGACCGTGCAGTGCGGCTGGGACTGTGGGAGGGCGAGGTGATCTCGTACGCTGCCGGGCGTGGGTGACTTCCTCAAGACGACGCTGGCACGGGTGCCGGACGGATTCGACCTTCCGGAGCCGCTGACCCTGCTCTTCGCCTGGGTCGACGAGCAGGGTTTCGTGGTGAAAGATATCCCAGGGGCTTGAATGTCAAGTTTTGAGCGACAACGGCTGGGTGGGCACCTCGATCGAGTTGCGTGGCTACACCGCCGAGCAGACCCTGTCGTACGCACGGTCCTGGTTCGACGAGTCGGCCCCGGATGCGGCCGCGCGGTTGTGGCCGTTCGCGCAGACTGGTGGCGAGGGTTCGATGGCCGCGCTGTGGCGCGACGGTCGGGGACAGGTGAGGATCGTTCATCTCGGTTCGGGCAGCGGCTCGATGATGACGTGTGTGCTCGCCGATGATGCGGTCGACTTTCTGCGGCTGCTGGCGATCGGTTACCGGGAGATCTGCTGGAACGAGGAGTTCAGCGCGCCGCCCGAGCCGTGGGACGCCGACCACGAGATCGTCAATGCGCCCTACCGGGACTGGCTGCACCGCACCTTCGGTGTCACCGCCCCGGCGACCGGGCTGGAGATCGTGGCGGAGCCCGCCGAGATGGGCGACGAGGACACCACGGACCCGTTTTGTCGCTGGGTCGACAATAAGGAAGTCTGAGCCCGTCACCGGGTCAGGACGCCATGGCGATCTCCGGCTACCTAAATCTTGCCGGAGCCAACTTCGTGCAGAGGCAGATACGCCAGATGTGCAGAGGTTCCGCCGGCCAGGCGTTGGGGACGGCACGACGGCGGCGGATCGGCCACCCACGTCCGCCAACAATGAGTAACTGGTGGACGTGAGATGGCAGCACCCGGATCGCGGCATGAGCGTGTGCGACGGTGCAGCTCTGTCAAGTCCGCAGCGATCGTCGAATTCGCATGTGCGTGATGGTCGGGTTTGGCAGACTGCTGCGTCGCCTGCCCTGTTGAACAGATGAGGTGCTGATGATGCTTGACGAAGGTGTCCAGCCCAACGAGACCACCGTGCCGATGCTGCCCTGTGTGGCACCGGAGGAAACCCTGGCCTTCTGGCGTGCCCTGGGCTTCGCTGTGACCTACGAACAGACGAAGCC
>NZ_FMCV01000057.1 GCF_900091565.1 Micromonospora marina | reverse complement strand
AAGTGCCTTCCGTGACAGGAACATCGGACCCTCAGCAAGTCCTATTTTCCCTGATCAGAAGGCACTTCCTCGTTTCCGGTCCACTCCTTGGACAGCCCTTAACCAAGGGCCGAGGTTAGCGCCAGAGCCGGTGGAAGAGCTGCGCCATGGACGCAGAGTTGCCCCCTCGACTACAGGTCTTCCGCATCATCAGATGACGGCCCAAGTGCGCTCGCCGAATTGAACCCACCATAGCGGCCCACTTCAGCTACGGGCTCAGCCAGGCTTGCAGTGTCTAGCAATCTTCTGCACCAGAAGGCCGGAGCGGTAGGCGTTTGCCGACCTTCAGCCGAATTCCAATGGGGACGGGCTAAGCTTGATCTAATACCCTCGCCAACTCTTTAGCCAAGTCCGTCCGGTCGTTCTCATGAAAAAGTCTTTGCAACATGCGAACTAGATCGCGTGCATTCTGCCGCGGAAACTGATCGAGAAATTTCTGAATGCATTGCGCAATGACCACCCACTCACTGCCAGGGGCCCACTGACTTACCGACCGTATGATCTCGGAGAAGTCGTCCGGTGCCGGCAGGTTGCCATGCTTTATAATCCAGTACAGCCTGGCTGTTGCAGGATCACAGAAGACGTCGTCCCTCAGGAAAGTCAACTTAGCTCGAACCCTGTCCCTATCGAGCCTTTCCCGAGAAATCTCGCGTACCGACTCCTCATAAAGCTCAGCAGCCCTAGAGACAGCGTCAGCTACGGAGACTGAGACATGAGCAGAACAAAAAATTACTTGCTCTGTGGTCCTTGGAAAATCGCGACTTAACACATAGTTGATCTCCTGCTCTGCCGCTGATGGACGCAGTACATTGAAGCGCTCCGCAACTGGCTCGACTATCTGCCGTGCATTACAAGCTGCCATAGCAACAGCTTGCTGACGACTCACGTCAGCGGCCGAGCGATAAGACAACGTCACATGAATACTGAAAGGGAAAGTTTTTCGAATGCTCTCCACCTGATCCGTGAACTCGAAAGTCAAAGTTTCACCGAATCGAGGACGGGCCCGAATGCCAAAAAGGGTTCTTACGTTCACGATGTGCGAGTTGAGTCGGGAATCTCAGCAGCTCCGCTGTCATCCTTCCCACCAAGGGACGACATGTAGCTCGTCGGAGTCAACTCAACCGCCATTGGCGGCACTGCGGCATCCACATCTGTCCGCGCGATACCTCCAGGCGATAAATCCGGTCCGGCAGTAGGTGGCTGTCTGCCCACCGTTGACACGTCCGGCTGTCCCGACGGCGGCGCATCATATCCGTATGAATCCTCTTCGAACCAAGACGTGGCTGGAGCGGCGGTGGAGTGACTCCCTGCATCATCCGTGGAGAGGTCCCCAGACCGCCCGTGAAGAGTCGCATACATAGAAGCATCACGTTGGCCTGCAGTGTAACGGTCCGCATAGAGCAGCTCGTCTAGCTCTCGCCGAAGGTTCCTGCGCTCCGGACTGACGTCCAGTGCCAGAGACCAGCGCTGCAATGAGTCGTCCAGTCGATGACGAAGCGAAGTTGGTGCGGTGGAGCCATTGACCACATCTCTAAAAAGCTGCAGGACGAAACTGCGTTCATCGGGGGAGGCCAGACACGCCTCAAACCAACCCCAAATACTTTCGTCCAACTCATTCTCATCAACGCGCGCAGCCAGGAGCGTCTGCCAGCATCTCAAAATAGCCATCAAGTTCGCGGTTGAGCTGCCATCTCGGGCGGCCACAAGGGCAGACGGCTTGTGGTGCACCTCATCCACGATTGCCGCTAGCGCGCCGAAGATATGCGGACCAGCCGAGTCGTTGTCGCTACACCAGGCTTCGACCTGCTTCAGAAGAGTTGGCTGCGTTGCTTTTTCATTCCATAGAGCCGCGACAGCCTTTTTTACTGCCCTAAGAACAGAAGGGTCGCTCGACCTTGCCGCATGGCGCAGTCGAACCAGCGCTTTTCCAGGGTAAGCGATTCCGAATGCCCCGGCACATACGCGGACGCTCGCCTCTATTAATCTCGCGTCTCCTCCAGAAGCCCACAGACGCAGCTTGTGGTGAACTTTCCGATCAATTGATTGATCGAAACAGGCCCGTGCCACCAACCGGATCGATTCTTCGTAGAGGGTTTCGTCGCCATGCCAAGACTTGACGATTGTGTCGAGAAGGTCCAGCTTGTCAAAGCGGACCATAAATGCCAACGAGAACTTTACCACCCTCTTGGCTCTGGACTCCTTGCTTTCTGTCTCGCCATTGGCCGGCCGAACTACGTCGTTCACTAGCCAGGTTAAGAATTCATCGCGGCAGCGCGGACGGTCTGCCCAGAAGTATTTGACAACAGCATCTTCCCAGCCTGGGCGGGAGAAAGAGACTACATCCTCTGCCAAGTCCGCCCCGACTCGGTCGACTACCTGGAGAACGCCAACTCCTTCTTGGCCGTTCGTGGAGAATTCTGCAGAGGGCTCCCCGAAGTGCTTACCCAAACGTTGAGCGGCATCGTACACGTCACCCACAGGAGCGCCACCATACGCGGCTGCGATGAGCATAAAGTTGCGCTCGAAACTACTTCTTCCGGAATGCGAATGCCAAGCAAGGAGTTCCTTGTGCCAACTACGCCGAGCCGCAACCACGCTAAGCACACGTCGCTGGAATATTTCATCGCCGATTTCCAGCGCCGGGAGCTGACGATCTTGAGAAACGTCAGGAAGCTGCTCCACAGGAACTCGATCGGCTCGCATGATCAGTTGCATCACGCTCATCACGCCTCGGGGCGATTCATCCCTTACCAGGCGCACGATCTCATCATCACCGAGCCAGCGATCAACGTCCCTATTCCCGTACTGCGTGAGCCACCCTCGCATGATTGCTACGCCAGGGGCTTGAACCACATGGTGCGCCTTGAAAGGCGAATCAACGCCAATCCTTTCCCACTGACTTTCATCAACAACAACTACGAGCCGACCGCCACTTTTAGACATGACGGCAGCCATTGAGTTCAAATGTTTCCCGAAACTACTCGATACCATAAATCCCGCCGCCGAGGGTTGCTCCCCACTGCGCCTATCATCGTCCGGCGGCAACTCGAGGATTGTGCAGACGTCACTGGAGTCCATCAGCCGGTCCACGTCAATGAGCCGTTCCGCGCCGTAGCCGAGTCTTCTGAACCGCTGCCGCCCTGGCACAATCCAGCTAATGTCAGACAGCAGTGCAAGGGCCGCAATCGACTTACCGACCCCGGGCTCGCCCGTTACTACGACAATGGATCCGGGAGCCAGGAAGTCCCAAAGAATTTCGTAATAACTAGCCGATCGCGCAAATATGGACCCCACCGATTGGAGCTGGTTCGGCGTTATGGGCTCGGTTGAGTGATCTCTTTGTATAAACCCCAGAACTAGCTGGGCCCCAATCACGGTGCCGCCACTTTGCGTGCCGACATCCAGGTTAATCCTCAACTTTTTTGATAGATCGCCAATTTCATGAATTGCATGTTCGATCATCCCGGATTCACCCGACCCGGTCGATGCGGGCACCGGTAAACTCCCCCGACTCATGGACACGGGCGACTTGATTGTCTACTTCTCCATGACCCCCGCGGTTAATTTCACCCACAACCGCACCGACCGCTTTACCATGCAAATCCTCTACGCGATTCTGCACCTTGAATGTTGCATCTTCACCCTTGCCGAATTCAAAATCCTGGCCATAAACAGCTTCAAGGATCGACTTCGCTTTGCCTAGAACTATGCGAAGTTGAGCTTCCCTTCCATCGAGGTTCTCGTAATTCTGCGAAACTTTTAGTAATGCATGCAGAATTTCTATTTCAGACTCATGTTGCTCGATGACCTCATCATTGAGCTGTAGTGGCCCACCAACCTCAACCGATGGAGGAATTTCTACATCCTGCGGCACCGACGGTCGCTCGCCCTGTCGGCTCGAACGCCGACGTTCAAGAAAAAGGTCAAGTTGATTGTAGGTAAACTTGACGCCCTCAATCAACGCAGCGCCTACTAAGACTGGAAAGGCAATCTCTTCCATTACGTCTCCTCCCGTAACCGTCTGAGTTTGGCAACCAGGCAACTTCGCTCGGAACAGACACCACTACGGCGCGGCTCAGCGGTGCAAGCAGTTCAGTACGCGACAATACGGCAACTTTCGCTGCCTCTCCTTGTCGTAGATCGATGAAAATCTGACCTCGCGAGCGCCTGACCTGGGGAAACTGGTTCCGTTAGGACTCGATTCATTGGATTTGTCGAGTTGCCGACACTCGCGGTCGATTCTGCAGCCAGCAGCGACAGAGGCGGTTGTCTTCCTCTGGTCCGCACAGCTACAAGACTCAACCGTGGCTGCTCGCCGTCTACAAACAACCCCATCCGCGGCAGCAGGCCAAACTGACTCTCCCGCTAGTACGGCAGCCGCCATTTGCTAGGTGAGCAGGGCGTATTCGCGGTTGAGGCGGGTGCGTTGGTGGTGCCAGCGGGCGCGGGCCTGGTGTCGGCGTCGCCAGGTGAGCCAGTCGATGGCGTGTCCTGGTGGTGGTGGGTGGTGCAGGGCGTCGGCGAGGAGTCGTCCGACCTCGGGCACGGTGAGCGGGATCAGTCCGGGATCGGCCGGTGGTGGCTGGTCGGGTGTGGTCGGTGGGGGTGCCTGGCTGTCGGTACGTTCCCGTAGCGCGGCGGCGGTGACCGTGCAGACCGCGAGGGCGGCCATGACCAGCACGGTGT
>NZ_FMCV01000059.1 GCF_900091565.1 Micromonospora marina | reverse complement strand
TGTCGGGGTACGGCCTGGAGTGCAGAGCTAGGTACAGCTGATCTTGCAGAGGTGCGCACTGTTTGTCCGTCGTCAGCGGGTGACTGAGGGTGAGGCTGCTCGGGTCGTGATCGGACCGGCGTGGGGCGGCTGGCGGTGGGGGCGTTGGATGAGCAGCGGTGGCTGGATGTGCGCCGGTTCCGGGCGTTGCACGAGGCTGGTGCGAGTGTCTCGGAGATCGCTCGTGAGACGGGCCTGAACTGGCGGACGGTGAAGAAGTACCTGGCTGCTGGTGGCGGTGAGGTGGCGCCGCCGGTTCGGGCGCGGCCGGCTCGTGGGCAGCTGATCGACGTGTTCGCGCATGTGGTCGATGCGTGGTTGCGGGCGGAGTTGCTGCTCAAGGGCACGGTGATCCACGAACGTCTTGTCGAGCAGTACGGGTTCACCGGTAACTACCAGCGGGTGAAGTTGTATCTGCAGCAGGCCCGGCCGCGGATCGCTGCGGAGTTGGGGATCAGCCCGGATCAGCTGGCGGGGCTGCACCGCCGGTTCGAGGTCGTCCCGGGTGCGCAGGCGCAGGTGGACTGGGGCGACGAGGGCGGCATCCTCGCTCACGTCGGGATCCCGAAGGTGTACTCGTTCCACATGGTGCTGTCGTACTCGCGGGACCCGTTCTGCTGCTTCACCACCAGCCAGGACCTGGCCGCGTTCTGGGAGTGTCACCGGCGGGCGTTCGCGCACTTCGGCGGGGTCCCGGGGGCGATCGTCTACGACCGGACCAAGACCGTGGTCCGCCGGCACGTCGCCCCGGGCCAGGCGGTGCCGCTGCACCCGGAAGCGGTCGCGTTCGCCGGGCACTACGACTTCGACATCGACGTGCTGGCCGCATACCGACCGACCGGCAAGGGGCGGGTCGAACGGCAGGTCACCATCGTCCGTGATCATGTCCTGGCCGGGCGGGCGTTTGCGTCGCTGGCCGAGCTCGACGCCATGTTCGTGGCGTGGGTGCCGCAGCGGCGGGCCGTGCGGCATCGCACCCACGGCGAGATCATCGGCGTGCGGGCGGTCCGGGACCATGCCGCGTTGCGACCGATCCCGGCCAGGGCGTATGTGGTCGCCGACCGGCATCTGCGGCACGTCGGCAAGGACTGCCTGATCGCCTATGCCGGCAACCTCTACTCCGTGCCGGCCCGACGGGTCCGCCACCGCCAGCTCGTGGAGATTCGGGCGACCGCCGCCACCATCACCATCCACGCCGCCGTCCCCGGCCTGGACGGCACCACGCTGCTGGCCACGCACCAGCGGGCCGTGGGCCGCGGCGCCCGCGTCGTCGACGAGAGCCACTGGGACGGTCTGCCCGACGGACACACCCGGGCCGTCACCACCGGCGACCCCGACGGCGGGCAGCCAGCCACCCGCCGACCGGCCCGCCACGCCAGCAGTCAGGGACCGCTGCAAGCCCTACTCAACCGGGCCGCCGCCGCCCAGATCGCCGTCGAAGCCCGCCCGCTGTCGGTCTATGAGCAGATCGCCCAGGCCAGCCCGTTCACCAACCGCCCACACCTGAAGGACGTCTCGAAGTGAGTGAGCTGGTCACCAACCGCATCCACGCCAGCGCCACCAAACTCGGCCTGCCTCACCTGGCCAAGACGCTGCGGGAGCTCACCGGCCGGGCCGACACCGAGGCCATGGGCTACCTGGAGTTCCTCGACCTCGTGCTGGAAGAGGAACTCGCCGTCCGCGACGAACGCCGCTTCCGCGCCGGGCTACGCCTGTCGAAGCTGCCGCACCACAAGACCCTCGACGACTACGACTTCAGCTTCCAACCCGACCTGGACCCCCGCAAGGTCCGTGACCTGGCCACCCTCGCGTTCGTGCAGGCCAAAGCCAACGTCGCCCTGCTCGGCCCGCCCGGCGTCGGCAAGACCCACATCGCGGTGTCCCTCGCGGTCGCCGCCTGCCGAGCCGGATTCACCGTCTACTTCACCACCCTCGACGACATGGTCCGCCACCTCACCGCCGCCGACGCGATCGGCCGGCTGGCCCGAAAGCTGCAGACCTACCTACGCCCCACCGTCCTGGTCATCGACGAAGTGGGCTACCAACCCCTCGAACGACCCGAGGCCAACCTCGTCTTCCAGGTGATCTCGAAACGCTACGAAAAGGGCTCCACCCTGCTGACCTCAAACAAAGGCTTTGGCGAATGGGGCCAAGTCTTCGGCGACGAGGTCCTGGCCACCGCCATCCTCGACCGGCTCCTGCACCACTGCGACGTCGTCCCCATCAACGGCCCCAGCTACCGACTCAAGAACCGCCTCACCGCCATCGAGAACGTCGCCTGATGCCCACCCCGGCCAACCCGAACGACCCCGCGACCACCAGCGACACCCACCACGGCGACCTGCTGCAGCTCCTGCTCCAGACCTGCGAGGACCTCCTCGCCAACACCGGGCCGGAGACCCATCACGAGGTCGACACCCTCCTACGCGCCCGCGGCATCACCGGCGGACCCGGATGGCTCATCGACATGATCGGCCTCACCCGCCTACGCCTACAAAACGCAACCCACGGTGACGAACAAGGCACCCACCACGACACCTGACCTCTGCAAGATCAGCCGTACTCACCTCTGCACTCCAACGAGTACCCCGACACCGGGAAACACCGTTCGACGGTGACGAAGATGGCCACCAAGCACAAGGCCAGAACCGACACCGCAAACGGGCCGCGGACCTGCTTCGAGGCCCGGATCGAACGTGACGGCAGGAAACCACTGGTCGCCAGGTTCGGCGGCATCCCTCTTCAGCGGCAACGGTCGGCAAAGATCATCGATCGCCGACCGACCCGGGTGGACTACCCGCACAAGGAGCTGATCACCCGGCTCCTCGCGGACACCTGCGAGATCTGCCAGCAAGCGGGTGAAGTGCAGGTTCACCACATCCGCAAGCTCAAAGACCTCCAGCCACCCGACCCGCACCAACCCCGATGGGCCAAGATCATGGCGAACCGGCGGCGCAAGACCCTCGTGGTCTGCGCCGCATGCCACGACCACATCCATACCGGGAATCCAACCGACCCACTCACGCAGTAGTCACTGGAGAGCCGGATGATCGGGAAACCATCAAGTCCGGTTCGGCGGGAGGCCACACGGAAAAGGGCCAGCTCACGCTGGCACCTCGCCGCGTGGCCAGGGCCCCGGCAAAGTCGTCAGGTGACGCCGAGGAGTGCCAGCGGGCGGGTGCTGTCGCGGGCGTGATGGCGGGTGCCGACGGCGATGTTGGTGATTCCGGCGGTGCGGAGCGCGCCGATGGCGGCGTTGCGTAGGGC
>NZ_FMCV01000060.1 GCF_900091565.1 Micromonospora marina | reverse complement strand
CCACCTGGAAACACCCCGCACCCACACTCCACCAAACCCACGACGAACACACCCGCCTCCGCAACGCCGCCAACCTGCAAACCCAACGAACCTACTGGCGCGAACAACTACGCGACCTATCCCGCCAAGGCAAGGGCCCGGCCGCCGCGCCCCTGGAGCAGGCCCTCGCCTGGGGACCGAAGGCGGGCCACACGCTCACCGTCACCCCCGCGGTGCTCGACCGCTGGGACCGGACCGCCCGCGACCAGCGCTTCAGCCGCTCCAGCTACTTCGTGGCCGCCTTCGCCTCGGCGCTACGCGCCATCCACGGGCAGGACGACATCGCCCTGCTGATGGTGGTCGCCCAGCGCGGCAGCCGCGTCCTCGACTCCGCGTTCACCACCCGGCTCAACCTCAACTGCGTGCGGGTGCGCTTCGACGGGCCGCACGACGACAAGCTGGTCCTGCGGGTCGACGAGACGATCCGCGATCTCATGCGGGCCCAGGACGTTCCCTTCGCGGAGACCGCCGACGATCCCGCCGCCGGGCTCTCCGGCGAGGTGGTCGCGAGCCTGCCGACGTTCGTGTTCCAGGACAACGTGGTGGTGCCGCTGGAGCTGCCCGGCTGCCGGGCCGAGGAGGTCGTCGACCCGTACGCCCGGGAGGTGCCCAACGGGCTCACGGTCGAGGTCCTGCCCCGCGTCGACCATGCTCTCCTGCGCGTCACCATCCGCACCGACTACCTGCCGTACAGCTTCGCCGAGGAGCTGAACCACCACATGCTGCGCTTCCTCGAAGACGGGCCGGCGGGTGCGCCCACCGCCGGTTGACCGTCCGCCCCTGCGTACCGGACCGCTCGTCGCCGCGTGGCATGCGGCCCGTTGTCCCGAGAGTTCGTGGTTGTCCCTTCCGGCGCACCCCTCTGGGTGGCGCCGGCCCTGATCGGAGGCTGGCTCAATGTCTGTCGGAATCGTCGGTGCGCAGGCCACGGATGTCGCTGGGCCCGGCTTCGAGATCCTCGACCTGATGGGGGACCTGCGCCGGCCGGCCGCGTGGCCGGCCCGGGCGGCCTCCGCCTACCGGCGGATCGACCCGCCCGTCCCGGCGGGGGCGCGCTCTCCCGGCCCGGTGCTGCTGGCCGGTCTGCTGGGGGTGCTGGCCCGGTACACGGGCCAGGCCGAGGTGGCGGTCGGCCTGTCGTCGGGCGGCGTGCTGCGGGTCGACGTCGCGGACGAACCGGGCTTCGGCGAGCTGACGTCGCGGGTGGCCACGGCGCTGGCCGGACCGGTCGCGCGCAGCGCGGGCGCGGTGGGGCCGGTGGTGGTCGGGCTGGTGGACACCCCGGTGGCCGAGGTGGGGCCGGACGTGGTGGACGTGGACATCCTGGTGACCGTCGCGGGGGACGGGTCGGCGCTCCGGGTGGACTACGCCGCCGACGGCTTCTCGGCGGACTGGGTGCGAGGTCTGGTGGACCAGACCGTGTCGTTGCTGTCGGCCGGCGTCCGGGAACCCGGGGTGCCGCTGGGCGCGCTGCCGCTGCTGGGCGCGACCGAGCGCGAGCGGCTGCTCGCGTGGGGCCGGGGCCCGGCCCGCCCGGTGCCAGGTGCGCCGCTGCACGAGCTGGTGCTCGAATGGGCGCGACGCACGCCGGACGCGGTGGCCGGCGTGGCCGCCGGGGAGGTGCTGACGTACGCGGAGCTGGCCCGTCGCTCGGGGGAGTTGGCCGCGCGGCTACGGTCGATGGGCGTACGGCCCGGGGACGTGGTGTCGCTGGCGCTGGACCGCAGCATGTGGACCCTCGTCGCCACCCTGGCGGTGCTGCGGGCGGGGGCGGCGTACACGCCGATGGACGTGTCCTGGCCGGCGGAGCGGATGCGGATGCTGCTGGCCGACCACGGCGCCCGGGTCGTCCTCACCGTCGGCGAGGTCGCCCCGCGTGTCCCCGGACCTGACGGCGTACGGGTCGTCGCCCTCGATGCCGACTGGCCCACCGTGACGGCGGCCGAGGCGGCCGACCTGCCGGTGGTGGCCCCCTCCCGGCCGGCGTTCGTGATCTACACGTCCGGCTCGACCGGGACACCGAAGGGTGTCGTGCTGACCCACGAGCACCTGACGAACTTCGTCACCTGGATGCGGGAGGAGTGCGCGGTCGGGCCGGACAGCCGGATGCTCCATTCCTGTTCCCCGGTCTTCGACGTGGCCCTCGGCGAGATCTACACCGCGCTGACCTCCGGTGCCCGCGTCGTCGTCAGCTCCCGCGACGACCTGCTGGACGCCCGCCGGCTGACTGAGCTGATCGCCAAGGAGCAGGCCACCCACGCGTTCTGCCCACCGACGAACCTCGCCGCCGTCGATCCCGCCGACTGCCCCAGCCTGACGTGCGTGACCCTCGCCGGGGAACCCATTCCGCCCCGCATGGCACACCGCTGGACGGCCGCCGGTGCCCGCCTGATCAACGCGTACGGGCCCGCGGAGGCATCCGTCGCCTGCACCTGGTTCGACGCGTCGAAGGGCTGGCCCGGCGCGTACGTGCCCATCGGCCGACCCATGCCCAACCGGCAGATCCGCGTCGTCGACGCCAAGCTCGACCTCGTCCCCATGGGCGTTCCCGGCGAGATCCTCATCACCGGCGCCGGCGTCGCCGACGGTTACCTCAACCGCCCCGAACTGACCGCCCAGCGGTTCGTCACCGACCCGTACGGCGGCGGGACCGCCTACCGCACCGGCGACCTCGGCCGGTGGAACGCCACCGGAGCGCTGGAGATCCTCGGCCGGATGGACCACCAGGTCAAGGTCAACGGCATCCGCATCGAACTCGGTGAGATCGAAGCGACTCTCGAACAACATCCGGACGTCGGCACCGCCGTCGTCACCCGTCGCGAGGACCAGGGCACCGCCCGGCTCGTCGGCTACGTCACCGGCCGCGACGGCCGCGTTCCCGTCACCGCCGACCTGCGGGCACACGCCGCCGCGGTGCTGCCGCCCTACATGGTCCCCGCCGTGATCATGGTCCTGGACCGGTTACCCACCGGCGGCACCGGCAAGATCGACCGGCGGGCGCTACCAGAACCGGGCTCGCGCCGTCCCGACCTCGACGTGCCCTACACCGAACCGGCCACCGAGGGCGAACGCCTCGTCGCGGGGATCTTCGCGACGGTGCTCGGGCTGGACCGGGTCGGGTCACTCGACGGGTTCTTCCACCTCGGCGGCACGTCGTTGCAGTCCGCCGCCGTCGCCGTCGCCCTCGACGAGGCCGCCGACGTGGTGGTGCCCGTCTCGC
>NZ_FMCV01000061.1 GCF_900091565.1 Micromonospora marina | reverse complement strand
GGCGGGCACTGCTGAGGCGGGGTTGTTGGATCAGACGGTGTTCACGCAGGCCGGGTTGTTCGCGGTCGAGGTGGCGTTGTTCCGTCTGGTGGAGTCGTTCGGGATTGTGCCGGACATGCTGGCTGGTCATTCGATCGGTGAGGTGACGGCGGCGCATGTGGCGGGTGTGTTGTCCCTGGCCGACGCGTGTCAGTTGGTGGCGGCGCGGGGTCGGTTGATGCAGGCGCTGCCCACCGGTGGCGGGATGCTGGCTGTGGCCGCTGACGAGGCTGCGGTGGTGGAGTCGATCGCGGGCCTGGGCGACAGGGTGGGCGTCGCGGCGGTCAACGGCCCGGCCGCTGTGGTCGTGTCGGGTGCCGTCGAGGCCCTGGCCGAGGTGGAGCGGGTCTGGCGTGAGCGGGGGGTGCGTACGCGCCGGCTGGCGGTGAGCCACGCGTTCCACAGTCCGTTGATGGAGCCGATGCTGGCCGAGTTCCGTAAGGTCCTGGATGGGTTGGTGTTCGCCGCGCCGGTGTTGCCGGTCGTGTCGAACGTGACGGGGGCCCTGGCCGGTGACGAGATCCGTACCCCGGAGTATTGGGTGCGGCATGTGCGGGAGGCGGTGCGGTTCGCCGACGGGGTGACGGCGCTGCGGGCGGCCGGGGTGGATACGTTCCTGGAGGTCGGCCCGCAGAGCGTGCTGACCGCCATGGCGGCGGATGTGCTGCCCGATGACGAGGTCGTGCTGGCGGTGGCTGTGCAGCGCCGTGACCGGCCGGAGGTGCAGGCGTTGCTGCACGCCCTGGCCGAGCTGCACGTGCACGGTGTGCCGGTGACGTGGCAGTCGTGGTTTACCGAGACCGGCGCGCGCCGGGTGGACCTGCCCACGTACGCCTTCCAGCACCAGCGCTACTGGCCCGCCGCCAACCGGGCGCGTACGGGCGACGTGTCCGGGGTCGGACTCGGCCGCACCGGGCACCCGCTGCTCGGCGCGACAGTGGACCTGGCCGGCGACGACGAGATGGTGCTGACCGGCCGACTCTCCCTGACCACACACCCGTGGCTGGCCGACCACACGGTCTCCGGGCTGACGCTCGTACCCGGCACGGCCCTGGTCGAGCTGGCCGTACGGGCCGGCGATGAGGTGGGCCTCTCCCGGCTGCGGGAGCTGACCATGGCCGCCCCGCTGGTGCTCCCCGAAACCGGGGGCGTACGCATTCAGGTGCGGGTGTCCACGTCGGAGTCGCCGCAGCGTCCCGTTGCCGTCTACTCCCGCCCCGACGACGATTCCGAGGCGGGCTGGACCCGGCACGCCGAGGGTGTACTGGAAGCGTCCACCGCCGACGAGCCCGACTCGATCACCTGGCCCCCCGCCGCGACGTCGGAGGTGGACCTCGCGGGGTGGTACACGACGCTGGCGGAGCACGGCCTGGCGTACGGGCCGGTCTTCCAGGGGCTCCAGCGCGCCTGGATCGGCCGCGACGAACTGTTCGCCGAGGTGGCCCTGCCGGAGGCCGCCGCGACGGACAGCGCCGGATTTGGCCTGCACCCGGCGCTGCTGGACGCCGCCCTGCACCCGATCGGGCTGCTGCTCGGTGGCGAGGAATCGAGCGGACCACGGGTGCCGTTCGCCTTCGAGGGCGTGCAGGTCCACGCGGCAGGCGCGGGGACGCTGCGGGTGCGCCTGACCCGCGACGGCTCCGGGCTGCGGGTGGCCGCGTACGACGAGGTGGGCGCGCCGGTCGTGTCGATGGACTCCCTCGTCCTGCGAGAGCTGACCGGTGTGGCCGCGCCGGGCGTGGCCTCGCGGTCGCTGTTCGAACTGCGGTGGCCGGCCGTGGAGGCCGCACCCGCCGGGGAGCTTTCGGGTTGGGCGCTGGTGACCGGCGGCCTGGAGCTGCCGGCACCGGTAGGCATGCCCACGTACGCCGACGTGGCGACGGTCGCGGGGGATGAGTCAGCTCCCCGGACGCTGCTGATGCCGGTGTTCCCCGCGCCCGGCGCGGCGACGCCGGAGTCGGTCCGGGCAGTGACCACGGCCGTGCTGGCGACGGTGCAGTCCTGGCTCGCGGCGGACGCCCTGGCGGACTCGCGGCTCGTGGTCGTGACCCGGGGCGCGGTGTCGATCGGCGACAGCGACCGGGTGACCGACCTGGCAAGCGCGGCGGTGTGGGGTCTGCTGCGTTCGGCGCAGTCGGAGCACCCGGGCCGCATGGTCCTCGCGGACGTCGACGGCGACCTGGACGCCGCGCTGGTGGCCCTGCTGGACGGCGTCCTGCGGGAACCGGCCGCGACCGGCGGCCAGTTGGCCGTCCGAGGGGGTGCGGTGTACTCGCCGCGCCTGGTCCGGGCCGGCGTCACGTCGGTGGAGGCGCCGAGCCTGGGTGATGGTGCGGTGTTGGTGACCGGTGGTACGGGTGCGTTGGGTGCGTTGGTGGCGGAGCATCTGGTGTCGGTGTATGGGGTGCGGTCGCTGGTG
>NZ_FMCV01000062.1 GCF_900091565.1 Micromonospora marina | reverse complement strand
TGTCCCTGGCCGACGCGTGTCAGTTGGTGGCGGCGCGGGGTCGGTTGATGCAGGCGCTGCCCACCGGTGGCGGGATGCTGGCTGTGGCCGCTGACGAGGCTGCGGTGGTGGAGTCGATCGCGGGCCTGGGCGACAGGGTGGGCGTCGCGGCGGTCAACGGCCCGGCCGCTGTGGTCGTGTCGGGTGCCGTCGAGGCCCTGGCCGAGGTGGAGCGGGTCTGGCGTGAGCGGGGGGTGCGTACGCGCCGGCTGGCGGTGAGCCACGCGTTCCACAGTCCGTTGATGGAGCCGATGCTGGCCGAGTTCCGTAAGGTCCTGGATGGGTTGGTGTTCGCCGCGCCGGTGTTGCCGGTCGTGTCGAACGTGACGGGGGCCCTGGCCGGTGACGAGATCCGTACCCCGGAGTATTGGGTGCGGCATGTGCGGGAGGCGGTGCGGTTCGCCGACGGGGTGACGGCGCTGCGGGCGGCCGGGGTGGATACGTTCCTGGAGGTCGGCCCGCAGAGCGTGCTGACCGCCATGGCGGCGGATGTGCTGCCCGATGACGAGGTCGTGCTGGCGGTGGCTGTGCAGCGCCGTGACCGGCCGGAGGTGCAGGCGTTGCTGCACGCCCTGGCCGAGCTGCACGTGCACGGTGTGCCGGTGACGTGGCAGTCGTGGTTTACCGAGACCGGCGCGCGCCGGGTGGACCTGCCCACGTACGCCTTCCAGCACCAGCGCTACTGGCCCGCCGCCAACCGGGCGCGTACGGGCGACGTGTCCGGGGTCGGACTCGGCCGCACCGGGCACCCGCTGCTCGGCGCGACAGTGGACCTGGCCGGCGACGACGAGATGGTGCTGACCGGCCGACTCTCCCTGACCACACACCCGTGGCTGGCCGACCACACGGTCTCCGGGCTGACGCTCGTACCCGGCACGGCCCTGGTCGAGCTGGCCGTACGGGCCGGCGATGAGGTGGGCCTCTCCCGGCTGCGGGAGCTGACCATGGCCGCCCCGCTGGTGCTCCCCGAAACCGGGGGCGTACGCATTCAGGTGCGGGTGTCCACGTCGGAGTCGCCGCAGCGTCCCGTTGCCGTCTACTCCCGCCCCGACGACGATTCCGAGGCGGGCTGGACCCGGCACGCCGAGGGTGTACTGGAAGCGTCCACCGCCGACGAGCCCGACTCGATCACCTGGCCCCCCGCCGCGACGTCGGAGGTGGACCTCGCGGGGTGGTACACGACGCTGGCGGAGCACGGCCTGGCGTACGGGCCGGTCTTCCAGGGGCTCCAGCGCGCCTGGATCGGCCGCGACGAACTGTTCGCCGAGGTGGCCCTGCCGGAGGCCGCCGCGACGGACAGCGCCGGATTTGGCCTGCACCCGGCGCTGCTGGACGCCGCCCTGCACCCGATCGGGCTGCTGCTCGGTGGCGAGGAATCGAGCGGACCACGGGTGCCGTTCGCCTTCGAGGGCGTGCAGGTCCACGCGGCAGGCGCGGGGACGCTGCGGGTGCGCCTGACCCGCGACGGCTCCGGGCTGCGGGTGGCCGCGTACGACGAGGTGGGCGCGCCGGTCGTGTCGATGGACTCCCTCGTCCTGCGAGAGCTGACCGGTGTGGCCGCGCCGGGCGTGGCCTCGCGGTCGCTGTTCGAACTGCGGTGGCCGGCCGTGGAGGCCGCACCCGCCGGGGAGCTTTCGGGTTGGGCGCTGGTGACCGGCGGCCTGGAGCTGCCGGCACCGGTAGGCATGCCCACGTACGCCGACGTGGCGACGGTCGCGGGGGATGAGTCAGCTCCCCGGACGCTGCTGATGCCGGTGTTCCCCGCGCCCGGCGCGGCGACGCCGGAGTCGGTCCGGGCAGTGACCACGGCCGTGCTGGCGACGGTGCAGTCCTGGCTCGCGGCGGACGCCCTGGCGGACTCGCGGCTCGTGGTCGTGACCCGGGGCGCGGTGTCGATCGGCGACAGCGACCGGGTGACCGACCTGGCAAGCGCGGCGGTGTGGGGTCTGCTGCGTTCGGCGCAGTCGGAGCACCCGGGCCGCATGGTCCTCGCGGACGTCGACGGCGACCTGGACGCCGCGCTGGTGGCCCTGCTGGACGGCGTCCTGCGGGAACCGGCCGCGACCGGCGGCCAGTTGGCCGTCCGAGGGGGTGCGGTGTACTCGCCGCGCCTGGTCCGGGCCGGCGTCACGTCGGTGGAGGCGCCGAGCCTGGGTGATGGTGCGGTGTTGGTGACCGGTGGTACGGGTGCGTTGGGTGCGTTGGTGGCGGAGCATCTGGTGTCGG
>NZ_FMCV01000064.1 GCF_900091565.1 Micromonospora marina | reverse complement strand
CCACACCCGACACCAACACCACCGCACCTACTGGACCCACCACCTCGCCAACACCCCCACCCTCGACCTCCCCACCGACCACCCCCACCACCCCAACGGGGAACGGCCCGGGGCCCGTCGGTCGCTCCGGCTCGGGGCCGACACCGTCCGCGCGCTGACCGCCCTCGCCGAGGCACGGTCCACGACGCTGTACACGGTGCTGCTGAGCGGCTTCGCGGCGCTGCTGTCCCGGTACAGCGGGCAGGAGGACATCGCCGTCGCGACCCCGGTCGCCAACCGGCCGGTGGCCGCGTTCGAGCGCATCGTCGGGTTGTTCGCCAACACCGTGGTGCTCCGCGGGGAGCTGCGCGGTGACCCGACCTTCGGTGAGCTGGTGGACCGGATGCGGGCCGTCTGCCACGAGGCGTTCGACCGGCAGGAGGTGCCCTTCGAGCAGATCGTCGAGGATCTGGCGCCGGACCGGAACCTGAGCCGGGACCCGGTGGCGCAGGTGATGTTCGTGTTGCAGAACGCCCCGGCCGCGGAGTCCGTGGTGGAAGACGTACGCCTTCGGCTGACGCCGGTCGATCCCGGACGGGCAAAGTTCGAGCTGTCGCTGGTCCTCGCCGAGGACGGCGACGGTCTCGCCGGCTATCTGGAGTACCGCACCGACCTGTTCGCGCCGGCCACCGCAGCCCGGATCGCCGCCGCCCTCGTACGGCTGCTCGACGAGACCGCCCGGCAGCCACAGCAGCGGTTGTCGGCGCTGCCGGCCACCGGACCGGGGGACCTCCGGCAGTTGGCGGCGTGGAACGACACCACCCGGCCCTACGACCCCGCCGGAGTCGTCACGCTGGTGGCCCGGCAGGCGTCCCGCACCCCGGGCCTGATCGCGGTCAGCGACGAGGACGGCGAGCGGTGCTACAGCTATGCGGCGCTGGTGGAAGAGGCCGACCGGCTGGCGGCGGCGCTGCGGCGGCGCGGGGTGGGCCGGCAGCAGGTCGTCGGGATCTGCCTGACCCGGGGGCCGATCCTCGTCGTGGCCGCCCTCGCCGTGCTGCGGATCGGCGCGGTCTACCTGCCGCTGGACCCGGAGCACCCGATCGACCGGCTGCACGATGCGCTGGACCGGGCACGAGCCGTGACGGTGGTGACCGACCTCGGCACCGAGGAGCAGATGGGGGCTCGGTGGCCGACGGTGCCGGTCGACGGGCCGCCGGAAGGAGCAGCCATCCGGCCGGTGGCGACCGAGCCCGACGAACTGGCGTACGCCCTGTTCACCTCCGGTTCGACTGGCCGGCCCAAAGCGGTCGCGGTGACCGTCGGGGGGATGTCGCACCTGGTGCAGTTCATGGCCGACCGGATGGATCTGGGGCCGGGGGACCGGATGCTCGCCTCGACCACGGTCACCTTCGACGTCGCGGTGACCGAGATGTTCGCCCCGCTCGTGCGGGGAGCCCAGGTCGTCATGGTCGGCCCCGACCGTCATCGCGATCCCGTCGAGGTGGCCCGGTTGTTCGCCGCGCCGACCACCACGGCGGTCCAGGCGACACCGTCGATGTGGGAGGCGCTGGTGCGCTCCGGGCTGGGACCGGGGACCGCGTTCGCGATCAGCATGGGGGAACCCCTCGGCGCCACCCTGGCCGGCCGGCTGCGTGACCTGGGCTACCGGCTGCACAACATGTACGGCCCCACCGAAACCACGGTGTACTCCACCGGCGAGGAGGTCGGCACCGGCACCCCGACCATCGGGGTTCCGGTGTGGAACACGGTGGTTCATGTGTTGGATCGGTTTCTGCGGCCGGTGCCGATCGGTGTGGTGGGGGAGTTGTACGTCGGTGG
>NZ_FMCV01000069.1 GCF_900091565.1 Micromonospora marina | reverse complement strand
GTGTCACTAGGCGGCTGTGTTGTTGCAGGTCAGGTGGTTGCGGGTGTGGCGTCGAAGATGCGGGGCGGTTCGGTGATCCGCAGTTTCGTGAGCAGGGCCTTCTGGGGTTGGGACAGCTCGGTGCGCTGGGTGAACGTGCCGGCGGGGCCGGTGAACACGCCGAGGTGCAGCCGGTCGATCTCGGTGCGGATCGCGGTCCAGGTGCGGCCGGTCTCGGTCTCGGCGACGCGGATGAGCAGCAGGGCCAGCCAGCAGAGCAGGATGTGGGCGCGGATGCGGTCCTCGCGGCGGTGGAACACCGGGCGCAGGTCGAGGGTGGTCTTCATGTCGCGCCAGCCGCGTTCGACTTCGAGTAGTTGCTTGTAGCCCAGGGCGATGTCCTCCGCGCTCAGTTTCGGGTCGGAGCAGCGCAGCAGGTACTTGCCGTCGAGGCGCTGTTCGGCCTTGACCTTGCCTTGGTCGAGGCGTAGCAGGCCCTTGGGCGTGACGCGCAGGAACCGGTTCAGGCCGGGCTTGGTCGAGATCACGCCGCGGAGCTCGGCGCGTTTGGTGGCCGACAGCCGGTCTGTGTCGTCGATCAGGTCGGTGAGCTGGGCGAGCAGTCGGGTCCGGACGGCGGCGTCTCGGTCGGCGGCCTCGGGGTTGTAGCAGATGACGAACCGGTCGTCGGTGTCGATGTTGACTTCCTTGACCTGCAGGTTGTCCGCGACGGTGGCGTAACGGCCCTGCCGGGCCAGAGCCTGGTCGGCTTCGCTGGTGCCGGCGCGTAGCTTCTCGCCGAGGATGTAGTGCCCGCCGCCCTGTTGCAGGAAGCGGCGGTTCTCGGCGGAGGCGAAGCCGCGGTCGGCGACCCAGACGATGCGGGCCAGGCTCCACTCGCGCATGTCGGTCTTGACCTGCCGGATCAGGGCGGAGTCGCCGGTGTTGCCGGGCCAGCACCAGACACGCACGGGGATGCCGGTGCGGGTGACGGCCATCCCGACCACGACCTGGGGCAGATCGTCGCGGGAGTCCTTGCTCTTGCCATGGGTGCGGAACCCGGCCTGCTTGACCGCCGCCGGATCGTCCTCGGCCACGACCCGGCCCTGCTGGTCACGCCACAGCGGTTCGTCGGCCTCGTCGAGTTCGAAGTAGGTGCTGGTGGTGTCGAAGAACAGCAGGTCGACTTCGAGGTTGAGTAGGTCGGCGATCTGGTCGTAGACACCGCGGGTCAACGCGGGCTCAACCTCGATCAGCTGGTCCATCGCCCGGTAGCAGGCGTCGTCGGTGACATGTGGCAGGCCGGGCAGGTGCACGTCCTGGCAGACCCAGTCGGCGGCGGCCAGCTTGCTCGACGGCGCCAGAGCCCGGTTCGC
>NZ_FMCV01000073.1 GCF_900091565.1 Micromonospora marina | reverse complement strand
CCGGGCTACTGGGTGCGGCATGTACGCCAGCCGGTGCGGTTCGCCGACGGTGTGGCGGCGTTGCGGGCACAGGGGGTGGACACCTTCCTGGAAGTCGGCCCGGACGCGGTCCTCACCGCCATGGCCGCCGAGGCGGACACGGCCGACGACGTGCGGTACGTCGCCACGCTGCGTCGCAGCCAGCCCGACGTCACCACCCTCACCAGTGCCGCCGGGCAGCTCTGGGCCGCCGGCATGGCCGTCGACTGGGCGGCGTACCTCGGCCAGACCGGCACCCGGCCGCGCGCGGTGGAACTGCCCACCTACGCCTTCGACCGGCAGCGCTACTGGCTGGAGGACCCCCAGCCCGGCTCGGCTCCGGAGCGGGCCGACGCCCCGTCCGACGAGCAGTTCTGGGCGGCGGTCGAGTCCGGGGACCTCGGCGTGCTGGGCGAGGATCTCGCCGTGGGCGCGGACGAGCCGTCCACGGCGCTGCTGCCCAAGCTCGCCCGGTGGCGGCGGGCGACGCAGCAGCGGGCGGTCGTCGACTCCTGGCGGTACCGGGCGACGTGGCGTACGGCCGCCGTGCCGGACTCCGCGACGTTGGCGGGAACCTGGCTGCTGCTGATGGTGCCCGGTCAGGAGGACCACCCGGTGGCCGCGGCGTTGGCTGCCCGGGCCGACCGGGTGGTCCCGGTGCTGGTCCCGGCCGGCGCCGACCGTGACCGGGTGGCGCGGCTGCTGCTGGAGGCGATGAGTTCCGACGCCCGGGACGCTCACGTGGTGTCCCTGCTGTCGCTGGCGGAGCCGCGGGAGGCGTCCCAGGTTCCGGCCGCCGCCGAGGTGTCGACGGCGCTGGCCGTGGTGCAGGCGCTGACCGACGTCGGTGGGTCGGGCCGGTTGTGGTGGTTGACGCGCGGGGCGGTGTCGGTCGGCGGCTCGGACGAGCTGGTGGATGTCGCGGGTTCTGCGGTGTGGGGTTTGGGTCGGGTGGTGGGTTTGGAGGTGCCGTTGCGGTGGGGTGGTTTGGTGGATTTGCCGGGTGTGTTGGGTGGGGGTGTGTGGGGTTGGTTGTGTGGGGTGTTGT
>NZ_FMCV01000074.1 GCF_900091565.1 Micromonospora marina | reverse complement strand
CGTGGCCTCCATGGTCATCGTTGCTTCGCAACGTCGATCATGGACACCCTCGCTCCTGTTCGCTGCCCCGGAACCCTTGGAATAGATCGTCTAGGGCGTCGTAGACGTAACCGGTGGAGGTTACGCGGTCCGCGTTGTCGTACGTCCACGTCCGGGTCGACGCCGCCGTGTCGCTCTGGCAGTTCCCCTCAGCGGCTGGCCCGTACTCGATCAGGCTGTTCCGGTTTGACGAGGTGCTGAGGTTGTACCGACGGGTGGTGCACTGCCCGCCGACGGCGTCCTCCACGACGGTAAGTCGGCCGACCTTGTCGTAGTCGAAGCGCTGCAGGGAGAGGCTCGATGCGCCCATGCGGCGCTGACTGTGCACCGACTGCACCGCAGATTCGGTGTACAGGGTGCAGTCACCTGACGGGCAGCCCGCCTTGACGTAGACAAGACCAATGCGGTCACCGACCTCGTTGACCTCGGTGTTGACGGCAATGCCGTTCGGCCACGTCTCGGACGTTATGTTGCCATCGGCGTCGTAGCTGCCGGTAAGTTGCCCGGCTTGGCTGTCATCGACGGAAGTCAGCAGGCCGCGCCGTTCGCTACCCCCATCATAGGAGTACGTTCGCTGCGCCTTACCGTCATGGCTCGTGGCTACCCGGCCCATGATGTCGTAGGTCGTGGTCGACACGTTGCCGTCGGCATCGGTGTAGGAAGTGATTCGCCCGAGGGCGTCGTAGAGCCGTACCACCTCCGCGACCACCGATCCGTTTGCCACCGACTGCGTCCGAACATGCGCGCCGGTGGCAGGGTCATACACCTCGCGCTGCGCTGGCACTGACGTACCGAGTCCCGCCCCAACGGTCACCGACCTCTCGTGCACTCGGCCAGCATTGTCGTACGTGGTGGCCGTCGTACGCAGTGTGCCAGCACTGGTCTTTTCAGTCACCATGTCCCGCACCGGGTTAGATGGAGACATCGAAACCTGGAGGAACACCAGCGATGCCTGCACCGAAGAAGTACCCCGATGAGCTGCGTGAGCGTGC